>NZ_FNDW01000001.1 GCF_900099685.1 Chryseobacterium taeanense | reverse complement strand
TTAATTTTTTAATTTGAACATCAAACTCTTTACAGAAATCATCAATTTGTACAAAAATATTTGTAATTTGGTCTTTTAAATTCATAGCAATAAATCGTTTAAATATTTGAATGTCAGAAACTTAAATATACGAATTATTGCTATTTTTTACAAAGTTTATCTCAATTATTATCCCGAACTCAGGTTAAATTTATCAAAAACAAAGGATATATTTGACCTTTAATTTTTAATAACGTATTTAAAATTAAAACGATAATAAACAAACCTCTAAGCCAAACTTTAATAAAATATATTTATGAGAAAAACTACTAATCCAAAATTTAAAAAATTCTAATTTTAAATAATACATAATTATGTAAAATTAGTTGTGTCATGCAATATTTCATAAAGAGGCTGCCCGAACAATTTGGGCAGCCTCTTTTAATTCTGATTTCCAGGTAATTTTCCGGATTATTTATTTTTCAAAAACCGCATAATCTCCCGGTTTAAAACTGAAATTTTTTCCTTCTTCAAAATTTTTATTCATTCTGGTAAATACATTTTTAAAAACACCTGATACATTTGCATCTTCAATGCTAAAATCTACAGGCTCTTTTGACATATTCAACACCACCAAAACTTCATCATTTCCATTTTTTCGGAGGTAAGCAAAAATTTTATCATTCGCTGTTGTATTCAGAATATAAGTTCCTACGTTGGGATCTCCACCTCTTAAAGCAGGACTTGTAGATTTCAAATCCAGTAATACCTTATAAAAGTCCGCCATCTGATAAGTATTCGTCCATTCTATAGGATCTTTTTCAAAGAATTCAAGCCTTTTCATATTAGGAAGTTCCTGCCCGGAATATAATAACGGAATCCCATTCCAGGTTACCGAAAATACAGCCATGGGTTTGGTGATAATACCGTATTTTTCGTATTCGGTACCGTTCCATGAATTTTCATCATGATTGGTGGTAAACCATGCTCTCATAGAACCATCACCGATATTGGAATATTGTATCAGAAGATCTTTCAGCTCCTGTAACGGGAGATCTTTCTTATAATAATCTTCAGATTTGTGCATCCATTTCCAGGAATAACTAGCATCAAAAACTTTCCCATATTCCGGATTTTCAAGTTCATCATATTCTCCGATCCAAAATAATGGTTTTATTTTTTCTACTTCCGGACGGGCCTGTTCCCAGAAATCTACTTCGACCCAGGAAGCAAGATCACATCGGAAACCATCTATATCCGTCTCTTTGATCCAGAATTTCATAGCATCGATCATCGCGAGACGCATCTCCGGATTTTTATAATCCAGTTCTATAATATCATCCATTCCCGATGCACGGTGAAAACTTCCGTCAGGATCTTTTAAATAAAATTCAGGATGTGTTTTTGTCCATACATGATCCCAGCCGGTATGGTTTGCTACCCAATCAATAATTACTTTGAAGCCGAGCCTGTGTGCTTCATTCACCATGTGTTTAAAATCATCCATCGTTCCGAACTCCGGATTGATCGATGTATAATCTGCTGCCGCATAAGGACTTCCCATGCTTCCTTTTTTTTGTTCCTGTGCAATAGGAGTTATGGGCATGAACCATAGTGTTCTTATTCCCATATTCTTTAGACGTGGCATTTCTTTTTCAAATGCTTTAAAGGTTCCTTCTTTCGTATATTGTCTTACATTAACTTCATAGATATTGGTTGTGTGCTTCCATTCTTTTGGGAGGTCCTTCATGTTTTTTGCTGTATTTTGAGTGGCACAGGAGATAATTCCTAAGCCGATTATCGCTATTAAAATTAATTTTTTCATTAATTCTCTTTTAACAAAAATAGGAATTGTGATCGGAAAACAGGAAAGCATGCTTATGAATTTTAAAGAACAACGAAATATTTAGAAATCTAAACGTTGAAAATAGAAGGTTTTCCCTAAATGTCCATAATTACTTAAAAATTTAACCTTTACTATTCAACATCATTTATGAAAGCTGCCCTATCCTTGGAAAATTGAATTAAAAAAGCCCCGAATAAAATTCAGGGCTGTATATTTTATATGTTTTGATTATCTCTCATCATCATTATCATCTTCTTCATCGAAAACATCGTCATTGTAATCTTCTTCCTCATCATCATCGAAGTTTTCGTCGTCGTCATCTGCAAAGTTGCCGGTCACTGCAAAGTCATCATCAAACCCGAAATCATCATCCATCAATGGCATTGCTGATTTCTTTTTAGATCCTCCGCTTCCGCTTTTGCTTGGCGCTTTTAAAGGAACATTTCCGAATCTGTAAACCGTGATAGGATAATTAACGCCTTTTGTTTCTTCGATCACTTCTACCAATTCGCAGAAAAATTCCCAAAGATCAAGAAGTCCGTACTGGAATTGAGCTTTATCACCCGCTTTCCCGAAAGCTTCATCAATGTACACATCCGACATAATCTCTCCGTCACCATCATCACTCATATCTTCCAACGGAACACTTTTCACGATCGTTCCGTCTTCTTCCAGTAAATTAAAAGCAGAAAGCTCATCTCCCTGCAAGCTGAACGCACTTTTAATTCCTAAATGTAAGTTCCATAGCGTCTGTTTTCCTTTAACTTCGATATCACGGAAAATATCTTCTTTCGCATCTAATATTACGCGGATTTTGTAAACCATCAGTTTAAAATTACTTTTTTGCCTTTGTTATTATGATAAATCTCTGTTGCAAATATAAAATAAATGAGATGTGACAAAAAAATATTTCTCGATTTTTTAAAATATTTTTTTTTCTTACATTTTGCAAAAACTATTTACATTTTTCAAGCATAAAACTGAATTTCGTACCCTCAAGGTAGACGCTTTCTACCGTAATATTTTCGTTGTGTGCCTCGAGAATGTGTTTTACGATAGCAAGCCCCAGCCCGGACCCGCCTTCTCTTCTGCTGCGGCTTGTTTCTACACGGTAAAATCTTTCGAAGATTCGGGGCAGACTTTCGGCTTTTATGCCCATTCCGTTGTCTATAACTTCGATCAGAACTTTATTTTTAAGAATGCTTGTTTTCACCACCACTCTGGCTTCCTGCCTGTTGGCGTAATGAATGGCATTAGAAATAAGATTAATAAAAACCTGCGAAATTTTCTGTTTATCGGCTTCTACGAAGATCTGCGGGTGCAGGGTCTGAATCTGAAGCGTGGCGTTGTGCTTTTCGGCTTCAAGATCAAGAAGATCGAAGATTTCCTTGATGAGCAAATTAACATCAAACTTGGAAACGGTAAGATTGATCTCACCTGCTTCCAGTCGGTTTATCATATCAAGATCGGTAACGATGGCAATAAGTCTTTCTACCGATTTATCTATTCTTTCTAAGTATTTGTCGCGAATGGTAAGATTATCCACGCCGCCGTCCCGCAATGTTTCCACATATCCCTGAATAGAAAACAGAGGCGTTTTAAGTTCGTGCGAAACATTTCCAATGTATTCTTTACGGTAGCTTTCCATTTCTTTCATCATATCGAGCTCTGTAACTTTCTGCTGGTTGAGATCTGAAAAACGTTCTCCAAGTTCTTTTATCGTAATGTTTTCGTTATCATTATGAACAATTTCCTGAGGCAGAAGCATCGAAAGGCCACGAACCTGTTTCTTTCCGTAATAGTTGAAAAGCAGCTCAAGCACAATGTAATTAATGATAAAAATAAGAATAAGGCAGATGAAAAGCCCGATTTTAAAGAAGGGCGTATTGTAATAGATATCTTTTAGCAGATCGAAAGTGATTACTAAAAGAAACATCACCAATGTCAGGAGACAAGAGGCGACGAGTGTAAGTCTGTAAAATTTCAATTTTACAAGTTTTTATAGGTTTATGTAAAAGTAATGAATTGAGTATTAAACAATAAGTTTATACCCAATTCCTTTTAATGTCTGAATCGTATTGATTCCTAACTTTTCTCTCAATCTTCGGATGTGTACATCAATCGTTCTTTCTCCAACGATCACGTCATTTCCCCAGACTTTCTCCAGAATCTCTTCTCTTTTGAATACTTTTTCCGTATTGGAAGCCAATAGATAAAGAAGATCAAATTCTTTCTTCGGAAGCAGAAACTGCTGACCGCTTTTTGATACCCTGAAGTTATCCTTATCAATCACAAGATCACCAATCTCAATAAGTTTTGAATTGTCGGAAACCTGAGACGTAAGCTGCAATAAAGCATTTACTTTTGAAATAAGGATTTTCGGTTTGATGAGTTTAACGATGTAATCGTTGGCTCCTGCCTGAAAACCAGCCAGCTGTGAAAATTCTTCGCTTCTTGCAGAAAGAAAAACGATGAGTGTTTTCTGAAGCTCTTTAATCTTGCGAAGTTCCTGGCAAGTTTCAATACCGTCTTTTTCAGGCATCATGACATCTAATAAGATAAGATCAGGGACAATTTCTTTGGCTTTGTCGATACCTTCGCTACCGTTTGTGGCTGTATAGATATCGTAGCCTTCCTTTTCTAAATTGTAAGACAGAATCTCTAAAATATCCAGTTCGTCGTCTATTAAGAGGATTTTCTTTTGGTTCATTTTCAATTTTTACGCATCAAAGTTAATAATATTTTAATCACAGTTTAACAAAACGGATATCGTTCACATAAAGTTAACAATTATATCCTTTTCTTAATGTTTAGTTAAGAAAAAATTAAATTTTGCTAAACCATATACCCGGTTTATTCTTTATTTCTTTGCACCGAAAGAATCGAGTAAGATATAGTAAAAATGAAAAAACAAATCCAGAAGAGCATTATGCTGCTTGCCTTGTTTTCCGCTGGTTATGCATTCGCACAAAGCCAGGTTCTAGAAGGTAGGGTATTGGACGAGAAAGATAATACGCCTATTGAAGGGGTAAAGGTAAAGGTAAATGACCAGGAGGTAACGACTGACATTTCCGGAAACTACTCTCTAAGCCTTCCGCCCGGAACTAATTACGTCATTACGGTAACTTCCAACGGCTACAACAGAAAAGAAATCAGTGAGGTTATTGTAAAAAACGATGCCAACACGCACCTGGATATCGTTCTGGATAAGCCTACTTCTACAAAGGAAAAACAAATTGAAGGAATTGTTATAAAATCCAATGCAAGAAAAGAAACCATTGCCGCTACTATCGGTTTACAAAGAAATTCCGGGGTAGTTTCACAGGTGATCGGTGTGGAAGCCATCAAAAGAAGTCCGGATAAAAACACGGGTGAAGTTCTGAAAAGAGTTTCCGGGGTAAGTTTATTCGACGGAAAATACATTGTGGTAAGAGGTTTATCAGACCGTTACAATCAGGCAATGCTTAATGGCATTCAGCTATCCAGTACAGAGCCGGACAGAAAAACGTTCTCTTTCGACCTTTTCCCAGCCAATGTGATCGAAACACTTGTTATCAACAAAACCTTTATTCCTGAATATAGCGGTGAATGGGGAGGCGGACTGATCCAGGTAAATACCAAAGACATCCCGAATAAAAACTTCTTCAATGCACAGGTGGGAGTTGGAGGAAACTCTATCACCATGGGCCACGAGTTTAAAATGCAGAAAGGAGGAAAATGGGATTTCCTGGGAATTGATGACGGAACAAGAAAACTTCCTACAGGATTCCCTGCAAAGAACTCTTTCAGTATTTTGGGAGATGCAGAAAAAACGGAATTCGGAAAACAATATGTAAAAAATCTGGGATACAATTCTAATGGTTTCCCTGAAAATGTAAGCTTGCAGCTGGACGGAGGTTTCAATACGAAGCTGTTCGGAAAAGATTTAGGAGTTATTGCCGTATTAAATTACACCAACAACAAAAGAAAAATCGAAACCAATAACAGATTTTTCACCATCAACGGTCTTTTAGCTGATACCAACTTCGATTACTATACTGAAAAATATCAGAACGATATTATTTTAGGAGGTTTATTAAATTTAACTTTAAAGCTTAACAGCAATAACAGAATTTCCCTGAAAAACATCATCACCAACAATACGGTGAACCATATGTCTTTCAGAACAGGAAAAGATTTTGAATTTGATCCTGTAAACGGAACAAACATCATCGCGAGAGAAATTGGCTTTAAAGAAACAACATTCTACAATTCAACACTTACCGGAACACATAAGATTGATGCTTTGGGAGGCCTTACCTTCAACTGGTACGGAAGCTTTGGGATTTTGGATCAATACATTCCATTATTGCAACGTTTGCAGTACAACCAATATCCTGACATCAACGGAAGCCCTTATCTGGCTTTGATCTCAAATGGTCTTTCTCAAAAATCAGGAAGTGTATTCTACTCTACTTTGAGCGATTACTTATATAATGCCGGTGGAGACGTATCCAAAACTTTTGAGATGTTTGGTCAGAAACAAACTATTAAAGGAGGATATTTATTCCAGGTAAAAGACAGGGTTTATAACTCAAGACCTTTCTCTGTAAGACTTTCATCATATAACCAGGGATTGCTTTCTCAGCCGTTTGAAACGATTTTCAATCCTGAAAACTTCGGAACGGATAGCAATAAATTTTCCTTTGATGAGATTGCAGGTAACCAATATAGATACATCGCCAATACAATCCTGAATGCAGGTTATTTACAATTTGACAATAACATCAACTCATGGTTCAGAGCAGTTTGGGGATTAAGAATTGAAAACTTCGACCAATTGGTAGGAAGCACCAAAAAGAGCGACGACCGTTTTGTAAATACGCGTGTTACCGACTTTTTACCGGCATTAAACATGACATTCAAGCTTACCAATAACATGAATCTACGTGTTGCAGGTTCGCAGACTGTGGTAAGACCGGAATTCAGGGAAGTATCTCCATTAGCATACTATGATTTTGATTTGGGAGCTACTGTGATCGGTAACAAATTTATCCAGAGAACTAAAATTACCAGTGCCGATGTACGTTGGGAGTGGTATCCTAGAAACGGAGAGATCCTTTCCGTGGCAGGTTTCTATAAAAACTTCAAAAACCCTATCGAGTTGTATTTCAACCAATCGGGGGTAGGAACAAGTAATACTTTCAACTACTTAAACGTAGATAAAGCTGATGCTTACGGAGCTGAATTGGAATTCAGAAAGAAGCTTGATTTCATGAGTGCTCTTAAAAACTTTACCTTGGGTGGTAACTTCGCTTTAATTAAAAACAGAGTGACAGACGAGGCTACAAATGTAGACAGACCAATGCAGGGCCAGTCACCTTATACCGTAAACGTAAGCCTTCAGTATGATACTGAAAAATCAGGATGGTCTTCTACTGTGCTTTTCAACATGATCGGAAGAAGGATCTTATATGTAGGAAACGATCAGGTTCCGCCGATCTGGGAAAACCCAAGACCTCTTCTTGATTTCCAGGTAGCTAAGAAAATCTGGCAGAACAAAGGAGAAATTAAACTGAATATTTCAGATATCCTGAATCGCCATGCGAAATTCTACCACGACCTAAACGACAACAAAAAATACGACAGTGCAGATGCACTTGCTATCGACAGAGTAACAGGTACAAACATCAGTCTTACTCTTGGATACAGCTTTTAATTAAAATCAATTATCTAATAAAAAAATAAGTCTTTATATCATGAAAAAATTTGTTTTATACGCTTTAATGCTTGGTACTCTAGCAACTACTGTAACAGCATGTAGAAACATAGAAGAAGATGGACAAACTATAGTTCAGAACAGTAACTCAGGTGGCGGAAGTACCGAAAACCTTATCCTTTCAGGAAAAATCACTTCAAACCTTACTCTTAAAGCCAATAATATCTATAAGCTAAGAGGATTGGTATATGTAACAAACGGGGCAACGTTAACGATTGAGCCAGGTACAAAAATCGTTGGAGAGGCTGATAAAAACGGTGCTTTGATTATTACAAGAGGAAGTAAGATTATGGCAGAAGGTACTGCTAATAACCCAATTATCTTCACTTCAGAAAAACCAAGTCCGAAAAGAGGAGACTGGGCAGGTTTAGTAATCTTAGGAGCTGCTCCTACCAATGCATCTTTCAACGGACAGGCTGGTGTAGGTGAAATCGAAGGAGGGATCAACAACACAGAAGGGTTGGGTCTTTACGGAGGAACAAATGCTGCTGATAATAGTGGTGTATTAAAATATGTAAGAGTAGAATATGCAGGATATGCTTTCTTACCGGATAAAGAAATCAACGGTATTACTTTCGGGGGTGTAGGTAGCGGAACTACGGTAGATTACGTACAGGTTTCTTATGCTAATGACGACAGCTTCGAGTGGTTCGGAGGAACGGTAAACTGTTCTCACCTTATTGCTTACAAAGGTCTTGATGACGATTTCGATACAGATAACGGGTTTTCAGGAAAAGTTCAGTTTGGTATCGGGGTAAGAGATTCTCAGGTTGCTGACGTTTCAGGATCTAATGCTTTTGAATCTGATAACGATGCCAACGGATCTTCTTTAACGCCAAAAACATCGGCTACATTCTCGAACATGACGATCATTGGCCCAATCAGCTCTACAAGTACTTCTACAAACGTAGGTACAATCAACTCTTTATTCCAGAATGCATTACAGATCAGAAGAAACTCTTCAATCTCTGTATTCAACTCTGTATTCACAGGATATCCTGTAGGTTTATTTATTGATGCTACCAAAGGTACTCCAACAGATAACAATATCGGGAATTCAAGTCTTGCTTTCGAGAATAATATCATTGCTGGTGCTGTAACGCCGTTGAAATACGGAGCTTCAACGTCATCCCCTACAAACTATACATTAGCAGATCTTACGACATGGTACACAAACCACGGAAACTCAACGTTAATGTACACTGCTGATGTTAAATTAACCAATGCATGGGCTCCTGCAGGAACAACACCAAACTTCTCTCCTGCTTCAGGTTCTCCTTTATTGACAGGCGGAGTATTCACTAATGCTAAATTAACAAGCTGGTTTACTGCCGTTACTTACAGAGGAGCTGTAAAAGATGCCAATGATACTTGGTATGCAGGCTGGACAAATTATAACTTATAATTAGTAATTAGTTTCTTCATATTAAATTTTAAAGAAGGCATCGGAATTAATTTTCCGATGCCTTTTTTTATTTATATAAAAGATTGATAAAAGAACGATTATTTAACCATTAAGAAATATTGTTTAATATTCTTTTACATCAGATTGTCTGTTCACATATGATGAAAATACACGGAAAAATGGTAATTTGGTATCCTGAAAACAGAAACAGTATTTAATCTGAAAATATTATGAAAAAAAACTATCTGAAGCTCATCATGGCAGCTGTTATTATAAGTTCGTCTTTTATCTTTCACTCCTGCTCGGAAGATGATGATGTGGCCACGATAGCAGTCGTAGGGATAGCACAGGATCCTGCCAATTTCAAAGGAGATGTTACCAGCGGGCAGGTAGTAACGCTTGATGCCACGAAAGTGTATGTACTCAACGGAGCCGTAAGAGTAAAAGACGGCGGTAAGCTGATAATCCCTGCCGGTACAAGAATCGTTGCGACGGCGGCGGCAGAATCATATATCCTGGTAGAACAGGGCGGCCAGATTTATGCCAACGGAACATCGGCTTCACCGGTGACCTTCAATTCATCTGCAGCTACTGCAGGAAGCTGGGGAGGACTTATCATTTGCGGAAAAGCACCGGTAAACACAGGAACAACGGCTTCTTCCGAGATCGGGAATGCATCATACGGAGGAACGGCAGATACAGATAATTCCGGATCATTAACTTATGTAAGAATTGAAAATGCGGGTATTAATTTCAGTACTGATATAAAATTCAACGGACTTTCACTGTTCGGGGTCGGAAGCGATACCAAAGTTGAAAATATCGCGGTGGTAAACGGTGCTGAAGACGGCATCCAACTGTACGGAGGAACAGTAAATCTCACCAATATCGTTTCAATAGGAAATGAAGACGACGCTTTTGTCTGGACAGACGGATGGGTAGGAACCGTTTCCAATATTTATACAAAAAGAAAAACCAGCGGTACGGGAAATACAGGAATCAAGGGACTCAACAATGCTACCAATGCAGATGCTTCCCCAAGATCCAAACCTACCCTAAAAAATATAACGCTCCTCGGCGCGACTTCCGGAGAGTCGCAGGCCATAAGACTGTATTCAGGAACGTATGCCAGTTTTGAAAATGTAGTCCTTTCTGACTGGACAGACGGTTTCAGCATTGAAAGCGATTCTACCGTAACCTATCTCAACGGGCAAAGCAAAATAAAAGATGTTTTTTTTGACACCACTGTCACCAATAAAATGACGGCAAAGGCTACCGATGGTTCTCCTGTCACCATACAGCCATCAACCTATACTGAAAAATCGGATGCGACCGGCGCAGGAAACAAGATAGCAAATCCGGCCTGGGCGATAGGCTGGTCTACCCTACAATAAAGAGTTTCTTTTAAAATAATAAAGCGGCATCAGAAAATTCTGATGCCGCTTTTGCTATGCTGAGAAATCGTTAAACTATTCAAAGTTCTCAAAAGAATAAAAATCGAAGCTTTTTTAAGTTATTGTGACATTTTTTCATCTCTATTCATCTACTTTAAATATAAGTTAAACTCATCTTTTGAGACTTTGGCTCCGCCGAACCTTCAGTTTGTGATTATATAAAAAGTTTAAACAGACTTACAATCATATAAAATAAAACCTTTGCGCTACAGCGTTAAAAATAAATAAAAAATTCGCGTTTACATAACCACATAAAAAAGACTGCCCTTTCAGACAGTCTCTCGTTTCAGGCCAATCGTTAAACCCTAAACTATGAATATTCATACCGTACGGTCAACACACCCACACTCGGGCGGTCAACACACCCTTGACCGAGCGGTCAACGCACCATTGATCGGGCGGTCAACACGGTGTTGACAAATACACCTGTCCTTACATCACAGTAAGAAGCTTATCAAGGGTAGCTGTTCGCGGTTCTTTAAGAAGAGCGCCTTGTGTGAACTGCGTCACCACTTCCAGATTATACGTTCCTGCCGGTAATGCAGGAATCACCACCATAAGCTCGGAGGGATTGTTCGTTACAATATCGAACGCCTCTACCATTGTTCTGTCCTGTGTAGCGGTATTGATGAAATAAACTCCCCGCGTAGGGTTATCGCCCATGATTTTGATCTTGCTGCCCACAATCCTCAGATTTCTGCCCGGAGTGAGAAGATCATTAACAGAACCACTCTTCATATCGGTTACCTGCAAGATCACCGAAGAAGCTTCTGCCACTCCCAGAATATCTACTTCAATATTTGAAATCTCAGCCCGTAACTTTTCTCCCTGATTGAACTGGAAAATAATGTTGTGCTTGTCTTTGTTAAAAGTCTCCGACGGACTGTCGAATACCCCGCGGATGGTAGTACTTGCAGTAAAATATCCGGTATTGACCGAAAAGCCATCACACAGTTGGTACGCCATTTCTTTCAGGAACAGCTCGGTAGCATGTTCCATCGCCGAAGCGGAAACATCTGCCCCACCGCGGCTGGCGGCGGCTTCACAAATCTGTTTTACAGAAAGAGAACGCTCGCTTGCGGTACGGGCAATGAAATCATTGGGATTGTCTTTGGTTAAGGTGTTATCGTAGAGATACGCTTTGATTTTGTGTAAGATTGACATTATGCTTTATTTTAAATTATTAATTATTATTGCTGAAATTCTACTATGAAACCTCCCCCAACGGTAATTACATTACCATTAGCAATATTATCATTCCATGTATGAGTACAGGTATAGCCATTATATGTTTTTGTATAGCCTAAATTTTTAGGCCAGACATGAACAAATCCTTCGACACCTGTATTATTATTAGGTTCTCCTGAACCAAACCAGTTGGACTTTCTCACCGCAGAAGTACCCCCGGCAGAATAATCATGATTGGGTTGTTCTCCTGTAATCCATTTCATTTCAGGATCGGGTGTGAGAGCAGTCCCTGCGAACCATGAAAATTTCACCATTCCAATCCATGCTCCATTGGTGTCAAATATAGAATAAGCTGTTAATAAATTAGTTTCTACATATTGCCATTCTGCATCAGAAGTGAAAGCGGCCAAATAGCCTCCCATATTCTTTGCAGCATTATAGGCTTGGTACCAGGTTACCGCGGCACTGGTAGAATAGGATGCATAGGTGTGCCCACCAAAAGTCCCTATTCCTCTACGAGTAGCAGTAGCAGAACCTAACGTTAAACTAGCCGGTGCATCTACCGAAGCTGTTGCTGTATTGCTGGGTATATAGCCTAAGATGTTGGGGTCTGCAATGGTGGTATAGCTTATGGTGCTTCCTGAGCTGTTTATCTTTTTCCATTTGGTCCCGTTGAAATAATAGAATCCCGGCTCGGTAATTTCCGCAGTAACGGTATTGGGTGCAGAAGGAACCGCAGTGGCATATACCAAAGTCCCTGTCTGGTTAGTTCCATACGGCCCGTTCTGGATATCGGTACCGCTTAATTTTGGGATAAGAAGTCCTTCAGGGTTGGTGCCTGGTGATTTAGCCTTGATATCAAGAGTAGCATAAGGAGTTTTTGTATTGATCCCCACCTGACCAAACACGGATTTAGAAAAGACTGCCATCGCTAATAAATAGGCTGTTGTAATAAATTTTTGCATTGTGTAATTGTATTTATGAATTTATTGGTTGATCTCTTTTTTTGATAATTCAGTATGTATTTAGTTGTTATTAAATCCTCACAGGTTTTGAATCTGTGAGGATATAATATTACTTTTTCCTTTAATTTGCACTTAATTTTGTTATAGAAAATACACCTGAATTATAAGTATAAGTACTTGCGGAACAACCATTACATGTTTGGGACGCGATACTTATTTGTTGTCCTGCTGTCATATAGTATGCTACTGAACCTCCCATGTCAACATTAGTATTTTGAAGATCTTTAATAGTATACATTATAACATAAACTCCGTTAAAAACTCCTTTTATATCAAATGCATTACTGAAATTATTAGGACTAACGTTAAAGGCTCCCGAAACCATATATAAACCCGATTCGCCCGCAGGTATTGTATAAATACCTGTGGTTGCATTGTATGCACCATCAGGATTACTTACAACAGTTGGAAAAGTTATAGTGGCTGTTGAATTAGTACCTATGCTTTGTGCAGTTGTTTTACGCGCAACCAATTTAACAACAGGTACAAAACCACCATATAGATCACTTTTTGCAAGGCTACTCCAGCTAGCACCATCTGAGTATTGTATATCTTTAGAAGTTGTATTGTATCTCATAGCACCCGCTCCGGCAGCACTTGCTGTCTGTGTAGTTTCCCCAATTGCAATGGCACCATTGCCGGGAGAAGCATTACCCGGATTTGTTCTGGTATCTAATTTGGTAATAGGCGCATTCGTTCCTACTCCCACATTACCGGAAGACTTTATCACCATTCTGGAATCATAATCTGTTGCATTTCTTGTAAAGAATGACAGCCCTGCATAATTATTGGTAGCGTCTCGGTCTATACCCTGTATAGAAGCCCCGGAATCCCCCAATGGATCTGTCCCAGGAACAAAGTCAATAGAGGCAAAGAGACTGTTGTTTGCCTGCGCATTATTAAGAACAATATTTTTAGCCGTACTTTGGGCACATCCCGCTCCGCAATTTACGATGGAAAAAGCAGCAATTGGGGTTGATTGTCCGGCGGGTGAAGTTACATGAAGATTAGTTTTCGGAGCTGTTGTCCCTATTCCTACCCTCCCATTTTCATCGATCAGCATACGATTGATTCCACTGGCATTAAACGTTAAACTTGAAAGATTTGTTGTACCATCCCCTTTATATCTGGCTATAATAGACGAGCTATTGGTTACATTTCCCCCTATTCTACCTGAAGATATAATATTTACCAAATCATCACCATTCTGTAAATTGGCTGGTGCAGCTGCCGTACCTCGTGCTACCCTGAATATCAGTCCCGCCGATGGAGAACCGGTAGAGTTATATGAGCTGAGAGTGAGGTCATCCTGTCCTGCCGTTCCTTTATTATCAGCAACCAGATCTAATAAAGAACCGGGGGTCGCTGTGCCTATGCCTACCTTCCCATCGTCTTTTACCACAAAATCTGTTCCTGCAGCTCTTGCTGTACCATCTGCTTTTGCTCCAAGTTTTACCATCGAATTAGTTGTATCATTAACCCAGCCATCATTGGTAGTATCTCCTGAAGAGGTTTCCAATATTCTCTGCCATGCACCGCCATCGAAATAATAATATCCCGCACTGGTAATATTAGCTGTTGTACTTATAGGAGAAGAGTCAGCGGAGGTTGCATAGATGATAAGTCCTTTCTGGTTTGATCCATAGACACCTGCTGCTGTGGCAGTATGGATATTATTACCTGATAATTGTGGGATAATTAATCCTTCGGGTTTGCTGCCGTCGGTGGTTTTAGCGGTAATATCAAGGGTTGCTTTAGGGGAAGTATTATTAATCCCCACTTGTGCGAATGCTGTCATGCTGAGCAGCAATGCGGCGGCTGTAAATAAATGTTTCATTGTTTTGTATTTATGAGTTTGTTATATTTTTAATTGTGAACACGAAGCCCACAAAGATTTTTTTAATATGATCTGCTTTTTAGTTTCACAAAGGCGTTGCACTTATAGAAGCTCACTGAGTCTATCGTCACTTCGAGTAGACTTTGCAAAAGTCGTATCGAGAAGTTTATGAGTTTGAGGATCAATGTCATTCTCGATACATTTTTCTTCACGTTGTTACGAAAAAACACTCGAATTGACGACGAGTCAAATACCCAAAATTGAGTTTCCTTACCACTCCGATTGTCATCCCGTAGGGATCCAAGCCGAATCTTTCCATGCTACTATTACCAGCTAAGCCGAGATTCGTCACTTCGAGTAGACTTTGTAAAAGTCGTATCGAGAAGTTTATGAGCTTGAGGATTAATTTCATTCTCGATACATTTTTTCTTCACCTTGTTACGAAAAAACACTCGAATTGACGACGAGTCCAATATGACTTATGTGTCAAACCCTTTTGTGCCTTCAGAGAGAAGCACAGGCGGAGGACGCACAAAGTGATTGATGATGATATTTGTAATTTGAAAAGGGTAAAAAGTCCTGTTTATAAGCTCCTTTCTATCCCTACTTATTACTAATAGTGCGAGAAATAAAGGTTTTATTGTTTTATCAATAAGTTTTAGAGAAGAGCTTCCCGTAATCCCCAACATTGAGGCATGAGAAATGCGTCCGGGGTCATGTTGTCTCCACGGACTTCCTGTATAGCATGCCTTATGGGCTGCAATATTGACTGATTTTTGAGTAGAAAATGGTGAAGATGATCTCTTAAGAAAATCTTTGGACTTTTTAGCTGATGTAAAACCTTTATTATGTCCAGAACCTGCAACAAAAACAGGGGTTTCTGAATAAACATATGAGTCTTCAGCTACAAAAATAATGGAATCTGCCGGTACAAAAGAACCGGAATATGCTTGTGAAGGGATGAAAATATACAACCAAACTACGAAAAAACGTAGTAAAGGAAAGGGTTCATAACTTTTCATCATTGTGTTCATACGTGCTATTGTAAAAGTAGTCTTGGTTGGACTACTATTTCTAGGTAATGAACACTAGATCACAAATATATAAAATAAATTAGGAAAACTGCATTGTAAGTTTGTGCGGTTTTGTGGTTTCTGTTATGAAGATATAAGAAATTAGAAAATAGGAAGTTAGTATTTGGCGGTGAAAATATTTTGTTTACATTTGTAGCTGAAATAGTAGTCCAACCAAGACTACTTCTGGGGTATTGCCGTTTTCATAGGCAATTACGGATAAAATCTTCCTCCTATTTTTACATTTCACTGATTTTTTTAACGCTATCGACGCAAAGATTTGTTGAAAGGATTGCGCTTATTTTCCGGGCGCTAGGGTGCTTCGCTCAGCAAATGAGTATTACTGTAATATTTTATTAACTTTTTTGATTGTTTATTTAACGCTATCGACGCAAAGTTTTGTTGAAAGGATTGCGCTTAATTCGGGCGCTAAGGCGCTCCGCTCAGCAAATGAGCAAAAACCATAATTTTGTTAACATTTTGTTGATTTATTTTTAGCGTTTTGGGCGAAGATTTGTTGAAAGGATTGCGTGCATTTTAGGCACCAGGATACTTCGACAAGCTCAGCATAAACTTTAATGCTCAGCAAGTGAGCGGAAACATAATTTTGTAATATTGCGGGGAATTATTTTAACGCTGAGCACTCGGTTTATTTCAAATAATGAAGTTGTTTTAAAGGATCTGATTTATAATTAGAGTATCTTACAGTGGCAGGCTTTTTCTAAGCTTGTGCATATTTTCGTATAAGGCATGTATGTGGTATTTATAAATTTTTAATCAGTCTGTTTATTTATTACTTTTATCTCAAATAAATACCAGTTAGATTATGGTCATATGCGAAAACCTCTTGTTTTCCCATGGTGCTGAGCAACAAAACTATAATTCGGGAGATTATGTCTTTGCGGAAGACAGCACTCCGAAGTTTTATATGCAAATAAAAACCGGAACGGTAAAGATAAGCAGCTTCCTGGAAGACGGCAAAGAGTTCATCCACGGGATTCCTTTCGATGGTCATTGCCTGGCAGAGACATATCTCTTTCACGACAGGAAATATGCGGTAAATGCCATCGCTGTTACCGACTGCGAGATCATAAGGCTGGAAAAGAATAAGCTGATCGCTCTTCTGCTGAAAAAGCCTCAGCTCATCTTTAATATTTACTCCTATACGGCAGACCGTATGCATTATAAACACATGACTTCTGCACCGTTTTGTTTTCAGGATCCCATCACAAAACTAAACCTTCTTCTGAATCATGTGAAGAACCATTTCGGTTTTAATGATAAGTTTTCATTTTATATTCCCTATACGCGGCAACAACTCGCATCACTCACCGGTATGCGGATAGAAACCGTGATAAGAGCCATCAAAAAGATGGAAAAGCAAAATATGCTGAAAATAGACGGCACCAAGATATTTGTATAAATTAAAAATCCTTAACATCAGCTGTTAAGGATTCTCATTGTATCTCACCAAAATTATTTTCCGATCACTTCCGTAATAGGGTTTCCTACGTTCCCACTCGGAAATTGTATTCTCAATAACGAAGCAACCGTAGGGGCAATATCTGTCATAAAATAAGCCTTGTTGCTTTCACCATGCTGAATTCCCCACCCCATAAAGATCAAAGGAATGTGTGAATCATAAGAATTCCATACACTGTGTGTTGTTCCTGTTCTGGAATAAGGCGGCAGCATAGAGTCGTGTGAAATCAGCTGAATATCGCCGCTTCGCTGCCTGTTGATTCCGTTAATAACTCTTTGCTTAATAGGCTCGGGAATGGTTGATTCCTGAACCTTTGTCACCGAAACCGCGTAAAGATCATCCGGATCATTCTCTATTTCTTTGATGGTAAAATCTCTTATCGCATCCAGATCAAGATTATTTTCTCTCATAAGCTTTCTGTCAAAATAGATCTGATAATTATCAATTGCGTTGATGAGCTTATCTACTCCGAATTTCTCTTTCAGTTTAGCATTCAGGTTTTTATCCATGCCATCACCGAAAAATCCTGTGGTAATTTTATGCTCCTGTAAAAATCCGACTGAATGCGCACCTCCGTGATCCGCGGAAAGAAAAACCGTGTATTGCCCTTTTCCCACCTTTGCATCCAGATAACTGAAAAACTGCGCCAGATCCTGATCGAGTCTTAAATAAACATCTTCCACCTCAATAGAATTAGGACCAAACTTATGACCCGCATAATCCGTAGATGCCAGATTGATCGCCAGCATATCTACCACGTCATCTCCTCCCAGTTTCTCACCATCCACGGCAGCTTCAGCGAGCTTCAGCGTTAGGGTATTTCCGAAAGGCGTATAGCGGATATTGTCTTTCTTTTCTTTATAATCTGCCGCTAAATTACTGTATGGAAAAACCGGTGCTTTCGCACTTCCCAATAGCCCTTCCCAAGGAGAATTATCCGGTGCGCTTTCTGTGTACTGACTGATCGGAAGCAGGGTATTCCATCCGTTTGCGATAAGTTTATCCGGCATTTTCTGCGCATTGAAAGCTTTTACCCACTGTGGAAGATCATTCATATACCAGCTGCTGGTGATGAAATCTCCGGTGGAATCATCAAACCAGAAGGCTCCGTTCGGCGTGTGACCTGCCGGTAAAATAGAAGCTCTATCTTTCAGGGAAACCCCAATCACCTTTCCCTGGAAATTGGTTGCCATTCTCAGCTCATCGGTAATGGTAGTCGACCATAAGTTTTTCGGGGAATGACTTCCCGCTTTTGCATTAGCTGTCCCCACCGGCTTTACCGATTCATCTGTAGTACAGTAAACGTTTTTTCCGGTTTCTTTATCCATCCAGTCGTTTCCTGCAATCCCGTGAATGGCAGGAACAGAACCTGTATATATACAAGTGTGTCCCAATGCCGTAACCGTAGGTACATAAGGAATGTGAACATTATTCAGAGAGTAACCTGTATTTAATAATCTTTTGAAACCGTCGTTGCCATATTTATTGTAAAAACGGTATAAATAATCCCACCTCATCTGGTCTACCACCAGTCCTACGACAAGTTTCGGCCGTTGCAGTTGGGAATTTTTAATCTTCTGCGCGTTGATCGGCGTAACGGACAAAACAGCTGCCACTGCGATCGAAATTTTCCTAAGCATTCAGTAAAAATTTTATTGAGGCAAATGTAAGGGTTTTGATATTTTAGTATGTGAAATTTTATTTAAATTTCACCGCAATACGTTTTAATTTTAAAATCACTTGCGCTTTTATTAGGAAATAGTACTAAAAACCTTAACAAATAGTTTATTAATGTGTTATTTATAAACTTTAAGGTATGTTATTTGTATAGAGTTTGCTTCAAATTACTTATTTTTGGAAAATATCAAATCTGTATTAATACTTAACAAATGAAACTTCTCCGACCTTTTCTTTTATTCTTTTCTATTATTTTATTCGGATGGCTTTTTGTAAGCAACATCAACCTTATCAATGTAGCAACCACACTTAATGAAGCTGAGATCAGATCGGATATAAATAAAGTAAATGAATTCACAAGCATCGAACGTCTTAAAGAATTTACTATTGAAAAAATTAACTATATGGAAGCTATCAGAAACCGGTTTTCTGAAAATGCTATGATAAGAGTGTTTGTAATCCTTACCCTGATTATTTTACAGATCGTTCTTTATGCTACCGGTGGCAATATGTTCAGTTCAAAACCAACCCGCTAGGTATTTAAGCTGTTCTAAAATTATTTACCATCAATAATGCAGATCCAAAAACTTGAAAAACTGCCTGGTAACCCTACCATTAGCTGGGGAATGAACGGTTATACAACAGATAAAATATTCGTGGTATCTGCAATTGAGGTCGAAAATACTTTTGAATTCAGCTTACGTGAAAAGCCACAGCATTATAAAAAAACCTGGGAAATAAATTCTGATGATATTCACTACCTGAATACTATTATCGAGCAGAAGCATTCTTTTGGAGCATACCATGAAGATGAGCTTATAGCATGGATAATTTGTAACTACAAAGCGCGGAACAATAGTCTTTTCATTGAAAGTTTACTGGTAAGTGAAACATTCAGAGGACAAAATATCGGGAGGCTACTCATAAAATCGGTTAACCGTGAAGCTCGTGAACTACGATGCAGAATAGTAGAGATGGAAACCCAGAATACCAATTATCAGGCTATAAAATTCTTTCAGAATGCGGGGTTTACCATTACCGGAATTAATACTAAGCTATACAATGATTCTACTGAAACGGCTTTGTTTATGAGTTATGATGTATTGATATAAAGGCAATTCGCCGATTCTTGATAATAAATATTTTTAATTAAAATTTATATTATATATTTATAATCTACTTATTATCATGAAAAAGATCATCCTTTTTATCGTATTTCTAACCTTTCAGCAAACTATTTTCGCACAGAAAAATCAATATGCGGACTTTATCAAGACATGGAATTTCATCAAATATTACCATCCGGATCTGGCAGGCAGAAATACTGATGCCGACAGTTTATTCCTGGTGAATGTTGAGAAAGTAAACCCTAAAGGAAGCTTTAATGAAGTTATTAAACTATTAATGCAAAATTTAGATACCAATTTTTCTTCAGAGCCGATTACTGAAAATAAAAAAGATGTGCTTGCGGTCAATCAAAATTTCGACTGGTTCCGGAAAAATAAAAAGATCAGTCCCGAAAATAAAAACCTGCTCAATAACATCTACAAATACCGATTCGACTACGGACTATTACCGGAAGGAAAATCAGTAAATGATGAGAAAAAGTATGAGTTTCCCAAAGAAGACAATCTTCCTCTGAAATACAGACTTCTGACGATGGCAAAAATACAGGGCATTGTCGATTATCTTTTTCCACACAAATATTTAATGGATAAAAATTTTGATTCTTATTTTAATATTTTACTGGATGAAGCGGTAAAAGCTACAACCCGGAAGGATTTTGAGGTAGTTCTTGCAAAAGCCGTATCGCAGTTTCAGGACAGCCATGCCCTCAACTTTTACACTCAGCTTAATTACAGAGATGAGATATTGTTTAATGTCTCTTATTATGCACCATTTGATTTCCAGATTGTTGACAATCATTTGTTGGTTACGAATCTAATCTTTCCTGAAATTTGTCATCAGGCCCACATAAAAATAGGTGATAAAATCACGGAAATTAACGGAAAAAGCATTACTCAAATTATTAAGGAGAAAAGTAAATTCGTTCCTGTTTCCAATCATCAAAAACTGCTGTACGTTCTCTCAACCTATGAAGACAATTTGATATGGCCTGATAAATTGCCCACAAAAAAATTAACCGTGCAGTCGAATTCAGGAAAATTCTCAACAGAAATTCCTTTCATCAATGCCGCTGATAAAACGCAGGTTTCTATTATTATCAATTATATCAACAATAAAAACCGTAAAAAAAACAATCACCGGCTAACGAATAAAGACATCGCCTATTTTAGGATTGACCAAACCCTGGATTTTATGAATAATGTTGATGATGATAAATTAGATGCTAAAATGGACAGTATTTTAGAAGATGCTTCCCATAAAAAAGCTATTGTTTTTGATATGCGTGAGTATCCGGATTGGGGAGGTTTTGTCTTTTATTATGTTTACAAATATTTCTCACCTGTCGAAAATTATTTTCATAAATATTATGAACCCGATTTGAAAAATTTAGGAACTTATTATCTCAGAGATCTCAAATATAATTATCCTGAAATTAAAGATAAAACCATGCATCCTTATTCCGGAAAAGTCTTCATCCTCGTGAATCCTGACACCCGCAGTGCAAGTGAATGGTATTCGATGAGCCTCCAGAAAATTTTCCCGAAATCCATGACAATCGGCCAGCAGACTTCAGGTGCAGACGGAGATCTCGTTAAAATTAATCTTCCGGGAGCTTACGTTTTACAATTTACCGGAAATGTGATTTTCTATCCTGACAATACACAGACGCAGCAAACAGGAATCAGGGTCAACGAATTCATCAAATATACAGATCAGGATATTCTTGATGGTCGTGATCTTGAATTTGAAAAGGTGTTAAATTCTATTAAATAGTTTTTCTTTTGGTTTTAAAAAAGAATTTGATGCTTCGCCATCGGAGATTGCCAGAGCTTAAAGCTTATTTTTTGATTTAAATTTTTTTGAAAATTATAATACAAAAACTCCGCGCCCTTCGGGCGCGGAGTTTATATATAAGGTATAAAGTTTATGTATTAAAACTTCAAATCTCCATTCACTTCTCTTACAGCATTGGCTGCTTCAGCGAATTTCAATTGCTCTTCAGCAGTAAGGGTTACATTTACGATTTTCTCTACTCCGTTTTTCCCGATAATGGCAGGAACACCAAGGCAGATATCATTTTGTCCGTATTCCCCTTCAAGCATTAAAGAACAAGGAATCATTTTTTTCTGATCGCAAGCGATAGCCTGAACCATTACAGAAACCGCTGCACCCGGAGCATACCAGGCTGAAGTTCCTAATAATTTGGTAAGAGTCGCTCCTCCTACTTTTGTTTCTTCAATTACATATTTTTGCTGTTCAGCGTTAAGGAAATCAGTTACAGGAACTCCGTTTCTTGTTGCTTTGCTCAATAGAGGAAGCATTCCTGTATCACTGTGAGCAGCGATTACCATACCGTCTACGTCAGAAATAGGTGCTTCTAATGCTTCAGCCAATCTGTATTTGAATCTTGCAGAATCCAGCGCCCCACCCATTCCGATGATCTTGTGCTTAGGAAGACCTGAAGTTTTGTGTACAAGGTAAGCCATTGTATCCATCGGGTTGGAAACCACGATAATGATTACATCAGGAGAATGTTTTACTAAATTTTCAGTAACGTCTTTTACGATTCCTGCATTGATACCAATTAGTTCTTCTCTCGTCATTCCCGGTTTTCTTGGAATACCTGAGGTAATAACCGCAACGTGAGAACCTGCAGTTTTGCTGTAATCTCCTGTAGTTCCGGTAATTTTCGTATCGAATCCGTTAAGAGATGCTGTCTGCATCAAATCCATTGCCTTACCTTCAGCAAATCCTTCTTTAATGTCTACTAAAACTACTTCTGAACAGAAGTTTTTCATTGCGATGTATTCTGCACAGCTTGCACCTACAGCGCCTGCACCTACTACAGTTACTTTCATAATATACTTATTTATTTTTATTGTTTTTTAATGGTATTATGGAACTTTACAGTTTCATAATATAACTTTTAAAATTTATTTATTTGAATTGTTTGTTTAGCCTAAAATTGAAA
Source organism: Chryseobacterium taeanense (assembly GCF_900099685.1). GTDB lineage: Bacteria > Bacteroidota > Bacteroidia > Flavobacteriales > Weeksellaceae > Chryseobacterium > Chryseobacterium taeanense. The sequence goes on along the minus strand of NZ_FNDW01000001.1, from coordinate 658,806 downwards.
ACTCCCAAATTTAACAATTCCTGAAAAATTGAGCAATCTTTCAGGAATTTAATTATATTCAAATCGTGTTATTTAGAATGTAAAGGGAGGATTAGCTGACATTCAGCAGGAATGTGTAGAGTTTTTTTGCTCCTGACAGCACTTCAGCATATTGCTCTTCGGGAACTTCCGCATCAAGAACTTCTTTGAAATTTTTCCACATGGCACCTGTATTTTCCTGATAGCAACCAAAAAAATTGAAAGTAACCTCATCGAATCCTTCGGTTTTAGACAGTTGTTTGGCAATAACATTTCCGCCTAAAGTAGAGCCTTCTATCACGTACATTGCACCCAAGGCTTGTTTTTCACTCGTAAATTCCAGTTCGCGTGAAGCAGCAGTACTTTTCAATGAGAGACTTTTAAGATCTTCTTCAATTAAAGGAAGTTTTTTCCTGTCATTAAGCTGAAATTTTTCCGAGAACCTTTCAGAAAGCTTTTCAAAGATCTTATCTTCCGAATGAAGAAGCATCAGATAATTGGTGTTAATTATTTTTTTATAATCTTCGAGCGTAAACGTTTTATTAAAAATTTTTTCTGAATTAAATAGCTTTTCGGCAGCATCATGATATTCTGCCGTATTTTGTTTAAGATATTCCGATATCGTCATAAGGATATAAGTATTCCTCTAAATTTAAGGTTTTTTAAAAGTTAAAATGAATGATGTGCCTGCCGGGCTGCTTTCATAGTCTACATTCCCGCCAATTCTTTTCATAATTCTATGAACAATTGACAATCCCACTCCATTTCCTTTGAATTTCTTGGCATTATCCATTCTGTTGAAGATTTTAAACATCTTGTGTTTATTCTCCTGCGGGATACCGATGCCATTGTCTGAAATTCTGTAAATCACCATATCATCATCTTCAATACCTTCAATCTCAACTTTAGGATTTTCCTGTTGTGAAGAATATTTAATCGCATTGTTAATAATATTTAAAAATGCCTGATGAAGCATGGTTTTGTCGGCAAGAACTTTTGGGCAGTCTCCGATGATTATTTCACTTTCCGGCGTACCGAACGTAATTTTTGCATTCTCACAAATCTTCTCGATGGTATAAAGCGTATCAAGACCTTCAAGCTGAATTTCACTATGTTTTGCACGGCTCAGCTGTAAGACATCATGCATCATTTCTGCCATACTATCGATTTCCTCGATGATAGAATTGATCTTATTACGACTTTTTTCTGAAGTGTCGTTGAGTGTCTTGAGCAGCATCTGCGCATTGAGTTTCATGACAGTGAGCGGAGTTCCAAGGTCATGGGAAATCGTGTAAGAAAAGCTGTCGAGCTCTTCGTTTACTTTCTTAAGCTCATCATTAAGCCTTTTGATCGTATTATAATTTTTGTGTGAAGTTTCTAAGATAAGATCCCGTACAGCCTGTAGCGCAGCAATATTTCTGGAACTCCATCTTTTGGAATTTCCCTTTATATCTTCTGTAAAAAGCTTGAAAGAAGTTCTTGGAGAAACCATTTTTTTTTCTTCTCCATCACGGTAAACTACTTCGATATTCTTTTCCGGATTTCCGGCCCAGTCGATATGCTCGTCGAATTCTTTACGGAACCAAATAAGTATATTATTTTTGCTTCTTTCCACGAAATAGATGACCACACCGGCAGCTCTTTCGTCCAGCCCGAGTTCTTCGCCATGATCTTTCAGGAAACTTCTGCTCAGATAGATATTATCTTCTGTATATTCATGCGCCCATTCTATTATTTTTTCGATAGTGGCAACATTAGGTGTAGCCCCATCCGTAATGATTTTCTCTTCGGAAATGACCGCTAGTCCATCAGCTTCAAGGAAGTCTCTGATTTCAGCCTTATTATCCGTTAAAGAATCAAATAAAATATTATGCTTTAAAAATTCTGTTTTTAACTGCGTAGATTTTTCATTCAGTTGCAGACGGTAATTCAGTTCATTTTTTGATTTGAATGATGAATAGGCATTTGAAGCCAATGCTGTAAAAATTCCGGCCTGTACCCTGTCTTCCAGATCAATATGCTTGGGTTCGGAATTCTGGCAGGTAACCAGTCCCCAAAGATAATCATCGATAATAATTGAAATACTGAAGCTCGAAGAAGCTCCGGAGTTTTTAATATACTGCCCGTGAATAGGCGACATCCCGCGGGAAGTGCTGTAAGTAAGATCTATATTTTCGAGATTCCTGCTTAATAACGGTACCGGTTCCGAATATACATTACTGAAAATTCTCTTTCTCTTTTTAAGATAAAGCTCCCTTGCCTGTATCGGAATATCGGATTCCGGATAATGAAGACCCAGATAGCTTTCTAAATTGTCATTGGTCTTTTCGGCCACTACTTTGCCGGAGCCGTCCATCATGAATTTGTACACCATCATGCGATCATAATTCACAATATTGGATAGGGTATTCAGAAGCTGATCCCATATTTCCTGATCATTATCTACAATGTAGAAATTATCGTATTTATTGGTAATCTGCTTATTAGGATTCAAAAGAACTTTTTCAAATTCAAGGAAAATATTGCCTTTACTTCTGAAGGCAGACAAATGAAATTGTTTTCCTTCGATAAAAATTTTATCAAAAAAAGTTTCGTTTTCCCTTCTCGTAAAATTAGGAAGTGAGCGATAAATATCAGAGTTGATAAGTGTTTTGAAAACTTCAGGAAAATCTGTAAGTTTTTTATCGAAAAGCAATTCAACGTTTTCGATGTTAAAAATATCCTCGATATTCTTGCTGAAAAAAGTGATGGAATGAGATTCTGCGTCAATGCCAATCAGATAGCCAAAACTTTGTATATAGCCCGGAATATGGATAGGCTCTTCATGACATTCTACAAAATTCATATTTTATTTTGAACAATCAAATATAGAAAAAATTTTAAACGTATGGCACTTTTCACATAGAAAGATATACCACAAAAAATGCTTTCCATAATACTATTTACTTGGCTTTTCTCACAAGCAACCACAGAGGATTAAACATCTGAAAACCAATTATTACACTTATTTAAATCTAAAAAAACATATCGGAAAATATATTAAAAAACAATTATGCTCCAGAGCTTCTGACCAGATTTAAGTCTTACCGATCAAGGATTTCCATCATGCACAAAATTGATTTGAAAAAATCTGTCTTTTTGAATGAAGGTTATACTTCTTTTTCAAAATACAACATATAATATTTCCCGTGTTCATCTTCTCCCTGAGCAATTTTTTTCCGATCTCCGTGAATATAGATATGGAAGTTTTTATCTAATTTGATAATACTTTTGAAATGCCTTTGTGTTTTTTTCACGGCAGCTTCACTGATGGGAAATTCTTCGGCGATATTAATCTGCATATCCTGTTCGTAATCTGTCTTAAAATTATTAAAACTTTCGATTACATGCTCATCACCCAGCACTTCATTTGCAAAATCATCTAGCTTGAATTCTTCTTTTTCTTTAAAGAAATTGATGGACTTATTTAAAAAATCTGCCTGATCTGCTTTGGAAACCTCAAATTCCTGAGGTAATTGTTTGGTAATGTAATCTTTGTAAACCATTAAGGCTTCCTGAGTATGAAAATATTCATCGTCACGCTGTTTTACCTTTAAAAAATCCTCAAACCAGTAATACATATCTCCGTTTTTATTATTGTCTACAACAGAAAGGATATATCCGGTTTCTTTATCATTATTGTAGATTAAAGCCGCCTTATCAATTTTAGAAAGACCGATTCCCTGATCTTTTTCAATTTCAAAGGTCTCTTCCTGCGGAGAAATTTTAAGGAAAGATTCTCTTTTTTCGGTTTTAAAGATTCCGATCTTATCAACTTTTTCTGTTCCTTCCCTTTCGTCTTCAAAGTAAACGATAAATAATTCGCCACCCTGAACTCTTGGGTTTTCGGCTGCTTCAAAAAGATGTTTGGCAATATTTTCGGATTCCCACATAAACTTGGCTTTATCTTCAAAAATCTCTGACACCGAGCTATACACCGGATTATTGACAAGATAAGAATCACTGTAGAAATGGAAGGTTTCCTCAGATTTGAAAGACCCTAAAAAATAATTCTCAAGCAATTCTGCCATTCCTTCATCCAGCTGCAATTCTTCCTGAGAGAGCATTAATGATTCTCCGTTGATTTTATTTCCGACTCTGTGTACTACGATTTTTGAAAACATCTCCTCAATATTTTTGGATTGCAAAGATATTAATTAAATCAGACAATCAGTACTATTCATTCTGATAAAAGACTTATCATCATGAACTTATTTTTTTAATTTAAAACAAAGTTACAAGTCACAAACAACTAATAACCAAATAGTTAATTCAATTTAAAAATATAATAGAACAGTATTACCATCGTAATTCCCAACACAAACAGATATCAATGTAAAATCTTAAACAGATTCTATTTATTTTTTCATCTTTTCTAAACTTTGGTACACTTTTCGCCTAGACAAAATTGCTCGATAAATATTAAATATGATGAATGCACAGATGCAAAAGATTAATCAAAAAATTGCTATTGAATATCTAAAGTTCTTTTACCCGCGACTTCGCACCGAAATTACCCAATTGTCTATACAAAATAATTTTGCAGGAGTGATCCAAAGTACGATCAATTATCTGAAAAACCTGCTGATGGAATCAAGAATCAATATTATTTCCCATCACATCAAATTGATGGACATGATCTACAAAAATGGCGATTCTTATGTAAGGGATATGATTGAAAATCTCTTTGTGAGATCATTTGAAAGTTTTAAAAAGCATGCTAAAATACAACACTGGAAACTTCTCTATCAATATATGCCCATCAATTTCCAGTTGATCTACAACGATCAGCGAAAACAGGACAAAATATTCTTTGGGAAGTAAGACAGTACTAAAAAATTCAGCGGCGAAACCTTTGGTTTCGCCGCTGAATTTTAATTTTTCTTCATAAAAATCTCTTTTATAATCTGAATTTCTTTATCATTAATTGCAGAAGATTTCTTAAGTTTTGAAGCAAACATATCTACTTCTTCAGCCGTTGAAGGGCAGCCGAGATTTTCGTTTTTATTATTAAAAGAATCGACAATAACTTCACCCCGAGGATTCAGAACCAGCCAGAACGGAAGTCCGGCATCCTTTCCTTTATATTGAGTCATAAGTTCTTCACCACCCGGATTTTCAAGTCTTCTCTTGTCTTCCATTTCCTGAACATCTATGTAAGCAGTTACAAATTTCTTATCGAAAATCGGTTTTGTTTCCGGAAGATTCATATTCTTCTCCATGACGTGGCACCATTTGCACCAAGAGGCATGAAAAATAAGAAATACATTTTTATTCTTTGCCTGAGCTTCAGTAAGTGCTTTTTTGAGAACAACATCTGCTTGTTCCTGTGCAAAACCTAACTGAAACAGTAATAATCCTGCTATTACAAGTATTTTTGAAAATTTCATTTGAATGGTTTTTAAATTAATCATACGAATGTAAACTTTTTCCTGCTTACTGAAATCATATTTTTTATTTTGATGTCAATTTGACAGTAAAACAAACTAATAATCAACACTTAAAAATTCAGCACCAATCCTGCTCCAAAATTTTTAGATTCTAAAACCGGATAAACCATAGTAAAATTCTTAGATTCCTTTTTATTAAACATTTTGCTAATGACAGGGAACAGCCAGTAAGCCAGTTCTGTACTTAAAATCCCGAATCCCGCTCCTGCTACAACATCCCCTACCCAATGTTTATCATTTAAAGTACGGTAAACGCCTGTAAAAATGGCAACAGGATATCCCGAAATCGCCAGCCAGAAATTCTCATCCTGATATTCTCTGAAAAGGAAATGAGCTGATGAAAAAGCTGCAGCCGTATGTCCCGAAGGAAATGAAAGCGTATTTGAACCATCCGGACGTTCTTCTTTTACCATATGCTTTAAAGGCAGCACAAAAGCAGCAGATATTAATTGTGATGTTCCGTATATAATCGTTCTGTCCTTAAGATTATGCTTTCCTTTAATGCCTGCTAAATTGTATCCATAAACCATTACTGCAGGAAGATATTGCGTATAATTATCCAGTTTAATATGCTTCGGCTGATGTTCTCCTATTTCATATTTGGTAGATCTGTTGAGATCTTTAAGCGCATCGGAGGTTAAGCTTACCACACCGTATCCGATCAAAACGGTCGGTACGATGAGTTTTTTATAATCGGGTTTATAAATATTTTCTTTATATGAAATGTTTTCTACAGATATTGAAGAATCTGCTTTAACCTGCCCGAAGGAAATTCCTGAACAGATTAAAGCAGCCAATGCTATTAGTTTCATTGGCTTTTATTTGAACCTTAAATTTAATGAAATAATATCGGACTTCATTCCCACAGATTTTGTATAATGTCCATACCTGATTTCCAGCATATTGAGACGTTCTACCCCAAACAATCCGTTTTTTGGATTGATCCGGATTCCGGCTCCGTAAAAATGGCTGTCGAATTTTGACAGATCATAATTGCTGGTATAAAAATCATCAAATGCCGTGTGCTGCTGATAAGGCGCAAAATATTTAGCCGCGGTCTGAGAATAATATCTGTAGAACGGACTTACCGACACAAACGGAGAAATCTTCACAGGGGTTTCCAGGCTGAATGTATTTGATTTCAAGCCCCAATCATCAGTGTAATAACGATAATAAGCTCTTAAAATCACTTTATCCCCAAGGAAATAATTGGCTCGTACTCCCAACGGTATTTTGAATCTTTTATCCGGTAAAGCTTCCTGATGAACGGAATTATCGGCAAAATAAACCCTATGGAAAGGCAGACTCAAGTATCCCGTCTGCTGAACTCCGTCTGCCAGAAACTCAACCTGAAAGTTCTGATTGATGATTTGAGAATAAGACAAAGACAAAGCAAATGTATTCCTTCCGCTTGTTCCGTAATTTTCGTGTTCACCGCCGGTGCTTCCATTGGTTCGCAGCTCAATTGGAGCAATAAGTTTCACCTGATCCAGATACGCCTGAAATTTCGCGGTAAACTCCCCCATCCTGTTCTTTGTTTTTTGAGAAATCCCGATATTAGCACCAAAAGACTGATAATCAAACTCTCCGGAATAAGAAATGCCGGCCAGTAAAGTTGTTCCTTTGCTATCATTTTCACGGCTCCAGCTCAATGCAGGATAAATTCTGGTATCACCATGAGAAGCAGAAGAATTAGCTTTCAGGTCAATCATATCAGAAGATGCCGATGTATAATGATCGATCCCTACGCTTAATCCGAATTTATTTTTTCTGTCTTTTTTATCATATTTTACTATGGTCACATCAATGGCATTGGAGATATCTGTCAGTTTTTCAGTTCCGATTCCCCCTGTCACTGCGGAATTGTTCCCGTCTTGCCTGTAATAGCTGGAAACTAAGTTCGCTTCGTCTAAAGTAAGCTTCTTCGGCTGCTCATTATTTGTATTTTCCTGTGCTTTTGCATTAAAAATTCCGATAAGAGTAACGATACTTATTATGATTTTTTTCATTTTCTTAAATTTTTACAATTACCCTTGGTTTTAATTACATCCGCAACCACCTCCTACTTTTCCTGCATTGGCTCCCGAAGAGCCTTCTCTGTAAGACTGAAAGCTGAGTTCGGTTTTTTCAATAGTTCTGTTTCCCAGTACCATTTCGGCATCGTTGAGCTTATTTTTTTCGTATTCTTTTACGGTTGTGCAGGACTGCATGGATACGATCGTTAGTGAGATACAAACTACACACGCTATTTTTATGAATTTTTTCATTTTGATTTCTTTTTTTAATCAAGTACACTTTTAACATCAGCAAATAATCGTTTTGAATTAAGCTTAATAAGCAAAAAACTGATTTTTTTAATGCTAAATCTGTTGTGTTCTTGTCCGGTTAATTTTTTAAGTTAATGTTCTGTGACGAGTAAATTTTGTCCTGATCGTCGATGATGATACATTCCAGATGATTGATCTGATTCACCATATTGAGTGCCGCATCAATTCCCATAATGCTTACGGGAGTTGCCATTGCATCAGCAATTTCAGCGTTGGGACAAAAAACCGTCACACTTTTGACACCCGAAACAGGCATTCCTGTTTTTGGGTTGATGGTATGAGAATATTTTTTACCGTTGATGACGACAAATTTTTCATAATTCCCGGAAGTAGCGACCGCCATATCCGTGATATTCATATAAGAAAACGGCTGTCGAGAGTTATCAGGATCGGCAATTCCGACCGTCCAGGATTTTCCGTTGGCCTGGTTTCCCCAAGTCGTCAGATCTCCTGAAGCATTGACAATTCCTGAAGTTACTCCGCGATTCTGAAGCATTCTTTTTGCCATTTCTGCAGCGTAGCCTTTTCCGATTCCTCCAAAACCTATACGCATCCCTTTTTCCTTTAGAAAAACAGTCCGATTTTCACGGTCAAGAATAATATTCTGATAATTGACCAGTTTCAAATGTTTTTTAATCAAATCAGGATCAGGAAGCTGTTTCATTTCTTTGTCGAAATTCCAGAAACTTTTATCAATTCCGCCATAGGAAATATCGAAATACCCGTCTGTAATTTTACTGATTCTCAGACTTCTTTCGATCAGATCAAAGATTTCCCAGTCAACTTTTACGGCTTGCATTCCTGCATTTTTGTTGATGAGATTCGTCTGGCTTTCCTCACTGAAGGTAGTCAGCAGCTTTTCTATTCTACGGATTTCTTCAATGGCAGCATCAATATGAAAGTTTGCAGTCTTTTCATCATCACTTACCACGGTAATTTCAAAAGCATTCCCCATTAATCTCTGAGGTCTTTTGAATTCTCTTAACATACTTTTACAGTTTTTGATTGTCTTTGATGTCTCTGATCTCCCTGACGAAAACCGTTGCATTTTCAGACGGTAAGCCTTCCCAGCTTTTCAGGATTTTCCCATCGGAATTTAGTAAAATCGTATAGGGAAAAATTCCTTTCGGATTATACTGATCGGCGAGAGAAGCATTTTCCTTTTTCAATTCGGGAGAAAGCTGATTCTTTTTATTTCTCGGAAAATCTGCATTGATGTACACCACTACATTATCTGTTTCGAGTTTTTTAAATTCATCTGAACCGATAATGTTTTTATGAAGTTTAATGCACGGAATGCACCAGTCTGAACCCGAAAAATTGAGCAAAATAAGTTCTTTATTGTCTGAAGCTTGTTTTTTTGCATTTTCTAAGCGATTTTGAGCATGAATGCCCATCGCAAATACAACCATTAATATGGCCGAAAATATTGTTTTCATTATTTAAAAATTTATAATGAGTTTGTATTTAATAATTAAGATATCCTGATTTTATATTTAAAACCAATATGCAAACTGAATTATGAAAACAAATATTTGGGAGGTTCCCAGGCTGTCCTCAGGAAACCTTTATAACAGAATCTGTCATTTTTTGATGGTATTTTCCTGGATTTTATTTGTTTAAAATGGTCATTTTTAAGTTCAAAGTTGAAAGTATCTCCTACTATAAAAACCAATGCCAGCGGCGTTGTATGAATGATAAAGGGCAATTTCTGGTCTTTACCAAAATCGCCGTCTTTCACGGGATTTTCATAGTGAGTTTTCAGAAATGCGGTAAGCGACATTTCCGGATTCAGTTTTTTATGCTCGCAGTAATGCTCTATCAAAGTCGGGATTTTCAGCAACTGATACAATTCGGTTGTAGAAACCAAATACAGAGACAGCAACAATATGGAAATCAACTTTTTCACAGATCAAAATTATAAAATAATTGATTATGTATGATTATTTTTTTCAAGTTTAATAATTTCTTAAGAAAGTCTTTTAAACAGTTTATAAACTTCAAACCAGAGTACAGAAATGGCAGAAACCAGAAGCGAAAGGCCTAATTCTTTTATGGTAAGAGCGGTTACACTGAAGAATCCGGAAACCGGTTTTACATATAAAATGAAAAACATTAACACCAGCACCAGTCCTGAAATTCCTGATAGTAAATAATTACGGTTTTTAAAACTCTCCAAAATACTATAATAAAAAGAACGGTTTACCAGGCTGAGCAAGATATTCGCAAATATCAATGTGCAGAAAACCAATGCTCTTGTTCTGACTTCATCATTTCCAATAGCAACAGAATATTGATACATCCAAAGTATTCCTGCCGTAATAACCAATCCCTGAATAATACTTACTGTAAGTTCTTTCAGATTCAGGAATGTATCGGTAAGTTTTCTCGGAGGTTTTTGCATCGCATTTCTTTCGATGGGTTCGTTTTCATAAACAATGGAACAGGTAGGTCCCATGACCAATTCAAGAAAAATGACATGAACCGGCGTGAATATATGCGGAAATACCCAGCCAAGGAACAGCGGCAAAGACACTGTAAGGATGATCGGAATATGAATGGAAATAATATACTGAACGGCTTTTTTAATATTGGCATAAATTCTTCTTCCTGCAGCAATCCCTACCACCAGTTTTTCAAGATCATCGTTTGTAATCACCAGAGCAGCGGCCGATTTGGCAATTTCAGTTCCTTTATTTCCCATAGCTACGCCTATATGAGCAGCTTTTAAGGCAGGTCCGTCATTCACGCCGTCACCAAGCATGGCAACCACATCGCCGTGTGCTTTTAAAGCATTAATAACTCTAAGCTTGGCTTCAGGAAACATTCTTGTAAATAGTGCCGTATTTTCTGTAAGTGTAATCAGGTTTTCTTCTGAACCAGTGGCAATTTCACTTCCGTTAACGGCAGGAGTATTATTTTTAATTCCTGCCTGCAATGCAATTGCTTTTGTTGTATCTGCATTATCTCCGGTGATAACTTTTACGTCGATACCGGCATCATAAATATGCTGGAACACATTTTTAATTCCCTTTTTGGGAGGATCGTAAAATACAGTCAATCCTAAAAATTCAAATATAAAATCCTGTTGTTTTTCAGGAAAATTATTTCCTTCCAAATGAGATTTGGCAACACCGAGAACACGATATCCCTGCTCACCAAATTCTTTTATAACTTTTCGAATCTTATTCTTTTCCTCTTCTGAAAGCTGAGAAACATTCAGGATAGCTTCAGGAGCTCCTTTAGCTGCAATAATCCGGTCTTTTAGTTCATTTTCAAAAAGATGGGTCATCATGGGCGGTTTTCCTTCCAGCGGATATTCATGAAACAACTGATAATCTTTCCTTTTATCGGGATTCTGTGTTTTTTCGTAAATTTTATGCAACGTTATTTCCATAGGATCGAATGGTACTGGCTCGCTGCTCCACATAGCATAATCGATAAGCTCATTCAATTCTTCCGAATCAAATTTTTCCTGTTCGTAAATTTCATCAGAGTGATAATCATAGAGATATTTCAGCTGCATGGAATTTTCTGTAATCGTTCCTGTTTTGTCTGTACAGATTACAGTGACACTCCCAAGAGTTTCCACGATACTGCTCCGTTTGATAATAATTCCTTCACGCATCAGCTTCCAGGCTCCCAAAGCCATAAAAGTCGTAAACGCTACCGGAATTTCCTCAGGAAGCACAGACATTGCTAAGGTAAGTCCGCTCAATAAGCTGGTAACAAAATCTTGTGTTTTGACATAGCTGAACACACATACTGCCAGAAAAATAATCAGTCCGACAATCGCCATCCCTTTCACAAAATTTCTGATCTGAAGCTGTAAAGGCGAGATTTCTTCTTTGATATTCAGTATAGATTCACCTATTTTTCCTACCCGGGTTTCTTTTCCTATACGTTCCACTTCAAAAACAGCCAGCCCTGAAACGGTGATGGTACCGCTATACACTTTGTTATCTTCTGATGTGCTATCCTTAAATACAGAAAAACTTTCTCCCGTGAGTGAGGATTCGTTCACGGAAAAATCGTTGCTGTGAACAATTTTTCCGTCAGCATTAATAAGACTTCCTTCTTCGGTAATGCAAAGATCTCCGACAACTATTTCAAAAGTGGGAATTTTAACAATTTTTGAATTGCGGATTACTTTGCTTAAAGGTTCATTAAGCTTTTCGAGTTCTTCCAGAGCTTTTTTGCTTCGGTTATCCTGATAAAAAGAAATTGCCGTAACCCCAACGATAGCCGCAAACATAAATAGCGCTTCCCCGTAATCGCCAATAATCACATAGATAAAAGAAACACAGATAAGAAGAATAAGCATCGGCTCTTTAAGAATATTAATGAGCAGATTTATCCAGGTTTCTTTTTTAACCGCCTCCAATCGGTTATATCCGTATTTTTCTCTGGAAACTGCTACTTCAGCTTCTGTGAGACCTTTTAAATTTTCCGGTATATTAGTCATGCGAAATGGATATAGTATTAAAATTACTGAATGTTTTTGTTCTAACAGAATATTCTTTCTGTTTTTTAACATTCTATTGTTCAATGTGTTTTTCCATTTCGGCCACCCATTTTTCTATTTCTGATTTTTCAGCATCAGACAGTTTTGCATTGTGATGAATAAATGTATAGGAAGTAAGCGGCATTTCTCCGCTTCTGACGGTTTCTGCGATCTCATCCAGTTTCTTCAGCTTTTTTTCTTTAGAATAGGTATTAAATTCATCAAAATTCAGATGCCGTTTTCCTGAATTCACATGAACTGCCAGCCACCATTTTACTGGCTGGATATTATTGTATACCGGATAAACCGTCGTATTAGAATGACAATCATAACAGCTTGTTTTTAAAAGTTTCTGTACATGATTCGGTACAGGATAATGCTTTTCAATGGCATTTTCTGAAGGAGCAATTTCTACATTTTTCTCGACATCAACAAACTGAATTACAATCAATAATATGATGATAAAGCCTGCTCCGATTTTTATTAAAGATGATTTTTTCATTGTTTTAAAATTTAATTGTTTTACCAAATACGTATTTAGTCCTCTCTTATTCGCCTTCGGTATTTTTAAGTTTCATGAGAAGGGTATAAGCATTTCTGGTGACTATTTTTTTGTTTTTAAAATCATCAGAATTGACGATTTGCACAAATCCGTTTTCGGTTTCCCCTAATGTAACGGGAGTCAATCTGTAGGTTTGCTTTTTATCTTCCACAAAAACAAAATCTTTTCCTTCAAAATTGACGATACTCTCTTCAGAAACCGCATTGGAAAAAGAAGTGCTTGTTTCTATTTCAGCATTCATATACATTCCCGGAACAAGACTTTGATCGTATTTTTCAAAATGGCAGTGTACTTCTGCCCAACCTCCGGGATTAACATCTTTACTTATTAACAATATTTCGCCGTAATATTTTTTATCAGGTTCTGTATTGGTGTAAGCCGCAAAGCGCTGTCCTTTCCGGAGGTTTTCCAGATCCTTTTCATATACTTTGAGATTGAGATGAATATCGTCCGGATTAATAAGTTCAAAAAGTACATCAGACGGATTTACATATTTACCGATGTTCACATTTACTTTGCTCACAAATCCATTAATGGTGCTGTAAACAGGAACGTTCTTTTTTATATTTCCTGAATTCAGAGATTCCGGATTGATGTTGATAAGACGGAGCTGCTGCGCCAGAGAATTCATTACAATTTTCTGGTTATTCATTTCCGACTGAGCCTGTTGCATCACCTTATCGCTGGTGGCCTGGCTTTGGTTGAGTAATTTTTGTCGGTTATAGTCCAGTTGTGCAAAATGCATTTTAGACTTTGCCATCAGGTAATCCTGCTGAAGCTGGATAAACTGAGGATTTTCGATCACTGCGATCACCTGGCCTTTTGAAACCGGTTTTCCCGGAAGCAGACTGCTCGATTTAAGATATCCGCCTAATGGAATACTCACAGAAACAAGATTTTGTGGCGGAACATCAATCATTCCATTAAGTTTTAAAACCGAAGAAATATTATGTAAAGAAAGCGTTGTTGTTTCTATGGGCGCGTTTCTCAGCTGAGAGTCGGTTAAAGTAACCACATTTTCGTCCTGTGGAATATTTTTTTCCTGATTCTGTGCTTCTTCCTTTTTACATTGAATGAATATAAAAAGGCTGATTAATAATGTATATATTGAAATTGATTTCATTTTTTATGGATTTAAAGTAAGGTATTCCAGTTCAATAGCGCTTTGGTTGAGTTTCCAGACTGCGTCGGTATAATTGTTCTTAAGCTGTACCGCCTGATTGACCAATATAACAAACTCAAGATAATTAATATCGCCGCCGATAAATTGTTTTTTTGCAGTTTCTGTAATGACATCAGCATTTTTAAGGTCAGAATTTTCGTATTTGGAAACAATTTCAAGATTGGACTGATAAATCTCACGGGCTTTTTTAAGCTGATTCTGCAGGTTGAATTCCGTATTTCTCAAATCGTTTTCAGCAACGGATTCAGCGATTTTCGCAGCCTGAATTTTAGCTTTCTGTCCTGACGAAAAAACAGGAATCAAAACACCCAACTGTACAGAATGAAACTGCGGTGCAGAACTATAGATTTTATCATCGGCACCCATGCCCCTGAAGCTGTTAAGATTGTAAGCAATCTGCAAACCGGGAAGTAACTTTGCTTTTTCAAGAGCCGTTTGCTGTTCAGAAACACTTTTCTGCTGCTGCTGCATTTTGATAAAAGGATGTGTACTCAACTCCCGCTGAATTTCTGCATTAATTTTATTTTCATCTTCTGGGATAAAATCCGTTTCCGTATTCAACAGCCACTGAAACTGGTGTCCCAGAACAGAAAGTTCCTGTTGTAATTGCTTTAGTTGAATTTCTATGGCCGATTTTTGATTGGAAGCCGTTGTTTTTTCCAGGATATTGCTTTCACCTGCTTTCAAACGGATATTTGCTTTGTCCAGAAAATCGGTGTAGAGCTTTAAAGTTTCGCGGAGAAGCTTCTCTTTTTCTTTCCAGTAGAGAATATTATAAAAGGTAAGACTTACGGCTTTTTTCAATTCATATTCTTTAAAAGAAACGTTTAGCAAAGACTTTTTCCATTCTTCGGTGTACACATTTTTCTGTTTTTTATACACTGTAGGAAAGGCAATATTCTGTGAAATCCCGAATTTCATGTCATTGTAGGCACTGTTGATCTGCCCATAATCAAAACTTACTCCCGTTTGCGGAATATCATTTGAAGATTTTATTAATGCTTTTGAATATTCCGATTTCAGTCTTTCATTTTTAAGATTTCTGTTGTTTTCCAGAGCGGTATTAATCGCAGTCTGAAGATTGATGGGTGTCTGTGCTTTAATTCCGATTCCTGCTACGATGAATAGTACAACCAATACAGCAATTATATTTTTATGATTATTTTTCATTTGGTATTAAATATTACTTTAAAGATTTTCATTTAAAGAATTAAAATTTATTTAGATTTTTGAATATTTCCAACATTGAGAAATTAAGATTTAACAGACTAAGGCTTAAAGACCTTAATTAAAATCAATATTTTGATTTCTAAGTTTTATTCATCCATTTTTTTCCTTAAAATCTTAATGTTTAAATAAAGAATAAACTTCATTTATTTTATTAAGAACATTAATGCTGTTTTCCTTTAAATCCTTTTTCAATATTTACATAAAGCAATGGTAAAACAAACAACGTAAGAAAGGTCGCTACCATTAATCCACCGATAACCACTGTTGCCAGAGGCCGCTGTACTTCTGCTCCGGCACCGTTACTGACAGCCATCGGAATAAATCCTAATGAAGCCACAAAAGCCGTCATCAAAACCGGACGAAGCCGTGATTCTCCACCGTCTATAACGATTCTCACAATGTTCCGCATACCACTTTTGTAAAGCCTGTTAAACTCAGATATCAGAACGATTCCGTTCAGCACAGCCACTCCGAAAAGGGCAATAAATCCTACTCCTGCGCTGATACTGAAAGGCATTCCCCGAATTGCCATAAGAAACACTCCTCCGATAATGGAAAGCGGAATAGCTGTGTAGATTAGCAAACTTTCTTTAACAGAATTAAAAGCCAGAAAGAGCATGACAAAAATAAGAACAAGGGCAATCGGAACAGCAATCATAAGACGTTGTCTGGCATTATTGAGGTTTTCAAATGATCCTCCGTAAGTCATATAATAACCGGTAGGAAGTTTCATTTTCTGATCTACCTTTTGTTGGAGTTCTTCTACAATACTTTGAACATCCCTTCCTTTTACATTAAAGCCTACGACAATTCTTCTCTGGGCATTTTCCCGCTGGATCTGATTGGGTCCGTTTTTCACTTCCACTTTGGCAAGCTGCGCTAGAGGAATCTGGTTTCCCAAAGGTGTGGGAACCAGTAGATTTTTAATATCCGTAATATTTTTACGGTCTTTGTTATCGAGCCGTACTACCATATCAAACCGTTTTTCGCCTTCAAAAACCAATCCTGTACTTTGCCCTGCAAATGCGGTATTAACGATTCTGTTGATATCTGCTATCGATAAATGATACTGCGCAATCAAAGGACGGTTGTATTCTATGATTACCTGCGGCATTCCGGAAATAGGTTCTATGTAAAGATTCTGAGCTCCCTCAACTGTTTCTATGATTTTTCCGAGTTTCTGAGCGTTCTGAGAAAGGATATCAAGATCGTCTCCAAAAATTTTAACCACTACATCCTGTCTTGCTCCAGTCATTAATTCATTAAAACGCATCTGCACCGGAAACTGAAAACTGGCCGTAATTCCCGGCACATCCTGAAGCTGTTTTCCCATTTTATCCGCTAATTCAGGAAAAGTGGATGCGGAAGTCCATTCTTTTTTATCCTTTAAAATAACCATCATATCCGAAGCATCCATCGGCATCGGATCGGTAGGCACTTCCCCGCTTCCTATTTTCGTAACAACTTTTTCCACTTCGGGGAACCTGGATTTGAGTATATGAGCTGCCTTCTGGGTACTTTCAATGGTTGTTGTAAGGTTACTTCCGGGCAAGACTCTTGTATCTACGGCAAAATCACCTTCTTCGAGAGACGGAATAAACTCACCTCCCATTCTGGATAAAATGAAAACCGCCATCACAAATAAGGCTATTACTATCGCAAAAACTGTTTTAGGAATTCTGAGCAATCTGAGTAAAGTTTTAAGATAAACCTGTTCTACTCTTTTCATTATTTTATCTGAAATAGTAGGCTTATCACTTCTTTTCCTGAGTAAAATGGCACTCATCATCGGGATATAGGTTAATGATAATAAAAATGCGCCCAGCAATGCAAAAGCTACAGTCTGAGCCATCGGCTTGAACATTTTCCCTTCAATTCCCTGTAAGGTAAGAATCGGAAGATAGACGATCAGGATGATAATCTGACCGAAAACCGCGCTGTTCATCATTTTTCCTGCAGAATCGATAACGACTGTATCCATTTCTGATTTTCCGACAGAAAATATTTTTTTGAATTTTGAATTATGGCTAAACTGGTGCAGGACAGATTCTACGATAATGACTGCTCCGTCGATAATCAATCCGAAATCCAATGCTCCGAGACTCATCAGGTTTCCACTCACTCCGAAAAGATTCATCATACAAATGGCAAACAGCATCGCCAGGGGAATTACGGAAGCGACAAGCAAACCTGCACGTACATTTCCGAGGAATAAAACTAATACGAAAACTACAATTAATGCCCCTTCGGTAAGATTTTTCTCAACGGTTCCAATGGCATTATTCACCATTTTGGTACGATCAAGAAAAGGTTCTATCACGACACCTTTCGGAAGTGTTTTCTGAATCTGTGCGATTTTTTCTTTAACGTTTTTAATGACCTGATTGCTGTTTTCGCCTTTCAGCATCATTACGACAGCTCCTGAAACTTCTCCTTCATCATTAAAAGTCATGGCTCCGTAACGGGTTGCAAAACCTTGTTTTACTTCAGCAATATCTCTTATAAACAGAGGAATATCACTTGTTTTTGTTGCAATAGAAATATTGTTGATTTCCTCAATACTTCCTACCAATCCTTCACTTCTGATGTATAAAACGGTGGGGCCTTTTTCAATATAAGCGCCTCCCGTATTCTGATTATTGGCCTGTAGCGCATCAAATACATCATTAATGGTTATTCCGTAGGCATTAAGCCGGTCAGGATTTACGGCAATCTCATACTGTTTCAGTTTTCCTCCAAAGCTGCTGACTTCTGCTACGCCTTTTACACCTAAAAGCTGCCTTCTCACTACCCAATCCTGAATGGTACGAAGCTCGGTGATATTGTATTTTTTTTCATATCCTTTTTCGGGTCTTACGACATACTGAAAAATTTCGCCCAAACCTGTAGAAATAGGTCCAAGCTGCGGGTTTCCTATTCCCTGAGGAATGACTGCCTGTACCTGCTGAAGCCTTTCGGCAACTTGCTGCCTTGCCCAGTAAATATCAATATCATCCTCGAAAACAATGGTAACAAGGGACAATCCAAATCTGGAAAAACTTCGGATTTCTTTTAATCCTGAAATATTATTATTGGCCTGCTCTATAGGGAAAGTAACCAACCGTTCTATATCGGTTGCCCCAAAAGAAGGTGCGATGGTAATAACCTGTACCTGGTTGTTTGTAATATCCGGTACTGCATCTATTGGTAATTTAGTGACCTGATAGGAACCAATTCCAACAAGACCTAATACCAACAATATAATGATGAGTTTATTCTTTACAGAAAACTCAATGATTTTTGTAAGCATAATGATTTATTGAGCTTATTATGAATAAATAAGTTAATGGTCTGATAAAAAATTAAAGACTGTTTTGTCTATTAATTTAATAACAGAAGTTTCTCAAAGTGATTTTGAGAATAATTCAGAATAAATTCAACAAGATTTTGGCGGCTGCCAAATGGAATTGAGAATATCTTTATTGTAAAAGATGCTTTTGTAAAAAGTCTTTTTGGCCTTAATAACCGGTTTGGATTCTTTTTCTGACAACTGAAAAGTAAAGGGTGTCGCTGGTGTGCATACAATTACAAGATGTGCTGCGTGCGAAACAAACGGAAGCTGCTGATCTTTGCTGTAATCAGAATCTTTTACCGGATTGTCATAATGAACTTTCAGAAAAGCAGTGAGAGACATCTCAGGACTGAGGTTTTTATGCTCCATATAATGCTCTATAAGAGCCGGTAATTTCAAAAACTGATACAGTTCGGTTGTAGAAACCAAATACAATGATAACAACAATATGGAAATCAGCTTTTTCACTGTAGCAAAATTATGAATTTCTTCTTTAAGAATGATTTTAAATTACTGACTTCTTTTTAAAAGTGCTATTTTTGTCTTGCTAAAATCAGGTTATTTTCCAGTAAAATATCTTAGTTTGTAATAAGCATGATTTCAACAACGCACAGACTGTATGTTTTGTATGTTTATGCTTTCAAATAATTTGTATCAGGAAGTTTTAATTTAAATAATCAATGCATGTTCAGGCATAAAGGGAAAGGGCGCACCTATTCGCATAATCTAAAACTTGCTTCCATTTTATCCTGTGTGGCAGGATTGGTAAATATTACCGGCGTACTGGCTTTGAGTACACTGACGACCAACGTTACAGGGCATTTTGCCTTTTTCTCGGAACAGCTGTTTTTAGAAAATTACAGGATGGCTTTTATTTATCTGGTTTATATTCTTTTCTTTTTATTGGGAGCTTTTGTTTCAGGAACGATTATGGAATGGGCTTCCAAATCAAGACTTCATACCTCTTACATTATTCCCATATTCATTGAAGTGGCTATTATGCTTGCTGTAAGTTGTATTCCTAAGGTGTTTCTTCAGGAAAATCCGCCTTTCCGCATTGCTGTTTCTTCTGCGCTGCTTTTCACGATGGGACTGCAAAATGCCCTGGTCACAAAAGTATCTCAATCTGTGGTAAGAACGACCCATCTTACCGGACTTTTCACCGATCTGGGTATAGAACTTTCACAGTTGCTTTTTTACCGCGAAAGAAAAGATAAAATAAGATTGCATAAAAGTGTATTCCTAAAGTTCATGATTATCAGCGGATTCTTTATTGGCGGGATAATCGGAGGCTTTACATTTCGGCATTTCGCACTGAAAACCCTTCTGCTTCCTGTCGCTCTTTTGCTTTTTGCTTTATGGTATGATCGTCTTTTATTTAGATATTATCATTTTAAAAGAAAATTCCGGCATCATGATTAATTGCATTTCAGATAAAATTTTATTGATTATATAAAAGAGGTTGTCTGCTTTTGAGACAACCTCCAATGTTAGAACACTTTATCCGGAACATTTCGTTCCATCTTTTTTTACACCTAATTTATTCAGGATCATATACATCAGGCACCAGCCGGTAAGTGCGTGAACCCACATATTCACTCCTACAAAACCGGTTAACCAGAACCAGTTTGGATTAATATAAATTCCCAAAAGCAGACTTATCAGGATGAAAGTTCCTGCTATGGCATGTACAATTCTTGTTTGCATATCTTATTTTTTACAATGATTTTTCGAGCGGAACGCTTGCCATATGAACATGGGAAAAATTTTCCTGCTCCGAATTGAGGATTTCTATCTTTTTATATATTTCATCAACAAACTCATCTTCTGCAAATACCGTAAAAAGTAAGGAATCTATTGATAAATGCTCTGTGGAAAACCACCTGTCGATATCACTTCCGTTATTTTTGTATCCTTTTACAGATTGATACGAGAAAGTTTTTACGCCGGAATGTTTAAGAATATTGATGATATCTGTTTCAAATTCTTCTACTGCGGTAATTAATAATAATTTCATAAGATGAATGTTTAATTTTGATCTGCTCAGTTTTATACTTCAAAAAAAGGATCTTCAGCATCGGAATTTTTCTCCCACTTCTTCTTTTCCGTTGCGTAATACACCAAAGGAACGACCACCAGCGTAAGCAAAGTAGAAACAATTGCCCCGAACACCAGCGAAATTGCCAGTCCCTGGAAAATAGGATCAAAAAGAATGATAACTGCCCCGATCACTACCGCGCCTGTTGTCAGTAAAATTGGTGTTGTTCTCACCGCCCCGGCCTCGATGATCGCGCATTTCATAGGAATACCTTCTTTCAGACGGATTTCAATAAAGTCAATCAAAAGAACGGAGTTTCTTACCATGACACCTGCTAAAGCGATCATTCCGATAAAAGAGGTTGCGGTAAAAAATGCACCCAACAACCAGTGTCCCAACACAATTCCAATCAATGAGAGCGGAATCGCAACCATCATGACAATCGGTGTTTTAAAATTTTGAAACCAGCCTACAATCAGCATATAAATAATGATAATCACCACCGCAAAAGCAGTTCCCAAATCACGGAAAACCTCCAGTGTTATCTGCCACTCTCCGTCCCATTTCACGGTATAATTGCTTTCATCCTCCGGCTGGTTCATGTACAATTCGTTCATTGTATAACCATTGGGAAGCTGGATTTTTTTAAGTTTCTCATCCATTCCGAGAATCGCGTACGCCGGACTTTCCAGTTTTCCCGCCATATCGGCAAGGACGTACACCACTCTTTTCTGGTCTTTTCTGTAAATGGTTTTATCCAGTTCTTTTTCTTCTACTTTCACTAGATCACTTGCCGGAACCATTCCCATTTGTCCTTTAATTTTCAATCCCGTAATATCCTGAATATTTGCTTTGTCAGCATTTTTAAGCTTCATAACAACATCCACCGGGTCGTTGGATTTTTCATCGTAAAGATTCCCTATCGGGTGTTCTCCCATCAGATAGGTCATATTTCCGACAATCTGCTGGGGCGCAATACCATTCAGCATTGCTTTTTCTTTATCCGGAACAAGTTTGAATTCTTTCTGCGGCGCTTCTACCATCCAGTCGATATCCACGACATCATCAGTTTTCTTTAAAATATCTTCTACTTGCTTCGCTACTTTTATTTGTCCTTCATAATCAGGTCCATAGATTTCTGCCACAATCGTTGAAAGAACCGGTGGTCCCGGCGGAACTTCCACGACTTTTACATTCGCATCATATTTGGCAGTGATTTTCTGAATTTCAGGTCGCATTCTTTTAGCCACATCATGACTTTGTGCATCACGGTCTTCTTTGTGTAAAAGATTTACCTGAATGTCTGCCGTATTGCTGTTTCCGCGCATATCGTAATGACGAACCAAGCCATTAAATGTAATCGGAGCCGAAGACCCTACATAGTTCTGGTAGTTTACAACCTCGGGAACAGTTTTAAGATATTGTGCAATGTCCTGCGCTACGGCAGAAGTTCTTTCCAAAGTTGTTCCTTCCGGCATATCAATCACCACCTGAATTTCATTTTTATTATCAAAAGGAAGCATTTTTACCGCTACCCATTTGGTGAAAAATGCCGCTATGGAAATCAGTAATAAAATCACAGTAACCGCCATCATTATCCATCTTTTTGATTTCGAATCTAAAAGCGGCTGCTCAATTTTCTTGTAGATTTTGTAAATCCTGTTGGTTTCCAGACCTTGCTCTTCTTTATCGTGTTGTTCATCTTTTACCTTTAATAAATGATAACCGAGATACGGCGTAACCGTTAATGCTACAAAAAGCGAAAGCAGCATGGCAATAGAAGCTCCAATTGGCATTGGCGACATATAAGGTCCCATCATTCCGCTTACGAAAGCCATGGGCAAAATCGCAGCAATCACGGTAAATGTTGCTAAAATGGTAGGATTCCCAACTTCGTTGATAGCATAAATGGCTGCCTGTTTAAACGGCAGTTTCTTCATATGGAAATGCCTGTGCATATTTTCAGCGATAATGATACTGTCATCCACTACAATTCCGACTACAAAAACCAGTGCGAAGAGCGTGATCCTATTCAGTGTATATCCTAGAATATAATAGCTGAACAACGTTAAAGCAAACGTCAGCGGAACGGAAAAGAATACCACCAAACCACCTCTCCAGCCCATTGCCAGCATAACTAGAACCGTTACCGCTAAGATCGCAATACCAAGGTGCATCAACAATTCTGAAACTTTATGAGAAGCCGTTTCACCGTAGTTTCTGGTGACTTCTACGTGTACATCATTCGGAATAAGATTTTTCTTTAACTTATCTACTTTGTCTAGAATCAGCTCAGAAATCTTCATGGCATCTGCTCCTTTCACTTTAGAAACAGAAACGGTAACCGCAGGATATTCTGACTTGAATTTCTTACCGCTTTCTACGGCATTTCCGTATCCGAAGCTTACATAATTGGCAGGATCTGAAGCACCGTCTTTAATCGTTGCGACCTGTTTCAGATACACCGGCATATTCTGTGAAGTTCCGATAACCAGATTTTCAACATCTTCGGCAGAATTCAGAAATTGTCCCGTTGTTAAAAGATATTCCAAATCCCCTGAATCAAATTTCCCGGATTGTGAACTTCCGTTATTCGCCTGAATCATCTGCATTACAGAAAGCGCATCTACATTCAGCTCAGCCATTTTATCTTTATCTAAAATCACCTGCAGCTGTCGGTTTCTGCCCCCGATTACTTTTGTAAGGGAAACATCTTTTATTTTCTTGATTTCCGAAGACAATTCTTCTCCAATCTGGCGAAGCTGAAAATCATTATAATTGGCATTATCACTCCATAAAGTCAGCCCAAGCATCGGAACATCATCAATCGAGCGTGTCTTCACCATTGGCTCCATTACGCCTTTCGGAAAGATATTTTTGTTCTTCATCAGCTCATCATAAAGCTTTACATAAGAACGTTCCGTATCTTCTCCTACATAAAACTGAACAATAATCATCGCCTGCCCGTTCATTGCCATCGAATGGATGTGTTCTACGCCTTTAATATTGGAAATAATTTTTTCCAGCGGTTTTACCACTCGGCTTTCCACCTCTTTCGGGCTTGCTCCGGGATAACCAACCATTACATCCGCCATTGGAATAATGATCTGTGGTTCTTCTTCTCTTGGTATTAATGTGGAACTGTACACCCCGATAATCATCAAAGCAATCATTAACAGAATCGTTAATTTTGAATTGATGAAAAATTCGGCAATACGTCCTGCGAATCCTTTTTCCATAATTTTGAATATTAAAAATCACAATTGTCATTCCGAGGAATGAGGAATCTCAAACATAGATTCTTCACTACACTTCTGAACTTCGTTCGTAAACCTTCAGCTTATGTTCAGAATGACAGAAGAGTTTTTATTTAATTTGAACTTTTGCTCCGTTATACAATTTTCCTGTTGAAGAAATGATGTAAGATTCTTTCGGAGCTAAACCCGATAAAACCTCAACCTGATCTCCTAATGACTTACCTGTTTTTAACCAACGTAAAACCGCCGTATTTTGAGAACTGACCACATAAACACCTGTAAGCTGTCCGTTTTCTACCAAAGCCGTTTTAGGAATCATCATACTTTCCTGAAAGCTCTGATTGATTTTCCCTGAAGATTTAAAAGGAAATTGTACATTCACAAACATTCCCGGGAGTAAACCGGAAGCATTATGGATATTGATTTTAACCATATATTGACCGCCGGTTTGGGCAGATGATTTGCTGATCTCCGAAACCGTTCCTGAAACTGTTTTATTCAACGATTTTAATGTTACCTCAACCGGCATTCCATTGGAAATCATGGCGATATTCTGCTCAGAAACCAAAACCTGCGCCTGTAAAGACGATGGCGATTCTATAGTCAGTAAAGGCATTCCCGGGCTCGCCATATCACCCTGCTCTGCAAATTTGGCAGTAACAGTTCCGGAAATCGGAGCCGTTACATTAGTATAACGATATTGTGCATTGACTTCATTCTTCATCTGTTGTGCTGCCTGCAATCCTGCCTGTGCCATTTCGTAACGGGCTCTCATATCGTCAAGCTCTTTTTGTGATGCACTTTGAGATTTATACAAATTCTGGAATCTTTCATAGTCTTTTTTAGCAATATTGTAGCTGGCTTGAGCCTGAGCAATCTGCGCATTGGCCTGTCCGCCTTTTGCTTGAATATCCGTTGCATTAATGCTCACCAAAAGCTGACCTGCATTTACATTTTGCCCCACTTCTGCATTCATTGATGTGATGTAGCCCATCATTCGGGTAGAAACATTGACGGAATTTTTGGCAACCAGTTTTCCGCTCGCTGTGGCAGATGAACCTTCCGTGCCGGCAGTTGTGCGGCTTACCGTAACTGAAATGGGTGCATCGGTATTCTGTACAGATTTTTTTTCGTCTGAGGAACAGCTTCCCAGCAGGAGCCCACTCAGAATTAAAGTTGAATAAAAGTATGTTTTCATTATTAAATTTTTTATTTTTATTTGTTCCACAGATTTCACCTGCGGCTATTGTTATTGAACCATTCAAGTCTTGGCTCCTGAAAATTATTTTCTCAAAAACTTTTCATATTCACCGGCTACGTTGTACTCAAAAACAGCCTGCTGATATTCCAGTTCTTTTTGAGACATCAGTGTTTCTGCGGAGAGCAGGTCAGCCGATTTTTCCAACCCCTGATCGTAACGGTTTTTTCGGATTCTGTAGGCTTCTTTGCTTTGTTCCCAGGCCTGTTTTGTGAAATTTATCTTCGATGCTGCATCTTCAATCTGGCGGCCGGCTTTGTTAAGTTCCAATTGGCTTTGTTTAGAATACTGCTCGATTTCTGTCTGTGCTTTGGAACGTTCTGCTTTGTATTTTTCCTGTTCGCTTTTTGATTTGAGTCCGTCGAAAACATTCCAGGAAAGCTGAATTCCGGCTAAATATCCGTTGGCATTAAATTGCGCTATTTTGTTATCATACATTTCAAAACTGCCGAACGCATTGAGCTTGGGAAGAAATTTTGCTTTTGATGATTTTATCATCCAATCGTAGGCTTCGAGCGATTTGTTGTAAGCCTGTAAATCTTTTCGGTTCTGATTAAGCTGTGCACCGGAATCTGTCATATATTCTGTGTACTCCAAGGTTTCAGCGGGTTTCAGTATTTTATTTTCTGAATTTTCGTCCAGAAGAAAATATAAGTAATCGGAAGCGTTCCTGATGTTGGATTTTGCAGTCTGAATCTGACTTTCTATCTCACTGATACGAACATCCATATACAACAGTTCGGATTTTTGAATCATCCCGTTTTTATAATAGTTTTCGATGACTTTTTTATTGGCAAGCGTCGTTTGCTTCGCATTTTCCAGAGTTTCCAACATTTTATAAGCGAGCTGAAGCATCATATAAGATTTTTTCAGTTCAAACTGAACATATTCTTTGGTTCTCTCCGTTTTGATATTTAAAACTTCTGCTTTTACCTGTCCTGCTTTTTTCTGATACACCGCATCCATATTGATAATCGGCTGCTGCACTTCTATTTTTGTGGCAAAATTTGAGATGCTTTTCGGGCTGTTCAGATTATCAGGATTGAAATCCATCATCGTGATTCTTTCCTGATTGAGCTTTGTACCAAAGGCATACAAAGGATTATTGGTATTGGAAAAAGTGTAAGATGCATTCACATTGGGAAGATACATTGATCTGGTTCCCAAAAGTTCGGCATTGGCAAGTTCGGCATCTTTTTTTGCCAGTTTTACCTGAAGATTATTATCTATGATTTTATTTTCCAGATCTGCTTTGGAAATCACAACGATGTCCTGCGAAAAAACTTCTGAATAGGTTGTCAACAATAAAATAAGTATGGCTATCTTTCTCATTTCTCTCATTTTAAAGCAAAATTAGATCGATGCACGTTATTGTACAGTAACCTATATCACATAAGAAGTTTTTTATTAAAAATGCATAAAAAAACCGCCTGAAAAGGCGGTAACATTATAACTATGGAAATGAATACTACATCAATTTTATTTCCGGAATCATCGTAATTTTTGATTTCACGGAATTGGATATTAAACAATTGGCCTCCGATTTCTGAAGAACTCTTTCTGCTTTTTCTCTTTCAGATTCGTTTTTAATGGTAATTACAGGTTCGAGAATCACTTCCGTCATCAGGAATTTACCTTCTACTTGTTCCAGTTTTCCTTTAGATTTGCATTCAAAGCCTGAAAATTCGAGTTTTGAGTTTTCTGCTATTGCGAGAAAAGTCGTCATCAGGCAACTGCTTACTGCTGCGGTGAAAAGATGTTCCGGAGACCAGATTCCTTCCATTCCTTTCGGAAATTGCGGTGGAGTTGCTACTTCTATATTCTGAGAAAGTTCAGGAGAAGACATTTCACCTTTACGGTCATTTTTCCACTCGACATTAACGTTATAAAAATGTGCTTCCATTGTTTTATATTTTATTATTTAAACTTGCCCAACCGCCGCCGTTATGTACATTTTTATAGCCGTTATTCTGAAGAATATTTTTGGCAGAAGCACTTCTCATACCGGAAGCACAGCACGTAATAATGGTTTTTTCTTTATTTAATTTTGAAAGGTTTTTCTCAAGCTGATCGACAGGAATATTGATGGAGTTTTTAATATGTCCGCCTGCGTATTCGCTTTTGCTTCTTACATCTACAATCACCGCACCTTGTTTTACAAGATCTGCATAATCGGTTTTATCCATTCCGAAAAGGTTTTTTATTGCATCTAACATTTTATTGGTTTTTAAATTGATAATGCAAATGTATGTGTAGAAAAGAAGCCGGTCAGTGATGTAAGTTACATTAGTGTAATTTTATTTCGGGAAAGTTTTATTTTGCCTTCAGTTTCGATCTGTTTAAGGACGCGGCTTACCGCTTCACGTGTAATTCCGAGTTCGTCTGCCAGCTGCTGATGTGTCACAGAAAGCTCTTTGGATTTATATAATTGGGATTTCTGATTCAATAAATGTAAAATTCTCGTATCCACTTTCTGGAAAGCAACAGCATTCACCACTTCCAGCAGGTCTTCAAATCTTCTTTGATACAGGCCAAATATAAAATCTGTCCATTCCGGATATTTGCGAAGCCATTCTTTAGCTTGCTGTAGGGAAATCATAAGAATTTCAGCATCTTCTTCCACTACCACTTTTACTTTTGAAGTATCCTGTGTAAGTCCGGAAAGAATGGAAGAAATACAACTTTCACCTGGCGTGAGATAATACAGCAGAATTTCCCGTCCGTCTTCCTCAGTACGGATGACCCTGATGCTTCCCGAAATCACCAAAGGAATATAATTGATGTATGAATTGATATCTAAAATAACCGTTCCGGCCGGAAACAGCTTAAGGTTTTCATTCGATGCAATTTCTTTCTTGAATTCGGGATCGGATATTTTGTTGATATTCATCCTCAAATATAAATATAATTAACAATAACTTTTTAAGTTTAATGATGCATTTGTCTAAAATTATATTGTTTATAAAGAGCATTATACTTAAAAAAACCGGCCACAAAATGCAGCCGGTTGGATAAATAGATTAATGAAAATATTCCCTGTTTAGAACAGGGAGATAAATTTATTTTTAAAAGTCTTGCAGATTACCTGATAGTTTTATCTGCTGACTTTTGTTGATAATTTCTTTAAAGTTTTAAAAGAACCGACTGTCGATAAACAGCCGGTTCGGTAGAAAGATTACTCTTCCTTTCTAAAAACACTTAAATATCAATCAGTCACACCTGATGCTTTCTTATATTTCGCTTCATTGATTTTATATTCTGCCTTGGCATCCAGAATCTCTGATTTTGCTTCCTGCCAAAGAACCTGAGCTTTTAATACTTCCTCTGCCACAACGGTTCCTGCGTCATATCGATCCTGGTTCAAACGTAGATTTTCCGTGGCCTGAACAAGAGATCTTTCAGCAAGCTCGATACGTTTGAGAGACTGATTAAGCTGCATGACCGCATTCTGAACTTCCAGAACCAATAATTCCTGGGTTTCTTCCATTTCAAGCTTTTGAGCATTCGTTTTATACTGTTGCTCTTTTACCTTCTCTTTTCTTGCTCCCCAGTCGTAAATCGGAATATTCACAGATAGCATTCCCACAAATCCCTGCATATTGTTTTTCATATTAATAGGATTAACGTTTTTACCAACACTGGAGAAGCCGATTCCTGAAAGCGCTACGTTAGGCTTACGATCACCATCCAGCAGCTTTTCCTGAAGCTGATTGATTTCTACCGCTTTGGCAAGAATAGAAAGCTCCGGACGATTCGTCGGCTGTACCTGGCTGTCTGCTAAAACACCGGCAAAGCTCCCGCTTACAGAATCCTCCACATCAAAATCGGAATTAGGAAGTCCCGCGATCTGGGCAAGATTTAATTTGGCTATGCTAAAACCATCTTCTGCACGTTTCAAGTTGAGCTGGGCTTCGTTCTGCTGAACTTCTATTTTCAACAGATCATTTTTATACGTTAGCCCCGCATCAAAGGAATTCTTCACATTGGTATGCAACTGATCTAAAAGTTTGATATATTCTTTGGCGAGTGCTATTTTCTCCTTGGCATTTACAATTTGCCAGTATAGGGTCTCAGCAGACAACTTTACCTCTTCTTTGGTAAGAGCTTTCTGAGCCATCTGCAGATCTACAGCAGCTGAAGAGAGCTTTTTACCGGTTTCTACTTTACCGCCGGCATACAACACCTGGGTAACATTCACATTGGCACTTCCCAATACTTCCGGTATCAGGTTAGAAAGCGGTTTCGAGAAATAATATCCTCCCACACTTCCGTCCAAAGTGGGTTTTCCTCCCGCTTCTGAAGCTGTTCTTGCCGCTTTGGCAGCTTCTATATTCTGCTGGGCTTTCCTGATCTTTTTATTGTTCTCTAATGCCAGGTTTTTGACTTCATCCAAAGAAACCACCCGTTCCTGAGCCTGAAAATTTACTGCGGCAGTGAACATCAGCACCAGAACTATTTTTGATATCGTATCGTATATGATTTTCATTTTTTTTACTTAAAGGTTGTCCTGCAGCTATAAACGAAGGAGCTTAAAAACAAGAAATTAATACAGGACAACCGGTTAAAAAATTTGATATTATAATTATTTTAGTGATGAGGTTTGGGTTTATATAAAATAACCTCATCGTCCAATTGATCTTCAGGGGTTTCATCTCTAGGTACAGGATCTTTTAGAAGCTTATAATACATCACCGGTACAATGAAAAGCGTGAAGATCATGGAGAAGATAAGCCCGAAAGCCAATACACTTCCCAATGGAGCCCACATCGGTGATTTACCCACGATCATAGGAACTACGCCTACCGCAGCTGCCGCTGAAGTAAGAAATATCGGACGCATTCTTCGTTTGGCCGCCGCCATGGCCGCTGCTTTGTGGGTGTACCCGTGTTCCCGGATCAATTCATCGGCATAGTCTACCAGGATGATTCCGTTTCTTACCACAATACCGAT
This sequence comes from Chryseobacterium taeanense, assembly GCF_900099685.1. Classification (GTDB taxonomy): domain Bacteria; phylum Bacteroidota; class Bacteroidia; order Flavobacteriales; family Weeksellaceae; genus Chryseobacterium; species Chryseobacterium taeanense. The sequence goes on along the minus strand of NZ_FNDW01000001.1, from coordinate 628,659 downwards.
CAGACTGATGATTCCCATAAAGCCTGTCAGTCCCAATGGATTTCCGGTAATAAACAGTCCGAAGAAGGCTCCGAAAAGGCTCAGAAGAAAAGTACACAGGATAATGAGTGCTTTCCCCAGACTCTTGAACTGGAACAGCAGCGTAAGGAAGATCAGGATAAGACTTACAGCAAGCGAAACCATCATTCCCGGCATGTTTTCCAGCGTTGATTCTGCATCCCCCCCGTATTGGATAGTCGTTCCTGCCGGTAATGCGAGCGCATCAATTTTCGGCTGGGCTTCTTTCAATATTCTTGATGGCTTCGGCCCCAATTGGGCTTCTGCAAAAACGCTGGTATATTTAATTCCGTTTCTTCTTAAAATGACACCTGTATGCCATTGCGGCTGTAATGTCGCTACTTCTTTAAGAGGAATTTTCTCTCCGAAATAAGACTGTATGTGCAGATTTTCCAGTGCATTCATATCTTTTCTACTGATCGAATCATACCTCAAAAAGATATCAACCGGCTTATCACCTTCCCATAAGGTGGATACGGAATAGCCTTTCAGTCCGGCTCCTAAGGTTTGGGTAATGGCCTGATTGGTGATGCCAAGACGATTGGCCTTTACATCATCCACATTCAGCTTTACCCCCATATAATCGTACTCACTACCAATACGTACATTATTTGTTCCCGGCGTATTTTCAAGGATCTTTTTCACCTCAAGGGCTACTTTTCGCTGGTCGGCTTCGTTGTCACTTACGACACGGATATCAATCGGCGAACCTTCCTGGAAACTGAGCTGCTTGACTTTAAGCTGACCATCCGGCATAAAGTTCTTCAGCTTTTCCAGATATTCTTTGGCCATGTCGTTCGTTGCATCATTACTCACGGTAGTAATAAAAACCTGGGCAAAATATTTTTTAGGAGATTCCGGGGCATACGTTGTATGGAAACGAGGCGAACTCATCCCTACAAAACTGGTGATATCCACTACCCGGTTGTCTTTTTTAAGAATCTTTTCAAGTTCTTTTACCTTACCCTCAGTTTTCTCCAGCGAAGTTCCGTTAGGCATCCATACCTCCATATTGAACTGATTTCTCTCACTGATCGGGAAAAACTCCGGATCTACTTTGGTGGCAATAAACAGGGCACTAAAAATTGATAACACACCTATAAGCATGGTTGTCTTTGGCCATTTGAAGGCCAGCCCAACCCCATTATCAAAAACGGTCTGAAGGTGATCCAGCATATTTTTCTTCAGTGGCCGGTCACTCATTTTATGCTTTAACCCCTTTTTAATAAAGACATAGCATGTATATGGCGTAAGGAAAAGCGCGACAAGCATCGAGGTTATCAGTGCTATAGCAACTGTAATAGGCAATGAGAACATAAAGTCCTTTGAAATCCCATCCATAAATATAGCCAACGGGGCAAATGCAAGTATAATCGCCATCGTTGCCGTAAATATTGGAAGTGAGAGCTGCTGGGCTGCCTGCCATGCTGCCGTCCATGGTGTTATGCCTTCGTCCAGCTTCTCAATATAATTATCAACGACCACAATGGCATTATCTACCACCATCCCGAGAACTATGATCAAAGCCGCAAGGGTTACCTGATGAAGTTCCAGCCCCACGATCTGCATCAATCCAAATGTAATCAGTATAGAAATAGGCGCTGCAACAGAAGCCACACCGGCTACCCTTATAGGAAGCAGTAGCATCACCACCAATACCACAGAACCTATGGCAAGACCAAACTCCATCATGAAATGGCTAATGCTTTCCCCAACCGCCTCTGGCTGATTCACAATCGTTTTCATATGGATATCCGGCGGGAAATCTTTCTGAATGTCCTCAATCTTTTTCTCCACTTCTTTCCCGAAGGCAACGATATTATTTCCGGGCTGCATGTCAACGGTCAGCACCATTGCTTTTTCATCCCCTACCCTTACAAATGAGGAAGGCTCTTCAAATCGTCTTTCAAGGTCAGCAACATCTTTCAGGCGTACTATATTGCCTGCCGGTGTCGTATAGACGATCTGCTCGGCAATATCAGACATATTCTTATACCGGCTGTTGGTGTACACCGGAATAATGGCATTGGAACCTCCGGATATTTCTCCATTATACCCCGTTACATTCTGCTGTTGGATGGCATTCACCAATGTATTCACTCCAAAACCATATTGCTGAAGCTTCTGGTCATTGATTTTAATATAAATCTGCTGTCTCTGTCCCCCGGAACGGTTGATCTTGGAAACCGTAGGGATTACCTTCAGACCATCTTCCAGCTTATCAACATAGCTTTCGATTTCAGCATATGATCTTTCTTTGGAAGATACCGAGATTATCATCGCCGTTACATTAGCAAAATTACTGTTGATAAAAGGACCCACCACACCGGCAGGAAGCTTCGGACGCAGATTAGCATCCATGTCCAGCTGAAGGGTATGCCAAAACTTTTTACGGTCTTTCACATCGGTGTTCATTTCTACGGTAAAAAACACCTGCCCTTCTTTAACCTCAGCTTTTACTTTTTTCTTTTTGATCTCTTCAAATGAGAAAAGATACTGTTCTATTTTTTTAGCTACTTCCTCTTCTACCTGATGCTCATCAGCTCCCGGATAGAATGCATAGACTGCAGCAACAGGCATATCGATACGCGGATTTTCGCTTCGCGGCATATTTATCAGCGCATTGATTCCCAGAATCATCAACAAGAATACCAGCACGATCACCACCTGCTTATGCTTCATTGCAGCTTCCAGAAAATGCACTTTTTTATTCGTCATTTCTTTCATTTCTTTTTGAATTAAAACTTAACAGGTTTGCCATCTTCAAGACGTGTCTGCCCGGAAATAACGACCTGGTCATCCGGAGTCAGTCCGCTTTTGATGATGACATCGCTGGCACCTGCCATATTCTGCATTTCTACTCTCTTTTTAAAGGCGGTAGCTCCTTTTTTAGCAGATTTCACGGTATAAACGTAGCTGGATCCATCGGAACTTTTAAGTACTGCCTGGGCAGGAAGGATAATGGCATTTTTGCTTTTCCCTGTATTGATATTGATATCTGTAATCATCCCCGGCAATATCTGCCCTCCCGGATTATCAAGACGAATCTTTACGGTGTATGTCCTGGAATTGTTATCTGCCTGCGGATTGATGATGGTAACATTTCCGTGAATCGTACGATTGAGACTTGGAATGGAAACTTCTACAGGATCCCCTATCTTAAGAGCGCTAATCTCGTTCTCCGTAATGGATGCAGCGGCATACACCTTATCTGTTTTTACAATCGTAAAAGCAGGAACTCCGGGTGCTGCTGTGGCACCGGCTTCGGTAAGCTTTTGAGAAATGATTCCTGAAAAAGAAGCATAGAGCTTTGTATCTCTCAAATTTTTCATGGCAATATCTCTATTGGCTTTAGATTGTGCCAGCGCTACTTTTGCGGCGATATAATCTCTTTCCGGTAAACTTTTTTTAAGATAAAGCTGGTTGAGACGGTTGAAATTATCCTGAGCCTGATCCATTCCTGCGCCGGCAACAGCCAGGGCATTCTGATAAGCACTGGTTTCGATGGCCGCTAAAAGCTGACCTTTAGATACATGCTGCCCTTCCTGAACATACACCGCAGTGACACGCCCGGAAACGCCAAAGCCAATGCTCACACTATTGTCTGCGAGAATATTTCCACTGTAAGAAAATATTTCAGGCCGGGAAACCAACTCTATTTTCTGAACACCTACCTTTACAGGCTCGGCTTTGGCTACAGGCTGTTCTTTTCCGCCACATGCTGAAAGCAGCAACAGACTTCCTAATAAAAAAAGACTTTTCTTTTTTTTAACTATCATAAAATAAATTTTTACTGTTAGGAGAATTCAATTGTAAATTGGTTCACGATGCAAATTTGAGGTAAGGAAAGCCACCATAAAAGGTCTGTTTATGGCTGATATTGGTCTAAAACGAAACAGCATTGTAGTATATATTCTGCTTGTATTTAATCAAAAAGGTGGCTTAGGCTCCGCTCAGCCACCAATCATAACGCGGGCCTTCGAGTAACCTCAGGCCCCACCACTCGACAACTTTTTGACGTTCCACACAAATACTTATACCCTTACACTATAACACTTACACTCTCCAACTCAATAGTGGCTGAGCGGAGCCGAAGCCAAAACTCCGGCCGGGAAATTCCCAAAGCCGGAGTAGCATTATACTAAAATTATTCTGTTAAAAGAGGGGCGGTTTCCGAGAGGTGTTCTCATCGGTCGATGAGAACACTTTATCACGCTCGAGATAACCTTCTTATCACGTCCGATGAGAGACCCTTGTGTCGGGCGGCGAAATCGTCTCTCGGAAAATATGGATTGATTGTTTACGCTACCTTCATTATTATGACATGAGTGTATAACTTTGGTGGCTTCGGCTCCGCTCAGCCACCAAGATCCCCCCTCTCAAACTCAAAAACCCTCAAACCCAAAATCCTCCCACAAAAAAGACTGTTCTTCCGGACAGCCCTTCTTGTTTTTGTCAACGCCGCTTACATCGTACGCTTAACACATCCTTGACCGTACGGTCAATACATCGTTGATGCTACCATCTACACTCCCTTGATCGGGCGGTCAACGAGGTGTTGACAAATGTTACCCTATTGCTTCCTCTACCGTCATTCTACCCATTAATGTTTTAACAAGCTTCATCTTGTTCAGATTTTGACCAGTTTACACCGAATTCAGACCTTTTTTATTAACATTTCACGACAGAAATTTGCATTATCAACCAATATGAAAGGAAATACATGAAGAGCCGGGTCATCTCTGTAACCAGTAATGTGATTGGTAAAAAAGATGTTTGGGAACTAATTACCAATATTGACCAGTGGAGTGAATGGGATTTCAACATTGAATACTCAGAATGTATTAAAAATAAAACCGGACAAGTAAGCTTATTTAAAGTAAAGCACCGTATTTTTTTTATAACAGGCAGAGGTATTGTAGAGGAATTCAGACCTTATGAACGCTTCACATTACGGATCGGGCTTGCAGGAGCCAGACTGTACAGAAAATATATAATGGAAGATACTAAAGAAGGATTGAAAGTAAGTATTGTTACTTCTGTTTCGGGGTTTCTGGCGTGGCTGTGGAATTTTCTGGTAGTGAAAAGAATCCTGAAAGATACTCCGGAAGACCTTACCATAATTGTTGAACAAGCTAAAAAAAACAGACATGAGAAATACATTACTTTTTAAAACAAAATTCAGAAAAATCATAGATGCTTTCTGGCTTAGGGAGGATATTTTGGAAACAATCCCCAACTGCCAATGCGAATATCTGGATAACAGCTTCAAACTTTTAAGTGTTTCTTCTGAAACCTTATTTTCTGAAAATGAGCTTAAACCGGTATTTGAACAGTATAAAATGGAGTTCTCTATAGTAGAACAAAATATCTCAAGAGTGAGGTTACATACCATATCCTGAAATCCATCAGTAAAGATCTTGAATACTGAAGAAAAAATAAAGATAATTGCCAAAAATCTACTGTTCGTGGAAGGCAGATTCTATGCAACAACGCAACAAATCGCACAAAGTGCGGGTATGGACAGAACAGCAATTCACTATTATTTTCGTACGAAAGCACATCTTGTTGATATCATTATCGGTGAGATGATCAATGAATTTCCCGCACCGGCGTGGAACGACATTAAAGATCTCTCACTGAAAGATAAGCTGAAAAGATATATTGATTTTAATACTGAAAAAAGCAAGAAATATCCTTATCTGGATATTTATATGATTACACAGAATGAATTTTCAGAATTCGGCCAGAAATTATTTTTCCCATTGGCGGAAATGGTTCCTGAAATCTCAGTTTGTATCCATGAAGGAAAAACATCCTACAACAATCCTTTACTTTTTCTGGCCGATCTTATTTCTATAGTTTCAGGGTTTCTTATCTCTGTTGACTTTCTTAGGGAAAAATCAGATATTATACTATCATCATCTTTCTATCATCAACGAGCTGAAAGGATTATAAATTTATTTTTAACGTAAATATTGCATTTGAAAAATAAGTTGTATGATGAATTTTCGCATATATAACATAATCCTTCGGCTTATTTATTAACTTTACTAACGTTCATATTAAAAATTATGACTCATAAAGATATTGTTTTTCATAATCTCCACGATCTGTTCAAGATGATCGATAAAAACAGCGATCATCAACAATGCAACAATGATTTCTTTATCATCCGGGAATCTCATGATTTTGATAAAAATTCTTACAAATATCCTTTCAGAACAGACAACTGCACTATTATGCTAATTACAGAGGGAGAGGGAAATATGCAGGTTAATCTTGAAGAAATAAATATCAAAAAAGATGATATTGTTATTATCCCTCCCAATTCAATTATTCATCCTGCCAACAAAGGTTCCTATGGAAGAGCAAAGGGTATAGTTTTCAACGATTCTTTTGTACAGAAGAATATCCGTCATATGCATTACATTAATGAGATCATTTTCTTTTCTGAAAGAAATACTCCTATCTTACATCCTGACTTTAATGAAAGGGAAACCATAAGGTTTCTGCTTGATAAGATCAGCCTGGCAGATGAGCAGGAAAATTATTATTCGAAAGACATTATCAACCATTATTTCAACGCATTACTTCTGGAGCTGATGATATTATACCGGTACAGCGATGCAAGAGTGATCGATCCTAAAACATCGAGGAAAAAGGATATGATTAATCAGTTTCTTGTTCTGCTTTCTGAGCATTCCAAAAAAGAGAGAACCGTGGAGTTCTATGCGGAGAAACTTTTTGTAACGCCAAGCTATCTCACCCGTATTGTGAAAGAAGCTTCCGGGGAATCTACCCGTACGATTATTACCAATTCGGTCATTATTGAGGCGCGTGATCTGCTTTTAAATTCTAATCTTTCCATTACACAGATTGCGGAGGAACTTAATTTCAGCGATCAGTCTTTCTTTGGCAAATTCTTTAAAAAGAAAATGAAAATGTCTCCGAAGATGTTCAGAGCAAAAAATAAATGATAACATTTAGCGTATTGCCAAAATATCAAACACGTATTAGAATTTTCCTGATTCTGACTGAATAGTAAATATTTCAACCTTTAGTTTTCCAGTTTCGGTGCTTTATTTATATCATCGGATTTAATATTTTACGTTCTTTGTACAAATGATTAAGAACGAGAGAAAAATATATGTTTACAGTGCATTGCTGATTACTCTGGTAGCTAATTCTGCAAAGCTGATGGCGCTTAATTCCGATGGAATCATTGCCCGTTACTGGCAGTTTGATATCTGGGAATATGGCTTTCAATTTCTATACAATATGGCATTCTGTATGGTTTTGCTGCATCTTAATCTATCAAAGGGAAAACTTTTCAGTTTATATCGTGAGAATAAACAATGGTTAAAACTATATACATTCAATACTTTACTGGTCATGGCTGCCATCATGCTGGGAAGTTTCATTCATACCATACTCTTTGGTGCTTTAGATCTTCCGAGACTCAGGATAAGAGGATATTTTGTTCGTTTTTTACTCAGCAGTGTCATGACTGCCGTGGTCATTCGACTTATTCTTCTGATGCGTGAAAGTAAAGACAAAGACCTTATCAATGAGCAGCTGCATACCAGTTACCTTCAGGCTCAGCTGAAACTTCTTCAGGAACAGCTTAATCCTCATTTTCTGTTTAATACGCTCAGCAGTCTTTCTGCTATCGTAAGGGAAAATCCGGATCTTGCACAAAATTATATTCTTCATCTGTCTAAAGTTTTCAGATATACACTGGTACACTCAGGTAACGAAAAGGTAAGAGTGGATACTGAAATTCAGCATCTGGAATCGTATATCCAACTGGTGAAAATGCGGCTGGAAAATACTTTTGAAATTCAGATTGATCTAAAACCGGATATTTTAAATAAAGAGATACTTCATCTATCGCTGCAGCCTCTGGTGGAGAATGCTGTTAAGCATAATAAAGCTACCATTTCATATCCTTTAATTGTTGAAATTTATGAGGAAAACAACTGGCTTGTTGTAAGAAATACTCTTCAGACTGTCGCAAGTGAAACGGAAAGCACCGGGCTTGGCCTGTCTAATCTAAATGAAAGATATAAACTGCAAACGCAGCATGAAATAGAAATTCATCAAACCGCAGAATATTTTATAGTAAAACTTCCGCTATTATGAACCCAAATCTCCGCATTATACTGATAGAAGATGAGGCTGCAACCGCAAGAAATCTTGAATATATCCTGAAAGAAATCAATCCGGATATTGAGGTGGTTGTAATATTGCAGAGCGTGACAGAGGGCGTAGACTGGCTTACCACGACGGTTAGTGATTATGATCTGATATTTTCTGATATCAGACTTTCGGATGGACTTTCATTTGAAATATTTAAACAGACGAACATCAAAAAACCTGTTATTTTTGTTACGGCCTATAATGATTATGCGATAGAAGCTTTCTGGAACAATGGGATCGATTATATTTTAAAACCTTTTGACAGGGAAGAAATACAAAGAACTTTACTGAAATACAATACCCTTATCGCCTCTGATATTAAAATAAAAAAGGAAGCTTTACTAAAGCAGCTTGAGTCTGTAACGAACCGTTACAGAAAATCGTTCCTGATTCATTATTGCGGAAGGCTTATTCCTGTAGAAGCAGCTAAAATCAGCTGGTTTTATACGGCAAACGAAATTGTGTACGCCCATACAACAAGCGGCCAGCAATATACTGTAGAATTTACCCTCGAACAGCTGGAACGGGATCTTAGCCCGGAACTTTTTTTCAGGGCAAACCGTCAGTTTATCATCAACCGTAATGCAATAAATGCTGTGGAATATTTTTTCAACGGAAGGCTTTTAATCAAAATTCATCCATCATCGCAGGAGCAGATCATAGTGAGCAAGGCCAAAGCAATGATGTTTAGAAAATGGCTGGATCAATAATCGATTTCACCACTTGATTTAGGCGGTTCACCCTTTTTTATTTTAAAAGAAATTACTCGTATTGCTACATTTGTTCTATTAAAAACTAAAATTTTCCAAGATGATTCTAAAAACCAGAAAACGAATGTCTCTCATCGTAACAGCCGTTACGTGTATGGCATTCTCCCACCTTACGGCACAGTCAAAAAGCCTGAAGGACAGCACTCCCGAACAGCGGGCAAAGATGCAGACCGAATGGATGAAAACGAAACTGGCTTTAAATTCTACCCAAATCAAACAGGTGTATGATCTTAACCTTGAATATGCCAGAAAAAATGATCCTGTTTTTAAAAGTAATGACAGTAAACTGGCTAAATTCAAAAAGCTGAAAGCTTTACAGAAGGAAAAATCTTCTTTCCTCAATAAAGTTCTGAATGAAGAACAGTATAAAAAATATCAGGAAATAAAAGATCAATTAATACAAAACTTTAAAAATAAAAGAAAATGAAAAAAATATTATATTCATGGATAATCATGGTATTCATTACCGCTTCAGCATGTTCTCAAAGTAGCGATAATACTGATAATGACGGAGCTACTCTATCAAAAACCGACTCTGTCATCAGCCTTCGCGGACCTATCCAGAAGCCGACTTCTGGATACGGCTCAGATGGCAGTTATGAAGTAGCAGAAATTAATTTCGACAATCCGCAGTATGAAGGCACACAGGTTTCGATTTTCTATCCGCAAGGGATTACTTCTCCAAGACCGACCATATTTTTTTCCCATCCTTATGGTGGAGAGGAAAAATCTTACAATATAGAATTGTACAACTTTATTGCAAAGAAAGGTTTCGTGGTGGTATTTGTTCCCTATCGTACCATTGATGTAAGTGTAGATCACCGTTACCAGACTCTTTGGGAAGGATTTGTTAAAGCTGCTACTGACTATCCGAATATTATCGACACTCAAAAAGTAGGTTTTATGGGACATTCTTTTGGTGGCGGTGCAAGCATTGATTTGGCTTACAAAGCATTTACGGAAAAAGGATGGGGACAGAATGCCCGGTTTTTGTTCACCATGGCTCCCTGGTATGCTTTCAACTGGAACAGCACGCAAACAACTCAACAGCAATTGCTGAGCTTTCCTGCCAATACCAAAATGATAACACAGGTATATGATGAGGATGATGTAAACGACCACCGCATGGCTATTGATATTTTTAAGAATATTAATATTCCTAACAGCGAGAAAGATTTTATTTATTTTAAATCATCTACCGTTAACGGATACGACTATGTAACCGATCATGCCATGCCTAGCTCCCGAACAGTTCTCGATGCATTAGATTATTACGGTGTCTACCGCCTTTTGGATGCTATGATGGACTACAGCTTCAACGGAAATGCCAGCGCTAAAAATGTTGCTTTAGGCAACGGCTCAACAGCACAAATTACGATGCCTTCCTACAATGGGCAGTCGATGGCTCCTCTTGAAGTTACGGATAATCCGACTCCTAAATATTTCCAGATTAAATATCAGTTTCGTTGTGGAAACAGTACGAACCCGCGAACTGCTTATTGCAATTAAAAACCAATTTTTCTTACACTAAAAAAGCCGCTCTAAACTTTGGTTTAGAGCGGCTTTTAATTATTAAATTTTAAGGCTTAAAGACTGCCCAGCCTTCATACTGTCTGAGAATAATTTCCCCGTTTCCGCTGGGTGTATAATTCACAAAATCAAACAACTCCGATTTGTCAATTTTTTTCTCACGAAGGGTATTTTCGCACTGCACCATTGTCACGCCTTTATCTTTTAAACCCATTAAAAGTTCATAATAAGGATTACTTTTTCTGAACATTTCCACACCTCCGCCAAAAGCAAGCAATTCGACCTTCAATCTTCCTTTTAGTCTCGGATCTTCCAGTGCATTGTTGATGTTTCGGATCACAGCCCTGATTTTTGTATCATCTGATTCATTGATAACGTATAAAGCTTTATACTCCCTATCAACAGATTTTGCCGGCTTATAAACCGCTGAAGTCTTTTGCGTAAAACCTTTAAGGCTTATCAGCAACATTGATAAAGCCATTATTTTAAGTGTATTTCTCATTGCTGTTCATTTAAAAGCTGATTGATTTCCTGATAGAACGAATTTTTGCTGTAATCTGCCATTCCGGTGTGATGCATTCTTATTTTACCGGATTTGTCCAGAATAACGGTCGTGGGAAGTGAGCCACTGAAATATTCATTCGGGACAGCACCATTCGGAATCAGAAACGGAATGCTGAACTGTTCTTTTTTGAGATACATTTTTCCTAAAACTGTCTCATCATCAAGATTCACGGTAAGAAAAACTAAATTTTTGTTTCCTTTATATTTATCATAAAATGCCTGGATTGACGGAAACTCTGCACGACATGGCGGACACCAGGATGCCCAGAAATTAATAAATACAACCTTACCTCTCAGTTGCGAAGTATTGATGATTTCTCTGTTATCGTCTATCACACTCAAGTTTTGTACAACAGCTGACTGATTTTCAGAAGAAGGCTGCCGGCTTGTTTTCTCCTCAATCTTTGAGTTGAGAAACCCGGTTGAGAGAACCTGACGCATCAGCCACGCTTTAGCATCAGGACTTACAAACAATATGATGAATATTATTACTAAAATCGTCGTACTCCAGTTTTTTTGAATCCATATTTTGAATACCTTCATTCTATTGTATAATACGTTTCCTCACTTCATCTTCCGTCACGAAACCGAGATTATTCCATACTAATTTTTCTTTTTTATACAGTTTCAATACGGGAAGTGCAGATACGTTCAGTTCTTTGCAGAGTTCGGTGTTTTCGTCGGCGTTGATTCTGATAATTTTTACTTTATCGGGCATTTCAGATGACATTTTCTTTAGATAGGGTTCCATTTTTTTGCATGGCGCGCACCATTCTGCATAGAAATCAACTAAAACTGGTGTTTCGCTTTTCAGTATCTCATTGTATTGGGCAAGACTCATTCCGGCAGATGTCGAAACTTTAATTTCCGGAAGGTTGGCATTCCTCCATTTCATCATTCCGCCCTGCATTTCATAGACATTTTTAAACCCCATTTCCTGAAGCTTAGCCGCAGCCGCCGTACTTCTCGGTCCGCTCATACAATACAGGAAAACGGGTTTTTCTTTGTCCAGCACCTTTGCTTTTTCTGTGAAATCATCTGCATTCCAGTCGATGTTCATTGCATTTTTAAGATGTCCGTTACGGAATTCTCCCGGCGTTCTTACATCTACCAGCTGCGCATCTTTTGTCTGATCCAATTTTTTAGAAAATTCTGTTGCAGGAAGACTGCTTTCATTTTTACCGTTTTGTGCCTTGCTGCATCCTGTAAGTACGATAAGAAAAAATACAACAATTATATTTTTATACATTTTAAATATTTTGCCTGATTAATTTTTCCAGTTCATCAGCCTGGAATACACCGGATTGCTTCCATTTTACTTCTCCGTTTTTAAAAATCATCAGTGTAGGAACACTTCGGATTCCGAATTGCGCTGCCACTGCCTGATTTTTATCGACATCAATTTTAACAATACTTGCAGTATCGCCTATATTTTTCTTTAAATCCTGAAGAATGGGAGCCTGCATTTTACATGGACCGCACCATTCTGCAAAAAAGTCTACCAAGACAGGTTTATCCTGATTGATAAGTTCTTGAAATTTATTCATTTTGTTTTATTTTTATTTCTTCATACTCTACCTCATCGTTTGTTTGTACTGAATTTTTATTCGGTATGGAACAATTTCCCGACGCACAACATCCTAAATTGAATAAAGGCATAGCAACAAAAACTGCTCCAACAACGACAAGTAGCCACATTCCTGATTTTACTGCCTCCACGACAAGGAAAACGCCCATTGCCAGACGCAGCAACCGTGCAAAGTTCCAGTTTTTAACTATATTTTGTATCATTTCATATGTATAATTTGTGATTTAATAAACTAATGTGTAAGGATTTACCAACAATACCCTTAGAAACAGTCTTATTCTCTACATTACAAAATTATAGTTTATTTTTCCTTTTTTCAGTAACCTGGATCACATAGCGAAATTATTTTTAACGTCAAAAATACGTACCACAGAAGCTTGCCATTATTCTTTCAGTGATTAATAAAAAAGCGGGATAAAACAATGTTTCACCCCGCATCTATAACTATTTTAATGTTATTATTTCACTTCTTCAAAATCTGCATCCTGCACATCATCGGTACCTCCTGCATTTCCTGCGTTTTGTGCACCGGCTGCATCAGCTCCCGGCTGTTGACCAGCTGCATAAAGTTCTTCTGAAGCGGCCATCCAAGCTGCGTCTAAAGCTTCTGTTTTAGCTTTTACATCGTCTGCGTTTTTAGCTTCAAAAGCGGTTTTCAATTCTCCGTGAGCAGCTTCGATTGCTGCTTTCTTATCAGCAGATAATTTCTCACCGAATTCTTTCAGTTGCTTTTCAGTCTGGAAGATCAATCCGTCTGCTTTGTTGAAGATTTCAACTTCTTCTTTTCTTTTAGCATCCGCTGCAGAGTTTTCCTGAGCTTCTTTTTTCATTCTTTCGATTTCTTCGTCAGAAAGACCTGAAGATGCCTGGATTTTGATAGACTGCTCTTTACCTGTACCTTTATCTTTAGCAGAAACACTTAAGATACCATTGGCATCGATATCGAAAGTTACTTCGATTTGAGGAACACCTCTTGGCGCTGGTGGAATATCTGTAAGGTCGAATCTACCGATTTCTTTATTATCATTGAACATTGGTCTTTCCCCCTGTCCTACTCTGATGCTTACAGCAGGCTGATTATCAGAAGCCGTAGAGAATACTTCAGATTTTTTAGTTGGGATCGTCGTGTTCGCTTCAATTAATTTAGTGAAAACAGAACCCATTGTTTCAATACCTAAAGAAAGCGGTGTAACGTCTAATAAAAGAACATCTTTTACATCACCTGTCAATACACCTCCCTGAATCGCTGCACCAATGGCTACAACTTCATCCGGGTTTACTCCTTTAGAAGGTTTTTTACCGAAGAATTTTTCTACTTCTTCCTGAATGATCGGGATTCTTGTAGAACCACCTACTAAGATTACTTCATCGATATCTGAAGTTGATAAACCTGCATCTTTCAAAGCTTTAGCAACAGGCTCCATAGATCTTCTTACCAGGTCAGCAGATAACTGCTCGAATTTAGCTTTTGTTAAAGTCTTTACTAAGTGCTTAGGACCTGTAGCCGTAGCTGTAATATATGGAAGGTTGATTTCAGTTTGTGGAGAAGAAGATAATTCGATTTTAGCTTTTTCAGCAGCTTCTTTTAATCTTTGTAATGCAATCGCATCAGATTTTAAGTCAACACCTTCTTCAGCTTTGAATTCATCTGCCATCCAATTGATGATAACATCATCAAAGTCGTCACCTCCTAAGTGCGTGTCACCGTTTGTAGATAATACTTCAAATACACCGTCTCCCAAATCAAGGATAGAGATATCGAAAGTACCACCACCAAGATCGTACACAGCAATTTTCTGATCTTTATGGTTTTTATCAAGTCCGTAAGCTAACGCCGCAGCTGTAGGTTCGTTGATAATTCTTTCTACTTTAAGACCGGCAATTTCACCAGCTTCTTTGGTAGCCTGTCTCTGTGCATCGTTAAAGTAAGCAGGAACAGTAATTACCGCTCTTGTCACTTCCTGACCAAGATAATCTTCCGCAGTTTTCTTCATTTTCTGAAGCGTCATTGCAGAAATTTCCTGTGGCGTATATTCTCTGTCGTCAATTTTTACTTTTACCGTATCGTTAGGACCAGATACTACTTCATAAGGCACTCTTGAGATCTCTTTAGCATCTTCTTTAAAGTGTGTACCAATAAATCTTTTGATAGAATATACTGTTTTCTTAGGATTGGTCACAGCCTGTCTTTTTGCAGGATCACCTACCTTTCTCTCACCATCTTCTGTGAAAGCTACAATAGAAGGAGTGGTTCTTTTACCTTCTGCGTTAGGAATAACAACAGGGTCTTTTCCCTCCATTACAGCAACACAAGAGTTGGTTGTACCTAAGTCAATTCCGATTATTTTACTCATAATATTTTTATTTTTTCTAATTTTTAATTTTAATTTACATTCTCTATTTCTCAATATTTATACCATTGAATATTTTGTGACAAATTGACACATTCAGGTGAAAAACATAAGAACAAAAGTTTTTCTGACAAGTAAACAAGGACATTTCAAGCATATTCTTTAATGTCATAAATTTTAATTTTATAAAAAATGTCACGTATTTATTAGGGCTAGAATTCTCTTAAAATTTTTCAAAAGGTTATTTTATATCTGGCAGATTTTTTAATAACTTTAATCACTTACAAAAAATAAATTTCAGCAGATCTTATTCTTAAATTTAATTAAAGCTTAATGTTGAAAAATTTCTTTGAGAAAGGGTGAATCATTATTTTTGATAAATTATAAACTAGCGAATGTCATTACATTTTAATCCGAGAGATATTACCTGGCTTGCCTTTAACGAAAGGGTGCTTCAGGAAGCAATGGACGAAAAAGTCCCTTTACATTTAAGAATCCGTTTTTTAGGAATTTTTTCTAATAATCTGGATGAGTTTTTCAGAGTGCGTGTTGCCGGATTAAAGCGCGCCATGGATTTTAAGGAAAAAGTGATTGCCGAATCTTTTTACCAGCCTCCTTCAAAGATCCTTCAAAAGATTAATGACATCGTCATCAGACATCAGCAGAATTTTGATAAAACCTGGAGAAAAATTCAGGGAGAGATGGCGGATCATCATGTTTTTATTAAAACTGCAAAAAATTTAACAGCAGAACAGAAAGAGTTTGTCAGAAAATATTTTGACGAAGTGGTAGAATCTAATGTGATTCCTATTCTGCTCCATGAAAATACGCCGATGCCTTATATGAGAGATAAAAGTCTCTATCTGGGCGTGGCTATGAGAAAAAAAGACTGGCAGTATTCCAGTAATTATGCGATTATTGAAATTCCGTCCCGATTTGTGGGAAGATTTGTACTGCTTCCGACCGATGATCCACAGGAAAAGAATGTAATGCTACTCGAAGATGTAATTACCTTCAATTTACCCCATATTTTTTCTTATTTCGGGTATGATGAGTTTTCTGCCAATGCTTTTAAAGTAACTAAAGATGCCGAACTGGATCTGGATAACGATATCAGAACCAATTTTGCAGAAAAAATCGAGAAAGGTCTGAAAAACCGAAGAAAAGGAAAACCTACACGGTTTGTCTTTGACAAAGATATGGATAAAGCACTGCTGGAAATGCTTATCCGCAAATTAAATTTAACGAAAAAAGACAGCATTATTCCGGGTGGAAAAATTCATAATTTCAAACATTTTATGGATTTTCCTGATGTTTTTGAAAAGTATGAAAGACCTGTAGAAAGAACATCCTTCACTCATCCTGATTTTGAAAACGGCGAAAGAGTAACGAATGTTATTCTGAAACACGATGTACTATTGACATTTCCTTATCATAAATACAATCCCGTTATTGATCTTCTCCGTGAAGCAGCAATGGATCCGGATGTAAAGTCTATCCAGATCACGGCATACCGTCTTGCGAGCAGTTCAAAAATCATTAATGCGCTCATTTACGCGGCGAGAAACGGCAAGGAAGTAACGGTAATGCTTGAGCTTCAGGCAAGGTTTGATGAAGAATCCAACCTTGAATGGAAAGAAATGCTGGAACCGGAAGGAATTACGGTTTTAATAGGACTACCAAACAAGAAAGTGCATGCCAAGCTTTGTGTAATCAAGAAAAGATCTCACAACAAAACCATTCAGTACGGATTTGTAAGTACCGGAAATTTTAATGAAAAAACGGCGAGAATTTACGGAGACCATCTACTGATGACCGCAGACCGCGGAATAATGGCAGATATTAATAAGGTTTTCAATGTTCTTAAAAAGCCAAAAGATGATTATTTGCCCGTACTGAAAACCTGCAAAAATCTTCTGGTTTGTCCGCAATTCATGCGCGAAAAAATTGTTTATCATATTGATAAAGAAATTGAAGAAGCTAAAGCAGGAAGACATGCTGAGATGATTATAAAAGCCAATTCGGTGAGTGACAGATCTCTGATTGAAAAATTATATGAGGCTGCTAATGCGGGAGTTCACATCAAAATGATCGTAAGAGGAATATACTGTGCCGTTAATCAGAAAGAATTTAAAGAAAAAATTAAAGCCATAAGCATTGTCGATGAATACCTGGAACATGCCAGGGTAATGTATTTCTATAATAAAGGTGTTGAAGACATATACATCTCATCTGCAGACTGGATGACGAGAAACCTTGATTACAGAATTGAGGCTGCGGCTAAAATCACTGATAAAAATCTAAAAAAAGAACTAAAAGACATTCTTGACATCCAGTTGATGGATAATGTTAAAGCGCGTATTTTAGACAAAAAATTGAGTAACGAGTATATTCACAACAGTAAAGAAGAATGCCGTTCTCAGGTTGAAACCTATCGATACTTACATGCCAAAACGAACAAAAAATGAAGATTGCAGCCATAGACATCGGAAGTAACGCAGCCCGACTGTTAATTAATGAAGTAAAAATCAACAATAAGCAACCGGAATTCATTAAGCTTAATCTACTGAGAATACCTTTAAGATTGGGGATGGATGTTTTCACGCTTGGAAAAATCGGCGAAGAAAGAGAAAAAATGGTGATTGATTCAATGAAGATTTTTAGCGATCTCATGAAAATGTATAAGGTTGAACATTACAGAGCCTGCGCTACAAGCGCTATGCGTGATGCTGCCAACGGAAAAGATATCATCAATGAAGTAAGACAAACATCAGGAATCAATATTGAAATTATTTCAGGAGATGAGGAAGCTTCTTTAGTGTTCGAAAACCATATAGCGGAGGCTCTTGATAAAGAATTTGCCTATCTGTATATCGACGTAGGCGGAGGTTCTACCGAGCTCACCTTTTATGAAAACGGAAAGATGCTTTATGAAAAATCCTTCAATATCGGTACGATCCGACTGCTGAATAATCTGGTAACTCCTGACAACTGGAAAGATATGAAGGAGGAAATCAGAAAAAATATCAACAGCAAAAAACCAATCGTTGCTATTGGATCGGGAGGAAATATAAACAAAGTATTCTCGATGAGCAAGATCAAAGACGGCAAACCAATGTCTCTTTCTCACCTGAAGAAAGTGTACAAGGAATTTGATGATCTTACCGTCGATGAAAGAATGACCAAATACAACCTCCGTGAAGACAGAGCAGACGTTTTGGTTCACGCCCTGAAAATTTTCAACAACGTAATGTCGTGGTCGGAAATCAGCAGAATTTTTGTTCCGAAGATTTCTGTTGCAGACGGGCTGATTCATAATATTTACAGCAAATTAGCAGACAAGAAGTAATTATTGAACATACACTTAAAACCAGTCATTTTTCGACTGTTTTTTTGGTAGCTATTTCCCGCTTTCGCTACTCGCTTTTTCTGTTTTCGGCGGGCTTCGCCCGCCGAAAACAGAAAAGAGCTCAAACATACCGCTCAATCGGGGCTAGGACTTTGTCGTTTCAGAAGTATTTTCCGAAAAAAGAAATAGGCGGAGTACTGACTAAAGTTCTCACAAAACATATCCTATAAAATTTATCTCAATTTTGGGTAATCATATAAAGCAAAAACCCATCAGATACGTCAGGAATAATAATAACATTATAAAAATGAACTCAATTAAAATAATCCTGACAGGAGCTACAGGAATGGTGGGCGAAGGCGTTCTGATGGAATGCCTGGAGAATCCCAATGTTTCAGAAATACTGAGTGTAAGCCGGAAACCTGCCGGAAAAAAGCACGCAAAACTGAAAGAATATATTGTTCCAGACTTTCTTGAAATTGATCTTAATGATGAAAATTTTAAAGGATACGATGCAACTTTCTTTTGTGCCGGCATCAGCAGTGTAGGCATGAGCGAAGAAGAATATACCAAAATCACATATGCCACCACAATGCATTTCGCCAGAGCTGTTCTGACACAAAACCCTGATATGGTTTTCAACTACGTTTCTGGTGCTCATACAGACAAAACGGAAAGCGGTAAATTTATGTGGGCAAGGGTAAAAGGAAAAACAGAAAATGATTTAAGAAAACTTGGATTCCGCGGTGTGTACAATTTTCGTCCCGGATTTATGAAACCTCTTGAAGGTCAGAAAAATGTAAAATGGTTTTTCAAACCTTTTATTTGGTTTTTTCCTGCTATATTCCCATCAAAATCATTAACTTTACAAGAAGTGGGCAGAGCAATGATCAATGCGGTGCAAAAAGGATATCCCACCTCAACATTAGAAATTAAGGACATTAAAAATCTTGCAATATGAAAGAAATGATAAAGAGAATTTTTCTGGTTGCTTTTATTTTATTGGTTCTGACTGCTATTTCGGGATTTTTTTATATGCAGAAACATCCTCTTGAAGGACGGAAAACTACAGGGAAAAACCTGAATTTTTCAGGACACGTATCCAAGTAAAAAAACTGATATACAGTGAAATTAAAAAATCGTTTTTGGGACTTTCTAATAACGATACATTATTTACGGTTTTACATTTTATTCATCGCATCTGATAATATTAACCTATTTATTAATCATTTATTAAAATTAACTTAAAATATTTAAAAAGGAGAAGTTTCATTTTTGCATAAATTAATATCAGCAAAAATGATTAATCATTACTTTTTAAAAGGTTCTGTAATAGCTGCATTTTTCCTTCAGGGAGCAGTTTTCGGGCAGACATCTCTTATCCATTACTGGAATTTTAATAATAATACTTCTGTCGCATCCATCACAACTCCTACGTTAAGCCTAACCGGAGGATCAATGAATGCCGTAATTAGCGGCACAACTGAAATAGATTTCGCAGGCGGTACAGGACAAAATTTTAGCGTTGAAAATCTCAATGCAAGAAATGGAGATGCTGCCGGTAGCCATTTAAGATATAATATTCCTATTAACGGCAACCTCCAGTTCAATCTGCCAACGACAGGATATCAAAATGTTGTGGTGAAATTTACGACAAGAAGATCAGGTTCAGGAGCAGGGACACAGACATGGTCTTATTCTACGGACGGAACTAATTTTCAGCCATATCAGACTGTTTCTCCTCAAGATGCTAATCCGCAATTGATTACATTTGATCTTTCCGGAGTAGCAGGTGTGGCTAATAATCCCAATTTTAAGCTTAAGGTAGAATTTTCTGCTACCGGAGGAGGAACGGGAGGAAATAACCGCTTCGACAATTTTACCGTAGATGCGACCGCAATAAACGGAGCAGACACTACACCGCCAACTGTCACTTATCTTCCTTCAAATAATGCGAATAATGTTTTAGCTACTATAAATCCTACTATTTCATTTAATGAAAATGTAAGGTTAATCGATGATTCTGCCATAAACGATTCTAATGCACAAGATCTTGTTGATTTCCGTTTGGGGAATGCTTCAGGAACTCAGATACCTTTCACAACTACTTTTTCAAATAATAAGATTACCATCATACCAACAACAGTTTTAGGTCCTAATCAGACGTATTATCTGGCGCTAAAACCAAATACTGTTGAGGATACAAGTGATAATGCGGTGACATTGGTAACAGCCACAACATTTACAACAGGCGGAACTTCAGTTTCTTTAGAAAAAAATTTTATTAAGGTCAATGAAAACTCAGGAACTTTAGCATTTAAATTAAATGTTACCAATCCGTCAAACGCTACCGTAAATCTTGTGGTAAAGCCAGCTCCGTTCAGTACTGCAGACAATAATGATTTTACTTTAGCGAATCAGACTATCAATATTAATTCATCTACAACGAGCTATACCGTAAATATTCCCATCATTGATGACACTTTAGAAGAGCAACAGGCCGAATATTTCGTGGTAAGCCTTGAAAATCCCGTAGGCGCAACCATTTCCGGAGATCCTAATGCTACTGTTTATATTATTGACAATGACAAGGCTGCGCCGACTCCTTCCCATCAAATCGCATTAAATTATATCGGAAGTTTTGATCCGTCAGGAAACAACAATAGTTCTACGGAAATTGTCGTTCATGACCCTGCAACTCAGAGGTTATTTACAATCAGTTCAATCACTGATGTTTTTGACATTATTAACTTCAGCAATCCAACTACACCATCGGTAATCAATACCATTAATATGGCTCCTTATGGTGGTATTACCAGCATTGCCGTAAAGAACGGGATCATTGCTGCCGCGTCACCTAATACCAATCCACAGCAGAACGGCTCAGTCGTTTTCTTTGACATTAACGGTAATTTCCTTAAACAGGTAACAGTAGGTGCATTACCGGATATGATTACTTTTTCTCCGGATGGCACAAAAGTAATGACCGCCAATGAAGGAGAACCGAACGATGCCTACACGGTAGATCCGGAAGGAACAATAAGCATCATTGATATTTCTGGAGGAGTTGCCAATCTTACCCAAAGCAATGTAACAACACTTAATTTTAATGCCTTCGATTCGCAGGTAGCAGCTTTAACAGCAACAGGTCTAAGAAAAGTAAGAACCAATAACACGCTTTCTCAGGATCTCGAACCTGAATACATTACGATTAGCTCCGACAGCCAGAAAGCCTGGGTGACCCTTCAGGAAAATAATGCAGTGGCCGAAGTGAATTTAGCCACAAAAACCATTACAGAAATCTGGGGACTAGGTAAAAAAGATATGAGCATTCCCGGAAACGGCTTTGATACTTCCGATAACAACAATGAAATTCTAATTGCCAACTGGCCGGTAAAAACGTATTACACTCCGGATGCTGTTCAGAATTACAAGGTTGGGAATACCCATTATATCGTAACTGCTAACGAGGGCGATGAAAAAGATCTTTCAGGATTCAGCGAAAGAACGACGGTTGGAGCCAATAATTATACACTGGACGCTTCATTATTCCCTCAATCAGCTATTTTAAAAGCTTCCTACAACCTTGGAAGATTCAGGGTTTCCAATGCTACCGGAAATACCGACAGTGATGCGGACTTTGAAGAAATAGCAGCTTTAGGAGCACGCTCTTTTTCAATTTTCAACGCAGATACCCAACAGATTGTATATGACAGTGGAGATCAGTTTGAGCGATATATCTCGGCAAATTATCCTTTACTCTTTAATACCGATAACGAATCGAATACCGTAAAAAACAGAAGCCGGGCTAAAGGGCCTGAGCCGGAAGGCGTTACTTTAGGAAATATAAATGGGCAGACGTATGCTTTCATCACACTCGAAAGAACAGGAGGAGTAATGGTCTACAACATCACAGATCCAAACAACCCTACATTTACAGATTATAAAAATTCTCGTATGACATCGGCTTATGGCGGTGACAATGGTCCGGAGGGAATCATTTATATTGCTCCTGAAAACACAACAACAGGAAAAGGATATGTAATTCTTGCCAACGAAATCAGCGGAACCTTATCAATGTATGAAGTTACCGGCGCTGGTAGTCTGGCAACAGGTGAAATGAAAAATGAGAAAGCCACATTCAACATATTTCCGAACCCGGTTGCGAAAGGAAATACGCTTTATTTCAACAGAGCACAGGGTTATGAGCTGTATGATATGTCCGGAAAACTAATCGGTAAAGAAAAGAATGCTTTAACCATTGATACTTCGAAACTTTCTACCGGAGTCTATCTCATAAAGACCTCCGAAGGACATATGAAAAGAGTGGTTGTAAAATAGAATGTAATATTATTTGATTGAATTGAGCCTCGGTTGGGGCTCTTTTTTTTCATTAAACTCAAAATCTTACAATGTCCTTAAAAAAATAATTTGGTGAAAATTTAAAATTTCACCATTTATCTTAATGCATATCATCATAAATTCGCACAAGGTCAACCACATTTTTCACCTTCAGTTTTTCGAAGATTTTTTTCTTGTAAGTGCTTATGGTAGACATTTTAAGATTCAGGATATTTGATATTTCAATATTTCCGTTTCCTTGTGCCAGCAGTTTGAAAATCTGAAATTCTCTTTTTGAAAGCCGCTCTACAGAATGACTGTTTGTAGAATGAGTCACCAGCTTCTTCATCATGTTCATCGTATAGTAATAGCCTTCTTCAAACATACTGCTTACAGCTGTCAGAATTTCTGCTTCTGTGGCACCCTTACTAAGATATCCCGTTGCGCCTTCTTCAATATATTGTATCCCTACGTTTTCATCATAGGTGGAAAAAAATAGAATTTTGAGATGTTTCTGTTTTTTCTTCAGATCTTTTACCATTGCTTTAAAGATACTGCCTGGTATATCGATATCAATAATCAACAGGTCATACGTATTTTCAGAGACCATTTCTTTCGTTTCAGAATAGGTTTCTGCAAAATCTATGTTACAAGGATATTGAAGTTTTGATTTTAGCACCAGAGCTGTACCTGTCCTTACAACATAATGACCGTCAGCAATGAGTATATTTTTCATAGAGTTAGTTTTTTAAATAAAATTTCCCGGAAGAATGGAAAAAAGTTTGTCTCATTTTTTTTATATTTTCAATACAAGTTACAGACCAATTACACAGCATTATAATATACATTTCTCCTCTGTTTAAGGGCGTTTCAACACACAATTCTACTATCCCGAAATTTCCGGAATTCAAAAAATTGAAATAATTTTTAACATCGTTAAAAATTATTAAACCTCGAAAGCGTATGAATAAAAAAGTATATTACAAGCACACATCCCCATATAGCACCGTAAATATTTTTTTACAAAAATAACACATATAATATTCACAACGGAGTAGAATTATTACTATAAAATTTTCATAATTATTTTTAACATTTCTTAAATACAGATATTTACAGTGTTTTTTAACATAATAACTCCTAAAATATTATTAAAACCTTGCAAGGGTGGTTCAAATCCCATCCTTTGAAATAACACGCTTTAAAACTCGTAAAAAAATTTGAATTACTTACCCAATTCAGAAGCGTTGTTAATGATTAATATCAGTTTTTATTTTTCAAGTTAAGAAAAAAAAAGACAGACCCACCCGGATCTGTCTTAAGAATATATCTTTAAATTCTTACTCTACGCTTATCACTTTTTCGATTTCCGGAGCATGTTGTTTTATGGTATTTTCAACTCCCAATTTCAAAGTTGAAAAGTTCAACGAACATCCGGAACAATTGCCCAAAAGCTTTACATAAACCAGGTTATCTTTCACATCAATAAGCTCTATATCGCCGCCGTCTTTATTCAAAAAAGGACGAATGCTTTCCAGCGCTTCCATTACCCTTGTTACGGTATCTTCGTGTGTTATATTTGTTTCCATATTTCTTCTGTTCAGTTGGTTTTTTCAATTATTGAAAATATTATTTCGCTTTTGGTGAGCATCCTGCCATCGTAGTGATCTTAACAGCTTCCGTAGGAGGAAGGTTTTTATTTCTTTCCACAAGACTCTCCACCATATTTCTTGCCGTTTCCGTATAGATCTCTGAAATCTTGGAGTTCTCCTGCAGCGCCGCTGGTCTACCAACGTCCCCCGCTTCTCTGATACTCTGGATAAGAGGAATTTCTCCCAACACAGGTATTCCAAGATCTTCAGCCATATATTGCGCTCCCTGCTTACCAAAAATGTAATATTTATTATCTGGTAATTCTTCCGGTGTAAAATACGCCATATTTTCTATTAATCCAAGAACAGGAATATTAATGCTCTCCATCTGGAACATAGCAATACCTTTTCTTACATCCGCCAAAGCGACATGTTGAGGCGTACTTACGATCACAGCACCCGTCACAGGAACTTCCTGAATAATCGAAAGGTGAATATCACCCGTTCCCGGAGGAAGATCGATCAGCAGGAAATCCAATTCTCCCCATGCAGCATCCCGAATCATCTGGTTTAATGCTTTTGAAGCCATCGGCCCTCTCCAGACTACCGCCTGATTGGCTCCTGAAAAATATCCGATGGAAAGCATTTTCACGCCATAATTTTCAATGGGTTTCATCAAATTTTTTCCGTCGATTTCTACAGAGATCGGCTTTTGTCCTTCCGTATCAAACATGGTAGGAACTGAAGGTCCATAAATGTCTGCATCTAATAAACCAACTTTAAAGCCCATTTTAGCTAATGTAACTGCCATATTTGCAGAAACCGTAGACTTTCCTACCCCTCCTTTTCCGGAAGCAATAGCTATAATATTCTGAATTCCATGGATTTGCTTTCCTTTAATCTGGCTCTGCTGAATTTCGCTCGGCTCCGGAGAAACGATTTTCAATTTAAGGTTGATATCTTCACCAAACTCGCTGGCAAAAGCCTGTTTCATCGCAGCTTCAAGCTTTTTCTTTTCGTGCATGGCTGGCGAATGAGCTGTCATGTCAATATATACATCATTGCCCATGATCTGAAGATTGTTCACCAAATCATCAACTTCTATCTCTTTAAGGAAATCCTGAACCTTTTCTTTCGTCAACATAAAACTAATAAAATTGTTTACAAATTTACGAAAAATTAACCTATTTAGAATAAGTAAAGAGACTGATAGATATTTTCTTTTGGATAACGTAATTTTATAGTATTTTAGGGAAATTTTAATTTATATCTAATGAAAAGAATATTAATCGTTCTTTTAGGAATTATTTTTCATAATGCATTTTCACAAAATTATTCGCAATATGTAAATCCATTTATCGGAACAGGCGGTCATGGACACACCTTTCCGGGAGCTACTGTTCCTTTCGGAATGGTGCAACTTTCTCCGGATACAAGAATCGACGGAAGTTGGGATGGCTGCAGCGGATATCATTATTCAGATTCAGTGATTTACGGATTTTCGCATACACACCTCAATGGAACTGGAGTATCGGATTATGGAGACATTATGCTGATGCCGACGATGGGGAAACCAAGCCTTACCCCAAAAGAATATTCATCAAAATTTTCCCATAAGAACGAAAAAGCTACGGCAGGATTTTATTCGGTAAAATTAGATAAACATAATATTGACGTAAAATTAACAACAACAAAAAGAGTCGGTTATCATGAATATACATTCAACAATGCGGGAACTGCCAATATTATTTTAGACCTAAATCACAGAGATAAATTATTAGAAGGTGAAGTTAAAATCATCGATGACAAAACCATCGAAGTTTTCCGTAGAAGTGAAGCGTGGGCGACCAACCAATACATTTATGCAAGAATTGAATTTTCAAAACCGTTGAAAATCTCGAAAAAATTGGCGAACGGAAAAAATGAAGCGAATCTTATTACAGGAACAAAACTCGCCTTAGCTTTTTCAGCTAACGTTAAAAAAGGAGAGAAAATTCTTGTAAAAGTATCAATCTCCTCGACAGGTTATGAAGGCGCAGGAAAAAATATGCTGGCAGAAGGTAAATCGAATGACTTTGAAGCCGTAAGGAAACAAGCTGTAGCAGACTGGAATAAAGAACTGTCGAAAATAGAAGTTAAATCTTCCGATAAAGATAAACTGACCGTTTTCTACACCGCTATGTATCATGTTTTCACACAGCCCAACATTTATATGGATGTCGACGGAAAATACAGAGGCCGCGACAATAAATTCTATATGGCCAATGGCTTTGATTACTACACTGTTTTTTCACTTTGGGATACTTTCCGGGGTGCACATCCGCTGATGACTTTAATTGACAGAAAAAGAACGGCTGATTTCATCAATACTTTTATTAAACAATACGAGCAGGGCGGAAAGCTGCCGGTATGGGAACTGGCTTCCAATGAAACGGAATGTATGATAGGTTATCACTCAGTTTCTGTGATTGCAGATGCTATGGCGAAAGGAATTACAGGATTTGATTACGAAAAAGCTTTTGAAGCATCAAAACATTCTGCCATGCTTCATATTTTCGGTTTAAATGCATATAAGCAAAATAACTTCATCAGTATTGATGATGAACATGAAAGCGTTTCCAAAACGGTAGAATATGCTTATGACGACTGGTGTATTGCCCAAATGGCTAAAATTTTAGGCAAAAAAGAAGATTACCAGTATTTCATGAAACGTTCCCAGAACTGGAAAAATCTTTACAATCCTAAAAACGGATTTATGCAGCCGAGAAAAAACGGAAACTGGTATGAGCCGTTTGACCCGAGAGAAGTAAACAACAATTATACGGAAGGAAACTCATGGCATTACTCCTACTCTGTTCAGCAGGATATTCCGGGACTTATTGCAGCGCATGGAGGAAAAGAAAAATTTGAACAGTTTATTGATGGTATTTTCGCAGCACCGGATAAAACAACCGGCAGAGAACAGGTAGATATCACCGGGCTGATCGGACAATACGCTCAGGGAAATGAGCCAAGTCACCATATTGCTTATCTCTATAATTATGTCGACAAACCTGAAAAAACAGATGCAAAAATTAAATTCATCCTCGATAATTATTATAAAAATGCACCTGACGGACTTATCGGAAATGAAGACTGCGGACAAATGAGCGCATGGTACATTCTCAGTTCCATAGGAATCTATTCTGTAACGCCGGGACTGCCGGAATGGCAAACTACGAAGCCGTATTTTGATGAGGTTAAAATTCATCTGGAAGATGGAACCACAAGAACGATCACCAAAAATACAAGCAGAGATGAGCTTAAAAAACTTGGTTTTGAAAACGTGAAATCTTTTAAAGATTTTAAATATGATGAACTCACAGCATCGCCAGTAATTTCAGCAGCAAGAATTTTTGATCTGAATACGAAAGTGGAAATCACGGCATTAAATCCCGAAGATAAAATTTATTACATAACGCTCGATGAGGGAGATGCCAATGTAAGAAAGATGTTTACCGTTTATAAAGGGCCGTTTACCATCACAAAAACAACGCAGATTGCAGCGTATGCCGAAAGAAATGGTGAAAAAAGTTCGATTGTAAGAGCTAACTCCAACAGGAGACCCAATAACTGGGATATTACAGTAAATTCCACTCCTACTGCTCAATATACAGCAAGTGGAAAATTATCCCTAATCGATGGCATCAACGGCGATACCAACTGGCGAAAAGGAGAATGGCTGGGCTATCAGGGACAGACTTTTGAAGCGATTATCGATATGAAATCTCCACAACAGTTTACCCAATTGTCATCAACTTATCTTCAGGACAGCAGAGCCTGGATTTTAATGCCTAAAAAAGTGGAATATTACGTTTCCAACAACGGCAAAGATTACATTTTACTGAAAACGGTAGAAAATACAATCGATCCTAAAGACGAAAACGTTCAGGTAAAAGACTTTTCCGCTGAGGTTTTACCGACACAGGCTCGTTTTCTGAAAGTAAAAGCCTATCATTTCGGGAAGCTTCCGGAGTGGCACCAGGGAGCCGGCGGAGACGCATATATTTTTATTGATGAAATTTCTGTAAAATAAATTTATTCAGATAAAAAAGGAGACTTCTATTGTAGTAGTCTCCTTATTATTTATAGATGATCGTAGCAATGTAGCATTACCATTTACAAAGTTTCTGCTCCGTAAAGTATTTGATCGTCTTTTATATTTCGTTTAAATGACAAATAAAAAGGCATTAATTTCCTAATTTCCACTTTCCATTTTCTTTTTTAAACATCAATCCGAACGAACCATATATTCTACCTTTAGATTTCGGAATATCGATTCTCATATAAGCTCTTTCTTTCCATTTATCAAAAAGAACCCTGTAAAATTTAAAATGACCTAAATAATCATCATCTTTTATTGGCCTATTAATCCTTTTTCTGTTTTCCAAAGATTTTATTTTACTGAAATCTATTAAAATTGACGGATCATTATTTTCGAAAATATCATTATAATGCAGGTAATCCCATGTGTTTTTGGGCAGATTTGCGGTATAAAGAGTATCAGACATGGAAAATGTGTATCGTCGGTCTTTCATTCTCTCATCTATGATATCCAGTGCCTCACTTGAACTTACTCTTTCCTGCCCCATGATTTTAGAAATCTCTTTGGGATCTATTGCCTTAAAGACACATTTATTTATTGCAATGTTCAGAATTTCATATTCTTCTTTACTCGATGAGGTACAGGAACAAAAAAGAGTAAATAATAGTATGAAAAAATATCCTTTATGTATTTCTCTTTTAAGATTGTCGGCAACTATTTGTATTGTCTTCATTGTATATTTAATTTCTACAGAATGTCATGTCACTCATGAGCAAATATACAAAATGATTTTACTGCGTTATTTCCGCTTTATCTACTTTAAATATGAGATTTATTCGATAGAAATTTCATTCCAAATCAATTTCACAAAAAACCCCTTCCGGATGTTCCGAAAGGGATTTGGGTGGCAACGCTATCAACCATTCAACATGATCTTCTTCATTTCTTGAATAACATCGCCGGTATTGTTGTTTTAAAAATAAGCACTTTTTAATCCAGATAACGTTTCTTAAACCATGTATCAAGAAAATTCATACTGAGAGTAAGCATATGATAATGTTCTTTGATGGAAACATTTTTCTGAAGTCCGTGAATTCCGT
This sequence comes from Chryseobacterium taeanense, assembly GCF_900099685.1. Classification (GTDB taxonomy): domain Bacteria; phylum Bacteroidota; class Bacteroidia; order Flavobacteriales; family Weeksellaceae; genus Chryseobacterium; species Chryseobacterium taeanense. The sequence goes on along the minus strand of NZ_FNDW01000001.1, from coordinate 599,131 downwards.
AGCCGTAACCAACATTTAGATTAACCTTATTTAAGGGAACTCCCAAACCTACCGTAGCTTCCAGCTTATCGATCCTGACATTATTAATCTTATAATAGCCCGTGTCGTAATTTAATCCAAGACGGTATGTAAATGCCTCCGAAATGCTTTCAAAACTTTTTTTCGCAGGAAGCATTTCAAAACCTAAACCATACACATTCTGCCGGTAATATTGCTCCGACGTTTCTGTATTTTTCACTTTATCCCAATTGCTTTGGATGAAATCGAAAGTCATTCTATATCTTTCCTTTGCTAAAATGGAAAGTCCGGCTCCCATTTCCAGAGGAAGCGATGAATCTTTTGAAGAAAGTTTTGAGGTCAGCGTATTGGTATAATCCTGATTCTCGGTGTAAGAAACTTCTCTTTTGGAAACCAGTTTGCTTCCGAAATTTACAATTCCTCCCAGGGTAAGCTGAAAATTATCTGTAAAATTTTTCTTATACTGTGTTCCTAAATTATAACTAAAACCTGTATAGCGTACACTTCGGCTGATTTCTACTTCAGATGTTGTGGAAATGGTTTCTTTACGCACAATAGTTCCGAAGTTATTTTTCACTTTCCCTCCAAAACTCCAGTTATCATTCAGTTTATAAGCCAGACTTATCCCCCAGTTTGTAAGTCCACCGCTTCCTTCATAAGTCACAGGATATTCCAGGGCGGTTCCTTCAATCGGGATCGTAGAAGAAATTTTATAATCTGAAGAAGTTGCCGGTTGTATGTTTATACCGACAAAAGCTTTTTTTGAAAGCCGCAAAGCCGCACTGAAGTTTGTAAAATTGGAATTCAGTCTTTTATCAGATCCCAAATTGCTGGAAATTGTATTGTACTTCAAAATTCCACTTACATTAAAGATGACATTTCTGGAAGTAATAGCTGTCATTGAGGCCGGGTTTTTAGAATTGATATAATCAGGTGCCTCCAGCGCAATTCCTGTATTTCCCAGCGAAATATTCCGTGTATCATCAACATTATTGAACCCTCCGATTCCAAAATAAGAGTAAGGCGATGAGTTCTGAGCGTACAATCCCGATGCAAAAACGCACGAGAACAGTGTACATATTGTTATTTTATTTTTATTCATAAATTATTCTGCATTAATATCCCAGCATATAGATCTTCAGCTTCGCAGGATTTGTTTTATTTTTAGCATCTCCGAAAACTGTTTTCCCACAAAGAACATCGGCATAAGAAGACGGATAAATAAGCGTGTTATGATTGGAGCTTGTGGTTTCCGTTAAAATACTGTTTACATATGTTCTCATGGAAAAATTGTAAGTATGTTCGTTTTGAAACTCACTGCTGTCTGATAAACTTGTGGTGATTTCGGTACTTCCGTCGGAAGTGTAATTGCTGACAAGATGATTCAGTTTGTCGCCGACATAATAGTAAAGCGGACTTGGATTATAGAAATTATTTGAATAATATCCTGCTACAGGACTTACTGATAACGTAGCATCAATGATTTTATAATTTTCATATAAATTCTTTAATGATTTCAGATAAGGAATTTCCACTTTGGTATAGACACCGATTCCTGCCATAAGATAGGTCTTATTTCCAAGGCTTGTTGACGGAATAGAATTTTGGGGTGTAAGATTTGCCAATTCGGATCCTGTAAAGTCACTTGAAATTTTATTGTATTGAAGAGTGGTGCTCGGACTCAAATCTAATGTATATTTCACAAGTTCGGTTCCGTTTTGAGATGTTGTATGATAGTACATTCTTACCACATTAGAGACTTTCTCTTTTGTGCTTTTATTGATCTGAACCTCATAAAGAGAATTAATTCCGAAACGCAGCATCGCATTATTTTCGGATGAAGGAACAAGCGCCAGGCCTTTATAAAAGTTCAGGAAATATTCCTGATTGGTAACATCGCTGTTTTTTAATGTATTGAAAAGTGCCTGCCCATAAGACTGATTGAGCTTAATTTTTACATAGCTGCTGTCTGTATTAGGTCTTGGATAGAATTCTGCATTTCCGATGGAATTCGAAGAATAATTAAAGTTACTTTTATTGTAAAGGTATCCGTTGTTAAGTTTTATCCTGTCTGTCAAGGGATGAACAGCCAATTTGTAAGTTTTCAGGGTATCTCCGTAGTAGAAATCTGTGTTGGTAAGATACATGACCAGGGAATCATAAACCGCAGTGGAAGGTGATGATAAACTATAGCTTGAAGGAGTAAGCTCAAAAAGAGAAGAAGAAGTCACTTTTCCGAAAGTCTGGTCTTGAATGTTTCCGATCATCATTACTCTTTTCCCGGAGGTTATCGTAGAGTCCATCATGATGGTAGACATTTTCATCGTAAGCGTATCGATCATTACAATTTTCGACTGTGCATCCATCCAGGAACTTCCTACTTCATACGTATTGCTTTCATCTTCACAGGAAAATAAAAACATCAACGAAATACATAATAACAGATATTTATACATCTTTTTTTGCGCAAACATATAATGAAGATATAACGGGCTAAAATTTATTCTTCCTTTTGCTGTTAGTTGTAGACAACAGCTATGTTTGATTAGATATCTGCCGATTTTTTCCGCATCACGAATCCGTCAATAAAATCGCTTCATCTGACTATAAAAAACCGGCATTCGTCTAAAAAATTTTCAGAATACCTCAGAATGGAATTCATTTGCACAAAAAAGAATGAATAATGAATGGTAAACTTTCAATCTTAGCCCTCACTCTTGTAGGAACATTTTTAGCAGTAAGCTGTAGTAATGACGATGATGACGATGAACTCATAGGAAACTGGGTAAGGGTCTCGGATCTGGACGGTAAACCCCGTTCTAACGCCTCTGCATTTGTTGTAAGCGGAAAGGGATATATTACCGGTGGTTATGACGGAGAATTTTATTACAATGACCTGTGGAGCTACGACCCAAATGTAAATGCATGGACCCAGAAAGCAGATTTTCCGGGATCAAAAAGAAGTTCTGCCGTGGGTTTTGCCACCAATTCATACGGATATGTAGGCACAGGATATGACGGACTAAACAAATTAAAAGATTTTTATAAGTATGATCCTTCCTCAAATTCATGGACGCAGATCGAGGATTTTCCGGGAACAGCAAGATATGCAGCTTTGGCTTTCGGAATTGATAATAAAGGATATGTAGGTACTGGATACGATGGAAGCGAATTGAAAGATTTTTACAAGTATGACGAATCTTCGTCATCGTGGAGCAGCATCAACAGTCTGGGAGGCTCTAAAAGAAGAGACGGAGCAGCCTTCGTCATCAATAATATTGCGTATGTGGGATTCGGGAGCAATAACGGAAGCCTGGTATCAGATTTCTGGGCATTTGATCCCGGATCGGAAACATGGACCAGAAAAGTTGATACAAGTAATGATGATGATACCCAAAACAGAACTTCACCAGCTGCATTTGCAGCCAATGGACTGGGATATGTAGCAACAGGCTCTACAAGCGGTGTCGGAAATACAACCTGGGAATACGATCCTTCTACTAATGACTGGACGCAACGAACATCCTTTGAGGGATCGTCAAGAGAAAGTGCCTGTGCATTTTCAATAGGAAACTATGGCTATGTTCTTACCGGAAATAGTGGTTCTTCTTATTTTGATGATATTTGGGTATTCCACCCTAACGAAAGCGAAAATGATGACGACTAAAATTTTCTTCAGGATATTCTTTTCATCGGCAATCTTACTCGTGGGCTGTGAGAAAAAAAACAATACCTTTGATGTAAAGATTACAAAACAAAAGTCAGGATACGGATATCAAATACTGAAAGAAAAAAAAGTTCTTATAAATCAACCTTTTATTCCTGCAATACAGGGGGAAAAGACATTTAAAAATGAAACAGACGCACAGAAAACCGGCCTGCTTGTTATTAAAAAAATAACAAAACGAACGCTCCCAAGAATTTCTATACATGAACTGGATTCTATGAAGATAGCGTATTAGATGCTTTAATTACAATGAAAATTCCTTCAATATTTTGTATTGAGGGAATTTGTGTACCCTATAAAAAGAAAGCTTTATGACAGCATTTTTTAAACAAATAAAAACAACATACATCTATCACTGGATTATCTGGATCATTCTTATATTTTTTAAGCTGATTATGGATTACTCTGTTTTCGGCAATCTTTTTCTGCTGATGAATATAAAGCTGTTCATTATCGCTATCATATTATTTTATATCAATTATTACCTGGTTCTGCCTTTTATCATTCGTCAGACTCCAACGAGAATCATTATTATCACCGTTTCACTGATTGCGGTGTATGTAGCACTTATGATTTTTTTCCTGCCTCCGATGCCAAAGCATATGCCCATGTCACCCAAAGATTTTCCGAAGAAAGGAAAAATGATTCCTTTCCAGAACGGGATAAGCTTATATGATATTTTTTTCAGAATCGGAATTTTCTCAATCGTATTCAGCACTCTTCTTTTCTTTTTAGACAAATGGGTGGAAAACGGAAAGAAAATTAAAGCCCTGGAGTTTGAAAGACAATCCAGTGAACTTAAAATTCTGCGGGAACAGATCAATCCGCATTTCTTTTTTAATGCCCTGAACAGTATTTATTCACTATCCATCACTAAATCTAAAGATACGCCGAGGGTGATTTTGATTTTGTCGGATATCATGCGCTATGTTCTTAATAATAAAAACGGGTATAAGAATAATCTGAATGATGAAATTTCCAATATTAAAAAGTACATTGAGATACAATCTATCCGTTTCAATAAATTCAACAATATGAATTATGAATTTTATGGTAACTTTGAATCGTATGAGATTGAACCTCTTCTGCTTTTAACATTTGTAGAAAATGCTTTTAAGTACGCCGATCTAAAGAAAGGGCCACTGGATATCAAAATTTATATGCAAAATGGGTTATTGGATTTCCGGGTTACCAATTTTTATGAGAAGAAAAATTTTGAAGAGAACAATGACAGCAAGCTGGGGATAGAAAATACAAAAATGAAACTAAATCTTCTTTATCCCGATAAATATCAGCTTGATATTGAAGACAACGGCTCAGAATACAGTGTAAATTTAAAACTTCAACTGAATTAAAAAATGAATTGCATAATCGTAGACGATGAAGAACTGGCTCATCACGTTATTGAAGAATATATATCACGGATTCCGCTTCTGAACCTGGTAAAAAACTGCTATGATATCCCCGAAACCATACAGACACTGCAAACGGAAAATGTTGATCTTATATTTCTTGACATCAATCTTCCGAATATTTCCGGAATAGAATTTTTAAAAAGTTTCAGTAAACTTCCTGATGTCATTATTACGACTGCATATGACGACTGCGCCGTACAGGGCTTCGAAATGGATGTTACCGACTATCTGCTGAAGCCTTTCTCTTTTGAAAGATTTCTGAAAGCAGTATATAAAAGTTATAACAAGCTGAATAACTCTAAAATAATACACGAAAAAAATGCACAATCTCTGTTTAATGAATCATTTATTTTCGTGCGTTCCAACAATGAAGATGTAAAACTTAATCTCAGTGAAATTACCCGCATCAATGCGCTGAAAGATTATATCATTATCTACACGGAAAACCGAAAACTGATTGTCCATCAGACCATGAAATCCATCATGGAAAAAATCAACTCAGAAAATTTCATCAGGGTTCACAATTCCCATATCATTTCGCTCCAGCATCTTCAAAGTATAGGAAAAAACAATCTGATGATAGGAAATGAGAGAATTCCCATCAGCGAAAAATATAAAGTCTATTTAAATAAAGTCGTAGAAAAGTATAAGTAATGATCTTATTTACAACGCTGCTCTGTCATTCTGAACGTAGTAAAGCGGAGTGAAGAATCTCTCTGCATTTATTAACGCAACGTTCGCAAGAGGTATTTACTGTACGCATATTCTTTCGAGCACAAAGGTACTTCGGCAGGCTCAGCATAAACTATAACGCTCAGCAAATGATAGCAACTCTTAATAAAGTCTCGGTAGCTGAGTGGAGCTGAAGCTACTACTATTTTACAACTTTTTGTCATTCCGTAGGAATCTCGGCATAGCTGTTAAAGTTAACATGGAAAGATTCGGGATTAGATCCCTATGGGATGACAGGGGAACGTATTGGAATCCGTTAAATGGTTGCTAAGCGGAGCCGAAGCCATCAAGATCCTTCCATTCTAAAACACTAAAACTCTAGTCCTGCAAATGCGGCTGAGCGGAGTCGAAGCCAAAACTCCGGCCGGGACCCAAAACCCAAACCGGAGTTTATTCATACTATAAAATTATCCTGCTAAAGACAGTCGGTTTTCGAGAGGTGTTCTCATCGGTCGATGAGAACACCTTATCACGCTCGAGATAACCTTCTTATCTCGACCGATGAGAGACCCTTGTGTCGGGCGACGAAAGCATCTCTCGGAAAATAGAGACCTAAACGCTATGCTACCGTCAGTATTTTATCGTGAATAGCATTTCTGGGGGATTTCTTTTAAAAACTGCCGGATGGCAAAAAGGTCTTCCGATTTCCTGAAAGTTTCTTTGGAAGTATCTATATTTTGAATTACCTCACTGATCTTTTCAATTTCTTCATCCGAAAAAATATTGTTGATTATGGTAAAGCCTTTTTCTTGTATTGAATCTTTATGATTTTGTAAATTCATTTTTATAGTTTATTCTGGAGAATAGTTTAAAACACAAAGATGCAAAGATTTCTTTCAATGATTGAGAATATTTACGGGTGTTTTTCTAGCCCTGATCGAACGGTATGTTTGAGCTTTTTTTGTTTATTCTGCGGCGGCTTTGCCGCCGCAGAATAAACAAAAAAGCGAGTAGTGAGAGCAGGAAATAGCTCCTAAAAAAATGGTCAATAATGAATATTCACTATTGACCATTCACCAGCTAAAGCTGAAATTTATATTTTACAGATTTCCTCCATGATTGTCAAGCTGACCTTCCCATTTGGAGACCGCTGAGGTAGCCAGCGCATTTCCCAAAACGTTGGTCATACTTCTTCCCATATCGCAGAAATGGTCGATCGGTAAGATTAAAGCGATTCCTTCCGGCGGAATTCCGAACATGGAACAGGTAGCCACGATGATAACAAGTGAAGCTCTTGGCACGCCCGCAATTCCTTTTGAAGTGAGCATTAATACCAAAAGCATCGTGATCTGCTGACCTAGGGTCATTTCAATACCGTAGATCTGGGCAATAAAAATAGATGCGAACGTCATATACATCATACTTCCGTCCAGATTAAAAGAATACCCCAAAGGTAAAATGAATGAAACTACTCTGTTATTACATCCGAATCTTTCTAATTCTTCCACCAGTTTCGGAAAAACCGCCTCTGAACTTGTTGTTGAAAAAGCGATCAGTAATGGTTCTTTAATTCTTCTCAACAACTCAAAAAGCCTGTTGCCGATGATTAAATACCCTACGATTAAAAGCACCAGCCAAAGAATACCCAAGGCAAAAAAGAAGTCCCTGAGATAAATGGCATATACTTTAAAAATATCAAAACCATTGGTTGCTACCACTGCAGCAATAGCGCCCAACACCCCGAGCGGCGCAAACCACATGATATATCCTACCATTTTAAGAATTCCGTGTGCTACAATATCAAACAATTTTACTACAGGCTGCGCATATTCGTCGCCCAAATTAGCCAAAGCAACCCCAAACATGATCGAGAAAACAACGATCTGCAAAACTTCATTGGTGGCAAAAGCTTCAAACACACTTTTGGGAATAACATGTTTTACAAAATCTTCCATTGAAAAACCTTTGCTGCTTTTCAATAGCTCTTCTGCTGAAGCAGCGTCCTGAATCGGAAGTTTTGTAACGTGACCAGGCTCCAGCCAGTTGACCAGCATAAGCCCTATGAAAAGAGATACCAGAGATGCAGAAATAAACCACAGCATGGCTTTAGTCCCTACCCTTCCGATCATTTTGATATCGCTCATCTTGGCAATTCCCACCACCAGAGTGGTAAATACCAGAGGAGCAATAATCATCTGTACGAGCCGGATAAAAACAGTTCCTAAAAGCTTTATATTTTTAGAAAAAGGTTCTGCACTTTCAGGATACTGTATATGTACAAATCCGCCGATTGCTACACCCAGGATAAGTGCAATGACAATAGCTATAAATAATTTATTCTGTCCTTTCATATCTATAATTCAAGTTTGGCAAATATAATATTTTTACAATTGCTGCCAAGCCTATCTCATTCAGATCGATTTTATATAATAATTCTGTTAAAACTAATTTTTATTTCCACCATAATTGTATGACATCTAGAATATTTTAATAAAACTGATGTAGTTTTTATGTTTTGGTATAAATTTTACTGCTAGATTTAAGCATACTAACAAATCAAAATATACTACTATGAAAAAAACTATCGCAATGGCTGCACTGGCTGTAGCCGTGTCTTTCGGATCGGTTTCATGTAAAAAGAAAGTTTCTGACGCTGATCTTCAAACTCAGGCTACTACGGTGGTAACTTCTAATCCCGGGGCTTCCGTGGAAGTAAAAGACGGTGTTGCGCACCTGAGCGGTACTTTTGAATCCCAAGAGGCAAAAGATGCCATGATTAATCAGCTTAAAGCTATTAATGGAATTAAAGATGTTCACGATATGGCTACTGTAGCTCCTGCTACCCCAACTGCTACAACTCCGGTAGAAACACAATCGGCCGTAGATCCTGCTGTACAGCAGAAAGTAAAAGATGCGGTAAAGGATATTCCGGGAGTAAATGTTGAAGTAATCAATGGAGAACTGACCCTTACCGGAAATATTTCTTCTTCAGATGCAAGAAAGGTTAAAGAATCCGTAGATGCCTTAAAAGTAGGAAAAGTAAACTATAACTATACCGTAAAATAAGAAATCATGAGTACATTACAAGATAAATATTCAGGAGTAGTTTCTGCGGCTCAGTCTGCAGGAATCTCTGATCTTAAAGTTCAGGAACAGGATGGAATTCTTTACGTTTCGGGAAGTGCTTCCAATACCGCTGCAAAAGATGCCGTTTGGAATGCTTTAGGGACGATTGATTCTACCTATTCTGCTTCAGATATTAATATTGACGTGCAGGTTTCCGGTTTGGCATCAGGCACGGCGCTTACTGTAGCTACGGATAACTCTAATCTGAACATCAGACAGGAGCCTTCCACAGACGCTGCGGTTATCGGTAAAGCAACCAAAGGATCTTCCATAACATTGATAGAGCAGACTTCAGACGACTGGTGGAAAGTAAAAACTTCAGACGGACAGGAAGGATATGCTTACTCGAGATATTTGAGAGCTTAGTATCTTTAATCATATAAAATTAAAAAACATCCTTTGTTAGAGGATGTTTTATTTTTTATGGGAAATTAACAATTCACGATAATTTCATGGAAAAGATTAACGGTCTTTAACTCTGTTAATTGTGAATTAAATAAGATTTTTTATACTTTTACGGCTCTAATAATCTATATTACATGAAGAAATTAGCAATTCTGCTTATCCTGACATTCAACGTTTTGATTCTTAATGCACAGAAATTAAATATCGACGGAAAGATTCTCAACTTCGAAAAAAAACCGATCGAAAACGCAACGGTTTATCTTCTTAAGGAAAAAGACTCCTCTATCATCAACTATACAGCGACCAACCGCGAAGGTAAGTTTGCTCTGAAAGCAGATGAATTGAGTGAGCCCAGCATTTTGAAGATAGATGCTGATAAAATGATTTCTTTTTCTAAACGTTTTGAAACGATCGACAAATCTTTTTCATTGGGAGATATTGAACTGGAGAAAAATTCGGTAACCAATATTGAGGAAGTCAAGCTTACGGTATCACCTGTAAAGATTAAAAAGGATACGATTGAATTTAATGCTTCGTCCATAAAGGTTCGTCCTGACAGTAAAATTGAAGAACTTCTTAAGCAGATTCCCGGTGTTCAGATCGATAACGATGGAAAAATTACGATCAATGGTAAAGAGGTTGACCAAATTACCATCAACGGGAAGCCTTTTTTTGACAAAAACGGAAGAATAGCGCTGCAAAATTTACCTGCGGATATTATCAAAAATATTCAGTTTACCACTACCAAAACAAAAGAAGAGGAACTGAGTGGTAAAGCTTCAAAATCCAATAATGCCACCATCAATTTCAATATTGATGAAAAGAAAAATAAAGGACTCATTTCAAGACTTACGCTGGGCTATGGCTCTGATAAGAGGTATGAGGGCAGCGGATTGCTGAGTTATTTTAAAAACGATACGAAAATAAGCCTTCTGGCCGCATCAAATAACATCAATTCACAGGGCTTTTCCAGCGATGAGGTTTTCGACAGTATGGGGCGCGGAAGAAATTCATGGCTGATGCAGGGCGGTTCCGTATTCACTTCAGGAGGGGTTACCTATTATTCTTCGGCAGGGGCCAACACCAAAGGTATTCAGAAGTCTACAACTATCGGGTTGAACTACAGTGATAAATTCGGGAAAGATACCGATCTGGACAACCTGAGCTTAATTCATATCGACAATAATCTTGAGACAAGGTCCAAAGTATCAAGAACTACCTTACTTCCTGATTACACTCTAAAAACAGATTCCGAAAATAATGGTGAAAATGAATCGAAACAGTATAATTTTGATCTTTCAGCCAGAATACGACTGGATTCTCTCACGAGTATTTACTTTTCTCCTTCATTCTCAAGAAATGAGACACATAATTTCAGCGCTTCGAATTCCCGTACGTTTAAAGACAACAATCTGCTGAACACAAGTGATAATTACACCAAAACAGACTCTGAGAACAACTCCTTTAGCCCTAATATTTATTTCTCAAAGAAGTTCCGGAAAAAAGGTCGGGAAATGCATGCCAATATGAGCAGCAGCATCTCAGAAAACAAGGAAAACAAACTGAACAGATCTGAAAACATTTTCTATACACAGCCTCAATCTTTTGATAACAGAAACCAGTATTCAGTAAGGAAAAATCTCAACAACAACTATCGTTTCAGTTTGGGATATTCAGAGCCTCTTTCGGACTCGTTGAATATTGGTATAGGCATACGCTATAATTCATCCAATATGAGAAATCTACGTGATGTAAATGATTTCAATGCAACAACACAGGATTATTCCAGCTACAATGATATTTTATCAAACAGGATGAATCAGAAGATCGATGAGTTTACTCCCGAATTATCATTTGAACTCAACAAAAATAAAATAAGTGCTTGGGGAGCTTTGAATGCTGACATTTCGAATATGAACGTAAATTCAAGCTATACCGGTCAGAATTACGACTTGCAAAAAGACTTCATTCTCCCAGGCTATAATGTGGGGTTAAACTATCAGTTTTCCCAGAATAAAAGATTAAATCTTTATCATTATTCAGACTTTACCATCCCGACTGCAGAACAACTTACTCCTTACCGGGATATTTCAAATCCTTTGGTGGCTTTTCAGGGAAATCCGGATCTGAAAAACACATGGAGCAATTCTACGTATCTTTATTTCAACAATTTCAATATGGTAAAAACTATCAGCTATTACCTGAATATTGGATTTACTTATAAGAACAATGATATCATCAATTACTCTTCATTCGATGAAAGTGGAAGGCAGCTGATCACCTATGCCAATATCAGCGGTAACAAAAATTTCAACTTGGGAGGAGGTTTCAGCAAAACATTCAAATGGAAAGAAAATAAACTGACAATCAACCCAAGACTCAATACCAATTATGCATTCAATAAAGGTTTCATAAACGGCCAGGAATTTATAAGCCAGTCATACAATATCAATCCCGGAATAAATTTAACGTACGAAATCAAAGAAAAACTTACCGTAAAACCTTCTTATACAATTGGATATAATTTATCAAAATATAAAAACTACATCATCGACGATGTGAATACCAGCAACCAGACCCTGAAGCTGGAACTTACCAATTATATTTTCAAAAGCAGACTGATCTTAGGAAACGATATGGAATACAATACCAGCACCAATATTGCTCCCGGTTTTAAAAGAGATTTTTATTTCTGGAATACGAGCGTCGGCTATTCATTCTTCAACAAGCAACTAACTGCTAAAGTAAAAGTTTATGATGTGCTGAATCAAAACCAGAGTGTAAGAAGAGTGATCTCAAGCACCTATTTTGAAGACCGTGACGACCTGATCCTCAAACGTTATGTCATGTTCTCGTTAACAATGAAACTTAATAAATTCGCAGGAAAAAAGACAAAAACCCAATAGATTAAAATTATTTTACACAGGGCATCCTCTTCCAGGGATGCTTTTTTTTGGTTTGTAAGTAAACAAATCTGTCATCAACCCTATTTTCGACAAAGCTGTAAAGTACTGAAATGTAATAAATTGTACTTGATCGCTTCTTCGGACTGGTTGAATGGCTCTTCGGACTGGTTGATCGCTTCTTCGGATCGGTTGAACGGTTCTTCGGACTGGTTGATCGTCTATTCGAAATGCCTGAACGCTTCACCGGAATGCTTGAACGCCTGTTCGGAATGCCTGTACGTCACTTCTGACAGGTTAGAGCGGTTATTAAAATAAAAGGAAGGCCTACCGGAATTTTTGCTTTTAGTACAGGTCACGGATGCCAATTCTTTCAGAAATCTTGTGCCGGCCAACAGTATATAAAATCATTTATCATTAAATTAGCCCCAAATTTTATATATGAAGGTTCATTTTTCAATTTTATTCATTTTATGTTTCGTTTTTGGAAACGCACAAAATACAGCTCAGGAAGATACTTTTGTAAAAGATAATTTCACAAAAAAAGAAATGTATATTCCGATGCGTGACGGGGTGAAGCTTTTCACAGCGGTTTACATTCCTAAAGATATTTCCAGTAAAAACAAATATCCGTTTCTGATGCAGAGAACCTGCTACAGCATTGCGCCGTACGGTGAAAATGATTACAGAACGAAGCTTGGTCCCAATCAATATTTAATGAAGGACAAATATATTTTTGTACTTCAAGATGTACGTGGAAGATACATGAGTGAAGGAACTTTTACCAATATGACTCCACAGGTTGACCGAAAAACCAAAAAAGATGTCGATGAAAGTACGGACACTTACGATACGATCGAATATCTTCTGAAAAATATTAAAGGAAACAATGGGAAGGTTGGTCAATACGGCACCTCTTATCCCGGATTCTATACCGCAGTCGGGGTTCTGGCACAGCATCCGGCATTGGTTGCTTCTTCACCACAAGCTCCGATCTCAGATTTCTGGAATGATGATTTTCTTCACAATGGAAAAGTAATGTTAGCCTATTTTAGAACCTTTCCTGTCTTTGGAGTTCAGAAAACAAAACCGGAAAATAAAGCATGGTACACAGATACCATGATTAAACCCACTTCTGAAGACGGTCTTAAATTCTACCGGGATATGGGAACTTTGAAAGACGGATATGAAAAATATTACAAGGATAATTTCTTTATGACGGAAATTATGAACCATCCCAATTACGATGAATTCTGGCAGAAAAGAAGTCTTTTACCTCATCTTAAAAATGTAAATCATGCGGTTATGACTGTCGGAGGCTGGTTTGATGCAGAAGATCTTTCCGGACCGCTGAATATTTATAAAACCATCGAAAAAACAAGCCCTAAAGCTAAAAACACCATCGTTATGGGACCTTTCTCGCATGGAGCCTGGGCCTATGAGCAGGGAAAACATTTCCACAATGATATCTATTTCGGAGACAGCATTGCGACGTATTATCAGAAAAATATTGAGACGAAATTCTTTAATCATTATTTAAAAGGAAATACAAAACAGGATGCAGGATTACCGGAAGCGCTGATGTTTGACACCGGTGCAAAACAATGGAGAGAATTCGCTAATTATCCGCCAAAAGAAGCTGAAAAAGTAAACTTTTATTTATCCGATGGAACATTGAAAAAAGCAGCAGGAACAGGTTTTTCAGAATACTACAGCGATCCGGACAATCCGGTTTTAAGTTCCGACAACCTGAAGGATTTTAACGGCTTCACTCCAAGAAATTATATGTCGGAAGACCAGAGATTTGCAGAAGGAAGACCCGATGTACTGACCTTCACAACGGATGTTTTAGCAGATGATATTACTTTCGCGGGCGAAATTATGGCTAAATTAAATATCGCTTCCACTTCCACCGATGCAGATTTTGCGGTAAAATTAATTGATATTTATCCTGAAGATTATAAACCTGCTGAAAAGAAAGACGGTGTGATTTATGGAAATTATCATCAAATGGTAAGAAGCGAGATTATGCCTGCAAGGTTCAGAAATTCCAGGGAAAAAGCTGAAGCACTGATTCCGAATCAGAAAACAGCAGTGAATTTCAGGCTGCAGGATGTGGTTCATACCTTTAAAAAAGGACATAAAATCCAAATCCAGATTTCATCGACATGGTTTCCGCTGTTTGCCGTCAATCCACAGAAATTTTTAGACAATCCGAACTTTGCAACGAAGAAGGATTACACTAAAGCGTTTATCAAGATTTTTGACGACAGCGCTATTGAAGTTGAAGTTCTTAAATGAAAATGAATGATAAGGAAAGCGATCCAAAGCTTGTAGCCTTTAAGATAAAAAAGTAATTTAGTCCTATGAAAATTTACACAAAAACCGGCGATAAAGGTCAGACCGCTTTATATGGTGGAACGAGAGTTTCAAAAGCGAGCGCCAGAGTCGACAGCTACGGAAATATAGATGAATTGAATTCTTTCATCGGAATTGCGAAAAGCCATATCGAAGATGAAGAAGTCTTAAAACAACTCAAAAAAATACAGTTTGATTTATTTACCGTGGGTTCTGAGGCTGCAACTCCTGTTGATAAACTGATGCTGGCAAACGGAAAATCGCGTCTGACACTTCTTATTTCGGATATTGAAATTGAAGAACTAGAAAAATGGATGGATGCTTTTGATGAAAAACTGGAACCACTGCAATATTTCATCCTTCCCGGAGGCGGAAAAGCAGCCACTTTTTTACATGCAGCACGAACCATCTGCCGCCGTGCAGAACGTTCTCTGGTATTTTTAAATGAATCTGAAGAAGTACGCCCTGAATTAATAAAATATTTAAACCGCCTTTCAGATTACCTGTTTGTATTGGCGAGATATATTTCAAAAATCAATAACGAACCGGAAGAATACTGGAATCCGAATGAAAGATAAAGCATTACTTTTCATCAACGGAGACGCACCAACATCCTTCCCAAATCCTGAAGAATACAGCTTAATTGCCTGTACGGACGGCGCTTTTCACTATCTGAAAACACTTCATTTCCCTTTAGAAAAACTGGATTTTATTTCCGGTGATTTTGATTCGCATTCCGGGAAAGATGAAGACATTTATGATGAAAAATTCATTTACACTCCGGATCAGGATAAAACCGATTTTCAGAAAGCGTTAGAAATTATTATTGAAAAAGGCATTCAAAAAGTAGATATTCTCGGAGGAAGCGGAGGAGAACAGGATCATTTTTTGGGAAATCTTACAGTGGCTTTCGGATGTAAAGATCAGTTGGACATCAAATTTTATGATGCGTTTTCTGAATATTATTTTATTCCTAAAAGTTTTATATTACATAATGTCAAGGGTAAAATGATATCACTGTATCCTTTTCCTTCAGTTGAAAATATCACAACAAAAGGTCTGAACTGGCCTTTGTCCAAGGGAAATTTAAATATCACCTCAAGAATCGGAACAAGAAATTTTGCCGTTGAAGATGAAGTTTCCATCGAATATGAAAAAGGAGATTTGCTGGTTTTCATTGGAAAAAATTATTTGTAATTTAAATTCGTATTATCCAAAAGCTGGAAAATCTGTGCAAATCCGTAAAATCTGTGGGAATGTAAAACAAAATTACAGTAAAGATTTATTAATTTTCATGGGTAAAAATTGTTCGTAATTTAAAATTCATATTATCTACAAGCTGGAAAAATCTGTGGAAATCCGTGAAATCTGTGGGAATATAAAACAAAATTATAATAAAGATTTATCAATTTTCATCGGTAAAAATTATTCGTAATTTAAATTCATATTATCAACAAGCTGAAAAATCTGTGGAAATCAGTGAAATCTGTGGGACGTAAAAAAATGAAAAACCTAATCAAAATATCATTTCTAATCATTTCATTGCTTTGCATTTTTTCATGCAGAACACAGCACTTTTCAACACCCGAATACGGAAAAATTATAACCGCGAAAGATATTAAAATTAAAAAAGTTAATAATTTCAGATCCGTTGGAAATATCAGAAATATTGACGGAAGAACTTTAAAAGAAGGAAAACTCTACAGAAGCGCAAATCTTTTCAAACTGAAAAGAAAATCTTTTAAAGAAATCGATCGTTTAGAAATCGGGGAGATTATTGATCTGAGAAATTCAAAGGAAATTGCTAAAAAGCCAGATAATCTTCCACCTGGAATTATGTACAAAAACTATTCAGCTTTTGAAGATGAAGGCGATCAGCTGGATCAGGCTAAAAAATTAGTATTAAAAGGAAAAGTCAACGGTTCTGATGCTGAAAAAAGAATGCTTGACTTTTATAAAGATTATGTAACTGAAAACCCCGAAATCATTAAAAAAATCATCACAGAAATTTTAGAATCCAACGAGCCTGTTTTATACCACTGCACAGCCGGAAAAGACCGTACAGGAATTATTACCGCATTAATTTTAACAATTTTAAAATTCGATAAAGAGACGATTTATAACGATTACCTTTTATCCAATAACTACCGGAAAAAACTGATTAACAAACGTCTCAATCTTGCCGAAAACCTACATTTCCTGTACCCTAAAATGGATATCAAAGTTCTCGAAAAATTAAGCTGGGTAGAAACAGCTTATCTTGACGCTTCCTTTAATCAAATCAATAAAGAATACGGATCAACTAAACGATATATTCAAGAAGTATTAGGAATTACTGAAGATAAACAAAAAGAATACATTCAAAAGTTTACGTATTGACAATACTTATAGATTTTAAGATTGAACGCAAATGGAAATTTATAACAATTTTAACGTTAAAAAACCAAACTTTTTTAGCAATTTTGCATCTCTTAATTCACTTGTTTAGAAATGAAAATAAAATACTCGGAACTTATTGATCAGACATTGTATTTTCCTACCGAAGAATTCAATGTTTCTGAGAACAATTTGTTATTTCACGACATTCCTCTAATGGAAGTTGTTGAAAAGTTTGGCACTCCGCTAAAGATTAGCTACCTGCCGAGAATTTCTCAGAATATCCAGAAGGCGAAAAGCTGGTTTAGGGAAGCTTTTGAGAAAACCGAATATAAAAAGAATTACACCTATTGCTACTGCACAAAATCGAGTCATTTCAAATTTGTGCTGGAAGAAGCCTTAAAAAATGACATTTCCATAGAAACTTCATCTGCTTACGACATGGATATTGTAAAATCTCTGTACGAAAGCGAAAAAGTTGAAAAAAATATAGAAGTAATCTGCAACGGTTTCAAAACGGATGATTATCTGGCAAAAATTTCAGATATGATTAACAGTGGTTTTGAAAACATTACTCCGATTCTGGATAATTACCGCGAACTGGATAAATTGACGGAAAGCATTGATACCACTTTCAACATCGGGATCAGAATTGCCTCTGAGGAAGAACCAAAATTTGAATTTTATACCTCAAGATTAGGAATCGGATATAAAGATATCATTCCTTATTACAGCCAGAAGATCGCAGAACACCCGAATGCAAGACTGAAAATGCTTCACTTTTTCATCAACACTGGGATCAAAGACACTGCTTATTACTGGAATGAATTATACAAATGTCTTCGTGTTTATGCTCGTCTGAAAAAAATCGCTCCGGAAGTTGATTCGTTGAATATTGGTGGTGGTTTTCCTATCAAAACTTCTCTGAATTTCGATTACGATTATCAGTATATGGTAGAGGAAATCGTTTCCCAGATTAAAAAATTCTGCGAGGAAGAAGGCGTTGAAGAACCAAATATTTATACAGAATTCGGGAGCTTTACAGTTGGAGAAAGTGGTGCGAACATTTATAAAATTATTTCCCAAAAACGTCAGAACGACAGAGAAAAATGGAACATGATCGATTCTTCTTTCATGACCACACTCCCTGATACCTGGGCTATTTCAAGACACTTTATCATGCTTCCTCTCAACAGATGGGAAGATACATACGAAAGAGTTTTCCTAGGCGGATTAACCTGTGATTCAGACGATTACTACAATTCTGAACAGCATACCAATGCAATTTATTTACCAGTATTCAGTGATACAAAACCTTTATACATCGGATTTTTCCACACCGGAGCTTATCAGGAAACGATCAGTGGATTTGGTGGAATTCACCATTGCCTGATGCCTCAGCCGCAACATATTTTGATTCAGAAAGATGAAAACGGCGAGCTTCAATATGAAGTTTTCCGTGAAAAACAAGAACCGGAAGATGTACTGAAAATTCTTGGTTATAAATAATGTTTTAATCGTCATTGCGAAGAGCGAAGCAATCTCACAAATTACAGAGATTCTCACTCCACGATGCTCATTCAGAATGACAGAAATGCAATAAAAAAGCTCTCAGATGTTGAGAGCTTTTTCCTTTTAAAAATATTTTGAAATTTTATCCAATTCTAATTCTTCGTAATCAGAAACCACCATATCCGCCAACGTATAATCCTGATTTTTAGAATTCGTGCTTCTGTAGGCTGCACAGAAAATCTTTGCGCGATGGGCTGCTAAAATTCCATTGGTAGAATCTTCAATCACCATACAGTTTTCAACAGGTTCGCCCGCCATTTCAGCAGCCAATTGAAAAACTTCAGGATGAGGCTTAGATTCTTTTAAATCAGCCCCACTTATTTTACCACTGAAATATTTTTCCAGTTCAAATTTTTCGAAAACCATATTGATGGTTGCCATTGTTGCAGAAGAAGCCAATATCAGCGTAATTCCGTTTTCATAATAATGTTCGATCAATTCCTTTACACCGGGAATTAAGTCAAATTCTTCATCGTTATAAAAGTAATCTTTGAAGTATTTTCTTTTGGTGTCGGCAATTTCCTCGTACGTCGGTTTTAAATGAAATTTATTAATCAGCGTTTCACAAACACTTTTCGTGGAAGCTCCTGTAAAATAAGCATATAAATCTTCGGAAACATCAATTCCCAGTTCATTAAATGTTTTAAAATAGGCTTTTCTGTGCAATGGTTCTGTATCCACAATAACGCCATCCATATCGAACAGCACAGCTCTTAACGACATACAATTTAAATTTTAGCAAAGGTAATAATTTTGACTGGAAGGGGGAAGTTGGAGGATGGAAGTTTGAAATTGGATCACGTAATTTTATTAGGTTAATTATTTGAATTTAAAATAAATGTCATAGCGAATATTTAGTCTTGAAAATTGTGAATTCAAAAATATAGTTGAACACAGATCATTTAAAACATGATGCGAAGGGTGTCCAAACTTATTACCATAACCAAAATTACATACTGCAACCACATGATTCCCCCAACGACTAATATTGTCCCCAATATTTAATGCAGCAAATTCAACAAGGTCCCAATTCTTTGAAGAACCATGATGAGGTACTTGAACTATGTGAACATTAACTAGTTTATCTTTAAATGCCTTGGGAAAAACAATAGGATTATTGTTCGGATTTAATGAAGTATCACCTAACAAGAGAGTTCCCAACATTGACCTATTATTGCTATTAAAATGATGGTAATCGTAAAAGGGGCAATAATTACGAAAATAATTTAACTCGCAATTAGAATAAATGTCCCCGCATAAGTGTTGAAAACGAATTGGTCCATGTAAAAGTACGAGACCGTGCGAATTGATATCACCAATACATTCAGTGTAGCATTTGTGAGTTTCTTTTCGATTAACTAATACGATATTCTTTAAATCCTCAAAAGATAAATCATCTGCTGTTTTCTTATTCAATTTACTTTTTAAGCAATTGTGTAATTTATCAATTGCGGTTTCACTGACGTTTTTTGCAAAAGTTGTAAACTCCCAATTGCGTTTAATAAAAAATTGTAAATTATTCTCATATACAAAAACATTTGGCTGACCAACTAACTCAATTATGTCAGTATTTTGTGTTCCTCTTGGGTAGATATTTACTGATTGATTGTCGCTATTATCGTAATCTTGATATTCTATCTCATTATTACTATTAGGTTTAATATAAAACTGTTTAGTTCCATCGCTGTTTTGTGCAATAAACTGGTGAGGGCTTTCTATAAATGAAATATATTCATCAATTGTTAGGTTGTTATCAGGATCATTATTTTCAAAAATTGATATCAAAAAGAATTTTCTGTGTTCTTTTTTTATGTATGGTAAAATAATATTTTTGACTTGAAATTCTTTTAAAAGTCGTTTTAGTCCAGAAACATGGTCATAGTCTAAGTGCGAGATAAATAGCAATTCAATTTCATTATTGTTTTGCAGAAAATTATGATGCATATTTTTGAAATAACTTATTTCATTATTTAATGATTGGCTATTTCCCGCAATAAAAGGACTTGTTCCACAGTCATAAACAACTGTATAAACTTGATTAGTTTTATGCAGCCATATTCGTCCACCATAAAAAGAACCTTGTCCAGCTTTAAAAAAAATAAATTCAGATTCCATTTTCCTCATTTAGTGTTGGTTTAAACTTTAAGTTAATT
Source organism: Chryseobacterium taeanense (assembly GCF_900099685.1). GTDB lineage: Bacteria > Bacteroidota > Bacteroidia > Flavobacteriales > Weeksellaceae > Chryseobacterium > Chryseobacterium taeanense. The sequence continues at coordinate 578,406 of NZ_FNDW01000001.1, read as the reverse complement.
AAATGCACACCAATAAAATTATAAATATCCAAATATAAAAAAACTAAGTACATAATAATTAAGGTTTTCCATAAATTAGGAAATATAATTTTACAAACAATTTGGAAGATCATATTTGCAATTTTCCATCGTCCATCCACTTCTCCAAAGTTCTTTGTATCTTTGCTGAAATCATTTAATTTTAAAATAAAACATGAAAACATACGCAGGAATTCCTGAAGAAAATGCATCGCTGGAAAACTCGAAAGTAATGTTGGTAACTGTTCCTTACGACGGAACTTCAACCTGGGGAAAAGGCGCCGACAAAGGCCCGGAACTGTTTTTAGATGCTTCTGAAAATATGGAGCTTTATGACATTGAAACTCAGACAGAGCCTTATCTAGAAGGTGTTTATCTTGCCGGAGAAATTTCTGAAAATTCTTCGCCTGAAGCTATGACAGAAGCTGTTTACCAAAAAACAAAAGAATTGTTGAATCATGACGATAAATTGTTCACCCTTTTCGGGGGAGAACACTCAGTTTCTATCGGTTCTATCCGTGCGGTGGGTGAAAAATTTGAGAATCTGACAGTTCTTCAGCTGGATGCGCATACAGATCTTCGTCCGGAATTCCACGGTTCTACTTCTAATCACGCCTGCGCGGTTTTTGAAGCCAATCAGAAGCATAATCTGGTACAGGTGGGAATTCGTTCCATGGATATCGAAGAAGCACAGTACTTACCGGAAGGAAGGGTGTTTTTTGCTCATGAAATTGCCAACAACGAAAACTGGGTAAATGATGTATTGGAAAAAGTTTCAGGAAATGTATATATTACCATCGACCTGGATGCTTTTGACCCTTCACTTTGCCCATCAACAGGAACTCCTGAACCAGGTGGCTTACAGTGGTATCCGACCTTGGAACTGTTAAAAAGAGTATTTGAGAAATGTAATGTGGTAGCTTTTGATATTGTAGAATTAATGGATTCTCCGATGGCAAAACCAAGTGCATTCCTGGCGGCGAAGTTATATTACAAAATGCTTGCTTACTACCATATTTACAATAACAATTAAATTTCGCAAGAATCGGATTTTTTCGGTCGCGTATTCTTTAGAAATTTGTGAGGTAAAATAAATGCGATGTCCACACAAAATCAGATAGATTACGAAAGAGTTGCCAAAGCGATAGAATATATCCGGAGCAATTTTAAACTTCAGCCAAGTTTGGAGGAAGTGGCAGAAAAAATTCATTTGAGTCCGGCTCATTTTCAGAAAATGTTTTCTGATTGGGCGGGAACAAGCCCGAAGAAATTTTTACAGTTTATCAGCCTCGAGCACGCTAAAAATTTATTGAAGGAAGAAAAAGCAAGTTTATTTGAAACAGCTTATGAGACAGGACTTTCCAGTACGAGCAGATTACACGATCTGTTTGTAAAAATTGAAGGAATGTCTCCGGCAGAATATAAAAACGGAGGAAAGAGCCTTGCCATCAATTACAGTTTTTCCGAAAGTCCTTTTGGAAAAATAATCGCAGCTTCCACAGAAAAAGGAATCTGCTATATGGCTTTTGAAAACGACAAACATAAAGCATTGGGAGATTTACAGATTAAATTCCCCAATGCTTCTTTTTTTGAAAACCGGGACGAATTTCAGAAAAATGCTTTATCTATTTTTAATAAAGACTGGAAAGAATTAAATACTATCAAATTACATTTAAAAGGTACCGATTTTCAATTAAAAGTCTGGGAAAGTCTGCTCAGTATTCCGATGGGGAAATTGTCAACGTACGGAAACCTAGCCGAAAAAATTGGTCACTCCAAAGCTTCGAGAGCTGTCGGAACGGCAATTGGAAGTAATCCCGTAGCCTTTTTAATTCCTTGTCACCGTGTGATTCAGTCTTCCGGTAAGATTGGCGGTTATATGTGGGGAAGCGACAGAAAACAGCTGATTATCGGCTGGGAAAGTTCTAAAGTTTATTCTGATTTTTAAATTCAAAACCTTATGCTGAACTTATTCGAAGACGTATCAGATTACCCATTAAATATTCTTCCCAATGACGGAACTGTTCATTACTATGGAAAGGTTTTTTCCCAAGAAAAATCAGATTTTTATTATGATTATTTATTTCATCAGATTCCATGGGAAAATGATGAAGCGATCATCTTTGGAAAACTGATTGTAACAAAAAGAAAAGTAGCCTGGTTTGGTGAAAAACCATTTGAATATACCTATTCAAAGCGAACGAAATATGCCAGGCTCTGGACTCCGGAATTATTGGAATTAAAGCAAAAATGTGAAGAAATTACAGGAGAAACGTATAATTCCTGTCTACTGAATTTATACCACGACGGAAACGAAGGCATGGCCTACCACAGCGATGCTGAAAAAGATCTGAAAAAACACGCAGCGATTGCTTCATTGACTTTTGGAGCAGAACGAAAGTTTTTATTTAAACATAAAACCACCAAAGAAAAAGTAGAAGTATTCTTGGAAAACGGAAGTCTGCTCGTCATGAAAGGAACAACGCAGGATCACTGGCTGCACAGGCTTCCTACAACGACAAGAATAAAAATACCCAGAGTGAATCTTACTTTCAGAACAATCATCGAATAGCTTACTGATAAAAAATGACCGATCCCAAAGGACCGGTCATTCTCAAATTATTTATCTACCTAACATTGCTTAAGTATATCTCATTAACGGAGAATTTCTACAGATTATTTTAAAAACAAAAAATATTTTTTATCACGAAAATACTGCTGACAAACTGTTGTCATAAACACGTTTTACCTTTGTATCAGCAATAACAAACAACATTAAAAATTATGACAACTACAGCAATTAGCACAAAACAATTCATGAGTTCTGAACAGTTACTGGAACATTGGCAAGGACACAGAAATCTGACAAGAAGAGTAATTGAAGCTTTCCCGGAAAAGGAATTATTTGAATTTTCTATCGGCGGAATGAGACCTTTTGTAAAACTGGCATGCGAATTAATCGCAATCGGAGGCCCGGGACTGAAAGGAATTGTCGGCAAAAACATGGAAGCTTACAATGAAGAAGCTTTTAATCCGCAAACGAAAGCCGATCTTCTGAAAAAATGGGATGAAGAAACGGAAACAATCAATCATTATTTTGCTCAGATTTCGGAAGAACGTTTTCAGGAAACTTTCAATTTGTTTGGGCAATACGAATTTCCGGTTTATCAGAATATTCTTTATTTTATTGATAATGAAATTCATCACCGAGGACAGGGATATGTTTACCTGAGAGCTTTAGGAATGGAACCTCCTTTTTTTTGGGAGAGATTTTCAGTTCTTTAATGCCATTATGGAGACTGAAATCTCTAATAAAATATAACACTGAAACGTAAATGTCTTAAACCTTAGCACAATTTTCTGCTAAGGTTTTTAGGTTTTTTATTGATGCTTATCTGAAATATCTTTTAACAAATCCTTCAGCCTGTCTTTAAGGCTTTCCGGCTCCAGAATGGTGGCATAATCCGCAAAAGTAATCAGCCAACGCGGAAAACCGTCCTTAAGCCATTCGGTTTCAAAGGTGAGTTCTACCCCGTTTTCTGTTTCTACTTCTTCAATTAAGCCATAATAAATTTTTGAATTTACGAGATGTCCCATAATTTTTTTATCTACAAGAAGTTTTACGGTAATTTTATTTCCGTTTCCGTTTTTCCTGTAGTCATTGATTTGTCCATATTCCTGAAGGTAAGGATTCTGGGTTTTGAAAATCTTTAAAATCCGGTCTACACGAAACTGTCTGAAATCATTTCGCAATGTACAGAAAGCCATGATGTACCAAAAATTAAATTCAAAGAAAACACCGACCGCCTCGATGGTTCTTGTGGAAATTTTATCATCAACGGTTCTGTATTCTATGGTCAGCTGAAGTTTTTCAGCAATGCTCTCCAAAATAGTCGGGAGAACATCTTTCAGAGTATCTTCAGTTTTGCCCTGATGCTGAAAAATATCAATCTGCTTTTCAATATTCTGAATCAGGTTTTTATCGGAATATTTCAATACCGAACGCACTTTTTCCATAGCCGTCTGATAATGTTTTCCCATACTTTGATGGGAGAATTTCTGCATCAGTTTCTCTGCGGTAATAAAACTCAACACTTCTTCTTTCGTAAACATCACCGGAGGAAGTTTGTAACCGTCCATCAGAGAATACCCGCTTCCTGCTTCTCCTACAATAGGAATTCCGGCATTTTCCAATGTTTTTACATCGCGGTAAATAGTACGTACACTTACTTCAAACTTTTTGGCAAGATCCTGCGCTTTTACAACCGGCTTTGACTGTAATTGAGTAAGAATAGCAGTTACTCTGTCGAGCTTCTTGAGATAATGATCGTTCATTTCCTGATTGGATCTTGATTTTAACTAAAAAACGTACTGTTTTACAGAGAAAAAGTACGTTTTATTTTATTTTTCAGCAAATTTTAAGCTTAAATTATTTTTTCAATGTTCCATTATCATTAATAAAAACAAACTTATAATCTTTATCAATGATTTCCCCTCCCATTTCAATAAAAGTTCCCCAACATGAAAACCAGTCTTCAAAGTCATTTTCTTTTGGAGTGTCCCAGCGTATAATCGTAGACAATCCCTTTATATCCACAATAACTCCACATTCTCCTTCAAGAGAAACTTTTGTCCATTTTTTGAATTGATCGGCATTATCCTTCAAACACATAAGTTGTAAGATAATGGAGTTCCGGCTTTCCTGCCGCTTTAGACTCTATTTCTGCCTGCTCAAGAGAATAATTTGAATTAATTTCTTTTTTCTGGAATACGAAAGAATTATTTGCATTTTTATCCACAACATCACTGAAAATGTGCTGAATTTCTGAATTCCCCAATGAAGCAAAACTGATCTCCTCAAATCCATGCATTAATCTGAGATCATCAAACTGAGCAAAATTTTCATTTACAAAAGTTTGCAACTGAGCTTTGGAATCAAAATTTCCTGCCCAGATATTATAAGCGTAGCTTTTCTTCTTAGGCTTATCAAAAATACTTTGATAAACAAAGTTTTCACCCAGATAAGCTTCCCTTACCTGCGGATCATTGGCCAGTTCCTCAGGAAGACCTTCTTTCAGAATTCTTCCTTCAAACATAATATACGTTTTATTGGTAATCGCCAATGTCTGCTGAACATTGTGATCGGTAATCAGGATTCCGATGTTTTTATCCGTAAGGCTTCTTACAATTTTCTGAATATCTTCTACTGCAATCGGGTCTACACCGGCAAAAGGCTCATCCAAGAGAATAAAATTAGGATCTGTCGCCAAGCATCTTGCAATTTCGGTTCTACGTCTTTCACCTCCGGACAAAAGATCTCCACGGTTTTTGCGGACGTGCTGCAATGAGAATTCTTCAATCAGTTCATCACATTTAATCTGTTGTTCCCGCTTTGAAAGTTTAGTAAGCTGTAAAACCCCCATGATATTTTCTTCAACGGAAAGTTTTCTGAAAACGGAAGCTTCCTGCGCAAGATAGCCAATTCCCTTCTGTGCCCTGCGGTACATAGCATCGGTCGTGATCTCCTGCTTGTCCAGAAAAATTTTACCGGAAGTAGGCTTAACCAATCCTACAATCATATAAAATGAAGTAGTTTTCCCTGCTCCGTTCGGACCAAGCAAACCCACAATTTCTCCTTGCTGAACCTGTACAGAAACACCTTTTACAACCTTTTTAGGACCGTATTCTTTGATTAAGTTTTCTCCGCGTAAAATCATAACGGCAAAGATAAAGTTTTTTTGAATTCAAATTTTAGATTAAAACAGTAAGGCAAAAGTTTTATGATTTTTTAATAACCCTATTTTTTGTAGTCATATGATATAAAATTTAAATTATTTCAATTTAATGTGATATTTTTATTATCTTAGGCTTACTAAATAAATATTAATATGAAAAAATTAACACGAAAAGACTTAATAAAAGTCAGTGGCGGAAACGTACGCCTTCCGGATTCCGAAGGCAACTGCCCGACAGGATGGTATCTATGCCCAAGCAACATCTGTGTAAACGATAACGGCGGAGCCAACCCGATTGTACCTGGAACGCCTTATTACAGCATATGTTTCGGATAAAGAAAAACACCTCATGTCGAGGTGTTTTTTGTGATAATTTCAATTTATCTGTTGAGAATCATAGCAGCCTCTTTTGCAAAATAGGTAAAGATCATATCTGCTCCGGCTCTTTTGATACAGGTCAGACTTTCGATGATTGTTTTATCATTATCCAGCCAGCCATTCTGTGCAGCCGCTTTTACCATGGCATATTCGCCGCTTACATTGTACACTGCAATCGGAAGATCAATGGCCTCACGAACTTTTGAAACAACATCCAGATACGGAAGTCCCGGCTTAATCATAATAATATCCGCCCCTTCTTCAATATCCTTGAATACTTCGTTTATCGCTTCGCGGGAATTATGAAAATCCATCTGATATGTTTTTTTATCTTTAGGAATTTCAATATTATCTTTCGGAGCACTGTCTAAAGCACTTCTGAAAGGTCCGTAAAAAGAACTTGCATATTTTGCTGCATAGCTTAAGATTCCGACATCTGTAAAGCCATTTTCTTCCAATGCTTCACGGATTACCTGAACCCTTCCGTCCATCATATCACTTGGTGCCACGATATCCGCTCCTGCTTCGGCATGTGACAAAGACATTCTCGCTAAAGCATCATTAGTCGCGTCATTTGCAATCTTTCCATTTTCAATAATTCCATCGTGGCCGTAAATAGAATAAGGATCCAGCGCCACATCCGGCATTAACACCATTTCGGGAACCGCATCTTTGATCGCTCTGATCGTATTCTGCATCAGTCCGTTTTTGTTCCATGCTTCTTTTCCAGTGTTATCTTTAAGATCATCAGAAACTTTCATGTAAAGATTAACTGCTTTCACACCTAAAGAAAACAATTCCTTACATTCTTTAACTGTAAGATCGATGCTCCTCCTGAAAATTCCGGGCATTGAAGCTATTGGTTCTTCTTTATTTTCGCCCTCCATAACGAAGATAGGCATAACAAAATCATTGGTTGTAAGAGTGCACTCTCTTACCAGACTTCGGACAGATTCGTTTACTCTTAGCCTTCTATTTCTTGAATGTATCATTTTGGAATACTTTTTGAATAAAATTTAATGCAAATTTACTACAACTTAAACAAAAAAGTATTGCAGGAAATTGCAGAATTGTTTACTTTTGTTTTAATATATTTATAGAAATAGTATTTTGATGAAAAAACTTTTACTTTTATTTATCTTTTTAGGCGCTTTTGTTGGTTTTTCCAACAATATTAAAGCTCAGATAAAAGAGCCGTCAGGTTTTTCTCAAAAATCTGACGATGGCGTTTTGGTTGCCTATCCGAATCCTGCAAAGGACTTTCTGATTATAAAGGCAAAGGATTCCGGTCTTAAAATTAAAAGTGTGACCTTTTATTCTATTTTAGGGACTCAGGTTGCGAATTATTCAGTAAATATGAATTCGGGAGAGATCAATATTGAAAGATTAAAACCCGGAAAATATTTGATCCGCTATATTTTGAGCGACAATACAATGAAGGTTACGCAAATCGTAAAACAATAATTTAATCCTGATTATCATCAGGATTTTTCTTTTAGATTAATTCTGTTTTCAATAATTCCGTAACTTTCGGGACTTTTTCATACTAATCGTAGTAAAAACAATTTAATGCTAAAAGCTGAACATATTAGAAAGACCTATAATGCCGGAAAAAAAGTGGCTCTGGATGATTTCAGCATCCACGTTCCGAAAGGAAGTGTATATGGTCTTTTGGGTCCGAACGGAGCCGGTAAAACTTCATTTATCCGTATCATCAATCAGATTACACAGGCTGATTCGGGAGATATTTCCATTAACGGGCAAAAACTTAATCCTGACCACATCAAAGATATCGGCTATATGCCCGAAGAAAGAGGACTTTATAAAAATATGACCGTCGGAGATCAGCTTCTTTACTTCGGTGAACTTAAAGGCATGACCAAAAATGATGCTTTACAAGAAGCTACGAAATGGTTTGATAAACTGCATATTGACCAGTGGTGGAAAAAGAAACTTTCTGAACTTTCAAAAGGAATGGCTCAGAAGATTCAGTTTGTTGTGACCGTTCTTCATAGACCCAATCTTTTAATCCTTGATGAGCCGTTTTCGGGATTTGACCCCGTAAATGCCAACCTTATTAAAGACCAGATTATTGATCTTAAAAACAATGGCACAACGATCATTCTTTCTACCCACAGAATGGAAAGTGTAGAGGAGATGTGCGATTATGTTGCTCTCATTAACAATTCTAAAAAAATTATCGACGGAAGGGTTTTTGACGTAAGAGAAAAATTCAAGAAAAATATTTTCGGAATTACGCTTTCTGAAGTGAACAATACCCATTTTGAAAATTTCAGAAACAAGTACGAAACATTTAATATTTCAAATGAAAACAATCTGATATCGTTTGATTTAAAGAATGAATCTGACCAAAATCACATTCTCCTTGATCTTATACAGGTAGGAAAAGTAAGATCATTTGAGGAAAAAATTCCGAGTATGAATGAAGTTTTTATTAATGCAGTAAGCAGCAACTTTTAGTTATGAATAATATTTTTTTAATTACCAAAAGAGAATTCCTGACGCAGGTTAAGAAAAAGTCTTTTATTATACTAACTATTCTCGCGCCGGTACTTCTTGTGGCTTTCGGATCGGTAATCGGGCTAATGTTTAAGGCAAACGAATCGCACAATGTCATTGAAGTGGTGGATAAAAGCGGACTGTTTACAAATCAGCTTAAGTCATCCGATCAACTAAAATATATTTTCGTTTCGGCTGCTGATGAAAAATCTAAAATCAATAATCTGAAGGGCAATGAATCATTAGATGGCATTTTAATTTTACCGGAAGTAAAAAGTCAAAATTTTGATGATTTTCAGAAAAATACGAGACTTGTTATTAATAATAAGATAGGATTTGACACGAAGCAGAGAATTGTTTCAGATATAACTGATGTTATCAAGAAAGAAAAGATCAAGCAGTTAGGTATCGCAGAAGCACAACTTAACAATCTTGACAAAAGCTTTAGCTTAAAAACCATTAATGTTTCCGAAAACAACAAGGAAGATTCTGATCTTGCTTTTGGAGTAAAAAGCGGACTGAGTATTCTTTTGATGTATGTCACTTTTATGTTCATCATCATTTATGGGGTAAGGGTAATGCGAAGTGTTTTGGAAGAAAAGAACAATCGCGTAGTGGAAATTATCATTTCTTCTGTAAAACCTTTTGAACTAATGATGGGTAAAATTTTGGGAGTCACTTTGGTAGCTTTAACGCAATTCATTGTCTGGATCACTATGTCTGTAATCGGAGCATTGGTTTTAAATACAGGATTTACTTCTATTCAGAAAAATATCCCGGGAGGAAATGAAGAACTGGCAAGTAAACTGGATGTCGCACAAATTGCTACTCAGGTTTCTCATAGTTTGCTGGAACTTAATTTTCCGTTAATCATCTTTGTATTCATTGTATTTTTCCTGCTAGGTTATATTTTTTATAGCTCGATATACGCAGCTATTGGCTCTGCGGTAGACAATGAGACAGAAACCCAGCAATTTACTTTATTCGCCATCCTTCCGCTAATGTTGGGAATGTACGGAAGCTTCTCTTTAATGAATAATCCCGACGGACCTCTTGGCTTTTGGCTTTCGATTATTCCCTTTACGTCACCGGTAGCAATGATTGCAAGAATACCTTTTGGTGTGCCGGCGTGGCAAATTGCACTATCCATTGCTTTGCTTCTGGGAACTACGATTTTCATGATCTTCATTGCTGGGAAAATTTATAGGGTAGGAATTTTAATGTATGGAAATAAAGCCACTCTCAAAGAGATCTGGAAGTGGATCAGAGGTTAGAACAGATGATTAAGTTCAAAACCTGGGGAGAGATTTCGTTAAATATAAACTTGATTCAATTTTATTATCTTAGGAAACAAAAGTCTTTAACGCTATAGACGCTAAGAATTATTTAATCTGCCGGTCGTATATTTTCCGGTCGCAAAGGCATTTCATTCAGCAAATGACAACTGTGTATATATTAAATAAGCCTCATCTTAATTTATATCTCAAGAAATAATTGAGTAAACGTTTTTTTTCTAAGTAGAAAACTCTTTCCTAGTTCCACAAATTTTGAGACTGATCCAAAATAGAATATAATCAGTTTGTTACAAATAAAATTCCCGAAGCCTTTGGCTTCGGGAATTTTTATGTTTAAGATGTACTATCTTATTGGAAAATATAGTTTACACTTAAACTGATCACCTGTTCAGATTTACTTTTTGTAGATCCATCAGGTTCATGATCAAGCCCGGGATAGGTATTGGAAAGTCCAAAATCATATCTGGCAGTTAATTCCACCTGTCTTTTGTAACTATACCCAAATCCCAAACCAAATCCAAAGTTGAACTTATTTGTTTTTCCGTTGACATTAGGCAACGAAGAAACAACGACATCAGGATCATAATAAGGTCTTGATACAGGAGCATTTTTTACTCTCTGACTTAATAAAAAATTAAATCTTGGCCCAATCAATGCAAAGAATTCCGATTCCGCTTCGGAAAAGTAGCCTTTAAAATTGATCGGTACACTCAGATAGTCATTGGCATAGACAGCATCATATCCGTCTTTACCTTTAGCACCTTTTTCTTTTCCCGTTTCTCCCGCTCCGAAATATTGAATTTCAGGTTGAAGAAAAAACTGATTCTCAGTACCCATAGGGATTAAAGCCAAAGCTCCAAACTGCATGGTAAACCTTTTTCCTGAGGGATTGTGAGCATTTCTTACTGCCGAAAGGTTCGCGCCGGCAGACGCTCCAAATCTTGTACTGCTGAAGTCTATTTGTGCGAAAGACAACGCAGAAAACATTAGGCCAGAGGCCAATAAAAGTTTTTTCATATCATTATGTTTAAAAAAATTTATGCTAAAACCTTAGCCACGGTAACACCAATATCAGCAGGGGAATCTACTACATTGATACCGTTCTCTTTCATGATTTCCATCTTTGCCTGAGCTGTATCTTCGGCACCACCAACGATAGCACCTGCGTGTCCCATAGTTCTTCCTTTAGGAGCAGTTTGCCCCGCAATGAAACCCACTACAGGTTTTGTAGAACCGCTTGCTTTGTACCATCTTGCAGCTTCTGCCTCAAGACCTCCACCGATTTCTCCGATCATTACTACCGCTTCAGTCTCAGGATCGTTAATGAATAATTCCAACGCTTCTCTTGTAGTTGTTCCGATGATAGGGTCACCCCCGATACCGATTGCTGTAGAAATACCGAAACCAGCTCTTACAACCTGGTCTGCAGCTTCATAAGTAAGCGTACCTGATTTGGAAACGATACCTACTTTACCTTTTTTGAAAACGAAACCTGGCATAATACCAATTTTAGCTTCTTCAGAAGTAATGATTCCCGGGCAGTTAGGTCCTATTAATCTGCAGTCTCTGTCGGCGATGTAAGATTTTACTTTTACCATATCCGCTACCGGAATACCTTCAGTAATACATACGATAACTTTGATCCCGGCTTCAGCAGCTTCCATAATGGCGTCAGCAGCAAATGCAGGCGGTACAAAAATGATACTTACATTTGCTCCCGCTTTTGCCACAGCATCAGCTACAGTATTGAATACAGGCTTTCCAAGGTGCTCACTGCCTCCTTTTCCCGGAGTAACGCCACCTACTACATTTGTTCCATATTCGATCATCTGGCTTGCGTGGAAAGTACCTTCATTACCCGTAAATCCTTGTACAATTACTTTAGAATCTTTGTTTACTAAAATTGACATTTTATTATTTATTTAATTTATTTATTAATTTTTAAATGCACACAAATTTACAGTTTTTGTTTGAAAAAAGATGATTTTTAGATTACAAAAAACGATTGCAAATTTGCAATCGCTAAAAAAGCTCTTTAAACTATAAACTTAAGATAACCTCTCATTCTGTACACCATTTTTGCAAAAAGCCACTTAGTGTACCAATTCTATAGGATTATTATATACTTTTTGTTTTTCGATCATTTTTTTGCGCATAGTTTGCATTACACTAGGATCTTGAAATGTAAAATCTCTATATTTATAATCTGCATCAAATTTATTTTTAAAGACTAATTCCCAAAATTTTTCTTTTGTTGTTTTTGTATAATCATTTTGAATGTTAAAATTTATTAATGTGTTCTTTTCCTTTTTAATATAGTACGCCTTAAAATTATAATAGTTTTTTAGAATCATACAATTCAAGAATTAAACCAGGCAACCCATTGAATTTATACGGACCGAAAGGTAATGGATATTCTTCTGCAAACCAAGCAGTCCATTTTCTACCAAACATTTTTGTAGTTGCTTTTCGACATTTTAAATTTAAAATTTCTTTTGTCTTTTGTTCTATCTTCCACTGTATTTTATAGTTGGTAGAGAAATATATATTAGCATCCAAATTTGGCTGAAAGTGACTTAATACCTTGTCTTTTGAATTATAAATTATATAATAGTCATTTTTCGTTCCGTATTTAATAGCGATAGCTGCTTGATCTTGATTTGGCTGTTTTGATAATGAATCTTTAAAATATTTTGCTATAGACTCATATATACTTTTATCTTTATTAGCAAAAAGAATAAAATTTTCCTTATTTACTTTTTCTGATGTTGAATCTATCTTATAAGTTAATTTATAGGAAATTGAAATATCAACTTTTTCTTGAGAAAATGAAAGAATATTAAACAAAACTAAAATAAATGTTATTACTTTGCTTTTCATAAAAATAAAATTTGATTATAAAATAAATTAATTTCTTATTAATTTCTTACTATTTCAAAATCAGTATCACATGTATTACAAAAAGCTTCTTCTAAACCTGCGGCGGCTGTTTGGAGTTGAGCGTCAGTATATTCATTTTCAGTTATGCAAGTCACATTCCTACAAGAAAGTTGAAAAATAATTGTATGACGTTTTAGAATTTGAACGTCACTACTATTATGACAATTCTCACTACTTGATACATAAGTAACATTAGAACTTGTAACATTAGCACTTGCAAACCCTACAGTTATAAAATCATGATGTTAATATTCATTTGTTTAACGTCACAAAACTAAAACTAAAACTAAACAAAAAAATATCAATAAAAATTGATTTATTTTATTATGTTAAATCAATTTTAGACGAAATATAATAATTGTACATAAATTAATATATACTATTATTGTATAATTGATTATGGCTAATAATTTGAGAACAATTTGTTTATTTGAGATTTCTCAGTTTGACTTCTTTTTTCAGGTAAGTTTTAAAATCTTCTGCAAACATACCGATGTAGGTACCTCTTTCAAGATCTCTGTTGACTCCGGTTTTTCCAAGAAGGACAGTTCCGCTTTCGATTTTATTTCCTGAGGCGATACCAACCTGTCCCCACAATGTGACCTCATCACCGATCACGCAACAGCCTGCGATACCCACCTGTGACGCAATAAGACACTTCTTACCAATCACCGTATCATGTCCGATCTGGATCTGATTATCCAACACCGAACCTTCACCAATTATAGTAGAATCTGTTACTCCTCTGTCTATCGTACAGCCGTTTCCGATCTCAACATTGTTTTCAATAACAACATTTCCAACAGAAATTAATCGGTCGAAATTTCCATTTAATTTTCTGTAATAAAAAGCATCTCCTCCCAATACCGTATTTGACTGAATAACAACATTATCGCCAATCACGGTTCTGTCGCCGATTACCACGTTCGGGAAAATAAGGGTATTCTTACCTATCTTAACATTATTTCCGATTACTGCAGAGTGATGAATGTGTGTTCCTTCACCAATTTCGACATCGTGGAGTTCTTCTGTGAAGTTATAAATTCTCGTAAAATGTGTATTGATTTTATTAAAATCCCTGAAAGGATCTTCCGAAACCAAAAGCGCCTTACCTTGCGGACAATCTACTTCTTTATCAATCAGGATAATAGTCGCCGCAGAATTTAATGCTTTATCATAGTATTTAGGATGATTTACAAAAACAATATCGCCTGGTCTTACCATATGGATCTCATTGGTTCCCAGTACTTCAAAATCTTCCGGACCTACCCATTTGGCTCCTATAATTTTGGCAATTGTTTTTAGTTTTTGTGGCTGATGAAACGTCATATTTTTTTATGAGTTTAAATTTATCAAAATATGTCAAATATTATCGGACTCCATCCGATTCTCTTATAATTTTTCCTTTTGGGATTCTGTACTCCTTTTATAAACAAAAATTCGGAGTGCAACTGCAGACCGAATTTTTATATATTGTATTGAAAATTATTCTTTTACTCTTTCTAAGTAAGAACCATCTTCTGTACTTACTTTAATTTTGTCTCCCGGTTCAATGAACAAAGGAACCATTACTCTTGCCCCGGTTTCAACGATTGCATTTTTAAGTGCATTGGTAGCGGTGTTTCCTTTTACACCCGGATCTGCTTCCACAACTTCAAGATAAACAGATTGTGGTAATTCTGCAGAAAGAGGAGTTTCATCAGCTTCTTTCAGAATAATGGTAACTTCTTCTCCTGCTTTCATAAGATTAGAATTTTCAATCATTTCTTTATTGAGATAAAGCTGAGAAAAATCGTCATTATTCATGAAGTGGAATCCGTTCTCATCATCATAAAGATACTGATATTTTCTGGTGATTACTTTTACTTCTTCGATTTTATGACCTGCAGAGAAAGTATTATCAATTACTTTTCCGTTTGTTACAGACTTTAGTTTAGTTCTTACGAAAGCCGGACCTTTACCTGGTTTTACGTGAAGAAACTCGATTACTTTATAAATATCATTACTGTACTCTATGCACAGACCTTTTCTGATATCGTTACTTGTTGCCATTAAATTTTGTATATAATTATTTTCTTTTGTTAAACTGTATTCCCTGTCCCTGAGGCATCATCCTGTTGAATGTGTTATTATTAAATGTATTCACATTATTCTGTAATCTGTTGACATTCATCTGAACTTCAGAATTGTATTGATTCGCTGTGCCAAAAATTGAGTTTGAATTATTCTTTTGTTTCAGAATAGAATTAAAATTACTTCTAGCAAGGCTGTCGGCAGACTTTTCAGGAATTTTTCTTTCCAGAATAGAGGTCTTTGTTGTTTTCTGAGTTTTTAATCCTTCCGTTTGCTGTCCAAACAAAGAAAGCGTTGAAAGCATCATGAATAAGATTAAAATTTTCATAGGTAATTTTTTACAATTAATTACTTTCTTTTCCGGTTCCGTATCCTTTTACGATACCTCTCGGAGAGTTTTGGATAAACTGAAGGATTTCATCTCTTTCCGCTGTAGGAAGCATTTCTTTTTCAATATGTGAAATAGCCTGAGAAACATTCATTTTCATCTGGAAAATTGCTCTGTAGATCTTCTGTATTTCAAATATTTTCTCATTAGTAAACCCTCTTCTTCTTAATCCTACAGAATTAATTCCCGCATAGGACATCGGCTCCCTGGCCACTTTTACGTAAGGCGGAATATCTTTTCTTACCAGAGTTCCTCCGGAAATCATAACGTGCTTTCCGATCTTACCAAACTGGTGTACCGCAGACAAACCACCCATTACTGTATAATCGCCGATTTCTACGTGCCCTGCAATACCACAACCATTTACGATAATCACATGATCTCCGATTACACAGTCGTGTGCGATATGCGTAGTAGCCATAATAAGGCAGTTTTTACCTATTTTAGTAAATCCAAGCGCTTTTGTACCTCTGTTTACCGTTACGCACTCTCTGATGGTCGTGTCGTCACCGATAATAACTTGGGTATCTTCGCCATCGAATTTTAAATCCTGAGGAATGGCCGAAATTACCGTCCCTGGAAAAATTCTACAGTTTTTACCAATTCTTGCACCATCCATGATGGTTACGTTGGGGCCTATCCATGTTCCTTCTCCGATTTCGACATCGCCTGCAATGGTAGTAAAAGGTTCTACGATTACATTTTTGCTGATTTTCGCACGCTTATCTACGGCAGCTAATTGATGAATCATTTAATCAACTTTATTTTTTGCAACTTGGGCCATTAATTCTGCTTCCACAGCAACAGTGTCTCCTACATATCCGTAGCCCTGCATATGGACGATTCCTCTTCTGATCGGCTCGATCAATTCAATCTTGAAAATAATAGTATCTCCCGGTACTACTTTTCTTTTGAATTTTACTTTATCAATTTTAATAAAATAGGTAGAGTAATTTTCAGGATCCGGAACACTTGCCAAAACAAGAATTCCACCTGTCTGTGCTAAAGCTTCCACCTGCAAAACCCCTGGCATTACTGGTTCTTTTGGAAAATGTCCAACGAAGAAAGGTTCATTCATCGTTACATTTTTAAGACCTACCACATGTGAATCTGAAAGCTCAAGAATTTTATCAATTAATAAAAACGGAGGTCTGTGGGGCATCAGCTTCATAATTCCGTTAATATCAAATACAGGTTCTTTCGTCAGATCAAAATCAGGAACGTTTTTCTTTTTCTGCAGCTTCCACTGACGGTTAAGCTTTTTGGCAAACTGTGTATTTACGAAATGTCCCGGTTTGTTGGCAATAACTTTGCCTTTTATTTTAACTCCCGCCAATGCCAGATCACCGATTACATCAAGTAATTTGTGTCTTGCGGCTTCATTAGGATAGTTTAAATTTAAATTATCAAGAATTCCATTCGGTCTTATGGAAACATTGTCTTTACCGAAAGCTTTTTTAAGTTTTTCTGTTGTTTCAGGCGTAAGATCTTTATCTACATATACAATGGCATTTGAAATATCTCCACCTTTGATAAGACCATGATCCAACAGCATTTCAAGCTCATGCAGGAAACTGAATGTTCTTGCTGATGAAATTTCATCTTTAAACTCTGAAATATTCTTAAGGGTGGCATTCTGAGTTCCTAAAACTTTAGTCCCAAAATCAACCATCGTTGTTACTTCGTATGTATCAGATGGGATAATGGTGATTTCAGATCCCGTAGCGGAATCACTGTACGTAAGCACTTCTTTTACAACAAGATATTCTCTCGCAATATTCTGTTCAACTACCCCAACGCTTTCAATAGCTTCAACGAAATATTTTGAAGAGCCATCTAAAATCGGAGGTTCTGAAGCATCCATCTCTAAAATGGCATTATCAATATCGCAGCCTACCAATGCTGCTAAAAGATGCTCGCAAGTTGTAATTTTTACACCTAATTTTTCTAATGTTGTTCCTCTTTCAGTAGCTACTACATAGTTGACATCTGCTTCTACCTGTGGATGACCTTCCAGATCTGTTCTTACAAATACAAAACCTGTGTTTTCCTTTGCCGGTTTCATGGTAAGTTTTACTTCTTTACCAGTATGAAGTCCGATTCCGGAAAGTGTTACTTCTTGCTGAAGCGTTTTTTGCATATCACTCATTAGTTTTATCTTTTGAGTTATTCTCAAGATTGTTTATTCTATTAACGATTTCAGTAAAGTTTCTGAAATGAATATAATTTCTCAGATAGTCGTTATAGCTGATCGCCGGTGAGCCATACAATGTTTCCCGATCGTTCACACTTGAATTCACACCACTCTGAGCCTGAATTTTAACTTGATTTCCTATCTTTATATGACCTACGATACCGACCTGGCCTCCAATCTGGTTCCAGTCACCGATGGTTGTAGATCCTGCAATTCCGGCTTGTGCGGCAATCACGTTGTTTTTACCGATTTTCACATTGTGAGCGATCTGAATCAGATTATCAATCTTGGTTCCTTTTCCGATAACGGTAGAGCCAATAGTAGCACGGTCGATACTACAGTTTGAGCCAATTTCCACATCATCTTCAATGATAACATTACCCAACTGAGGAATTTTTTTGAATCCGTCCGGAGTAGGCTGAAAGCCGAAACCATCGCCTCCTATTACGGTATTAGAATGAATCACACAGTTATCACCAATAATGCAATAATCATAAATTCTGGCTCCGCTATCTATCTTACAGTTTTTGCCGATTTTCACTCCTTTTCCGATATAAACCTGAGGATAAATCTGAGATCCCTCCCCTATTTTTGCCTTCTCCGAAACATAAGTGAATGCTCCTATATAAACATTATCACCAATAGTTGCCGTATCGTGTATTGAAGATCCATTTTCTATTCCCTCCTTTCTTCCCTGCATTTCCTGATAAAGATTCATCAATATCTGAAACGAAAGATACGCATCCTTCACTGATATAAGGGTGGTATTGTAAGAGTCTTTCGTCAGAAGATCTTCTGAAACGATGATAACGGAGCATTTTGAAGTATCTAAATAATGCGTAAATCTATCTTGTGCTATAAAAGAAAGATGTCCAGTTTCCCCGCTTTCAATAGGTGAAACTCCAGTAATAAGTGCATTCGCGTCACCTATTATTTTTCCGTCGATAAAACTTGCAATTTGCGAAGCTGTGAATTCCATATTCTGCAAAGATAAGAAATTCTGTAATTCGCAAACATTTTTTAGTTTTATGATATCAAAATTTTAATATTATTTAAGAATTTAATCAGGAAATATCGCGTGGGAAAGTGAGAATGTAGCGTTTGGTTTTATTCACCATAAGACCAGACAAAAGCTGATTTTCCGATTCCTCCAGTCGGATTTTTTTCCCGTTTTTCGGCAACAGATAGATGGGCTGTTTTTCGGTATCGTAAGGAAGGAGTTTTCTCTTGATTTCGTGTACCAGTTCTTCCCCATTATCAATTCCGAAAAATTCGTTCGTATTTTTTATTTTTTCTTTAATAAATTCTCTGTCAAAAGGATGAGATGAAATAATTGTTTTAGGAAGGCTTCTCTGTATGACACATCTGCACCAATAAGATAATATTTTATCTTCGGCATTTTGCCAGGATTTCATTGCTTGTATTACATCGTTATCATCAAGTTGTGTAAATCTTCTTACGTCTTCATCCGTTGCAGCACTTTTTTCCCTATGTAAGAAATATCTTAGATTCTCTCCGGCCGGCAGCTCAATTCCTTGGGAAACCAGATATTTTGCACGCTCCAGAATTTTCACCAAAATAAATTCTGCCAATGCAGATGTTTTATGATAATATACCTGCCAATACATGAACATTCTGGCAGTAAGAAAATTTTCTATTGAATAAACCCCTTTAGCATCGATTACCAATTCTCCTTCTTCACATACGTTCATCATCGAAATAATACGCTGAGTATTAATACTTCCTTCAGAAACACCCGTAAAAAAGCTATCTCGTTTCAGATAATCGAGCCTATCGACATCAAGCTGGGAAGAAATAAGCTGGTTGAAAAATTTTCGGTGATATTTCCCCTGAAACATTTCAATAGCGCACGAAAGTTCACCATTGAATTCATCATTCAGCCTGTTCATTAATAAAAGTGACAGTGTTTCATGATGCCAGTCGTCCATCAGCATATTTTCCAGGGCGTGGGAAAACGGACCATGACCGATATCGTGCATTAAAATGGCAAGCATTGCACCTTTTTCTTCTTCTTCAGAAATTTTCACTCCTTTCTGTTTCAATGTTTCAAGAGCGGTAAACATGAGATGCATTGCCCCTAAAGCATGATGAAATCTTGTATGGGTGGCTCCCGGAAAGATCAGGTTCAGAAGTCCGGTCTGGCCGATTCTTCTTAATCTCTGAAAATATGGATGCTCAATGATATCAAATAAAATTTCGTGGGGAATTCTGATAAAACCGTGAACAGGATCGTTGATGATTTTGAGTTTATTCTGCATTGAAACGTCTGAAATTAGTAAACAAATTTAGGGATTTTAAAATTTAGCTGTCATTAAATCTCCATTAAAAAAAATTATAAAAAGAGAGGACAATAAATATCCGGAAATATTGTTGTTTTCATTAACTTATATTTAACTTTACAACTGTTCATTTTGGCAGATTTTAATTATAGTTGGTCAGCAATTTGATACAATAACCATGTAAAAAAATAAATTTATGTCGGAAAAGATATTATGGATAGATGATGAAATAGACTTGCTAAAACCTCACATTGTTTTCCTTGAAAAAAAAGGATATCAGGTAACTCCTGTAAATAATGTGAATGAGGCATTGGAACTGATGGATTCTGAAAAATTCGCATTAACACTTATAGATGAAAACATGCCCGGAATATCGGGACTTGAAGCTATTCCTATGATTAAGGATAAGGATAATTCTTTAAAAATAGTGATGGTAACCAAAAGTGAGGAGGAACACATTATGGAGGAAGCGATTGGATCTCAGATCGCCGACTATATTCTGAAACCGGTAAATCCTAACCAGATTTTGCTTTCTTTAAAGAAAAACCTTCAGCAGGATAATCTTGTAGAACAGAAAACGATTCTTCAATATCAGCAGGAGTTCAGAAATCTTTCTATGGAGCTTTCTTACCTGAGAACTTATCAGGATTGGGCAGAATATTACAAGAAAATCCTTAACTGGGAAATTAAATTTGATAAAGTGGCTGATAACGAATTTGCAGATCTGCTGCAGTCACAGAAAGAAGAAGCGAATATTCAGTTTGCGAAATTTATCGAAAATAATTACGAAGACTGGTTGCATGATTCTGAAAAACCTATCATGAGCCATACCCTTTTTAAGGAAAAAATAAAACCGGAAGTAGAAAAAGAAAAAGTTCTTTTGTTGATGGTCGACAATCTTCGATACGATCAGTGGAAGGTAATTGAACCTTTATTTACAAAATACTATAATAAAATTTCTGAGGATTATTACTACAGTATTCTTCCGACGGCAACCCAATATGCAAGAAACTCCTTTTTTGCAGGTCTTATGCCTTCTGAAATTGAAAAACGTTTTCCTGATAAATGGTTTAACGATAATGAAGAAGGAAACAAAAATGAATACGAGCGTGATTTCCTTGAAGATCAGATGAAAAGAATCGGACTTGGCTCAAAATCCATGAAATATCTAAAAGTATTAAATGCAGATTTCGAGCGTAAAATTTACGATGATTTTAATCAGCACAAAAACAATGATCTGTTAGTGATTGTATATAATTTCATTGATATTCTTTCGCACGCAAAAACAGATAATCATATTGTAGATCAGCTGATCCGTGATGACAAGACGTTCAGATCTCTGACTTTAAACTGGTTTGAAAATTCATCATTAATAAAAATTATTAAAGTTGCCGCCGAAAACGGATTTAAACTGGTTATTACCACCGATCACGGAACAGTATATGTAAAAAAACCAAGTAAGGTGGTGGGCGATAGAGAAACCTCTACCAACATCCGTTACAAGACAGGGAAAAGTCTTACTTATGACAACAGCGATGTATGGGCAATTACCAATCCGGAAAAGCTATTTTTACCTAAAGGAAATTTAAGTTCTAAATATATTTTCGCAAAAAACAACACGTTTCTTGCCTATCCAAAGAATTATAATCACTTTGTAAATTATTATAAAGAAACGTATCAGCATGGAGGAATTTCACTGGAAGAATGCATCATTCCGGTAAGTATCCTGGAACCCAAATAATTCTTTATATAGTAAAAACAACATCAGGCAGCGGAAAAAATCTTTGATTTTTTCCGCTGCCTTTTTATTAATATTTTTGAAGCATGAAATTAATCACTTATAATGTAAACGGAATACGAGCTGCTTTTACCAAAGATTTTCTAGGCTGGCTGAAGTCAGCGGATCCTGATATCATCTGTATTCAGGAAAGTAAAGCAGGAAACGACCAGATCGATATCGAAAGTCTTGAAAAACTAGGATATCACAGCTACTGGCATTCAGCAGTAAAGAAAGGCTACAGCGGAGTCGGAATAGCCTCAAAAACACAACCTAACCATATTGAATACGGCTGCGGTATTGAGAGCTATGATAATGAAGGAAGAATCATACGTGCAGATTTTGACGGATTTTCTGCTATTTCAGTTTATGTTCCATCTGCTTCTAATATTGAGCGATTGGAATTTAAGATGCAATTCTGTCACGATTTTTTGGAATACATCAAAAATTTAAGAAAAGAGATCCCTAACCTTATCATCTCAGGTGATTTCAATATTTGTCATGAAGCTATTGATATTCATGATCCGGTTCGTCTAAAGAATGTTTCCGGCTTTTTACCAATGGAAAGAGAATGGATGACCAATTTTATTAACGAATGTGAATTAATCGACAGTTTCAGGTTCTTTAATAACGAGCCAGATAACTATACCTGGTGGAGCTACAGACAAAATTCCAGAGAAAAAAATAAAGGCTGGAGACTCGATTATAATTTTACTTCTTATATTTTAAAAGACAAACTCTCCAGAGCGGTTATTTTAAAAGAAGCGGTACACTCGGATCATTGTCCTGCTCTTGTGGAAATCAATATATAATTTTTCCTTGGCGAAAACAAAAAAGCCAACTTAGTCAGTTGGCTTTTGTAATTTAAATCATAAGATTAATCGACAATTTCATATTCCACCGGAATTGTACCTCTATTGATATCTCCGATTTCATCGAACGCAGCTTTAGACATATCTAAAACTCTTGACGAATGGTAAGGTCCTCTATCATTAATTTTCACAATCACCTCTTTACCATTATTCAGGTTAGTTACCTTAACGTTTGTTCCAAAAGGAAGCGTTCTGTTTGCTGCGGTAAACTTTGCGTTATCAAAAATTTCTCCGCTGGCAGTTTTTCTACCGTTAAATTTATCGTGGTAGTACGATGCATAACTTGTTTTTTTCGCATCTATGGCATTCATTTTGAACGAATAAACACCAAGGGTTGAAATCATCATTATGATTACGAGAATGAATCTTTTCATCATTTTGAACTTTTATTGGTTTTGACTTGGCAAATGTATCAGGAATCTTTTAAAGCACCTATTTTGTATGTTAATAAATGTTAATTAAATCTAAATATTTTGTTAATATTAAATTCAATAGACTGATTATAAGTCATTTAAACTACATTGTTAAAATATGTTAAAAAAACCATCAAAAAGTTAATAAATTTAACTTAATGACTGCTAAAAATCCTATTTCAAAAACAATAAAGCACTACAATCCAATACATTAAGTATTTTTACTTTCAGTAAAATATACATCATTTCATCCATCTAAATATTTATAAATTAAAATTTAATGTATAAATTATTTTAGATATTCCATAACGTAATCGTAATTACCCACAGGATATATCACAGACATACTTGGTGAACCTGTAACAGCGTTATTAGGAGTTGATGTGATATTGTAAGAATATAAGCTTCTGTCATATACAAGTCCTGATCCTGCTTTATAAATGGTAATCGAATACAATGAAGTCATCCCGGAAGGTGAAGGAATGCTAACAGAAGAAGAAGTTCCACTTGCACTGAATGAACCTTTGATGGCATAAACCTGAGAAGTACCCACAAATGTATTGGTTGGTGTTTCGCCGGTTCCTACCGATACTTTCAAATTTGGAGTTACCGCTACCCAAACACTATTGGGCGCATCATAATAATAGAATCCTTTTGCCTGAACATTTACCGTTTTACCTGTTCCTGTTCCGTTTGTAACATCACTAATAAATACTAATGCTCCATTCTGATTGGCAGCACCTGTACCGTTTGTATAGGCTGCGTTTTTGGCTTCCAGCTGAGCTCTTGTCATACGAGGAACCAATACTGCGTCTGGCAAGGAGTTGTTGGATGTGTTAGTCTGCACATCGAATGTTGCAGCGGGAGTAACGGTATTAATCCCAACTCGTCCCTGTTGGGCATAAACTAATGGAAAGAATCCTACTAGCAAAAAAGCTATTAATAATTTTTTTTTCATACGGTTTTAGTATTTAAATAAATTCATTAATTCCGAAACCAACCTGTTCAAGTTTCGAGTAAAAAAAAAGTTTATTTTAGATTTAATCTGATTGTTAGCAGATAAGCATTGGCAAACCCAACAAGCAACAAATTTAATATATTATTATGTAACTATTTAATAAAATAAAAATAATTAACATCCTGAATGATTAAAACTGCATTATTACTGTGTGTATTTACTCAGGATGTTAATTCATATCTTAAGATTACTTAAACTAAATTTCTATATCAGTTCTCCGTAAAGATCAAATTCTTCTGCAGAAGTGATTTTTACCTCAGCAAAATCTCCGATTGAAATATAAGTATTTTCGGCAGGTACCAATACGGTGTTATCTACATCAGGAGAATCATATTCTGTTCTTCCGACAAAATAATTTCCTTCTTTACGGTCAAAAATACATTTGTAGACTTTTCCGATTTTTTCCTGATTTTTTTCCCAGGAAATCTGTGACTGAATCTCCATGATTTCTTCCACTCTTGCTTCTTTTACTTCTTGCGGGATATCGTCCTGTAAAATGTAAGCGCCTGTATTTTCTTCATGAGAATAGGTAAAGCATCCCAATCTGTCAAATTTTTGTGATTTCACCCAATCTTTGAGTTCCTGAAATATCTCTTCCGTTTCTCCAGGATATCCGACAATAAGGGTAGTTCTGATTGCCATATCAGGAACTTTCTCTCTGAACTTTGTCAGTAACGTATTAGTCTTCTCGTGAGTCGTTCCTCTTTTCATTGACTTCAGTAAATCTGAATTGATATGTTGCAGAGGAATATCTATATAATTACATACTTTTGGTTCTTCACGGATGATATCAAGAACATCTTCCGGAAAGCCACTTGGAAAAGCATAATGAAGACGAATCCATTCAATTCCTTCAACTTTTACCAATTCTTTTAATAAATCTCCGAGCGCCCTCTTTTTATAAATATCTAAACCGTAATAGGTAAGATCCTGAGCAATTAAAATCAGTTCTTTTGTCCCTTTTTTAGCAAGCTTTTGTGCTTCGGAAACCAATTTTTCTATGGGTGTGGAAACATGCCCTCCTCGCATCAAAGGAATCGCACAAAAGGAGCAGGGTCTGTCACAGCCTTCTGAAATTTTCAGGTAAGCGTAATGCTTTGGGGTCGTCGTTAGTCTTTCACCCACCAACTCATGCTTATAATCTGCACCAAGATGTTTCAGTAAAATGGGAAGATCTCTTGTTCCGAAATACTGATCGACATCAGGAATTTCTCTTATCAAATCTGGCTTATATCTTTCTGAAAGGCAACCCGTAACAAAAACTTTCTCTACTTCTCCTCTGTTTTTAGCCTCAACATAATCTAGAATTGTATTGATCGATTCTTCTTTTGCATTATCTATAAATCCGCAGGTATTGATTACTACAATATCTCCTCTGTCTTCATGAACAACTTCTTTCCCGTTGGCTTTCAGCTGGCTCATCAAAACTTCGGAATCATAAACGTTTTTGGAACATCCAAGCGTTACCACATTGATTTTCTTCTTTCCTACAGATTTTGTACGCATCTTTTTGATTTTGAGTTTGCAAAGATACGAAATATTGAAGAGTATGGATTAAAAAAATAAAACCACTCTCAATAAGTGGTTTTTAGTATTTGATGTAAAATTTATTTTATAATAAAACTGGAAAGCTTTTTATCTTTTTCGGAAAGCATAGCATCGCTTGGGTCAATCTTCCAGTCAATATTCAAATCCGGATCATTATATAAGATTCCTCTCTCTGATTCTTTATGATAGAAATTATCACATTTATAAGAGAAAATTGCAGTTTCACTCAAAACTGAAAAACCGTGTCCAAAGCCTCTTGGTACATAAAGCTGAACTTTATTTTCTGCTGTAAGTTCAATCCCGAACCACTTGCCAAATGTCGGCGAGTCTTCTCTCATATCAACGGCCACATCCCAAACTTTCCCTTCTAGGCATGAAACCAATTTTGCCTGCGCATGTTCTCCCTGCTGCAAATGTACCCCCCGAATTACTCCATAGGAAGATTTGGAAATATTATCCTGTACAAAATGTCCATTCATTCCGGTAAGCTCCTCGAATTTTCTTTCATTGAATTTCTCAAAAAAGTAGCCTCTTTCATCTTCAATAATCGTAGGTTCAATGATGTAGCAATCTTTTAAAGGAGTTTCTTTTATTTTCATATTTTATTTAATTACAGATTGAAATTTCTTTTTCAGGCTTAGTTTGAAGATTAAATATATACTTCCACTCGGGATAAATATAATTAAAATAATGATACCAAGCGGTAAATTTGAAAAAATCAAAAAAACATTAATCAGTAACTGGGCAATTGCATAGATGCTGCTTATCACAAGATGTGGCACTTTTTTCTCATTGGCAAGCAGCTGGTACAAATGTCTTCTGTGAGCCTCAAAAATATTTTCTCTGAGGTACAATCTTTCAATAATTGTCAGCACGACTTCTATCCCGTAAACTGAAAACAGCAGAATATATTTGTAGTCATGAGTTTTCATAATAAGGAGGGTAATAAGTGCTATTATCCAAAACCCTATTCCCATACTTCCCACGTCTCCTGCAAAGCATTTGGCTTTTTTTCTAAAGTTAAAGAACAGAAAAACCAAAGAAGCCAAAATTGCATAAACGATAAAATCCTCTTGGGTAAAAAGAACAATATCATGATTAATGTAAAGAAGTGTGAGTAGCGTGACTAAAGTATAAGCCGCCGTCATACCGTTAATACCATCCATAAAATTATAGGCATTGAGTGTTCCTATGGTCATTATGAAGAAGACCGGCCATGTCCACAACGGAAACAAGCTAAATGTTTTCGTGAAATAAAGTAAAAGAACAACCGAGATGAAATGAACGGAAATTCTTATTTTGCCTGACAAATTTTTGACATCATCCATAAAGCTTACAAGACATATAGCGACCAGTCCGAGACCGAAGGACCAGTACGTCTCCATGGCTTCTTTAAAATTGAAAAGACAAAAAATAACAAAGGCTATCGGAAAAATAATCCCTCCGCCTCTGAGTGTAATTTGTGAATGT
The DNA here is from genome assembly GCF_900099685.1 of Chryseobacterium taeanense. Classification (GTDB taxonomy): domain Bacteria; phylum Bacteroidota; class Bacteroidia; order Flavobacteriales; family Weeksellaceae; genus Chryseobacterium; species Chryseobacterium taeanense. The sequence continues at coordinate 551,467 of NZ_FNDW01000001.1, read as the reverse complement.
GCACTTCTATGATTGGGTTTATCGATAATATTGTATTTATCAGCAATTTTGAAATAAATTAAAATTGCAGCGAAAAGTAATATGGTAATTAGTATGAACTCCATAAGTTAAATTTGAAATTTTTCCATGACATTTGTGGGTGAGAAATCCATTTCTCTTTTTATTTTTGTGTTTGAAAATGTTAAATCCTTAATTATTTTATTTAATTTATGAGAATTTATGGGTGCTTTATTTCCCAATAAATCTCCTCCTAAGGCCATTAGCTTTGCTATAATGAACGGTATATTCTTTGGAGCTTTCTTTCTTAACAAAGATGAAATTTTTTCTGCAATTTCTTTAAAATTTGGACTAAAGTCATCACATACATTATAAACACCTCCGGAATGCGTTATTGAGCGATAGGTAAGTTCAGCAAAATCTTCTACCCATAATAAGCTTTTCTTAGCTTTTCCTCCTCCGATATTAAAATACGTTCCTTTCTTGATAGCCTTCATCATATCTCCCAGATTTCCCGGCGGATTAGGTCCCACAATTAATGGAGCTCTGAAGATAAAGAGCTTTACATTATAATTCTCACACCATTCTTCGAGAAATTTTTCAGCCATGATCTTACTTTTAGCATAAGGCGTACATCCTTCCAAAGGAAAATCTTCACTGATATCTTCACCGAAATCGTCACCATACACAGCTACGGTACTAACAAATATAAAAATCTGGGGCGTATTATTCTCTAATGATCTGCAGAGATTTTTAGTTCCTTCAAAATTTACATTATAGAATTGTTTTTCTTCATCATTAGTTTTGGGGATACAATGAGCCTTACCTGCGGCATGAAAAATAATATCAAACTTTTCGTTTATCTGCAAAACTTTTTCAGAAATATCGAATACATAATCTGCATCATGGGTACCACAAGTTTTCACTTGAAAAGATTTTTCCTTCAGAATCGGAATTACGTTTCTGCCCAAAAATCCGTTGGCTCCTGTAAATAATATTTTCACTAGATAATATTATAAAATTTATTCAAAATAATTTCCTCAGAATAATGGTTTTCTGCTAATTTTCTTGCATTATTCTTTTTATGCTCCAAATCTGTAATTGCTTTTTCATCAAAATGATTAAAAAAATGGATCATCTCATTAATTTGATCGTTTCTGAAAGAATATCCTACATTTTTTTCTTTTATCAAAAGATCTATCTCACTGTTCTCTTCACCCAAATATAATAAAGGCTTACCTGATGCCAAAATATTATAAGTTTTTGAGGGTACACCTAGTCCGAACATACCTTGCGCAAGGCTTACAAATGCTACATCCGCCCTATTTAGTACAAATAATTGATCTTCCCTGGAATAGGCCTCATCAAAATAAACATTTTTCATCTGATGGAATTTCACATAATCCAGCATCTCTTTTTTTACAGCTCCATCTCCTACAAAGTAGAAAATAAGTTTTTCGTTATCTACACTTTTTATCACTTTTAAAAGCTCAATAAGTCCTTGTACTCTGCCAATGTTGCCCGCATACTGAAATATAATTTTGTCAGTTGGAAGAGATGTGCTATTCAGAGCTTCTTCTTTTGGAATAGGGTAAATACCTCTTACATCTCCCCAGTTTTCAATAATACAGATTTTTGAAGTGTCTGTGTACCTTCTGATTTTCTCTTCCAGTACACTCTGCATATCTCTTCCCAAAACGATAAGTTTATCTGCTTTGGAATACGCTTTAGCGAAAATCTTTTTGATAAATTTATATAAGAGAGAATTTGATTTTAGAATTCCTGCCGGTACTGTATTTTCCGGAAACACGTCGTGTACGAGAATAACAAGTTCAATCTTTTTTAATACTTTAAGTATTGAAATCAGTAAAATAAGAGGTGCAGGATTGGTAACGATAAGAAGCTTCTCTTCCTTTTTCATATTTTTCAGCAAATAAAAAAAAATAGAAAAACTGAGAAAAACTAATCTAAATGACCTAAAAACCAAACTATTTTTATCTCCGGAAAATCCTTTTATTTTATGAACAGATACTTCAGAATTTAATGTAAAAGCCGACATTTTTTCCTCCTTTTTATCATAAACAGGTTGCCCGCAAATAACCTTCACAGAATATTTTTCAGAAAGTCGATTTGCAATCTTAGTAAGAATAAAAGAAGTTGAAGTTTGCTCAGGATAAAATAATTCTGTAGCAATCCAAAGATTATCCATTATTTACTCCAAACTACTCTGTTAATATAATCTGTATAGCTCAGGATGATCCTTACCATTTTTTCAGAAACATTAGGCATGGAATAATCCGAAACCTGTCTGTAATTCCTTTCATTGCCTGTTTTTTGCTGCTGAAGCTGCGTGAGTCCCTGCATTATTCTTTCCGGAGACATTCCTACCATCATGACTGATGCCTCCTCCATAGCTTCCGGTCTTTCGTGGGCATCTCTTATATTTAAAGCCCTGAAATTCAATATTGAAGATTCTTCAGAAATAGTTCCCGAATCTGATAAAACAGCATAGCTCCTCATCTGTAAAGCATTATAATCATGAAAACCTAATGGTTTCAGGAATTGAATTTCAGGCCTTACATTTACTTTCATTTTATCGATCATATTTCTGGTTCTGGGATGAGTAGAAACGATAATCGGAAATCCAAATTTTTCAGCAATGGCATTAAGGCTTTCAATCAATCCGTTAAAATTTTTCTCCGAATTGATGTTTTCTTCTCTGTGGGAAGACACCACAAAATATTTTCCTTCTTCCAGATTCAAACGGTTTAAAACATCAGAATTTTCAATCTGCGGAAGGTAATGATTTAAAACCTCAAACATCGGAGAACCTGTTTTAATGATTCTGTCCGCAGGAAGGCCTTCTCTTAATAAATATTCTCTTGCAATATCAGAGTATGTAAGATTTATATCTGCTGTATGATCTACTATTTTCCTGTTGGTTTCTTCGGGAACTCTTTGATCGAAACATCTGTTTCCTGCTTCCATGTGAAAAATCGGAATTTGTCTTTTTTTAGCAGGAATAGCACAAAGACAAGAGTTTGTATCTCCCAGCACCAAAAATGCATCAGGTTTTAAATCTTCTAACAGCGGATCAATTTTAATTAAAATATTCCCAACGGTTTCAGTCGCTGTTTTTCCGGCAGCTTCCAGAAAGTGATCCGGCTTACGAAGTCCCAGATCTTCAAAGAAAATCTGATTTAGTTCATAATCATAATTTTGCCCTGTATGGACGATAATATGCTCAACAGCTTCAGAAGCATCCAAAGCTGATAGTACTCTTGATAATCTGATGATTTCGGGCCTTGTGCCCACCACGGTCATTATTTTTAATTTCTTCATTTGTAGATTTTCATTTTTTTTGCAGGCCCAAAAATACCAATTTAAATTGATAAATTATATATTTTCCTTATACTGTGATATAATAAACATTACAAAAAAGTGTAAAAGCTCATTTTTTCCAACAAAAAATAAATAATTAATTTTATTTTGTCATAAAATTAACTAATATAATAGAATAATTAGTTAATTTTAAAGATGTTTAACAATAATACATCAATTTTCATCTGTATTAAACTTCCAAGAAGTATGTATCAGCATCTTTCGGATTAAAAGGCTCATTAATCCAGAAAATAGTATATAGTTCTTCTTCTCCTATGTTTTTAATATTATGGGTGTACCAGATTGGCATATCAACGTAAGCAGGTTCGTTTCCATCAAGATAAAAATCTAAGACTTCGTCCGTATCAACTTTCCTTAACTGTATAAGCGCTTTACCTTTTATCACCGCAAATCGTTCTATTTTTCTGGTATGAAAGTGATTTCCTCTGGTAATCCCGGGAACAGTTGTTGAAAATGAACACTGACCTCCAATACCCAGCCTGATTACTTCTACAAAAGCTCCTCTGGGATCTGTATGTTGTGTGAATTTTGCGGGATAATGATTTTTAATATCGAAATAACATCGGAAAGTATTGAAAAGATTTAAATCAAAACCACTTTCCAAAGCAGGAATCTCACCATTATCAAAATACAAATTCTTATATATTTCTAATTTCTGAAGTACTTCTGAAACCTTATTCACTGAAGTATTTGGCACCTCATATAATTTGTTTGATTCTTCACTGTTAATATGATTGATAATTTCCTGAATAAGTTCTCCTACATAAATAAGCTTTACCTCACCGTCGTTATCAATAACAGGTTGCTCTCCATGAGTTAGTTTATGACAAAAAGTAGCAATAAAAGAATTATAATTGGGCTTTCCAAAGGGTCCAAAGACATTCGGAATGATCATTCCGGTGAATTTCCCATCATTTTTTTCTGCCCATTCTGCCAGCAATTCCCTCCCTTCTTTTTTGGATTTTCCGTATAAATTATCTTTTTCTTCCTGCGAAGAAGATGAAAAAAGAACATGAGCCTTGGAATTTACTCTCTCCAGAGAAGCAATGAGTTTTTTAACAAGATCGAGATTATTTTCATAAATAACTTCAGGTTCAGGATGTCTGTTCATTGCAGCGAGATGGACGATCACATCACATTGCCCTACGAATTCATCCAGTTTTTTTTGATCGTCAAAGAAATCCTTTTCAAAATTTATTCTTTCAAATTTCTCAGGATGTAAACCTAAAGTATTATATAAATGCGAACCAACAAAACCATTTTGTCCCGTAATTCCAATTTTTTTCATTTTTTTAAATTTTCAAGATCTTGATTAATAACAAAATTTAAGCAAAAAATTATTCAGGATACTGCATTATATCTTCCCCTAACACTTCTTTTCTAATTAAAGGGAGTTTCAGCAGAAGTTTTTTCATTCCTTCCACATCGTGTTGCTGGGTATTATGAGAATGATAATCTTCAATTTTTGAAATATCTTTTGTGCCTTCAGAAAAATATTGTGCGTAGTTCAGATCTCGGTTATCCGCCGGGATTCTGTAGAAATCACCCATATCTTCCGCTTTAATCATTTCTTCACGGGTACACAACGTTTCGTATAATTTTTCGCCGTGTCTGGTTCCAATAATTTTGACAGGATTATCTGCTTTAAACATTTCTTTCAATGCCTGAGCTAGGTCTGCTATTGTTCCCGCCGGCGCTTTATTAACAAACAAATCTCCTGGATTACCATGTTCAAAGGCAAATAGAACCAAATCTACCGCCTCTTCTAATGACATTAAAAATCTTGTCATATTCGGATCTGTAATAGTGAGAGGCTCTCCATTTTTAATCTGCTTTACAAATAACGGAATCACAGAACCTCTGGAAGCCATTACATTGCCGTATCTCGTAAGACAGACTACAGTATTTTCAAGGTTTCTTGAGGCTGCCACCGCAACTTTTTCCATCATGGCTTTAGAAATTCCCATCGCATTGATAGGATATGCTGCTTTATCTGTGCTTAAACAGATTACTTTTTTCACATCATTTGAAGCTGCTGCATCAATAACATTTTGGGTTCCTTCAACATTGGTTTTAACGGCCTGCATAGGAAAAAATTCACAGGATGGAACCTGTTTCAGAGCTGCAGCATGAAAAACATAGTCAACACCTCTCATCGCAGATTCAACACTTCTGTAGTCTCTCACATCACCGATATAGAATTTCAGCTTATCATTTTTAAACTGATTTCTCATATCATCCTGCTTCTTTTCATCACGCGAAAAGATTCTTATTTCTTTGAAATGGTCTGTATGGATAAACTTCCTTAAAACAGCCGTTCCGAATGAACCTGTTCCGCCAGTAATAAGGAGGGTTTTATTTTTGATCTGCATATTATATTTAATATTATTCATGGTATAAATCTACATTTTCTAAGAAATAAACATTGTCCAAAAGTTTTTCTGCTTCAGATTTTTGCTTAAATAATTTTATCAAATATTTTTTTATATAAATTAATATATTCTTTAAAATTTAAATTCTGATCAAAAAACCTTTCAGCTCTTGATCTGCATAGTATTTTAAAATTATTCTTATCACTTTTCAGATATATTTCTGTAGCTTCTAACAGAGATTTTAAATCATTTTTTTCAATGACTTTTCCTGTTTCAGAGTCTATACTTTCCGCGCTACCTCCTGATTTATATGTCACAATGGGCGTACCGCAGGCCAGTGCCTCAAGGTTTGTTGTCGGAAAAGTATCTTCAAGTGTAGGATTCAAAAAAACCTGAGCACCATTATAAAGTGCTACAAGCTCTTCTATATTGTCCGTCCTTTTTATACCAATGATCTTTTTCGGAAGTTTTTTTATTTGCTTTTCTGTAAGACCAACCACGACCAATTTATAATCTTCAGCAAGCAGTAAGGCTAATTTGTAAAGTTCTTTCAGTCCTTTTCTGAAATCCCAAATACTGGCAACTGAAAGGGCAAATTTACAATCTTGTAAGTTATATTTTTTTAATGTATCCTGAAAATTATCAATTATTTTAAACTTTTGCAGATCGATGCCATTATGTATAACAACATCGGTATATTTTTTAAGGAAAGATCTTTTAACCAAACCTGATAACCATTCAGAAACAGGAACTAAAATAAGTTTTTCGGGCAAGTTAAATACTTTTTTCTTTAATAAAAAGTTTTTAGTAGATTGATCAATGTATGATTTCGGGTAATTACCAATCTGAATACAGTGGTTACATTCGCTTTCCCATTTGTAACAGTTTACATATTCAAAATGTACACAATGCCCTGTAAATGACCAACAGTCGTGTAATGTCCAAACTACAGGAATATTTTTACGCTGAATATATGTAAATAATATTTCGTAATTGATGTAATATCCATGAATATTATGAAGATGTATAATATCCGGATTAATAGCATCGATTTTTTCAAGAAATTCGGAAGTCGCTTTTCTTGAGAGCAGACCATGTCTATCAGTAAACCGAGTGTATAATGCATGTAAAACATTATCAACCTTATTCCCTATTTTAATATCATTTGGATCCGATTGGCTAGTATCTCTTCCATAAGCCACAAAAGATTCCCAGCCTTCATTTAAAATTTCTTTTTCAATTCCTTTAACAATTTTGCCTGTAGAACCAAAGTTTGAAACTCCATTAATCTGCAAAATTCTTTTCATCACTCGTAGTTTGATACAAATCTTCGTAACACCACATCCGGATTAAAATTTTCCTCAGCTAATTGTAAGCTTATTTCTGAAAAATCTTTCCAGTATTCTTTTCTATCCATCAGCAGATTAAATTTTTCCTTAATTTCAGCATGATTGGAAGGATCAAAGACATAGCCATTTTTACCTTCCGAAACTGTTTCAAAGTGATTACCACAACGATCACTAACAAATACAGGTAACCCGGATGAAATAGCTTCGACAATAGATAATGGACTTGGGTCTGAAAATGAAGGTAATAAGAAAATATCCGCATTTTTATATTCTTCTACTATTTGTTGCTGTGTAAGATTCCCTAAAAGCTTTATATGATCCTCCAAATTATGATCTTTGATGTATTTTAAATAATCGTTATAAGAACTTCCTGTACCTGCAATTTTTAAAATAATCCTTCTGAGATTTTCGACACCAACTGCATCCATAAAATTCCTTATCCCTTTTATGTTTTCTTCTAACCTTGCAACCAAGAAAAAAACGGGCAGTTTGTTGTTTTTATCTACTGCTTTATTAGTGTTAAAAATATTTGTAGATACTACATTCGGTAGATATACAATATTATGAATTGGAATGCCCCATTTTGCAAATGACTTTACAGACATCTCGCCCGGAATTATAAATTTACCATCAATCTGTCTGAAAAACCATTTTTTTAAAAAGTCCCTTAGCTTATTTTTAGCCTGACTTTCATTTGTTAAATAATTAGCTTCACTCCAAACTGATAAAGTATTCTTTGCCAATCCTATACTTTTTAAGAAAGCGATTAAAATCACATTAGGATTATTCCAGCTACCACCTAAAATAATTTCATCCTTAGACCGTATAAGATCACGTACCATAAGCGGATTAAAATGAAAAAAAAATCCTTTTATATCAAAGTATAATCCGTTACCGATTTTATATTTAAACTTAAGATCATTCAGATCAATATTCCAATTTCTGTTGGACTCTGTTTCTCTCATGAAAAAAACTTCAAAATCGAAATTACTTCCTTTGCGAGTCTGTTCCAGCAGATTGTAAAAGAAAACTCTGTATGGGGGAATTATATTTGTAAAAAAATATACCTTTTTATTCTTCATTTATAAGTTATTTTATTACTATAACTTTTCTAAAAGTTTTATACATCTTTTTCAAAACAATTTTGCGGTTTCATATATTACGCAATATTGTTTATTGTCCATTATTAGTTTTTGATTTTTAATGTTGTTATTTTATATACAAATACTGCGGCAAAGAGAAATCCAAACATATATGCGACAGAACTTAACATATCACCTCTTAAAATAAAAAACAGAAATCCAAGTGAAATTGTATATAAAACTGAGAAAAAATCACCGCTAACTTTTCTTTCAGATTCCCAGTATATTTTATCAACAAGTGCTGTCTGATATGCTAAGAATAGCAAAAATAAAATAATTCCTAAATATCCAAAATTTACATAACCTTCCGCAAAATAATTTGCAGCAACATTGCTAAAAAAGAAATTCAATTTTTCTGCGGTGAAAGCCCCTGTTCCCAAAGGTTTTTCGGGCCAGATTGATCTTGGCACCCAAAATAAAAATACACCAAGCAGCTGACCTCCATAGGTAATTATTTCATTGGAAACCAATAAAGCAAAGTTCTGATAAGAATCAAAATGGGCTTCGGTAAACATTTTAAAATCCAATTTAAATTCTTCATTATTTACATCCCCAAAATTTCGGAAAATATTTAAAAATGGAAAAAGAAAAAGTAATCCTCCTACAAAAATTAATGAAAAAACATTTTTCTTCCTGACAAATGAAAATAATATCAAAATTACCGGAATATACATGGCCGCTGCTGCAAAACGAGGAACAGCACTGGGAAAGCAGGTCATAAGAGCTAAAAGACCTAATATCGTAAAAATAACTTTATTTTTTTCTTTAGAAACAGCATAATAAAGAAAACACATAATGGAAATTGGTCTTACAAAATTATTTACAATCAACCATTTTGTAGGACTTTCATCTGCCTCCACATTGCTCATTACATCTGCCACAAGTTCTCCGCCACGAACCAACATCGGTAGTATATTAAAATCATTGGATGCAAATACAATAAAGAAAGCCAACAATGATAGAGCTATCAAAAGTAAAGAGTTGATAAAAGTTATTTTATCAGGTACCTTAAAGCTGTTAAGTTTTTTCTCTGCTTTCGGTCGCTGTATTGTTCTTCTAAAAAAAAGGTAAACAAATTTATATAGTATAATGATAATGATCACCAAAATATTCGTGAAAAAATATTCCTCTTCCAGAAGTGGTCTGTAGTACCAAAAATTAGAATTTTCAAATGATTGTAGCAATGGTGCAACACCAAAGAAAAAAAGAGAAAAAAGGTAAAACATTTTTTCTAATGAAAATGGCTCATTTCCTCTTGAGAAAATATTATATATTGAGATTACTTGTATAATACTACTAGTAAAAAAAACTCTGTTTGAAAAGTAATCTGAATCGCTTCCTGCAAAAAACATTGCAACAATACAAATAATTGATATAAAAACCCATAAAAGTTTATTCATAATTATAATTTATGATATTATAGAATGTTCATTAATATCATTTATTTTAGTATTTGTTATTTCCGTACTTTGTAATTGCTGTTTCTTTTCATTGTCATAAATATTTAAATATCTAATGTCATTCAGTTATTTAAATAATAACTTTAAAAAATGTAAAAATTAATTAAGTTTTTTTGCTTTAATAATGCTAATTAAATTAGATTTAATTACTATAGGGCTAAAATATTTCCATTTTATAATATTAATTTTCAATATTTTCAGAAAATAAAAACATAAAACTATAGTCAAAACATCAATAAAAATTAAATTCCAAGCAGCTCCATAATAACCAAATTTTTTACTTAGAAAAAAGTTTAAAATTAAGCCAACTATATTACAAAATAAATTTATTCTAAAATACAGTTTGTCAAAATTATAATTTAATAAGACTTGCACACCAAGTAAATTGCATAAGCCCATAGTTAGTGGTACAAATGCTATAGTTTGAAGTATTTTGATAGATTCATCAAATTTGTTTCCAAAAATAAACGTTATAAGGAGAGGAGAAAATATCAGCAAACATAAAGAAGTAAAAAAATAAAAGTAGATTGTGATCGGTACTATTTTTTTTACTACATCATTTCCCACTTCCACAGATTTTGAAAAGGAATTTGAAATAAAAGGATATATAGCTGTTGAAATAGGAATAAAAAAAACATTTACAACTACAAATAAAAAGTTAATACTCGTTGTAAAATATCCAATTTCTTTTGTGGTAATAAAAAATCCTAAAATGATAGTATTGGTAGTTGTACGGAAAGCACCTATTACATTAGATATAAATATAAACCGGTCGTTAAATATCACTCCAAATACATTATTTAATGGTTGTTTGATTAATTTTAGGGAATATTTTCTTTTTGCGTATCCAAACAATCCTATATTAATAAAAATATTAAAAACTGTTGTAAATAAAGGAATGTAAAAATAGTCGTGCTTTGTCTTTACAAACAGGAAAATAAGGATCATATTAATAAAACCTCTAATTAAATTGATTTTAGAAAAAATCTTTAAATCCTGAAAGCTCTGGTAAATGAATTGTGGTGAAAAAACTGATGAAATTAAACCTACAAATAAAATAATACTCACCACATAATCTTTGTGTAGAGCTTTACCGAAGAATAATGATAGCATAAACAATATACTTGAAATAAGATATAAAATACATCTGGAATAAATGACTTCAGAAAATGCCATATTGACAAATTCTTTATCCTTTATATTTCTTGATATTGCTTTAGTACCAGACAGATCAAAACTGTACAAAATGAATAATACAAAATATCCTATGAAGGCAGTACTGTAATTTAAAATACCATACCCTTCAGGTCCAATAATTCTCGATACGTAAGGCATCGTAATAAAGGGAAATGCCATATTTGCGATCTGGCTTACTCCTAAAGAAAAAATATTTTCGAATACTTTGTTTTTAAACATTACATGTTATTAGTACACTTTCATTAATTGCTCTACAGTTATGTATCTCTTAAAACCAGTGATTATTATAATAAAAATTTCTTACTTATTTAGAATCTTTGCCACCATTTTTTTTCTTCTGCATTATATCCGTAGCCGTACTTATTTCCATAGCCCAAATAATTTTTGTTCACATCATTTAATACAAATCCTACGTTTTTAATCTTTTCAGAATCAATATTTTTATTAGCGAAATCGATTAATGCTTTTTCTGTGTAACCTGACCTTGCAACATATAATGTAACATCTGCCATTTCCGCAAAAAGGAAAGTATCGGTCACTAGCATCAATGGAGCTGTATCTAAGATAATATAATCGTATTTTGGCTTCAAAACTTCCATTAATTCTTCATATCTACCGTTGGTAAGCAGTTCTGTAGGATTGGGAGGAATGCTGCCCGAATAGATTACATCTAAGTATGGATTAAAAGTTGACACATGTACAATATCATCAACTCTAGTTTTATCTTCATATAAATATTCAGTAAGGCCCGATAATCCTTTTCTGACCGGATTATACCGTTGAAGTTGTGGGTTTCTGATGTCAGAACCTATAATAATAACTTTTTTATTTGGTGTGGCCAAAGCCAAAGCAAGATTCACAGAAACAAATGTCTTGCCTTCACCTTTTACCGTTGAGGTGACAAATACAACCTTGGCCTCATTTTTCTTGGCCAGCATAAAATTCATATTGGTTATCAATATTCTAAAGGCTTCCGCTAAAGGCGTAAGATCATTAGTTTTAATAAGCTCTTCCTGGCCTCTTTCCAAACTCGGGATTTCTCCGATTACCGATTTACCGTGGGATAAAACTTCAAGATCATTTCTTGATTTAATCTTATTATTTAGTAGTTCTTTAATGTAAATAATAATAAAAGGAATCAACAAGCCAAGTAACAGACCGCCTAAAAGAAAAACCTGCTTTCTCGGTGAAATAGGACTTGGCGACGTGTAAGCATAATCTACAATTCGAGCTTTATTTGCTGTAACGGCTAATGAAATTGCTGTTTCTTCCCTTTTCTGGAGTAGTAAAAGATACAAACTTTCTTTAATCTGCTGCTGTCTTTCAATACTTCTAAACTTTTTTTCCTGTGAAGGAACTTTTGTAATTTTAGAATTTATAGAATTTTGCTCACCTTCATATTGGCTTTTAGCAAGCTGAAGTCCTGTACGGTTTTTAAGTAAACTTTCCATCACAGCACCTTTTAATGAAGAAATCTGCTTACTGAGATCCACAACAAGGGGGTTTTGTATGGTCGCGTTTTCCAGCAATCTGTTCCTCTCTATAACTAACTGATTGTAAGCAGATATATTAGAGATTGCAGTTTCATTATTCAGCCCTATATTGGTTGGTAGAACCTGAGAATTGTTCTGTTTACTTATAAAATTAATTAAGGAATTAGTTAATTCCAGTTGAGATTCCAGCTCTAGTTCTCTGGCTCTTGCGTTCGCGGAAGTTTCAAGATTTAGTTTAGCTTCAGTTTCAATATCTACGATCTTATTAGAAGCTTTAAAATTTTCTTTTTGATTCTCTACCTGCCCCAGTTCATTTGCTATAATATTGATTCGGTCATCAATAAAGTCTTTGGTTTTTTTTGATTCTGAATTTTTATCATTAATAGCCTCATTGTTATAGACCTGTACCAAACTATTAAGTATATCTTTTGCCTTATCTGTATTTGGATAGTTTAACGATAAGCCTATTACGGTAGCATCTTTATTAACCAAATATACGTTTAGTAGATTTTGCCATTTATTAACTGTACTTTCCAGCGTAGAATATTCAAAATAAATTCCCCCTAATTCTCCTGTCTTTAGCTTATTAAACTCACGATTTCGCTCAATTAAAAGATTGGCATATGGAAGACTAATTGTCTTATTAAAAGTGGTTTTAATTTCTTTAGGAAGTTCTTCCGAACTTAAAGTGATATTATCTCCTTCTATTTTTATTGCAATAGGTTCTTCAGGAGTTTTTACAAAAGGTTTTTCATTGATTGTGTGTATAATTATCGGTGAAGTGTCTTTGTAAAGTTCTTTAGTTTTGAAGTCGGATTTCGTATAAATTACATTCTGTAATTCTAGTTTCCTGACAACATCAAACATCATCTTTTTAGACTTGAAAATCTCGATTTCATTATCAATGCTGTTTGTACCCATACCTCCCAATCCGGACAAGTCCTGCAATACCGCAAATTCTCCCGCAGCAGAAGAGGGTGCTTTCTTTGCATCTTTAATCAGCACGGTAGATTGAATCTTGTAGACAGGTGTAGCTTTTTTTATGTATAAGTACACTATAACTAAAGATAAAATAGGAATTATAATGAACCATACCCAGTTTCTTAAGTAAGGTTTAATAGCATCATTAATATTTATTTTTTTACCCTGTTCTTCAATTATAGAGTTATTCATTATTTATTTTTATATTTTAAATCTTCAATTTGTATCATCATAATCCTGGAAATTACTTATAAGAAAGATAGTATTTCCCTATATTCGAAAAGTTGAATTATTCTTACTTTGTGATCAGAGAAACTATCACCGCGGCTGCAGTTATTGCAATAGACGCCGCCGTAAGATATAATCCTGTGTTTGGATTTTGTTTTGATTGTACATCTTTCGTATTGGTAGCCGGTACAATAATCGCATCGCCCTGTTTAAGATGATAATATGGAGAATTAATGAGGTTGGCATCCAGTAGGTTTACTTTTCCGTGAGAAACAACTCCATCTTCTGTCCTGATGACCAATACGTCATCTCTTTTACCATACATCGTAAGGTCTCCTGCCATACCCAATGCATTCAGAATTGTACCCTGCCCGTTTGAAATAATATAATCTCCCTGTCTGTTTACTTCTCCAAGTATGGTAACTTTAAAATTAGCCAATCGAATGTTTATCGCGGGGTTAATGACAAACTGCTGTATTCTTTCCCTTAGATCATCTTTTAACTCTACTAAAGTCTTACCGCCAGCGTTTACAGAACCTAACACAGGAAAATCAATATTACCATCAGAATCTACAATATATGTTGGTCCGGAAATATTTGTAGCACCTTGATTTGGAGTATTTCCTCCCGCTGTAGCATTACTCTGAATTAAATCTGATGATGAATAGTTTTGGTTAAAAGGTTTTACCACAGCCATATCTTTGGCGGTAATAAGAATAACAAGCTGATCTCCTTTTTGTATTGTATTAACAGAGTTTTTAGCAGATGATTCAATTGCTACTTTTTCAATATTTTGCAAATAGTTGAGATCATTTTTAGCATTAGGATTAGTTTTACATGAAACTAGTACTAAGGCTGATATTATAACCAATATTTTACCTTTCATCATATTTTAAAATTCTACAAATATACATTTAATTTTTTTCTATTTATCCAGTGATTCGTAAATAGAATTGTTGCTCTTGAATTCCGGGACGATAATCTTTAACAATCGTACAACTTCCACCTTATCATGTCTCAAAGAAGCTTTTGTAATTGAATTTACGAGTGCCTCTATTTCCTCAAATTGTATAGTGGGATCTTTAGAGATCATGATTTTTTCATTATGGGTAGGTAATGTTTTTGCATCATCACTCAGAAGTTCTTCATATAACTTTTCACCAGGTCTTAAGCCGGTATAAATAATTTTAATATCAAGATTGGGTTCAAAGCCTGATAGTTTAATCATTCTCCTGGCTAAATCCAGAATTTTCACAGGTTCACCCATATCAAATACAAAAATTTCGCCTCCCTGCCCCATCGTTCCGGCTTGTAAAACAAGCTCACAGGCTTCAGGAATTGTCATAAAATACCTTACAATATCCGGATGAGTAATCGTCACCGGACCACCAGCTTCAATCTGTTTCTTAAAATGTGGTATTACGGAACCGTTTGACCCTAAAACATTACCAAATCTTGTTGTAATAAATTTAGTGGTATTACCTTCCATATTCTGTAAAGACTGCACAAATAATTCCGCAGCTCTTTTCGACGCTCCCATTACATTCGTAGGGTTTACAGCTTTATCGGTAGAGATCATCACAAACCTGTTCACATGATATTTGCTTGATAGTGTTGCAATGATTTTTGATCCAAATACATTTACCAGAATTCCCTCATGAGGATTCTCCTCTACCAGTGGCACATGCTTATATGCTGCAGCATGATAAACCATAGAAAAATCATACATCTGGAATAAAGGTTCTACTCGAGGTTTGTTGGAAACATCCGCCAGAACAAATTTAAATCTGATATGCGGAAATTTCTCCTTCATTTCAAGCTCAATATCATAAAGGGGTGTCTCTGCCTGGTCTAATACAACAATCAGGGAAGGATTAAACTGGGCGACCTGGCGTACAATTTCACTTCCGATTGATCCTGCTCCTCCGGTTACCAGTATATTCTTATTGAAATGCCTTCTTTTGATTTCTTCATTTTCAATTTTAATAGGCTTTCTGTTTAGAAGATCCTCAATCTGAAGATTACGGATAGACCCTCCAAAGTCGCTGTCTCTGAGCTTCTGTACCGATGGTGCTTTAAATATATTGAGATCCTTTTCCAGAAACAGATTTACCCAAGAATTCATCTCATCTTTAGACATCATTTCTTTCACAATGATGACCCCATCGATTAGCAATTCTTCCTTTGCATTTTCTTCAATTTTTTCTTTAGCAAAAATGGGCTTTCCGAGCAGATATGCTCTTTTAGAATCTGTACGTTGGGTAAGAAACCCTACTACATGATAGGGAAGGCTGGGATTATCCAGAATAGCTCTTGCTATGGCAATCGACTGCTCATCGATACCCAGAACGAGAATTCTCTTCTTAAGCGTGCTTCTTCTGTATTCTCTTATAATATGAAAAAACTCCTTTACATAAAGCCTGAAAAGAAATAATCCCATAAAGGAAATAATGAAATAAAGGATCAAATATGGATTAAGGATAAATTTTGATCCTGTCGCCCAAAAGTAGATCATATTTACAGTTCCTACCAAAAATAAATTACAGAAACATGACATCAGTAACTTGAACAGATCTATAAAAGTAGAATGTCTGATAATCCCTGCATATGTTTTAAAAATGTACATAAAAATGACATTTGAAAATACAATGCCTGCAAAGACTAGAATCTTTTCCCGATGATATACAAATTCTATTTGGGTGATTCTTTCTATAATATAGGTAGATAAAAACAAGGATATGATCAGAATGATAATATCTATTAACAGGATTATCCACCGAGGCAGATATCTTACATCCGAGAGATTGACAACATTATCTCCTCCGAACATTTTCTTTCTAAAAGAGTTGTACATTGTCTTTGATGGTATTCATAGGTGTGTAAAAGTATAATCTGGCATCCATAATCGAAAGCATTGATGCAAATTTAAAATAAAATTTCATCTATCATTATAATTTAAAAATAAATTTAGTTTTGAAATAAAACAGAGTCTCTGCAATTCTATTAACATTTGATATTCTGATTTCCGTAGAGTGAAAGCAAACGTTGTCAAAAAACATACCATATAACCTCCTAAAAATGCTGCAAAATACCTCCTGAAGAACATATCATCATAATAGATTGACTGTTAAATTAATATTTTATTGAGGTTCCTATAATTAAATATTAATTAATCTTAGAAACTTTATCAGGAATATAATTTTGATATGAATTGTTATTTTCTGTTTTCAAATTATTCTAAAATATCATTTATTCTTTCATATTCAAAACCACGGTTCATCAGGTATTTTATTGTTTTTGATTTCCTTTGATATTCTTTAAGCCCTGTTTGTCGTGAGTAGTAATCGTCAAAGATTTTCCGTATGGTCTGATCATAATCATTTTCATCGATTTCTTCAAAACATTTGTAAATCAATTTTTCCGGAACCTGCTTTTGTTTAAGATTAATTTTAATTTTCGTTTTCCCCCAATGTTTAATATAAAATTTACCTCTGATATAGCTCCTCGTAAACCTTTCTTCATTCAAAAAATTTTCTTTTAAAAGATAAAGCATAATATCTTCCTTTGCTTCATCAATCAGCAGAAATTCCCTCATTTTCTGCTCCACCTCATAATGACAGCGATCCTGGTATACACAATAGTTAACCAGTTTCTGCTTAATCTCATCAAAAGTGAACGACTTTTTCTCCATAGCATATAAAAAAGAATGAGCAGATGCCCATTCTTTATATTGTAATTTAATTCCGAGATTAATAGTTGAATAATGCTCTTCCTTCCATTAATTCATTAACTTTCTTTCTTACAGAAGCAAGTACCTTTTCATTTTTTATATTATCGACTACTTCAGAAATTAATCCGGCAATAGTATCCATATCATTTTCTTTCAATCCTCTTGTGGTGATTGCTGCAGTTCCCAATCTGATTCCTGAAGTTGTAAAAGGTGATTTATCATCAAACGGAACCATATTTTTGTTACACGTAATATCAGCAAGAACCAGTGCTTTTTCAGTTTCTTTACCATTTACGCCTTTATTTCTAAGGTCAACAAGCATCAGGTGATTATCTGTTCCGCCACTTACAATATCAAAACCTCTGTCGATCATTGCTTTAGCGAGTGCCTGAGCATTAGATTTCACCTGTTTTGCATAAACTTCAAACTGAACATCGAGCGCTTCTCCGAAAGCCACCGCCTTTCCGGCAATTACATGTTCCAGCGGACCTCCCTGAATTCCCGGGAAAACAGATCCGTCCAGCACCTGGCTCATCATTTTAACCTCCCCTTTTGGTGTTTTATGACCGTAAGTATTTTCAAAATCTTTGCCCATCATAATCATACCTCCTCTTGGACCTCTTAACGTTTTATGCGTTGTAGTAGTCACCACGTGACAGTGTTCAAATGGAGAGTTCAGTAATCCTTTTGCCACCAAACCTGCCGGATGTGCAATATCAGCCCAAAGTGTTGCCCCGATTTCATCTGCGACCTCTCTGAATTTAGCATAATCAAGATCTCTCGAATACGCTGAAAAACCAGCAATCATCATTTTTGGCTTTTCTCTCAAAGCAACCTCTCTCATCTGGTCATAATCAATAAGACCTGTCTCCTGCTGTACTCCGTAAGAAACGACATCATACTGAATTCCTGAAAAATTAACCGAAGAACCATGTGTAAGGTGACCTCCCATTGAAAGATCCATTCCCATGATTTTATCACCAGGTTTCAAAACTGCAAGATAAATCGCCGCATTCGCCTGAGAGCCAGAATGTGGCTGAACATTTACATAATCTACACCGAAAAGCTGTTTTGCCCTTTCGATCGCCAATGTTTCAACCTCATCTACTACTTCACATCCTCCGTAATATCTTTTTCCGGGATATCCCTCAGCATATTTGTTGGTAAGAACGCTCCCCACGGCTTTCATCACATTGTCAGAAACAAAATTTTCTGATGCAATCATTTCAATCCCATGGGTTTGTCTTTGTCTTTCTTTTTCAATCAGGTCGAAAATAATATCCATTTTACTTTTAGTTTTTGAAATTTTCCACCCCAAAAGTACGAAATTTCCGCTGAGATTTCAGCATCATTACATATGATTTTTAATCTTAAAACTTATCAAAATACTTTATAATATTCGTTATTTGCTAAAATTCTGACAATATTTTGAAAAAAATTCCTCACAAAACAAATCGAGAGGAATAAAAAAATATTGATGAAAAAAACTTAAAATTCTTCTTGAGACAATTCTTTATTAACCATAGCACCCGTGAAGTTCCCTTGAGCAACAGCATTAGCTACAGATCTCATCATCGTTGTATTGTCTCCACATGCAAAAACACCTTCTGTACTTGTTTTATGAAACTGGTCAATTTTGATAAAACCATGTTCAGTTAGCTCGAGATTCAGGTCTTCTGTATTCATATTTTGTTCAAAAGGGATTTTAGCGTACAAAGCTTCCATTTCGCTTTCGCTTCCGTCTTTAAATATTATCTTTTCAATCTGCCCGTTGTAGTGAATAATTTTTTGTATTTCCTTTTCAGTAATGACAATCTTATTTTGACTGAATTTCTCTGTTTGCTCTCTATTAAGCGTAGATTCTCCGTTGGTAAATAAAGTAAGATCCTTAGATAAATTAAATACTATTTTTGAAAATTCAAAAGCAAGATCTCCGTTGGAAAGTATCCCTGTCTTTTTTCCTTTCACTTCATAGCCATGGCAGTACGGGCAATGAATTACAGAGATTCCCCAACATTCCGAAAACCCTTCAATGTCAGGCATTATATCCTTCACTCCGGTTGCCAGAATTATTTTTTTAGCCATAAATTTTTCACCGCATCCAGTTTCAACTTCAAAACCATTATCGCTTTTTGAAGTTTTAATGGCAGTTCCGTTAAAAAAGCTGACCGTTTCATATTTCGCGACCTGCTCTTTTGCCAGATCGGAGATTTCTTTCGGCCTTTTACCGTCTTGTGTTATAAAATTATGCGAATGCGGAGTCTGCTTATTGCAAGGCTTTCCGCTGTCAATGATAAGAACATTTCTAAGTGATCTTCCTAAAGCCATTCCTGCTGATAAGCCGGCATAGCTTCCTCCTATTATGATGACATCAAAGTTATTTTCCATAAATCGTTGTTTTCCGGCAATGGATGTGATTAATAATCATTTGCCTGAACAAAGATAGAAAAAGATTTATTTTAATGCAATAAAGTTGCGTTAATGTTTCTTTTTCAGTAGTTAATATTTAATATTGGGATTTAACCTCGTCAATTTCTTCCTGTATTTTCTCATTAATATTAACTTTAGCTCCCTCAAAATTGAAGATAACAGTCCCTCTTTCTCTTGCAAAAGGATTGGTAATAGAATCTGCAATTCTTGAATTCTCAAAGATGGGAGCAGTTTCTTCAAGTTCATTTTCCGGTGAATCTTTTATCCTGACAAGATTGGTATATTTTTCATTCAAATCAAACCAATTGATATAATCAGCATTAAAGGAAACCGCCTTTATACCTTTAGTCGAATAATAATTAATTGCACCTGCCTGACCATAATTATCGCAAAGCACGAGTGTTTTTCCTGATCTCGAAAGTTTATCATATTCGCGATCTGTTTTTTTTGCAAGTTCTTTCCAGCCCAGCATATCTGCAAAATCCTGAGGAATCGGATGATCTTTACCATCTTCCCAACGCAGCATTCCAAATTTCCGGTACCGTTCCTGATGAGATAAAATATAATCGGGGCTTTTATTGGGAAAAGCAACATTGTAAATCGGAATAAAAAATAACAAAACGACAGCTATAGAAACAACTTTCAGTATATTTCCAAACTTTATTTTTTCAAACCAGACCGAAAGAAAGACCGATCCGAAAGCTAAGTAGACAGGATAAAGACCAATAGCATAGTAATCTTTAGCTTTAAAAAATAAAAATAAAGCAATCGTAAAAAAGTACATCCACAGAAAAAACCTTAATTTTTTAAATGGCTGGTACATAAGTAACGCGTAAAAACCTGCAAGAATCACAAAAACCGAACCCAGGAAAAACAAAAGCTGAGATTTTAAGAAATCAAATCTATCAACATTTACGAGCTGACTTTCAGAAAGTTCTTTCATGTGATGAATAACTGGAAAGTCATTATGATACTGCCACAAAATATTGGGTAAAACAATAATTAAAGCCAATAATGCAGCAAAATAAAGATGCTTTTGAAGGAAAATTTTCCTTTGATTGGTTAACAGTAAGGCCGGAATAGCTCCAAGTAGTAAAAATGCAATATTATATTTATTTAAAAAACCGATTCCGAAAAATACCGCTCCGATATAGAGCCATTTTACTTTTTCAGAATTGATATATTTAATTAAGGAAAAATAAACTAATGTCCATAGCAAAATCTCA
The DNA here is from genome assembly GCF_900099685.1 of Chryseobacterium taeanense. Classification (GTDB taxonomy): domain Bacteria; phylum Bacteroidota; class Bacteroidia; order Flavobacteriales; family Weeksellaceae; genus Chryseobacterium; species Chryseobacterium taeanense. The sequence continues at coordinate 530,460 of NZ_FNDW01000001.1, read as the reverse complement.
AGTGAATTAGGCTGAAAAAGTGTATTGAGCCGCAATAAAACGGAAAGCAAAACTCCCGTAGCCGCCAAAACCTGAGCGTATAAATTTCCCTTCAGCTCTTCCACGATTTTCCATACGGTAAAAATCGTCAATGCTCCGAATAAAGCGGGAAAAAATTTAACCCAAAATACAGAATTGCCTAAAATTTTAATTATAAGCGCTATCCAGGAAGTCACAGGAGGAACAGACAAATATCCCCAGGCGAGATGATTTGCCAGATCCAAGTGAAGATATTCGTCACGCTGGAGCTCATATTCAGAATCGATTAATGAGTATTGGAGAATAAATTTCACCAAAATAAATAAGGTAAGAATGATCCCGCTTTTTTTCATGGATGCTTTATTGTTTATAATAGAACACTTCAGTGCCCGATTTCATTACATTTATTTTAATGTCAGTTTGATATCTATAAGATTTTTATTAATTCATTTACTTAAAACAAACCATAAATCAGCCAAGTGTGGTATGAGAAATTTACAAAAAAATCCCGGAAAATATCCCGGGATTATTACATCTAAAAAATTTATAGTGTTAGTTTACTATTTTTTTGACTTTTCTTTTAGTTCTTCTTTATCTTTATCAGAAGGGTTCCATACTTTTACCTCTGCATTTTTATCAATTCCGGAAAGAATCTCAACATTGATTCCATCGCTTGCTCCAAGTTTTACATAGGTTTTCTTAAACTTACCATCTTTTTGTTTTACTTCAACAAAAGGAACATCTTTACCATTTTTCTTTTCATACTGAATCAAAGATTCATCAAGCAGCAATGCATTTTTCTTTGAACTCAGCACAATCTCGCCATTAGCAGAAAATCCTGCTCTGATATATTCATTATTCGGGTTGAAAACATCTCCTTCCACCGGGAATTTGATAGTTCCGTTGTTGTCTTTACCTTTCGGAGCGATCATCGTCAGTCTTCCCGGGAAAGTTTTGTTCTGAAGAGCCCCGATTACAATATTCATATCCATTCCCTGTTTCAGTTTACCGGCCTGAGCTTCATCAATTTCTCCCTGAAAAATTAATGAATTAAGGTCTGCAATAGAACAGATAGTTGTTCCGGCATTAAAAGAGTTGGCTTCAATTACCTGGCTTCCTACTTTTACAGGAACTTCAAGAACAGTCCCGGAAGCTTTGGAACGGATCTGAGTGGTCGCCAATCCTTTCAGTTCAGGAGTTGCCCCTGTTTTGGCGATCAACAATGATTTCTGAGCGGTTACAAGCTGCTGTTGTGCATTTCTCAGCGCCTGCTGCGTGGTGTATAGCTGTTGCTGAGCGTTTAAAAATTCCTGTTTTGAAGCAACTCCTTGCTTATAAAGTCTTTCCTGCATCTCGAATTGTTTACGCATATTTTCAACGTTCAGTTTGGCATTGCTGATCTGAAGCTGCTGATTACTCACATTCTGTTGTGCATTGTTTACTTCTGCAATATTAGGAACAATTCTTACTGTTGCGATGAGTTGTCCTGCCTGCACTTTATCGCCTTCATCCACTAAAATTTTATCGATAATCCCTGCTATGTTGGGCTTGATTTCAATTTCTTCTTTCGGAATAATTTTTCCTGTAGCCATCACCTTATCATCCATATTCTGAACGACAGGCTTACGGGTAAGGAAAGCTTCGCTCTCTTTAGAATTGGATTTTACAAGATATCCGATCCCCGAGAACAATGCCACTGCAAATAAAAGCCCCAAGACGATATATATGGCTTTTTTCCAAGTGAATTTCTTTTTCATATGTATAGTTTATTTATTATTTAAATTAAAAAGTTTCCAAAATGCTCTGTTGTAAGCTTATTCGGTTCTTAAGGCTTCGATAGGTCTTATTTTAACGGCTCTCTGCGCGGGAATCATTCCGATAATCAATCCTAAAAATACCATTACTGCCATCGCTGCAAAGACATTTCCGTAATTAACCGTCGGATTGTAGAATGGGAATGAATCCTGTCCCTGTGTTGCTATATTCAGAATCATCAGCACAAAAATCCCGAACATAAAACCGAGAAGCCCCGAAGATAATGTAATGACAACACTTTCAAGCAAAATCTGATTTCTTACTTCCGAAGGTTTTGCTCCCAGCGCTCTTCTGATCCCTATTTCTTTTGTTCTTTCCTTTACAGTAATTAAAAGAATATTTGAAATAGCGATAACTCCTGCGAGGATAGTCAGCGTTCCAACAATGATCGTTAGCAGCTGCATCCCGGTTAAAAAGCCCGTCAGTTTCTTAAATTCTTTTCCAAGGTTAAAACTTCCAAAAGCATTGGTATCCTCAGGAGAAACTTTATTTTTAGCCTTTAATTCAAGCTTTACCCGCTCCTCAACGGAATTCACGTCGACATTAGGTTTGCTTACAATCGCAAACATATCAATCTGATCTCCTGCATTATACATTTTAGTATAAGTGGAAAGCGGTATAAAAACAGTCTGATCATTCTCAAAACCGCCACCTTTTTTCACCCTGAAAACTCCAATGACATTAAAGAAAATCCCTTTAATATTAATAGATTTCCCGAGCGGATTTTCATTCTTTTTAGCATCGAAAAAGTTTTTATAAATCTCTTCCCCGATAACTGCTACATTTTTATTTCCTGATACATCGGCATCATTTATATACCGACCGAAAATCAGTTTTTTTTCTGATATTTTGTTTCCTACAGGATAATCTCCTGTCAATGAATACGTGCCACTTTTACCATTTTTTGACATCGACTCTCCGGGTGTTCCTGTAAAACTTCCTCTCGAATTCTGCGGCGAGATATAATCGATATCGGAAATTTTCCTTTTCAGCATATCAATATCGGAAAGACGCAGGTGCATCTGTCGCCCTTTAGGAAAACCTTCGTAAGGAATCGATGTGTTTTGCGCCCAAAGAAAGATAGAATTGGTAGCAAACCCGGAAAACAATTTATCAAAACCGTTTTCCATTCCTTTGGCAGCTCCAAGCAGACTTACATACAAAAACATACCCCAACCTACCCCAATCATGGTAAGGAATGTCCGAAGCTTATTATTCCTGAGCGAATAATAAATTTCCTGCCAAGTATCTTTTTTAAATATTATATTCATTTTTAACTGTCGATCTTTTTAATAATGTCAATTGTCAATCTCTGCGAGACAATAATCAATCTTTGTGAGACTACATTCGCTTGCAAAGCAAAATTCACCATTCACAATTCGTTATTCCGTTCTCAATGCTTCAATAGGTTTAATTTTTGATGCTCTGTATGCCGGAACAAAACCTGCAATCAACCCGGAAAATATAAGAGCTACAAATGCCATAAAGATAGAACCCCAGCCTACACTCGGATCTTTTATGAAATATTCTTCCAAGCTGTCACCAATCAGATGCAAAGCCAAAACTCCAAGCCCCACTCCAACAAAACCTGATATCACCGTAATAACCACACTTTCCTGAACAATCAGGGCAACAATACTTCTCGGTTTTGCTCCGATTGCTTTTCTTACTCCGATCTCTTTCGTTCTTTCTTTCACGATATACACCATGATATTGCTGATTCCGATAATACCGGCTGCCAGCGTTCCCAAGCCTATAAACCCTACAATTCCGGTAAGAACCGCCATAAAGGCAAAAGTATCTTCCATGTTTTTGGCATTATTCCAGACTCTTACGCCATTTTCATCACTTGGGGCTACATTTTTTCTGGCTTTTAATTTTTCTTTAATTTCATCACCATATTTTATAGCCTGATCCGGAGTAAGCTTATCGTTATAAGCGATATAATTAATGCTTACCGTATCCGAGCCTTTTTTCATCTGCTGCAAAGTCGTGATCGGTACAGTAATATGTCTTTCGTCCCAGTCGCCGCCATCATCAGAGAAAACGCCTACGACTTTAAAAATAGTTCCGTTGATATTTAATTCTTTACCTACAGGACTTCCGTTTTTAATCAAATCGCGCTGCACCATTCTTCCGATCACCGCTACATTCTGTTTTCTTTCCAGATCGGTGGGTGTCAGGTATCTGCCATCCAACATTTTTCGGTTTTCGATAATTTGCTCCTCCGGTTGTGCACCATTAATCTGATAATTACCACTTTCCTTACCGTATTTGACTAATAAGTTCGCAGTATAGCGAGGCGTTGAACTTCCTACTTTATCTTTATCGATGTTTACCAGAAAATCATAATCGTCATTATTCATCGTCACGACCCTGTCAGATTGAAGTCCTTTATAAGCTACGGTTGTTTTCCCCGTTACAATTGAAATCAGGTTTTGTGCATCTCTTGCAAAGCCTTGTGTAAAGGCATTCTGAAGCCCCGTTCCTATTCCGAAAAGGACAATGAAAATAAATAATCCCAAAGCCACAGTGAAGCCGGAGAGTACCGTCCGCAATACATTACTGCGAATAGAACTGAATATTTCCTGCCAGCGATCTAGGTCGAACATAGTTTTTATTTTTACGTTGTAAAAAGTGAATTAGCTAAGCTGTGAATTTCTTCAAGTCAATTAACTTCGTTGCCAATTTTACCATCCAAAATTAAATTGCAAAACAAGCTTGAATATTCACTATTTACTTTTTTAATATTCCACTTAATAATATAAATGTTGTCTTTATCAACTTTCCAATTTGATCTAAATCCTCCATTTTGATATAATTACATTCAATAATAATATCAAAGCATGAATCTAGTTCAATTACAGAGCCTCTTGCTATTTCAAAATATCTTTTTCTTTCCAGTTCAGATTTTCTTGAGCAACCTTCCGTTATATTTAAAACTACAGAAGTTGAAGCCCTTCTTATTTGATCTGTTAAATTAAATCTTTCGCATTCCGGAAGTTGCATTAAAACTTTATAACATTCAGATCTTAATTCCCTTGCAGATTTATAAACATCAAGTTTATAATGATTTAGATTTAAAAACATTTTTCTTTTTTTTCGTGTTCATTTGTGTATTTTTATTTTTGTCAATTGTGAAATCTCATCCGGCAAAAAATTAACTTGCGAAGCAAAAATTGACCATTCACTATTCACCTTAAAGCACAAGCTGCTTAATAAACTCATCACTTTCAATGATTCCATCTTTCAGAATAACATTTCGTTTAGTTTGTGCAGCCACATCCGGCTCGTGAGTTACGACAATAATAGTTTTTCCTTCATTGTTGATTTCCTGAAGCAGTTTCATAATATCGTGAGTTGTTTTAGAATCTAAAGCTCCGGTAGGCTCATCGGCCAGAACAACTTTAGGATCTGTAATCAAAGCTCTTGCAATGGCAACTCTTTGTTTTTGCCCCCCGGAAAGCTCGTTGGGTAAATGATTAGCCCATTGTGCAAGTCCCACTTTTTCCAGATATTCCATTGCTTTTCGATCCCGCTCTTTTCTTGGGACATTCTGATAATATAGAGGAAGGGCAACATTATCCAAAGCAGTTTTATATCCGATAAGGTTAAAAGACTGAAAGATAAATCCTAAAAACTTGCTTCTGTATTCTGCAGCTTTCACTTCCGACAGATGCTCAATCGGAACACCGTCCAGCTCATAAATACCGGAATCTTTCTCATCAAGAATCCCTATAATATTAAGGAGCGTAGATTTCCCGGATCCTGAGCTTCCCATGATCGAGACAAATTCACCCTCGGCAATAGTAAGATTTATTCCCTTGAGAACGTGCAGCTTGCTTTTCCCTGTATCGTATGACTTATGTAAATCCTGAATTACTAACATTAAGCGAGATATGTTTTTATCCAATAAGTAGTTATAAATTTTAATTTGTTACGAAGAATGAAAAATTCTTTAATTAAATTATTGTTTAATTAATTTTCCCTTTATTTACAACAACTTACAAAAAAGTGTTTAATATCAATCTGCTTATAACAGACATTTTTAAATGATATTCGTGTATAAGTCAATGGCTAAGCGGTTTTCATGTAAATGTGGAAAACTTTTAAGGTTAAAACTCAATCATTTAGTCTTTCACCCTTTTAAATACAGTTCTTGTTTTCTAACTTTGTACTTGTACATCACGAAAAATAAGGCGCTTTTCAGGTTGATAATTTTCAACTGTAAGCCACAACAAATCAACCTGTTGATTATTTTTTGAACTTTATCCACATTGATCTATTATTTAATTTTTTAAGACATTCTAAAATATGGGAATTTTTGACAAGAGAGTAAGCTATAAGCCATTTGAATACCCTGAGGTTCTTCAATTCGTGGAAGCGATTAACAAATCGTTTTGGGTACACTCGGAAGTGGATTTCACCGCAGATGTTCAGGATTTTCATTCACAGCTGGAACCGAATGAAAAACACGCTGTAAAAAATGCGCTTCTGGCCATCGCACAGATTGAGGTATCTGTGAAAACCTTCTGGGGAAATCTTTATAATCATCTCCCAAAGCCTGAATTTAATGGTTTGGGTTCTACTTTTGCAGAATGCGAATTCCGTCATTCCGAAGCCTATTCACGTCTGTTGGAGGTATTGGGCTACAATGACGAATTTTTGAATGTTGTTGAAATTCCCGCTGTAAAAAAGAGAATCGACTTTTTATCAAATGTCCTGAAGCACGCTAATTCTGCAACGCCGAAAGAATATGTTTCTTCTCTTTTATTGTTCAGTATCCTGATCGAAAATGTTTCGCTTTTCTCACAATTTGCCATCATTCTTTCTTTCACAAGATTTAAAGGATACATGAAAAATGTTTCCAACATCATCGCGTGGACTTCCGTTGACGAGCAGATTCACGCCAACGCTGGAATCTATCTGATTAATAAAATCCGTGAAGAACAGCCTGATCTGTTGACCGATTCTGATATTGAAGATATTTACACCCTTGTTGACCAATCTGTAGAACTTGAAGGTGAAATCCTTGACTGGATCTTCGAATTGGGAGAATTAAACGTATTCTCAAAAGAGGATTTATTAAACTTCATGAAATACCGTGTAGACGACAGTTTAAAGAAAATCGGCATGAATACAAGATATAATGTTTCTCCTGAACAATACCGACCAATGGTATGGTTTGAAGAGGAAGTTTTTGCCAATTCTATGGATGATTTCTTCGCTAAAAGACCGGTAGATTATACAAAACACGATAAGAGTATTACGGCGAACGATTTGTTTTAAGTATGAATAGTTTAGAATACGCAGAACAACAACTAAATCGTTTTTATTTGGATAGAAATGAATTTATTAAAAAAAATCCGTCTTATCCTTTTATTCAGAGTTATTCAGAGGTTTTATTACAATTAATCATAGAACTTGAGCAGAAAGATAAGATAGTTGATACTAAACTAATTTCTTTACGGATGGAGGCTAACATTTTTAAAGAAGATCTTCCTGGTGAATTATACGATGATTATAAGAAAGGAAATTTAAGATATCGTGAAAATTGGTTCAATCAAAAGAAAAAAATTGATAACATAACGACGGAACTTTATCAATATCTGAGTGAAATTTCCGATAAATAATATTGGGAATATCATGCTGAGATGTCAAAGCACATTTATCATCTAAGAAAATATAATTAAAAAAAACAAAATTCCTGAGCCTTAAAAGCGTTCGGGAATTTCGAAAATATAAACAACTATGGAAGAACAAAACAACAATATATGGTGGCTCAATGAAGAGTCTGAGCAAATGCTCAACAGAGGCTATTTGCTGAAAGGTGAAACGGTAGAAGGTGCTATCGACAGAATTACCACGGCGGCCGCAAAAAGATTGTATAAACCCGAGCTTCAACCGGCTTTCAAGGAAATGATTACCAAAGGATGGATCAGTTTTTCTTCTCCGGTTTGGGCGAATATGGGAACTCAGAGAGGTCTTCCTATTTCCTGTTTTAACGTTCACATTCCGGACAGCATTGAAGGAATTACCCACAAAATGGGTGAGGTTATCATGCAGACAAAAATCGGTGGGGGAACATCAGGATATTTTGGGGAGCTTCGTAACAGAGGAACTGCAGTAACCGATAACGGAAAATCTTCAGGAGCTGTTTCTTTCATGAAACTTTTTGACACCGCGATGGATGTGGTATCTCAGGGCGGAGTGAGAAGGGGTGCTTTCGCAGCTTACCTCGACATCGACCACGGCGATATTGAAGAATTCTTATCTATCAAAGACATCGGAAGTCCTATTCAGAACCTGTTTACAGGAATTTGCGTTCCTGATTACTGGATGCAGGATATGATCGAAGGCGATATGGAAAAACGTAAAGTCTGGGCCAGAGTATTGGAAAGCCGTCAGCAAAAAGGTCTTCCTTACATTTTCTTTACAGACAACGTTAACAGAAATAAACCGCAGGTTTACAAAGATTTAGGATTAACAGTAAATGCCAGTAACCTTTGCTCTGAAATCATGCTTCCTTCAACAATGGAAGAATCATTCATCTGCTGCTTGTCTTCCATGAACCTGGAATTGTATGACGAATGGAAAGACACAGATGCAGTAAAACTTGCCATTTATTTCCTTGATGCCGTTTTATCTGAGTTTATCGATAAGACGGAAGGAAACTATTACCTTCAGGGAGCGAGAAATTTTGCCATGAGACACAGAGCACTGGGATTAGGTGTTTTAGGATATCATTCTTATCTTCAGAGAAACATGATTCCTTTTGAAAGTTTTGAGGCAACACAATTCAATGCAAGAGCTTTCAGACGCATCAAAGAACAGGCAGAGCAGGCTTCCAGAGAACTGGCCAACATCTACGGAGAACCGGAATTACTGAAAGGTTACGGATTAAGAAATACCACCACAATGGCTATTGCTCCTACTACTTCGAGTTCTGCTATCCTCGGACAAACTTCTCCGGGAATCGAGCCGTTTGCTTCCAACTATTTTAAAGCAGGTCTTGCCAAAGGAAACTTTATGCGTAAGAATAAATACCTGGCAAAATTACTGGCTGAAAAAGGACTAGATAACGAGGAAACATGGAGAACTATTATGTTAAATCACGGTTCTGTACAGCATTTGAAAGAATTAACAGACGAAGAAAAGGCGGTATTTAAAACATTTAAAGAAATCTCTCCGATGGAGATTATTTCGCAGGCTGCGCAAAGACAGCAGTATATCGATCAGGCTCAGTCGCTGAACCTACAGATTCCTTCCACGATGCCTGTGAAAGATGTTAATTATCTATATATTGAAGCCTGGAAAAAAGGGGTAAAAACCCTTTATTATCAAAGAAGTTCTTCTGTTTCTAAAGAAATGATGGTAAATTTTGTTACCTGTACAGCTTGTGAAGCATAAGACTTTCAAATAATAAACCACACATATTCACTTCAGCACGCTTTTATGGCGTGCTTTTTTATTTTATATTTGTTTTAATAGTCAATCACTAAAAAATTCAGATATGAAATTCGGACAAGTAGAAGATCCTTCAAAAATAGATTTTACGTTACCTAAAGACCACCCGAGAACAAAGGAAATTTTAAATCAAAATAAAAAAGGTTTAGAAAATATTTCCATCGGATGTGCCAAATGGAATAAAACCGACCTCAAAGGATTTTACCCTAAAGGAACAAAAGATGAACTAACGTATTACGCAACCCAATTTAATTCCATAGAACTTAATGCAACTTTCTATGGTATGCCGACTCCTGAACAAGTGCAGACCTGGAAGGAAAAGACACCGGCAGATTTTAAATTTTTCCCAAAAATTACCAATACGGTTTCACACTTCAGGAGATTAATTGATGTTACCGAACCCGTTACCCAATTTGCTACTTCAGTATTACATTTTGGTGAAAAATTGGGAATGGTATTTCTTCAGCTTCATGATAATTTCAAACCTAAAGACTATGACAGACTGGAAAAATTTGTCAAGGACTGGCCTAAAGAAGTGCCGCTGGCTATTGAGTTAAGGAATACCGAATGGTTTACAGATGAAAATATTTTCAATACTACCTGCGGGCTTTTTGAAGCCAATAATATTACCAACATCATCGTAGATACTGCCGGCAGAAGAGATATGCTGCATATGCGACTTACAACCTCTACAGCGTTTATCCGTTATGTAGGAGCCAACGCGGAAAGTGATTATGAAAGACTTGATGACTGGCTAAAACATCTTACAAAATGGAAGAAAGAAGGCCTCCAAAATATTTATTTTTTCGTACACCAAAACCTTGAAAAAGCATCCCCTCTTTTGTCTGCATATTTTATCAAAAAAATGAATGAAGAGTGGAAAACCGACCTTCACCTACCAAAAATGGCAACAGAAAGTACAGGTACACTATTTTAAAGACCTCTGTATTTTAACTTTATTCACTTTACAGTGTAATAATTTTCATCAAAAACATTGTTTATCGAAAAAAAATTAACCTCTTCTATCGAAAAAAAAAATAACTGAAAAAGCCTTTTCCATGTCATAATTATTATTAAATTAAAAGTATGATAACTTAATTTAATAAACGTTCTAAAAAAACAAATATGGAAAAGGAAATATGCAAAGTAAGCATCTCAACAAGCTTTCTTGGAGACGAGTACACTTTTTACGAAAATGACAAAATCAAAAGAGTTTATGATAACAACAGCTTAAGCTCCGATGTCACAGAATGGCTGGAAGCTAAGCAAATCAGCAAACAAAACAAAGATAAAATTATCAGAAAATGTCCGGAAGAATTTAAGGAAAGAATAATGCTTATTTTAGATTATCCTTAATTTTCCGGTTTAATAAAGTTTTTCATAAAAAGTTCCGGCTTGCTTCGCAAGCCGGAACTGCTATTTTCTGTTTCTTATAAGTAACATCAGATTGAGAAAAAGAAGAAGAAAATCCAAGGTTATCCAGATTCCCATCTTTATATTTTCGTAATTATAGGCTTCCACCTGCTTTTTAGCCAGATCAGAAAGTCTTACGCTCTGATTGATGTAATTTCTGATCTCAATAATCTGATCAATATTTTTATTGGGAAGCGCATGTTGTGAAAAATACACAAGATTTTTCTTTCCCAGGTAGCCTACGATCCAGTATTCATCGGATTTCTCCATTTTAAGATACTCAATCCGGTAATATTCCGGGCGTATTGTACCGATATGTCTGGTGTCAATCACTTTTCCTGTTTCAGAATCATTGATTGTGACAGCGTAAAAATCAAGCGGCTGCGGAAGCTTGTTGATGACCTGCAGAGCAACCGAATCTTCCACAATTCCTACCGCACTTTTCTTGATAAACCAGTAGGTGAAAATAGAAATAGAAAAAACAATGGTAACAATACGGAACAATTTTGCCCACTCCGCTCCTCTTCCTCTTTTTACCTTAGATAAAAATAGAGAAATTACACAGGCCCAAAAAATTACCAGAACAATGAATGCCATCATACTGCAAAGATACTTATTTTAAGAAGCTTTCAGAAGGAATATCAGTTTACATTCCATTCTTTATAAAACTGATCGAGAAACTGCAGCATATAATCATGCCTTTCGGAGGCAATTTTTTTTCCTTTCTGTGTATTCATGAGATCTTTCAGCAACAAAAGTTTTTCGTAAAAATGATTGACTGTCGTACCATTAGATTTTTTATACTCTTCTTTCGACATATTCAGCTTCGGTTTAATTTCAGGATCGTACATCAGATTATTTTTAAAGCCCCCAAAATTGAAAGTTCTGGCGATTCCGATGGCCCCTATCGCATCAATTCTGTCAGCGTCTTGCACTATTTTAAGTTCAACAGGGAGATTTTGAGGAACATCATTTCTGTTTTTGAACGAAATATTTTTAATGATAAATAAAACTTTTTCTATCATTTCTTGTGAAGTATTCTGACTTTCCAGAAATTCTTTTGAAACCTTTAATGCCAGTGTTTCGTCACCGTCGTGGAATTTAGGGTCGGCAATATCATGCAAAAGCGCTGCAAGCTCTACAACTTCAAGATTACATTCTTCTGTTTCAGCGATTTTCTTTGCAAGTTTCCAGACTCTTTCAATATGATACCAATCGTGTCCGGCCTCCGCCCCTTTAAGTTTTTCTTTAACAAATTGCACCGTGTTTTCTATCAGGTTCTTCATTTATATCAATTCATTTAAAATAATATTCCAGAGTTTTTTGTTGTAGCTTCTAAAAAAATTAACGTGTCCGATTTCCCCTTTTTCAGATTCGGAGATTTTGATGAGTCTGTGAACGGGTCTTAGATTCGGATACGTTTCATTTAAAAGGCTTTTTACTCCTTTTTCAGTGAGCCATACATCATCCTCTGCTCTGATTACAAAGACTTTTTGCGTTAAATTTTTAGAGTAATCCTCGATTTTATCCAACAAACTATTGGTTGATTTTCTGTTTAAAATTAAGGTTCTCCAGTCATATGCGCAATTTTTTGGAAGACTTTCTCCCAGCCCGAACCATTGTGCAGGGAAATAGCCTAACAATGTTGTCGTTAAGGGTTGCATAATTCCGAAACCAAGATATGCTTCTATTTTTGTTCTGAATTTCAAATTTCCTACAAAAGCATTTTGAGTTCCTACAAAAACAAATTCATCAAACATATCAGAATTTTTATTCATCCCTAAAATTAAAGCCCCAACAGAATGTCCTAAACAATATTTTTTAAAATCTTTAAAATTAAGTCTGATATATTCCGTTAATGCTTTATAATCTTTTGACCCCCAGATTCTCATAGAAGCTTCAAAATTTTTCATTTTTCGGGGTTTGGAAAGTCCGATTCCACGATAATCGTAAGTGATTACGGTAAAGCCTTTTTCAGAAAAATATTTAGCAAAAGAGAAATATATCTGCTGTTTTACTCCTGTCGCGGAATTGATAAGCAAAAGCCGTTGATTGCTCTTTTCAGGTAAAAAAAGATGAGTTACGATTGAGAAAGAATCTTCTGTAGTAAGAACTAACTTTTCCATAGATAAAAGAAAAAATCCACCTATAAAAGTGGAAATTTTAGTTTGTATTTTAGAGTAAGTTCAACACTTTCGATATGTATCAAATAGCTTATGAAATAAAATCTGATAATCTTGGCAGGCCTGTTTGTGATCCTTTTTTAGCAGAGACGCTTGCAGAAACTTCATTTCCGAATTTCACACATTCATCAATATCATTGTTGTGGCACAAAGCAATTGAAAAACCAACAGTAAAGGCATCACCCATTCCCATTTTATAGATCGTGGTGTCCTTGTCATTCCTGCAGTATTTCATTTCGGTTCCGTCAAAATAAACAGTTGAATTGATATCGTCTCTTACAAAAAGCTTATTGAAGTATTTTTTAAGAATTTTTTCCCTCTGCTCTTCTCCGAAAAGGATATGAAGATCACTGCTTTTCGCCACCATAAAATCGAGATTTTCCACAATGCTGTTACTCAGCCGTTGTGCCGGAGAAGCGTACAACCCGACTTTTTTGCCATATTTTTTAGCTTTATTAATCGTAAATTCTACCACATCCATCGAAACCTCTAGCTGAAGGAGAATGAGATCTGCGGTCTGAAAATATTTATCGGCAGCTTCTATATGTTCATTGCTTAAATGATTATTGGCAGCGGGAACCACAACAATGGCAGAACTCCCTTTCGAGCTTGTTACATAAGCCGTTCCGCTGGCATCATGATCTGTTTCAAAAACGAAATCTATGTTTACGTTTTCACTCATCATATTTCTCATGATCTGTTGTCCAACAGGATCCATTCCCACACAACCTATGAAATGAACTTTCGCCCCAAGTCTTGCAGCACCTACCGCCTGATTGGCTCCTTTTCCGCCAAAAAAACTTTCAGTTGTATTCGCAATTACTGTTTCGTTATGGGAAGGAACTTTTTCGGTTTCCAAGATGAGATCTACCGAAGAGCTTCCGACAACGATGATTTTCGGTTGTTGTGATGAGAAATTCATTGCCTTTAATATTAATATTGTGTTGCTTGGGTTTGGTAAATAAAGTTAACTAATCTCAATAAATTCAGTTATTATCTTTACCGGTGAGTGATTTTTATCATAAGCAATATAGCTTGCATAAAATCCTTCCCCATATCCTGTTTCAAAGGCAAAAATAGTTCCAGGATGATTTTCAGAAGGTTTTAAGAATGCATACTGATCGATTGCTCCGTTTTCATCAAAAAAATGTTCATGGAAAAATTCTTCATAAATTCCCATAAAATCTACTCCTTTGCGATGATATAATTTTTGTTCAAGCTGATTAAGGCTATTTTGTGTATCGACATCCATAAAGCATCCCATACCGCTTTCTACAGGATATCCGAAGACTTCTCCATCGGCGAGTTCTTTTACCTCCTGTCCTTCTGTTGTAGCCAGTTTCCAATCTGCAATTTCCTCATTAGTAAAGACTACTTCTACGTAGGCTACGCAGTTGCTTTCCCGTTCTTTATGTACAAGAACCGAAAAATCTCCTTTAGGAAAGTCAGTAGAAAAAGGTTTCATATCATTGGTAACCAACGGATCGCAAGCGACAATCTTTCCACTGGAGAGATAAATTTTCCCGGCCTCAAAACTTTCCAGCAAAGGACTTTCTATAAAGCTTTTGGAGAATAGTTTTTTTATGTTTTCTAAATGTGTCATATTAAATTTAGGCTAAGATTAAGGTTCAGGCTAAACTTGAGACTCAACCTTAACCCGAACCTTTTATTATAAACTCTTTAATTTCTCTTCTAAAATCGCAATCTTATCAAGCGCATCTTTTTGTTTTTTACGCTCAACTTCTACAATTTCAGGTTTTGCATTGGCAACAAACTTTTCGTTGGAAAGCTTTTTGTCTACAGAAATTAAAAATCCTTTTAAATATTTTAATTCTTCCTCGGTTTTCTTTTTTTCTTCTTCCAAATCCAGGTTTTCACTTAAAGGAATTGAAATTTCCGTCGCACCAACTAAAAACGTAAAGCTTGGCTTATCGGTTTTTGTTCCGAAATGAATTTCTGAAACGTTAGCTAATTTTTTAATTACCGATTCATTAGCAAATTCTGAAGCATTTGTGAAAATTTCAACAGCTTCTTTTGGTGAAATTCCTTTTGTCTGACGGTAATTTCTTACCCCAGAAATAATTTCAGATGCCGTTTCGAAGTTTTTAATAATATCTTCATTGAACGATTCCGCTTTTTTCTGTTGAGCAATAATTAATGCATCTTCAATACTTCTCTCTGAAATTGTCTGCCATAATTCCTCTGTTAAGAAAGGCATAAAAGGATGAAGCAATTTCATTAATTCCTCGAAAAGAGCAACTGTTTTATTATAAACTTCTTTAGAAATACCTTCACCATAATTCGGCTTGATCGCTTCTAAATACCAGGAACAGAAATCGTCCCAGATCAATTTATAAATTAAATGCAACGCATCAGAAATTCTGAACTTTTCAAACTGGTCATTAATCTCAACAATTGCTTTATTTAATTTATTTTCGAACCATTCGATTGCCTGAAGTTCTGTTGAATTTGCCGGCTTATCTTCATGATTCCACATATTAATTAAACGGAATGCACTCCAAATTTTTGACATGAAGTTTCTTCCCTGCAACATTAAATCTTCATCAAACAGAAGATCATTTCCAGCTGCAGAACTTAATAAAATTCCTACACGAACACCATCCGCGCCATATTTATCCATCAATTCCAGCGGATCCGGAGAATTTCCTAGAGATTTAGACATCTTTCTTCTTTGCTTATCTCTTACAATTCCTGTAAAATAGACATTTTTGAACGGAACTTCTTTTCTGTACTCCAACCCTGCCATAATCATTCTAGCAACCCAGAAGAAAATAATATCCGGACCTGTTACCAAATCTGATGTCGGGTAATAATAATTGATGTCTTTATTTTCAGGTTCAAGCAAACCGTCAAAAACAGACATTGGCCACAACCATGAGGAGAACCAGGTATCAAGCGCATCTTCGTCCTGTCTCAAATCATCAAGATTAGCTATAATTCCTTTTTGTTCTTCTAAGACAACAAGAGCTTGATATTTATCTTCCGCAACTACAAAATCGTTTTCTCCGTCACCATAATAATAAGCAGGAATTTGTTGTCCCCACCAAAGCTGACGGGAAATATTCCAGTCGCGGATGTTTTCCATCCAGTGTTTATAGGTATTTTTAAACTTTTCAGGATAGAATTTAACCTCATCATCCATTACTACATCCAAAGCAGGTTTTGCAATTTCAGACATTTTCAGGAACCACTGAACAGAAACTTTAGGTTCGATCACCGCGCCCGTTCTTTCAGATGTTCCTACTTTATTTACGTAATCTTCTGCCTTTAACAAGAGATCCTTTTCTTCTAATTCTTTAGCAATCTGCTTTCTTACTTCAAACCTGTTTTTTCCGGCGTAATGTAAACCGTAATCATTTAAATTACCATCATCGTCCAAAGCATCAATCATTTGAAGACTGTGTTTTTGTCCGATTTCATAGTCATTGATATCGTGAGCCGGCGTAATTTTCAAAGCTCCGGTACCGAACTCAATATCCACATATTCGTCTTCGATAATAGGAATTACTCTGTTTACGATGGGTACGATAACTTTTTTACCTTTTAAATGAGCATATCGTTCATCATTAGGATTGATACAAACGGCAGTATCCCCGAAAATAGTTTCAGGACGCGTAGTAGCAACTGACAAATATTCGTCGGTATCTGAGCCTGTCGAAGATTCAATTTTATATTTAAGGAAATATAATTTTCCGTTTTGTTCTTTAAAGATTACTTCTTCGTCGGAAATATTGGTTTTTGCTTCAGGATCCCAGTTTACCATTCTGTAACCGCGATAGATCAGTCCTTTATTGTATAGATCAACAAAAGATTTGATAACCTGCTGAGAAAGTTTTGGTTCCATTGTAAAACGCGTTCTGTCCCAATCGCAAGAGCAACCCAGCTTTTTCAGCTGCTCCAGGATTGTTCCACCGTATTTATCAGTCCAGTCCCAGGCATGTTTTAAGAATTCTTCACGGGTAATGTCAGACTTGCTGATTCCTTCTGATTTCAGTTTAGCAACAACCTTCGCTTCCGTAGCAATAGAAGCGTGGTCTGTTCCCGGAACCCAACAGGCATTGAAGCCCTGCATTCTTGCACGACGGACCAGAACATCCTGAATGGTATTATTCAGCATATGCCCCATGTGTAAGATCCCCGTAACGTTTGGCGGAGGGATGACAACAGTGTAGGGCGGCTTATCATTAGGCTCTGAATGGAAGTATTTGTTTTCCAACCAGTAATTGTACCACTTTTGTTCTGTTTCCTGTGGATTGTACTTTTCTGAAATCTGCATAAATTCTTTTACTTTACTTTACAATTTGCAAAAATAGTCTAAAGAAAAAAAATTTTAAGTATGAATTAAAATAATTTTTAACTTTGTTACTCAAAATTTATCTAACAACATATTTAATATTCAAGAATATGAAAAAATTAATCGCAGGAATTGCTTTATTCGGAACATTCGCATTAGCATCTGCACAAACAATCACATTTGATAAAACTACTTTCGATTACGGTACTATCAAACCTAATTCAGACGGTACAAGATTTTTTACAGTAACAAATACCGGTGATAAACCTCTTGTTCTTTCTAATGTAAAAGCATCTTGTGGATGTACAACTCCGGAATTTAAGACAGATCCTATTATGCCAGGAAAATCTGCTCAGATCAAAGTTGGGTACAATACCGCAATCAATGGAGGATTCAACAAAATGATTGAAGTATTTTCTAATGACCCTGCTAACAGCAGAAGCGTAATCTACATCAAAGGAAATGTAGATCCAAATGCACCGGAGCCTAAACCATTAACTCCTGCAGAACTAAAAGCTAAAGCTAAGGCTGACAAAAAAGCTGCAAAACAAGCTAAAAAAGTAGCTGCAAAGTAAGCTCTACTCAAAAAAAATAGAAGAACCGTCTCGCCGAGGCGGTTTTTTTATTATATTTAAGTAACTGATATAATCTTTAATTAAATATATATGGACATCAACTTTTCGGATGATTTTTTGGTAAAAGGTAAATTTTCAATAAAAAAATCTTCAACAGCATATAAAGGAAAACTTACAAAAGAAGAAGGCGAAAAGTTGCTTATTCTTGAAAAAGTAAAACTTCGTGAGCTTCAGGAAAGATTATACTCCGATGGAAGCCAATCACTTTTGGTTGTACTTCAGGCCATGGATGCTGCCGGAAAAGACAGCATGATAGAACATGTTTTCGGAGGCGTAAATCCGCAAGGGTGTAACGTCATCAGCTTTAAAACCCCAAGCTCAAGAGAATATTCACATGATTTTCTGTGGAGACACTATCTTGCGTTACCCCAAAAAGGTATGATTGGGATTTTTAACAGATCACATTATGAAAGTGTATTGGTTTGTAAAGTTCATCCCGAATATAATCTGAACGAAAAAACTTGGAAATCCTTAAAAGATTTTGATGAAAACTTCTGGAACAACCGCTATGAAAGTATCAGAAATTTTGAAAAACACCTGACTGACAACGGAACAACCATCGTAAAAATATTCTTACACGTTTCTAAAGACGAGCAGAAGAAAAGACTTCTTGACAGAATCAACGAACAGGAAAAAAACTGGAAATTCTCTGCTGCCGATTTGCCTGAAAGAGCACTTTTTGATAAATATATGGACTGCTATGAAACAGCCATCAACGAAACATCGAAAGACTCCGCACCATGGTTTGTTCTTCCGGCAGATGATAAATGGTTTGCAAGAGTAGCAGCCATTCAGATTATTATTGATGCGCTGGAAAAAATGAAGCTTAAATATCCGAAGCTTTCCGAAGAAGATAAAGAAGGATTAAAGGAAGCTAAAAAACAACTGGAAAACGAGAAATAAATTTGGATGGAAGATGGAAGCTTGAAGATGGAGGTTTACAATTATTACGTTTAAAAACTTCCCTCTTCCAGCCTCTGACTTCTAACTTAAAAAACCACGAGAAAATCTGTAAGCCGGATTTTGTTCTTCCGAAGAAGTGCTTGTTATTTATCTGCGTTTTACATTGCTGCAAAACTTGAGCTGATTACCCCTCGGCTTTCAGAGCGAGCAACTCCTATTTTCATTGCTGAAAAGAACCGATATACTTATCATTGCACCACAAAGAGTTTACCTGATTTCACTACAGCCGAACTGTACATCCTTTCTGTTGCACTTGTCCTACCCTCACGGGTGACGGATGTTATCCGCTTTGCTGCTCTACGGTGTCCGGACTTTCCTACCCTTGCCGAAGCAAGAATCAACAAGCCGACTTTCTCGTGGGTGCAAAGATAGGAAATTGCGGGAGATATAAGGTGAATTGTGAATCGTCAATCAAAATTCTTTGTCAATTCTTTTAAAACTATTATTAAATTCTTCTAAAATAAAATTCACCATTCACTTACGAAGTAAAATTGACAATTGACTTATTATTATTATCTTCGTACCACTAAAATTATACATCTGCATTGGCTTCAAAGGAAAAAGAATTTGCGCAGCTTATTAAAGATAATCAGGGGCTGATTATCAAGGTTTCGCGTCTTTATACGAATTCTTTGGAAGATGAAGAAGATCTTTTTCAGGAAATTGTGTTACAATTATGGAGAAGTTATGACTCATTTAAAGGAAATTCTAAAATTTCTACGTGGATGTATCGTGTTGCCCTCAATACAGCTATTACTCTTTTCAGAAAAAAAAGCAAAAGTCTACCTACCAACGAGTTGGATATAAATCATGCAGATTTTATTGAAGATGACGACGAAAAACAACAGCAGGTATCACTTTTGTACACTGTAATAAAAACGCTCCCGAATGTGGAAAGAGCGATTGTAATGATGTATCTGGATGATTTGCCTTATAAGGATATTGCAGAAAACCTCGGGATCACTGAAGTTAATGCTCGTGTGAAAATGAACAGATTAAAGAAAACCCTTAAAGAAAAGATGGAAAAATATGCCTGAATTTGACTTAGATAGCTTTAAGAAAACATGGCAGGAACAACCTGTTCAGAAAAAATACGATGATAATGAGATCCTAAAGATGCTCAACAAAAAATCACGAAATTATGTGAAATACATTTTCTGGATCAGCGTTGCAGAATTTTTACTGTTTTCGGTGATGGGAATATTTTATTTCTTTCAGACTGAAGAAGACAATGGTTTTCTGAACATCTTAGAAAAACTGGGGGCTCAAAAAACGGCTGAAGTTGAAAACAGTTTTGAAAATATTTATTGGGTATTAAAAGTATTAAGCATTATCGTTACGGCTTATTTTGTTTATAAATTCTATCAGAACTACCGTAAAATAAAAATCGAAGAAAATCTGAAAGGATTGATTACCAGAATTATTAAATTCAAAAAAACCGTAAATTCTTTTATTTTAATCAGTATTCTTTTATTAGTAGCATTTACTTCTATTTTTACCATTTTCATATTTTATTCGTTAAGCTCACAGAATGTGGAACCAAAAAATTCTGCGATGATGATATTTGTTGTAGGAGTTATCCTTACGACTGCGTTTTCAGTATTACTGATCTGGCTTTACTATAGACTGGTGTATGGAATTATTATGAGCAAACTCGATAAAAACCTCAAACAGCTGAAAGAAATCGATTCTCAGGAAATGTAAATATAAAAAGCAGAAGTTTGAGATATAATTGTTAATTTTATTTATCCAAATCTTTCACTTTATGCAAATATCCTATGTTCATGGTGCTTCTGACATTCCTTTACTGGGCGAAACCATCGGAAACAATCTTAAAAGAACTGTAGAAAAATTTCCCAATAATGAAGCCCTGATCTGTGTACATCAAAATTACAGAGCAACGTATCAGGAATTTTTTAACCAGACGACCGCTGTTGCCAAAGCATTGATTTTCCTTGGTGTAAAGTCGGGAGAACGCGTAGGAATATGGTCTGCCAACCGTTACGAATGGGTACTTTTACAGTATGCTACCGCAAGAATAGGCGTTATTCTCGTCAACATCAATCCTGCATACCGGACGAGCGAACTGATTTTTGTGATCAATCAATCGGAAATGTCTCATCTATTTTCATCTCTGCGCTTTAAATCAAGTGATTATAAAAACATGATTGCTGATGCCCGGGAATTCTGCTCAAGCCTGAAATCAGAAATTTTCTTTGATGACAGCTGGGAAGATTTTCTTAATAACGGACAGCATATTTCAGACGATGTTCTGCACAACTTTGAAGAACATGTACAATTTGATGATCCAGTAAATATTCAATATACTTCAGGAACTACGGGCTTTCCAAAAGGAGTGACGCTTTCCCATCATAATATTTTAAATAACGGATATTTTATTGGAATAAGGTTAAAATATACCGAAAAAGACAGAGTTTGTATTCCGGTACCATTTTATCATTGTTTCGGAATGGTCATCGGAAACATTTGCTGTACTGCTCACGGAGCATGTATGGTGATTCCTAATGACAGTTTTGATCCTGAAATTACGCTAAAAGTCGTTTCCGATGAAAAATGTACTTCATTGTATGGAGTTCCAACAATGTTTATTGCCGAACTGGCCGTAAAGAATTTTGAAAACTTTGATTTTTCAAGTTTACGAACAGGAGTAATGGCAGGTTCCGTTTGTCCACCCGAAATTATGAAGAAGGTAGAAAGCCTCATGAACATCAAAGAAATGAGCATCTGCTATGGCATGACAGAAACCTCGCCTGTATCTACTCAGACTTTGATCGGAACGCCTTTTGAAAAACAGGTTCATACTGTAGGAACCGTTCAGGATCATCTCGAAATTAAGATTATTGATGAAAATGGAAAAACCGTCAAAAGAGGAGAACATGGTGAACTTTGTACAAGAGGATATTCCGTCATGCTGAAATACTGGAATGATCCTGAAAACACAAGGAAAGTTCTCGACGACTCCCGATGGATGCACACCGGAGATATGGCAACGATGGACGATGAAGGTTATATAACTATTTCAGGAAGAATAAAAGACCTTATAATCCGTGGCGGAGAAAATATTTCCCCTAAAGAAATTGAGGACTTTCTTTACACGTATCCCAATATTCTTGATGTTCAGATCATTGGAGTTCCCAGCGAAAAATTTGGAGAAGAAGTAATGGCCTGGGTGAAAGTAAGAAAAGGCTTTAACGTAACTGAAGAAGAGCTTCTGAATTACTGCAAAGAAAGAATCGCACATTACAAAGTGCCTAAATTCTGGAAATTTGTGGATGATTTCCCGATGACCATTTCAGGGAAAGTACGAAAAGTGGAAATGAGAGAAATTTCTATCCGTGAACTTGGACTGGAAAAAGTAAACAACTGAAATATATTTTGTTTAAAAAATATTAGTTTTAAAATAAAAAAAGCACCTCAAATTGAAGTGCTTTTCTTTTATTAAAGTTCTTTTCTTAATCTCGCTACCGGAATATTAAGCTGTTCTCGGTATTTGGCAATCGTTCTTCTGGCGATATTATAGCCCTGCTCTTTCAGAATCACTACCAAAGCGTCATCTGTAAGAGGTTTTCTTTTATTTTCCTTGCTGATAACTTCAAGAAGGTGCGTTTTAATTTCTTTTGTTGAAACCTCTTCACCATCGTCATTCGTAAGACTGTCGGAAAATAGATCTTTCAAATAAATAATTCCATTTGGAGTATCAGCATACTTGCTTTTAACAACCCTTGAAATAGTTGAAATATCAAAACCGGTAATATCTGCAATATCCTTTAAAATCATCGGTCTCAGCGATTTTTCATCACCTGTAAGAAAATAATCTTTCTGAAATTTTACAATAGCATTAATAGTCTGTAACAATGTATTCTGACGCTGATTAATCGCATCGATATACCATTTGGCCGCATCAAGTTTCTGTTTGATAAATAAAGCTGCCTGTTTATGTTCAGAAGAGGTTTTATCGTGAGAATAGGTTGTTAGAATATCTTTATATTCTTCGGAAATCCTTAATGTTGGAGCATTCTTGCTATTGAGCATTGGAATTACCTGTCCTTCTTTTACCTGAATCACAAAGTCCGGAATAATTTCCTGATTGATTGTGATGGTCTGGGTATCAAAATTTCCACCAACTTTTGGTGACAGCTTTGAAATTTCGTCTAAAGCATCTTTTAGATCTTCTTCTTCGATATCATATTTTTGAATAATTTTGTTGTAATGCTTGTTCGTTAAAGCATCAAACTGATATCTAAGAATATTGGCAGCCAGAGAAACAGCTTTGTCGGAGCTTACTTTTTTCTCAATCTGCAAAAGAAGACATTCCTGCAATCCTCTTGCGCCTACGCCTGGAGGATCCAGTTTTTGAATATAATTTTCAAGAATATCTTCAACATTTTCTTTTGTCGTATAGATCCCCTGAGAAAATGCCAGATCATCAACAATAGATTTGATTTCCCTTCTTAAATATCCGTCGGTGTCTAAATTTCCGATAATATATTCTGCAATTTTCTCATCCTCTTCACTGATGTTCACAAGATGGATTTGCTCAAGAAGATAATCATAGAGGGATTGCCCTTCTGTTAAAAGGCTTTCGTTATCAAATTCCTCATCGTCTGAAGAATAGTTGCTGGACGCAGTTTTATAGTTCGGCTCGTCATCATAAAGATATTGGTCTACATCAAAATCAGTTTGGATGCTTTCTGTACCTTCGCTTTCATACGAATCTTCAAGTGCGGCATATTCATCTTCCTTAGATTCATCTTTTGCGATCTCCAATGCCGGGTTTTCTTCTAACTCTCTTTCAAGTTCCTCCTCAAACTCCAGTGTATGAAGCTGAATCAACTTCATAAGCTGGATCTGCTGGGGAGCCAGCTTTTGTCCTAATTTGAGTTGTAAGTGTTGTTTAAGCATATTACTAGATGGTGTTTTAACATAACATATTTTACGAATTTAGTAAAATATTTTGACAAAAATGAACTTTAGCACGATTTTTGCATTTAACACAACATAATAAGCTATTTAAAAATAAACACAAAAGCCCTGAAGCATGATTTTCAGGGCTTTTTATTTATTATAAATTTAATTTACCGTGATTATAAATATCACAGTTAATAAAAAAATCCTTCTATTTTGTTTAGAAGGATTCGATATTTTTAAAGATAAATATTTTAGAATTCCGCATTTTTCGGTGTCCTAGGAAAAGGAATTACGTCTCTGATATTCGTCATTCCCGTTACGAAAAGAACCAGTCTTTCTAATCCTAATCCGAAACCGGCATGCGGTACGGAACCGAATTTTCTGGTATCCATATACCACCAAAGCTCATGCTCATCAACGTGCATATCTGCCATTTTCTGCTTCAGTACATCCAGTCTGGCTTCTCTTTCAGAACCACCGATGATTTCACCGATTCCCGGGAAAAGAACATCCATTGCAGCAACAGTTTTACCATCATCATTCAGTTTCATGTAGAACGCTTTGATCTCTTTTGGATAATCAAATAGTACTACAGGACTTTCAAAATGCTTTTCAACCAGGTATCTTTCGTGTTCCGACTGAAGATCTGTTCCCCAGTTTTCAACAGGATACTGAAACTTTCCTTTTTTATTTTCTTTTGAATTTAATAAAATTTCAATAGCTTCTGTGTAAGAAACTCTTTTGAAACGTTTAGCAACAACATTTTCAAGTTTTTCAATCAACCCTTCTTTTGCTCTTTCTTTTTCAGGTTTAGACTTTTGCTCTTCCGCAAAACGTTTGTCTAAGAAGTCAAGATCATCTTTACAATGATCTAGTACATACTGAATAACATATTTTAAGAAATCTTCAGCAAGATCGATATTGTCTTCAAGATTGTTGAAAGCCACTTCAGGTTCGATCATCCAGAATTCCGCAAGGTGTCTTGTCGTATTTGAATTTTCTGCACGGAAAGTAGGTCCAAAAGTATAAATTCTTCCCAATCCCATCGCTGCCGTTTCACCTTCAAGCTGCCCGGAAACCGTTAAATTCGTTTTTTTACCGAAAAAATCCTGGGAAAAATCGATATCTCCCTGCTCATCTCTTGGAATATTGTTTAAATCGAAATTGGTAACCCCAAACATTTCCCCTGCTCCTTCTGCATCGGCACCTGTAATAACCGGTGTATTGATGTAAAAGAACTGATTCTGGTTAAAGAATGAATGAATGGCAAAACTTACCGCATGACGTACTCTGAAAACCGCACCAAAAAGATTTGTTCTGAATCTCAAATGCGCCTGATCTCTTAAAGTTTCCAGAGAATGTTTTTTAGGTTGAAGGATTGTTTTATCTCTTTCTTCTGTAAAGTTATCCCCTAAAACTGTAATTTTCTTAGCTAAAATTTCCACGGCCTGGCCTGCTCCCTGGCTTTCCACTACTTCACCGACAATTTTCACGGAAGCTGCGGTACTGATTTTACTGATAATTTCTTCATCGAAATTTTCAAAATCAACAACAATTTGCAAATTATTGATCGTAGAACCATCATTAAGCGCAATAAAGCGATTTGCACGGAATGTTCTTACCCAACCGTAAACCGTAATGTCATGATGTAATACTTTCTTGTAATCCTCCAGGATTTCCTTAATGGTCTGCTTTTTCATTTGTTGATTAAAATTTTTGTGTAAAAATTAATGAGTGCAAAGTTACAAAAAAACAGCGCAACTTGATGATTACACTGTCTTTTTAAAAATCATTTAACCAAATCTATATTTCATAAGTGAAATCAGTTAAAAAAAATGCTTTTCTTTCTTTTTTTACCTTTTTTTATTTTCCAGGCATGATAGGAGCTTGGGACATCATATTGCCATTCCGGAAGAATTAAAATAATCATTATCACATCGATATGAGCTACAAATCCTAAAGCAACCATGAAATAAAAAGCCCATCCTGCCTGCTGAAAGCCGATAAGATACGTGAAAGCGATCAGCAGACTCAATCCCCACATTTTCGATAAAAAAGCATGTGTACATGTTTCTTTCTTAAATTTCAGAATACTGACAATGTAACACAGTGTCTCCATGGCAAGGATTAAAAGAATTCCTTTCCATTCATTTTTAATCAAGTCAGGATTCAGAATATAAGCTGCAAAACCAAGTGAAAGCCAGAAAATCAAATCGGTCTGACTATCCAGTCTTCTTAATTTTTCAGAAGAGACTCCAACTTTCCGGGCGATGATTCCATCGAAAATATCAGTTAATAAACCGAAATACATTAAACTTAAAATAAAAAATCCATACTCTTCTCCTTTGAAATAAGCTAATAAAATGATAATTGGAGCAAGAATAAATCTTATAGCAATTAAAATATAGGGTATAGTTTTCATGGTTTAAAAATTAATAATTGGTAAACTTCTTTTTCCATTTTTATTCCACAAGCCGATTTGCAGCCCTTTCAATTTTTCAGACTTATTGATAAGACCTATCTGCATGCCTTTTCCATCCTTGTTAGAATTATATCCTCCAATTTGTATCCCCCGCATTATTTCTGCATTATTAAAAATCGAAATACTCACACCATTCAATTTTTTGGAATGAACACCTAAAGTTGAGACAAAAAAACCGTTTCCTGTTTCTATATAAGTAGTAAAAAAAGTTCCTGAAATGCCATTCATTGTATGCCCGTAATTATAAAGAGAAAGGGTGAGTCCATTATGACTGATGCCTTTTAAATAGCCTGCAGCTGAAATATTAAGTCCGTTAATCTTTATAAATTCTGTATCCTGATCTTTTTCCGGATCGTACAACATCCAAAATAAAATACCTAACGGGTTAACCTCTATATTTAAGCCATTTACTTTTTGAAGTAGTTCGGTATCTTGCTTTTTAACAATGTATTTTGAATCAAAACCTAACCCAAAAGTCAAACCATTTACTTTATCTGTTTTTTTATTTAAAGGAGTTAAAGCGATTAATTTTGTGTTTTGTATCTTCAAAGTATCATCCTGTGCTTTAATAAAATTAATTATTAAAATGCTCATTATTAATAAAATCCGTATTTTCATAATTCATTATTTAAAAATTGATGATTCAAAATTATTTGCAGATGGTATAAAAATAAATGCGAAAAAAAATTAAAATAAATTTCTAAATTTGTGAAAATCGCAAAAATATGTATCAGGAACTTTTATTAAAGGAAATCAGACGGAAAATAGGTAATAAATCTCTTAATGACGAAATTTCGAATATTCTTAATATAAGCTATGATGCAGCTCACCGTAGAACTTCACAGAAAGCAAAATTCAATTTTGAAGAAGCTATTGAACTGGCAAAATATTTTCAGATTTCCTTAGATCAATTTCAGACCTCCGATCATCAGATTGTTATGAGAAGAACTTCGGCTGTGGCCCAAACCGAGGATTTGGAATCTTTTTTTAAAAATAATCTTAGTGTTTTTGAAAACCTTCCGCTCAGCGATGAAATGACAGTTTATTATTCAGCGAAAGATATTCCGTTTTTTTATACACTTTCAGATACAATGCTTTCTCGTTTTAAAATTTATGTCTGGATGAATCTTCTCAATGCAAAACAGGTCTTCATTCCTTTTTTACAGTTTTCTGCTCCAAATTTTGAAATGAATACGAAAGAATTAAGGAAAAAGTACGAAGAACAGAAGGTTGTAGAACTATGGAACGACATGACCATTTCCAGCATTCTGCAGCAAATTGTTTATTATCATGAAACTGATCTTCTAAAAAATAATGAAGCACAGATTATCCTGCAAGAATTAAAGGAGCTAATAGAATATATCGAACAGAAAACGGAAAGCAATCCGAGATTTCATCTGTACGAAAATGAGCTGATGCATCTTTCCAATGACATCTTTTTCCATCATCCTCAGCAATCGCTTTTTGCTATTCCGACGAATATGTTTGGATATATTTTAATTAATGATATCAAAACATGTGATGAAACAAAAAATTATTTTGACCATCAGATTAAAAATTCAAAATCCCTAAATACTTCCGGCAACAAGGACAGGAAAATATTCTTTAACAGGATGTATGAAAAGATTGAAAATTTAAAACAAAAACGATAACATGAAAAACCTTCGACACGGTGAATTTTTCGGACAGACCAATAAAACCTTACATTTCGACGGGCTGACGATTACAGATACAGAATATACGCATCCTTTCGTCGATTGGCATTATCATGAAAATCCCTATTTCACCTTTCTGCTTCAGGGAAATATGAAAGAGGGAAACAAAAAAGAAATTTACGATTGTTCCGCCGGAACACTGCTGTATCATCATTGGGAAGATGCGCATTACAATATAAAACCGGATGTTTTTACCAGAGGATTTCATGTGGAAATTACAGAAAAATGGTTTGAAAATTTTCAGCTTTCAAAGGATAAAGTTGAAGGAAGTTTTAATATCAAAAATCCGGATTTGAAGTTATTGACTTACCAGATCTTCAAGGAAACAAAATTAAATGATAAGTCTTTTGAAATGACAATCAATCAATTGTTATTAACAATTTTCAGTCAGTTATCCAATCAAAAGGATAATCTGCAGAAGAAACCGGCCTGGGTGAAGCACATTGAAGAAATTCTGCATGAAAATTTTACAGAAAAGCTGAGTTTAGCGGACCTTTCTCAGACGCTCGATATTCACCCAATGCATTTAAGCAGGGATTTTCATAAATATTTCCAGTGTAATTTAGGGGAATACATAAGGAAGCTAAAGATTGAAAAATCCTTGAGTATTTTAAATGATTTTGAATCCTTATCAGAAGTTGCGTTGGAATGCGGGTTTTCTGACCAAATTCATTTTATTCGCTGTTTTAAAGAAAATATAGGGATTACTCCTTTGAAATACAGGAAAATTTTGAAATGAAATTTTCTTCCCCGGATCACACCAATGTATTACAGCTCTTTTTCAGTCTTATCCTTGTCAAGACTCAGAACCTTGACGAGCGTAAACGATATAATCTTCAGAAAACCGCAAAACGTTAATTCCATTCTATTTTTTCGAGAAAGGGATGCCTACTTTTGTTCAGATAAAATTTAAAATGAAAACAATCCTTTTATTCGTTCTGACATTTATTTCAGGACTTTCTTCAGCTCAAAACATTGTTGAGCCTGAAAAGATAGAAAACTCTGTTCAGAAAAATTATTTACATAAAATTGTCTTTTTAGACAAAGCTGTTCCTTTGGAGAACCTGAAAGAATCTGATTTTTCCAAGACGATGACTTTTCAGGAAGACAAAAATTTTGACATCCGTATCTTTCTGGATAATTCTTTGGTCAATTATTTACATCAGCTCGATTCTTCCTTAACCGCTGACGAATTACTTAGAAGAGGAAATTATCAATTTAATTTTATTGTTGACGGAAAACTAATTTACACCGAAAATCTGAATACCGGCGCCGGAACTACAGATAGCAAGAAGGTTAAAACAAGTTTCAGAATTCCATTTTTAAGTACAGCAAATGAAGATTCCTGGGGAAGATATTTGTGGATGAGATTTTATCTTGCCCATGGCGGAATTGATGCCCTCGAAGCAGGAAACCATGTATTGAAAATTGAAATTAAACCTTACCTGAAAACTTCAGCTTTGAAAGTTGGAGATGTGATTGCAACAGGTGAAATTCAGTTAATTGTTCCTCAAAAAAATATTTCAGAAGACAGGATTGCCATCCAAAAAATAATGCCCGACAGCGGATGGAAGGTTTCCGAAGAGAAGTTTAACCAGAAAAAAATCAAGGATTTAAATCGGAAAATCGCAGAAAACAGATTCCGTGAGATTACAGGGATTGTTGTCATCAAAAAAGAAAAACTGTTGTTGGAAGAATATTTTAACGGCTATCAGAGAGACAGTTTAAACGACACTCGTTCCGTTGGAAAATCATTTTCTTCCGCATTGATGGGAATTGCCATCAAAGAAGGTTACCTGAAAAATGAAAATCTGCGCCTGCAAGAATTGTATGACACAAAAAAGTTCAAGAACTATTCTTCTAAAAAGGACAGTGTCACCATTAAAAGTTTGCTGACTATGAGCTCAGGATTTGCTGGAAATGATCAGGATGAAGAATCTCCTGGAAATGAAGAAAATATGTATCCTACAGACAATTGGGTAACATTCGTACTCAACTTACCCATGAGTGAAAACAAAATCGGAAAAACATGGAGTTATTTCACGGCCGGAGTGGTTCTCACAGGTGATATTCTGGACAAAGCTGTTCCGAAAGGCTTAGAAAATTATGCTCAGAAAAAGCTTTTTCATCCTTTAGGAATCACAAATTACCAATGGCAATTTACCCCTCAGCAAAAACCTTCTTTGGCCGGCGGACTGAAAATGAGCGCATTGGATTTCGCAAAATTCGGGCAACTTTACCAAAATAAAGGAATGTGGAACGGCAGGCAGGTTTTAGATAAAAACTGGATCAAAAAATCCTTTACCAATTATTTTACCGGTAACAAAGACTTTGAAGGGTATGGATATCTGTTCTGGAGAAAAGTATATAAAATCGGGAATAAAAGTTTTGAATCGTATCAATCCAGCGGAAATGGCGGAAACAAAATTATTATTTTCACCGGAATCCCTGTCGTGATGGTTATTACAGCCAAAGCTTACAACAAACCTTATGCTCATTTACAGGTTGATAAAATGGTACAGGAATTTTTATTACCCGCAGTTTTATGAGTAATAAGTAATATAGAAAAAATTTGAAATTATAAAAAGGCGGATATGTTTTAACAGCTTATTTGCCTTTTTTTTCAAAATTAGAATTATTCGTCTTTCTTAGAAGAAACTAGAAAGACATCAATAAGACCTTCCGGAAGTTCAGTTTTAATGAATTTCTCATCTCTGTTTACTTCAAGAATCCAGTCTTTTATAATAGGAATTACAATTTCTTTTCCTCCGAAATTGGTAACGAAGTAGTTTTGAGCAGTCTGATCATTAACAGATTCTATAATTCCACAATTGTTATTTTCCTGATCAAAAACCGTAAAGCCGATTACCTCGTGATAATAGAATTGCTTCCCTGAAAGTTTTGGCAATGTAGACAGCGGTAAATAAACATTTTTACCTAAAGACTGATCTACAAGGGCTTCCGTAGAATTTTTAAATAAAATATTGAGAGCATCAGTTTTGCTCCTTGTTGTTTTGGCAATAAAAAAAGGAACCAATAATCCGTTGATTTCAACGAATATTGATTCCAGTTTATTGTAAAGCTCGGGTTGGTCGGTGTCCAGTTTAAGGATTACATTTCCCGCAAGTCCGTGTCTGCGTGTGATTTTTCCTAATAAATAGCAATCTTCTTTACGCATACAGAGCTTTTTTACGCTTCAGTGTTTTCTTCTGTAGATTCAGCAGCAGCTTCTCCTTCTGTCGTTTCTTCAGCAGGTGCATTTGCAGCTTCTTCAGCAGCTTTAGCATCCGCTTCAGCTTGTGCAGCAGCAGCGATTCTTGCTTCGTTTACTTTAGCTTCAGCTTCTAAAGCAGCTTTTTTAGCATCAGACTGAGCTTTAGATAAGCCTTCAACTTTACCTTGTACTTTAGCTTCTTTAGCTTCTACCCAAGCATTGAATCTTTTTTCTGCTTCAGCTTCATCAAAAGCACCTTTAGCAACACCACCTTGTAAGTGTTTTTTGTAAAGAGCACCTTTGTAAGAAAGAATAGCTCTTGCCGTATCAGTTGGCTGAGCACCGTTGTTTAACCACTTTACAGCAGAATCAACATTTAAATCGATTGTTGCAGGGTTAGTAATTGGGTTGTAAGTTCCTAACTTTTCGATGAATTTACCATCTCTTCTAGCTCTGGAATCTGCAACCACGATGTGGAAGAAAGGTTTTCCTTTTTTACCGTGTCTTTGTAATCTGATTTTTACTGACATAATGTTTGAATTTTAAGGGAACTCGTCCCAGTTAAATATTTTAAGAGTGCAAAGATAAACAAAATTTTAAAATCTAATATATTTGAGTAGAATAATTTTAAAGATTATTTTTTCATTACTCTATATAATGATGAGGTTTTATCCTGATAATGTATCTGTAGGTAGTAAACTCCGGCAAGCAAATCCCTGCAATCTATCTTATCGGATAAACGACTGCCTGAAATTGATTTAATTCTTTTTCCAGAAGCATCTGTTACCAAAATTTCTTTGATATTTTTTTTGTTGTCGATAGCAAGAAAATCCGTAACAGGATTGGGATATATGATAAGATTTTCAGCAGGATCTGACGGCTCGTGAGTTCCTAATAAGGTATTATACTCAATAACATAATACAAAGTGTTGTTCTGATAGATATCGTTCCATTGTCCTGCCACCCCAAAAGGCCAATCAGTAAGAGCAAGCCCTAAAGCATGCTGGAAAGAATTAAAGTTGTCGGGTTCATCCCCCCAGTTGTTATAAAGCCCTCCGACCGGATTTCCTGTATAGTCACCTTGCCAAAACTGTGATCCTGTAGCATCATTATTTCCATCCCAGATCCATGTTCCTTCGACTGCCATATCATTTCCTCCTAACCATACATAAGACGCACCTCCTCCATCCGGTGCCATAGTGTTACTATTAACAATTCCCGCATTCTGAACTCCTGAAAAGACTGCATTTTGCTCGTTCTGATCATTAATTTCGGCCAGAAATCCGCCTTTTTCCACTGCGCAAGCCGCAGCGTCAGTCCAGTTCTTATTCTCTTTAACAACCTGATAGGTTTTTCCGTTATAGTTAAAGGAATACACATTTGCCGGATTTAAGCACTGGCTCTTGAGCGGAGCATTGAAAATACCAACGAGAACAATAGATACAGTTTTAAGAATTAGTAATTTTTTTTTCATAAAATTTGTTTTTAATTATTTGAAATTACATAATTATTTTCAACCGCCAAAAAAACGAATCTATCTCATTACGAGGCAGATTCGTTTTTTTTCTTTAAATCAAAATCGATAAAAAATAAGATTAATCAAAATGAAAAATATGCTTTATTTTTTTTAATTAAAATCAAATTATTATAAATATTTTTTATTCCAAATTACCCATATAAAAAAGGCCAAGACATTTCTGATTTTCTTCTATGGTAAGAGATTTTTTCAAATGATCTACAAGTTTAGGAGAACTCCAGTAACAGCCAATTTCGTTGGCTGTACAAGTTAAATACATATTCTGAACAGCCATTGAAACAGCCGCAATTTCTTCCCATTCAGGAACCATACCACTGAAGTTAACAACAATAGAAACAACAACATCAGCCTTATTGATTTTAAAAGCAATATCGTTGTATTTTTTCTCTAAAAACAAGTGTCCAGGCTGAGTAGATTTATAGATCTCCTGCATTTCTACAGCCAGTTTTGCTTTTTCTTCCCCTTTAAACATTTTGAAACGCCAAGGCTTCGTACGCTTATGGTTGGGAGCTAAAGTCGCTGAATGTAAAATTTCATCAATAATTTCCTGAGAAATTTCTGTGTCTGTATAATCTTTTGGGAAAATACTTCTTCTCTGCTCTATGATTTGTTTTAAAATTTCTGATTTATTCATAACAACAAAATTACGAAAAAGCTGGAAGCATGAAGCGTGATGATGGAACTTTAATAAATAGGATAAAAACTTGAAGCCAGATGCCTATCATTTACTTTATTTCTACAAGACCTCTATAATCTTCTGATGAATTTTATTCAATGTAAATTCATCGCCCGGTTTCATCCCCATCATCTTTTTAGCCATCGGGCTTTCTGCGGAAATAGCATAAAACCTATCACCTTCAAAAAAGAATTCTCCTAATGAGACCGAAATGTAAAACCTGGCTTTATTGGTAATTACTAAAGAACCAAGCTGTACTCTTTCCGTTGAATTATTAAGAACTTTAGCCATGTTTCTTTTAAGATCATTCAAAGCACTCAGCTGGCGCTGCATCTGGTAAATTTCCTCCTGCATTTCTTCGCGCATACTGTCATATTTCGGGGTCTTTTTTATATCACGGCTCGCCTCAAGGGTAAATTCGATAAAATTTTTAAGCCTTTCAATCTTTTCGGCAATCACGGTTTTTACATAATCTCTTATGTTATTTTTCTCAAATACTATCTTCTCCATGCATCAGATCTTTTATATAAAGATAATATTTTTTAAATAATTTGTATTTATCTGCAAAAAATTAAAGCTCCGTGCAATAATATATTTTATTTTTCAACTAAATTTTTCAGGTTGTTAAGACCTTCTTCATACGATTTTCCCATCTGGTAATCCATGAAAGGCCGCATTATTTTCATCATGGGATCCTGCTCGGTTTCCATAGTCCAGGTTACTTTTGTTGCATTACCTTCCGGGGAGAGTATAATTTCAGAAGTTGCCTGCCCATCAAACGGTCTTTTAAAAATCATTTCTGTTTTTTGCCTTTTGTTTAGAACCAATTCTTTAATTTCCTGGCAACCCGCTCCGGCATTATCGTTACTGCTGTCCCAGCAATATTTGTCTCCTACTTCACCTGAGTTTCCGGTATAAGCAATTTTCATGGAAGGATCGAGTTTCATCCATGGATTCCATTGATTAAAAGCTTTCATAGAGCTTATCTGTTGCCATACTTTTTCGGCCGGCGCATTCATCACCATTGATTTTTCATAACGATAAACTTTACCAAAAGCCGCCATCGCAATTACAGCGTACACAACAATAAGAAGAAAAATTACTCCGATAATTTTTAGAAATGTTTTCATAGCATGATCTAATTTTATAATTAAAGTTTAAAAATAAAATTAAGAAATATTCAGCGATCTCAACTTTACATATGACAAGATTTATACAATTAAACCATTTTGTCACACCTTTTTGACCGGGCATTATTTTTGAGCATTGATCCTGGAAAATCACGATGATTTAGTACATTTACAATAATTAAAAGAATTAAAAAAATGAACATTTTAACAGAAAAATTTAATACACCATATCATTCAGCCCCTTTCAATCAAATAGAAAATGAAGATTACCTTCCGGCTTTTAAAGAACTTATTCAAAAATCCGAAGAAGAAATCAATACGATTGTAAACAATCCTGAAGAGCCTACATTTGAAAATGTGATTGAAGCGTTGGCTTATTCCGGTGAGGGACTGGATGTAGTTTCCAATATATTTTTTAATTTGAATTCTGCAGAAACAAGTGATGAATTACAGCAAATCGCTCAGGAAGTTTCACCGATTCTAACAGAATATTCATCAAAAATTTCTCAAAACGAAGCTTTATTTAAAAAGATTAAAAAAGTTTACGACGAAAAAGACAAATATCAACTGAACGAAGAACAACAAATGCTGCTGAATGAAACGTATAAAGGATTTGTAAGAAGCGGTGCTTTATTGAATGAAGAAGATAAAGAAAAACTGAAGAAAATAAGTATGGATTTATCTCTGAAGTCCCTTAAGTTCGGGCAAAATGTACTGGCTTCAACGAATAATTATTTTAAACATATCACGCATAAAGAAGATCTGACAGGAATTCCTGAAGCTATTATGGAACAATATGCTGAAGAAGCAAAAGAAAGAAATCTTGATGGTTGGGTCGTTACTTTGCAATATCCCAGCTATGTTCCGTTCATGACGTATGCCGAAAATCGTGAGCTGAGAAAAGAAATCGCACTGGCGAATGGTAAAAAATCTTTTGATGGTGGAAAATTTGATAATCAGAATCTTATTAAAGATCTTCTTAGTTTAAAACAACAAAAAGCGGAATTATTAGGTTATAAAAACTATGCAGAATATGTTTTGGAAGAAAGAATGGCAAAATCGCCAACCAAAGTCATTGATTTTCTGAACGAACTTTTAACCAAAGCAAAACCTTATGCTGATAAAGAGATCGAAGAGCTGAAATCTTTGGCAAAGGCTGATGGAATTCAAGAAATGCATGCTTACGATCATGCTTTCTATGCTGAAAAACTTCGTAAAGCTAAATTTGACCTTAATGATGAAGAATTAAAACCTTATTTTCCA
Organism: Chryseobacterium taeanense; assembly: GCF_900099685.1. Lineage (GTDB taxonomy): Bacteria > Bacteroidota > Bacteroidia > Flavobacteriales > Weeksellaceae > Chryseobacterium > Chryseobacterium taeanense. Next base: position 494,705 of record NZ_FNDW01000001.1, on the reverse strand, counting down.
TTAAATCAGGTTCAGGATGCTGTTTTTGGATTGGCCGGTCAACTCTTCGGATTAAGTTTTGAGGAGAGAAATGATATACCCAAGTACCATGAAGACGTGAAAGTATATGAAGTTTTTGAGGAAGGAAGCGTGAAGTCGGAAGATGCAACTACCCATCCTGAAAAAAAATTCAAAGCTTTACTTTATGTAGATTATTTTCCAAGAAAAGGCAAAAGAGCCGGCGCATGGATGACAAGCTATAAAAGTCAGTACCAGAAAGGCGGAGAAAATTCACGCCCGCACATTTCAATCGTTTGTAATTTCACCAAACCAACGAAAGATACACCGAGCTTATTGACCTTTCAGGAAGTGACCACTTTATTTCATGAATTTGGGCACGCACTCCACGGAATGCTGGCCAATACACAATATCCTACTCTTTCCGGAACGTCTGTAAAATGGGATTTTGTGGAATTACCATCACAATTCCTTGAAAATTTCTGCTACGAACCTGAATTCCTAAAAACTTTTGCCAAACATTATAAAACGGGAGAAGTTTTACCGGACGAAAAAATTGAAAAAATTGCTCAGTCAAAAAATTTCATGGAAGGCTATCAAACCCTGAGACAAATTGGTTTTGGTTTGCTTGATATGAATTATCATACGAAAGTCGAAGAACTGATCGGCAGAACTGTAAAAGAATTTGAGGACGAGTATACGAAAGCGACTCAGCTTTATCCGGCAAATCCTGAAACGGCGATGAGCCCGAGTTTCTCGCATATTTTCCAGGGCGGATATTCAGCCGGATATTATTCTTACAAATGGGCAGAAGTTTTGGATGCCGACGCTTTTCAGTATTTTAAAGAAAACGGAATTTTCAACCCTGAAATTGCAGCAAAATATAAAATTCTGCTTTCCTCGGGTGGTACAAAAGATCCGATGGAATTATACAAAAGCTTCAGAGGAAGCGAGCCGAAAGTAGAGAGTTTGTTGAAGAGAGCGTTTGAGTAATAATGATTAATATATAAATCAACTTTTAGAAATTGAAAATCCTTACTATACTTTAGCTTTAGCTTATGTGTTAAAAGTCATTAGTATTAACGATTAAGTTCATCTTATTTTCATTACCTTTAATAAAACCAAAAAAGGATTTATATAATTATGAAAGACGAACTATATTTTATAAAAACAGATCCTGTAAGCGCAAAGATTAATCTTTACAACAAACTATGCTGTGAAGAAGACGGAATGCTCACGTATCTCAAAGATAATAAGAAAGACAATCTTGAGATCATCAAAAGTAAGACGCTTGACAATATCGAAAATTTTTCCCGTGAAGAATTTTGCAGTATTTTCAATTGGTTTAATGCTAAATACGGTGCTGACCGTGAAGAAATGAAAACCCAACTTTTCGTACACGGAATTGATGTATTTTATGACATCTCAAATCCGTTATGTATTGAAAACTTTTCACATATTCTTTCAGGGTATGAAGATTATTTACAAAGTAAATTTACTTTCACCGTCAATTCCGAAAGTTTCAATCATTTTCTGATTTATGCTCTCTTTTTCACAGGTCTGGCAAATGCTGAAGAAAAGTATCTTTTTGAGTTTTTAAAACCCGATCACAAAATACTCTATTCACTGGCAGAAAAAGCTTATGATGAAAAAAGGTATGAACTGACTCTGCAACCTGAAATGTATCAATACTTTTCAGATCTTTACGATTGTACAAAGTTTTACAAAGGATCTGTTATTACAATTTAAAAAATTAAGAGACTTTTTTGAGTCTCTTAATTATATTCTGTGAGCCTTTTTTACAAAAAATGATTATTTAATAATCTGACCTTTATAATATTTCTCAAGGAAGAATGAAAGATCTGCTCTGTAGCCAATACCGGATGCCTCAAATCGCCAGCTTCCGCCTTTTTTATACAGCCTCCCGAATTCTACACCTGTCTCAATAGAAAAATCTTCATCGAGTTCGTATTTTGCAATTTCCTGATTGGTTACCGTATCAACAATTCTGATGTAGGAATTTCTGACCTGTCCGAAATTCTGCTTACGTCTTTCGAAATCTTCAATAGTTACAACAAAAAGAATTTCTTCCACATCCTGATTTACTTTTTCAAGATCAACGATAATAGCCTCATCATCGTCACCATCGCTGTTTTTACCATTAGGATCATCACCTGTATGGGTAAGCGCACCATCCGGAGAATTCAGGTTATTATAAAAAACAAAATATTCTTCACTTACCAGCTTTCTGTCACGATCAATCATGATTGCAGAAGCATCAAGGTCAAAATCATATCCCGTTCCTTCATTCGGATCCCAGCCAAGACCGATGGTCATTTTTGTGAATCCAAGTTCAATTCTCTGCCCTTTCTGTAAGTTAATTGCCATATTATATTGAGTGTTTACGTTTCTTGATCTAAGTTATAGCTGTTTCAGGAATTTTCCAAATATTCATTGGTAAAATACCCGTTCAGTAATATCAAAAACAAAAAAAATCCGATCAAATTGACCGGATTGTATTTTTATCAGAAAATCATTAATGAAATTCATATTTTCCGACTACTTTATTTCTTGCCCTGGCCAGCATCGGAATTGAGATAAGACCCATACTCAACATGATTATAATTTGCAAAGGCAATGAAATAAATGAATAGGTCAATCCTATTTCACCACCCAGTTCACCACTTTTCCCCATTGAAATAAATAAGGCCATAAAACCATATTTCATCGCAAGGTTGAATGCACCAATTCCGCCGCTTGCAGGAATAATCATCCCAAAAGTTCCTACAACAAGAATTAAAAACCCATCATCAAAGGTAAAGCCTGAAGTTTCCGGCAAAGCAAAACATACTAAATATGCTGCAAAATAATACGAAACCCAAATTCCTATTGTATAAAGAATGAATTTTCCTTTTTGTTTTAATTTAAAAATTGTTTTCAAGCCTTCAAAAATTCCTAATAAAACTCCAACAATCTTTTTAAAAAAAACATTGTCCTTTATTCTATTTTTAAATATAAAATATAGAATCAATAGTGAAATTAAAGAAACTAAAAATATGTAAAGATAGACAGTAGCATTCTCTAACTTTTTTAAAAACTCCTTTTCTATATATTTCCAAAAAGAAACTATTGTATTGAATTTAAAGATTAATGTTAACCCTAAAAAAATAACCATACAAGCCAGATCCACCACTCTTTCCAAAATAATTGTACCAATAGATTTGTCTACAGGCACTTTTTCTACACCATACAAAGCTGTCGCCCTAGCTACCTCACCACTTCTTGGTATGGTAAGATTCATTAAATAACCGAATGAAATCGACCATAGCGAATTGGAATTTGAAATAGTATGCCCCATAGGTTCCAGCATCAGATTCCAGCGTATTGCCCTGAACCAGTATGCCGCAATTCCGAAACAAGCAGCAAATAAAACCCACCAGTAATTAGCTTTAGATAAAGACTTTTGGATAACCTTAAAATCCAGACCTTTGAGGGCAAACCATAAAAAAAAGCCTGCAAAAGCAAGCGAAATTACTATTGTAAGTATTGATTTTAAAGGACTTTTTGTTTTTTTCTCCATCAGATTACGTCAAAAGATTCGTTTTTTCGTCCGGGAAAACAATTTTTGGCTGAAAATCCTGAGCTTCTTCCGGGGTCATCTGAGCGTAAGCAATAATAATGATGATGTCATCCTTCTGAACTTTTCTTGCTGCCGGACCATTCAGGCAAACCTCTCCTGATTTTCTTTTCCCTTTGATCACATAAGTGTCAAAACGCTCACCATTGTTGACATTAACGATATATACTCTTTCTCCCACGACTAGGCCTGCGGCCTCAATAAGATCTTCATCTATAGTAATACTCCCGATATAATTAAGGTCAGAAGCCGTTACTCTCACCCTGTGAATCTTAGACTTAAAAACTTCTATTAACATACTGCAAATTTATTAATAAAAATCAATAAAACGATTTTTTAGGATGATTTTAAAAGTGGCAGAAACCCAGTAGTTTAATTTCTTTAAATATAATTTTTTAAGTTTTTACTTATAAAATTAATAACTATATCCTGAAAACCTTATTACTTTATACAAAATTCAGGATTTAATAAATACATAAAATAATTTATAAATTTTCATAAAGTCAATACACATAAGCATTTGGCATGATTTTAGTGACGCGTAACGTACATTTTACGTGAAAAATGAAATTATCATATTTGAACCAATTTCATCAAAAAACAAAAAAATTATTTATTTATTTAGAAAAAAATTGCACATATAGAAAATAGTATTATATTTGCTATTATTACGAACTAACTTTAATATTAAAAATTATGAACAAGTCTGAATTAATCGACGCAATCGCAAAAGATGCCGGAATCACTAAAGTTGCAGCTAAAGCCGCTTTAGAATCATTCATCAATAACGTAATGACTACTTTAAAGAAGAAAGACGGAAAAGTTTCTTTAGTAGGATTTGGTACTTTTTCAGTAGCTGAGAGAGCTGCAAGACAAGGTATCAACCCTGCAACTAAAAAACCAATCAAAATTGCTGCTAAAAAAGTTGCTAAATTCAAAGCAGGAGCTGATCTTTCAAACGCAGTTTCCGGAGCTAAGAAAAAATAATCTGTTCAGATTAAAAAAAGCAACCTCATCGCCTGATGAGGTTTTTTTTATTGAAAAAATGGAGATTTGCATAATATTAGTCTATACAAACAATATTTACCCTTTAATTAACCTAAGGCGCTAAACGGGAAATCTTCCAGTCGATACCATTTTCCAGTTTATAAATAATCCTGTCATGCAGACGGTTTGGTCTCCCTTGCCAAAATTCAATCTCATAAGGTTTTGCAATATATCCGCCCCAGTTTTCAGGCCTTGGAACTTCAGTGTTTTCGTATTTTTCTTCAAGATCTTTTAACTTCTGCTCTAAAAATTCTCTGTCTGGGATCTCGCAGCTTTGTGGTGATACCACTGCTCCCAGCTGACTTCCCTTCGGCCTGGAATGAAAATATCCGTCACTAAGATTTTCGGCTATACGTTCAAGATTTGCTTTAATGATGATTTGCCTTTCAAGATTAGGCCAGAAAAAATGAAGACATGCCTTATGAGTTTTTTCTATAGCTTTCCCTTTTCTGCTGTCGTAATTGGTATAAAAAATAAATCCTTCATACGTATAAGCTTTCAGCAAAACCATCCTCGTACGTGGGCAACCATCATCTTCCAACGTGGAAACAGCCATCGCATTAGCCTCAGAAATTACCGGATTTTCACTCGCATCCAGGAACCAGTCTCGAAATTGCTCAATAGGGTTTTGTTTTATCTCACTTTCAATAAGTTGGGATCTCTCGTACACTTTTCTTTTATCGTGCAGGTTTTCCATAAATATTTTTTATTAAATTTGAGTATGAATTACTCCTACAAAGGTAAAATATTAATTTCCACACCTGACATTTCCGGTGATATTTTTTCCCGATCGGTAGTATTGGTTATTGAGCATAACGAACAGGGTGCATTTGGTTTGATTTTAAATAAAAAAAACGGCCAGATGAGCGATAAATTTAAAGACTTTTTCGACTTTAAAATCGAGGTCTACGACGGTGGCCCTGTAGAAAACGACAAGGTTTTCTTTATTATAAAAGGAAAAAAAGTAACGGAAACTTACGTTGAGATTACTCCTGAATTTTATTTAACAGAAGATATTGAAAATATTATCAGCGCCGTTTTGAATGGTGAACTAGATATTAATAATGTAAAAATATTCTCAGGTTATTCCGGATGGACATCGATGCAGCTGGATGGAGAAATTCAGAAAAAAGTATGGACGGTAGTAGATGTTTATAATCTGGATTACACTTTACCGAACGACCAGACCCTCTGGAAATCAATCATGCAGAATCTTGGCGGAGAGTATTTACTTTGGGCAAATTCGCCTGAAGACATTTCTTTAAACTAATATTTTTTTCTGATTTTTGAATTTAACAATTCTTTAGGAGAACGTTAACCAATTTTAATTAAATTATTTCCGTTATTTGTTAAACTAAAAATTCAACGGATATGAAAGGAATACAACTACTCGTTATAACAGTTTTCTCTGCAGCGTTTTTATCTTTCACTCCTGAACATAAAAAATTAATTATCATTGATGCCGGCCATGGCGGAAGCGATATGGGTGCCAACAGAAATGGTATCTACGAAAAAAATATTGTCCTGAACATCGGAAAAGAAATTCAGAAACTCAATTCATCTCAGGATAAATATGAGATTATTATGACAAGAGACAGCGACACTTACAATCAGCTTACGGAGCGAACTACCCTGATTAACAAACTGAATCCTGAATTGGTAATTTCACTTCACGTTAACAGCAGCCCCGACATGGAATCCTTACAGCAAGGTTCGGAAATTTACACTCAAAATACGGAAGCTTCAAAAAATTTAGCCAAAAGAATTTCAAAAAAATTCAATGTACAGAAAATTGAAGAAAAAAATCTTCATATCCTTCGGGAATCTAAAGCCCCAGCAATTCTCATGGAGCTTGGCTTTATCAATAACGTAAAAGATTTGGAATATCTTACCAGCGAAAAGGGGCAAAAAGAAGTTGCTCAAAAATTCGCTGATGTTTTCAATGAATACACTGAATAAAAAATAATTCTGACATTTTCGGAATAAAACCCGGTAAAGGACTTTAATGTTGTTTACCGGGTTTGTCAATTTAAAAACTCTCTCTCCAACTTTTCACCAATTCTGAAAACCTGATATTTTCAAAAGTTTTATTTCGTATTTTACCTACCGAGAAGATTCCTTTTTCATCGGAAATTAAAAGAATTTCTTCGGCTTTCTGAGACTCAAATGCAATAATCTCATGCTCCTGAATATCAGCAAGATTATTTTTATGTAGAAAAGTAACAAAATTTTCCATTAAAGGCGAAATGTACGCACCTTCTGCCTGTTTCGGAATCTTTATAACATTCCCTTCCAAAAAAAGAAGATTACCGGACGAAGCACGCGCAATCCTTTTATTGGGATTCAGGAAAATAACATCGTCGAGATCATTTTCCTGTGCATAGATTTCTCCGTAAATATTTTCCGCACTATGAACACGGATATTGCTCAAAAGATTATTATTAACGTTAATTTCTTTGATTAAATCAAGCTCTAAAGGCCTTTCGTGAATAGCCAGAACATCAGACATCTCCAATACTTCATAATAATAGGAAACAGACGACTTCGACAAGGTGACACCATCCGTATTTCTGAAAACCAGAAAATTGATAATTCCGTTTTCAATCCCACTACCTTCAATAATATCTTTTCTGAAAAGTGACTGAAAAAATTCCAGCGTGTACGACAATGGAATATTCATCCTCATCTTTCTCATGGAAGCCATCAGGAAAAAATAGCATTCTTCGTCCATGATTAATTTTGCATTTCTTACAAAGAACGATACCTTCACAGCATCACCCGAAAGAAACGCTCTGTTTTTCATATGTAACTCTTCTGAAGTAAAATATTGATTTTCCAATTTATTCTGATTTATTATAAAAAAATAATGAACGATAAATCGTTCATCAGTTTTATCTGCAATACTGCCTACATTTAAGCGGCACCTAATTTTATTCTAAGGTTTTCGATAAGATTTTCCCAATACATAGCATTTTCTTCCTCATCTCCTTCTTCACAGAAATCTGTAATATTCAAGGCAAGATCTTCGGTAATATCATCGATTGTGATGGTCATTTCAAAGAAATGCTTCGTTCCTTCATCCTCTTCCCATCTGAAACGTACGAAACCTTCAGGCTTATATCTAATCAAAGTCGCCTTCTCTGCAGGGCCTCCTCCCCAGCTAAAAAAGAAATCATCTCCTTTCTCTGTCACATCATCCGCAAACCATTCAGATAACCCCTCTGCAGTCGCAAGATATTCGTATAATATCTCTGATAAGCAATGCATTGGAAATTCGTAATGGACTTTATGTTTCGCCATATAATCTTTGTTTTAATCGTCCCGCAATATATAAATTAATTTTTTTATTACACAAAAATGTGTTTACTTTTTTATACAATCTTCATGATATTTGTCAGCGATTTTGAAATATTTATTGTATCAGAATTTTACATAAAAACATCGTCCTGAACAGATCTATACTTCAGCAAATTTTTTAAGTATATCCAATTTAAGCTATAAATGCTTCATTATTAAACAAAATAAATGAAAGCATCGAAGTTTTTCGATGCTTTACTAAAGATAAACAACTAAAATTTTAATCTTCATTTAACACATCAAGAATTATCTGACAGCCTTCTATAATTTCTTCTTTTGAAATCGTAAGTGGCGGTGATATTCTGAGATATTCATTTCTGTACAGTTGCCAAAAGACGATCAGTCCTTTTTCCATACACCTCCCGGCAACTTTCAAAGTATATTCCGGAGTTCCAAGATTGACAGCGAGCATTAATCCTTTTCCGTTGATATTTTTAATTTTGGGATGAACAAGAAGATCCCTGTACAGCTTTTCTTTTTCTCCGACCTCGTTCATTAAACCACTTTCCAGAACTTCTTTAAGGGTTGCATAACTGGAAGCAGCAATCAACGGATTACCGCCGAAAGTGGTGATATGACCTAATTTGGGAGAGTGCGACAATGATTCCATTATTTCTTTTGAACTCATAAATGCTCCTACAGGTACTCCTCCACCCATTCCTTTTCCCATCACCAGAATATCCGGAACAATTCCGAAATGCTCAAATGAAAACAGCTTTCCGGTTCTTCCGAATCCCGGCTGGATCTCGTCAAGAATAAGTAATGCCCCTACTTCTTCGCATCTTTTTTTCAGATTGATGAGATAATCATGGTCGGGAACTAAAAATCCTGCAGCTCCCTGAATGGTTTCCATGATAACACATGCCGTTTTATCGGTAATTTTATCAAAATCTTTTTCGTTATTAAACTCAATGAACTTCACCATGGGCAAAAGCGGACGAAACTCTCTTTTGTGAGTTTCGTTTCCGGAAATGCTTAAAGCGCCATGTGTATTTCCATGATAAGAATTTTTAAAAGAAACAATTTCTTCTCTGCCTGTATATCTTTTGGCCAGTTTCAAACTACCGTCAATCGCTTCTGCACCACTGTTTACCAAATAAGTAATTTCTAAAGGATGCGGTGTTGATTCCGCGAGTAGTTTACACAAAGCTACCGGTTTTTCCTGAGCATATTCGCCGTAAACCATTACGTGAAGATATTTCTCTGCCTGCTGCTTAATGGCATTAACTACTTTAGGATGTGAATGCCCCAAGGTATTGGCGGAAACGCCTGCTACAAAATCCAGATATTTTTTTCCGTCGGTACCGTAAATATAGCTTCCTTCCGCCTTTTCCACTTCAAACCCTGCCGCAAATTTTGTAGTCTGCGCCTGATAGGTAAAAAAATCTTTTTGCATTTCCATATTATTGAAAAATTTCAGCAAAGCTAAAAAACATTCATCAAATGCCGAAATTAAACTGGTAAAATTAAAAAATCGCTTACAGTAAACTGTAAGCGACACACCAAATCACAAAATATTAATATAGCTTGTTTATTTCCTATATTAAATATAAGAAAAAAATAAATGAAAAATACATAATTATTAAAAAAAATAAAATTTTAACACTTATAATAAAGTCAATCGATTGATTAACCCCATAAAAAAACATTAAAATTTCAATATTATGAAGATTTCACATTTTAGAGAAGTTTGAAATCGAAAATATAGAATCATTAATCCTAATAGAAAATACCTAATTTTAAGCATATAAAAAACTCACTACTTTTCATTAAAATAGTGAGTTATATATCTTTAAAGATTTAAAATTATCTTCTGACGCGCTTAGGCTTTTTGGCTTCCTCTTTAGCTTTTTCATCTTCGATTACCTTTTGGGCAGAATCGTAAAGCGTATTATCGGACTCATATTTTACTTCAGGATAATTTGGAGTATCAACAAGAATATCCTGCCATTTTAAGATCCGGTCTTTTGTATTCCAGTTAAAATCCGGTAATTTACGTTTCGCAGGTTCAATCATACTCATTGGATATGTATCTGAAGCTGCACCGATATTACATTCTACCACATACAAAGCTTTTTCTTCAAAGATAGCATCAATAATTCCGCATGAGCTAAGAGTTATCCCTATCCGCTCTTTTTGTTTGGTCTGACCATTTTCATCATCAGAATATGTAATTGTCTGACCATTTCCGATCACTTTAGCCTCTCTTATATTATTATCTGCGCCGTAATATACCGTCATCAGCCTTCCTTTCACCTGATTGAATTCATCCTTCATATTCAGGGAATCGACTTTGCTGATCGCAAATGCATTTCCGATAACTTTTAAAGAGTCAATATTTTCTTTTTCTGTGTTAAAATAAGCTTCTACCTTATCACCTGTAACCTGTTTTCCGTTGCTCCATAAGATAGGCTCTGTGTACATATGAAGCACACCATCTGTCTCATTGAAAGCAATAGAATCGGCTCTTCCCTGCGCATTGGATTTGTAAAACCTTCCTTTTCTAAATGCTCTCAGGAAACTTTTTTTCACTTTTACATCCGCAGAATCAGGTTTTTGAAAAGAGAGTATTTTTTCTGCCGCAAAATACATGGAATCTTTTTCTAATGCTTTTACAGCATAAGGATTCTTTGTCATCATTGCAGAATCTTTCTTTTCATAGATCTCTCCGTATCCACCTTTGATCCATCTTCTTTCATTAGGGTCATCCAATGTAACATTTCCGGTTGCTTTTCCGAAACCGGTAAGCTGATTATAATACATTTCGTCTCCGGTAAGGATTTTATCGTTGTAATATACTCTGGAATTCTTATAAAGAAAAGCTTCCTTTGTATTCATATTATAATTCCCTTTGTCTGTAACAATACGGTTTTTGGGATTCTTTTTATTAGTAATGGTGGTTGGCCCATTGATATTGACAATATTGGTATTCTGATTCTGTACAACATTATCTCCCTCAAGCGTATATTGTGCATCTTCTATTTTTACTCTCCCTGAAAGATCAATCGTTCTTGTGGTGAGAAAATACGTTGCGGATTTTGAATACGTCGTACTTTTCCCATCATTGATCGTACCTCCCGTATTGTAATAAGCCTGATTTGAAACCCTGTCGTAATACATGGTTTCTGTTTTGATTACTGTTCCTTTCGGATCAATAAGAACCACATTTTTTCTGGCAATACCACGTTGGGTATTACCGTCGTATTCCATTTCGTCTGCAGTGATTACAGAACCGTCTGCATTTTGAAGTTTTACATTTCCTATTGCTTTTATGAAGTTTTGCTCTTCATAAACAATAACAAGATCTGCATTCAGTAAAGATCCCTGATGTGAAAACTGAACATTTCCGGTAAAATAATTATTACCGTCATATTTTTCATCCTTCCTCAATTCGTCAGAATGAATATGTTTAACTTTTTCCGGAGGCGGAGCGTTTTTCTGTGGAGCCGTTTTAGGAGTAAAATACGGATCTTTCTGCAAAGACTTCTGATTGTCCTGTGCAAAAATAAACGAAGAAATGCATACGAAAAGGCCAATAATCAGCCTAAAGGAAAAGTTAGTCATTCTTTGTACCATAAAAATACAGCGAATGAGAATCAATTTTCACCCCAAATGCTTCTTCAATAGCTTCTTTAATTCCCTGAATTCTCGGGTCACAAAATTCTATAATCTCCTCAATTTCCTTGTCGGAATTTTTTTTGTAGATCACAAGATGATCGTGCTGTTTGTCAAAATAAGATTTCTCGTAAGAAGAGGAAGTAAGTGTTTTCTCACCAAACTGATGTTTACGGATCAGTCCTGCATCAAGGAAAATCTCAATCGTGTTATAAATTGTTGCCTTAGAAACATGATATTTTTTCTGCAGCATCAAAAGGTACAGATCATCCACATTAAAGTGATGATCCATACTGTAAATTTCTTCTAATATTGTATATCGTTCAGGAGTGTTACGGAAACCTTTTTCAAGCAAATAGTTTCTTAAAACATCTTTAATAAGTGCAATATTTTTTTCTTTTTGTATTGTATCCATCAAAAAAATTATCTACAAATTTATTGATTTTTATTTAAATAAATATTGTACCACAATGTTAAAGAATTTAACTATTATGACGCTTATATTCGCATAGCTCTATTCTGGATTTGCCTACACAATCTTCTGTCATCGGTGCCGATTCCACCTCTACATTATGGGAGGTAATTCCCCAGGCTTTGAAATCATCACTTCCGATATACTTAACGAAATTATAAATATTCATGATAATTTTCTCTTTTACGGTAAGAAGTATATCGTTGATATAGGTATTATCTATGATTACATATTTCAGATCCGGCGGAATATTATGAGCTCTCAACGATGGATGGCTGCTTCTTGAAGGAATTGTTCCGTCTGCCATCATATCCCTTAAAACCATATCAAAATAATCATTAATTCTCCTGTCAATTTTAAAACCAAGCATAAAATTAATCTTATAGATCGTTCCCGGAAGCACTTCATCGATAGCATATTTGAAAGTGTATGGATCTTCCTGGTTGGTAATGCTCAAAATGAAATAATGATCGGCTCTTTTTGGTTGTTTTTTAATGATAGAATAGATAATCTTAGATTCTATTTCATCATTTCTTTTGGCTCTGCTGAGGTAAGCAAGATTGGTAGCGTATTTCGGAATCGTCTCATCAAGTTTCATATCCTTAATGATTGGAATATAGTTTTCCAGCTTAATGAATTTGATAAATTTTGTTTTGATAGATCTTCCGTTGTACCATGCATACATACAAACTCCGATAGAGCCTGCCAAAACTACCGTGATCCATCCGCCTTCCATGAATTTAATAATATTAGCACTGAAGAATCCTAATTCTATCGCCAGATAAACCAATGCAAAAACGAGGATAAAAAGCTTGTTTATTCTGTGCTTTAGCAGCCAGAAAACCAAAAGAACAGTCGTCATCAGCATTGTTACAGTGATAGAAAGCCCATAGGCAGCTTCCATTTTTCCTGATTCTTTAAAATGAAGAACCACAACGATACAGAATAACAAAAGTCCCCAGTTGATTCTCGGGATATACATCTGTCCTTTTACCCCTGAAGGATAATCAATTTTCTGATTAGGCCATAAGTTCAGAGACATTGCTTCTGAGAAAATTGTGAATGATCCTGTAATCAAAGCCTGGCTCGCAATAATTGCCGCAGCAGTTGCCAGAATAACTCCGGGAATCACCATCCATTCCTCCATAATTCCGAAGAAAGGATTCACCGCTGAAAAACCCGGTTTATTATAATTGGTTAAAAGCCATGCTCCCTGACCAAGATAATTTAATATCAGCATAATTTTTACAAATCCCCAGCTTACTCTGATGTTTTTTGCCCCGCAATGCCCTAAATCTGAATAAAGAGCCTCTGCACCTGTTGTACAAAGGAAAACAGCTCCTAAAATTATAATAGCACTTGGTGAATTGGCAATCAGTTTATATGCATAGTACGGATTAAAAGATCTCAGAATTTCAAAATTTTCGCTTAGATGGGATAATCCTAATCCGCCCAAAACCAAAAACCAGATTACCATCACGGGTCCGAAGAATTTACCGATAAAGCTTGTTCCAAACTGCTGGACAACAAAAATAACAATTAAAATTGCGATGGTAATGGGAACTACCGGTGTATGAGGATTGTAGATTTCAAGACCTTCAATTGCCGACATCACTGTCAATGACGGAGTGATAACGCCATCTGCAATAAGAGCTGCAGCCCCGACGATGGCAATGAGATACAGCCAGCCTTTTTTAAGGTTTTTCACCAATGAAAAGAGTGCAAGAATTCCTCCTTCCCCTTTATTATCTGCTCTAAGAGCTATAATAACATATTTTACTGTTGTCTGAAGGGTAAGTGTCCAGATGATACAGGAAAGTGCTCCTTCAATATATTCGTTAAAAGGCATCGTACTTCCGCCTACTCTTGCGTTGACGATTGCTTTCATTACGTAAAGCGGCGAAGTCCCGATATCCCCGAAAACAATACCCAGAGAAACCAAAACTCCAATAAAAGAAAGCTTCTTAATGTCAAAATGATGACCGCCTTCTGTAACTTCTGCCATATCAGCTAATTTTATTTTAAACGCGCAAATTTAAGTCAAAATAACAACCCCAAGAATTTTTCTTCATGAATATAATAAATGAAAAAACTTCCTTTCGGAAGTTTTTCTCTATAATTATGTTAATTATTTCACGTACATCGCTTTTTTGATTTCCTCTTTTACTTTTTCAAGTTTTGGGAACCATTCTGCAAATAGAGCCGCAGAGTAAGGAGCAGGCGCATCAGGAGTAGTGATTCTCTTGATTGGAGCATCCAGATGATCAAATGCTTTCTGCTGTACCATATAAGTAATCTCAGAAGCAACAGATCCAAATGGCCATGCTTCTTCAAGAACTACTAATCTGTTTGTCTTTTTAACAGACGCTAAAACAGTATCATAATCTAAAGGACGAACTGTTCTAAGATCAATTACTTCTACAGAAATACCTTCTTTAGACAAATCTTCCGCAGCCTGAATAGCCAGTTTCATGATTTTTCCGAAAGAAACCAACGTTACATCGCTTCCTTCTCTTTTGATATCTGCCTTTCCGATTGGTAGGTAGTATTCTTCTTCAGGAATTTCCATTTTGTCTCCATACATCTGCTCAGATTCCATGAAAATAACCGGATCATTATCCTGAATTGCTGTTTTCAATAATCCTTTTGCATCGTAAGGATTAGAAGGTACAACCACTTTCAATCCCGGACAATTGGCATACCAGCTTTCAAAAGCCTGAGAGTGTGTAGCGCCCAACTGACCTGCAGAAGCTGTAGGACCACGGAAAACGATAGGGCAATTCCACTGACCACCACTCATCTGACGGATTTTTGCAGCATTATTAATAATCTGATCAATTCCCACTAACGAGAAATTGAAGGTCATAAACTCTACGATTGGTCTGTTACCATTCATTGCTGCGCCCACAGAAATCCCTGCGAAACCAAGCTCAGCAATCGGTGTATCGATTATTCTTTTAGGACCAAATTCATCCAGCATTCCTTTTGAAGCCTTATATGCACCATTGTATTCTGCAACTTCCTCACCCATCAAATAAATGGATTCGTCTTTACGCATTTCCTCGCTCATTGCCTGTGCAATTACCTCACGAAAAGTATATTCTGCCATATCTTTTTGAAAAATTTAGAGTACAAAAATAGTGTTTTTTTATTATTCACATAGCAAAAACGACATCTCATTTAATGAAATGCCGCTTATT
Organism: Chryseobacterium taeanense; assembly: GCF_900099685.1. GTDB lineage: Bacteria > Bacteroidota > Bacteroidia > Flavobacteriales > Weeksellaceae > Chryseobacterium > Chryseobacterium taeanense. The sequence goes on along the minus strand of NZ_FNDW01000001.1, from coordinate 479,380 downwards.
AATTTTATTTAATGCTAATTAATTAACTTTATGCCACGTTTGCGTTCTTCCAAGAAGAGAAAAGCCCAGATATCCTCTTACATTAAGGTTGTCTCCATCTTTCTTGATGGTACATTTGTAGGTTTTTCCGGTTTTAGGATCTGTTATCGTGCCGCCGGTAAATTCATCTCCATCTTTTTTAAGACCTCTGATGATTTCCATTCCCAGAATAGGCTTATTTTTCCTGTCGTCTTTACAATCTACACAATTAGGGTTTGCCGGTTTTATCAAAAGCTGGGAAACTTTTCCATAATACTGATCTCCTTTTTTATAGATTTCAACAATAGACTTTGCCTGTTTGGTTTCGTCATCTATTGTTTTCCATTTTCCTTCAATCTGCGCAAATGAAAAGACACCCACGAAAGAAAGAATAAATGTTAATACTAATTTTCTCATATTTTTATAGTTTTAATTGTAATAAAATAATTTGGTTGTGTATATGTTGCTAAAAATAGAAATTAATTTCGAAATAAAAAAAATATTTACTATCCGGAACATACATTAAGATAGATGCACTTTAATTCAAATAGTTAAATTGAAATATGCTGAATTTTATTCTCAAACTTAATATAATTTTCTATTAATAACTCTATTCATATAATCCTGATACCATGCTTTGGCTATCTTTTCACCTTTTTCTGCTTCAGGATTTTTTTTCAGTTGCTCCAAAAGGTTTTTCTCAAGTCCAAGATCAGATTTGTAAAAAATACCGACTACATCTTTACCATCGAAACGATAAATATAATTTCCAATGATAAACTGCTCTACGGAACCATCTGAATTAGCGATAATCGGATCATATTTTTTTTCACTCACGAGACTTCTTCCCCAGCTTCTTATTTTTTTATTGTAGCCAATGAGATCTGCTAAGGTAGGATAAATATCAATCTGCTGGGCAAACTCATTATTCACGCCTTTTAACTGATATTCTGGATTTGGAGAATAAAATATTAAAGGAACAGCAAAACGGTTCATAATTTTTTCATATTCAGAATAATACACTTCATTGGTATGATCTCCCGTGAAAACAAAAATCGTATTCTTATACCAAGGCTGTTTTTTAGCCGTTTCAAAATATTTCTTAATGGAATAATCTGTGTATTGAATCGGCTCGTGCATCGGATTCTTTCCTTTTTTAAATTTCCCATTGTATTTCTCAGGAATTTTAAACGGATGATGCGAAGAAGCGGTAAAAACAGTTGCCATAAACGGTTGTTTTTTACCTACATTTTTAGCAAAATATTGTAAAAACGGTTCATCCCAGATCGCCCACATTCCATCAAAATCATTATCGTTATTATATTCTGTTTTACCAAAATAATGTTTAAAACCTAAAATATTTCCAAAACCTAAAAAACCCATGGAACCATTTGGAGCACCGTGATAAAAGGATGTATCATATCCCATTTCATTACAGACAGAAACAATAGATTGGATTTTCTGGTTTGAATACGGCGAACTTGTAAAAGCATCTGTAAGGCTCGGAATTCCCGCTAAAACAGAACTCATCCCATGGATTGATTGTCTGCCATTGGCAAAAGTATTCGGAAAAATAAGACTTTGAGCTGCGAGACTATCCATAAAAGGTGTGTAAGAAACGTAATCTTTTATATTTTTATCCTTATTAAAAGCTCCGGAATATTCTCTGCTAAAAGATTCAACAATAAAAATAACAATATTGGGCTTCTCGGCAACCTTTCTTTCATATAATTTATACGGATGAATATTATCTTCTATAAATTTTTCATCAACGAAATGAACCTCTTTAAAATTATTAGTATTTAACGTTCTGAAAAACGAAAAAGTACTGTTCAGCACCATATTTCCCTGAGAAGGCAGTCTTACAAAACGGTTGGCATCCACCAGATTGATCGGTCTTGTGCTGTGTTTGAAATCTCCACGAATTCCCCCAACCGTAAGAACTGCTGTTAGACAAATCACAATTACAGACCATATAAAATACGGAACAAGCTTTACTGGTTTCTTCTCTGTTATCTTCACTTTTTTGTACAGGAAAACCCACAAGCCCATCAAAATCACAAACCAGATAAGCACAAAAGGATTCTGAACAACCGACGATGTAAAAACCTTGAAGATATTATTCTCATGTTTTGCGACCTGAAGTGCAGCGGAAGTCAGCCTCATCTGGGAAAACTTAAAATAAACCATATCCCCAAAGTTCATCGCATACGCAATTCCGTTGGTGATAAAGTACAGCCAGAAAAGAAATTTCTGATATCCTTTTTTTGTATTAATGATTATTGGAATAATGCTCAGTAAGATAAAAAGTGCGTTGACATATAAAATTGCTGTGGTATCGAACGCAATTCCGTGAAAAGACAGACTGAAATAATCTGACACAGAATCAATTTTTATTAGTCCGCGATTAAAATACCAGAACAAAAAACGCGCAATCTGATAGAAAAAATAAGCTAAAAAAATCCGGTATAACAATACCAGAATTTCCTGTTTTCTAAATTCTTTAAACAATTTCATCCCGCAAATTTACCAAAATAATGCAACAGTAAAACAATATAGTGATATATCAATGTAATATTGTATCAATGAAAAATTGAAGTGATTCAATAATTATTGTTAAATTGTTATACTATTGAATTGGCACATTGTTTAACTAATTTATTGTTTTAATTTTGTGACTATGAATTTTATTAAAAATAATCTTGCCAACGCCATCACATTAGGAAACCTTTTTTCCGGCTGTGTAGGTGCTATTCATCTTATTTTGGGTGATTATCAGACGACTGCCATCTGCCTGATTTTTTCTTTGATTCTGGATTTCTTTGACGGTTTTGTGGCAAGAGCTTTAAAATCAAATTCTAATCTTGGCGTTCAGCTGGATTCATTGGCAGATATGGTGAGCTTCGGGCTGGTTCCAGGTCTGACAGTGTTTAAAATTCTTGAACCATTTGGAAACAATCTTTCAGGAATCACTTTACCTTTTGAGGTTAAATATTTTGGATTGCTGATTACCCTTTTTTCCTGTTTAAGACTCGCTATTTTCAATCTTGATGAAGATCAGAAATATTATTTCAAAGGATTGAATACGCCAAGTAATACCATTTTAATCTTTGGATTATATTATACTGTTATACATGAAGAAATATTTGTTCATTTAGCAAATAACAGTTTGTTAATGATTATTTTAACAATACTTTCGTCATGGCTTCTGATTTCACCGATCAAAATGATCGCGATGAAATTCAAATCGATGAAGCTGCAGGATAATTATCCAAAAATCGCATTATTGATTGGTTCTGTTATTATTTTAATTATCTTTAAAACAGTCGGAATTCCTTTAGTCATCATTTATTATATCTTAATTTCTCTTATCTTTCAAAAACAATTGAAATAGGATAATTCTATCGTAATTCCATTTTCAAATTAACACATTCTCAAATTTTCAAATTATAAAAAATGAACTTAAAATTACATAAACCGCTCTGTATATTTGATTTAGAAACAACAGGAACCAACATCGGAAGAGACCGGATTGTTGAAATCTGCATTTTAAAAGTGAATCCTGATGCCTCGAGAGAAAGTAAAACATGGAAAGTAAATCCTGAAATGCCGATCCCGAAAGAAAGCAGCGAAATCCACGGAATCTATGACGAAGATGTAAAAGATGCGCCTACGTTCAAAGAAATTGCTCCGAAAATCATGGAAATGCTTGCCGGAAGTGATCTGGGAGGTTTTAATTCAAACCGTTTTGATGTTCCTTTACTGGCAGAAGAATTGCTGAGAGTGGGCATTGATTTTGATCTGAGCAAGTTCAGACTAGTAGATGCACAGACGATCTTCCATAAAAAAGAACCGAGAAACCTTAGTGCTGCATATCAATTTTACTGTGGAAAAACATTAGAAAATGCACACTCTGCGGAGGCTGATGTAATGGCAACTTTCGAGGTTCTGGATGCACAGGTCGGAAAGTATGATGATATTCCGAATGAAATCGGACCGTTGAGCGAGTTTACTTTTCATAATAAACACGCAGATCTTGCCGGATTTATCGGGTACAACGAAAAACTGGAGGAAGTTTTCAACTTCGGAAAGTATAAAGGACAGTGTGTGAAAGTTGTGTTTCAAAAGGATCTGGGATACTTCGGATGGCTTCAGAATGCAGAATTTCCTTTGTACACTAAGAAAGTCTTTACGAAAATCCAGTTATCAAGCAGATTTTAATCATGAGCGAACTTGTTAAATTCAAATTTTACGAAACGGCATTGCAAGCCAACAGAGATAAGCAGATTCTGGCTGAAAACGGTATTAACAGCTTTATTGCAAACGAACAGCTGATCCAGTCAGACTGGCTTCTTTCGCAGGCGGTTGGCGGAATCCAACTTCAGGTTTTTGAAGAAGATCTGGAGAAGGCGAATCAGGTTTTGGAGGATTATAAAGAAAATGAAGTGTTTTCTCTGGAAGTTGAACACACCATTGCAGATCCCGAATTTGATTTTGTATGCCCAAAATGTGGATCCAATCATATTTACAGGGATGACAGCGCGACAAGTTTTTTTGGTATTTCAATTCTGACAAGCCATAAATTCGTGTGTTATTACTGTGGAAATGAGTTTACTCATTAGATGCTTCGACAAGCTTGGCATGATATCATATTTCTCATTTTGAAGGATCAAATGTAAAGTAAAAATATATTTAACGCTAAAGCGCGAAGTTTTTTTGAATTTTAATGTGGCTATTTTTTGTCTGCAATGGCGTTTCACTCAGTGATTTTATGTCATTGCGAACAGACTGAAGGTCTGCGAACAAAGTTCAGAAGCGACGAAGCAATCTTCTGTACCACGCAGTTTTTTAGATTGCTTCACCTTCGGTTCGCAATGACAAACTTTGAAAGGGCAACAACTACTCTAGCCCCGATTGCAGCGACATCCTTTTGTGCAGCGGAGCGGAGCAAAAGATATAGCGGAAAGCGGGAAATAGCTCTTAAAAAAGAAAGGAAGCTGAAAGATGGAGGAAGGAAGTTTACTATCATTGAAAAATAAATTGACTAAATAATGTGAGATGAAATTGCTTCGTCGCATGAGCTTATCGCAATGACAAAATAAAAAATTATGAAAATAATCTGTATAGGAAGAAATTACAGCGAACACGCAAAAGAACTGGGAAATGAAATCCCGGAAAGACCAGTCATTTTTATGAAACCTGATACGGCTGTTCTGAAAGGAAATGATTTTTATATTCCTGAGTTTTCAAATGATGTTCATTACGAACTGGAAGTGGTCGTAAAAATTTCAAAAGGGGGAAAATACATCCAGAAAGAAACGGCTCACAAACATTATGAAGAAATCGGACTGGGAATTGATTTTACGGCTCGGGATCTTCAGAGTGACTTGAAGTCAAAAGGTTTACCTTGGGAACTTGCCAAAGGTTTTGATGGCTCTGCTGTAGTTGGAAATTTCTTTAAAAAAGAGGATTTTAATCTTGAATCTTTGAATTTTTCATTATTAAAGAACAAAGAAAAAGTTCAGGACGGAAATACAAAAGATATGATGTTCGGTATTGATGATATTATTGCTTTTGTTTCGCAATATTTTACCTTAAGAGTAGGTGATCTGATTTTTACAGGTACTCCAAAAGGTGTTGGCAAAGTCGAAGAAAACGACATTCTGGAAGCATACCTTGAAGATCAAAAAGTGATTGATATCAGAATATTATAGATAATTTAACACTGCTTTCTGCTATATTTTTCTTAACTTTAGTACACAAAATTAAAGGTTATGGTAAATATTGTATTGCCCGTAGATTTTGGGGACAAAACAGAACAGCTTATAGAAGGGGCCGTAAAATTTGCAAAGCAGGTAAACGGCAGAATTTTCCTTATTCACGTAGCACCATCTGATATTGGTTTTGCAATCGGAGATATGGGATTCCAGTATTTTCCGGAGGTTGAGGAGAACGAAATCAGAGAGGAGCTGGTGCAACTGAACAAAATTCAACAAAGAATTCTCGCTCACGATGTAGATTGCGAACATATTCTAAAACAGGGTATCGCCAAAGATATCATTCTTGAGCATGCACATGAAAAAAAAGCAGACTTTATCGTGATGGGATCACACGGACGAAGCGGAATTTACGATGTCTTTGTAGGGAGCTTAACAAAAGGAATTACTAAAGATTCTAATATTCCTGTGCTGGTATTGCCTATTCATGAATAAATAAACTTAATTATTTAACAATAAAAAAAGCCGACCAAATAGAAATTTGATCGGCTTTTTACTATATAACCAATTAATTAACCTTCTTTTTTGTAGATATTAGGATCATAGTAAGGGAATTTCCCTTCCGTTGGAGAATAGTAGTCTTTGTCTTTATTGTTGCCAAGAGTAGACACCAAAACATAGCACCAGTAGGTAAACAATGCGCAGCAAACAATAAATAAAATCCAGTTTAATACGTTTCCGAATGCATCAAAAAAACCAAACGACCATTTGAAAACTTTGCTTAAGAATAGAAAGAAAGACGTCATTATTTTCCTTTTTTAAATTAACTTTGTACAAATTTATAAAAAATGTTTAAATTACTTTCAAAAGAAAGCAATATTTTTTCAATACCGGTTTATATTGGATTTCTTCTTTTAATAGTAATAACTTTTAACTTTCTGAATTTCAACACCTATGAAGCAATCATTGCCGGAATTACATTTCTTGGGATCGCATTGGGATATTTTTGTTTTCACAGTATTGCACTGAATTATCAGACGCATCTGCCTTTATTTTTATATACATTTTTTATTTTTGGTCTCTATTCCGGAAAAATCGATATCGGACTTGCCGTTTCACTTCTTACCAATTCTTTTCTCCTCTTACTTCTTACCAGTACAAACGAGGATATCAGAAAAAAATCTTATGTGCTGGTAGGATCAATCGTAGCCCTGAATTTCATCTTTCTCCCTACGACGTGGCCAATGGCGGTTTTTGTAATTATTCACGTAATTGCTACTTCTGAGAGAATCGGATTAAATATTTTCAGATTTTTACTGGGCATTTTACTGATTGTTTTCAGTTACTTTTCCGTGATGTTTTTTATGAATTTCACTTCCTGGAATATGGATTATTTTCCCTTCGGTAAAATGACACTTATTACAGATTACCAAAACCTTTTCCCTTTGGTTCCCATTGCGTTGATGCTGATTTATGCTGTGTACGACCATTTCAAAAATTACAATAAGAAAAGTCCGGTCAGCAGATACAAATACACTTTTTTAATGGTTTTTTCTGTTGCTCAGCTTATTACCATTATACTTTACATGAATAAAACTTATGAATATTTACTGCTTCTTGCCTTTCCGTCCACAATTATTCTCAGCCGGATGCTGAGGTTTTTGCCGAAATACTGGATGCAGGAAATATCATTATGGATAATTATTTTCAGTTTAATTGGCTTTAAAGCCGGAACTTATTTTGATTTATTTTAAAAGATTATGATTCAGATAGACGATAAATTGATCTCCGAAGAAATTTTTTCTGAAGAGTTTGTTTGCAACCTTAGCAAATGTAAAGGTGCCTGTTGTGTAGAAGGAGACGTGGGTGCTCCTTTGGATAAAGATGAGCTTGAAATTTTAGATAGTATTTTTGATAAAATTAAGCCCTACCTCACCCCGGAAGGCATCAAAGCGCTGAAAGAACAGGGAACGTGGACGACTGATCCTATGGACGGCATGTATGTAACTCCCATGGTGGAAGACCGCGAATGCGCCTATGTAACCTTTGATGAAAAAGGCATCACGAAATGTGGTATTGAAAAAGCTTACGAAGATGGTGCCGTCGACTGGCAAAAACCAATTTCCTGTCACCTCTATCCGATTCGGGTAACAGAATATTCTTCTTTTACAGCTTTAAATTATCACGAATGGAGCGTTTGCAGTGATGCCTGCGCTTTAGGAAAAGAACTGCAGGTTCCTGTCTACAAATTCCTGAAAACGCCACTAATCAGAAAATATGGAGAAGAATTCTATGATGTCCTGAGTGATGTTGCCGATGAATGGAAAAAAGAATCCGAAGCTTAACATTCGAAATTAAAATAAACCGTCCTGTAAAAAATTAATGAACGGTTTTATTATCAGGAAACTAAATCAAAAAAAGCCGGCTTTCCCGGCTTTTTGATATTAAATGGTTTAGGTTTCTATTTAAAGTCCGCATCAGAAACACCTGAATTAACGGTAATTTTTGTAGTCTTTATAATTACTTTCTGGCCGTTTCCTTCAGCTTCGATTTCCTGCGGGAATTTTATTCCGTCTACGGTCATATAACTTTTTACAATTGCTGTTCCTTCTGCTGCAGTAGATTTGTACAGCAGACCGGTAGAAGCATCAAAGTAGAATTTTCCTTTATCTGAATTTAAAACATTGTAATCTTTTCCGTCAATTTTTTCTACAGTAACCGTTGAAAAATTTGCAGGATCATACGACAATGCGTCGATCACTTTACTTTTCTTTAATTCTGTAATCTTATCAGCCGGAATATCCATTTTCTGACCTCCCTGTTCAAAATATCCCTTCTCACCATCGAAGAACTGAACCATTTTCTGTCCCATCACCGATTGTTCAGACTTGAATTTGTTACCCATTTTCTTAGTTGTCATGGTAATATCCATTCCCTGAACGGTAAGTGTATTCTCTATAAGTGTAGTATTAACGTTTTCCAGTTTATCTTTTCCTCCAAGAGCAGTAAGATAATTATCTATAACTTCTTTCGGTGTTAATTTTGATTTCACAGCTTCCGTCTTAGCGGGAGCGGCAGATGTTTTTTGTGCAGCCACCGGAGCAGCATAAAGCACAGCGCATAAAAACGGAATGATGATCTTTTTCATATACTAAATTTAGACCGTAAATATATGAATATTGAATGATAAATTTTACGGATTATATAATAAAAAAACCACCAAAATGGTGGTTTCAAAATATTTATGATGATATAAATTATTTTTTAAGCTCTTCTAAAAACTCATCGTGAGAGATTGCAGTTTCTTTTTTTGTTGCTTTTTCAAGAATAACATCTTTCAGTTTTGTCATAGCAACTTCAGAAGAAATCTGTCTTACCTGCTCCTGATCTTTCAACATTTCAACAGCATATTTCTGAATTTCTTCATCTCCTAAATGGTGAATTCCGTAGATCGCCAATTGGTTTCTTACTAACTGTTCAGCCTGAGCCAAAACATCTGCGTAATCCAATTGTATTTCGTTATCACTCATCAATTTACCTTCGATGATCTGATATTTTAACTGGTTTTTCTCAGATTCAAGGATTTCTTTCGCCTGCTCTTCAGACTGAATATTCTGGTTAGAGAATAATAACCATTTAACTAAGAAAGATTCAGGAAGCTTTACTTCTTCTTTTTCAGAAATCTGCTCCAATACTTTATTTACAAAGTGAACGTCTGCATTTTGCTGGAAATATTCATCCAGTTCAGCTTTCACTTTTTCTTTCAATTCTTCTTCAGACTTAATATTTCCTTCTCCGTACACTTTATCAAAAAGTTCCTGGTTAAGTTCTGCAAGATTCAAAGAATAGAAATCTTTTACTTTTACCTCAACTTCATTGTGGTGTAAATGCTCAACTTCTTCTTTAGAGAATCCTAATTCTTTAGCCAATTCTTCGTCACCGGCAAGAGTTTCTTTAGAAACTTTTACAGATCCGTCCATTTTTAAACCTTTTACCAATTTGAAAGCTTCTTTGTTTTCAGCAGTAACGGTAACGTTTTTAGGATGGTGGTGGTGTTCTCCTTCCGCATTTTCTTCCACAACCTGAGAAACTTCTAAGGCAATGTAAGAATCTTTAGTGATTTTATCTTGAGGAACCTGCTCAGCGAAACGCTTCTGCATATTTTCGATACTCTTGTTAATTTCTTTTTCAGAAGCTTCAACTTTATAGTGAGGTGCTTCGTATTTAGCCAAATCTATAGTAAAATCAGGCTCGAATCCTACTTCAAAAGCAACTTCCAGCTGATCTGCATTATAATCTAATTGATTTACAGGCTGAGGAACAGGCTGACCAACTAATCTTAATTTGTTTTCGTTGACGTAGTTGTTCAAAGCATCAGAAACCTGCTTATTGATTTCTTCGAATGCAATACCAGCTTCGTATTGTTTTCTAACCATACTTAAAGGCACTTTTCCTTTTCTGAAACCAGGAACTTGCGCATTTTTAGCATAATTAATCAATTGCTTCTCAACTTTTTCTTTATAGTCAGATTTTTCCAATGTCACTGTAAGCAATGCACTTACATCATCATGGTTTTGTGCGGTAACCTTCATTATTGATTAAAATTTTAGGTTGCAAAAATAGGAAAATTTTATGAAAATCTCTATATTAAGCTTAACTTAAAAAGCCAAATAATGTTAAATAAAAAAACCACCGAAAAAAATCAGTGGTTTTGTTAACAAGATTAAGGATATATTAATTGATAATATTATAATTTGCCTGAGCATCGGTTTCCCCTCCCGTATGGGTACCGTAAACAACTCCGTTTCCGCTTGCAGAGGAAGCTTCAGACACAGTTACCGGCTCATGATATAGCGTAAGTACCAGCTGTGCAGGGGCAGAAGTATTTTTAATTGCCGTATTCACCACCCATTTTGTTTTTATTCCGACATGGTTGCCGTCACCTCTTACAAAACCCGGATCGTCAGTACGAGTCAACGTAATATCAGAGTTTGGAAAATTATACACTAAAAAATGCTCATCTACAGCATCTTTTATCTCCTGTGTAGCATCTTCATCGCCATTCTTGAACATTACTTCTACATTATAAGTATGTCCATCAACCAGTTTAACATTCGGATTGGTAGTGCTGTTTACCTGATAATCATACACTACAGAAGTTCCCGTAGATGCATCGGTAACTTTTAGCAGAACATCAGACAATTCTTCCTGTGGAAGATCATCTGCTTCGTCATCACTTCTGTTACAAGAAGTTAAGCTTAAAGAAGCTGATAAAAATAATAATCCCGCGATAAGTGTTGTATTTTTAAAAATATTTTTCATTTTTTTGATTTAAGTAATTAAAATTGATATTTAAGAGTTAAGATAAAATTTCTTCCCATGTCGTCGGCGAAGAAACGAAGTCTGTTCAGATAATCTCTGTACGACTTATTAAATAGGTTACGGACTGAAAAATCAACTCCAAAATTTTTCGACAGTCCCACTCCGGTCTGAAAGTTCCAGAGTGAATATCCGTGCGGAGGAGTAGAAATATCCACCTCCTGATTGTATGCATTGCCGTTTGAATCAAATAATCTGATAGGAATATTGTAAATCGGGAATCTCGTTTGCTTAAGGTAAGTGTTGTTGCTTACATTAAAGTAAAAGTTTTTCCATTCTTTTTTACTGAATTCTAATGAATTATTAAAATTCGGCGGCATCATCATGATTAAAGGTACATCATGAGTGAGATCTTGCCCATACACGTACGCTGCGCTTCCTTTGTAGGCAAGATTATCGGTAATTTTAAGCTGAACATCAAGATCTACGCCGTACATTTTTGCATCAATCTGCTCGTACTTGTACACGACAAAAGCACCACCCCACTGCGTATTTTGATATCCTGAAGGAACTTCATTAATAAAATTTTTGGTGTAAAAGAAATATGGATTCAAAGAAATATTCAACCCTTTTAAAACATTGGCTCTGAAATCTGCCACTACATTAAACTGATTTCCCGTTTCGCTTTTAATCCTCATATCTCCTCTTTCAATAATCGCTGCCGAATGATGCAGTCCGTCTGAAAACAGCTCAGCAACATTCGGAGATCTTGAAACCCTCGCATAGTTGAATTTCAGATCAAAATTCTGGAAAGGACGGTAAACGACTCCTGCGTTTGCCGAAACATTATGATAACTTAACGACGGTTTTGTAAGAATCCTGTTTTGGTTTACTCTCACTTCAAAATCTGAGTAATCAGCAGCATAAAGCTTATTCCAGTCGCTCAGGTCGTACCATTTTGTCACTTCATAATGATCAAAATCGTATCTCCCGCCAACTTCCATATCCAGATCAGGGGTAATTTTATATTTAAAAACAGAATAAATTCCGGCATAATATCTGTCATAATTTGGAACAAGACGTCTTGCTTCCGTATCCGTATTGGAATAATTATTCTGATAGCCTACATTAATTCCAGATTCAAGATTCCATTTTCCTCTTTCTATGATGTGGTCAATATTAAGATCGTTGGTGATCAGCTCGAGATCCAATGCAGGCTTTTTGCTGAGCTCTTCTCCACGACGGATATCATACTCTTGCCTGTGGTTGTATTGAAAGCTGTAAGTGGCCGTAATTTTTCCAAAATTTTCAAATCTCTGGTAAGCAGAAACTTTAGCAATATGATGTTCAATATCCTGTCTCGGATTATCAATACTATAGCTAAAATCCCTTTGATATATAGGCTCCGGAGAAGTAAGTGCTAGATACAGGTCTTCCGAATTGCCTACATGAGAGCTTCTGAGAATTCCTACTGAGCTTTTTGTAAGGTAATAATCAAAAGAAAAACCTTTGTTAAAAGTCATCTTCTGAACTCCAAAGTTAAATCCTGAACTTTGAAGCCCTGTATTCATAAGGCCATACGACGGGGCATCAAGATCTCCAAGCTTTTTAAAACTTCCATTGGTTTTAACGGCCCAGCCATCTTCCCAGGTTTTAGCCAGCTTTACATTGAGACCCGCTCCGCGTCCATTAGATATTCCTGAAAGCGCGACAGCGCCCATGATCGTATCTTTTTTAGGCAGAACCTGAGGCTGCAGAACAACCACTCCTCCTACAGCACCACTACCGTATTTCAGGGCAGAAGCTCCTTTTACCACGTCAATATGTTCAAAATTATTGATATCAACATTAGGGGCGTGTTCAACTCCCCATTCCTGTTCTGCAAGCTTTACGCCATCGTTAAGAATAGCCACGCGGCTTCCGTAAAGACCATGGATAATAGGTTTTGAGATATTATTCCCGGTTTTCAGGGTATTAACACCTGAAATATTGGTGAGCAGGTTGCCGAGGTTCTCTGTAATATTCCGTGAAATCGTCGATTTATCAATCGTTTTCACAACCATACTTCCATTATTCTTATGACTTCCGTGAATCGTCACTGTTTCAATATCCTGAATATGGTGTTCAAGTGTAATGGCCAAATGCAAATCCTGTGTAATTCCTACATTTTCAGTATAATCATTACAATCAGGATGTTTAGCAATGAGTATATAATTTCCCGCAGGAATTTTGCTGAAAGAAAACTTACCGTTTTTATCTGTTTTTGCCGAAAAGTCTCCGATCTTCACGACTGCATTTTCCAGCATGGTTTTATCGTGAAAATCCCTTACAGTTCCTTCTACAGAGTAAGTCTGCTGTGCGTTTGTTAATGCAAATCCACAAAGGATAAGCATAAAACTATAGATCAATTTCATTGTTAAATAGATTGATTACGTACTTCTTAAAGTACTTTTTCGAAAAAATTTTGTTGATTGGATTTTTTTGGAATGAGTTATTTCAATTAACATCAATTAATGCATTGATCTTATTATTCTTAACAACTTAATTATCTATTAATGGTTCAATACTCCATCAAAAAAATATTTAAATTTTTAAAATTTAAGTCAAAAAAAATCCGAAAAGAATCTGTGAATTATGAAATTGCGGGTGGCCCCCGAAGCTGAAAGGTAAATTTTGTCTGAGACCAGATTTTCTCCTGAATAATGATAAGCTGCTTTACCTCATGGGTATAATTTTCGAAGGATAAGCTGAATTCTTCAGGCAATAATGTATTTCCGGTAGCAAGAAAATGACACGCCAGACAGTCCCCGGCTTTTTCTTTTACCAAATTTTTTGAAATGGTATTTTCTGATTTTTTAAAACTAAAATTTTTAAAAACATCTTCAGAACTGTGGCTATGGAAATTCTGAGAAAACATTGCAAGAAAGTATATTCCAAACAACAATTTGGAAATAAAAATTTTCAGATTTCTGCTTTCTTTAAAGACCATTCGTCAAAATTATAAAAATAAATTAAAAATTTACATTAAAGTTTTCTTAAAGTCGAGATAAGACTCAGGAATATGTTGTAATAATTTAGTTTTTGTTACAATTAATACCCTGTTATTTAGATACATAGATGCTTCAACAGGCTCAGCATGACAATTCTAACACTAGCTGTATTATTTAACAATAAATTTACAGCGGTGTTATGCTGAAATTATTGAAGCATCTTTATTTCATGATAATGCAAATAAATCAATCTAATTGAGAACCTAGATATTCCCACTCCTGAAGGGCAAGATCGAGTTCTTCTTTGGTTTTATTATACTTTTCCAGCGTCTCTTCAGAAGGGTTTTCTTTGGTAAATGATGCTTCAAATTCCTCAACTTTTGTTTCCAGCTCGGTAATTTTCTCTTCTACCTTCTTCAGTTTATTCTGAATATTTTTCTGCTCTTTGCTTATAATGGTCGATTGTTGCTGACTTTCTGCTGCCGGTAATTCCTGTTTCTTAGCCTTTACCTCAACCTTATTTTCTTCTCCATGAAGTTTTGCTTTTTCAGCAGAAATTTCGCGGATGGTTTCTTTTTGTCTGTATTCAAGATATTCGTTGATATCGCCTAAAAACTCTTTCATCCGTCCGTCACGGAATTCATAAATTTTATCGCAAAGCCCTTGCAGAAACTCCCTGTCGTGAGAAATTACAATCAATGTTCCTTCAAACTTTTGCAACGCCAACTTGATAATTTCTTTTGACTGAATATCAAGGTGGTTCGTAGGTTCGTCCATGATTAAGGTATTGAACGGACGTAAAAGTAACTTACACAATGCCAGACGGTTTCTCTCGCCCCCGGAAAGCACTTTTGTTTTCTTCGTCACGGCTTCTCCCTGAAACAGGAAGGATCCTAACAAATCTCTTACTCTCGGTCTTGTTTCTTCGGTTGCTGCATCTTCCGCTTCTTCCAAAACAGTTTTATTAGGCGTTAAAACTTCTTCCTGATTTTGGGCAAAATACCCGATATTCACATTATGTCCAAGATTCCAAGAACCTGAATAATCTTTAATATCTCCTGCAAGGATTTTGGCTAATGTTGTTTTTCCCTGACCGTTTTGTCCCAATAGCGCAATTCTGTCACCTCGCTGAACGATAAAATCTACATCATCGAAAATCTGTTTCTGCCCATAAGCCTTTCCTAACTTTTCAGCTTCAAAAATGACTTTTCCGGGAACAACTGACTGTACAAAACGGATATTGAATTTAGAAACGTCTTCATTATCAACCTCGATACGCTCAATTTTATCCAATTTTTTAATAAGAGACTGTGCGAATGATGCTTTGGTAGCACTGGCACGGAACTTATTGATATTGTCTTCCATCTGCTTGATTTCCGCATCCTGATTCTTTTTAGCCTGAATCAGCTTTTCACGGCGGTCTTCTCGCATGATGAGATATTTTGAATAATTGGCTTTGTAATCGTCAACCTTTTTATTATTGATATCAAAAGTACGGTTACAGACAGCCGTCATAAACTGCTTATCGTGACTTACCAGAACAATTGCTCCAGGATAATCTTTCAGGAAGTTTTCCAGCCAGATAATAGATTCCATATCGAGGTGGTTGGTAGGCTCATCGAGAAGCATGATGTCATTCTTTTGAAGAAGTAATTTTGCCAGCTCAATTCTCATTCTCCATCCTCCTGAAAATTCATCGGTAATCTTTTGAAAATCATCTGCTTTAAATCCTAAACCAAACAGTACTTTTTCCATGTCGCCTTCGAGATTGTAAGCGTCGTGGTTCATGAGAAGGTCGTTCAATTCAGTCATTTTATTAATCAGATCGGTGTAAGAATCGCTTTCATAGTCGGTTCTTGTTGCCATCTGATGATTCACCTCTTCCAATTCATTTTTCCATGCGTTGATCTGTTCAAAAGCCTGCATTGTTTCTGCCCAAACAGTTCTTCCTTTTACAAAATCAAGATCCTGCTTCAGGAATCCGATTGTGATGTTTCCTTCAGGCACTACATTCCCTTCATAGAAGTTGATTTCTCCTGAAAGCATTTTCAGCAATGTAGATTTCCCTGCTCCGTTTTTACCGACCAGACCTATCTTATCGTCTTTTTTAATCGTAAAATTTACGTTTTGAAAAAGATAGTTTCCCGAATGATGTAACCCTAAACCTTGAACCGAAAGCATGATAAATAATGATTAATAGTGAATAATGAATTTTCGCGTGCAAAAATACGGAAAATAAAAGAACTGAGTGTAAGAAAAAGAACTTCTTGTAAATGTGGTTCTTAAAAAATGATTTTGTTTAAAAAAAACAAAAAAAAGAGCTGTCTTACCAGGACAGCTCCACACCTAAATTTAAAACTGAAAAAGTACTAACATTTATTGTATAAATTTTCCTTAATCAATATCGTACGGCTCCAATTATCATTATTCGGAATATTGGTACCATATGCGTAATCTACGATAGAATCTTCTATGTGATGTATTTCTAATTGTAATTTTGACTGGCTTACTTTAAGCTGATCGTCGTAATTTCCGGGAACATTCAGTCCGTTATTGATGAATTCTGCATGACCTCCGTCTTCGGAATTTTCCAGAATGGCAGGAAGATATAAACCGAAATTTGCTGAAATATGTGTATAATCTGCCAGTCTTTGATAATCATAAACAGGTTTGATTTCTGTAGAAAGATTCTGTGCATAATTTTCCAGAGTGTTTGAAAAATGTGCTAAATAAGGATGTTCTTCAACATCAATTAAAAAATCGGATTCACTGAAATCAGTACTGAAAATGGGCTTTTCTGCGTTGGATTCTTCTAGCATAAGTTTCCCATAGACCTTAGACAAATCGTTGTGAACATATTCTCTGACAATATAAGCCTGAGAAAAAATTTCGCCCCGATCTACCTTATAATCATTCAGCAGATAATTCCATATTTTATGGCTTTCGGCATCCGTCGCTGTGGTTCTGACTCCATCCAGATAAGCGTGAATTTCTTTATCCACAAGAAAATTAGGAGAAACATAAATCGACTGGGAACCCTCAATGTAACCGCCGCCAATATCAGCATGTGCTCCGGGAACAAAAATTTCTTTCCATGCTGCATTTCCCGTCTCAAATTTTGAATCCTGCAT
This sequence comes from Chryseobacterium taeanense, assembly GCF_900099685.1. Taxonomy (GTDB): domain Bacteria; phylum Bacteroidota; class Bacteroidia; order Flavobacteriales; family Weeksellaceae; genus Chryseobacterium; species Chryseobacterium taeanense. Next base: position 462,205 of record NZ_FNDW01000001.1, on the reverse strand, counting down.
TAATCCTGAATTTTCAAAAAAACCTGTTAACGGAAAAAAATATCTGCTCTCATTTATGGCACAAAGATGAAGTGCTTTTTCTGTTTCGGGCAAAATCATGACGTTATAATCATTAAAAGCTGCAGACTCTACCGTATCAAAAACACCAAGGAATTTCACTTTAATATTTCCTTGAAATGAAGCATTAGGTTTCAGTAATTCATAGCACAAATTTCTGGCAAGCATGGAACCTCTGCTGAATCCGTAGATGTAAAATTCATATTGTTTTGTCGTGTCAGATAGTTTTTTTTTAATAAAAGAAAATGCTTTCTGAAGTTTATCTTCAGAAGAATATCCTTTAAATCCCGCAGGATTCATACAGGTGGCCATCGCAAAATCACTGTCTTCCTGAGTAGTGACGGTTCCGATTCCTTCTACGTAAAGTTTTTCCTCACCATTGAACAGTTGAAACAATTTATAAATATTGGTAATATTTCCGTAATAGCTTTCGTTGTTTTTCGGAGGTTTTTCGGGAGAAACTGCGTTCATCCCGTTATTCCCTGTTCCGTCGAAAAAAATCCCGACAGAAATTATGCTGCTTTTCATGTCACTTTGTGGCTTTATCTTGTATTCATTCTCAGAATGAAACACTTAGTTTTAAGAACTTTTCAAAGTAACGATGAAAAAAAACAGGATGATAGAGTAAAAAGCACTAAATAAAAAATTCCGTATTTCTACGGAATCATATTTTGTCTAAAGGATGGATATTATTAATTATGGCATAAATGACAATCCCAACGGTATTTTTAGCCCCGATTTTTTCCACGATTCTCTGTCTGTGGCTTTCTACAGTTCTCGGGCTTATGAAAAGTTTTTCTGCAATTTCGTTATTGGTATATTCCTGACAGATAAGTTTTACAACATCTTTTTCGCGGTCGGAAAGCTCGTCATCCATCTCAAAGAGTGTTTTTTTCTTGGTGGGGCTGTTCATGTAAGAAAAAATCATCTGATGGTCTTCCGGTGTAAAGAAAATTCCGTTTTTATAAACCATGGAGATTGCCTCTATAAAAGCATTCCGATTAGAATTTTTAGGAAGAAATGCAGATACACCAAGCTTTACCATATATCCTAAAATCGTCGTTTTGTAATGAGAAGAAAGAATAATGATTTTAAGATTCGGATATTTTTCCTTGAGGATTTCAACCAACTCAAAACCATTCATCGGTTGCATCTGAACATCAACCAAAGCAATATCAGGAAAGTTTTCTTCTGAAGAATTCTCCAAAGTTTCGAGAAAATCCGGTCCATTGTCGGATGTAGAAACCACTGAAATATTCTGTTCGGAAGACAGTAACATTTTTACCCCTTCCAGGATGAGCTGTTCATCATCAATTAATGCTATTTTGATTTGCGAATTCATGGTTATTAGGGATTTTAATGATTAGCCGGCTTCCTTTACCCAAAACATTTTTCCATTTGTGTGTGGCGTTCATGGATTTTATTCGGGATTCTATATTTTTGATACCCATTCCTTTTTTCACTTCATCATATTCAAAGCTTTCTCCGTTATCTGAAATTACAACAGCCAGATTGTCTTGATTATCTTTGATATAAATCCACACTCTTGAAGCTTCCGAATGTTTAAGAACATTGGTTGTAAACTCCTGAATAATCCTGTAGAGCTGAACTTCTGTAAAAATATCTTTCTTCTGAAACTTCGGGCTTACATTCATTGAGATATTTATCCTTCCAGATAAATTGGCAATGAGTTCTTCTATATATAAAACAAGTCCCACGGTCTCAAGATTTACCGGATATAATGAATGTGAAATACTTCTTGCAGAATCGATAAGAGAAGACATTTGGGTGGTAATATTTTTTTTAATAATCTCGTCGCCTTTTGTATCGAGATTATTAAGCCATAATGATAAGATATTCAGTCTATTTCCGATGTCGTCATGAATCATTACAGCAATTCTTTTCCTTTCGGATTCCTGGGCTTTGATATTTTCGAGCACCAGATTTTTCTGATGCAGGACTTCCGCCTCATGCTGCGCATTTTTCTCTTTAATAATCCTTTGGATAAAGCTTCTGTACGCAAGCAAAATGAAACTCATGATAATTACCAAAACGATAATTAACGTGATAAAAAAGCTGATATTGAGCGTTATTTCTTTAATTTTAAAAACGTATATATGATGGATAAATACAAAACACTACTGAGAATATTATTAATACTCCAGATCATAGTAGCCTCCTCTGTTCCAAGATCCGAAAGCTGCCTTAGCAGGAAGAATAAGAAGACCGACAGCGCATAATACAGAAAGATAAAACTGTCTGCAAGCAGAAAACGGTCGTTGATCTTGCTGTTCTTAATCTCCATCAGCAAAGCATATCCGGCAAAGCAAATTACCACAATATTAGAGATCACTTTCTTTACATCATTCGTCACCTGAGAATCTATAAAAAAGAACGCTGCAAGCAATGCTACCGGGATATACCAATAGACCGACATATTCAGCTTCCTTATAAACAAAACTCCCAGCAACAGAAGTTCCCCGGCAACATAGAATGGAAAAACGAAATTAACATCTTTAATTCCGAAAATATAAAAACAAAGTTTAACAGCAGCTTCAATCAAAAAAAGAAAAATGATATAATAAACATACCATTTTTCTGTGTTTTTAAAAAATCTGTACTTTATAAGTCCTATAAAAGCACAAATAAAAAGCAAAGTATTATTAAGATAAAGTATTACTTTGTACGTATCCACAATAGATTTTGAATATTAATTTAACGGACACATCGGAGGGCATGGCTGAGACCAGTCGTAAGTATTGGAAATAGTCTCTATGCTGCCTGAGTTCTGAAGGTCTTCATAAAATGAGATAAAAATAAGAGTCGGTAAAAGCCTCTGATATACATCGGAAAACTTCAGTCCGAAAGAACATACCACATGGGTAAATCCGGATTTCGACGGGGTAATATCCTGCATTGGCACAAAAAATCTTTTGAAAATCCTGCTGCCTTTAAACTCTGTACATTCTCTGTAGAACCATGTCATTCCTTCATCTTTCCAGGATTCTATAGCTTCCACAGCTTTATCCTGCTCCAGAATAGGCTCGTTAGTAACCGGAAGATATGCATTTACATTATTATCAACTCTCTCCAGATCTTTTGAAAGAACAGCATTTCTTACAATGACGTACTCTTTTACTTGCATTAGCCTAAGATCTCTATCCAATTCCTGTAGAGGACAGTAAGGAAATTTATCTACAACAAGTCTCTTTCCTCCTCCGTCTAATGGGCAAAGTATAGCAACAAGCTGTCCCTGATAAACTCCGATTTCAGTACAAAATTCATTGTACTTATTCAGATTTCTCATCCAGTCCATCTGTTCGGCATCAAAAGTGAAAACGTAATTTGTAGGGATAAGTTTTGTAATTGCGTAAAAATCTGAACAACAATTTGCCCATCCTGTAACGGCTGTATCAAATTGATCTCTGGTGAATGCATTCATATTCATGGTATTTTTAAAGTGCCATAAAATTAAAGAAACTAAATTATCTACGCAACTATATCACGTATAATTGAAAATTATTTAATAATTCCTAACCGTAATGTGAAAGCAACTTTGCTGTCTTTCTTTAATATAATAAATCCTTCCTGCATCATAATAATATTTTAAAACCCGCTCCAAAGCAATCTCCAGCTTAGAATTATATTTCAAAACCCCGTTAAAGCGTACATAAGAAATATCGAAAGAATTGCCATAATTGTGCGCGCTGATGCCCAAAGATGCATTCGTATTAATTTTTCGTAATCTACACTGATCTTCGAGGGTTCTGGTAATGGAAGATACCGTAAAAACACTTCCTTTTGTCTCTTTATTAAAGCGCGCTCCTATCTTTTCCAGCATGATTTTTCCTTTTGAAAGCATCCAAGCCCTACTGTAGTCAAGCTTTTGTACACGATATCCTTTTCCTGATTTATTGATTTTGTGAAACTTACCGTTATTGATATATTTCTGCATTGTTTTAGAATCTTTCAGAAGCTTAATTCCGAAACTTCTGGAAGCATCGAGATGTGGCTTGTACAAAAATGTAGGTTCTACTTTTAAAACCTCTGTAAGATCATAGCATGGTAACGCTTTTTTGGTTGTCTGAGAAGAGCAGATTCCCTGAATAATGAAAGCAAAAGCCAGACACAAAAACTTTTTCATTAAAGATGTTTTAATCATTCAAACTAAAAATAATGAAAATATTTTACACGATTGTAGTATCAGAGCAATTTATAGCATAATTTTAAATAAAAATAAACTAAAAAAAATACTTTTAAGAAAAAACTCGCTATCATTTCAGTTTTTTAATGTCAAAAGGATTTTTAAAGATCAGCTCTTCGTGTTTTCCTTTAATTTCCATTTTTCTCTGTAATAAATTCAGCGCCATTTTGCGGATGAAAAGATCTTTGTCATTGAGTTTCCAATAAGAATCTTCGTGCACTTTACGAGGTTTTCTGATGATGTAAAATTCGGTGTCCCAAGAATCAACATTGTGATAAAACTCGATAATTCCGCAATGCTCAGGAATCAGATCATGATCTACCATTCCCATCGGAAGCAGAAAGCTGAACGCGTTGCAGATATAATCGCCGCAGGATATTTTGTCGTGTTTCAGAAACTTCTCACCGGTATTGGCGTTGGTATAAGATTTTTTAAAATCATTTTTAAAATCACTTTTAGAAAGCTTGATTTCAATCTCATGACTGAAACCCTCAGCATCCACAATAAGAATATCGGCTTCCCAATCTGCCTGAAAATGATTGGTCAATACAATTTCCTTCTCAAAATCGCATTGAGAATATATAAATGCATGAACCAGCTCTTCTATTTTTAACACTTTTTTATTTAAAAACTTTAGGACTTAACTCACAAGAAGACTGCATCCTCGAATATCAGAATGATCGATCCTGCCCAACACCTGAAACTTACTCCCGATAATTTTACCTAAATCCTGCGTTGCGATGAATGAACAGCTATGAATATTTGCCAGATCAATAATATTAATCGCTCCCGTTCTTCCTTCTTTTTCATAATTAAAAGGGTCTTCAGCATTTCGTATCATGATTTTCATCCAGTTCGGGCATTCATATTCGTTGTTTCCCATCGAGTAAGCCTGTGAAAGAAGCTCTGTCATAGAGTATTCGGAATAGATTTTTTTTGTTTTAAATCCTTCCTGTAAGATTTTCAGCAGCTCATCTTTTGTCATTTCTTCTTTTCTTCCTTTCATGCCACCGGTCTCGATTACAATTAAATTCTCCAAAAAGTTCAGAGATTCTTCACTGCGTTCAGAATGACAGTAGTCGATAAAGTCCAGTAATGCGAAGGAGACACCAAAAAGAATGACTTTCTTATTTTCTAATTTATTTAGAAGTGTAAACAAATCTTCATGATTGTAGAGAAAATATCCGTTTTCAGGCTTTGCAGATTTTTTCATTAAAAAATCAACCATATAAATAAGAGACGAATTTTGCCGCTCGAGATAGCTTGGCAATAACCCTAGAAAAATAAAATCTTCAGGCTTGCCGATAAATTGTTCGAAGCTTTTATAGATACTTTCTTTATAGATTTCTTCATCGGCAATAAAGTGTTTCGAAAGATTCATCTGTGTGGTTCCGGAACTTTGAAAAAAAAGATCAGTCGTCATATTTTTATCAAGAATCTGATGATTTTTAAACATCTCGATAGGAAGAAACGGAATCTTCGTCAGTTCATCCACATTATCAGGATCGATATTGAGATAATCTACGAAACGTCTGTAAATTTCAACATTCTGATATTGATAACGGAAGGCTTTCAATGATTCCGCCAGAAAATCCTGCTCTGTCTGTATGTCAAATATTGTATCCACTTTTGAAAAAGTACTTTATCCTTTCTGTCTCATTATAAATAAATTAACAAAGACAGATTAGGTTTTAATATTTTTTTAATTAAAAAATTAAATTTTGGTCAGGTTATTGCAATTACAAATCCGGAATATGGATTAAAAACAAGAGTGAACTTCGGTTCATTCGAGAATTACCTCTTTACGGGGTAATTTTTTTTGTGTTCTCACCGAAAACCTTCAAATGAAATTCAGTTTCAAAAACCCCATAAGTAAAGTAAGAAATCCAGTCTCCAAGGTTGATGTATTTTGCTTTTCCTTCCAGTTCCAGAATCATCGGAAGATGGCGGTGACCATAAATAAAATAATCAATCTTTTGTGTCTTCAGCTTTTCTTTAGAGTAAATGATCAGAAATTCTTTATCTTCTCCCAAAAACTCTTTGTCTTCATCACCGGAAATCATTTTGTTTTTTTGGGACATATACAACGCGATTTTCATTGCAATATCAGGGTGAAGCCATTTGAAAAACCATTGTGCAACAGGATTGGTAAAGACTTTTTTCATTCTTTTGTATCCTTTATCGCCTGGTCCAAGCCCGTCTCCGTGAGCCAGCAGAAACTGCTTTCCACCCATTTCAAAATACTGTTTAGCGTAAAAAACGGTACATCCTATTTCTTCTTCCAGATAATCTTTCATCCACAGATCATGATTTCCCACAAAAAAGTAAATATGAATTCCAAGGTCTTTCAGCTCGGCAATTTTGCCTAAAACACGTACGTACCCTTTCGGAATGACATGCTTCCATTCATGCCAGAAATCAAACAAATCTCCCATTAAAAACAGCACCTGCGCATCATGCTTGATTTCGTCCATCCAGCGGATAAAACGTTCTTCGCGCACCTTACTTTCTTTTGGATTGGGCGCGCCAAAATGCTGATCGGAAGCAAAATATACTTTCTTTCCGGGCTCTAAATTAATGGTTGTCTTTAACACTTCTGAATATTTAAAAACAAATTACTGATTGTCTTCCGCAAACCACTCTCCGTAAGAGTTTTCCGTCTCATGAAGTTTAAGATAAGTCAATGAAATTTCTTCCGGAAGTTTCGACTTTATTTTGGCAGCAATAGCATACAGCATATTCTCGCAGGTTGGCTGGAAGGTACAGTAAATTACCTTATGTCCTTTTTCCTCAAGATCCTCACCCAATTCCTTATGCGGTGAAAGTCCGTTGATCAGCACGGCATGATCCCAGACATCTACAATCTCAGATTTTACGATACTTTTTATATCTCCGAAATCAACCACCATCCCGTTTTTAGGGTTCTCCAAATCATTAACGGGCTTACCTTTCACTGTCACAAACAGCTTATAGGAATGTCCGTGCATATTTTTACATTTACCATCGTAATTGTACAGCACATGCGCCGTTTCGAATGTAAAAATTTTTGTAATTCGTATCATAAGGCAAAGATAAGGAATTTGATTTGAGTTTTTATTTGACTACATTATAAATGCAGCCTAACCCATGTATAATAAACAAAACAAGGAAACGTTAATATAAAAGTAATAGCTAAACCATGATTCCCGACTTAAAATTATTTTTACCCTTTCTTATCTTTTTTAATTTATCTTTAAACGCACAACAAAGATCCTTTCAGGTTCATCCTTTTCTTGAGAAAAAGATCGGACAACACTTTCCTATCGAAAATTATAAAAATGATGAAGGTAAAAACTTCAGTCCTACTGAACTTGAGGGGAAAATTTCACTGATTAATTTTTGGTCTACCAACTGCGCACCATGTATTGAAGAACTTCCTTACCTGAATAAAATTAAGGAAGCCTCAGGCACGAAAGTAAATTTTATAGCCATCACCCATGATCCGAAAGAAAAAGTGGACAAGTTTTTAGCAAAACATACATTTAATTTCGTGCATATCACAGATTCTGAGCAGGAATTAAAATCCTATTTTTCACTGATTAGAAATCCATTAAATTTTATTATCGATAAAAACGGAAATGTACAGGAAATCACAGGAAATATTGATGAAACAAAAATGGAACTGATACTCAAAATTCTCAACGAATAACTACAAAATGTCCAGCCAGTTACTTTCCAGTCTGATAATCTTTTCTGTCTCTTTATTAATAAAAACCCATAGTGTTAAAGAATCTACAACCAGCTTATCATTACAATAAAACTCGACTTTTCGCGGCTGTCTGATTCCTTCGGGCGTTTTAGGATAAGTTCTCACCGTTAGTATTTCACCCAGATATACCTGCTTTTTGTATTGAATATGATGATCCAGAAGCATCCATATATCATCCGGATTTTTGGTTTTATGCTTTACAAAATCCCAGTGTTCTGCAGCAATTTCCTCTACCCAGTTTACATACTGAACATTGTTGACATGATGATTCGAATCAATATGCTCTTCCGTTACCTGTATCTGTTTTTCATAAATCAAACTCATCTGCTTCAATATTTACTCAAAAGTAAGGTATAAAAATTAAATCCTGTGATGGAAAGTCATGTCAAAAATCATACAATCTAAGATAAATAAAGTTTATTCCGAAATCAACCCGAGATTGTGAAAACCCGTTTTACTTTACTCCGTCTCAGGATGAGATTACCAAAAACAGTTTTGTTTTACTCCGTCTCAGGTTGAGAAAGCAAGAACTCATATTGGAACTTCCTGTCTCGGGACGAGAAACCTTAAACCTGTTTTAGTTTGCCACATTAACATCAAATAACATATAGAATTTATATATTTCGATTTCCAGAACTTAGTATATTAGCAAAAAAATACACACAAATGATTTTAGATATTTTATTTCCGAATCGCTGCCTGGGCTGCAATCGTATTATTGATGCCGATTTTCTGGTATGTGAGATTTGTTTTGAGCAAATAGATTTTACCCATTTCGATTATTTTGGCGATAATTTCATTAAAGAAAAATGCAAATTACTTTTTCCTGTTGAGCAAGCATCTGGTTTAATGCAGTTTAAAAAAGAAAACCTCAGCAGAAAAATTATTCATGAATTAAAATATAAAAACAGGGAAAAAGCCGGAAAAGTTCTCGCACAATGGACTTCAGAACGTTTGAATTTTAAAGATCGAAAGCCTGACCTACTGGTTTCGGTGCCACTTCATTCCAGGAAACAAAAGGAAAGAGGTTATAATCAACTACATCTTTTTACAGAGAAACTTTCGGAATTCTACGGAATTCCGTTTGACCATAATTTAATCAAAAGGAATTATTATTCAAAAGCCCAGGCACTGAAAGACAAGAAACACCGCCTTGAAACGGAAAATACGTTTTCGATCACAAAAGCAATTACCGGAAAACATATTTTACTTGTTGATGATGTTTTTACTACAGGAAACACCGTTGCCACGATTGCATGGGAAATCCTGAAAGCCGGTAACAACACAGTAAGCGTTCTGGTGATGGCTATCGATATTTAAAGCCTGTCTTCTGGGATGTAAAAGATTGAATATAAAGTTTTGTTTTATAAAATTACCGTTGAAGTTTTTCTCCGTAACTCAAGTCTCCCGCATCTCCCAAACCTGGTGTAATGTAACCCTTCGATGTAAGTTGCTCATCAATGGCTCCCACCCAGATTTTGGCTTCGGGATATGCTTTTTCGATGGTTTCAACCCCTTGCTTTGAGGCTATAGCAGCAACAATATGAAGCTGACTGGGTTTTCCGTTGGTCAATAAATCTTTGATAGCTTCGATTAGAGAAGCTCCCGTTGCCAGCATGGGATCGCCCACAATCAGAGGTCTTCCTTCAATATTAGGACATGTTAAATAATCCTGTTTAATCGAAAAATAATCGTTGGCATCGTGTTTTCTGTATGCCGCTACAAACCCGCAGTCTGCTTTGTCAAAATAATTTAAAATTCCCTGAAACAAAGGAACTCCTGCCCTTAAAATCGTTGTAATAACAGGCTGAACTGCAATCTCCCTGACTTTGATTTTATCTAAAGGAGTATGAATTTCAATTTCTTTCTGTTCTAAACTTTTGCTGATTTCAAAAGCTGCAATTTCCCCGATTCTTTCCATATTTCTGCGGAATCGCATTCTGTCGTGCTGGATATCGACATTTCTGAGTTCGTTGATCCATGAGTTGACTAAAGAAAACTGCTCTGATAATACAACTGTATTCATTATTGTGAAACTTTTATCTAAAATATAAAAATTAATTAAGAATAAAATCCCTCTTAGAAAGATCTAAAAGGGATGATAATTTATTTTTGTCTGAAATAGACTTCGATAGGAACTCCGGTAAAACCGAATTCTTTTCTCAACTGATTTTCAGTAAATCTTTTGTATGGTTCTTTTACGTACTGTGGCAGGTTGCAGAAAAATACGAACTGTGGAGATGGTGTCGGAAGCTGTACACAGTATTTGATTTTTATGTACTTCCCTTTATTTGCCGGTGGCGGCGTTCCTTCAAAAATAGGAAGCATCACTTCATTTAATTTTGAAGTTTTGATCTTTTTCTTACGGTCTTCGTACACCTGCATAGCCACTTCAACCGCTTTTAAGATTCTCTGTTTCGTCAATGCGGAAATAAACAAAATCGGAATATCGTTGAACTGCCCAATCTTATCCTTGATCTGTTTTTCGAAATCACGCATGGTGTTCGTTTGCTTATCTTCAATTAAATCCCATTTATTGACAAGAATTACAATTCCTTTTCTGTTTTTCTGAGCCAGTCCGAAGATATTCATATCTTGAGATTCCCATCCCTGAGTGGCATCTACCATAATAATCACCACATCAGAATATTCAATAGAACGGATGGAACGCATTACAGAATAGAATTCAAGGTCTTCAGAAACCTTTGATTTTCTTCTCATTCCGGCTGTATCTACCAATACAAACTCGTGTCCGAATTTATTGTAAAGTGTCTGAATGCTGTCTCTTGTGGTTCCCGCGATATCGGTTACGATGTTTCTTTCAACATCCAGCAAAGCATTTGTTAATGTAGATTTTCCTACGTTCGGACGGCCTGCAATTGTAATTTTCGGCAATCCTTCAAAAGGATCTTTGTATTCCGTAGTCGGAAAGTCTTTTACAATATCATCCAGAAGGTCACCCGTTCCGGAGCCTGTCGCAGAAGATAATGTATAATATTTATCGATTCCAAGCTGATAGAATTCCGTGGCAGGAAGTTCTTCTTTGGCGGAATCTACTTTATTAATAACAATATAAATAGGTTTATTTGATCTTCTTAAAAGTCTGTAGATTTCGTAATCTGTATCAGTAAGACCTTCTTCTACGTTCATCATAAAAATAATAGAAGTGGCTTCATCGACAGCGAGCTGTACCTGTTTACGGATTTCTTCTTCAAAGATATCATCTGTTCCGACATCGTAACCTCCGGTATCGATTACGGTAAAATCTACACCGTTCCAGTCTGATTTTCCGTAATGACGGTCTCTGGTAACACCGGCTGTAGAATCTACGATAGCTTCTCTTCTCTCCAATAAACGATTAAACAGTGTGGATTTTCCTACGTTGGGACGCCCAACGATTGCGACAATATTCGACATAAAAAATGTTTAATAATCCTTCGATCAAACTAAGGATGTGTTATTAATGGGTTTCTCCAACTTTTGGAGCCCAATTTTTTTTGCAAAGATACAGTTTTTATTTAATTTTAGTTTATCATAGTAACTCAAGGAAAATTACTTGACATTTATCCATAGTAATGATATTTCTCGTTTGGATAGTAAATCAGCGACCTGTTTAATCTCCATTTAAGTAAAAAAATAATTCTTTGAAAATCAATAAATAAACAATTAACAGACATTTATCCTGTGCTAATCTTTACATTTCATTTTTATTTTTAAAATAATTTATATAATTTCGCGACATAGAAATACAGACCCATGGTGTAGCGGTAACACTACTGATTTTGGTTCAGTCATCTGGGGTTCGAATCCCTGTGGGTCTACAAAAAAAGGAAAAATGATTATCATTTTTCCTTTTTTTATTTATAGCAATCCATCACTAATCTGAAAGGCAAAGTGTATATAAAACAATACATAACCGCGATTCGAAAAGATTTTCTTTAAATTTAGATACTTATATAATTTCAATACTTTCTTTACCTTACGCTTTACAAGCTGCCTTTGTGTATATTGGGTAATTTTTTTCAGGCAAAGATCTTCTGAGATTCCATATAAAAGAGAATATTGTTCAGTAATGATCTTAATAACCTGTGGGTCGTTAGTGATTCTTGCAAAGTTTGCCAGTCTCTTGTCCAGATTAATTGAATTGTAAAAATTCATTCTGTTTAAATCCACCATATAAATAGAGTAAGAATCATCTTCTTTTCGAATTAAAAAATTATTAGGTGAGTTATCCAGAAATAGAATTCCATCATTATGCAGGCGAAACATTAGCGACGTGTACTCTTTTATAATTTTTTCACGGTCAGGAAAAGAATGATCCCCAAGAACAAGATCAAATGTCCAGGAATTTTCCAATTGTTCACTAACATAATAACTTGATGTTAATCCAATAAAATCATGATTTTCAATGTAGGCAATTGGTTTTGGAGTCCTGTAATTTTTCTGAATAAGCATATGTGCGTATTCAAATGAACGCCGAGCCTTCGACTTTCGGTAAAATTTGTACACATGCCTGTTAATAATATTATGTTGTTTAAATAATTTAAAATTAAAATCTTTCCCTTTTAATTTTAATACTTTTATCACATTTCGTGAACCATTTCCTATTAATATGCCCGCGGATTTGAATATTTTTAATGTCGATAGAATATCATCCTTATACATATGTAAGCCTTCAGCAATAATAAATTTCATATCATATTATTTATTTTATTCAATGGTTTTACGTAGTAAATCCATAATATTTTCGATTGATGTGCGTCCTGTATTTACGGAGAAGCTTTTTGAATTATAGGGTCTGTAAATATTTTCATCAGTAACAGAAAACAAACCCACTGTAGGCACTCCGCTGGCACTGGCTAAATGCATCACCCCGTTATCTGCGGCAATAAACAATTGTGTATTCGCTATAAAAGCTCCCATTTCCCTGATATCCGTACTATAAAAATGAGGTATTGTAAAATTTAATTTGGAAATATTTTCGACGGGCAAAAGCTCAACAATATTGTAGTCAGGAAATGTCTGTTTTAAAGCATTATAGAAATCACGCCACCATTCCTCGGAATAACATTTATCTCCCGTAGCATTAGTGAAAAGACATATTACAGGCTTGTCATTTTGTACAATAGAAAATAGTTTCTCCCCACCGGCCTGAATCTCTTCAGCATCTAGTTTAATATCCATATAGGGCAATTCATTTCTATTTTCCTGAACTCCCAGCTGTAACAAATATTCTCTTAAATTATAGACAGGATGTTTGGCAGAATGCTGATAATCATTAAATTGTTGTATATACTTTTCATCATACTCGCCGAATAATTTATATTTAGAACGGGCAAAGTACGTTGAAATCCTGCCCGATGATGAGCCAAAATTTGCATTAATAACCAGATCATAATTTTTTGAACGAAGCGATATCCACCCTGCTAAATATTTAAAAATATTACTAAATGGCTTTTTGGGAAGCTGGATAATTTTATCAATATTTTTATAATTCTTATAGATTATTGGAGTAATCTGCCCTTTAACGAAGAGATCGATTTTACTATCAGGAAACGTATTGCTCACCTCCTCCACCAATGGACTGAGAAGAAGCAAATTGCCTAAACGATGATTAGGTCTTGATATTAGAATTTTTCTTATCTTAAGATCATCTTTTTTATTAACTTTTTCAATACTGGATTTACCAATATTTTCAGTAAGTTTTCTCATTAATGACCTTCTAAAGACATTAATTCTTTTTGGTATTTTCATTAAAAATGAAATTTAATAATAATAAATATATTTAACGGCAAATTATTACTAAAACTCACGTCAACTATTATAATATTCATACTAATTACCTATTATAACAATAGATATTATCTCGATAATTTTAATATCAAATTTCATTTTTTTAGTGTGACTAATGTAAATAACAGATAAAAAATCCATACTGCATTTTGCAATATGGATTTTTGTTTGCTTAAAAACATTGCGATTCAAGCATTTTTAAAAGTCCTATTTATTAGTGATAGTTAACTTAAATCACTTTAAATCAAACCTGTCAAGATTCATCACTTTTACCCAGGCTGAAACAAAGTCATTAACAAATTTTTCCTTAGCATCAGCACTTGCATATACCTCAGCAATAGCCCTTAACTCGGAATTGGAACCGAAAACAAGATCTGCTCTTGTAGCTGTCCATTTCTTTTCACCGGTTTTGCGATCTGTTCCTTCATACAATTCATTATCATCAGAAGCAGCTTTCCATTGTGTACTCATATCCAAAAGATTTACAAAGAAATCATTGGTAAGAACTCCCGGTCGTTGTGTAAAAATCCCGTGTTGTGAACCGTCATAATTGGTATTCAGAGATCTCATTCCTCCTATAAGAACAGTAAGTTCCGGAGCAGTAAGCGTTAGTAGTTGAGCTTTATCAATCAATAATGATTCTGTAGAAACGGAGAATTTTTTCTTTAAATAATTCCTAAATCCATCAGCTGCAGGCTCAAGATACTTCATAGATTCAACATCGGTCTGTTCCTGCGAAGCATCCATTCTTCCTGGGGAGAAAGACACAATAACGTTATGCCCTGCATCTTTAGCCGCCTTTTCCACTGCCGCAGTTCCTGCAAGAACGATAAGATCCGCCAATGAAACTTTTTTACCGCCTGTCTGATTTTCATTAAATTCTTTCTGAATATTTTCTAAGACATTTAAAACTTTTTGAGGTTGAGAAGGATTATTCACTTCCCAGTCTTTCTGAGGGGCGAGACGGACTCTTGCACCATTTGCGCCACCTCTTTTATCACTTCCCCTGAATGTTGATGCCGAAGCCCAAGCTGTTGATACAAGCTCAGAAACACTCAATCCCGAATCAAGAATTTTTGACTTTAGTGTTTCAATATCAGAATTATTAATTAATATATGATCTACTTCAGGAATCGGATCCTGCCAGATTAACTCTTCAGAAGGAACTTCAGATCCCAAATATCGCGCTTTAGGCCCCATATCCCTGTGGGTAAGCTTAAACCACGCTCTCGCAAAAGCATCTGCAAACGCTTCAGGATTTTCATAAAATCTTCTTGAAATTTTTTCGTATTCAGTATCAAATCTAAGAGACAGATCCGTCGTTAGCATTGTTGGTCTGTGTTTTTTATTCGGATCAAATGCATCTGGAATGATTTCTTTTCCACTTTTAGCGACCCATTGATGAGCACCGGCGGGACTTTTAGTAAGCTCCCATTCGTTTTCAAAAAGGTTTTTAAAGAAATAATTGCTCCATTCGGTAGGAGTTTCTGTCCAGGTAACTTCAAGTCCGCTGGAAATAGCATCAGCTCCCTTCCCTGATTTATACGTACTGTTCCAGCCAAATCCCTGCGCTTCAATTCCTGCTGCTTCAGGTTCTTTTCCTACATGATCTGCAGGCCCTGCGCCGTGTGTCTTTCCGAATGTATGTCCTCCGGCGATAAGCGCAACCGTTTCTTCATCATTCATAGCCATCCTTCCGAAAGTATCACGAATATCTTTTGCCGCCAAAATAGGATCAGGGTTGCCGTCGGGCCCTTCAGGATTTACATAAATTAATCCCATTTGTACGGCTGCCAAAGGTTTTTCGAGATTCCTTGTATGAATATCTCCATCTGCATCATCATCGGTAGGCAAAACACCACGGCTTTCCTGAACACCGTCTGATCCGTGAGCATATCGAAGATCACCACCTAGCCATGTTTTTTCAGAACCCCAGTAGACATCCATATCCGGTTCCCACACATCTTCACGACCTCCGGCGAATCCAAATGTTTTGAACCCCATGGATTCCAGAGCAACATTTCCTGTAAGAATCATTAAATCGGCCCAGGAAATTTTCTTTCCATATTTTTGTTTGACTGGCCAAAGAAGTCTTCTCGCTTTATCCAGACTTACATTATCCGGCCAACTGTTCAATGGCGCAAAACGTTGTTGTCCGGCTCCGGCTCCTCCTCTTCCGTCACCTACCCGATACGTTCCTGCACTGTGCCAGGCCATTCGGATAAAAAGAGGTCCATAATGTCCGAAATCCGCAGGCCACCAGTCCTGAGAATCCGTCATCAAAGCATGAAGATCTTTTTTTACTTCTTCAAGATCCAGGCTTTTAAATGCTTCCGCATAATCAAAGTCTTTATCCATAGGGTTTGAAAGTGATGAATGCTGGCGAAGTATATCCACTTTCAGCTGATCTGGCCACCAGTCTGTATTTTTCGTTCCGCCACCGGCAACATTTTCTTTTTTCATCGTTCCGTTATGAAACGGACATTTACTGATATCATTCAAATCTTTTTCCATGTCGTTTAATTTTTTATGTTGATTTTAAATTAATTTATTCAGCAAACTTACACCAGTTAAATTATAAATACAATCTATTGGAAATATTTTTACAATAGTTAAAAACGATAATATGCAATAATGAAAGATTTTAAATTTCCGGTGCAAAAAACATTCTTAAATTACGATTTTCTGAGCAATATACTGACATACAATACAAAACATGAATATTATTTAGAACGATTCCAATATGTGACCTGAATCATTCGCCTGGAAATTGTATTATTTTTATTATATTTATACAAACATTGAAAATATGAAAAAAGTACTGACAGTTATCCTTGTAGCTTTTATTATCATTCAGTTCTTCCCGATTGACAAAACAAATCCGGAGCCTACTCCTGGTATGGACTTTTTAAAAATAAAAAATACGCCTCCTGAGATTGCCGGAATCATAAAAAATTCATGCTACGACTGCCACTCAAGTGAAACAAAATATCCCTGGTATTCTAATGTTGCACCATTTTCCTGGATTATGAAAAACCACATTAATGAAGGAAGAAAGGAACTTAATTTTTCAACTTTTGCAGTATATCCACAAAAAAAGCAGATACATAAATTGGAAGAATGCGTAGAAATGGTCGAAAAGGGAGAAATGCCCCTTGAATCGTATTTCATAGGACATCAAAATGCAAAATTGAGTGATGACCAAAGAAAACTGATTATGGATTATTTCAAAAGAGAAAAGACAGAAACGGAAAGAAAAATGCTTTACTAATTCTCAACATCATGGAGGAAAACTGGCAAAATAAACACATTGTATTTTTCGACGGCGATTGCGGCGTGTGCAATTTCTGGGTACAGTGGATCCTTGAAAGAGACAAGAAAGATCGGTTTATGTTTGCGTCACTGCAATCCGAGTTTGGGCAAAAATTCCTTTCTGATAGAGGTTTAAATACGAAAATCTTCAATACGATATATCTCTGGAGCCCGGACAGGTATTATCTTGAAAAATCTAAAGCAATCTTAAAGATTACCAACCTGCTGGGTGGCATTTATAAACTATCGGCTTTAGGTAAAATTATTCCGCCTTTTTTAAACGATAAAATCTACGACATCGTTTCAAAAAACAGGATGAAACTTGCCAACCAAAAGTGCTATTTGCCGACTCCTCATCAGAGAGCAAAATTCATTCAGGTTTAACGTTATTTAAATTAAAAAAAGACTACCTCTAATGGAAGCAGTCTTTAATGTGATATGTAATTAATTTTATTGATTTAATGACCAAACAGAATAAGAATTTGGCGCACATTGAATTTTCACCCATTTATCCGATTGTGTAGTTGGATACCAGCTCGAACTTCCTGTAAAATCTTTAATCAGCTGACTTGTCCAATTGGTCTGAATCCATCGCTCCTGCCAGCTGGAAGAATTGTTGATGTAAACAACCAAACCCGGATTTCCGTTGTAGCCGTTTCTTCGTGCAATATATTCATCATTGTCGGTATAAAGAATAGAAGTAGTTCCTGTTGCTTTATTATTATGAATCCAGATGAGATTATTTAATCTTTCTTTGTTCAGCCATTCTTCGTAATCCCTGTAAAAGATTGTTGGATATCCTTCGTGGGTTAAAATATAAGCATAAGCCAACATCTTATTGTAAATAATATCTGTATCGTGATTGGCTACAAAAGTTACGGCTTTAAAAGGATTTCTTTTCCACATCATATCATCATTCAGAACATTAAGATTTCCATTATCAAACGCTTCATCCATTTTGTAATAAGCAGCAAAATCAAAAACAGAACTGTTGGCATTGTTTGCCCACCATTCGAGTGTATTAACATTTGAATCCCAAAGCTCACCAACGGAAAACCCGCCTACATTGGCATTCCAGGTATTGACAACCCAGGGTCCAAAACCTTTAACATAATCAAATCTCCATCCATCGAATTTCATGACGTTTTTATAATATTTTGCAACAGAATCGTCTCTTCCCCAAAGCCAGTCCTGCACGTACGGATTAGCATGACACAAATCGGGAAAACCTCCGAAAGCACCTTCATCATTATTTCCGTAAGCATTTTTATAAAAATCATTATAACTCCTCGGAAACTTTCCTGAGGCAACTCCTGAAAAATCCGTCCAGGTATTGGAACCAACATAAGGATTGTATTCCGACTGGCCACCACTGTTGTGGTTAATGACAATATCTGCATACACCTGCATATTTTCAGTGTGGGCTTTTGTAATCAGTGCTTCAAGTTCAACCCTTGAACCGAACCGGGTTTCAGTACTTCCATTTTGATTGTAATTTCCGAAATCATAGTAATCCGTAGGATCGTAGCCCATTGAATAAGCTCCGTTCTGCGCTTTTGAAGCAGGAGGAAGCCAAACGGCACCAATTCCGGCATCTGACCAATCGGTTAATTTTCCTTTTACCGTATTCCACCAATTGCCTCCGTCGGGAACATCCCAATAAAATCCCTGCATAAGAACACTTCCGCCCGGGCCTGCTACAAATTTCGCATAAGGAGAAGTTCCCGTGCTGAAAGAACGTCCGTCGTGATTGGTCACATTCACGATTTTATTATGAACCTCTGATTGTTTCTGGGTTTCATTTATCATTTCGTCATTATTCTGACATGAGCTTATAAAGCCTAAAGCCAGTAACGAAAGTAAAAAGTGTGTTTTTTTCATATGTAAAATTTTAATTATTAAAGCATTACCTAAATTACACATTTATCAAAATAAATTCTAATCGGAGTGAAATAAATTTAATTTGTTGCAAAATAATTATCAATTATTATTTGTAACATTCATTAAAAAATCATAAACTTTAAAGATTTTCAGCGCAAATTTTCCATTAATCCATATATTTGCATACTATGGAATACAATACCCAAAAAACCCAGCTTCACCTGCCGGAATATGGCAGAATTATCCAACAGTTGGTTGAACGTTGCAAAGAGCTTTCTACAAAAGAAGAAAGAAGCGAAATGGCGATGGCAATCATTGATTTTATGGGTCAGAGAAACCCGCAACTCCGCGACGAAGAAAATTACAAGCATAAACTTTGGGACCATTTATTCATTCTTGCCAATTATGATCTGGATGTAGATTCACCATACCCTTTCCCTACCAGAGAAGAGCTGGCAGAGAAACCAAAAAGAATGGAATACCCAAAACTTCAGGGAGATTTTAAATTTTACGGGAAAAGTATTCTTCAATTAATAGAAAAAGCAATCGAGCTTGAACAGGGAGACGAAAAAGAAGCCCTTATCGAGGTAATTGCCAACAATATGAAGAAATCTTACAACGTATATAATAAAGAACACGTAACTGATGACGTTATTTTCCGTCACCTGAAAGAGCTTTCGGAAAATAGGCTTGACCTTACAGGAATAGAAACGCTGGAAAAAAGCAAAATCTATTATACGAGCAATAACAACAACCGAAACAACAATAATAACAGAAACCAATCTAACAACCGAAACCAGTCTAACAATAAAAGAAGACACAATAACAACAACAATCATAAAAACAGGAAGTAGACATGAGTGGAACATTTCAGATAAGAGGAGGAAAGAGACTGCAAGGTGAAATCACTCCACAAGGAGCAAAAAATGAAGCTCTACAGATTCTTTGTGCCGTTTTATTAACTGATGAGGAAGTTAGGATTAAAAATATTCCTGATATCCATGACGTTAATCGATTAATTGAAATTTTGGGAGACTTCGGTGTGAAAATTACCAAAAACGGACATGGAGATTATACTTTCAAAGCAGATCAGGTTAATTTTGATTATATAAAGTCCAGCGAGTTCAAGAAAGACGGGGCAAAATTGAGAGGTTCAATCATGCTGATGGGTCCGATGCTGGCAAGATACGGAGAAGCTTATATGCCTACTCCAGGAGGAGACAAAATTGGAAGAAGGAGACTAGATACTCATTTTCAGGGACTTGTAGAACTTGGCGCTGAATTTCATTATGATGAAGAAGAGTATTTTTATTCATTAAAAGCGAAAGAACTTAACGGAAAATTCATTCTTCTGGAAGAAGCTTCCGTAACGGGAACAGCCAATATTGTAATGGCAGCCGCTTTGGCAAAAGGAAAAACAAGAATTTATAATGCAGCTTGCGAACCTTATCTTCAGCAATTATGTAAAATGCTGAATAGAATGGGCGCTAATATTTCAGGAATTGGTTCTAATCTGGTAACTATTGAAGGGGTTGAATATCTTCACGGTACCGAGCACACCATGCTTCCCGATATGGTAGAAATTGGTTCATGGATCGGTCTTGCCGCCATGACGAAATCTGAAATTACCATTAAAAATGTAAACTGGAACCAGCTTGGCGTTATCCCGAATACCTTCAGAAAACTTGGAATACAACTTGAGCAGAGTAATGATGATATTTTCATTCCGGCTCAGGAAAATTATAAAATCCAGAAATTTATTGACGGATCTATTCTTACGATTTCCGATGCACCTTGGCCGGGATTCACGCCAGATTTACTTTCCATTATCCTGGTAGTGGCTACACAGGCAAAAGGAAGTCTTTTGGTTCATCAGAAAATGTTTGAATCCAGATTATTCTTTGTAGATAAATTGATTGATATGGGCGCTCAGATTATTCTTTGTGACCCGCACAGAGCGACAGTAATCGGATTAAATCAGGAATCTCCGCTCAGAGGAACCACGATGGTTTCTCCGGATATCAGAGCAGGAAATGCACTTCTTATCGCTGCACTTTCCGCAGAAGGAAAATCAATCATCCATAATATTGAGCAAATTGACAGGGGGTACGAAAATATCGACGGAAGACTGAGAGCAATCGGTGCTGATATTGAAAGAATTTAATACAGAAGATTTTATCTTAACAATAATAAAAGCGTTCAGTTTTCACTGAGCGCTTTTTTGTAATTAAAACTATATGAACCTATCTTATGAGTATTTTCTGCAGACATATTCTACCGTAGTACTCAGAAGTTTATTTTTATTCAGATACAATTCGAGCTTGTCGAAATCCTCTGAACTTACGTTAATATACAGCTGAACAGACCCGAAGCTTCTTCCGTTCACATATTCCACATTTGCAGATAACACCCTGTGACAGATCCCGAACTGATTATATATTGTATTCATCAGCTGCTCAAACTTCATTTTACCGTTGAGTTCGACTTCCAGGACCAGTTCTCTTTTAGGCAGATTCATTGTATTGCTAAAAACCTGCAGTTTCGGATTAGGTGTTATCATAACAAATTCTTTTGATTTAAAAACTAATGCTCATTATTCTTTTTGTATTAAAGCTTAGACAAAAATATAAAAAAATATTAGTCTACCAAATTAGTAGGATAATAATTTTTAAATTATTTTCCTTTAATGGAAATAATTTACTCCAAAAAAAAGCGGACTCAATTAAGTACGCTTATCCATTCATCTATATACAGAATATTATTTTAGCACCTGAATTCTTTCAAGTTTTTCAGAAGCAGCAAGTCCGTTAGGATTACAACCCGGCTCGCCTTCGGGAACTTTCAGATTTCTTTTTTGATAAAAATCTTGCCAGAAAGTATTCGTTGTTCCGGTTTTAGGATCTATGAAAGTCATTGGCTCAAGGTTGAAAATATGATCTTCTCTGAATGCTCTTTCAATAAAATCTGAGCAGTAATATGAATTTTCATTTAAAATATAATCGAAATTATAAGTTTTTCCTAACATTGAATTTGCCCTTTCAATGGCTAAAGGTATAGCATTCCGGTATTGAGGTTTTAAACGATAAACAATAACCGATTGTCCATCATCGGTCTGATCATTCATAAAATCTTTAAAATTCTGCTTCTGGGAACCACCTTTGGGAGCCGCATGCAGAACATAGAACTTTCCATTTTCTTTTTGCAGGATTCCGATATGGTCGAAAGAAGCATTTTTCTGTTTCTGGGTAACATTATTTATCGCTCCCGAAAGTCCGGAATCTTTAGCGGTAACAAAAAGCAAATCACCGTTTTTCAAATCCGAAACGACTGAATTTCTACAGCTTGCAATACTATTTAAAATAAATAGAGCTGCAAAAATTGAAAATATAATTTTACTTCTTAAAATTTGCTTCATAACAATTGATCCAATCCTGAACCGTCATTTTTTTACATAATTCAGCCAATAATTCAAAAGGAATATCATCCATTTTCTTAAAACGTACACACGATTTTCCCATATCGAGTTTTCTTTTAGAATATTTTGGAAATTCCTCCACAAACCAATCCAACAATTCAGGTTTTGCATATATTCCCATATGGTAAAATGCAATGAAATTTTTCTGTGAAGCAATACTTATAAAAGGCAAAGGTGTTCCCGGCGTACAATGATATCCTGCCGGATAGGTTTCAAGCGGAACTCCCCAACCGATCATTCCGTAACTACTGTTTTGTGAAAAGCCTTCCGGTAAATTATTATTAATCGTATCAAAAAGTTTTCTGAAAACCCCTTGTCTTTCTTCAGGAATTTTAGAAATATAGTCTTCTATGGAAATTGATTCTATTTGCATTTTTAAGTTTTAATAATTTTTCAAAATAACGAAAAATTAACGAAAGCGATGCCATCCAATAAAACAGCTCCGCATCTCACAACAATTCATAATTATATCAATTGAATGACTACTTAAACCTAAAGTTTATGACAGAATTAATTTAATCGAATTCTATTGATTCCTAAAATGCCCTTATAATTAACGCTTTGAAGACATATCGCAAAAAACGAACGATTAATAAGAACAAACAATAAATTCTCATATTGAAGCTTCTGCTTTGTTCTTTTTGTTATATTTGCCAACTAAAAATTAATAAAAATGATTAAAAAAATTACCTTTTTAAGCATTCTATTGGTATTTTATGGATACTTTCAAAGTCAAACTCCGGGAACTCTAGATTCTAGTTTTGGTATTGGGGGAAAAATGACCTCTAATTATTTTACTTCACAAAAAATTTATGATACCGCAACACAAACCGACGGAAAAATAGTCGCAGTAGGTGCATGCAGTACAGGTTCCAACAATAATAAGTTTTATGCGATAAGATTTAATTCTAATGGAGGGATAGATACCAGCTTTGGGTCAAATGGATTCTTCAGTTTAGACATGAGCGGCTTAGGTTATAATAATTATGCAGCAACTGTTGAGTTGCAGCCGGACGGAAAAATTATATTAGGAGGCGACGTTGCACAGAATAATATCGGAGACAATTACCATTTTGGAATACTTAGACTAAACGTAAACGGAACCGTAGATACTACCTTTGGAAACCAGGGAAAAAGTATTTTTTCAATGAGTTCTTATAGCTCTGTTTCGAATGAAGTAAGAGACATAGCCTTACAAGCAGACGGAAAAATCATTGTCGCAGGAACATATTACAGTAGTCCATCAAAGGATTTTGCAGTTGCAAGACTTAATATCGATGGATCATTGGATTCCGATTTCAGCAATGATGGAAAGGTTTTAATAGACTTTACATACAATTCTACAATTAATGATGATGAAGCATACAGAATAAAAATTTTAAATGACTCAAGAATCCTTATTGGTGGCGACACATATAGTGGTAGTACATTTAGTGATAATGGCGCATGGTGTATGTTACAGTCAGATGGTTCACTGGATTCTACTTTCGGAACAGGAGGAAAAAAGACATTCACAACAGACAGTAATTTTTATTTTGGAACCTGCTATTTCCTTCCTGACAACTCAATTCTCATAGGAGGTCAATATTCTGGAAATAATGGTGACGCAGCACTTTATAAAGTTTCTTTAAACGGGACATTGGATACAACATTCGGGAATAACGGCAAAGTAATCGTAGATCTTGACAATTCTAGCTCAGATTATGACATTTCAGATTTGGACATTGATAGTACAGGAAAAATTTATGCAGTAGGCAGGACTGATACCGGAGGTACTTCTTACTTTTATCTCATCAACTTCAACGCCAACGGTACTTTGAACACAAGCTTTAGTTATGATGGAAAAGTTTTGGTAAATTTTGGTGCATCTTATAATTATGGCAATTCTGTATCTATACAACCAGATGGAAAAGTACTACTTGCAGGTTATCACAATTCCCCTGATACAGCATCATTAGCGAGATTTAACAACCAATCTAATCTAAATACAACAGAAATATCGGAACAAAAATCATTCGCTATATATCCAAATCCAACAACCGATTTTTTTGTAATTTCTAAATCTGAAATAGTTGATAAAAATCAAAAAGTTGAAATACTGGATGAAGCCGGTAGAATTATAAAAACGGTATTTATTACTGCTGACAACTTGAAAATACAAGTATCAGATTTAAACTCAGGAATTTATTATGTGCGCTTAAATAAGGATACAAAAAAATTGATTATAAAATAGTTGCTACCAAATCTTTATAAAATATAGCGTTCTTAGCAGAGCGCTATATTTTTTGCATATACTGTTTATAATACAGAAACGAACTACCATTAATTAAGCAATAATAAGAGACTTTATTAAAGGCAGAATGATTTATCCAAAGAAGCCGTTAACGTAAAGCCATATAAAACTCTTTCTTCATCGCTTTATTGTATTATTGACAAATTAAATCTTATTTTTGCCATACAAATTTTTTGAACAATGCCGAATATTTCAAACAGAGCACTGCACATGCCGCCTTCGCCGGTAAGAAAACTGGTTCCTTTTGCCCTTAAAGCGAAACAGAAAGGAATAAAAGTCTATCATTTGAACATCGGGCAACCCGATATCGAAACACCGGAAACGGCACTGAATGCTTTAAAAAATATCGATCTGAAAGTATTGGAATATGCTCTTTCTGAAGGTAATCTGGACTACAGAAAAGCATTAACAGAATATTATCATTCGTTAGGTTTTAACGACCTTACAACAGATAATTTCATCGTTACCAACGGAGGTTCCGAAGCTCTTAATTTCGCTATTTCCACATTGTGCGATGACGGCGATGAAGTAATCATTCCGGAACCATATTATGCAAATTATAACGGTTTTACAAGTACTTTTAACGTAAATGTGGTAGCGGTTCCTTCAACCATAGACACAGGTTTTGCGCTTCCTCCGATTGAAGAATTTGAGAAAAAAATTACCGAAAAAACAAGAGCCATCGTCATCTGTAATCCGGGAAATCCTACAGGATATCTCTACACCCGTGAAGAACTTCAGAAATTGGCAGAAATTGCTTTAAAATATGACATCGTTGTTATTTCAGACGAGGTTTACAGAGAATATGTGTACGATGGAAAACAGCAAATTTCGATGCTGGCTTTCCCTGAACTGGCTGAAAATTGCATCATTATAGATTCAGAATCAAAACGTTACTCAATGTGCGGCGTAAGAATCGGATGTATGATTACACGTTCCAAAAAAATTCATGATGCAGCTATGCTTTTTGCACAGGCGAGGCTAAGCCCGGTGCTTTTAGGACAAATTGCAGCTACTGCTGCACACCAGGACGATCAAGCTTATATCAGATCTGTAAGAGAAGAATACACGCATAGAAGAAACATTTTAGTTGATCTTTTGAATGCTATTCCCGGAGTGATATGCCCAAAACCAAAAGGTGCTTTCTACTGTGTTGCTGAACTTCCTGTAGACGATACCGAGAAATTCGCACAATGGCTCCTTGAAAAATATTCTAACCAGAATGAGACGATTATGGTGGCACCTGCCGGCGGTTTCTACAGCAATCCTGAGCTTGGAAAAAAACAGGTAAGAATTGCATACGTTTTAAAAGAAGAAGATCTGAAAAGAAGTGCAGCAATTTTAAAAGATGCACTTGAGCAATATAAGTTAGAATTCAGTCTTTAGTCTGAAAACAGAATTATTTATCAGCAATAAATTTGGGGATAGAAATTTCTTACCTATTTTTATTGCTGATATTTTATTTTAAATTAGGCGAAATGAATTTGTTTAAATAATACGAATGCAGGAAAATTTTTCATTAAAACCATATAATACATTTGGTGTTGACGCAAAAGCCAGATACTTTGCGGAAGTTCATTCTACAGAAGAATTAATAGAAGCGCTGAACTATTCAAAAACGAGCACTTTACCCTTGCTTTTTTTAGGCGGAGGAAGCAATATGTTACTGACAAAAGATTTCGACGGACTAGCCATTCAGCTTAATCTCAAAGGAATTCACGAAGAATTTGTCAGTGACAATGAAGTATTGGTTACAGCAAAGGCTGGAGAAAACTGGCATGAGTTTGTGATGTTTTGCCTGAATAAAAATTATGGCGGACTGGAAAATCTTTCTCTAATCCCCGGAAATGTAGGAACCTCACCCATGCAGAATATCGGGGCTTACGGAACGGAAATTAAAGATACTTTTGTAAGCTGTACCGTCCTCAATCTTGAGAACCTTCAACTGGAAACTTTCAATCTTGAACAATGCAGATTCGGATATCGAGATTCTGTTTTTAAGCAGGAAGGAAAAGGGAAATATGTGATTCTTGAGGTTACTTTTAAATTAACCAGAAAAGACCACAAAATAAAAACAGAATATGGCGCTATAACCTCTGAACTGGAAAATTTAGGCATTAAAAATCCTACTATTCAGGATATTTCCAAAGCTGTTATCAATATCAGAAAAAGTAAATTACCGGATCCGAAAGAAATCGGAAACGCGGGAAGCTTTTTTAAAAATCCTACCATTCTTTTGACCCAGTTCGAAGAACTACAGCAAAAATTTGAAAATATTCCTGGATACACCAATGGAGATTTCGTAAAAGTTCCGGCCGGTTGGCTGATTGAACAATGCGGCTGGAAAGGAAAACAAATCGAAAATGTGGCTTCTCATAAATTACAGGCGCTAGTAATTATCAACGCCACAGGAAAAGCTACAGGACAGGAAATTTATGATTTTTCAACAAAAATTATAGATTCGGTAAAGGAGAAATTCGGTATTGAACTTGAACGAGAAGTAAATATTATTTAATATAAGTTATCATGTCACAAGATTTAACAAATAAGGAATTTCAAAAACTTGTTAAAAAACATCTTGAAAAAAGTCATTATGTAAAAGTTTACTTTTTCGAGGATAGTCCAGAAGAATTAACGTCAGGTTTTATTCTTAAATTTTCTAATGATTTCTTAATGCTTCATGAATCCCATAACTTTACTTTAGACGGGATTAAACTGATACCTTTAAATAGAATATCAGGATTCCGGCACAGTAAATTAGAAAAAACATCTGAGAAAATATTTTTGGAAGAAGGACTTACTACATTCAATCAAAAAATTATAAATAACACTTCTTTAAAAAATTTCGAGTCTTTATTTAAATCAATAAAAAAGCAAGATTTTCACTGCATTGTTGAAGGTAGGAAAAAAGATAAATATACCTTTTCAATTGGTGACATTTTAGAAGTTAACGAAAAAACAGTAGTCATCAAAAATTATGATGCGACCGGTAAATTCGATAAAAAGCCCAGCAAAATATTTTTTAAAAATATACACTTTATTACTTTTAATGATAAATATTCACGAACATTCCGAAAGTATTTAAAAGATTAATATAAAAAACAACACAAACATGAAAATCGCTATTCTCGGAGCCGGAAATATGGGTCTGTCTTTTTCTAAATCATTTTTAAAGTACGAGCTGATAAAACCTGAAAATTTGCATCTGATAACAAGAAACAAAACTAAAATTTCAAAAATATCAGAAGAATTTCCTAAGTCAAAAATCTCAACTTTTAATGAAGTAAAAGAATTGGATTCAGATTTAATTATTATTGCCGTAAAACCTCAGGATTTCCAAAATGTTGCCGAAAACTTCCGGTTTCAGTTACATGAAAACCAGATGGTTTTATCAATCATGGCAGGAGTTAAAATTGAGAAAATTCAGAAATTATTAAATCACCCATTAGTTGTAAGAGCGATGCCCAACTCTCCTACTCTTCTGGGAATGGGTATTACCGGCTATACTTCAGCAGATGGAATTTCTTTTGGTAAACTGATTAATATCGAAAGACTTTTAAATTCAACAGGAAGATCCGTTTATCTTGAAAACGAAGAATTATTAGATGCTGTGACAGCCCTTTCAGGAAGCGGACCGGCGTATTTTTATTATATCGTTGATGCCATGATTAAAGCTGGAGTTGAAATGGGCATCGACGAAAATTTATCAAAACTTTTTGTTCAACAAACCATGTTGGGAGCCTATCATCTGATTAATAATTCCGATAAAAGCCTGGAAGAGCTCATTCAGGATGTCGCATCAAAAGGCGGAACAACAGAAGCAGCACTCAAAACATTTAATGAAAACAACCTGAAAGAAATCCTGAAAAACGGAATTCTGGATGCTGAAAAACGCGCAAAGGAACTGAACGGATAATTCACGGTATTAATTCGTAAACAAGAATTTTATAAGATTTCTTTAACATCAATTGCATTTCTTTTCATTTCAAAAGCCTTAAATTTGTGTGTTAAATCAATTGAATGAAATACGTTTTACTTACGCTCATTTCAGCAATGCTGCTGTCGATATCGTGGCCTACTTATGGGGTTCCGTTTTTTATATTCTTTGCCCTTGTTCCTCTTTTGATGATGGAACATGGCGTTTCAAAATTTTCAGACTATAAGAGAAAAAGCTGGGTGGTTTTCGGCCTTTCCTACGTATGTTTTGTCATCTGGAACATTGTGACTACCGGCTGGCTGTACGGAGCTAAAAATCCGGATGGAAGCCACTCCTTACTAGCTGTTGTATTTCCTGTACTGGTTAATTCACTTCTTTATTCATTAGTATTCCAATGTTATCACTGGTACAAAAATGCGCAGGGAACGTATTGGGGATTAGCGTTTTTCATTGCCATCTGGATGAGCTTTGAAAAATTTCATCTGAATTGGGAATTTACTTGGCCTTGGCTGAATCTGGGAAATGTATTTTCAGATTACCCGAAACTGATTCAATGGTACGACACGCTGGGTGCTACCGGCGGAAGTTTCTGGATACTACTCATTAATGTTCTGATTTTTTATACCTTAAGAATCTGGCAGGCCGGAAGAAAAAGAAAAGATCTGATTAGAAACAGTTCACTTGTTGCTGCTTTGATTATCGTTCCGATGATTATTTCCATTATTAAATTTAATCATTTTAATGAAAAACCGATCGGAACTGTAAATGTTTTGATGCTTCAGCCTGACCTTGACCCTTATGCTGAAAAATATTCTAAAGATAGTCTTGTCATTGAAAGTGATCTCCTGGATCTGGCAGAAAAAAATTCAAAAGGCAAAATAGATTATTACATCGCCCCTGAAACAGCTCTTCCGGGAAGAGGTTCAATTTCCGAGAGATCATTTGAAAAAAGTCTGATTTTAAATAACCTTAAATCATTTTTAACAAACCATCCTGGTTCTGTATTCGCAACAGGAATTTCTTCGCATAAATTTTATACTTCCAAAGAAAATTTGCCGAAAGAAGCTTATCAATTAAATCCCGGACTTTGGGTCGAAAGCTTTAATTCCGCCGTCCAGGTAATCCCCAACCGAAATGTTGAGGTATATCATAAAGGAAAACTAGTTCCTGGCGTTGAAATATTTCCTTATATGAGCTATTTAAAGCCACTTTTAGGAGATGCCATGCTGAACCTTGGTGGAACAGTTGCTTCATT
Source organism: Chryseobacterium taeanense (assembly GCF_900099685.1). Taxonomy (GTDB): domain Bacteria; phylum Bacteroidota; class Bacteroidia; order Flavobacteriales; family Weeksellaceae; genus Chryseobacterium; species Chryseobacterium taeanense. The sequence goes on along the minus strand of NZ_FNDW01000001.1, from coordinate 432,250 downwards.
GGGAACAGACAAAGAAAGAGTCGCTTTCGGCAATCCTTTTAATAAAGGAAAAATGGCACCGATTATCTGTTATGAAAGTATTTATGGTGAATTTACAGGTGATTATGTAAAAAAGGGAGCCAACTTTTTAGGAATCATGACGAATGATTCATGGTGGGGAGTTTCAGAAGGTCACAAACAGCTTTTATCCTATGCAAGACTCAGAGCGATAGAAACGAGAAGAGAAATTGCACGGGCAGCCAACAGTGGAATTTCTGCTCATATTGATGCAAAAGGAGAAATCATTGAAGATACTTTTTACGGTGACAAAACAGCCTTATTTGCCAAAGTGAATCTCTATGATAAGATGACATTTTACACAAAAGCCGGAGATTTATTATCAAGATTTTCAATTTTCGCCCTTGGATTTCTTTTATTTTATTTTTTAATTAAAAGGTTTCAGGCGAGAACAAAGAAAAGCTAGAGTAAAAGGAAGTTACAGGATAAAAACAGAAAGTTATTTGAAGTTAATATCAATAAGTTATTTATAAATAATTTCCTAAAAGATTTGTCTATCTAAAAAATTCTTCGTTATTTTGCACTCTCAAATATTATAGTACAAATAAGAACATCGAGATATGTCAAGAATTTGCCAAATAACAGGAAAGCGTGCAATGGTTGGTAACAACGTTTCTCACGCTAATAACAAAACGAAGCGTCGTTTTGAAATTAACTTATTGGAGAAGAAGTTTTACCTTCCGGAGCAAGATAAGCACGTAACACTGAAAGTATCAGCTCATGGATTGAGAGTGATTAACAAGATTGGAATCGAGGAAGCTCTTGAAAGAGCAACCAGAAACGGATTGATTAAAAAGTAATTGAATCATGGCAAAAAAAGGAAACAGAGTTCAAGTAATCCTTGAATGTACAGAGCATAAAGAAAGCGGTATGCCAGGAATGTCTAGATACATTTCTACAAAGAATAAAAAGAACACAACTGAAAGATTGGAATTGAAAAAATACAATCCTGTTCTTAAGAAAGTAACCGTTCACAAAGAAATCAAGTAATTATTAAAATATAATTTACCATGGCAAAGAAAGTAGTAGCAACCCTACAAAGCGGTCAGTCTAAAAAGATGACTAAAGTGGTGAAAATGGTAAAGTCTTCTAAATCAGGAGCTTACGTTTTCGAAGAAAAAGTAATGAATGCAGACGAAGTAGAAGGTTATTTGAAAAAATAATCTACACTTTATTTACAATATAAAAAACTACTCAGCTTTTGGGTAGTTTTTTTGTTATCTTTGTTAATCTAGCTGGAAGCCAGAAAGCTGAAGGTCGGAAGTTGGTGCAAAATTGTAGAATTTTCAGACTTCCATTCTCCAGCTTCTATCTTTAATTAATAAAATTCCGTAATTCATAGAGATGAGTTGGTTTAAAAAAATTTTTAAAAAAGAAGAAAAAGAAACCTTAGATAAAGGATTGGAGAAATCCAGTCAGGGTTTCTTCGAAAAAATGACAAAAGCCGTTGTCGGTAAAAGCAAGGTAGATGATGAAGTTCTGGATGACCTTGAAGAAATACTCATTGCCTCTGATGTCGGTGCATCTACAACCATCAAAATCATAGAAAGAATTGAAGAACGCGTTGCTCGAGACAAATATGTAAATGTAAATGAATTAGATAAAATTCTTCGTGAAGAAATTTCAGGGCTTTTGCTAGAAAATCCTCATGCCGGAACAGGAAATATTGACGCTTCCAAAAAACCTTATGTTATTATGGTCGTAGGGGTAAATGGCGTAGGAAAAACCACAACTATTGGTAAGCTGGCTCATCAATTTACATCAGAAGGAAAAAAGGTTGTATTAGGAGCAGCAGATACGTTCAGGGCTGCTGCAGTAGATCAGCTTGTCATCTGGAGCCAGAGAGTTGGCGTTCCTATTGTAAAACAGGAAATGGGCTCAGATCCGGCTTCCGTAGCTTTTGATACGGTACAGAGCGCTGTTGCTCAGAATGCAGATGTTGTCATCATTGATACGGCAGGAAGGCTTCACAACAAGATTAATCTGATGAATGAGCTTTCAAAAATCAAAAGAGTGATGCAAAAGGTAATTCCGGATGCACCTCATGAAATTTTGCTGGTTCTTGACGGTTCAACAGGCCAGAATGCATTTGAACAGGCTAAACAGTTTACAGCAGCGACGGAGGTAAATGCATTAGCGGTAACTAAATTAGACGGTACGGCAAAAGGAGGAGTCGTAATTGGTATTTCAGACCAATTCCAGATTCCGGTAAAATATATTGGTGTTGGAGAAAAGATGCAGGATTTGCAGTTATTTAATGGTACAGAGTTTGTAGATTCATTTTTCAAGAAGAGATAAATCTTTTTGAATCGAATCATCAAATATTAACATTAAAAAAATGCAACTATGGGATTTTTAACATGGATTATTTTCGGACTATTGGCCGGAGCACTAGCTAAAGCGATCATGCCAGGAAAACAGGGAGGTGGAATGCTTATCACTATGATTCTGGGTATCATTGGCGCTTTTATCGGAGGAGCAATCGGAGTCTATGTACTTCATTGGGGAGACGTAGATTCATTCTGGAACTTCAGAAGCTGGATCTTAGCAATCGGAGGAGCTTTAATCGTTCTCTGGCTCTACGCAATGCTGACAAAGAAAAGCTAATTTTTAAGCCAATTAAAAAAATAAAGCGGCGGATTTGAAATTCAAATCCGCCGCTTCTTTGCACAATATGATTTAGTTAATTTTAATCTGGTAAGGCATTTCCATTTTCACTTCAGACTGTAGTTTTCTCTTTTCTACAATCTGCTGCATAATTTCATAATTAGATTTTCCGATCTTATTTTTAATTACTCTTTCGGAAATTTCATCCTGATTAAAGTCTTTAAATATCTGCTCGAAAGGGGTCATACTTTTTGGGTAAGAAGATACGGCATACGATTTCAATCCGGCTTTCTGTGCAGCAAATTTCACGGCATCGCTCAATGTTCCCAGCTCGTCTACAAGGCCTATCTGTTTTGCTCTCGTTCCACTCCACACTCTTCCACCACCTACACTGTCAATCTGTTCAAAGGTCTGCTTTCTGTTTTGGGTTACAAAATGAACGAATCTTTTGTAAGTCCCCTCCACACTTCTTGTAATCATGCTCACTCCGTACGGGGTTACACCGTTTAACGCAGAATAATACTGAGAATTGGCATTCGTAGAAACAATATCGGAACGGACACCGTTTTTATTCGCGAGATCCTTGAAGTAAGGAATAACTCCAAAAACCCCTATCGATCCTGTAAGTGTATTAGGCTCAGAATAGATTTTATCAGCTGCCATAGCAATATAATATCCTCCGGATGCGGCATAATCACCAAAAGAAACAATCAAAGGTTTTTTCTTTTTCAGTTGCTGAAGTTCAAAAAGAATCTCATCAGAAGCATTGGCACTTCCTCCCGGAGAATTAATCCTGAATACAACAGCTTTTACCTTATCATTATCTTGAAGATCTTTAATGTATTTGATATATTTTTCAGAGTGAATATCACTGTAATCATCTCCACCATAAATCGATCCTGAAGCATATAAAACAGCAACCTTATCTCCAGACTCATCATCATCAGAATATGAAGCAATATATTTTCCTAAAGAGATTTTATTTAATTTTTCGTTCTCTTTTACATTTAATTTTGATTTAATTAACTGATCGTATTCTGTTTTCTGGATCAGCTTGTCTGCAAGCTTATATTTTAACCCAAGATCAGGAATCATCCCGTATAAACTGTCTACTACAGTTCTGAATGCTGCGGTATCAATTTTTCTGGAAGCCGCCATTTTTGAAGATGTATTTCTCCAGATATCATTAAGAAGAGTGCTTAATTGCTCCTTATTTTCCGGGGAAATATCATTTCTTAAAAACGGTTCAACCGCAGATTTAAATTTTCCGTGACGGATCACTTCAATACCAATACCATATTTATCAGCGAAATCTTTGAAGAATGTAACTTCCGTAGCAAGGCCTTTCAGCTCAATCATCCCGGAAGGATTCAGATAATACTTATCCGCCACAGATCCTAAATAATAGGCTCCCTGAGAAACCGCATTCCCATAGGCATACACGAATTTACCGCTTTTCTTAAAATCGGCGATGGCATTTCTGAGGTCATCGATCTGTGTAACTCCTGCATTAATATAATCTGCTTCTATACTGATCCCTTTAATATTATCATCAGTTTTAGCCTTCGCTATAGCTTCGATAGCATCATAAATCAGAACATTTTTATTTTGATCGCTGATATCAAACAATCCTCTCTTTTCTTCTGTAGGACTGTCCATAATATTGGTTTTCAAATTAATAGTGAGAACGGAATTCTTTTTTACGACTACAGACTTCTCATTTCCCATCGCGCTAAAGACCAGCATGATGATGAAAAAGAAGAAAAACACGACACATAATATGACAATAGCCACTATATTTGCCAGTACATTTTTAAAAAAGCTTTTCATAAAATCAATCATTTTTCAATATGTCGCAACATAAAGTCGTTTTGTTACTGGGAAGTAATTTAGGAGATCAAAAAAAAAACCTTGAGACCGCCCTGGAGAAACTCAAAGATGCAGGAAATGAGATCATAAGCATAAGCGAATTTCTAACATCTGACCCTGTGGAATTTGAAAGTTCCAATATTTTTTGTAATATTGCAGCAATAATATTGACGAAACTCTCCCCGATTCAGCTTCTTAATCGTATAAAAGGTATTGAAAAGGAAATGGGAAGAATAAACGATTCAGCAGTAACAGAAGGCTATACCGACAGAATTATTGATATTGATATCGTAAAGTTTAATGGAATAAAATTTATCTCAAAAAGATTAGAAATCCCTCACCAAAAAAATCTTTTTGAAAGAGAATTTTCCAGAATATTATTAAAAGATTTTATCTAAAAAACACATAAAACATACTGTATGAAATTAGGTTTATTATTATTGGCTATTTTGCCTATTGCAACTTATGCACAAGATAGTATTGCTGTCAATTCAAATAATATGTATCCCAATACATTCTCTTCAGGTTCCGCTAATGTCTTGCCTTTCAACAATAAAGCCAGAAGGTTCAACGACTGGTCTGTATCTGTGGGAGGAGGTGCTGCATTTATGGTACATTCAGACCTCAAGTCAATCACGGACGAAAAGGTCAATTGGGGATACAATTCTTATGTAAGTTTAGACAAGCAGATCAATCATGTTGTAGGCATCAGTTTAATTTATCAGCGAGGTGAAACAGCACAAAAAGCACAGCTGGAAGGAGCTGAAGGTATTGTTGCAGGAGTAGCAGAAGCAAAAACGAAATATAATCAGATCGCTCTTATGGGTGATTTGAATTTTTCAAACATTTTGAGGAGAGTGGATAACCATTCTACTTATAAATGGGCATTGCATGGATATGCAGGTATGGGATTCATGAGTTTTAATACTTCACTGCATGACAATAAAGATTACAGCTGGAGCGTTAATCCTAAAAGAATTCCACTTTTTATGAATCAGAAATTAGGACTTAATTCATCTTATTTCCAGTTTGGAATAGGAATGAAATACAAAATTTCCAAATTGATTGATGTTGAAGCAAGAACAATGTATATCATCAGCGGTGATGACGAATTTGACGGTGGCGGGTACGCAGATTCCGGCGACTATGATCCCAGCTCATCAATCCCTAAATATAATATGATTAATAAAAGAAGATCAGATAATATGTGGACGGTTAATCTGGGACTTTCTTTCAAATTAGGCAAGCATTCATCGCATCTTGCATGGCACGACCCTCTGCAGGAAGCATATTACAGAGCCAATATTTTAGAAAACAAAGATACTGAGCTACTTGTATGCGAAAAAGGTGATAAAGATAATGACGGCGTATGCGACGACTGGGACAGACAGCCTGACACTCCTACAGGTGCCAGAGTAGATGGCGCAGGTGTCGCATTGGATATGGATCTGGACGGAGTTATTGATCTGTATGACAAATGTGTAACTGTTCCGGGACCGGTTGAAAATCAGGGATGTCCTACTAATAAGTAATGATCATTTAATTAACTAAATAATAAAAATACACTATGAAATTAAGTTTAGCAATTGTCGCATTAGCATTAGCTGTTCCTACAGCAGGCTTTGCACAAGACTCGACTGCTGTAGCTTCAAACGGAGAGTATCCTAATACATTCTCCTCTGGCTCTGCAAATATTTCTCCATTTACAAATAAATCAAGAAGATTCAACGATTGGGCAATTTCATTCGGTGCAGGCGTACCGCTGGTTCAATCTGCTGACCTGACCTCTATAAAAAACGGTAACGGTAAAAATCTTTTTGGATATTCTGCCTATTTGAGTATCGATAAAGCAATTACTCATGCTTTTGGAATCAATTTACAATATGATAGAGGAGAAACAAGACAAGGATGGTTTAATACAAAAAATGACGCTCCTGCTAATGCATCTGCCAATCAGAAGGTAGGAGCAAGAACCCAATACGATGCCATCTCATTATTAGGGGATGTAAACTTCTCAAATCTGTTCAGAAGAGTAGACAACCATTCTCCATACAGATGGGCATTACATGGGTACGCAGGTTTGGGTACACTCGCTTATCGCGCATATCAAAAAGATGAGAACGGACAAAGACTGGTTACTGAGCTTAAGCCTTTCAAACTAGGCTCTATGTTTGCACAGGCCGGAGCCGGTCTTAAATTTAAGGTGAACAACAGAATTGACATCGAAAGCCGAGTGATGTATGTTATTACAGGTGACGACGAATTTGACGGAGGTGGCGATAAATACAGTGCCATCAATCAACGTGAAGAACAGGTTTCAGACAATTTCTTTAATGCAACAATCGGAGTTTCTTTAAAGCTCGGAAAGCATGAATCTCATCTAATGTGGCATGATCCGCTTCAGGAAATGTATTATAAACTTGATGTACTGGCTAATAAAAATCAGGATATTGAAGTTTGCAAAAAAGGAGACCTTGATAATGACGGTGTATGCGATGATTGGGACAGACAGCTTGATACTCCTGCGGGAGCGAGAGTGGATGGTGCAGGTGTTGCGCTTGATACAGATCTGGATGGTGTTATTGATCTGTATGACAAATGTGTAACTGTTCCAGGACCAGTGGAAAACAATGGTTGTCCGGTCGTAACATCGGTTCCTGTAACAGGAGGAGCTGTTGACGAAAAAGAAACCAAACTGGAAGGTATTGAATTTGATTTAAATTCAGACAGAATTTTACCGTCAAACACACCTATCCTGAACAACGCAGTTGATTATATCAACTCTTCCAGCGGAACTTATACCGTAATCGGAACAACCGATACAAGAGCCTCTGAAACTTATAACCAAAAATTATCTGAAAGAAGAGCAAACAACGTTAAAAATTATTTAATTAAAAACGGAGTTAAGTCAGACAAATTAAACGCAGTAGGAAGAGGAGAAAAAGACCTTAAATATCCTGAGTGTAATCCGGCTACAAAATGCCCTGAATGGAAAAACAGAGCCAACAGAAGAGTATATTTTGAAGCAAAATAATTATAATTTTATTAGAATAAATCTAAAGTCACGCACCGCGTGGCTTTTTTTGTCAGTTTAGTTTCGTTAATTTTATCCCATGATTTCTCAAGAAGATTTTCAAGAATTAAAATTTAAAACCTTACAATATTTTTGGGGCTACAATACTTTTCGTGATGCTCAGGAGGCTATTATAGATTCCGTTATCAATGAAAAAGATACATTGGTTCTCTTACCAACAGGTGCGGGAAAATCCCTTTGTTACCAGCTTCCCGCATTATTGAAAGAAGGAACCTGCCTTATCATATCACCTCTATTAGCATTGATGAAAGATCAGGTGAGCCAGTTGAAATCCAGAGGAATTGAAGCAGAATATTTATCTTCCGAATTGGATGAATACGATGCTGAAGGCATTTATGACCGCTGCAAGGAAGGTTTAACAAAAATGCTTTACATTTCTCCGGAACGATTGACCAATAAACAATTTCTTCAGAACATTGAAGAGATTCAACTTTCGTTCATCGCTGTAGATGAGGCACACTGTATCTCAGAGTGGGGACAGGATTTCAGACCGAGCTACCAGAATATTAAAGAATTCAGGAAAAACAATCCGAAAATTCCATGTTTGGCGCTAACCGCAACGGCAACACCAAAAGTTTTGGATGAAATAAAATCCAAGCTTGAACTTAAAGATCCGCAGGTATTTCAGAAAAGTTTTAAACGTGATAATATCAGAATTTTTACGGAGGAAGTCTCTGATAAATTTCAGAAGATTTATGATATTTTAAAATTTAACAAGCAATCCGGAATTGTTTACGTAAGAACCCGAAAGGAAACCGAGCTGCTATGTGCGTTTCTTCATAAAAATCAACTGAAGAATGTAGACTTTTTTCATGCCGGGCTCACCACAAAAGAAAAGAATGCCAAGCAGATGATCTGGAACAACAGTGACGGCCATGTTTTAATTTCTACCAATGCCTTTGGGATGGGGATCGACAAAGATAATGTTCGATTCGTAATTCACTATTCTCCTGCTCCTTCCATTGAAAATTATTACCAGGAAATCGGAAGATCCGGAAGAGACGGACAGGAAAGTTTTGCTTTTTTACTGTGGGATAAACAGGAACTTTCGAATTTTGATGACATTTTAAAGAATCAAACTCCAAATAAAGCTGAATTTTTAAAAATTCTTACCTACCTCTACTCTATCTTTCAGGTGGCAGAATTTGAATTGCCTGAAAAGGTTTTCCAGCTGAATATTTCAGGAATACAGAATTTTACCAAACTGTCTTCTGCGAAAATTAAGAACGTTCTCAACTTCCTTCATAACCAGGAAATTATTTATTTCAACGACCATAAAAGTCTCTCTTCCTTACAACTTTTAATGCAGCCGGACGAAATAGATCAGCTTCCTCACAAAGACTCTTATTTTATTGAACTTATGCTGCGTACTGTCTCGGGAATCACAGCACATAAGGTAATGTTCAGCGAACAACAGGTGAGCAACAAGATTGGTGTAAGTGTACATTTAATCAAAGAAAGACTGAAAGAACTTCAGCAGAAAGGCTATGTTGAATACATCGATGGCGCTTTATCAAGTATTAAATTTTTGAAGCCACGCGATGAAAGACTTAACAATTCACAATATTGGAAGCTTTTTGAACATATTCAGAAAAACAAAATCCAGAAATGGGAAGAAATGAAATTTTACATAGAAGACAATGAATATTGTAAAATGAAACTCATACTCACTTATTTTGGAGAAAGAAAATCTAAAAACTGTGGAAAATGCTCTGTTTGTGAGAAAAATAAAGAATCGATTTTCGGGAAGAATATTTCAGGAGAAATCTTAAACATACTGACTAAAAAACCTTCTACGATTGAAGAGCTTTCGATTCAGTTAAATTATCATTCTAAAGAAAATATATTAGAAAACCTGATTTATCTGCTGGATTCCGGCAAAGTAAAAATGCTGAATTTCAGAACGTATGCAATTGCCTAATATAAGTAATCAATAATGAGTAATGGATAATATTTTATTTAATTTTTTAAATCTTTCAATCCTTTAATAAAGACCTTATCTTTGTACTATGAAATCATTGAAAGTCGTTTTTTTAGGCACTCCGGAGTTTGCAAAGACTTCTTTGGAAGCCATTCATCAGTCTCGTCATGAAGTTATAGGAGTTGTAACTGTAGCCGATAAAGCCAGCGGGCGCGGACAAAAAATCAACCAGTCTCCTGTGAAAATTTTTGCCGTAGAAAATAATATCCCTGTTTTTCAACCCGAAAAATTAAGAAATCCCGAATTTCTGGAAGAACTGAGAAAGCTGGATGCCGATGTTTTTGTCGTAGTTGCTTTCAGAATGATGCCGAAAGTATTGTTTGAAATGCCGAAGATGGGAACTTTCAACCTTCATGCATCGCTACTCCCGGATTACCGTGGAGCCGCTCCTATTAATTATGCTGTTATCAACGGAGAAGAAAAAACTGGGGCAACAACATTTTTTATTAATGAAAAAATTGATGAAGGAAATATTCTTTTACAGGAAGAGTTAGCTATTTTACCGAATGAAAATGCGGGAAGCCTTCACGACCGGTTGATGGAAATGGGAGCCAAACTCGTCGTAAAAACGCTTGACGGATTAGCGGAAAATACCATTACAGAAAGGCCTCAGCCACAGGTTGAGCATCCTAAAAATGCCTATAAAATATTTAAAGAAGATACCAGAATAGAGTGGACAAAAACGTCAAAAGAATTACATCAGTTTATTTTGGGAATGTCGCCTTATCCTGCCGCCTTTACGACATTGAAAATTGGAGAGGAAGAAAAAGGACTGAAAATTTTCGGTGGTAAATTTGAAGTTTCAAATCATGATAAGCCTGCCGGAACGTTGGATATTTCAAAAAGTGAATTTAAAATTTACACCAAAGACGGAATTTATTATCCTCTGGAATTACAGCTCGAGGGAAAGAAAAGAATGAATGTTAAAGATTTTCTGAACGGATTCAGGAGTTTTGAAGAAATAAAAATGGCTTGAGAAATTCTCAAGCCATTTTTTATTGTCAATAGTGAATTTTGCTTCACAAGTGAGTAATCAATTTTAAAATTAGCCTTTATAAAATAAGCTATAATTGATTACTTCACTGATTTTTTAAGGCAAACTACCAATTTAAGCTGATGGAAAAATTGACAAGCACAGCGCATTGACCATTCATCATTCACTTTTAAAGCTGCACCATCTCCGTTACCTCAACATCATAACCGCCAACCTGAGGTTTAATATTGGTATTTTGAGTGATAACTTTAAATTTATTAATTCCAAGATTTTTCAGAATCTGAGTTCCAATCCCGTAATCTCTGTAATTGTATGCCAACGTCGGATGCTGAACCTGCCCATCCTGATAATTCAGGAACTGCTGAAGCTTTCTTAAGGTGTTTTCAGAATTAGAAACATTATTAATAAAAATAATTGCTCCTTTTCCTGCTTCATTCACCATATTGGTTACTTTTTCAAGCAAAGGTTTTTCACCGTTATTTAATCTTGTCAATACATCAAAATAGGAATCTGAAGACTGAACCCTAACCAAAACAGGCTCATCAACCGTCCATGAACCTTTCGTTAAAGCAAAATGAATCTGATCATTTGAAGTCTCTCTAAAGGCATAAAAATCGTAATCTCCGTAAGCAGTTTTCACCTTCCTTTCCTCAATTCTATCGATAAGGTTTCCTTTTTTAAGCTGATAATGAATCAGATCTTCAATAGAAACAATTTTCATATCGTGCTTCTGCGCAAAAGCATGAAGTTCCGGCAAACGTGACATAGAACCGTCTTCATTCATAATTTCACAAATCACACCACCTTCTTTTAATCCTGCAAGGCAAGTAAGATCAATGGCAGCTTCCGTATGACCGGCTCTTTTTAAAACCCCTCCTTTTCTGGCACGAAGCGGGAAAATATGTCCGGGACGCATAAAATCGGTAGGTTTGGATTTTTCATCCATCAAAGCCAAAATGGTTTTAGCTCTGTCACTGGCAGAAATCCCTGTAGAAGTACCATTTCCTAGAAGATCAACGGATACCGTGAAGGCGGTCTCTTTAGGATCGCTGCTGCGGCTTACCATCACTTCAAGTCCAAGCTCATCGCATCTTTTTTCGGGAAGCGGCATACAGATCAAGCCTCTTCCGTGAAGAGCCATAAAATTAATAATCTCAGGTGTCGTTAGCTCAGCAGCACAAAGAAAGTCACCTTCATTCTCTCTGTCTTCATCATCTACTACTATGATGATCTTACCATTTTTAAGATCTTCAATAGCTTCCGGAATAGTATTTAATTTAATTTCAGACATTTTTACTTTAAATTTTCGCAAAGATACTCATAAAATAAGCATCTCCCAATTATGATAAGGGTTTGTTATGATTTGAGTACAGCATCCTTCGCTTTTCTGAAAATCGTGTAAGAATCGAGTCTTTTCTGATGGTCGTAAATATGAGAATTAATCATCATTTCATTGACATTAAATTTCTCCTGGAAGCTTTTTAGCTGCTCTTCAATTTCAGATTGATCTCCGATGAGTGTATAGCGCAATTTCTGTAAAACCATTGATTTTTCCATGGGCGACCATATCTCATCCATCGTATCGACCGGCGGGGCAAAAGGTTTTCTGTCGTTTCGGATAATATTGATAAACGCCTGGAACAATGTGGTAGACATTTTATGAGCTTCTTCGGATGTTTCTGCAGCAACCCCATTTATGCACGCAATAATGTATGGTTCAGTACAATATTCTGAAGTTTCAAAGTTTTGTCTGTAGATATTGAAAGCCATTTCCATTTGCTCAGGAGCAAAATGTCCGGCAAACGCATACGGTAGTCCAAATTCAGCGGCCAAAAACGCACTGTCTGTACTTGATCCCAATATGTATAAAGGAATATCGAGTCCTTCTCCCGGGATGGCGCGAACCAAAGCATCACGGTTTTCTTTCGAGAAATATTTCTGCAATTCCAGAATCTGTCTTGGAAACTGCTGATTAATGATCGCCGGATTTCTTCCCAACGCCTGCGCCGTCAGCCCATCCGTTCCGGGGGCTCTGCCCAACCCGAGATCAATTCTTCCCGGAAAAAGTGATTCCAGAGTTCCGAATTGTTCGGCAATAACTAATGAACTGTGATTAGGAAGCATGATTCCTCCCGATCCTACTCTGATTTTTTTGGTTCCGTTGGCGATAAATCCGATAAGAACTGAAGTTGCCGAACTGGCAATGCTTTCCATATTGTGATGCTCAGCAAGCCAGAATCTTTTATAATCAAGATTTTCAGTATGATTTGCCAACGACAAACTGTCCTGAAAAGTGTCGTGAATGGTCTTTTCCTGTTTTACGGGCGCAAGATCCAGCACGGATATTTCAAAGTTTTGCATAATTTTAAATTTTAGGTCTTTAAAACCGAACAAATTTAAAACTTATTATTCGCATTAGTTACTTTTTGTAATTGATAAGGCTTATCGATGAATTCAGGGAAAAGCTATGGGAAGAATTTTTACAATGATAAAATTAAACTTCTTATTATTAACTCATTTTAATCTTTAAAGCGCTTAAAACTCATCTTCTGTTTGAGATCTCTTTTATTCTGAAGCACAATATAATCGTTGTTAAGTTCTTCAATATCAAAAGATTTTTCCTGGCCAAACATTGTAATTTTAATGATTTTATTAGACTTTTCAATCTTATAAGTTCCCTGCATACCGCCAATCAGCGCTTTGGTTTTTCCATTTCTCATTTCCAGGGTTGCTGTACTGTCTTTTTTAAAGGTAAAAATTCCTGTTGAAGTAGTATTGGCGAAAAAATCCTGGGACCAGGAACCAATTAATATATTATAATTAAAATCATCCTTTTTATCAGAATGCAAGAATAATAAAAGAAAAAAAGTAAATAAATATTTCATAATAATTAGTATTTAATTATAAAAATACAAAAATTATCTATCGCTAGATATTTAAATTTCTATAGCTTTGCTTTCTCTTTCAGATAATTAAAATGATTGATCAGAATCCTGATTTCATTAAACTCAAAATCATTAGGCAGTGCATTTTTCCATTCTGTCAACGTTTCTTTAGGATCAGATTTAAATACATTTTCAAAAGCTTTAATTTTATCAGAAGTAATCACCCTTGAAATATCCAGCAGTCCCTGCTCGGCAAATTTTGCCAAATGTCCGATCACGGTTTCTTTCACCAAGCCTCTTTCCAAAGCAATCTCAGCAATGGTTTTTCCCTGTTCAAATAACTGGAATGTGAGAACCTGAGACGGAACTTTAGCAATTTTCATACTTACTTCCTGGTTGTTTTTTTCATCAAGAAGCTTCGTTTCCAGCAGATGAATTTCTTTTAAACTATTCAAATATTCTTCAATATCTTCCAGCCAGACTCTGAATTCTTCATTGTACTGCTTTAAACCTTTCGTGCCTTTAATTTCAGCATAAAAATCTTTCAGCGGACTGAAAACTTTATCCCTGATCCCGGTAAAAAAGAAATTAACCGCTCCTTTCGTTTTGCTTTCAATTTCCGACCATTCTTCTTTCTGTTCGATAAAATTATTAACCTTTTGAGAAATTACCCTTTCTAATTTTTCGAAGATCTTTCCTAAGTTTACAATTTCAGGTTTTATATGGTTATACAGTTGCTTTGTCTTAAGATGATCGAGACTTTTCGTCGCTACCGAGAGCTTATTCCAGTCTTCCACCTCTTTCAAAAGCCATTGAGAATCTACCGTACGAAGTACTTTTCTGATGCTGTAATCATATTTTTCATTATTCAAAATAGCTTCAACCTTATGATTAGCAACCGTGTCTGAATGAAAATGCAGGATCCTGTTGTCTTTAAAAATAACTTCAGGCGTAATTTTAGATTTTAATACAATTCCTTCCAGCGTGCGGCAACGTGATAACGCCACGTACACCTGTCCGGCCGTAAAACTTTTCCCGGCATCAATAATCACCCTGTCAAAAGTAAGCCCCTGACTTTTATGGATGGTAACTGCCCAAGCCAGTTTTATCGGAAACTGTTCAAAACTTCCCAATACTTCTTCTTTGATGTTTTTATCGGTATCAAGAAAATATTTCTTTTGTTCCCAGACTTCTCTTTTCACTGTAATTTCCCGTTCGCTGCCGTCAAGGATCACTTTAATTTCATTTTCATCCAGCGCGGAAATTTCGCCCAGTTTCCCGTTAAAATATTTCTTCTCTCCGGAAATATCGTTGCGGATGAACATAATCTGAGCTCCTATTTTTAAATCTAAAAACTGTTCATTCGGAAATTGATTTTCTCTAAATTCGCCGAAAAGTTTAGCCTCGTATGTTTTTGAGCTTACTTTTAATTCATCAAGTTTTTCCTGATTGATGTCATCCGCCATTTTATTATGTGAACAGAGGTAAACGTAAGGCTCATCTCCCATATTAAAATCAGGATCATATCTTTCGTTTAAATGCTCAAAATCAATATTATCAACATCTCCGTCACGGATCGCGTTCAATAAGGCCAGAAAATTTTCATCAGACTGACGGTAGACTTTTGTCAGCTCGATGGTAATTAGTGGAATTTCCTTAATGGCATGACTATCAAAAAAGAACGGTGAATTATAATACATCTTTAAGATATGTTCATCTCTCACTACCGGCGGAAGCTGGTATAGATCGCCGATAAACAACATCTGTACACCACCAAAACGCTGGTTATTTCTTCGGATAAACCTTAGTGAAAAATCCATCATATCCAAAACATCTGCGCGCAACATGGAAACCTCATCAATAATAATGATTTCTACTTCTCGTAAAAGTTTCAGTTTATCTTTACGGTATTTGAAATGCGGCATCAGATCGGCAATATTATTTGCCAGACTGGTATCAATTCTCTCTGTTGTCGGAAGAAAAGTCCGTAACGGAAGCCCAAACATCGAGTGAATGGTAACACCTCCCGCATTGATCGCTGCAATTCCGGTGGGTGCAACGACAATGTGTTTTTTATGGGTGCGTTTTACAAAATCATTAAGAAAAGTGGTCTTTCCAGTTCCGGCTTTTCCCGTTAAAAATACGCTTCTGTTGGTATGTTCTATTAAGTCAAAAAAATGATTATTCATCATCGTCAAAATTACGGAAAATGAAATTCAAATCCTTACCTTGGCACAACTTTTGAAAATTCTTCAACATAACGAGACAAAACAACTTATGAAAATCCCTGTATTGATCTTATGTGCAGCGCTGTTCACAGCCTCATGTTCTTCAACAAAAAATATAGATGCAAATCTCCCAAAAGACATTTCAGAAAGACCTGCCGATGAAAGCAGTCAGAAATACGATCAGGCTCAGCTTGATAAATTAAAAGCATCTATAGAATCGGAAATAGCCAAAGAAAAATGTACAAATGCCGCCGAATGGACGTTTGCCCCAATGGGTACCAAAGCTTGCGGCGGGCCTCAAATGTATATCGCTTATCCCAAAAAATTGGAAACTTCGATTCTCCCAAAAATAAATGACTACACCGAAAAAGTAAAAGCATTCAATCAGAAGTACGGAATCGTATCAGACTGCATGATGATCATTCCGCCAACTTCAATTAAATGCATAAAGGGAAAAGCCGAATTGGTGAATTCTTAAAACTTATAAAAAAATCTTGCTCTATGAAGCAAGATTTTTTTATAAGTTTTAAGTCAATGGTGAATTGTAAATTTACTTTATCTTCATAAATTCACCATTCACAATTGACCTTATTATCCTTCTACGTATTTTACATTTTCTTTATACCAGGAAGAGTATTTTACATAATTATCCGCAATTCTGTTTACCTCGCCTTCCAATAATTGAGAACTGATATCCTTTATTTTTTTTGCCGGCACCCCGCCCCAGACTTCACCGGATTTTATATGTGTTCCCTGTGTAACTACCGAACCGGCACCGACAATAGAATTCTCCTCAACAAGACAATCATCCATTACAATTGCACCCATGCCGATCAGTACATTATCTTTAATCGTACAGCCATGAACGATCGCATTATGACCGATGGAAACATTATTCCCTATATTTAAAGGGTGTTTCTGATACGTACAGTGCAACATTGCATTGTCCTGAACGTTCACTTTATTTCCCATTTTAATATAATGAACATCTCCTCTTATCACCGCATTGTACCATATACTGCATTCAGTTCCCATGGTAACGTCTCCGATAATCGTAGCTGTTTCTGCTAAAAAGGTACCCTCTCCTATCTGTGGTGCTTTTCCTAAAAGTTCTTTTATAAGTGCCATATGTTTAATTTGAAAATTTGATTATAAGCGAAGTTGAAAACTAAATTCTGCTGTTCATCATTTTTAAATCATGCTGATAGCAAAAATCTAACTCCCAACCCTTAGCTTCTAACTTCTAATTGCGTATTTTTGTATCTCAAATTTAAAGAAAAAATGCATACTATACTTATAGAGCCTACTGAAAACCCAAAAGTGATGAAATTCGTAGCGGATTACAACCTGATTCCCGGGTCGCTTGAGTTGGACAGAGATTCAGATATTTCAGAAATTCCTTTGGCTCAGGAACTTTTCAATTATCCTTTTGTGGAAAGAATTTTTGTAACGGCAAATTTTGTAGCGGTTGCTAAACAAGATACGGTAGAATGGGAACACGTAGCAGAAAGTCTGAAGAATGTAATTGAAGATGAGCTTCTTGCCAATCCAAGACTTTATCTTCAGAAGAAGAAAGAGCTGTACCAGATCTATGCGGAAATGACTCCGAATCCGAATGTAATGAAGTTCGTTGCTAATAAATTATTGCTGGAAGGTTTTGTGGAAGTAAAATCAAGAGATGCCGCAGAAGGCGTTCCTTTGGCGCAGGCTGTTTTTAAAGAATTTGATTTTGCCAAAGAAGTTTTCATTTCTGATAATTTCGTGGCAGTGACCAAAGATGATTCCGTAGAATGGCATCAGGTAATGATGACGGTACGCGCTCTGATCGCCGAGTATCTTCAGAACGGAGGTGAAATTTCCAATATTGAAGCGCAGAAACATGAAAATCCGGTAGAAAAAATTATCAACAGAGACTATACGGAAGACGAGCAGAAAATTTCCGATATCCTGAATGAATACGTTGCTCCTGCTGTAGAAAACGATGGCGGAAAAATCTCCCTCATGGAATACGATCAGGAAAATAAAACTGCCAAAATGCTTTTACAAGGAGCATGCTCTGGCTGCCCAAGCTCTACTGCTACTCTTAAAAACGGAATTGAAAATATTTTAAAACAATTCGTTCCGGATCTGGTAGAACGCGTAGAGGCCGTAAACGGGTAAAAGAAAAGGAATTGAGAATCTCACAGAAAGAATAATAAACTTTTAAAAGAAAAAATCTTGTATAAAGAATCGCAGCACTCTAAGAAAGGGATTTTACTGGTAAATCTCGGTTCACCAAGGTCTACGGACGTAAAAGACGTAAAGGAATATCTCGACGAGTTCCTGATGGATGAAAAAGTGATCGATTACCGATGGATTTTCCGAGCGTTGCTCGTTCAGGGAATTATCCTGAAAACACGTCCGCCAAAATCTGCCGAAGCTTATAAGACGGTGTGGACCGACGAAGGTTCTCCGCTTATCGTCATTACAGAAAAAATTCAGAAAAAGCTACAAAAAGTCGTTGACGTTCCCGTAGAAATCGGAATGAGATATGCAGAGCCGAGTATAGAAACAGGAATCCGAAACCTTGTTGAAAAAGGTGTTTCTGAAATCGTCCTTTTCCCTTTGTATCCGCAGTATGCAATGAGCACAACAGAAACCGTGATTGAAAAAGCGGAAGAAGTGAGAAAACAGAAATTCCCGGGAATAAAAATCAATTATATCCAGCCGTTCTATAACCGTGAGATCTACATCAACTGCCTTGCAGAAAGCATCCGTGAAAAACTTCCGGAGAATTTTGATGCACTACAGTTCTCTTATCATGGAGTTCCTGAGAGACATATTTTCAAGACAGATCCTACAAAGACATGCAATCTTAATGACTGCTGCTCAAGAGAAAATAATCCAAGTCATCAGTTTTGCTATCGCCATCAGTGTTTTAAAACTACTGAAACAGTAATAGAGAAACTCAACCTGCCTAAAGAAAAGGTCATCGTTTCGTTCCAGTCGAGGCTTGGAAAAGATAAATGGATTGAACCTTACACCGATGAAACATTTGAAACTATTCCTAAAAAAGGAATTAAAAATCTGGCTGTGGTTTGTCCGGCTTTCGTTTCCGACTGCCTTGAGACGCTTGAAGAAATTTCAGTGGAAGGCAAGCACCAGTTTACAAGTGCAGGTGGCGAGAATTTCCATTATATCCCCTGTCTGAATGATGAAGACCGATGGATTGATGTCGTTAAAATATTATGCGAGGAAAAGCTTAATGAATTTTATTTAGTGTAAAATATAATAAACCTTCGGAAACGGAGGTTATTTTTTTAGTCAAAATTAGAAAAATCAAAATCACCCCCTCAAAAAAAACACAAACACTTTAAAAAAGTTTTAAAAAAATAAATTACACCCCTTAATTTTTAATATAATATTTTAAAAATTAAATATTTTTACTACCTTTACCCCATCAAAAAGAAGATCATCAACCTAAAAAATTAAAAATGATGAACGCAACTGCAGAAATTTTAAAAAATAAGATTGAAAACTTCAGTCCTGATGCTTTGGAAGCTTTTGCAAAAATGATGGAAAGCTTTGAAGAAAAGAACAGACCGGCAATTTCACAATTTCATTTAGATGAAATTTTATACAGAATACAATTTCACAATGAAAATCCTTCCACCAAACTGGATTTTTATGAAAATATTTCAGAGCTGAAAAAGTATTGTGCATAAATGAAAATCCTTCTTTCTTCTATTGCAAAAAATGACATAAGACTTCTTGTGAGGGTTTTCAGCGCCGAAAACAAACAGAAAGGAGAGAACTTTCTGGATGATCTTAAAACATCCATTAACGACATTGCCCGAAGTGCAGAAAAACTCTCGGAGATTAGCATCCGTTCGATGGAAGATTTTCCGGTCAATATTCATTATGTCTTTGAAAACGATGAAACGCTTTTTGTAACAGCGATATTCAGAAAATAAAATTCCAGACTATTATTATATTAAACCTTGCAGATTTATTTGTAAGGTTTTTTTGTTACGAGATTCTAAACTCCTTATATCTAATCTTAATACTCTAAAAACACTAATACCCTAAAAATCCGAAACTCTCAAGCCCACTCTACCTCACCGGTGTCCGGAATTCGCCATATCCCATCAGTCCATCATAATTTCTCCCGAACGGAGCGTAATATAAAAATGCCTGATAGAGATTTTCCGTTTGCCAGAAGTTACCGTTCACTTCTCCGAAATTCAGGCTACCGTCAGGATTTTTTGTAGCAAGAATATAGTTGTAAAAACCCTGTTTCATATATATTCTGGCAACATATTTTTTTCCTTCCGCATCATATTGCATCTGGTTTTCTTTGCTTGGTTTGAAATCATTAAAACCACCCAGTACATAGATTTCTTTATCAACAGGATCAGAATCCAGTGAGAAATACACCCACGAATAATCTGCTTCCCTTTCTACATCCCTCTCTCTTCCCAGATCATTTCGTCTGTAATACCAGGCTCCATTCACATCAGGCTGATATTGATAATTCAGAGGAAAAGCCCAAACCGGATGAAGATAGGTATTATTCACTCCGTCTTTCACTTCAGTGGCGCGCACCATATCCGCGGCCATATTCATATTTTTATTATCAAAATAATAAAACTCATTATTTCCCGGGAAAACCAAAGACAATTGCTGAAACAGCAACTGATTTCCCAATGTTGTGCTTGGCTTTAAATTATTCACAGTAACATTTGGGTTATTATTCTGCATCACATTCAGCGTCATGGAATTTACATTAGAAGAAAGATTCCCACCTGCAGAAACAGCTTTCACTTCTACCCTTTGGTTGGCATCAGGATTTCTTGCATCAGCATACCGCGAAACGCCCACCGCCAGCGTGGCTGCATTTTCTACGACATAAAATCTGCGTTTGAACAGTGGTTTGTCTGCAGAATCTTTATAGACAATAATTTCAAAATTCCCGGATATTTTAAGCTGAATTTTATCGTTCGGAAAATTTAGCTTATAATGCGTATAAGACTGAAGAGTATTGAATGAATACTGAAAGCTATCCAGCAAACCGTTTAAACTTCCTGTAGCAAATTCCGTAAAGAAAAGGTTGTCGTCTTCCCAGTTTCTGTTGTAATGTTTGAGGGTATATCTGTAAATCTGGCTGGAATTGGTAAGATCGTCGAAGCTAAGCACCAGCTGCTGATTAGCATAAATTACCGGTGTTTCATCGTTGGTCTGTGGATTAAACAGCTGAATGCTTTGGATATTCTGTCCAAAAACAAAACCGCTAAGAGTAAATAAAAGTAGTCGCAAAGTTTTCATTATGACGAAGATAAATAAAAATCAGGATTTTGGGCAGTATAAAATCTGTTTTAAGATTATTTTAATTGGAAAAAATGTAAGGGAAATATTTCAAACCAGAACTTTTGTTCCTACTTTTGTTTGCATAAAAACATTCAGAATATGCTTCAGATTCAAGGTTTCGTTTTCAACTTTGCGAGTGAAAACACATACATTCTTTATAATGAAAATAAAAATGCCTGGCTGATTGATCCCGGAAACATGAGCGAAGAGGAAACCCTAGCTATCGGAAATTTTATCCGTGAAAAGGAATTGAAAATCGTAAACACTCTTTTAACACACGCTCATATCGACCACATTCTTGGACTCCAATGGGCTTCAGATACGTTTAAAGTTCCCGTACTGATGCATCAGGATGATAAAGAAGTTCTTGATATGTTTCAGATCAGCGGAATGCGGTTCGGCATGAATCTCAATCATATCGAGGCAGACATCCGGTACATCAAAGGAAATGAAGAACTGGAACTCGACGGTGAGAAATTCAAAATCTATCATGTGCCCGGACACTCTCCCGGAAGCGTGGTGTACCATAATGAGAAACAGAAATTCATGATTTCAGGCGACGTACTTTTTGAAGGAAGCATCGGAAGAACCGATCTTTTTAAAGGAAATTACGATCAGCTAATTGAAGGAATCAGAACAAAACTGTTCATCCTTGATCCCGAAACAAAGGTTTTTTCAGGCCATGGAAATCCTACAACTATTGGGTTTGAAAAAGAATACAATCCGTTTTTTAAGTAACATCAAGCCAGCTTTTTAGTAATATAAATTGTATTTAGTTACAAACAAGGTTGTTTTAAATAAATGTAAATCGCATTTGGTTACAAACAGGGGTATTTCAAATCAATGTAAGATGTATTTGGTTACAAACACTATTGTTTTAAACAAATGTAAATCGTATTTAAGTACAAACAGGGTTGTTTTAAATAAATGTAAGATGTATTTGGTCATTTCTATTAAAAAAAACCGCCAAAAAAATTCCTGACGGTTTAACATTTTATGAAAAAGTAATTTTAGAAATCCAATGTAATGGAGGCTCTTACCGCTGCACCCATAATCGGTCTTGCCATAATAATTCCGTCACCTGATGGAGATCCCGCTCTCGGATCGCCTTCTGTGATGCCAATGGTGTTGAAAATATTCGTTCCGTCGACTGCAAAACGGATTTTTCCCAATTGATAAGAAGTTCCTGCTCCAAATTCCGAGAAAGACGGTAATGTCTGCGCATTTTTCTCATCCTGGAAACGTTTTCCATAATAATTCATGCTTACATAAGCCCTCCATTCTTTCGTAATATTTACCGCCGGAGAAATATTGAAGTAGAATTTCGGCATTCTTCTCACGGTATTATCATCGTAATTGAATGTTGATCCGTCAGCATTTCTTCCGGTGAAATCTTTATATTTCGGATTTTGGATTGTTCCATTGAAAGTCACTTCAAACATATTATTGAACAATCTTGCGTATCCTTCCAATTCAACGCCTAAGTTCGTCGTATTTGCAAATTTGTTTTCTGAGCTTCCGTCTGAATACACATCCGTAAATGAAAGGTTTTTCAATGTAGAATAGAACGGAATTACCGCTACATCAAATGTTCTCGAATAGTATTTATAACCAACTTCCAGCTGATTGGTGGTCACCGGCTTTACAACGGATAAATTATTCATATTGTTGTAATACGCTTCTTCATTAGGAGATCTGAACCCATTGGAAAAACGTGCATACACGGCATTTTCTGTATTTATTTTATAATTCAGAGCCGTTGTGAAAGAAACTTTATTCACATCAAAATTCCAATAGGTATATTTATTCCCTAAAACAGACATATTATCATCTGCTGTTGTCGTGTCAAAGCCATGTGTTCCATCTGTAGTTAATCCAGAATTGTTAAGATTTCCACTTGTTGTATTGACTCCGTAACCTTTATAGAAATCACGGCTGTAGCGGATTCCTCCGTTGAAACTCAGATCATCTGTAATATTGTAATCTACATTCAGATAAAGGTCATTCAGACTTCCCTGAATCTGAGAATCCCTTAACAGGAACGACATATTGGTAACCCCATTGTAGGTTTTAGAATAATCAATACTGCTTGGTATTAATGAAGTATCTACTAAATTCAACAATTCCGGTTTGTCTGAGGCTGTAGTTAAAATATTGCTCCAGTTCCAGTATTGATGAGACTTCCAGTTAGATTTGTAGAAACCTGCGGTTACATTTCCTTTATCAAATTTATAATTGAACTGTAAATCGTTTACAAAATTGTTCATCTGTTTGTCGATTGCCCAGAATCCTAATTTCTGAACATAGGCAGGATTTACAACAGCTCCGTTGCTTACCAAAGAATACTGGAATGTATTTCCGGCAATTCCCGCTCCTTTGGCAAAATCAGCCGCACTTTGAGGTCCACCTGCAGGAAAAATCCCTGTATAATTCATATTGATATCTGTATATCTCGTTTTGTTTAAAACAGAGAAATTATTCCCAAGATCATATTTGAATTCCGCACCCAGAACATCCACCTTCGGATGAATTCCATCTTCTAGATTTCTGCTGAAAAAACCACCTCCCACTTGTGGAATATTCAGATGACTGATATTTCTGTAGCTGTACGTTCCGTAATTGGCATCAAAACCGGAAAACTCTTTCAGATCATTTCCATTCTGAACCAAAGGAATCGGAAGGAAGAATGTATTTCTGTCGTCCAGCTTTTTATAATAGATTTTAGCATATCCTTTATCGAAAACATATTTCAGATTCATCCTGATTTGTCCACCCTGATTGGCTTTAAATCCCGTTTTCCGGATTCCGTCATCCGTTCTGTAAAAACCTCCGACGTTGAAGAATAATTTATCCTTAACCAATGCTCCGCCAAGGTTCACATCTGTACGCATCAATCCGTAAGTGCTGGTTTCGAGTTTTGCAGTCCCTCTGAAAACATTACCGCCTTCTTTGGTGATAAAGTTAATTAGACCTCCCGGCGAATTATTCGCAAAAATAGAACCTGAGCCTCCTCTCAGCGCTTCCAGTCGGCTTACCGAATTATCGACACGGAAGAAATTATCGGCATTGGCAAACTGTAATGCGCCGTCTTCAAAAACAGGAAGACCGTCTTCCTGAACCTGTACAAATTCATAAGCACCCGCAGAAGGAATACCTCTTGCAAAAAGGTTGTTCCCTACTTCACCACCAGACGTTTCTACCGCAAAACCAGGCACTCTCTGCAGCAATGCAGCAGCACTGATCGGGTTTTGTTTCTGAATTTCTTTTGCGGTAAAAGTAGAAATCGCCGTACTGGATTCTATTTTCTTTTTCGGATTCGAGTTACCGGTAATTACAACCTGTTCGATTGATGCAGATCTTGTAGAATCTTTTGGAGTTTCCTGAGCGTACGCATTATTGAAATAAAGCGTTGCAATCCCGGCAAATAAAATGATCGATTTTTTTTTCATAGCCAAATGATTTTTATAGTTATTTTTTTAGTTGTTTTTTAATATGAGATAAACGCCATTAGTCCATCCGAATCCATCCTGGTTAGGGTATTCTCCGCCTCCAGCAATGGTTTCCGTATCTACGGCATTATATTTTTCCATTAATTTTCCTGTATTATGATAAACTCTTTCTACATTCGCACACCAATTATTTTTAATTCTTTCAGCGATATCATCAAAACCGTAATTTTTCATCGCTTTAAAGCCAAGCCATTGATAAGGCGCCCATGCGTTGGGAAAATCCCACTGTTGGCCGGTATTCTTTGTCGTCGTTACCAATCCTCCCGTAAAAAGAAACTTCTGCTCAATATGTTCTGCAACAGATTTCGCCTGCTCCGGTGATGCTAAACCAAGAAATAAAGGATAAAGAGCAGCAATATGTTCAGACGAAGTTGTTGTGTTTTTTTTTGTGTGATAATCTTTATATATCCCGGAATTTTGATCCCAGAAATACTTGTTTATCATTTGTCTTCGGCTTGCTGCTCTTCCAGAATAATAATCTTCCTTTTCAGCGATATTCTGAAGTTTTGAAGATTTTGCCAATGTTTTTTCCAGATGCCACAGAAGGCAATTAAGATCAACTTCTGTAAGATTTAATATTTCAATAGTCTGTATTTTTTCTCCGTCTGCAAACCATCTGCTGGAAAAATCCCAACCCGATTCGCAGGCGCTCCTGATATTTCTGTAAAATTCTTCGCCTGCATTTTCCTTGTCTTCAATATCAATTAAATAACTTTCAGGACGCGGCTCGTTCTCTGCATCATAATACCTATTTAGAATATCTCCATCAATGGTCTTTACCACTCTTTTTATACTTTTCCCTTTTTCAAGTTTTTCGATCCCGTTCATCCAGAATGCATATTCTTTTTCCAGTGTATCATGATATCTGACATAAATATTTTCTTCTTGCGTTGTTTCACACAGCAAATCGAGCATCAAAGAGAAATAAGGAGGCTGGGAACGGCTTAAAAAATGAGTCCGGCTACCATTTGGGACAAATCCGAAATTCTGAATCAGATAAGAGCAGTTTTCAATAATATTTTCCATCATTTCCACTCTTCCGCAAACCTTCAGTCCCAACATAATAAAATAGCTGTCCCAGTAAAAAAATTCATTAAAACGGCCACCAGGAACTATATAAGGTTTCGGAAGCTTCAGTAAAGTACCTTTTTCTTCATAGGATGTTCTGGTCAGCTCATCCCAAAGTTTTTCGATATGTTCATCAATAGGCAAAAGGGTTTCTCTTTGGATTGAAATTTTAGTGCTCAAAAAGTCGAAGTTTGATAACACAAATTCTTTCAGATTAAATCCATTCAACTTTTTCTGATTTTCATATTCCGTATTGATTTGTCTAACCGGAAACAGCGGAACGGCATCAGTCATCATCTTCTGATCTTCAAAAATCTTCGATCGCTGAACATCATCAAAAAGTGACTGAATATCTTCTATATATAATTGTTTGTTCATTTATTTTTTAGGATTTATTTTTAGGTGATTCATAATAATTGCTGAAACAATCAACAATGAAAGCGGAATTAATGAAAGGTAAAATGCTTGTTGACCACTAAATTCCTGAAATACAAAGCCTGTAATGATGGAGCCTATCGTTCCGCCAATTGCGGAGAAAACAACGATGAGACCCGACATGGCACTATGCAAATATTTCGGAATTGATGCCAGAATCACTGAATTGATACTTGGATAAATCGGTGCCAGCAACCCACCCATTAATGGAAATAAGTACACCACGAGCGGAGCATTCAGCCAGGTTGCATGGGTGTCAATATGAATATTTTTTGTCAACGGTAAGACCAGTAAAATACTTATCGCGAATCCCACCACACAAAAAGAGACAACATAAATCCAGCTGAATTTCTTCGAGAAAAATCCGGATAAAAATCTTCCCAACGCAAAGGCCCCCGCCAAAACAGCTCCCGCCTGGATGCTCATGGAAGTCGGAACTTTTAGAATTTCTTTGTAAAAAGTAGGAGTCCATGTCTGGAAGCTTTGTTCAACTAAAACAAAAAGGAAAGCGCATAATAAAAAGAACAATACTTTTTTATAGCTGAAAAGACCTACACTATTTCTCAAATCGCCAAGCAGATCTGTTTTTTCACTTTTTGCCTCGTGCTCGTCTAATTTTGTAAAGAATAAAAACAGGAAAGAAAGCGCGGAAATTCCTCCCAAGACCCAATATACATTCAGCCAATGGGTTGATCTTGGATTATGGTCATCTATAAATAAGCTGAATAAAACATTTCCCATTAATACGCCAATCATGAAAAAACCTTCCAGATAACCCATAAAGCTTGAATGTTCCTTATCTGTATCCGTCACCAATCCGATGGAGGTGAAAACAGAAATTTTAATTAAAGCGAAAGAAATTCCGACGATGGTAAATAATACTTTAAAAAACCAGAAATCGTTGGCAAAAGGCATCACAAAACACATACAGCTCACCAGAAGTAAAGCTGTCAGCATTGACCTTTTGATCCCTATTTTGGGTAAAAACGAAGCTAAAATGAATGAACAAATGGCAATCGGTAAATCTTTAAAACCTTCCAGAACACTTGCTCCGGATTTCGAAATTCCGAAGTTTTGCTGTACCTGCAAAATCACTGTTCCAACCGAATTCAAAAGAATCGCAAAAACAAAATAATTTAGAAATAAAACCGCCTTAATATTGAAATTTTTCATTCAGTAAATTTTCCTTTCGGCTAATATAGAGGCATTTGGGTTAACAGTAATTTAACACAGTAAATGAATATTTGAACTATATTAATATAATTAGTATTTTTATCTCATATAATACAATTAAAATAATGAAAGTTACTTTTGAAAGGGTGATTCCTGATGAAAAAAGCTCTTTTTGCATAATTCACAACAATTCCCCTGTTTCTCAATTAAAATGGGAATATCATTATCACCCCGAAATTGAACTTGTCTGTGTGCTCTCCGGTAACGGAACACGACATGTGGGCTATCATGAGAGCAATTATACAGATGGCGATCTGGTGCTGATTGGCTCCAATATTCCACATTCAGGATTCGGACTGAATTCTATTGATCCGCATGAAGAAATTGTACTTCAGTTTAAAGAAGAAATTTTGCAATTTCCTCAAGAGGAAGTTGAGGCAAGATCGATTAAAAACCTTTTAGAACTCTCGAAATATGGGATCTACTTTCACAATAAAATAAAAAAAGTAATGCTCCCAAGATTACAACTGATGCTGGAGTCTGAAGGTTATAAAAGATATCTGTTGCTCCTCGAAATTCTCTTTGATCTCTCAAAATGTGACGATTATGATCTTTTAAATAAAGAAATCATGCCTTATACGATCATTTCAAAAAATAAGACACGCCTGGAAAATATATTTACTTATGTAGAAAACCATTATGATGAGGAAATTGACATTGAAGAGGTAGCAAAGCTGGCCAATCTTACCCTGCCTGCCTTTTGTAATTTTTTCAAAAAGGCGACGCAGATTACATTTACAGAATTTGTCAACAGATACCGCATCAATAAAGCCTGTTTGATGATGGCTCAGGACAAAAGTATTTCGGAGTGCAGCTACAGTTGTGGTTTTAATAATGTAACTTATTTTAACCGGATTTTTAAAAAATATACGACAAAAACTCCTTCAGAGTTTATGAAAAATTTTTCGCACAATAAAGTGAATGTAGATCTGAAGATTGAAAATGAAGTGAAGATCAGGACTGGTTTTTAAAAACTTTTCATTTATGGAAAACCGTAAGGATTAAGATTATTAATAAATTATTTTCGTAATTAAATTATTAACAATCTTAAATTACAAAATTATGACAATTAGAATTACATGTATTAACAAAGACAATGGATATCACGAAAATCCTAATTTAGCAATTTCCCACTTAGGTTGGATAAATGAACAAACCAGAGAAACAGGAAAAAATACTCGATTAGAAATATACGACTGGATTAAATATAAAAATGGATATGCATATGTTAAAGATACCTTTGGTAACGAAGCAAAGGTCATCACCGCAGAAACTTATAATGGAACTAAATATTTAAAAACAGAGGCAGACAACTCGACAAAAAATAATTTATTATCACTTCCTGAATGTTAATAAAATCATAGCTAAAATTAAAGCTGTTCAAAAAAATGAACAGCTTTTAATATAACTTAAGTGCAGACAATCAATCGACAGCCCGCAACAATCAATCAAAAATTACTTCCATTTAATATTGCAACCCATGCTTGGTCTTTGAATTTCCTCCTGTGGCTCACCACCCAAAAGGTTTTCAAAAGCAATAATTAAATCTTCCCCGGTTACATCCTTATGATTTCCCGGTCTTGAATCATCCATCTGACCTCTGTAAATGAGATCCAATTTTTCATCAAAAAAGAAAAAATCTGGTGTGCAGGCTGCGTCATAAGCTTTTGCGATGGCTTGGCTTTCATCATATAAATAAGGAAAATCGAATTTTCTTTCAATCTGGAATTCGATCATTTTTTCCGGTGAATCAGCAGGATATTTTTCTACGTCATTAGAATTGATGGCAATAAATTCGATTCCTCTTTCATTATAGTCTTCATACAACTCGGTTAATTTATCAATCACATGAAGAACGAACGGACAATGGTTGCACATAAAGATTACCAACGTTCCTTTCTCTCCTTTAAGGTCATCTAATGACTGAATTTCGTTGCTTCTTGAAGGGTTCGGCAACTCAAAAAAAGGTGCTTTTGTACCCAGTTCTATCATATTTGAAGGAGTATTCATAAACTTTTTATTTAGGCACAAAGATAAAGATTTCTTTCATTATATAAATAAGGAAAATGGATGCGGGAAGTTGGAAGTTATTAATTGAGCATGGCTATAAACCTCATTAATTTTTACAATAATTAAAAAATCAACTTCTCATAATAAGTTTCAGCTTCCATTATTAAGACATCGAATAAAATTGTAAGACTTTCCAAAACCTTTCATTAAAAGTTAAATTCAAAAATTTGTTTGGAAGTTATGTTCAAAAGTTTGTAGTTTTGCTAACACTGTTAGAAACAAAAATCATGGGTTTACATGAACGCCGTCAAAGAGAAAAAGAAAACGTACGTGCCAGTATTCTGGATGCGGCTTTTTCTTTGGCTAAAACCGAAGGCTGGGCATCACTTTCCATGAGAAAAATTGCTGATGCCATTGAATACAGTGCGCCGGTAGTCTATGACCACTTTGAAAACAAAGAAGCTATTTTATATGAAATTTCACTGAATGGATTTCATTGTCTGCACATTGAACTGCTAAAAGCTCAAAATGCATACGACGAACCCGAAGATCAGCTGAAAGCTATCGTAGACGCTTACTGGAAGTTTGCATTTAAAAATAAAGAGTATTACCAACTGATGTTTGGATTGGGAATGCAGTGCAGCGGAAAGGGAATGATGAAAGAAGAATTTTCTTCGTTTCAGGATATGCTTTACGAATCTACATATAAAATTATTAAGAAAAACGGATCAAAAATAGAAAATGCATGCCATATGTCTCACGCTTTATTTTCAGCGGTACATGGTCTAATCTCAATTATGATGATGCGTAACGATGACATTCCTTCTACGATGAACAAAACGACCTTAGACGAAACAGTTTCTGCTTTCATTAAGTCTTTATAAATTTTTTTTGAACTAAATATTAACACCGTTAGGAATATTAACAAGTGATTTAATTGTTTATTAAACAAGATCGATATTAAAAGGAAATAAATTCATTAATTATTAACACTGTTAGAAAATATAACACATATTAATTTCATCACACTTAAATAAAATTTAGCATCATGGAAACAACTATCTAAACCCAGTATTAAAATTCTATTTTTTTTCACCAGTCATTAACACTGTTAGGAAATATAACGGAATTTAAATTAAAAAAACAATATTATTTAAATTAACACTACATTAAAAATTTAAACTCAAAATGAAAATATTTGGAAAGACTAGGATTATTGTACTTATGGCAAGTATTATCCTTTTACAAAACTGCACGAAGGCAGCAGAAGGAGCAAATGCTGCTCCACCTCCTCCAGCGTTGCCGGTATATACTGTAATCACTTCTCCTGCTACCGTCTATCAGGAATTCCCGACAGCTTTGGAAGGGAAAAACAATGTAGAGATCAGATCTCAGGTTGATGGATATTTAGATAAAATTTATGTAGAAGAAGGTGCTTATGTAAGAGCGGGACAGCCTTTATTCAAAATAGATTCAAGAAGTTACGGAGAGCAAATGAATATGGCAAGCGCTAATCTTCAGGTTGCCAACGCCAACATTCAGAAAGCCAAAGTTGAGGTCGACAGATTAGAACCTCTGGTTGCTGCAAAAGTAGTTTCAGATGTACAATTGAGAACTGCAAAAGCAAATTACGCAGCCGCAGTAGCAGCCGCTTCACAGGCAAGAGCTTCTGTTGGAAATGCAAAAATCAACGTAGGATTTACAACCATTACAGCACCGGTAAGTGGTTATATCGGAAGAATTCCTTATAAAAAAGGAAGTCTGATCTCAAGAACAGATCCCAATCCGTTGACTCTATTATCTGATATCAGCGAAATCTATGCGTATTTTTCTTTAAGCGAACTGGATTTCATTGCTTTCCAGAATAAATATCCGGGAGCCACTTTAAATGAAAAACTGAAAAATATGCCTTTGGTAGATTTGGTCATCGCAGACAACAGCACATATCCTGAAAAAGGAAGAATGAGCATTGTTGACGGACAATTTGATAAAACTACCGGAGCCATCAGTGTTCGTGCAGTATTCCCGAATGCCAACGGAGTATTGAGAACCGGAAATACAGGTAGAGTTCGTATGCCTCAGCTATTTGACAAAACTTTGGTTATTCCACAAGAATCTACTTATGAAATTCAGGATAAAACTTACGTTTATGTAGTCGGAAAAGATAAAAAAGTAACTGGAAAACCTGTGAAAATTTCAGGGAAAACAGATAGTTATTATTTTATTTCTGAAGGACTTTCTGTAGGAGATAAAATCGTATTTACAGGAATCGGTGCATTGAAAGACGGAGTTGCTATTCAGCCAAAAGCTATTTCTTCTGATAGTTTGCTTAAAGCAAGACCTTTATAAACTGTTTAACTTTTTTAACCACAAAAGTCACAAAAGCTTTTTAAACACATTAGTCACATGAAGTTTAAATCATTGATTATAATAAGAACACATAAGTCTAAGAAAATCTTTTGATTTTCATTTGTGAACTTTAATAATCTTAAAAAATTAAATATAATCTTTTGTTCCTTTTGTGGTAAAAAACATTGTTTAAACGACATTAAAAAATAAACTTCTTATGTTAAAACAATTTATAGAAAGACCGGTACTTTCAACGGTTATTTCCATTATACTTTTATTATTGGGTGCTTTGTCGCTCTTTAATTTACCCATCGCCCTCTTTCCGGATATTGCGCCGCCAAGCGTTCAGGTGACGGCTTTCTATCCGGGAGCGAATGCGGAAGTTGTCGCCCGTTCGGTAGCAACCCCGATTGAAGAGGCAGTAAACGGAGTGGAAAACATGACCTATATGACTTCCAACTCGAGTAATGACGGTACCATGACGCTGAGCGTATTTTTCAAGCAGGGATCTGATCCCGATAATGCCGCGGTAAACGTTCAGAACCGTGTATCGAAAGCGATGAGCCAGCTTCCACAGGAAGTTGTACAGGCGGGAATTTCGACGCAAAAAGTACAGAACAGTATGATTATGTTTATGGGATTAACCAGTAATGATCCTAAACAATACGATGAACTTTTCTTACAAAACTATCTAAAAATCAACATCATTCCACAGATACAGCGTATTCCGGGGGTTGCTCAGGCGCAGGTTTTCGGAACGAGAGATTATTCCATGAGACTCTGGCTGAAACCGGACAGATTAGCAGCCAACAACCTTTCTCCACAGGAAGTTTTGAACGCTGTAAGAGATCACAACCTGGAAGCTGCTCCCGGACGTTTGGGACAGGGAAGTAAGGAAACTTACGAATATATTTTAAAGTATAAAGGTAAATTAAATAAGAACGAAGACTATGAAAATATTGCTATCAA
This sequence comes from Chryseobacterium taeanense, assembly GCF_900099685.1. Lineage (GTDB taxonomy): Bacteria > Bacteroidota > Bacteroidia > Flavobacteriales > Weeksellaceae > Chryseobacterium > Chryseobacterium taeanense. The sequence continues at coordinate 399,616 of NZ_FNDW01000001.1, read as the reverse complement.
AGCCAACAGCGATGGATCTTTCCTGAGACTGAAAGACGTGGCAAGAGTAGAATTCGGTTCCTATACTTATACTGCAGCCAACAGAGTTGACGGAAAACCGGTTTCAGGTTTTGCGATTATGCAGACGGCGGGATCTAATGCAAACGAAATCTTAACTGAAATTGAAAAGCAAGTGGATCAGTTTAAGACAACCCTTCCAAAAGGTGTTGAGCCGATCATCATGTACAACTCGAAAGACTTTTTGGATGCTTCCATTCATCAGGTTGTTGAGACGTTGGTCATTGCATTTATCCTGGTATTTATCGTCGTATATATTTTCCTTCAGGATTTCAGATCAACTTTAATTCCTGCGATTGCCGTTCCGGTAGCGATTATCGGTACATTCTTCTTCCTTCAGTTATTTGGATTCAGTATTAATATGTTAACCTTGTTCGCTTTGGTGCTCGCCATCGGTATTGTGGTGGATGACGCTATCGTTGTGGTGGAAGCCGTTCACTCCAAAATGGAACGTACAGGAATGCCAGTTGAACACGCTACGATGAGTTCAATGAGCGAAATTTCCGGAGCGATTATTTCCATTACATTGGTTATGTGTGCCGTATTTATTCCGGTTGGCTTTATGCAGGGTCCTGCGGGAGTTTTCTACAGACAGTTTGCCTTTACATTGGCCATTGCGATCATGATTTCTGCGGTTAATGCATTAACATTAAGTCCTGCTTTATGTGCCATGTTCTTAAATGACCCTCAGGGTGAGCACGGAGAACACGGTAAAAAAACAGGTTTCGGAGCAAGATTCTTTAATGCCTTTAATACCAGTTTTAATAATTTAACTAAAAAATACATTTACAGCCTTAAGTTTTTAATTAAAAACAAATGGGTAGCCGTAGGAGGACTGGTATTAATTACTGCTGCAAGTATTTTCTTAATTAAAAAAGCACCATCAGGATTTATTCCTACGGAAGACCAGGGATTTATTTTGTATGCGGTGAATACACCTCCGGGAAGTTCATTGGATAGAACGCACAGAGCGACTGAACAAATTGATAAAATTATCAACGGTGAAAAAGCGAAAAATCACCTTTGGGTGGCAGACGGTCTGAATTTTATCAGTAACGCCAACGCCTCTCCTTACTCTGCCGGTTTTATTAAATTAAAAGATCACGATCAGCGTGGTGAAGTAACCGATCCGGATCAGATTGCAGCGGGATTAACAGGAAAAGTTTCCCAGGTAAAAGATGCGAGTGCATTCTTCTTCAACTTCCCAACGGTTCAGGGATTTGGTAACGTTTCCGGTTTTGAATTTATGCTTCAGGATAAAACCAACGGTTCTTTGGAAAATTTAGGAACAACAACACAAGCCTTCATCGGAGAATTGATGAAACGTCCGGAAATTGCATTTGCTTTCACAACGTATGCAGCCGGAAACCCACAATTTACGATTGAGGTTGATAATGATAAAGCCAATCAGCTTGGAGTTTCTATCACAGAATTGATGCAGACGATGCAGATTTATTACGGAAGTAGTTTTGTTTCAGATTTCAACAGATTCGGAAAATACTACAGAGTAATGGCTCAGGCAGATATTCCTTACAGAACAGATGCCAATTCTTTGGAAGGAATTTATGTTAAAAATAAATCAGGCGAAATGGTTCCTGTGAAAACATTAGTGACTTTAAAAAGGAGTTTTGGACCTGAAACGGTGACCAGAAATAATCTGTTCAACGCCGTGACAATTAATGGAACACCCAAACCAGGTTACAGTACCGGAGATGCAATTAAAGCAGTAGAAGAAGTTGCAGAAAAATCATTACCAAGAGGTTTCGGTTATGAATGGACAGGGATTACCCGTGAAGAAATCAAAACAAGCGGACAGACAGCGTTTATCTTTATGTTAAGTATTTTGTTTGTGTACTTCTTGTTGGCAGCTCAGTATGAAAGTTATATTCTTCCGTTTGCGGTTATTTTAACTATTCCAACAGGGATTTTTGGGGTATTTGCCTTCACGGGATTGGCTGGAATTGATAATAATATTTATGTTCAGGTTGGTTTAATCATGCTCGTCGGATTATTAGCGAAAAACGCGATTCTGATTGTAGAATTTGCCGTACAAAGAAGAAATGCAGGAAGATCATTACTTGAATCTGCGCTTCAGGCTTCAAGACTACGTTTAAGACCGATCTTAATGACATCATTCGCATTCATTGTAGGAATGTTACCGCTTGTATTTACACAAGGAGCTTCTGCGAAAGGAAATCACTCCATCGGATTCAGTACCGTTGGCGGAATGTTGACAGGAGTTGTATTCGGGATTTTTATTATTCCGGTTATGTTTGTGATCTTCCAGTATTTACATGAAAAAATGCCGAGCAGAAAAAAGAAAAGACTTCAAAGACAAAAACTGGAGGCAGAACTTTTAGCAACTACTCATTAATAAAAAATGAATTACAAACTTTGAGAGATTTGATTTAACCACAAAAGTCAAAAAGGCTTTACACTTAAATTATTTGAAGTTTAAAATTTGAAATAATCATCTGTGAAAATCCGTGAAATCTGTGGCAAACAAAAAATAGAGAAGCAAACTATTCAAACTATATCATATAAAAAGCAAAGCATTTTCTCATAGTAAAGACACTTTGCAACCATAACTCTCAAAGTTTTGTATTCAATTTAAAATTAAAAACTTATGAAAAAAGTAAAAAATATCATCATCACTTTTGGACTGGCTTTAGCTTCGGTCTCCTGTGTGTCCAAACTGGCATACACGGAACCTGAGCTTGAGCTGCCCGAAACGTTCAAATATACAGCAACAGCAGATACTGCAAGCGTTGCCAACCTGGAATGGAGACAGTTTTTCAGCGATCCAATGTTGCAAACATTGATTGAAAAAGGAATTAAAAACAACTACGATTTGCAAATTGCCTTAAAGCAGGTTGCTTCTTCACAGGAAAAACTAAAACAGGCAAAATATCTTCAGTATCCTGATGTTGGTTTTGGCGTTGCTGCACAGATTTCAAAGCCTTCGAAAAACAGCATGAACGGTCAAAGCTTAAACTTATTTTTAGGAAAAAGCTATGTTGAAGATTATAATGCAGCATTCAATTTGTCTTGGGAAGCCGACATTTGGGGCAAAATCAAAAATCAGCAGGAAGTTTCCAGAATGCAGTACCTGCAGACTTATGAAGCTACAAAAGCAATTCAGACACAGGTTGTTGCAGCGATTGCTCAGGGATATTATAATTTATTAATGCTTGATAAACAATTGCAGATTGCAAATTCAAATTTAGAATTAAGCACAAGCACACTTTCTTTGACAGAAAAATTATGGAAAAGCGGTGATACAACATCTTTGGGAGTTCAACAGGCAACAGCTCAGAAGCAATCTACAGAACTTCTGATTACCCAGCTGGAGCAAAATATTGCGATCCAGGAAAATGCATTGAGTATTTTGATCGGAGAAAATCCGGGAAAAATCAGCAGAACGATTGAAATGTCCGAAACTTCTTTACCACAGGATATTTCCGCAGGACTTCCAGCAGCAATGGTGAGTCGTCGTCCGGATGTTCGTCAGCAGGAATTGGTTTTATTGGAATCAAATTCAATAGTGGGAATTGCTCAGGCAAATATGTATCCTTCATTGAAAATTACAGCTAACGGCGGTGTAAATTCATTTAAAATTGATAACTGGTTCCAGATTCCGGCTTCATTGTTCGGATCTGTTTTAGGAGGAATCACTCAGCCAATTTTCCAGAAAAGACAATTGAAAACGGATCTTAATGTTGCTAAAATTCAGAGAGAGAAAAACGTTCTGGCGTTCCGACAGTCTGTTTTGAATGCTGTTGGTGAAGTTTCTGACGCTTTGGTTTCTAATGAAAGCCTAAAGGTTCAGGAACAGAAAGCAAGTGAACAAGTTGCAACCTTAAAAGATGGAATTAAAAGTGCCGAAATGCTTTACAAAGGCGGAATGGCAAACTATTTAGAAGTAATAACCGCTCAGGGAAATTCTCTACAGGCAGAACTTAATTTGGCATCCGTAAAAAGACAGAGATTAAGCAGTATTGTAGACTTGTACCGGGCGTTAGGAGGCGGTTGGAAGTAGTAAATTTAATTATATTGTTAATGAAATGCGATCTTTCGGGATCGCATTTTTTTGTTTAAACTAAACTTTTTAACCACTTCTACTGTCATTCTGAACGAAACAAAGTGGAGTGAAGAATCTATAAATTATTTGTAGAGATTCTTCCTTCGTCAGAATGACAATCAGCAATTCTTTACACCACAATATTTCCAAAAATCTGTGCAGATCTGTGAAATCTGTGGGAAAATAAAAAAAAATCAATTCAAAATTTCTTTACTAATATAATCAATCAACCCATCAAAATCCTCCTGCGAATACCCCAAAGGCAAATAATGAATATCATCCGCTTTCCGATACCAGGTCAACTGGCGTTTTGCGTATCTCCGACTGTTTTTCTTAATTTCCGAAACGGCAAAATCCAAATCCCATTCGCCATCAAAATATTTGAATAGTTCAGTGTAACCAACCGTATTTAAAGCCGTTAGATGTTTAAATTTCTCTAAAATTTTTGCTTCTTCCAGCAACCCTTTTTCCATCATCATATCTACTCTCCGGTTGATTCGGTCATACAATTCTTCTCTTGGCGCTTCAATTCCGATTCGGATGGTATTAAAATCTCTTGAATCTTGTGAAACCGCAATTTGTTCAGAATATTTTTTATTGGTTTGCCAGATAACATCAATCGCTCTTAAAAGTCTTCTGTGATTATGGAAATCTACTACCGCAAAATATTCAGGGTCGAGTTCATTTAAGATTTCCTGAAGCTTCTCAATCCCTTCATTTTCAAAAATTTCATTTAATTTTTTCTGGTTTTCTTCATCAGCTTCCGGCAAATCATTTAAGCCCTCAATCACGGCTTTTTCATACATCATACTTCCGCCAACCAAAATGACCGTATCGTGATTTTCAAAAAGTTCATTGAGTTTTTTTAAAGCATCTTCCTCGTATTGCCCTATCGAATAATATTCTTCAACCGAAAGGTTTCCGATAAAATGATGAGGTGCTTCTGCCAATTCTTCCTCTGACGGTGAAGCTGTTCCGATTTTCATTTCTTTAAAAAACTGCCGCGAATCACAGGAAATAATTTCTGTATTGAAATGTTTAGCCAAATCAATAGCGAGTCTCGTTTTACCGATTCCGGTGGGTCCTACAACAGAGATCAAATTTTTCTTTTTCACGGTGCTAATTTACGGAAATTTGATTTTTTATTGTAACCGCAAAAGTTACAAAAGAAAATTTTGAAAACAGTTAGATTGGCAAAAGTTCAAAAAAGCAGAATGAAAAATTTTGTAAACTTTTGAACATCTAAAGCACGCTGAAAATCTTTTGTGGTTTTTGCGGTAAAAATGGAATATAGTTAATACATACACTTAAATGTTTATCTTTGTACAACAATAAAAAACTATGATTTTATCAATGACCGGCTTCGGTAGAGCCGAAGGTGTTTTTGAAGGAAAAAAAGTTACCATAGATATTAAATCTCTGAACAGCAAAAGCTTTGATTTGAATATTAAAATTCCTTTGCGTTATAAAGAAAAAGAGTTTGAAATCAGGAAAATTCTCAACGACAGAATCATCCGTGGAAAAGTAGACTGCTACATTAATCTTGAGAATCTTGAAGAGTCTACCGATGTGAAGATTAATAAAAATTTAATTGATTCTTACATCAGCGAACTTCGTCACATTGCTGCAGACGGGCCTGATTTTGAATACCTTAAAATGGCAGTAAGACTTCCTGATGCGATTACATCAAGACCCGATGAGCTGTCGGAAGGAGAATGGGAAGCATTGGCAAAAATTGTAAGCGCCGCTCTTAACCGTTTTGAAGAATTCAGAAAGACAGAAGGTAAAATTCTTCACGAAGAGCTTGAAAGAAATTTACAGAATATTGAGAGAAACCTTTCTGAAGTTATACCTTTTGAAGAAGAAAGAATTGTTGCGGTAAAAGAACGTTATCAAAAATCTTTGAAAGAATTTGAAAATGTGGATGAAACCAGATTCTATCAGGAAATGGCTTATTTCACAGAAAAGCTTGACATTTCTGAAGAGAAAGTAAGGCTTGCGCAACACCTTAAATATTATAAAGAGGTAATGGATAACGAAGATTTCAACGGAAAGAAGCTTGGATTTATTTCTCAGGAAATCGGTCGTGAAATCAATACCTTAGGATCAAAGGCCAATCATGCACAGATCCAGAAACTGGTAGTGATGATGAAAGATGATCTGGAAAAAATTAAAGAACAGACGTTAAACGTTTTGTAAAAGTTATAAGTTATTAACGATGAGTTATGAGTTGTTTTGCATCTTTTAATAACTCATCATTCATAACTCATCATTCATAACTAAAACAATGAATAAAGTTATCATATTTTCAGCACCGTCGGGAAGTGGAAAAACTACACTCGTAAAACATTCTCTTGAGGTATTTAATGAATTGCAGTTCTCGATTTCCTGTACCACGCGACAGCCGAGAGGAAGTGAAATTCATACAGTGGATTATCATTTTTTAAGCCCTGATGAATTCAGGCAGAAAATTGCAGAAGATGCTTTCGTGGAATTTGAGGAGGTTTATACCGATAAATATTACGGAACATTAAAATCTGAAGTTGAAAAGATCTGGAATCAGGGAAAAGTTGTGATTTTTGATGTTGATGTGAAAGGCGGGATTTCTCTGAAAAAATATTTTGGCAATCAGGCTTTGTCGATTTTCATAGAACCTCCTTCCATTGAAGAGCTGGAACAAAGATTGATTTACAGAAATACAGACGATGCCGAAACGATAAAAATGCGTGTCGCAAAAGCAGAAGAAGAGATGTCTTATGCGAAAGATTTTGATAAAATCGTAATCAATTCCGATCTGAACGAAGCAAAAAGAGAAATAGAAAGTTTAATAAAAAATTTTATTGGGAATTAATTGGCTGGGAGCTTGAAGCTGGAGGATGAAAGTTTGATAATTGCATAAAATTCAAACATTTCAAATTCTAATTTCTAATTTCTAACTTCTAATTTCTAATTCTAAAACATTGAGGTTGATATGAGTACCGAAACATTAGAAAAAGCTAAATCTACAATTCCGGTAAAAGGATTTTTAGATATAAAAGATATAGCAATTCCTGAAGGGGAAGACTTAGTGAAAGCCATTCTTCAATTAAAGGAAGAAAAAAATGCAGTGATTCTGGCGCATTATTATCAGCCCGGAGAAATCCAGGATATCGCCGATTTTCTTGGAGATTCTCTGCAGCTGGCTAGACAGGCAAAGGATACGAATGCAGATATGATCGTATTCTGTGGTGTACATTTCATGGCTGAGGCTGCAAAAATTTTAAATCCTACCAAGAAAGTTGTTCTTCCGGATACATTGGCAGGATGTTCTCTGGCAGACGGATGTTCCGGAGAAGGTTTGAGGAAAATGCGTGAGCAGCACCCGAATGCTTTAGTAGCAACCTACATCAACTGCAATGCTGAAACAAAAGCAGAAAGTGATATTATCGTAACCAGTTCAAATGCTGAGACAGTGATTGAAGCACTTCCGAAAGACCGCCCGATTATTTTCGCACCGGACAAAAATCTGGGAAGATATTTGTCTCAGAAAACAGGACGTGACATGATTCTTTGGGACGGAAGCTGTATCGTTCACGAAGCTTTTTCCATGGAAAGAATTGCCAAACAATTAGCAGATAACCCGGACGCAAAATTGATCGCACACCCTGAAAGTGAGGAACCTGTTTTAAAGCTGGCTCATTTCATCGGCTCTACTTCTGCCCTTTTGAATTATGTTGAAAAAGATGATTGCCAGAAATTCATCATTGCAACCGAAGAAGGAATTCTGCACGAAATGAAAAAACGTGCGCCTCACAAAGAATTGATCCCTGCATTGGTTTTTGATGAAACCTGCAACTGCTCAGAGTGTTTCTACATGAAACGCAATACCATGGAAAAACTGTATTTGTGTATGAAATACGAGCTTCCTGAAATTATCATTGATGAAGAATTAAGGTTAAAAGCATTAAAACCTATTGAAGCAATGCTTGATCTTTCGAAAAGTATAAGATAAAACAAAGCACTGTTTTCGCAGTGCTTTTTTGTTTAAACCATTGGAGCATAACAGATTCCCCCTGAATTTCGCCAACAACCCCAGGAACCTCCGCCACGAAAACATATGTAAGCCTCACCACCGCAAGCCTCAATTTGAACTTGCGTGAAACCTCCCTGAATTTTTGTCTGCTCTTTTCTTGAAAGTTTTTTTAAATTTTTCATAGTAGTTTTATTTTAATTATAAATCAACCGTAATAGGAACAAAGCATTCTACATTTACAAGAACACAGTTTCTGCAAAACTCCGGAAGCGCCCAATATGCCTCGCAAGAATACGTATCAGTCGGACCAAAAGCACCTGTTGGACAACCATTACAATGCGAAATTGGCGGAACCGCTCCACCCATAATCTGTTCTAAATTTTTTCTGTTTAATTTTCTAAGCTCTTTCATAATAATTTGATTTAGTTAATGTTATAAATATAATCATATTTCTAATACTTCACATAATATTGAAAAAAATATTATTTCAAAAGTTTGTTATTTCAAAATAATTTGTACATTTGTTTTAGTAACAATGAATTTTTTAAGAAACATATCTCATATTTCTGCTCCGAATTTCTCAATTTCGGAAGGAAATTTTGTTTCTATTATTGCTACAACAACTACAACTACCCCATAACGGGGTACATTTTCACATATCATTCACAGCCGTGACTCTTTTTTCTGAAGAGTAAAATTTCATTTTTCCTAACTTAAAAATAAACATAATGAAAGTTTTAAAATTTGGCGGAACTTCTGTCGCCAATGCCCAAAATATATTGCTGGTCGAAGATATCATCAAGAAAGAATCGCTGAAAAACAGAATTGTTGTTGTAGTTTCTGCGCTTCATGGTGTAACCGATCAACTGATAAAAGCTGCAGAATCAGCTTCTCAACATGATGAAAATTATATTCAAACTATTAAAAACCTTGAAGAAAAGCATTTGGATTTAGTCAAAGAATTAATTCCCATTCTGGATCAAAGTTCATGGTTGAGTTTTGTTAAAAAACGGTTTAACGACCTCGAAGATCTCTGCAACGGAATTTTCGTATTGGGAGAATTTACCGATAGAATTAAAGACAAAATTACTTCTTACGGCGAATTTCTTTCATCAAATATTATTGCAGCAAGATTACAATTAAAAGGACTTGACGTAATATGGATGAATTCTGCTGAACAAATTCTTACAAACAGCAATTACACCAATGCAAAAGTTAATTTTGAAGCCACAGAAAATAATTTGCTAAAATGTTTAAATGAAAATAAAAATCAGATTATCATTGCTCCCGGGTTTATTGCCAGAGATGAAAAAAATAACTCCACAACATTGGGACGTGGCGGTTCAGATTACACTGCATCCATCATTGCTTCAGCCATCAATGCCGATGAACTTCAGATCTGGACTGATGTAAGCGGAATGATGACATCCGATCCGCGACTGGTTTCCAACGCAAAACCGATTCCTGAAATTTCGTACGCAGAAGCTATGGAACTTTCCCATTTTGGAGCAAAAGTTTTGTATCCTCCTACCATTCAGCCGGTCATGGTGAAGAATATTGATTTGAGGATTAAAAATACTTTTGAACCGGATGCATTCGGAACATTAATTTCTCACAAACTGGAAAAGCCCAACTTTGAAAATCAGCAGATTGCAGTCGGAATTTCAAATATGAGCAACATTGCTTTATTAACTTTAGAAGGAAGCGGAATGATTGGAATTCCAGGATTTTCCGCAAAATTATTTCAATGTCTAAGCCATGAAAAAGTGAATGTTATTCTCATTACGCAAAGTTCGTCTGAACATTCCATCACCGTTGCCATTCATGAAAAAGATGTTTTTAATGCAAAAAAGGCTATTAATTCTGCTTTTGAAGATGATTTAAAACTCAAAAGAATTGAGCCTGTAAAAATTGAAAATCATCTTTCGATTATTGCTTTGGTGGGTGAAAACATGAAAAGCAGAAGCGGAGTAAGTGCAAAAATGTTTGGCTGTTTAGGGAATAATGGCATTAATATTCGTGCGATTGCGCAAGGTTCTTCAGAGAAAAACATCAGCATTGTCATTTCAGAAAAAGATATTAAAAAAGCCGTAAATGTTTTACACGAAGAATTCTTCGAATCGGAAATAAAACAAGTTCATCTTTACATCTGCGGAACAGGAAACGTCGGAAAGAAATTAATTCAGCAAATCTATGATCAAAACGAATATCTTAAACAAAACCTTTTGATTAATTTAAGAATTGCAGGACTTTCCAACAGTCGCAGAATGATTTTCTCCGATAAAGGACATTCAGAGAATGAATATAAAGATTTTAATCAAAATGGTGAAGATACTTCTGCAGAAAAATTTGCTCAGGAAATTATCTCAAGAAATCTAAGAAACTCTGTTTTTGTAGATGTAACCGCAAGTTCAGAAGTTCCGGATATTTATGAAAAACTGCTAAAAAAGAGTATAAATATTGTGGCTTGTAATAAAATTGCAGCTTCTTCCGGTTTTGAAAATTATAAAAATTTAAAAAATATTGCCAGAAATCACAGCTGCAAATTTTTCTTTGAAACCAATGTCGGCGCCGGACTTCCTATCATCGGAACGATTAATGATATGATAAGAAGTGGTGACAAAATCACTTCTATCCAAGCGGTTTTGAGTGGAACTTTAAATTTTGTTTTCAACAATTATGACGGTAAAAAATCTTTTTCTGAAATTGTAGCACAGGCTCAAAATGAAGGTTATACAGAACCCGATCCGAGACTGGATCTGGCTGGAACCGACGTTGCCCGGAAAATTTTAATCCTGGCTAGAGAAGCCGGCTATCCTTTGGAATTTAATGAAATTGAAAATGAAAGTTTTCTTCCTCAAGAATGCATGAAAGGTAGCGTTGACGATTTTTACAATTCCCTTTCTAAACATGAAAATCATTTCAAAAATTTACTCGAAAAAGCAAAAAATGACGGAAAAATTTTAAAATATGTCGCTGAATTTAACAATGGAAAAGCAAAAGTCGGATTACAGCATATTGCGCCTGAAAGTGATCTTTTTCATTTATACGGAAAAGATAATATTGTGATTTTTAAAACATTGAGATATTCTGAACAGCCTTTGGTGGTAAAAGGTGCAGGAGCGGGCGCTGAAGTTACAGCAAGTGGAGTTTTTGCTGATATTGTTCGTTCTGTTTAAAAATTTAATTATGAAAAAAGTGAAATTACAAGTCCCTGCAACGGTTGCCAATTTGGTATGCGGATTCGATATTTTGGGAATGGCCATTCATGAACCGTATGATGAAATGGAAATCAAATTGTTGGAAACTCCTGAAATTATTATCAGACACATTGACAATTTTGGATTGCCGGAAGAGCCTTCCAAGAATGTTGCCGGCGTTGTTTTATTAAAAATTCAGGAGTATTTAAATCTGAAAAATGGTTTTGAAGTCACCATCAATAAAAAGATAAAACCGGGAAGCGGACTGGGATCAAGTGCGGCAAGTGCGGCCGGAGCAGCTGTCGGAGCCAATGAATTATTAGGAAATATTTTCACCGACGAAGAACTGGTTTACTTTGCAATGTTTGGTGAAAAACTCGCTTCCGGTGTGAAACATGCAGATAATATTGCACCTTGTATTTTTGGCGGAATAACTTTAGTTAAATCTTCAAATCCTGTTGATATTATTCCGTTGAGCTCTCCTGACTTATACGTGACGGCAGTTCATCCGCAGGTTGAGGTAAAAACTTCCGATGCAAGACAGATTTTGAAGAAAAATATTCTTTTGAAAGACGCGATTGAACAATGGGGAAATATTGCCGGATTGGTTGCCGGAATTCAAAAAAATGATTTCCAACTGATTGGGAGAAGTCTGAATGATGTAATTGTAGAACCGATCAGAAGTATTCTGATTCCGAAATTTAATGAAATCAAAGAAAAAAGTTTGGAATTGGGAGCTTTGGGCGGAGGAATTTCAGGTTCAGGACCATCGATTTTTATGCTTTCTGAAAAAGAAGAAATTTCACAGAAAATAGCAGAAATGATGAAATCTGTTTATGATGAAATCGATATTGAAAGTTTCGTGTATGTTTCAAAAATAAATCCGTCAGGAATTAAAATCATTGAAAATTAATTTAACCCAATGAAGTATTACAATTTAAAAAATAAAACAGAAGTTGTTGATTTTAAAACAGCTACCATAAAGGGACAGGGAAAAGACAAAGGTTTATTTTTCCCTGAATTCATTCCGCAATTCGATAAAGATTTTATTGAAAATTTACATCAATATTCCGATGAGGAAATTGCTTTTCAATGCATGAAAGATTTTGTCGGAGATGAAATTCCATCTGATATTTTAAAACAGATCGTTTCAGAAACCATCAATTTTGAAATTCCTCTGAAAAAAATTAATGAAAGCATTTATTCCTTAGAACTTTTTCATGGGCCGACGTTGGCTTTTAAAGATATCGGCGCAAGGTTTATGAGTCGTTGTCTTTCCTATTTCCTGAGAGATGAGAATAAAAAGGTAACGGTTTTAGTGGCCACTTCAGGAGATACCGGAGGTGCGGTTGCCAATGGATTTTATAAAACTGAAAATATTAATGTGGTCACTCTTTATCCTAAAAACAGGGTGAGTGAGGTTCAGGAAAAGCAATTGACAGCTCTTGGCGAAAATATTTCCGCACTGGAAGTTGACGGCAGTTTTGATGATTGTCAGCATCTGGTAAAACAGGCTTTTTCGGATGAAGAAATAAACTCAACCCTGTTTTTAACTTCGGCCAACTCTATCAATGTCGCGCGGTGGCTTCCTCAGCAGATTTATTATGTATTAGCTTTAAAACAATGGCAGAAATTAGAAAAAGAAAATCCTGTTATTTGCGTTCCCAGCGGAAATTTCGGGAATATTTGTGCGGGAATTCTGGCTCATTTCAGAGGACTTCCTGCCGAACATTTTGTTGCTGCCTGCAATGAAAATGATGTTTTTCCGCAATATTTGAAAACACAAAAATTAGAATCCAAAGAGACAGTCGCGACCCTTTCAAATGCGATGGATGTGGGAAACCCGAGTAATTTTGTGAGAATTTTGGAGCTTTTTGAAAATCAATTTCAGGGTTTAAAAAGTAAAATTTCAGGTTATTCTATCGATGATGAGAAAACTTTACAGACCATTAAAAATGTTTATGAAAAATATAATTATTTACTTGAACCTCACAGTGCGGTTGCTTACGCAGCCATAGAACAATATTTAAAAGACAATCCGGCTAAAAAAGGTTTTATTTTAGGAACAGCCCATCCTGTAAAATTTCCTGATGCCGTAGAAAAGGCAACGCACACGACAATCAACCTTCCTGAATCTTTAGAAAATTTAATGAAAAAGGAGAAAAAAAGTACCGAAATACAACCGGATTTTGCAGAATTAAAACGATTTTTGCTTAAAATTAAACAAGATGAGTAAAATATATCTTGAAGACGTAAAAATTTATGCCTATCACGGTGTTTTACCTGAAGAAAATACTATCGGGACATATTATATATTAAATCTGGAAATTCATACCGATCTCTGGAAAGCCGCGGAATCTGACGATTTGAATGACACGATAAGCTATACAGATATTAATGAGATTATTCATGATGAAATGAAAATCAAGTCCAAATTACTGGAGCATGTTGCCGGAAGAATTATTGCCAGTATTCATGAAAAATTTTCGCAGATTGATTATATTAAATTAAAAATTACCAAAACAGCTCCGCCAATGAAGGGCGAAATGAAAGGTGCAAGCATTGAACTTGAAAAAAGTTTCAAACCTGATAATTGATAAAATATTATTATTTTCGCTAAATAAAATTGAAGATTGAAATTTATTAAAATACTATTTCTTTTAGCTTTTATCAATATTTTCGCGCAGACGAATATTGATAACCCGGTTGCTAATTATAATTTCCCAAAGCTTAAATCCAGCATTACAATGCCGGTAACGATTCCGCTTTCGGAGATTAGTAATATGATTAATGCATCGGTGAAAGATCTCATTTATCAGGATGATTCTTATACCGACAACAACAACGATCAATTCAAAGTAAAAGTATGGAAAACGCGTCCTATAAGACTCGTAGGAGGTACCAACCAGAATATACTGATTGAAGTTCCTCTAAAAATATGGGCAGAAAAGGGAATCGGAACACTTGGTTTATATACTTATCAAAATACGACGTTTGAAACGGTAATGTCTTTCAATACTACAATCAGTTTAAAAAATAACTGGACAATAGTGACACAGACCAAGACCAACGGCTTCCGCTGGGTTACAAAACCTGTTTTGGATTTTGGAAGAGTACAGATTCCCATCACTTCTCTGGTAGAAAAAAGCCTGAAAGAGCAACAGGAAAAATTCTGTAAAGTCATTGATGAGCAAATGGCATCACAGCTGAATTTTCAGGAATATGCTGTCACTGCCTGGAATGCTTTTGCCAATCCGTTCAATATTTCGGAAGAGTTTAAAACCTGGCTTAAAATCACTCCGGTAAGCGTTCATATTACCCCTTTAAAATTTTACGGAAACCAGATCAATACCAGTCTGGGAATTGATATTTTCTCGGAAACTTACACCGGCAGCAAACCAGAATCTTCAGAACCCGTAAAGTCGGCTTCGGATTTTGTCTTTGTTCCCTCTGTAGCAGATCAGTTTTTGCTGCAGACAACCGCTAATGTTCCTTTCACAGAGGCAACCAATATTGCCAGGGATATGTTTTTGGATAAAGAATATGAAATCAGAGGATCTTCAGTTAAAATCAAGGATATAAAAGTCTATGGAATTGACGATCGTGTGATGATTGAAGCAGAAACAGAAGGCTACGTTAATGGAACGGCTTTTATTTCGGGAATTCCTGTTTATGATGATTTGAAAAAGAAAATTGTACTTTCTGATACAAAGTTTAAACTGAAAACTTCAAATATCTTACAAAAAACAGCGACACTGCTTTTCCGGGGAAGAATTATAAAAATGATAGAAGAAGAGTACGGAATTCCTACTCAGGATCTTGAAAACAGCTCAAAAAAAAGTATTGATGAAGCTTTTAATAAAGAATATTATAAGGGGCTAAAAATGAACGGTAAAGTTTTTAATTTAAAACCTACAAAAATTTTCATGAATCCTTCTGGAATCACCGCTTTGATCGACATCAATGCAACATTAAAACTAATGCTTAACGGATTATAAATAAACTAATAACATGAGAAAATATTTACGCGTAGTTGATACGAACAGGGCTACAAAATGGCAAAGACTTGCCAACTTTATTATTGACAGAATTATTTTTAGTTTTTCTTTCTTTATTATAGGATCTCTCGGGGTCATTGTCGATACAATTCTAGGAATTCAGTATTTTACGGAATTATTCTCCAATTTTGCAGGTATTAACAGGGCACTTGATATCCTGATTACTGGGATTCTGTATTTTCTTTATACTTTTTTGCTAGAATATTTTACTAAAGGAAGGACAATTGGAAAATATATAACCGGAACAAAAGTAATTACTACAGATGGGCAGATTCCGACAACGTATGAATTTTTCATTCGTAATATTTCGAGATTGGTTCCTTTTGATATTCTTTCTTTTTTAGGTGAAAACGGTTGGCACGATAGCTGGAGCGACACACGTGTTGTGAACATCAAAAATTATGAAGCTGAAAGACAGGCTAAAAGCGAAATAGAAAGCATCGGCACAAAAGAAATTGCGTAAAAAACTTTTGTCGGATCATATATTTTGTTATATTTGCAGACCTAAAAATGGTAAAGACATGGTACTTTGGCCGAGCGGCTAGGCAGTGGTCTGCAACACCATCTACAGCGGTTCGAATCCGCTAGGTACCTCAGAAAATCCCTATTCTATTCATATAGTTTAGGGATTTTTCTTTTCACTTATGCATAATATGTGAATCATTATGATCTTAATAAAAACCATTCGTAAATTTTTATCGTATATAAAATACAAGCGATGTATTTGAACATAAGACACAGCTCATTCATTTGAGTTTTTTCATGGTTATTAGTTTTTAATTCCCGGTTCTACGCCGGGGATTTTTATTTAAAAATCTCTACGATTGTCCGTCATTAAGTCTATTAAAAAATCAGCCCCTTACAAAGAGCTGACTAATTTTTACTACAGAAATTTCAATTATCTGATTATTTTTTCGACGTTGGCTTTAGCACAGTTAAAAGCTTCTTCAGCTTCTTCATAAAGTACATTCACCGAAATTTCAAAACCGCTTGCCATAAAGAAAGTTACATTTCCCTCTATATTAAAACTCAGGAAACCGATATGATTAACATTAATTACCAAGGGTTTACCTAGAACCTTTGCACCTTCAATAGAATTTGGTTTCTTTATATTGATGATGTTAGAGGCCTTTACATAAATTAAGCCTTCTGATGTCGTTTTTATTATATAAGACACGTAATAATTTTTTTGTAAAGATACATATTTTTAAAATGCAAAAAATCCCCAGACAAAGCAGAGGATTAAATGAAAAAATTAATATTTAAGTGATGGTGTTGCTTTTAAAAATATTCTCAGAAGATCTGAGAATATTTGATAGTTCCTTTTTAAAGAGATTTTTTAATAGCTGTGTTTAAGTATTCAACTACTATGCCAAGAATAGTGCTTTAGAGATAATTCTATAAATTTCAACAAAAAAGCCCCCGATTGACGGGGGCTAAAAACTAATAACCATGAAAACTCAAATTAAATATGAGAATCGATGCAAAGGTATAAATTATTTTTCATAAAAAAACTATATCCGGATTTTACTAATCTCTATTTTTAATTGGAAAAAATTAACAATATCTATTTGTATAAGATTATTGATGATAAAATATGAAAACTATGTAGTAATAATTAAATATTTGCTCAATAACAACTAATATAAATGTCTAAAAAAAAAGTCCCCATATTTCTATGAGGACTAAAAACTAATAACCATGAAAACTCAAATTAAACATGAGTGACTGCAAATTTAAGAAATGCAGAGTTTAAAAATCTTATTTATGAGTAATAATTTAAGGTCTTAACAAAATTTTATCAGTCATTAAAAAACTATTAATTTTATGATAAGTCTAAAATAACCAGTGATAAAGAGCAACAGAGCGTTTTTAAAATGACAATACAATCTTTAAAAAATTAAACGCTTATTTAATAAATGTTAAAAGGAAAGCCTCCTTTCCGGGAGGCTAAATCTGTTGAATTTTAAATGTATTATTGAATTTTCATACCAAAGTTAATCCGAGCTTTTCGGCTTCAGCAATCACAAAATTTCTTGCTTCTTCGCTGTTATTGGCAATTTCGCCCTCAAGAATGGCTTCTTTTACTTTTTCCTTTAAAATTCCTATTTCACGACCGGGTTTCAAATTAAACATCGCCATAATTTCTTCTCCGGAAATCGGCGGCTGGAAATTTCTTACCTGATCTTTTTCCTCAACTTCTTTAATTTTAATTGCAACATATTCAAAATTCTTTTTGAATTTCTCCTGCTTTTTAGAATTTTTTGTGGTGATGTCGGCTTTACAAAGCGTAAACAGATCTTCCATATCTTCACCGGCATCAAAAAGGAGTCTTCGCAATGCAGAATCGGAGGCATCATCGGTGATAAGTGCAATAGGTCTGGATGAAAGCTTTACCATTTTTTGGACATATTTCATGTCCGAGCCCAGAGGCAATTTCAATCTCTGAAACAGATTTTTCACCATTTTAGAACCCAAAAATTCATGTCCGTGGAAAGTCCAGCCAGTTCCTTCCACAAATTTTTTGGTGGGTGCTTTTCCAATATCGTGAAGCAGTGCAGACCACCGTAACCACAGATTATCTGTATTTGCTGAAATATTGTCTACTACTTCCAGCGTATGATAAAAATTATCTTTATGGGTTTGCCCTTCCACTTCTTCTACACCTTTCAAATCAACAAGTTCGGGAATAATGAGTTTCATTAAACCTGTCTGCTCCATTAATTTTAAACCAAGCGAAGGTTTTTCAGATAACATGATTTTATTAAATTCAACCATGATTCTTTCCATTGAAACAATTTTGATTCTTTCCGCTTCCTGCCTGATTGCTTCCAAAGATTTTTCTTCTATCTGAAACTGTAAAGTAGACGCAAAACGGATCGCTCTCATCATTCTCAACGGATCATCCGAATAAGTCTGTGCAGGCTCCAAAGGCGTTCTTAAAATTCCTTTTTCCAGATCATCAACGCCATTAAAAGGATCGATCAACTCACCGAAATTGTCTTTATTAAGAGAAATCGCCATTGCATTGATCGTAAAATCTCTTCTCTTTTGGTCATCTTCAATGGTTCCGCCTTCCACTTCCGGCTTGCGGCTGTTTTCTGAATAACTTTCTTTTCTGGCACCGACGAATTCCAACTCAAGGTCTTTGTATTTAATCATTGCCGTTCCATACGTCTTGAAAACAGAAACTTTCATTTTCGGGTCGATTTCTTTTCCGACGTTTTGAGCAAGCTCTATTCCGCTTTGTTCGGTGACAAAATCAATATCTGTAGAAGCTTTTCTTTTCATTAATAAATCACGTACATAGCCACCAACGACATACACCGACTGCTTATTTTTGTTTGCTACTTCAGAGATTATTTTAAAAAGTTTAAGGTTTTTATTTTGATTAAGGTTAATATTCATTTTAAATATTTCAAAATTCAGAATCTGCAAAGATAAGATTATCATCCTTTTGTTCTAAAATTAATTTTCTATGTTGTTGTGCCCATGCCGCAATAGATTCTATAAGAGGCTCTAATGTTTTACCATGCTCTGAAAGCGTATAATAAGAATTTCTGTCCTTCTCTTTTTTAGTAATTAGCATATTTTGCTCCAAAAATTTAAGTTCCCGGATCAGAGTTCTTGCTGTAATCCCCTTAAGATCTTTCTGCAATTCATTAAATCGTTTTTCTTTATCGCATAAACTGGCAAGAATAGCACTTTTCCATCTTCCGCCTATAAGATAGATCACATCGCTCACATCCCTGAGCCGTAATTGTTTTTGTTTATTTTTCATCATTATGTTTTGGGGTATCCTAAAAGATACTTGTATTTTTATCAAAGATATTATTGAGATTTGGATTTTTACTTATTTTTGTGAAAACATTTATGATGAAAAACACATTCAATCCAAACCAAAGCATTCCTTTATCAGTAAAAATATTCTCATGGATTCTCATTGTAGCGGGAATATTCTTTTTTTATGTTTTCACTTTTAACCCTGGATTGTGTTTTCCCGGAGCAAGCATTACAGATTACTCATCACAGCTTGGTTTTAGCAGTACAGGAGTAAGAATATTGGGCAGTGTTGTCGCTCTATTGATTTCTGTGATTTTCAATAAATCCCAATGGCTTTTTATCACTTTGGTTTCACGCCTGACCATAGAAATCGGTGACATTATCGTTAATGTGTCGTCCGGCGGAACAATGCTAAATACCATTATGATCGGGACTATAGCAATCCTCGAATTCTGGGCTATTGTAAAATTGTATAGGATTATTAAAAGTTAATTTCAGAATTACCCGAAACTATTCTCTAAGAACTTTTATTCTATTGTCGTTCCAGATTTTGATGACTGAGGAACCCGGATATTTTGAAACTTTTTCTCTGTCTTCTTCCACAGCATAATCTACCAGATCGAGAATTTCAGAGGAAATATCAGAGAATTTAAGCGGACTTTTTTCTCCACTGAAATTTGCGGATGTTGATACCAAGGGTTTATTAAGCTTTGTGATTAACTTTTTGCAAAAGTCGTTCTTTACCAAACGAATTCCTATACTTCCATCTTCAGCTAATAGTTCTTTTGGCAGTCCTCTCGGGTTTTCGTAAACAATAGTCACCGGTTTTTCACTCAAATCAATGATTTCCCATGCCATTTCCGGAACATCCACCAGATCCTGCAGTCTTTTTTCAGATTCCACCAAAATAATCATGGACTTATTTTTCTCACGCTTTTTGATGTCAAAAATTTTATTGACTGCTTCTATATTCGTAGCATCGCAACCAATTCCCCAGATCGTATCTGTTGGATAAAGAATTGTTCCTCCGGATTTTAATATTTGTATGATATTTTCCATAATTATTGTCATGTCATTGCGAGGAGCGAAGCAACGAAGCAATCTCAAAAAGGATTCATAATATCCTTAATATCTTCGGCTAAATCTCTCCACTCAGGATTAATTGAATTTATTAAATCTATTTTTTTCTGCCGTGAACCAGCTTTAATTTGTTTCTCTCTAAAAATAGCATCACCAATTTCCTGAAATGATTCCCAATAGATGAGTTTATTTATATTATATTTTGAAGTAAAACTTAATTCGAAAAACTTTTCTTTGTGCTCGTTAATTCTTTTAGGCAAATTGGATGTCACGCCTGTATAGAGAACTGTATTATTTATATTGGTCATTATATAGATAAAGCCTGGTTTCATTTGTGCAGTTAAAGATTGATAATTCTAAAGATTGCTTCGTCGCTTCGCTCCTCGCAATGACAATAAAATTAAAAAAAATTATATTACAGGCAAATATCTTTCTTCAATAATATTCAGATGATGCACATTATGGCCAACAATTAATTTCCCTATGGTTTCTACAGAAATCTGATTTCCGTTGGCTGTCCCAATATTCTTTAATACTAAAGGATTGAGTGTGTTCAGTAAAATTTGTGAAGATTTTCTCACCAATTGATATTCTTCCAACAGAGATTTTAGGCTTCTTTCATTCGCAAAAGATTGATTAGCATATAACTCTTCGTCAAAACCCGGTAATTCATTTTTGTCACCTCTTGCAAAGGCCAAAATCCTATATTGAAAAACCCTTTCGGTATCGGATAAATGCAAAAGCAGTTCTTTTAATGTCCATTTTCCTTCGGCATAAGCAAAAAGCGATTGTTCTTCCGAAAGGTTTGTATAGATTTCTACAGTTTTTTCTCCCGTTTTATTCAATTCACCCAACCAATCATGGGATGGAATTAAATCTAAATATCGTTGTACGTATTTTTGAAAATCAGTCATAGTTTTAGCGTAACAATGGTAAAGTTTTTCTATTCTTCACATTGCTATATTGTTATATTAATTATAAGTGATGATCGTAGCTCAGTACGCGTTTCATTTTCCAGTTTTTATTTTCTAAAATCCAAAGAATGGTAAACTTTGCGCGGCTTCCTTTGTTCCATTTACCTTTATAGAATTCAGCAAAATCATGTTCACCTTCCTGAATAAAAGCATACAAAATATTATTGTTATACAAAGGATACACTTTCATGCTGCCCGGAACCAATTCACGTCTTACTTTGTTGGGTCCGCCACAAATATTATTCCTTATTGATGTAGTGAAAGCTTCTTTACCAGATGTAATTCCGCCTTTGTCGTGATAAAACTCAAGATCGTCACTTACGATAGAATCATAATGAGAAAGATCACATGTATTAAATCCGACATTAAATATCAGGCTGTCTAATTTCTTTGCCGTTTTATAAAGTTCGTCGGTACTTTTAACCTGCGAATAGACCGTCTGACACAAAATCAGCAATAATAAAATCTGAATCTTTCTCATGATGTTTTATCTTTATATTAAGAAAAAGCTTTTTCCAGATCTCCAATCAAATCTTCCGCATCTTCGATGCCTACACTTAAACGAACTAAGTCGTCTGTGATTCCTAATTCTGCACGTTTTTCGGCAGGAATAGAAGCATGAGTCATTAAAGCCGGATGATTCGCTAAAGATTCCACTCCGCCTAACGATTCAGCCAAAGTGAATACTTTTACTTTTTCTAAAAACTTAATGGCATCTTCTTTTTTTCCTGATTTAAGGGTAAAAGAAACCATCCCTCCGAAGTCTTTCATTTGAGATTTTGCCAGTTCGTACTGCGGATGAGACTCCAATCCCGGATAGATTACTTTGTCTACAGCAGGATGAGATTCAAGATATTTTGCTACAGCCATTCCGTTTTCAGAATGTCTCTGAACTCTTAATGCTAAGGTTTTAATTCCTCTTAACACCAGATAAGAATCATGAGGTCCTAAAATTCCACCGCTTGCAAACTGAATAAAGTGAAGTTTTTCTCCCAGTTCAGCATCTTTCGCCACCAAAGCACCGGCGATAACGTCGGAGTGTCCTCCTAAATATTTCGTTGCAGAATGCATTACAATATCAGCCCCTAAATCTATAGGTCTTTGAAGATAAGGAGTCGCAAAAGTATTATCTACAGCAACCAGAATCCCTTTTCCTTTTGCCACTTCTACAACCGCTTTTATGTCAACAAGCTTCATTAATGGGTTTGTGGGAGTCTCTACCCAGATTAATTTTGTTTTATCGGTAATAACATCGGCTATTTTAGAAACATCATCAAAATTAACGAATGTAAATTTCAGCTGATATTTTTCAAAAAGCCTGGTAAACATTCTGTATGTTCCTCCATATAAATCATCTACAGCAATTACCTCATCACCCGGATTTAATAATTTTAAAACACAGTCGATTGCTGCAAGACCGGAACCGAAAGCAAGACCTCTCGCACCGTTTTCGATGCTCGCCAAAGAATCTTCCAACGCCTGTCTTGTTGGGTTTGCCGCTCTGGAATATTCGTATCCGGAATGTATTCCCGGGCTTTTCTGTGCGAAGGTTGACGTTAAAAATACAGGAACATTTACAGAACCTGTCGCAGACTCGTGGTGCTGCCCACCGTGTATTACTTTTGTATTGAAATTCATAATTTTTGCTTTAGGCAATAAGCTTTAGGCAGTAAGCATCCATTATCTTATAAGCTAAAACTTAATTGAGTTAGTGTTAAAATAAACTGTCTGCAAAAGCTTACAGTTTATTGCTTTCTTACATTTTTATCGCCGATTTTACGGCAAATTCTTCTGCTATTTCCTCCATCCATTGTGCTACATCTTCTTCTCCGGTTGCTCTCTGATAAGTATTCCCAAGAGAAACCAAGATTTGATGAATAAACATTTTCATCTGGTCTACCGGCATTTCTTTCGTCCAAAGGTCAATTCTTAAAGCTTCCATAGCCTTATCATCCCATACAGAAATCATAGTGGCTTTTGTCGCTTCTTTCTCAATGCCTCCGTCCTGCGCATTCCAGGTTATATTTTCCGGAATGTGGTTTTCATCCAGTTCTACATCTATCGTAATCTGAGTTTTTCTCATAATTTCTACTTTTCTAATTCTACTATTTCTTAGCTGCCTGTTCTTACAGCTTCTTTTCTGATTTCTATTGCTCTAATTTCGGCTTATACCCGGATTGATTAAAAATTACCGTTGCATCCATTTTCAGGAAATCCTGAAGTTTAGTTTCTGGTTTCTGCTTGAGATATTCTTTACAGATCTGCCATCCTGTAAAAATTCCGATCTGTGGTGAAGATTCATTATCAATTTCCGTATAAAACTTTGAAAATGGTCCCGGAGCAATAAAACGATCTTCCAGACGGTGGTCATCTCCGAAAATCAGGTTGTTTTCTACCAGATAATTCCAAACATTGGCTTCATTGGCAACAGCCCACTCATACTGCTTTTGAGTATAATTCATTTTAAGATAATCGGGATAGCCCGGCAAAAAGGCATCTTTCAGAATCATAATTTTCCCGTTAAGAATCATCATATCGATAAATTTCTGATGATCCGGAGATTCTTTTACAAAACCTTCTGCAAAGATCTGCGCGACTTTCGGCACAATATTATTAGGGTTCATCGATTTCTGGAAATACATTTCAAGGCCTTTATAATTAGCGTTGCCTTCTCCCATAAAACCGGTAACGTCAATGAACAGAAGATTTCCTTTCGCATCATAAAAAATAGGATCCTGAACCATCTGTAATGCAGATGAAAAAAGATATACTTTCGGAGTTTTGAAGGAAGGAAAATAATATTTAATATGAGAAAAAAGATCCTGAAGATCTGCCTTAAGCTTCCTTTCATCTATTTTTCCTATGGCCTCTGTATAGATCTTAATTTCCTTCTCATCTGATCTTCGCTTTGAAAAGTTGGCATCACTTACTGTTCCCTGAAACCATGGAAATTCTGCCTTAAACTGATCCAAAGGAACACCAGGATCATAAAATCTTTTGGAAATATCAGTGATTTCAACCTTTTCGGCAGGATTTTTCACTTCAACCTTCCATCTGTTTTCAGACTCTTTTTTACAGGAATTCAAGCCTAAAACCAGTACCATTGAAAGTGCGGTAATTCTGAAAATATTCATATTTTTACATGAAATTAAGTGTACAAAAATAATGATTTAAACGCAATCTGATGATGAAAACTAAAATAATTACCCTTCTGATTCTTATTTCAGCGTTCCATTTTCTTACAGGACAACGGCTCATCTTTAAGGATAAAAATCTTCAGAAAGCCGTAACAGAAAATTTTGATCTCAATAAAGACGGCAGCATCAATCAATTTGAAGCCGACCGTATTGAAAATCTTTTTCTCGCAGGAAAGGGGATTACATCAGCAGAAGATCTCCATTATTTCAAAAATGCAAAAATGATCGTAATGGACGACAATAATATCGCAAATATGTCTCTGAAAAACATGGATTATCTTCAGTTGTTTTCCTGCACAGGTTGTAAAATCATCTCTTTTAAAGCCGAAAACCTTAAAAAAATCACCTCTTTATATCTTGATAACAACAGGATTGAAAATATTTCGCTAAAATCTATTCCTCTCATTAATCAATTAACTGTATCTTTAAATAAAATTAAGGCTATTGATCTCAGCAGCCTTAAAAGCCTTAAAAACCTTAACCTGGAACATAATCAGATCCAAAAACTGGATATCTCACAAAACCCGAATCTGCAAACCCTGAATATCAAAGAAAATCCTTTGAAAAAAACAGATATCAGAAAAGGGAATCAGGATGTAACCATTTTTGGATTTCATTACTATTAAAATATGCATCTGGAAACCGAAAGACTGATCCTTAGAAAATTTGAAGAAGCCGACGCTCAACGTATGTTTCTCATGGACTCGAATCCTGAAGTGATGAAATACATCGGAATGCCCACTCTTTCCGACGTGAGCGAATCTCAAAATGTTATCAAAATGATCCAAAAGCAATATGCCGAAAATGGTATTGGAAGACTTGCCGTAATTGAAAAAGCAAGCAACCTGCTGATCGGATGGAGCGGATTAAAACTTCTTACTGAAGAAATGAACGGCTATAACAACGTGTATGATCTCGGATATCGTTTTATGCCAGAAGTCTGGGGAAAAGGCTATGCCCTCGAATCTGCAAAAGCTTCCCTTGATTTTGGATTTAATGGTTTAAAAGTTGATGTCATCTACGCGCACGCTCATTCTGAAAATCTTGCTTCTAATCATATTCTAAGAAAGCTCGGTTTCAGAAATACAGGAGAATTTACAGAACCCGACGGAATCTGCTTTTGGTATGAGCTGAATCGTGAAAATTATCTTTAATAATTCTCATAAAACATTTAATTTTGAACATTCTTATCTAAAACAGGTTAAAAATATAAACAATGCAGACACAAAAAGTAATAGATCATATTGTCAACTGGCTTAAAGATTACGCCGTAAAAGCTAATGTAAAAGGATATGTCATCGGAGTATCAGGAGGTGTGGATTCAGGAGTGGTTTCTACGCTTTGTGCCATGACAGGACTGGAAGTTTTACTTATAGAAATGCCGATCCGTCAGAAAGAAGACCAGGTAAACCGCGCACAGGATCATATGGCAGATCTGAAAAACAGATTCCCGAATGTGCAGACAAAAACCATCAACCTGACTACCGTTTTTGAAAGCTTTGAAGAAACAGTGGAGGATCATGTAGAAGGCAGATGGAGCAATAACCTGGCATTGGCTAATACAAGATCCCGCTTCAGAATGCTGACCCTTTATTATTTCGGACAACTCCACGGATTGCTGGTGTGTGGTACCGGAAACAAAGTAGAAGACTTCGGAATCGGATTTTATACAAAATATGGTGACGGCGGTGTCGATGTTTCACCCATTGCCGATCTTTATAAAACAGAAGTTTATGAGCTGGCAAGAGCTTTAAATTTAATCGAAAGCATTCAGAATGCCATACCAACCGACGGGCTCTGGGATGCCGACAGAACTGATGAAGATCAGATCGGAGCCACTTATCCCGAGCTGGAAAAAATTCAGAAAGAATACGGAACGAAAGCCGTTGAAGACTATGAAGGACGCGACAAAGAGGTTTTCATGATCTTCGACAGAATGCACAAAGCCGCAAAACATAAAATGGTTCCCATTCCGATCTGCGATGTCCCGGAAGAATGGAGAGGGTAAATGTGAATAAATGAATCGTCAATTGTGAATTTTATAATCCAACTTTTACAATTGACGATTCACTACAAATTAATTGATAATTCACACCTATTTAATATTTATGAATAGTAAAATAAGATCTCTTTTTTTCATTTGCCTCGGACTTCTTTTCGGAATGTCTGCAATGTATGTTTATAAAAATTTCATCGCAGATCAAAAAACGGACAGCTCCAAGCCTGTTGTGGAATACAGTAGTGCTCAGCCATTATCAGAAGATATTCCTTCTGCTCAGCAGCAATCGATTGATAAGCTTACGGAAGAAAAGACCGTGATCGGTTTTGTAAAGCAGAACCACAAACTCCCGGATTATTATATCACTAAAAATGAAGCCAGAAAACTGGGCTGGGATCCTTCAAAAGGTAATCTTTGTGAAGTGCTTCCTGGAAAAGCAATTGGCGGCGACAGGTTCGGTAACCGTGAAAAAGTGCTGCCTGAAGGACAGTCTTATTTTGAAGCAGATGTAAATTATCATTGTGGTAGCAGAAATGGCGACCGTATCGTATTTACAGAAAACGGTGAGGTGTATCTTACGAAGACCCATTATAAAAGTTTTGAGAAGCAATAGTTTTTATTTCATTATTATTTTCATTCTCCTTTTTTCATGTTCTGAAAAAAAACAGAAAATGATAGAGGAAGAAAAAGCAATTACTATTTTGATTCAGCCTTTTAAAGGTGTTCAATCTGAAAGCGTGGAATTTGTAGCAAAAGAAATCAGAAAAATTTATCCCAAAGTAAAAACTCTGGATCCTATTGATATTCCTGAAAATACTTATTACAAACCCAGAAACCGCTACAGGGCAGACGCTCTGATTTCATTTTTAAGCAAAAACACAAAGGAAGGTTTTGTTACTATTGGCTTAACCTCAAAAGACATCAGCGCTACAAAAGGTAACGTGAAAGATTTTGGAATAATGGGTTTAGGTTTCAGACCAGGAAATGCATGTATTGCATCAAGTTTCAGATTAGATAAAAAAAATACTCATGACCAGTTTTTCAAAATTGCCGTTCATGAACTTGGTCACACGCAAGGTCTTAAGCATTGTCCTTCCAAAAAATGCTTTATGAGAAGTGCAGAAGGCAAAAATCCTACTGATGAAGAAACAGGCTTCTGTGAAAAGTGTAAACAGGCTTTAATTAAAAAAAACTGGAAATTCAGTTCAATATGAAAACAATATATATCGATTTTACAGACATAGGAGATTATGAAGATTTCTATGCACAACTAAAAAGTAAGCTGCCACTACCGGAACATTTCGGTGAGAATCTGGATGCTCTTTCGGACATCATTACAGGCGGACTCGAAATGCCGCTTCACCTGGAATTTGTCAATATGACCGTCGATCAGCTCGAAATTTTTGAAGATCTTCTAACTACTCTTGAGGATGCTGAAGATGAGGTAAAAGGATTTACATTTACGTATTTCCTTGAGCAATATGAGGAATAAATTTCTGTAATTAAGATTTTAGCCCGGTGCCTAGGATTTAAGCTACCCGGGCATCACAATCTTTTCTTTGGTAACTCCGGCACAATATCCCTTTAATAGAAGACTGGAGAATTATCACTTTTGAGACTTACAATCTGCAAGGTATTCTCATCATATTCAAATTTCCGCTATGGAGGTATTAATTTTTTAAGCAGCTTTTAAAATTTTCCTTATCTTAGTTTTCTCTTAAAAAACACAAGATTTTATATACAAATCATAGTATTAACTTTAAAATCAAAAATGATGGGATTAACAAATTTGAACGCTACCCATTTGAGCAGTACGAAGATCACTGCGGCACAGGATGCCATCGCGGCATTGGAATCAGCACTTGCTGAAATTACCATCAACCTTTCACCGGAAGACCGTAAACGTTACGGCAGCATCAACGAGCAAAACAAGCTCTTTGTAAACAAAGTCCACGACTACAACCAGAGCCAGCCGAACCTGAGTTCTCCGGAAGTCGACTGGAACGAGTTCAACAAAGACCACAGCTCACGCAACAGTATGGAAACACTGATAAGCAGGCTGGAAAGCATTATCACAAGGCTTAACAATGCAAAAACGCTGCATGATTTCGACAATTATCAGTCGGCGCTGGTAGATTATTCGTACGCTACTTATAAAGCGGGAACAGCGTCTCCGGGATTTGAAGACAAATACAAAGACCTGAAACAGTTTTTCGTAAAAAATTCTACCTCAACGGCTCCCCCTGAAGAAAAAAAGTAAACGGTAACATTTTCTACTACCCTTCCATTGTATGGAGGGGTATTTTTATGGTTTCACCGGGTTGTACAATGGTTCGGAGCCGTTCTTCAATCATCCGGCGACGTTGTTCAGTGTTCTCAATACGTCCCACAAAGATCAGGAAACGTTGTTTAATCATCCGAAGACGTTGTTCAATGGTACAGCGATCTGTTGAACCGTTCCGGAGACGTCACATAATGATCCGAAGCAGTCTTTTATCTGTCCTGACCTATCTTTTACGGGTGCGGACAGGTTGTATAACGTATCCGGAGGGATAGATTATGCCATTGGAGGTATGAATAACGTCGCGGGACTTTTGGGGGACGGTGCGGGATGTGTTTTGGACGGGTAATTTGGGGTTGGGAACGTGGAAGGAGGGAGTATAAAATTAATATTTGGTATTAATGTTTATTTTATTATTTTTAATAAAATTATAGCTTGGATTTTTATATTGTGTAAAGCCAAATTTTAGCAGCAACTTATAACCGATGAAACGCAAATTTTACACTTATAGATAACAGATGAATATTTTTGAAATTATTCACAGTAACAGTAAAGAATCATTAATTAAGAAATTGTTACTTGATCTGTTAAAGCAAAAAAAAATTAGTTGGAATTATGGCACTAAAAGATATATTTTTACAGGGATAGAAAAATTTGACAATGACATATTCATAATAAAATTTGCTAGAGAGTCATTAAATAAAATATATGTAGAAGATGAAATCGATATAAAAAAAACAGATATTCTTGAAGCGAGATATGTTTACTTAATCATTGACATTAATAATCAAATTTTGCTTATCGAAGACAAAAGATCCATATTTCAAAATTTCGAAACCGCAATTGCCTTAATAAATCGCTTTATTAATGGAAAAATTAAAGACTACAATTATCATTTAAATATATTTCCTTTAGCTACTAAATATACTTTTTGGAAATATGTAGATGAAGCTGATAAAATTTACAAATTAATATTAAAGTTAAATGCCCCAAATATGGCATTTTTTGCTAATAGAAGTACACAAAAAATTTTAAAAGCAATTAAAGAAGAAGTGAATAATGATGAATTAGACTTGATATTTAAAAATAGTGATGGTAATTTAGAAATAAAAAAGAATGGAATAGGCACTTGGATTGATTACATAAGAGAAATTGGTGGTAGATATTTCATGAAATATAAAGAAGGTGGTAAAATAAAAACTTTATCAAGTGATAATGATATTTACAATATTGAACTAAATATTGATGATAAGCTAGATCAAAATCAAAAAGAATCTATTAAGTCACAAATAAGTAGAATATCAGAATTAGATAACCGTGAATAAATTCTTTAAAATACTAATTTATACCTGTCCATTAATTTTGGCAGTTATCCTAGTAAAATTTACTGGAGTAATTTCTGATGAAATATATGAAACTAATAATCTGTTAACTTATAGTGGAGTTTTAATTGGCTTTGGATTAACTTTATACACATTTGGTTTATCTATTTTAAAAGACATTTATGAAGTAATAGACAAAATATCTTTTAAAAAAATTGAAAACAAAGAATTAATTATAAAAGAACTAAAGGCAGCATTCAAAGAAATTAGGAACGATATTGTAGTTATGTTTTTCGCAATTATCGCAATTTTCATTTCTACAATCATATCAAATACTATTAATCCATTTGAATGGGATGTTGAATATTTAAAAATACCTGAAATATTAAAAATGTCTGTATTTTTATACACAACTTTTGCACTCGCTGATATTATGAAATCCTTATTTGATTTGTCAAAACTCATATTCAAGAATTGAAACATCGCAGATAACAGACATATATGTAGCGGATTTGCACTCAGTGATCTTGAAAAAAGTTATTTTAAGAACGAATTTCAAATCCACTCTCTATAAGATTTTTCTTGTTAGTTAATTTTTTAACCCAAACTTTATAAATATGATTGAATCTCCAAACCTTGAAAAAGTAAAACAACATAAAACAGATAATCCTAATGCAATGGGTTGTATTTTACTTGCTCCAAAATTCCATAAAAATGGTTTTGACGAAATTATTCAAAGACTTGAATACTTAAATCAGAGAAGTGGTGAAAATTTACATTTTTACTGTGCGGGTTTCGGAGCCTATTGGAATGAAGAAATAGCTCCCGATATGGAAATTTTGAATATCAGTTTATTACATAATTCTAATAGAATTCCTTGGGCTTTTAGTCAAAATTTTTTTGCAAAGTTTGTAACGGAATTAGAAAATGAAACCAACTGGAAATATTCTGGAGGAACTGAAATAATTGTTTTAGATAAAAATTTAGAATTCAGAAATTGTATTGTTTTTAAAATTGATGAAATGATTTCCGACAAAATAATCCGAAGTCCTAATGATATTATTGAAGCTTTGATTCAACAATCTAAGAAAGGAAAAAGTAACACTTTAATTAGTTTAAAAGGTATTGGAATTATTGCAATTGACGAAGCACTTAAAGCATTTTTAGGATTTCTTCCAAAATCCGTTGAAAACATTTGGAATATTTGGCAAAAAGGAAAACACTATACATTAATTGACTTAAAATAAAAGCCATACTGATTTCCTTATCTGTAACTATTACGTGATCTTTAAAGATACAGTCTAAACACGAATTCTATTTTTGACTGAAATCTTTAATATTCAATTTAACCACCCCGTCTTAATTTTCCCTGAAAATTAATCCACCCCTCCGAGGGAGGGGAATTCCTGCGTGAGTTGGGTCGTGTTTTTAAATTCCCCTCCGCTGGAGGGGTGGCGAAAATTCCAAAGAATTTTTGACGGGGTGGTTTTTGTTCATATAGTTTTATGAAATTTATAGTCTAACTACTATATTTGTGGCACAACGATGATGTTTACGCCAACGTGATGTATATTTATAAAAAATAGCAATGAATACCAACGATATACCACCCACCTTACCTGAGCTTGAATATTGGATGAAAGAAAACTGTTTCAATTTCAACGGTTACTCCATTGGCGGAAACCACATTTATGAAGGTTTTGGTATTGAACAGTCAGGGGATTATTTTATCTGGTATTATACAGAACGTGGACAAAAACAGAATTTAAAACATTTCAAAACAGAAGCAGAAATTGTAGAATACGCTTTTAATCAAATTAAGTCAGACAAATGGGCAAAGACCCACTGTGTTGGTTTTTCAGCTGATTTAAATAAAATTATTGAGCTGAAAAACAAATTAGATGAAATGAACATCGAATATTTTGAAGACAATATTCCGTATTACGGAATTGAAAGACCGGTTTACAGAGTATTTGTATCAGGTTGTGATATTCTGAAAACGGAACATTTAAAAAAGAAATACCGTACGGAAAAATAAAGACAATTACTTCTGTACTTCCCTTTTCTTATAGTTTGTAAGATAGATGCCTTTCTCCGAACTTTTTGAAAAATTGGTTCCAAATTCCCAAAACAGGCGGGCATTTTCCCTGGCTTTTTCGTTGGTAAAGTTTTCATATTCGATTCTGTAAATAGAACTGAACAAGCGGGAGCGCCCAACACCATGATGACAATGAATAAGAACAGGATAATTTTCAGGATTATCCATAATTTTCAAGAATTTCTGTACCGTGCTGTCCTGAGGGATCTGATCGGTTGGTAAATTAAAATAATGAAGTCCGGCAATTTTATCGGCTGCAAACTCTTCGGCATTTACCTGCTTTTTTGTTTCCGGATTTAAAGCCGTCTGCACCAAACCGTCACGTAAATCGACAATGGTTTTTATTTTATGATCGCTTACAAAATCTGCCAGCTCTTCCGGCGGAACAGCTCCTGAATTATAAACTTTATTTCCTGTGATCGTTACCAGATTATGACGCACTTTTTTCTGATAAAATACAAATGCAAGAATCAGCACGGCAATAATCACCAATGAAATTACTATCATTTTGAAAACATTATTTTGGAAACTTAGATTCATAATTTTTTGAAATAAAATTCAATATTGCGAATCTACAATCTTTTTTTTAAGAAGAGAGTAAAATACAACGTTGATTATAAGTCTATTTAAATTTCATATAACCACAAACCGAAGGTTCGGCGGAGCCAAAAGTCACAAAAGATGATTTTAACTTGATGACTAAAATGAAAAAGATCACACTTTAATTTAACATTAAGAATTTCAGTAAAGCAAATTCAAATTTTTAATTAAGAAATCAATACATTGATTTTCATTAAGCTTTTTAAGCTAAAGAGGCTTAAATCCTTAATGTTAAAATACATTATAAATTTAAACTGGCTCTTATTCTTTTGTGACTTCGCGTATAATTAATTCGGTAAAAAGAAAATGCTCTCTACATAATGTAGAAAGCATTTTCAACCCTAATTTTAATATAATTATTCCCTTACAGAGAGACTCCTCGTCTCCATGGAATGAAATCATTCTGATTAAGAATCGCCGCCTTAGTTCTGATGGCTCCACTGGCTACGTCTATAATAAAATCTAATAGTTCTTCCGCTTTTTCGCTGATGGTCTTTTCTCCTGTAATTACATCTCCTGTATTAAAGTCAATGATATCGGGCATTCTTTCCGAGAGCGAGGTATTGGAAGAAATTTTCACGACCGGAACCACCGGATTACCGGTAGGTGTACCGAGACCTGTCGTAAATAAAACAACGTTTGCACCGGAGCCGACCAAGGCAGTGGTACACTCCACATCGTTTCCGGGGGTACAAAGTAAATTAAGTCCCGGCTTTTTTATATATTCCGTAAAATCGAGAACATCATTCACAGGCGACGAGCCTCCTTTTTTAGCTGCTCCCGCCGATTTCATAGCATCCGTAATTAGTCCGTCTTTAATATTTCCGGGCGATGGATTCATATCGAAGCCAGATCCGGCTGCAACGACTGATTTTTCAAAGTCTTTCATTAACTGCAAAAACCTTTCGGCATCTTGTTCATTTACGCATCGGTTTACCAGTTCCTGCTCTACCCCACATAATTCCGGAAATTCGGAAAGTATTGTTGCTCCTCCTATTCCGGCCATCAAATCTGACAAATGTCCTAATACTGGGTTGGCGGAAATGCCTGAAAACCCGTCTGAGCC
The DNA here is from genome assembly GCF_900099685.1 of Chryseobacterium taeanense. GTDB lineage: Bacteria > Bacteroidota > Bacteroidia > Flavobacteriales > Weeksellaceae > Chryseobacterium > Chryseobacterium taeanense. The sequence continues at coordinate 365,808 of NZ_FNDW01000001.1, read as the reverse complement.
TCCACACTCCAGCCCTAAAACCAATTTTGAAAGAGGAGCCGGCTTTCTTTCGATCTCATTAGCGTTTTTAATAGCATCGTAAGAGTCTCTGATGATTCCGCTCAGCATTTCATCTACTGTCCCGGACTTTTGCTGTTCGTAGATAATAATTGGTTTTTTATTATCAGGATTTATTTTTTCCAGTGCATCTTTAAATATCTGCACCTGCAGGTTCTGACATCCCAGGCTGAGAACTGTGGCTCCGGCGACATTGGGATTATTGACGTATCCTGCAAGCAGTCTTCCCAACGCTTCTGCATCCTGGCGAATACCACCACAACCGCCCTGATGGGTGATGAATTTAACATCAATATTTTTAAATACCCTGTTGTATTTATATTCTTCTACAGGCTGTTCTGTTTCTGTATCATTGATTAATGATCTTAATAATAACTGATGCTTACTCGTATTTTCAAACAAAAGTTCTTTTTCAAAAATCTCTTTCAATACTTCAACATTTCTGTTTTCGCAAAATACCAGCGGAAAAAACAGCCATATATTTTCCGTTCCTACTTGTCCGTCTTCACGGTGATAGCCCATGAAAGTTTTGTCTTTCCATTTTTCGACATCCGGGGCTGTCCAGGCAGCAGTTTCTGTTTTACCTTCCACTTTTGCACTCTGGTGCTTCACGTTTTCGGTTGTAATAACTTCACCTTTGAGAATTGGCTGATTTGCTTTTCCTACCAGAACGCCATACATGATGATCGGATCACCTTCCGAAAGGTTTTCGGTGACGAATTTATGTTTAGCTTTGGTGTCTTTTACAATATTATAAGTAAGATTGTCGAGTGTAACGATTTCTCCCCTGTTCAGATCAACAAGCGCGACCGCAACGTTATCAATTGGGTTTACTTTCAGTACTTTCTGTTGCATGATTTTAAGAATTAAATTCTACAAAATTGTTATATGCAGTTTTTATTTCATTATGGTCGATTTCGTATAATGCTTTGGCAACTGCTTCTTTCAAACCTTTAACCTGCGTAAGATCAGTATCCCAGAATGTTTTTTCGCTTAAAGCCAATTCAGCGACTCTTCCGTAATCTTCGCCTGTCCAAATTTCTTTAAATTTAGTGATAATTCCTTCATCATCATTCATTGGAAGCGTTTTTTCACCAAAATTCCCCTGATAGAATCTGATTAAACTTGCCAGAGCGAACGTAAGGTTTAATGGAAGCGTATTGTTTTTTTCAACATATGTAAGCAAACTTGGTAGTACTCTTACTTTAAATTTAGATACAAAATATAAAGCGATGCTCGCCAGATAGTGTTTAATGAAAGGATTTCTGAAACGGTCGAAAACTTCTTCTGCAAAATCTTTCAGTTCAGTTTCATCTAATCCTAAAGTTGGATTAACTTCATTAAAAATGGCATCAGTCAAAAATTTTCCGACAAACGAATCATCAATCGATTCTTTTACCGTTTCTTTCCCCGATAAAATGGCTGGAGCCAGCATCAATGTGTGACCGCCATTCAGGATTCTCACTTTTCTTAAACGATACGGCTGAATATCATCAACGACTAAAATCTGCTCATTGATTTTACTGAAAGGAATTCTCTCTTTTAAATTTCCGGCATCCTGAATCACAAATAACAAAAATGTTTCTGAGACCACCATATTCTGATCCTCATAATCCAGCTGCTCTTCGTAATTTTCTACATCGTCTTTTGGATATCCCGGAACGATTCTGTCTACCAAAGTATTGTGAAAATAGCTACTTTCATGAATCCACTGGGCAAAGCTTTCTTCTAATTTCCAAAGTGTTGCATATTTTAAAATAATATCTCTTAAAGCAAAAGCATTGTCTTCGATCAGTTCGCAGGGAATAATTCTTAGTCCTTTCTCTGGTGATCCGTTAAAATGCTTAAATCTTTCATATAGCAGAACGGTTACTTTTGCAGGGAAATTTTTGTGAGGCCCCTGAATGGAATTCTCTGTTTCATCGTAAGCAATTCCGGTTTCTGTGGTATTGGAAAAAATAAATTCAAGCTCTTCTTCTTTCGCCAAATCGAGGAATTCATTATAGTTCGTATAGGGATTCACTGATTTCTGAATGGCAGAAATGATCTTCTTTTCGTCAATGATTTCTCCTTTTTTAATTCCCCTGGTGAAAAGGGTGTACAGATTGTCCTGCTCTTCCAGTTTATGAACCGATCCGTTCGGTGTAGGCTGAACATTTACAATTCCTGCATGAAATCCTGCTTCTTTATTAAGCCTGTCAATTACATAATCTGTAAATCCTCTCATGAAATTACCTCCTCCAAACTGTACAATTCTGATGGGAAGTTTTTCCTGTGAGTTTGTTATTTGACGATTTAATTTTTGTTTTATTTGATTTTCCATCTTTTTTATATTGTTGCACTTGCTTTGATTTGTTTTAAACACAAAGGGCGCAAAGATTTTTCTTTTAAATCCCGATGTATATTTTACGTTCGCAAAGGCGTTACACTCAGCTAAGAACACATAGAGTTTTAATTTCTAATTTATTTATCAATTAGGTTTTCAAACCTTCAAGATTTAGGGTGGGTGTATTTATTTGATTACTTTATATTTCGGGACTAAAGTTTTCATGACACTCCATGCGATAAGATAAGCTACCGCACATATTGAGAAAATAATCATGTATCCTTTGTCGATTCCGTCTACAACTATTGCCCCTGATTTTTCCAATTTTTCGAAGAATCCATCCGGCAATCTTTCGTTGATATATTGCGGATATTTTTCTAATAAAGGAATTCCATCTACTGTTGACCATGCTTTGTGAGCATGATCGAATAATACGCCTGAAGATTTATTGATAATGAATGAACCTATTCCGCCTGCCATTCCGCCAATTCCGGTAATCGTAGCAATGGCTTTTTTGGGGAACATATCGCCGACTGTCGAGAAAATATTTGCCGACCAAGCCTGATGTGCTGCTCCGGCAATTCCGATAATTAAAACAGGAATCCAATAAGTGACAGAACCTAAAGGCTGCGCTAAAAGAGCTAAAAGTGGAAAAAAAGCAAAGATCAGCATCGCTTTCATCCTTCCTGAATAGGCATTCATTCCTTTTTTTTCTACAAAATACTTGGGTAGCCATCCTCCAATGATCGAAAATAAAGTAATCATGTAAAGGACAAATAATGGAAATGCACTTTGCGTAGAATCCATTCCATATACCGAGCTTAAATAAGCAGGAGTCCAGAATAAGAAAAACCACCACACGCCGTCTGTCATAAATTTTCCGAAGGCAAATGCCCATGTCTGTTTGTGACTGAAGGATTCTCTGAAAGAAAAAGTCTTTTCCGTTACATTTATATCTTCATGGGAAGCATCTTCCTGATCCTGATTAATATAGGTTAGCTCATGTTCATTAACTTTGTGATGCACATGGGGCTTTTTGTAATAAAATACCCAAAGACCCATCCATACAAAGCCCAAAGCTCCTATAATAATAAACGCCCATTCCCAACCCATCGATTTTGCAATGAAAGGAATTGTAATGGGAGCAGCCAACGCTCCGACAGTAGCTCCCGCATTCCAGATACTTGTTGAGAATGCTCTGTCTTTTTTAGGGAAATATTCTGCGGTTGTTTTAATGGCTGCCGGAAAATTCCCTGCTTCACCAATGGCTAAAACAAAACGTGCAAAAATGAACAGCGTAACACTCGTACTGATGATGGCAGAAGTATTAGAAACCGTCGCTATCATTTCTTTAGAACCATGAAAACCGGCAAGCCAGTTTCCTGTGAGAATTCCGGATGTTGCTATTCCGCAGAAAGCATGTAAAACAGCACCTACAGACCAGATTCCGATAGCCCACAGGAATCCTTTTTTGGTATCCATCCAATCTACAAATTTTCCGGCGAAAAGCATTCCCACTGCATAAAAAATGGAAAATAAAGCCGTAATATTTCCGTAATCGTTATTGTTCCAGTGAAATTCCGGAGCAATAAAATCTTTCCATGTTAATGATAAAACCTGACGATCAAGATAATTTATTGTTGTAGCAATGAACAGCAAAAAGCATATCGTCCATCTGAAATTTGTCGGTTTAAGAGATTTAACTGAACTCATTTTTTAGTTTTAGAATTAGTTAGTTTTTGTGTGTGTTTTAATGATTGTTTTTAAATTCGCAAAGGTGTTTTACTCAGCTAAGATCACGGAGAACTTTAGCATTTTTAATCATTATTATTTTAAAGCCTGGATGATTTCCAGAACTTTCTTCGTTTCGTTTTCAATTGTTACATAATCTTTAGTAAGCATTAATTCTTTACTTACCAGTTTACTTCCCATTCCAACGGCCGAAACTCCTGCTTTAAACCAGCTTTCAATACTTTCTTTTGTAGTATCAACCCCACCGGTTGGCATGAATTTCAAATTTGGGAAAACATCTTTGATCGCACTCATAAATCCGGTTCCTAAACTATTACCCGGAAATAATTTAATGAAAGTTACTCCCGCACTTTCAGCCTCAATAATTTCTGTCGGAGTCATACAGCCCGGACTGTACAATAGATCTTTCGGAATTAAAAATTCTGCAACTTCTCTTACAAATCCCGGACTGATAAAAAAATCTGCCCCCAATCTGTAATATGCTTCTGCTTGCTGTAAATTCTTAATTGTTCCGATTCCCAACAACATTTCCGGCATTTCCGCATTGCGAATTTCTACCATTTTGGCAAAATTACTCGACGCAGATTCTCCACGGCTTGTATATTCTACCGCACGGATTCCTGCTTTGTACAATGATTTTAATATTTCTATGGTTACCGTTTCATCAGCATTATAATACAGAGGTAAAACTCCCTGATTGATGATGGTGTTGGTAACGTTTTGAATTTTTGTCATTTTGTTTTAATTATTTTTAAAAATAATCTTTGATAGGATTAAATCTATCCTATAGTGTGCTGTATTCTTTTAACGCAAAGTGCACAAAGATTTTCTTTTAAAGCTCGATGTATATTTTTCGTTCGCAAAGGCGTTTCACTCAGCAATGTCCGCTATTTTCTAATTGAATATGCATTCGCTAAAAGCCATTTGCCAAAAGCTAACAGCCAGAAGCTACCTTTTTATTCGTCCTCCAGAATTTCCGGCCATTACTTCGAGAATATCTTCTGCGCTGCAATAGTTGATGTCTCCTAAAATGGTGTGTTTGATGGCACAAGCGGCGTTGGCGAAATGAAGGGCTTTCTCGTCATCGAAGTTTTTCAAGCCATAAATTAAACCTGCAGCAAAAGCATCTCCCGTTCCGATTCTGTCGACAACTTGATCTATTTCTAAAAATTTAGTTTCAAAATAATTTCCGTTGACCAAAGCTCTTCCCTGCGTTTGCTGAGAACTTGCCGTAACTCCAATTCTGATTTTATCGAAAATTTTATGAATTGATGGGCATTGCTTTTTTAATTCTTCACAAGCTTCCAAAAAACCGTTTTTATCTGATGAAAACTGAGTTCCTAGAATTTCATTAATCTCATTGACTCCACCGATGAAAATTGTGGAATAAGAGACCAATTCTTTTAAAATTTCATTTCCGTTTTTACCATATTTCCAGAGATTGGAACGGTAAGCAGGATCGGTTGTCACTTCAATTCCCAGTCTGCGTGCGGTTTGCAACCCTTCTTTCAAGGTTTCATAAGCCGCTTTGGAAATTCCCGGGCTAATGCCTGTCCAATGGAAATATTTACAGCCTTCAAGTGCTTTTTTCCAGTCTATATTTTCAGGTTGAATATTCGCAAAAGAACCGTTCAGTCTGTTGTAAGCAATTCTGCTTGCCCGAACTGATGATCCTACTTCCAGAAAATATAAGCCTAAAGGATGCTCATTTTTAGAAATAAAAGCGGTATCAATCCCAAAACTTTTAATGAAAGACAAAGCAGATTCTCCTACAAAATCATCAGAAACACAGCTTATATGCTTCACATCACAGCCCATGGTTGCTAATGAAGACGCTACGTTCAGCTCTGTTCCTCCAAAAAAGAATTCTATTTCGTGGCTCTGCTTCATCGTTCTGTTTCCGGGTGGCGAAAGTCGCATGATGATTTCTCCGAAAGTGACAATTTTGTTGCTCATAGTTTTAATTAACCTTTATTTCAAGGTAAATTTTATTTTTATCTCTCGCAGATTTAGCAAATTTTGCAGATGATTGTATTAAAAAAGATATCCATAATCTGCTCAATCTGAGCGAATTTTTTATTCAATTAAAAATCAAAATAATTTTTAGCATTATGGTAACAGATATCGGAAATAATTTTTCCTACGTGCTCCATATCGTCCGGTAATTCGCCGTTTTTCATTTCTTCACCGAACAAATTACACAGTACTCTTCTGAAATATTCGTGTCTTGGGAAAGAAAGGAAACTTCTGGAATCCGTCAGCATTCCTACGAAACAACTGATTAATCCCATATTGGAAAGAGCGTTCATCTGTTTAATCATGCCGTCTTTCTGATCGAGGAACCACCATCCGGAACCGAACTGTACTTTTCCTTTGATACTCCCGTCATTGAAATTCCCGATCATTGTTGCAAAAATTTCGTTGTCGGCAGGATTTAAATTATATAAAATGGTTTTAGTTAATTTATCTCTCCCGTCTAAAGCATTTAATAATTTAGACAAAGTTTCGGCCTGCACAAAATCTCCGATAGAGTCCCATCCTGTATCAGGACCTAGAATTCTGTGCATTCTTTCGTTATTATTTCTCAATGCTCCCAAATGGAACTGCTGAACCCATCCGTATTTGTGGTAAGCTTCACCTAGGAATAATAAAATTGCTGTTTTGAATTGATTTACCTGCTTTTCGGCGATCACTTTTCCATTTAATTTATCTTCAAAAATGGCATTGACTTCGGCTTCTGAAGCTTCTTCAAAAGAAATATTGTTTAATCCGTGGTCGCATAGTCTGCATCCGTTTTCATGGAAATATTCGATTCTTTTTAATAAAGCATCACATAAAGTCTGGTAAGAATTAATTTCAATTTCCGCAGATTCGCCTAGTTTTGAAATATAGTCTGCAAAGTTGTGGTTTTCAATTAAAATTGCTTTATCAGGACGGAAAGCCGTGCTTACTTTAATACTGAAATCGCTTTTTGCTAAATCCTGATGATAGTTTAAATTATCTAAAGGATCTTCCGTTGTACACAGAGATTCTATATTCATCATTTTCAATAAACCTCTTGTCGACTTTTCAGGTGTCTGAAGCTGTGCCGTGATGTTTTCGTAAATTTCTGCTGCATTGTCTGCATTTAGCAATTCATCGATTCCGAAGTATCTTTTTAATTCCAAATGCGTCCAGTGATACAAAGGATTTCTTAAGGTATAGGGAACTGTTTTTGCCCAAGCCTCAAATTTTTCTTTATCCGAAGCATCTCCCGTGATGAATTTTTCGTTTACGCCTAATGTACGCATCGCTCTCCATTTGTAATGGTCGCCGGCAATCCAAACTTTAGAGATATTCCCGAAAACAGTATCTTCAGCAATATCTTTAGGAGTTAAATGATTATGATAATCAATAATGGGTTGTTTTTCCGCAAATCTGAAATATAATTCTTCTGCGTATTTATTCTGTAATAAAAATTGATCTGTTATAAAAGGTTTCATTCTAGTCTGATTCTGTTGTTATTCATTAGCAGGTTTTCCGATGGTTGCCAGAATTCCGCCATCAACGTAAATAATTTGTCCGTTGATAAACTTACTTGCGTCTGATGCCAGGAAAATTGCCGTTCCTGCAAGGTCTTCCGGATTTCCCCATCTTCCTTCAGGAGTTCTGCTGATGATAAAATCATTGAATGGATTTCCATCCACCCTGATTGGTTCTGTTTGTGACGTTGCAAAATATCCGGGTCCGATTCCGTTTACCTGAATATTATGTTTCGCCCATTCTGTTGCAAGATTTTTGGTAAGCATTTTCAGTCCGCCTTTCGCAGAAGCGTATGCTACTACATTGTCGCGACCCAGCTCACTCATCATCGAGCAGATGTTGATGATCTTTCCTGATTTTCTTTTAATCATATATTTTCCGACTAATTTGGACATGATAAAAGGTCCTGTAAGATCTACATCAATTACTTTTCTAAAGTCTTCTATCTCCATGTCAATCGCCGGAATACGTTTGATGATTCCCGCATTGTTGATCAGGATGTCTATTTTTCCGTGAGTAGCTTCCATAAGAGCTACTTTCTGAGCGGCTTCCAGCTCATCTGTCACGTCAAAAAGATATCCGGTCGCCTTGTATCCTTTAGAATGATAATGTTTTAAAGCTTCCTCCAATTTTGATGGTGTCGTACTCGTGATTGCCAATTCAGCGCCTGCAGCAGCAAGGCCTTCTGCCATTGCCATCCCTAATCCGTGCGTGCCTCCTGTAACGACGGCAACTTTACCGGATAAATCAAATAAATTCATTTAGAAAAATTACTTTAGTTCGTTAGTTTTGATACCATCCATATCGCCATAATCCATATTTTCACCGGCCATTCCCCAGATAAAAGTATAATTGGAAGTTCCTACTCCTGAATGAATAGACCATTCGGGAGATAATACCGCCTGTCTGTTGGTCATAAAAATATGACGTGTTTCATGAGGTTGGCCCATAAAGTGGCTTACGGTCTGTCCTTCTTCCAGATCAAAATAAAAATAGGCTTCCATTCTTCTGGTATGGGTATGCGCCGGCATTGTATTCCAGACGCTTCCCGGATGAAGTTCTGTCATCCCCATCTGAAGCTGGCAGGTTTCCAAAACAGAGTTTACAATTAGCTTATTGATCGTACGTTTGTTGGCATATTTTTCTTCACCTAATTCTACAATTTCGGCTTCATTTTTTGTAATCTTTTTATTCGGATACGTATGATGTGCCGGCGCAGAATTGATGTAAAAGTAAGGCTGTGCAACGCCTGACTTTTCAAAAATAATCTCCTTTGCACCTTTTCCGATATATAAAGCTTCTTTATTGCCCAGTTCATAGACTTCGCCATCAACTGTTACTTTTCCGGCACCACCGACGTTGATGATCCCCAGCTCTCTTCTGTCTAGAAAATACTGAGCTTTGAGGTCATCGGTTGGTTCCAGTTTTAGCGCTTTTGTTGAAGGCATAATACCGCCTACAATAAGCCTGTCGTACATAGAGTAAACTAATTTTACCTGATCTTCATTAAATAAATCATTGATAAGAAACTCCCTTCTTAAATCTTCAGTTGTATATTTTTTTACATCTTCAGGATGATGGGCGTATCGGAATTCTGATTTTGCCATACTTCTTTTTTTCTTTTTGTGGTTTTATCAAAACCTGTTAAACATTGCGTAATCGATTGCATAAAATTACACTAAAATTTGTAGAAATACTTGTTGGGATAAATATATAATTATTATTTAACTCGTTAACAAAAATTTAATTTAATTTTTTAATCATTTGATTTTCAAAATAATAAAATAAAATATTAAAAAAATTAATCCTCAAAAAAAGAAGAATCTGTACGGGAATATTAACCAAAATTAATAGTAAGCCGTTGCTGAAATATAAAATCATGCCAGAAAATATGTATTTGTTTGCATATCAAAATGGATAAAATTATTTAGATTTCTATTATTCACTATTTATATTACCAATTTGAATATTGTTGTAAAAAAAGCATCTCTCAAATCATGAAAAAAATATGATATAAATCACTAAAATATCTTAAATTTTAATTCTCACTCTAAGTTTTGGTAATTTTTTTTAACATAAAAAGATAGAATTTTAATTAAATTTTAAGACAAAAATTAATGAAAACATAACTTTTATAACTATTTTTTAATAAAGCTACCAAGTTACCAATTAAACAACAACAAACTAACTTTCAAAAACTTACATCCAAATAAATTTTTAATCTGAATAATTTATTAATCCGAATTAATGAAAAAATAATATTTTTTTCTTTGCATATTGAAAAATAATATTAGTTTAGAAGCCAAGATATTTTTGTAAAAAATTACGCAATCGATTGCACTATGATAAACGTAAGCTTTAAAAAATATTTTCCACTAAAAAAATAGAATACTTAAAATCCAAAAAAAAACGAAAATCGAAAAAAACTTTCAACCAAACTAAAACTATAAGGATACAAAATGGATAAAAAAGTACAATCAGTAAAGTGGTTATATTTAACTGTTTTTCTGCTTCCTGTCCTTGCAATGGCTCAAGAAAAAGAAACCAAAAAGGAAAAAGAAACCAAGATCGATGAAGTGGTATTGGTGGGCTATACCAAAGTTTCTAAAAAAGACGTTACCAACGCCGTTTCTTCTGTGAAAGGTGATGCCATAAAAGACATGCCTTCTACCAATGCAGCAGAAGCAATTCAGGGTCGTCTGGCCGGGGTGCAGGTCTCTCTGAGCGAAGGATCTCCGGGAGCAGATGTAGATATTGTGATAAGAGGAGGTAATTCTATTACCGGCAGTAATGCACCTCTTTATATAGTAGATGGGGTTCAGATGGATAATGCGTTATCTATTTTATCACCCAAAGAAATTGAATCGATAGAAGTTCTGAAAGACGCTTCTTCCACCAGTATCTATGGAGCCAGAGGAGCCAACGGGGTTGTTCTGATTACCACCAAAGGAGGACGTAAAAGAGCCAAAACCTCGATCAATTACAACGGATTTTTAGGCGTAAGAAAGATTCAGAAAACTATTGATGTACTGGATCCTTACCAATATGTTTTATATCAGTACGAAATTTACAACAAAGGTGGCGTACAGACAGATATTGATGCATTTAATACAAGATACGGAACTTTTCAGGATATCAGTAAAAACTACGGAAATCTAAAGAAAATAGACTGGCAGGATGAAGTTTTCGGCAGAGAAGCCTTCAACTTTACGCATAATCTGTCCGTTACAGGAGGTTCTGATAATTCATCGTTCTCATTATCTTTAAATAATATTCAGGAAGACGGAATTATGATTGGTTCCGGCTTTAAAAGAAATATGGCCAATTTTAAATATGACTATGATATTTCCAAAAAACTTTCGGTAACGCTTAATGCAAGATACAGCAGGCAGACGATATTTGGAGCAGGGACATCGTCTACAGGTTCACAAAGCACCAACCGATTGAGAAATGCTGTAAGATATCAGCCATTTGAAGGAGGTCCTGCTATAAATATAGATGAGTTTGACCCGCTATTTGCCAATGAAACGAATCTCGTAAACCCAGTTCTTTTAGCGAATGAAGAAGTTAAAGAGAATGGAAGAAATGATCTTTTGCTAAACGGAACTTTAGAATATAAGATTAATAAAGATTTCACTTTCAGAAGTGTGATTGGCTATGTCCAGCGGGATGAATTTGTGAATCAGTTTTCAGGGACCATAACCAGTCTTGCAAGACAAAATAATGACCAGCCGGTTGTTTTTTTAAGTAGAACACAATCAAGACGGATTACCAATACCAATACTTTAAATTTCAGAAAAACATATGGTGAGCATAAAGTAGATTTCCTTCTGGGACAGGAAACCGTAAAAACCGATGCTGAATCGTTAACAATGAATATCAAATGGCTTCCGAAATCAATCAGCCCACAGGAAGCATTTGCCAACATCCAGTCAGCCACTCCGCCTTCAGGATTGGTTCAGGATAATCCCAGAACAGAAGTACTGCCGGACAGAATCGTGTCCTTTTTCGGAAGAGCCAACTATATCTTTAGAAATAAATATATCTTAACGGCATCCATGAGGATAGACGGCTCCAGTATTTTTGGTCCCGGAAATAGATGGGGATACTTCCCGGCAGCTTCTCTGGCATGGAAGATCAATGAAGAAAATTTCCTGAAAGAAAGCAGAGTCATCAGCGAACTTAAGCTGCGTGCCGGCTACGGTCTTTCTGGGAATAACAGGATCAAGGCCTTTTTATACGATACGTTCTTCACCACATCCTCTGATTACGGATATGCGTTCGGTAGCAATGTAACGCCTGGTGCTACCACCGGAAATATCATGTCTAACCCAAGAGTAAAATGGGAATCGGCATCTTCAAAAAATGCAGGTCTGGATTTCGGCTTGTTTAAAGGGAAAGTATACGGTTCTCTGGATGTTTACCAGACTGACACGAAAGATCTTTTGCTGCTGGCAAAAATACCTCAGAATTTAGGATACGAATATCAGTTCCAGAATTCCGGAAGTACAGAAAACAAAGGTATCGAATTCTCCATCGGAAGTGCCATCATCAATAAAGAAAACTTTACCTGGAAAATCGATGCCAACATCTCTTCCAATAGAAATACAATTAAAAGTTTAGGAAATAATGCTTCTGCAAGTTCCAATTATTATCTTTACCCATCAGGATGGCAAAACAACCTGAACGATTTTTTGGTACAGGTAGGCAAACCAGTCGGCACTTACTGGGGATATGTAACAGCGGGAAGATATGAGATAAACGACTTTGATTATAACCCAACAACACAAGTTTACACCTTGAAAACAGGTGTTCCAAATTCCGCAGCAGTCGCTAACGCTGCAAAACCGGTACAACCCGGAGATCTGAAGCTACAGGATCTGAACGGAGATGGCGTTATCGACAATAATGACATGACTGACCTGGGAAGCGCCCAACCAAAATTCTATGGTGGATTCAACCAGACATTCCGATATAAAAACTGGGATATGAGCGTAATGTTCAACTTCTCGGTAGGAAACAAAGTGTACAACGCGAATAAAATTGAATATTCCACGCAGTATCTTTACAGAGACAACAATATGCTTGTAGAGGTAGCTGACCGCTGGAGATGGTTTGATGATAACGGAGTTAAAGTAAATGATCCGGCAGCTCTGGCAGCACTTAATGCCAACACCACGATGTGGACTCCTCCTGCAGGTGCCTATTTTCTACACTCGTATGCTATTGAAGACGGCTCTTTCCTTAGATTAAATAACCTTACAATCGGTTATTCATTAGGAAAAGATTTCACAAAGCAATTAGGACTTTCAAATTTCAGATTGTATTTTACAATGAATAATGTATTTACCATCACAGGATATTCAGGATATGATCCGGAAGCTAATACAAGAAGAAACCCATTAACACCTGGTGTAGATTACGCCGCTTATCCGCGTAGCAGATTCATTTTATCAGGAGTTGATATCACTTTTTAAATCTAATATTATGAAGAAAAATAAATTTTTAACAATTCTTTTTTCCATTGCAGGACTCATCTCCATCAACTCCTGTGAAGAGTATCTGGATGTAGAAAGCTTATCCAATACCGCCGAAAAACAACAGTTTGACTCTGCTTCAGATACTTTTTCTGCTTTAGTCGGAGTTTACAATGCCACCATGGGTGATAATACCTACGGACAGAGAATGAATCTTATTCTGTCTCAATCGGGAGACGATATGAGAACATCCGGAGATTATAACGCCAACGACAGAAGAGGTGTGAGCTGCTTCGGTGCCATTCCTACCAATACAGAACTTATAAGACCTTTCTTGGATACATATGCAGGGATCGAAAGAGCCAATCTTGTGATAAAAAACATTCCGCTTTCTCCAGTTATGCAGACAGGTTCTGAAGCAGATAAAAAATTGATGAACAGATATTTGGGTGAAGCACTTACGTTAAGAGCCCACTTTTACCATGATCTCATCAAAAACTGGGGCGATGTCCCTTTTCAGGATGTTCCGTCTGCCGATCTTCCGGATCTTTACCTGGCTAAAACAGACAGAGATATTATTTACGATAAAATTCTTGACGATCTACTGAAAGCAGAAGATCTTGTTCCATGGAGATCTGAAGCAAATACAACTGCACAGAGAATTTCCAAAGCCGCCGTTAAAGGTTTAAGAGCGAGAATAGCGTTGGCAAGAGCTGGATATTCATTAAGAAGAAATCCGCAGATGATGATGCAGGGATCAAATCCGCAGAAATACTATCAGATTGCGTATGACGAGTGTAAAGATATTATCAATTCCGGACAGCATCAGCTGAATTCAAGCTATGAAGGACTGTTCAGATCATTACATACCAATACTCCGGATGCAACCAACGAAATTATTTATGCCATCGGAGCATTTGGAGGAAACTCAAGAACAGACAGTAAAATCGGATATTATAACGGTCTGAGACATGATGATACAGACTGGAAATCTTCTGGAGGGATTAATGCAATTCCTGTTTATTTTTATGAGTTTACAAAATATGATTTGAGAAGAGATGTAAACATTGCCATTTTCAGGGTCAATACTTCAAAGCAGGCAGATCTTCAGACTTCCATCAACTGGAATGACGGAAAATTCAGAAAATCGTGGACTTCCATCACCGGAACTTCCCAAAACCTTGGAATCGACTGGCCTTTATTAAGGTATTCTGATATCCTTCTTATGTTTGCTGAAGCCGATAATGAAATTCACAACGGTCCGTCTCAGGAAGCTATCAATGCGGTGATGGCCGTTAGACAAAGAGCTTACGCAGGTAATCTGGGACAGGTGGGAACAATTCCTACCGACAAAACAGGATTTTTTAATTTCATCGTAAAAGAAAGAATGCTGGAATTCGGAGGTGAAGGACTCAGAAAATACGACCTCATCCGTTGGAATCTTCTGGAAACAAAAATCAATGAAACCAGACAGAAACTTACCCAGTTTATGAACGGAACAGGCGCTTACACCAACGTTCCGGAGTATATTTTCTATAAAAAACCAGCTTCGAGTGTTTCGAATTATGTACCTACAAAAACGGCACAGCAAAACGTTTTAGACATTGATTTCTATCTCAACGGAATTGCAAAAGCTGATGTTTTCTACAGCCCGAATCAAAGTGTTTCCACCCCTTCAGGATACACGAAAGTAAACTGGAGACTGGCCATGACACAGCCCTACATCAGTGGTGATCCTGTAAAAAGTTATGCGTATTATTTCCAACCCAACAGAAAAGAGCTCCTGCCTATTGCAGCAGATGTAATCAATTCTAATTATAAGCTTACGCAGGATTACGGATATTAGAGAAAAACTTCACATTCATATATAAAAATACAGGCTTCTGCCACACGGAGGAAGTCTGTATTTTAATTCAAAAATGATTCAATGAAAAACTCCTTTTTTTTAAAATATCTTAGCTTATTTTCAACTATTCTGATAGCAACCTTTCATTTTCTTTCTTTTAAAACCGGCGACAGATTAATCGTGGTTTCAAAGGACGGAAAAGGTAATTTTTTCACTGTGCAGGAAGCTGTCAACGCTGTTGAAAACGCTTCTTCTCGAAGAACTAAAATTTTAATAAAACCCGGAGTTTATAAAGAAAAAATCATTATTCCAGAAACTAAAGGAGCCATTTTGCTGGAAGGTGAAAGCCCTGAAAAAACACTCATCACCTTTGATGATTTTGCATCCAGAAAAAATCCGGAAGGAAAAAACATCGGAACCACAGGATCAGCGACAGTCTTTATTTATGCTGATAACTTTACTGCGAAAAATATTTCATTTGAAAATAGTGCAGGAAGAGTCGGACAAGCTGTGGCAGTTTTAACGACTGGAGATAAGATTGCCTTTCAAAATTGCAGGTTCCTGGGAAATCAGGACACCTTATACCTTAAAGGAGCTCAGGATTTAACGGATAAATCAAAACCTTCAAGGAGTTACTTTCAAAACTGCTATATCGAAGGTACCACCGACTATATTTTCGGAGCCGGCACCGCAGTTTTTGAAGACTGCACGATCTATTCCAAAGAAACGGCAAGCTATATTACAGCTGCATCCACGCCAAAGGAAAACAGTCTCGGATTCGTTTTCATTAATTGTCAAATAGCAGGAAATGCAAAGGAACGATCAGTCTATCTGGGAAGACCGTGGAGACCTTTCGCCAAAACGGTGTATATCAACTGTGAATTATCTTCATTAATCAAACCTGAAGGATGGCACAATTGGGATAAACCGGATGCAGAGAAAACAACTTTTTATGCAGAATTCAAATCGAAAGGAGCCGGAGCAGACAAATCCAAGAGAGCCGGATGGTCGCATCAGCTGACACAGGCAGAAGCAAAAAAATATACGCCTGAGAATATTTTAGGAGAAAAAGATAACTGGAATCCTAGAAAAATTTTAAAGTAATTAACAAGATTAAAGCTTTCAAATATATCAACTTTAAAAGTTTAAAACAGCATGAATTTTATTCAAACTCATATTAAAATTTACGCATTGACCGCCCTATGTGCAGGAGTGTTCTTTTCCTGTGCCTCAAAAACAGTAAAACGTGATTCTTCAGAAAACCAGTCAAAAACTGTTATAAATGAAAAAATCCCCACTAATCTTCCGTGGTCACAAAGGATGCTTCTTTCCGAAATGAAACGTTTCCCTGAAGCATGGATGCTTGATTATAATAAATTTCCCAAATGGAGCTATCCGACAGCAATTGTTCTGGAAGGTGCTGAACAAATTTACGAGCAAACAGGCAATAAAGAATATTACAACTACATCTCTACATTCGGCGATACAATGGTGAAAGAAGACGGCAGCATCATATCATACGACCTTTCAAAATACAATATTGATATGCTGAATTGCGGAAATGTTCTTCTTTATTTATATCAGAAAGAAAAAAAAGAAAAATACCTAAAAGCCCTGCAGACACTTCGCTCGCAAATCGACGGGCAACCTAGAACCTCAGAAGGTGGATTTTGGCACAAGAAAATCTATCCCAATCAGATGTGGCTGGATGGCTTATATATGGGCGAACCTTTCTATGCGCACTACACCAGTGTTTTCAGTAAAGGTAAAGAGGCAGAGAAATCGTATGATGATATTGTTAATCAGTTTGATCTTATCCAGAAACACCTTCTCGATCAAAAAACAGGACTGCTGTATCATGCCTGGGACGAAAGCAGAGAACAACAATGGGCCGACAAAAAAACAGGACTGTCTCCCAACTTCTGGTCAAGAGCAATGGGCTGGTACGGAATGGCAATGGTAGATGTCCTCGATTATCTCCCACAAAATCATCCCGGAAGAGCAAGAATAATTTCTTACCTGAAATCTTATTGTGATGCGGTGATTAAAGTTCAGGATCGACAAACCGGACTCTGGTATCAGGTTCTGGATAAAGGCAGCGAAAAAGGGAATTACCTGGAAGCTACCGGATCATCCATGTTTGTTTACACCATGATGAAATCTGTCAACAAGAAGTATCTTCCTAAATTTTATAAAAAATATGCTAAAAAAGGATATGAAGGTATTCTCAAAAATTTAATATCAGTTGATAAAAATGGAATGGTAAGTCTTAATCAATGTTGTGCAGTGGCAGGCTTAGGAGGAAATCCGTACCGAAGCGGCTCCTATGAATATTATATTAACGAAGAAATACGCTCTAACGATCCGAAAGGAACAGGACCTTTTATCCTTGCAAGCTTAGAATTTGAAAAACAGTAGTAATTCAGAGAATTTAAATTGCATTTAAAATAGGTTAAAATCTGATGTATGAAGACAAAAAACATTTTAAATATAATATCAGCAATCACAATATTTTCGACGGCTTCAAATGATTTCCATGCGCAGGAGAAAAACTACGTTTCAGAAGTCTGGACTGCCGATCAGGGGAAAAATTATAAAAACCCTGTTCTTTATGCAGATTATTCAGACCCTGATGTAATTCGTGTCGGCAATGATTTTTATATGACCGCTTCCAGTTTCAATGAAGCTCCCGGATTGCCGATTCTTCATTCCAAAGATATGATTAACTGGAATCTGGTGAATTATGTTGTTGAGGATATTTTGCCCTCAGAACATTTTTCCGTTCCGAGAAGAGGCGACGGAATCTGGGCACCAAGCATCCGTTTTCATAAAGGCGAATTTTATATTTACTGGGGTGATCCCGATTTCGGAATTTATATGGTGAAAACCAGTGATCCTCTGAAAAAATGGGAAAAACCTGTTTTGGTAATGGAAGGAAAAGGACTGATTGATGCCTGTCCGTTCTGGGACGACAATAACAATGCCTATCTCGTTCATGGCTGGGCGGGAAGCCGCGCAGGAGTAAAAAGTATATTAACCCTGAACACCATGAATCCAGAAGGTACAAAAGTATTAGATAAAGGCATTCATATTTTTGATGGTCACGATGCGCATCCAACTGTAGAAGGTCCTAAAATGTATAAAAGAAACGGCTATTATTATATTTTCGCACCCGCGGGCGGTGTAGCTACAGGCTGGCAACTGGTATTACGGTCAAAAAATATTTATGGTCCTTATGAAGAAAAAATTGTTCTCGAACAAGGTACCACCAAAATCAACGGACCTCATCAGGGAGCTTGGGTAGATACTCTTTCCGGGGAAGATTGGTTTTATCATTTTCAGGACGTTGATACTTATGGAAGAATCGTTCATCTGCAGCCTATGAAATGGGAAAACAACTGGCCCGTAATAGGAATTGACAATAATAAAAACGGAATCGGTGAACCGGTTTTAACCTATAAAAAACCCAACGTTGGAAAATTTTATCCTGTTGTTTCACCTCCTGAAACAGATGAATTCGATGGTGAAAAGCTAGGGTTACAATGGCAATGGAGTGCTAATGAAAATATTGTTTGGTCAGCCAAACTACCGGGACAAAAATTCTTAAGACTGTTTTCAATAAAGGTTCCTGAAGGTGAAAAAAACCTTTGGAACATTCCAAATTTATTAACCCAGAAATTTCCGGCTCCGAATTTTACAGCGATAACAAAAGTTAAATTAATTCCCGAAGATGCCAAAGAAGGAAAAACCGCAGGGCTTCTAATTATGGGAACAGACCACGCTTCTCTCGTCATAACGAATAAACCTGACGGATTTTATATACAACTGAGAAAAGCCGAAAAAGCAGAGAAAGGCGGGGAAGAAAAGGTTTTATTTGAAACAAAATTAAAAAGCAATGAAGCCTATTTAAAGGTAACTGTAAAAGAACCCAACGGTTTATGCCAGTTCAGCTACAGCGAAAACGGGAAAAATTTCATAAAAGCCGGCGATATTTTTCAGGCAAAACCTGGCAAGTGGATCGGTGCTAAAGTCGGCTTGTACAGTATCAGCACAGCAAAAGCACCTCGCGGCGGTTATGCAGATTTCGACTGGTTTAGAGTTACTAAAAACTAAAAATCACATTTTTTAATCATCAATGAATAATAAAACTCCCCATATAGTTTCATTTTTATTTGTCGTTTTGCTGTTGTCCTCATGCCATTCACAAAACAGTTTGCAGAAGGCATCAGCAAAACACAATAAAAAGATCACTTGTATTTATCTTATCGGAGATTCTACGATGGCAGATTATACAGGAGATTATGAACCAGGAAAAGATTATATGAAAGTTCGCTATCCGATTACAGGTTGGGGACAGGTTTTTCAGCCGTTTTTTGTGAAAGACAGCCTGAAATTTCTTCAGCCATTTATAACAACAGATTCCGTGATGATAATCGATCGGGCGCATGGTGGAAGAAGTACGCGAACTTTTTTCCAGGAAGGAAGATGGCGATATGTGTATGAATATCTGAAACCCGGCGATTACGTGATGATGCAGTTTGGACATAACGATAGTTCAGAAAAGCATCCTGAAAGGTTTGTTAATATTCAGGGGTATAAAGAATTTTTACGGTTATTTGCCACTCAGACAAAGCAGAAAGGAGCAAATCCGGTTATTATTACACCAGTCGCAAGAAATTATCCGTGGAAGGACGGCAAACTGGAAAATGCACACGGAGAATACTGGCAAGCTGCGATTGATGTCGCTAAAGAAATGAACATCCCATTGATTGATTTAAACAAACTTTCCATGGAATATTTCACTCATAAAGGTCAGGATTATACCACCAGTCATTACTTTATGAATTTCCCTGAAAACACCTATGAAGCCTATCCAAAAGGACAAAAGGATAACACTCATTTTCAGCCGGAAGGCGCAAAAGCTGTAGCCTCAATCGTTTATCAGGAATTTAAAAAAATAATTACAACTCAAAAAAAATAATATGAAGAAGTCTCTTAAAGTAATCGGTTTGGTAGCAGCCATGATCTTTTCAGAGCAAACGTTTGCTCAAAACCTGGATATTTACAAAAATATTGAGTTTAAAATGCCTCAGGTTGCGGAAACATCATTTCCTGCCAACACTGTTTCCATCACGCAATTTGGTGGCGTTGCGGGCGGAAATATAAAAAATACGGAAGCCTTCAGAAAAGCCATTGAAGATTTAAGCAAAAAAGGCGGCGGAAAGCTTATTGTACCCAGAGGAATGTGGCTTACAGGCCCTATTGAACTGAAAAGCAATATCAATCTTCATGTAGAAGAAGGAGCATTTATCGTTTTTAGTAAAGATAAAAACGATTATCCTTTAGTAGATGTAAGCTTTGAAGGTCTTAACACCGTGCGATGCCAGTCTCCTATTTCCGCGAAGAACGCAACCAATATTGCCATTACCGGAAAAGGCGTGATCGATGGCAGCGGTGATGCATGGAGAGCCATTAAAAAAAGTAAAGTTTCCGAATCCCAATGGAAAGAAATAGTAAAATCCGGGGGAATTGTGTCTAAAGACGGCAAAAACTGGTATCCGTCTGAAAGCTATAAGAAAGGGCTGGAAAGCAGCTCTAATTTTAATGTTCCTGATAAAATATCCAAAGAAGAACTCATTACAGTTAAAGACTTCCTTCGTCCTGTGATGGTAAGTCTGGTTGGCTGCGACAAAGTTTTGCTGGACGGGCCTACATTTCAGAACTCTCCTGCATGGAATCTTCACCCGTTGATGTGTACAAATGTTATTTTAAGAAATCTTACCGTAAGAAATCCGTGGTTTTCTCAAAACGGCGATGGCGTAGATTTAGAATCCTGTAAGAATGTTTTAATTTATGATAATACTTTCGACGTTGGAGATGATGCCATCTGTATTAAATCCGGAAAGGATGAAGACGGAAGAAAAAGAGGAATGCCTACTGAAAATGTCATTATCAAAAACAATATTGTGTATCATGGACACGGAGGTTTTGTCATAGGAAGCGAAATGTCAGGTGGCGCAAGAAATATCCACGTTTCCGACTGTACGTTTATCGGAACCGATATCGGGCTGCGTTTCAAAACAACGCGCGGAAGAGGAGGAATTGTTGAAAATATTTACATTAAAAACATTGATATGATAAATATTCCGACGCAAACGATTGGCTTCAATATGTTTTACGAAGGTGCCTCTCCTGTACTGGAAGACGGACAGAAACAGGAAGGAAACAAAGCTCCTGAAAAAGTTTTTCCGGTAACAGAAGAAACACCGGTGTTCAGAAATATTTTCTTTAAAAACATCAATGCGGTGAATTCTTACGAAGCCATTACCTTATTTGGGCTTGCGGAAATGAATCTTAAAAATATCGTGATTGAAGATTCTCAGTTTGACACAAAAAAAGCATTAACCATAGCCGATGCAGACGGAATTCAACTTAAAAATGTAACGCTGAAATATACAGAAGGAACCGGTGCGACGATCTACAACAGTAAAAATGTAAATCTTTCCACCGTAAAATTTGAATCGGCGAGCAAACCCTACGTTAAAATTCTGGGAAACAAAACAGGCGCTGTATTGTTGCCTAAAGAAATAACGACCGATAAAAATTTACTTTCTGTCGGAACAGACGTAGCGAGAAATGCAGTTAAATAATTGATTAAAAAAGTATTAAAAAAATTCCGTAAGCGAATGATTTTAAAACAAAGACATACTTATATTTCTATTTTTTTTATGGGGACAATGGCATTCGGGCAGGTAAGCCGTCCGAATGCTACTCCTTACACCAATGAAATCACATTTGAAAAATTAAAGAAAAAATATCCTTTCATCAGCCCTGTCGACAGGCCGGTTCCTCAGAATATCGTAATTGATAAGAATGTGGAATATGCCAACGTAGATGGGGTTTCTTTACAAGCAGATCTCTATTATCCTTCAGATCCATCAAAAAAATATCCCGGCATTGCGATGGTTCATGGCGGAGGATGGACTTCAGGAAGTAAGGAAAATGAAAAATTCATGGCGATGGAGCTTGCTTCAAAAGGTTTTGTGGTAATGGCCATTGGTTACAGACTCGCCGATGTTGCAAAATATCCTGCCGGAATTGAAGATATTGAAACCGGCATTCAATGGCTAAAAAAAAATCATAAAAAATATTCTCTGGATAAAAAAAATATAGTGATTTACGGAGAATCAGCTGGTGCCCAGATAGCAACGTTGGTCGGTGTAAAACCTAAGAATAAGATCAGGGCGATCATCAATGTAGACGGAATTGTTTCTTTCATTCATCCAGAATCTGAAGAAAGCACCTATGCCGCTTACTGGCTCAATGGTGATAAAAACACCAACCTCAAAAACTGGACGGAAGCTTCCCCACTGGAATATGTAGATAAACGTACACCTCCTACCCTTTTCATTAACAGCTCACAGCCACGTTTCCATGCAGGGAGAGATGATATGATGAAGAAACTAAAAAGCCTGAACATCTACACCGAATTTCATGAGATCAAAGATACACCGCATTCTTTCTGGTCGGCAGAACCATGGTTCACGGAAACCCTGAATTATATGCTGGATTTTTTAAATAAGAGGATTAAAAAATAAAAGAAACTACACCAAAGATCTTCTTAACCATACTTTGAAGCATCTTAACTAAACTTGTTTAAACTAATTCCAGAACTAACCGCAAAAGTCGCAAAAGATAATCTTAACGCATTGATTAGAGTATTTAAAGTTTTCAAAAGAATAAAAATCAAAGATTTTTTTAAGCTATTGTCATCTTTTTCATTTGTAGTCATCAACTTTAGATAAAATTAAACTCATCTTTTGCGACTTTTGCGGTTATTAAAAAAGTTTAAACAGACTTTAAGCTAAAGCCTTTTATATCTAATTTTTAATGAAATATATCTCAACATAATATTCAGCTTATGAAAAAATTCCTTTTAATTTTATTTATTTCAATGACCGGTTTTCTGTTTGCAGAATATGATCCTTATATAAAAATTACGGTTGCAAAAGATGGGAGCGGAGATTTTACTTCGATTCAGAAAGCGATTAATTCCATACGCGATTTAGGGCCGGCTGAAGCATTAATTTTTATAAAATCGGGAACTTACAATGAAAAAGTTGTGATCCCTTCTTCCAAACACAAAATTATATTACAGGGTGAAGATAAAGACAATACCATCATTACCAATAATGATTTTTCGGGAAAATCCGACGTTTTCAATGAACAGATGACAACGTTCAATTCCTATACATTACTGGTAATGGGAGATGAGATTACAATCAGCAATGTTACCATCCGAAATTCGTCATGTAATGAAGGGCAAGCAGTTGCGCTACATGTGGAAGGCGACCGGTTTATCATTAAAAATTCAAAAATTCTCGGATGCCAGGACACGGTTTATTCAGCAACAAACCACAGCAGGCAATATTTTGAGAATTGTTATATTGAGGGGACAACGGATTTTATTTTCGGACAGGCAACCGCGGTTTTTAAAAACTGTACAATAAAGAGCCTTGCCGATTCTTACATTACAGCTGCAGCAACGGAAGCAGATAAACAGTACGGCTTCGTCTTTCTTGATTGTAAATTAACAGCTAAAGAAGGAATTTCAAAAGTTTATCTCGGAAGACCTTGGAGGCCTTATGCTAAAACCGTTTTCATCAACACCGAAATGGGGAAGCACATCGTTCCTGAAGGCTGGAATCCGTGGAAAGGGGATAAAATGTTTCCTGATAAAGAAAAAACAGCTTATTATGCAGAATACGGAAGCAAAGGTGAAGGCGGAAATTCGTCAAAACGGGTAAACTGGTCGCATCAGCTGACGAAAAAAGAATTAAAAAAATATACTATAAAACAAATTTTTAACAATTGGAATCCCAATAAATAAAATGACCGTTACAATGAATAAAAAACTTAACATCCTCTTTTTGTTTTTATCAGTTATGATCTTTGCGCAGCAAAAACCCACTCTTTTCCTTATCGGAGATTCTACGATGGCTGATAAAGAAAATCCTGAGAAAAATCCCGAACACGGCTGGGGACAAATGCTGCCAATAGTAATGACATCAGGAATTGTGATACAGAATCATGCGACCAATGGCAGAAGCTCAAAAAGTTTCAGAACAGAGGGAAGATGGGATAAGGTAATGAAACAGTTAAAAAAAGGAGATTTTGTGATTATTCAGTTCGGGCACAATGACCAGAAAGTGAATGACTCTTCTCGTTTTACCAATCCTTACACCCAATACAGAGCCAACCTCGAAAGATACGTCAACGAAATCAGGGCTAAAGGTGCCATACCGATTTTGATGACTTCTATTGTAAGACGCAATTTCAATGAAAATGGTGTACTGGTAGATACACATAAAGAATATCCTTTGGTGGTAAGAATGGTTGCAAATGATTTGAAAGTTGATTTCGTGGATCTACAGCTGCTAACTGAACAGATGGAAATTTCTTACGGCCCGGAAAAATCAAAAAAACTGCACCTCCATTTTGCTGAAGGCGAAAATCCTTATTATCCTAAAGGGAAAGATGATGACACTCATTTATCTAAACTTGGGGCTGAAACCGTTGCAAAATTAGCTGCCAATTCTCTGAAAAATTTAAACATTGGACTGGAGAAATATATTAAATAAGAATTCTTTAAAAATTTAAAAATGAATTTCAAAAAAGAACCTTTCTTCGACAGAAATTCCGAATGGGAAGATTTGGGCAATGGTGTATCCAGACAGTTTGTTGGGTATAATTCACAAATAATGATGGTGATTGTCGGTTTTGAAAAAGATGCAATAGGGGCATTACATCAGCATTTTCATTCGCAAATAACATACGTGGCTTCAGGGAAATTTGAGGTTACCGTAGATGGTGAAACAAGAATATTAAGTAAAGGGGACGGATTTTTTGCCCAACCCAATATATTTCATGGAGTAAAATGCCTGGAAGCCGGACAGCTTGTAGATGCATTCGCGCCATTCAGGTAAGATTTCCTTGCGACACAACACACAGACAACTCATAATTAACAACTTACCGATAGTAGTAAGTTGTAATGAAGCGTTTAAAAACATTCTTATTTTATTATTCATGATTACATAAAATGTAACCGATTGAACAAAATAAATAAATAACATTATAATTATATAAATATTAATAGTTTAAAATATAAAACAAATTAATATTAAAATAATAATTTTGAAATCAAATCAAAAATAAATAATATTACTATGAAAACAACAACAAAAGCCGCTATTCTCACAGTAGTTTTAAGTTCGGTTCTTGCGTTAACCGGATGTGGACAGGAAGACATTAAATCGGAAGTGGCAGAAAATCCAAATGCTCTTACCCTTAAAAACGAAATGGTTGCCAATGCCGTCGTTCCTTTAGTAAGCTGCGTGGCACCCGGCTGGGCATCACAAAACGGAGGAACCACAGGCGGAGGAACTGCTGCAGAAACAACGGTATCAAACTACGCACAGCTGAAATCGGCCATTGAAAACGCATCTGTAAAAGTTATTAAAGTAACCGGAACGATAACCATTACCACAAGATTATCATTTCAGGATCAGAGCGGAAAAACAATTTACGGAGCCAGTGGTGCTAAGCTTGTTTCAACAAATCAGACAAAAGACGGCTCGGGAATCATCAACATTAAAAGGTGTAATAATATCATCATCAGAAACCTGATTTTTGAAGGCCCTGGAGCTTACGACACCGATGGATGGGACAATGCAATACTGGATGACTGTCGAAATGTATGGATCGACCACTGCGAATTCCGTGATGGAGTTGACGGAAATTTTGATATCAAAAATAAGTCGGATTATGTTACCGTTTCGTACACCAAGTTTCATTATCTGAAAGCACCTAAACCAGGAGGATCAGGAGGAACCGATGACCACCGATACTCAAATCTTATAGGATCAAGCGACGGCGCAACCGCAGATACCGGAAAATTAAACGTAACTTTCGTAAGATGCTGGTGGGCACCGGGATGCAAAGAACGTATGCCAAGAGTAAGATACGGGAAAGTACATATTCTTAACAGCTATTTCAACAGTTCTGTAAGTAATAAATGTGTTGCAGCAGGAGTAAAGGCAAATATTCTTGTGGAAAGAAATGTTTTTGAAAATGTAAAAGAACCAATCAACCTGATGAGCGGATATACTGCCGTAACACAAACCGGAAACAGTTTTGTAAATGTAACCGGTAATACTTCAGGAAGCGGAAGTGCATTTTCTCCGCCTTATTCTATCAACAAACTTAATGCTTCTGCGGTAAAAGCTGATGTAACTGCAAAAGCAGGCGCTACATTAAGTGGAAACATCTGCGATTCTTTTTAGGAATTTAAATACTAGTAGGATAAAAACTGCGGGCTGAGAAAATTCTCAGCCCGCAGTTTTTATATCTGAAAGGCTATTCAGAAAGTTGATTTTTATAAAGCCATTTCGGATATTCTTTATCAAGCAGTTTCTTGGCAAAATCGCCAAACCAGCTGTAGCCATTTCTCCTTTCTTCGGAAACTTCATTGTAATTGTATTTTACACTTCCGTCACGATCGCCGAATAAAGGCCTGTTGTCATGAATATCATAAAATCTAGCCCATATTACGGAGCTTTTATCTTCTGCCAGTACTCTCACTGTTTTCCCGTTTTGCTTTGCTACATCATAACTATATCCTTCAATATCATTATCTCTGAACCATTTAACGGCTGATTTTACTGATTTTTCAATTTCAGGAGTTACAGGCTGCGTCATGAGAAAACGAACGATTCCCACCGATTCTGCGGTAGCAAGAGAAATGGGCTCAAAAGCCCTTGCTTTATCAGGCTGCAGGGTCATTTCATCGTACTGATCTGCCCAGATTGTTGGATTTCCTTTCTGGAGAACCTGCGTTTTCAGAATGCATTCAATACCTTTTTTTACAGCATTTTTTGCTTTTTCCTTTATTTTTTCATCCACAGCATTAAATTCATTTTTTCCTTCTGCAACATTATACAGAATGTTTAATGCATTAATCATTGCGTTATCATTATAGGTAATCTGCTTTCTGTAAAGGCTTTTATTGGGATAATACTGAGGAAAACCACCATTTTCATACTGCATGGTAAGAAGATAACGGATTCCTCTTTCTGCAGCTTTCAGATAGTCTGCATTTTTGGTCTCGGAATAAGCTTTTATTAAAGCACTGATTTCCCTTGAAGTCGCATTATTATCAATGGTAGCATGATCGTCACCTGTCGATTTTATTTTTCTTAAAAGGTTTTTATCAACCGGCAAACTGTAATTAACCACCGATTTATCTTCCAGTTGTTTTCCCCATCCACCAATAGGAAGTTGATAGAGAAGTATTTTTTCAGCAAGGGTATCTTTTTTCACCTGAGCGGAAAGATTTACCACAAACAACCCTAAAGCGAATGTACAGATATTCAGTTTCATTTTTTTTAATTTTATTTAACCTTAATAATTAAAGGGCTTTTCCCAACCTTCTATGATGTTAACCTATTCGATTTACCAGCGTGTAGTTTGCTTGAATTGCTTGTGCAAATTAGTATTATTAAAACAAATGCAACCGATTGCACAATTTAAGCCTGAAAAAGAATTTTTCACCATAACCTTAAATATATCAGTTAAGTTAGTCTTCAAAAGTAATAAAAATAAAACAATTTTTATAATACTTTAAAAGATTACAAACTTAATACTATTTTAATTTCAAAATAAAAATGCCTGCATTGCTGCAGACACTTCAAACTCAAACTTCTTCACTACACATCAATCATTTATATTAACATTTCACACCTCTATTTTATTGTCTTTATCATAAAAAATTTACTAATGCTTTTCATATTTTAAACATTGTTGCTTTAAAATTCAAACTCACCGATAAGAACACCTTCTCCTTTCCGGCTATTCTCTTTTTGGTTTTGAAATACCACAATCTTTCTTTCCTGCTTACCTGTCGCATAATTGATATAAACCTCTGCCATAATAGCTGTAGGACCTGCAACTCCCACCTGTCGTTCTCCGAAGAAATTGGTCTCTATTTTATATTTTCCTTTCATTGCTTTTTTCAGTAAAAACTGCTCCGGGCCGAAACCTCCTGTAAAATCATCACTCATTCTTCCTCCAATTTCAGTTTCTTTATTCGAATAATAGCAACGTTCATTATCAGGGTCTGTTACCCAGAGATCGATATCCGTATCATCTTTGTTCCAGTTGATGACAACCCTGATATTCACCGGGAGATCTGCCACGATTTTAGGATTGATTGTTTTAAGATCTAAATGCGTCCCATGGTTTGCAATAAGTTCATTGATTTCCATAATGATAATTTCTTCAATTCCGTTATCTCTTTCTGCGAGTTCTTTTGTATAAGACTGCGTGAGAACTTTATACAGATTATCAAGAGCCGGCTGGTATTGTGCATTGTCTTCAAAAGCCAACGCAACATCTCTGTAACTCTGAGGATCAAAAGGCCGCCATTCCAGTACTTTTTGAGCGACAAAAAGCTCTTTGTCATATGCACCGGTCTGTTTTAATTTATAGGCCAGTAATTTATACAGTTCCTCATTTTCAAACTCAAGGTCAGCAATGGAACTTAGCACTTTCAATGCAGATTTTCTGTCATTCATTTTAAATAAAATCCCTGAAACATCAAAATAGTACTGAGGAAGATTTTCGTATTTTTCACGATGCTGAAGATAAACTTTATAGATGCTTTCAAGATCATTCACAGCGCTGAAAAATTTCATATATTCAGCTTTAGATTCTACTTCAATGGTTTTTATTTTACCGGAATTGATTTGCGAAGAACTGTTTGCATATTCATTTCTATATCCTATCTGAAGACCTGAAGCTCTTCCCTGAAGTACTTTATTGGATGCAATAGATGGCATTCCCCTAATATTCAGTTGCTGCCGTTCTCTTCTCTGCTCGGAAACCGCTGATGCAGTAGTATGATGTTGAGTCTCTCTTATCCCTGCGGCCCCGGTTACGACCACTTCTTCAAGGTCGTTTACGCTTGTTGAATCACTTCTTTCACGAGTGAGTTTGGGTTCAGGATAACGCTTTGGCTTTGGTATATATTCTTTATTCCACCATGTTTTTAAATTTTCAGTCATCCATTCAGCTTTACTCATCAAATCCTTCAACCTTGCATCTTTGGCAATTCTGTTGTTTTTAACAATCGCATCAAACTGTGTTTTGAGTTCCAATGGCGGCGTGATGTCATAGCGCACATAATCCTCTACATTTTCAAGAACCATTAAACTCATATTACTGCTTACCAGACCAAACTGTTTGCATAGATTTTTGATTTCATCTTTATTTTGTTTTGAAAAAATTTCCAGTTCATTAAGTTTTTTCTGAGCCCAGAAAGTTGAAATTCCCCAGTATTTTACTGTCTGATTCTTAGTGTTCAGGTTAATGATTCTGGTTTCTGTAACTTCGTCTCCATATCCAAATTTCAACTTAACAGATGTCTGATTTCCCTTTACAATTCCCGTAAGCAAAAAATCCTGCGAAATAGTCTCCGGTAATGATGGATAAACTTCAGAAACCGATGGGTCACTTTCAATTCCTAAGAATTTTAATGGCTGAAATAATAATTTTCTGACTTCTTTTTTCGGATCATTTTCATTCAGATTCAAAAACTCGCCATGGGTTTTATTGCTGATGTACTTTAACTGCTCGAAATTCGTATGAGGCGAAGATGAAATGGTATAAACCGGCCTGATCCAGTTCAGTTTCAACTCTCCGAAAGAAGAAAACCCATCAGTAAAGAATAAAACTTCATCTTCTTTAAGCGATTTTAATTGGCCAAAATCCGTTCCTCCGTCGTAGGTAATGTAGGACAAAAAGAATTTCAGACTGCTCCAGTTTCCTGCATTTATTTTAAATGTTCTTCCTTCTTCAAAAGTATTGTTAATAAAGTACGTTTTCACGGTGACATCTTTATTTGTCTTAAAATACTCTTCAAGTAATAAAAATTCTTTGGTGTGATCACGTTTCTTTCCGCTTAAAGAATTATCCCAAACGATGGCTATTTTATTGGGAAGCTCTTTAACCCGCTCGTTTGAAGCAATATTTATATTAGCAAGAAAATAAGAAGAATCATCGGAAGCCTCACTCATCAGGACGCTCTGACTCGTTTCATGTTGAGGAAAGTTAATCTTTAAATTATTTCCGGGTTTATATTTTGTTTTATGAATTTCAGCGGTCCAAATGTTTCCGTTTTTCACAAAATCGAATTCGCCATCAGGTCTTTCCAGCAGTTGTGGAGCTTCGGAATTACTGTAAACACTTGTCAGAACACTGAAATCAGGAATTTCTGAGGGATAATCCAGCGGCAAAAAATACTGATAAGAGTTCCCAGATTTTTTTAATTCATAATGATAAGTAATCTGTAATGTTCTTTCTCCACCGTTCGGAGCAATAGGATAGACAGTGGTACGGAAATTATTTCCTTCCGTTTTCTCCAATACTCCAGGATCAATATTTCTTTTTCTGATAGTTTCATACACTTCTCTGGCTTTTTCTTTTTCTACCGGAACGGCATTTCTCAGTTTACCATTGATATCCAATGCATAACCGCTGGCATTTGTTCCCTCCGGAAGTGGAAAAGTTACACGGCCTTCTCTCAGTCGTCCGGAGTTGTTCTTTAAAACCATGGTAATCACGTTGGTCGAAATTCTACCCACAATTTTTGTTTCGATATGCAATTTCTGAAGAATTACCTGATCGTTTTTCTTATATCCACCCTTTCCATCGGGAATTTCGATCGTCGGAACCTGAGCGAGGCAGAGAATCTGGAAAAACAGGAGGAATTGTATACATGCCCTTTTCATAGAATTTTGTTTTATAGCTGTTCTATTGGTATAGATGTATAAAAACGGGAAAAGGTTGGAAGGGTGAAAGTGTATAGATATTTATTTTTATAATGTTTTAATTTTGATAAGCTTATATTGTTCTTCTTACTTAGATTTTATTCGACTTTTATGAACATACCCCCTATTTCCTTCTTTGGTTTTTACCAGAAACCAGTCGCCGGAATTATCAAGCACTTCAATAATGCTCGCGGATTTTATTTTTTGTAAAATTTCAGAAGATGTGTTTTTTTCTTTTCGGAGGTTTGTAAAACCGTCTGGATCCTGGATGAAGTAAACTGGAGAAGATTTACCTTGAATAACATATTTATTTAGAGTAGGAAGAATTATTAATCTATAATAATTGGCTTCACTAACGTCGCATTTTTTCATTAAATCTTCACCAAATAATTCAATAATATTCGTGAAATCAATTGTCTTGCTTTTCCAATTAGTATATAGTGAAGGGGAAAAAAAAGCTTCAACTTTAGGCATTCTTTTTAAGGTTTTAATAAGATTTTTATCTGTGAAGTCTTTTTCAATTATTGGATTTAATAATAACATCTTTTTGTCTATTGTAATCTCTGCTAAATTATCTTTAAAAAAAAATTCATTTACCGTAAAATCATTAAGTACAGCCAAAACATAATTATTAATCTCTTTATCATTATATTTTGTGCCTTGTTGAATAAAAAAATAAGGATCATCAAGAAATAATTCAGTTACACTATCTCCTAATAATTCTATTCCTTCAGATGAAATCTCATTATATTTAGAACTTTCTGATAAAATAAAAAAAGAATTTGAATCTTTAAGTTGTTGAATCCTAATGAGTAAAAGTTTACAAAAAAGAGTAGCTTTAAAGTCATTATCATCTGTTCTATTTTTTAGGTAATTAAAAAATTTGTATCTGTATTCTTTATCTAATAATTTTTCAATCTGAATATTTTCTATATATATACCCTCAAACTTATATTTCTTAAGTTCTATTTCTTCTTTAGGAAAAATAGAGTTATTTAAATCTAAATTTCCTACTAATTCTATATCTGTTTTCATATATTTTAATGATTGCCTTTTTTCTTGACAACGACATAAGACAGTAAACATCAGGAAAAAAAATAATTTATTTTTCATAATATTTATTTAATTATTTTTAGTTTACCGGGTCTAATTTCAGGATTAGATTTATGGTAGTCCCTCCACCATTCATAAAATCTCTTTGCATCCGCATCCCATATTCTTATACAACCATGTGTTCTCAAAAGAACAGGATTTGGTCTTGGCTGAAATTTCTTCGTTTCCTGCCTACCTCCATGTATTCTTATTAAGGAACGCCCACTTTTGGCCGCTTCATCATCGTGTCCTAAGATTGGTTCAAAAGACAACCTTGGATTTGGCCCGTAAGAAGTACGCTTGTCTCCTGATAAAGAACCCATAATAAAGGGTGAGGCTGATATTTTATATGTGCCAAAAGGAGCGTCAGAATCTTTAATCATTCTGTCTTCTCCTGCTATTCCTTCAAGCAAACAGTCAGAAATTGTAAAAACTATTTTCCCATTATGGTCATAAACTTCTATTTTACCTCTTCTACAATTATTTCTAATTGGAGTCATTTCGATGTGGGTACACATTTTTCCAGTATAATGTTCTGTAATTATTACATTCCATGTATCTTTTTCTGTTGATGGGAGTGTATCTTGCTTTGATTCTTTTTGACATTCAAATACTTTCGCTTTATGATTTTTTCCATCTTCATAAAATTTTGAAATACTTTTTTCTATTTCCCATATATATGTTTTTCCTTCACCTTCATATTTTTTTTCTCCGTTTTCATACCATACCTTCTTTTCATCATGAAGTTCTTTAAATACTTGATATTTTCCGTCACTTCTCTTGATTTTAATTTTTTTATGTAACTCTCCCTCAAAGAAAAAAGCAGGATTCTGCCTGTAACCATAATGTCTTGATTTGCTTAAATCTGTAAGAATTCCCTTCTTAGAATATTCAAGAGGATATTTGTTGTCAAAAACTGTATAATTAGGCTGATTACCTTTACCAACATCAATAGGCATTAATATAGACAAATAAAAATCAGTAAGTGTATTGATCTTATCTTTTTTCTTTTGTAGATATTTTTCAACGTAATGCAATTGCTGAATATCTGTCATTTTTAATAAAGCACTTATTGTTGTTCCTACAGATTCCGCAGCCAAATCTCCAAATTGAATGAGTCCCACATAACTAGTTCCAGCTCCTGCAGTTGGAGAAAATGTTCTTCCAGTTTCTAGTGCCATGCCCGCCATTAACAAATTTGGATCTTTACCCAGTGTATTAGCAATCTCCACTACTTTTTTCCTAAATTCACAGCTAACTTTCTGCCCCCAGATTAAATCATAACTTTGGCAAATACAAATATTATTTTTTTTGGAAGTTTCTTGTCCCTTCACCACCACAACACTTCTCCCCTCGGGTTTTCTCACCGTAGGTGTTTTATCTTTAGTAATCGTTCCCTTGCTTTCCTGCCAATCCCATAAATCTGTCAATTGATCGGTAACAGCATCTAAAATTCCCCTTTCTTCTTTTCTGGATTTTGGTTTCTGTTCGGCCGGTGAACCTTTTGCTTTAGGCGTTACAGGAGGTTCGTATGGTTTGGGTTTATAATATTGTGCATAAGGATTATCGATTTCTACATTTTCTGTCGCGTGCTTTTTACTTTTGTAATATTCTACTGTTACATAGAATTCCAGCTGTTTCGAATCTACTTCGCCCTGCATGGCTTTTTTCGTGAGAGCTTTTGTGAGCATAAATTCTGCAACAGCAATTCCATTTTTATTTACTTTGGCTTTTTGTGAGTCTATTGCTTTGTTGCTTTTATGATGCCCTGATCCTATAGCATCATCCTCCCATAGTGTGAATACCAATTCTTTATTAAACATATTGCAGCAATACGCTCTGGCTCTCAGCTTTTCCATAAAGCTAAACATGCTGCCTCTGGTATCATCCACATAAAATAATCCTACTTTATTTATTTGAGGAATTTTGCTGGGCTTTGGAGTAATAATTATTCCTCCCCCTTCCGGCCGATGAAGATAGCCTTCCAGGCGATAAGTATTTCCCAAAGAGGCCTCTCCAAAAGTAAAACTACTGTCTCCCTTTTTCTTAATATTTGTGGTGCTAAACTTTCCGTTACTCCTTTTTCTGAACAATTCCCATGTAACATTTCCAGGATCACGTTCTTCTTTTGGGGTATCAGGATACCAACCAACAATATGATAGGTCTGTTTTTCTCCCACAATAGGAGAAATATTTCCAGAGATCATCGAAACTCCTTTTTTACTCATCACAAAATAATTTCAATTACCATGCTTCTCCACTATGTTCATTCATTTCTTCCTGGAATTTTTCAAAATTCACGATTGGACTGTACACTCGCTGCTCCCGGACATCTGATTCTTTTACCTGACTTTTACCTGCTTCACTTTGCTGACCATGTTTAAAAACTGTAATCTTTCCGCCAGTAGAGCACATGAGTTCCGAAATTTCCGTAACACAGCTTTTACCCATTACTTTTACTTTTTCGTATGTTTTAGTCCATTTTCCTAAAGGGGCGTATGTACAGGGAAGATAACCGCCGGCAGACGGCTTCAGTTTGCACTGTCCAAAAGGTTGTGCCTGAGGATCCAATTGAGTATTATCTTCAGTTACGGCAAGATAATCTGGGTTTCCATCATTATCATTCCAGTAATGTTTTTGATGAGAGGTAACTTTAAATTTTGGAAATTTAAAACCTTGATTACATTGGCACATTCCTTTTTGTATAACGAAGTACTTTCCGTCATGTTCACTGGAATTACTTTCGCTTTTCTCTTCTTCCTGTCTCTTTTTTGATGGCTCTTCCTGTTTTTCTTCAAAACTTTTTCCGGTTTCATTATATTCATTCACAGGTTCGTTTATTTTATCATTTTTTTCTTAGATATTCGGATTCTTCGGGGATCAGAATTTCTTTTCCCGGAACAAGTTCATATCCTAATAAATCATCCAGCGGACAGTGCATATTATGATAAGAACGGAGCAACTGACCATTTTTTACTCCGAATTTCTCAGCAATAGAATCTAGAGAATCTCCTTTCTGTACAGTATATTTTTTCATCCAATGTCCATTATATTTTTCGGAAAAATCTGATTTGATTAAAAAATATTTTTATTTTGCAGTAATCAGAATACTATGTTTTTGATATAAATTTTCCTTATCTAAAAGGATAATGCCAGCCTCAACTTTTGTTAATTGTTTACTTTCTTTATGAAATGTATATTTTAATTCTATTTCACCATTTGCTTGTTCCCTTGGAAACTCATCAATTTTTACTCCCTTCAGCAATTCCTGTAGACTGCAATCTTCTATGATTTTACCTTTTATAATAATTTCTATATAATTTAAATTTTCAAAATTGTATTCTGTATGAAAATGGCATTTCACAGGAAATGAATCCGGGACGATATAGTAATAATCTTTCCAATCTTTCTTGCTTTGAAACCAGTTCATTTCAGGGAAAAGAGCCTGATAGAGTAATGAAGATGAGAATTGCTCAAGCAAATCATTCTCGCTTTTAAGATTCTCATAAAATGCATTTAAATAATCATCGGAAACTTCACCAATGAAAAAATCATTCAGAGCAGAACGTCTGTTTTCAAATCTTTTAACAATTACCTTATGATCGTAAAAACCCGTTATTTTTCCCTGCGCCGGAATCCGGAAAGCAATCGGAGAAATATTTTTCATACACGAAAGAGAAAGCTGGCTTATTTTATCATCAGGCGACTGTTCATTCTTTTTGAAGTCACTAGCTTCAACTTCCGCAATAAAACCTTTATTAAAATCTTCTCGAAGCCTGACAAAAACAGAGTATGTTATCTTTACATTTTCTTCTTCTGGCTGCTCAAAACTTTCTGAAACCTCATATTTTGTGGCATAAAAATCTTTCGTCAGATAAAAAGGAAGAAAAATTTGACAGATCTCTTTCTGCTTTTGTGATTTTTTATATTCAACAATTTTGTCCGATGAAGGGAGCATTATTTCATGAATTCCGTTGAGATCATGTCCAATAAGATTTTTTAAATTGCAATAGGTATTGTGATAACGTTTTAGTATTTCTGCGGGAATTCCCAATTTCTCCGCAACCGATTGTAATGTATCACCTTTTTCGACGTGATATATTGAAATCCCGATATCCATTTTAATTTATTTTCAGTTCAAAAATTCGTGTCAGTCGATCTTGATTTAAGATTATTCTCTCCACATTTTTTCGTGAACAGCACCATTGACATCAAATTTTCTGGCAACCAGATGCATTTCTATCTGAAGGGGTTCTTCATTGTCCGAATTGAATTGCTCTGTAAATTCGACACAATAGGCTTTTTCAAAAACAAGTTCCTGCAATTTGCTCATAGCATCTCTTCGGTAGAAAATTATTTTACCGTTTTTTACCTGGTTATGATCTAGCATCCAGCTTAATAATTCAGGGTTTCCGGTACTTTCGATGCGGATCATTATTTTCCCGCCTTTAGGCATTCCCTTTGGCTTCCCCGTCCCGTCAACCGGCTGTGTAAAATTGTATTTACACTCCAGAATATTATAGGTATTACCGTCTAATTCTAATTTTGATAAAAACGACATATTTTTTTATTTCTCACGAATTATACCCATTCATTTTCGTAAGCACCATTTCCCATTTCTATCTTTCTGGCAGAAATTGTAAAACATTCTGTGAGTGGATTTTCTCCTACAGAATCAAATTTCTCCTTATGTTTTACCAAATAAGCTTCTGTGAATTTCAATTCTTTCAAAGTTGCTTCACTGTCCCTTTTAAAGAAAACGACTTTTCCGTCTTTTCTTTCGAATGAATTGGTCATCCATTCAAAAAGATCAGTAGATCCCGTTCCTTCTACGGTGACATCAATTTTACCTCCTCTTGTAATAGTGGAAGGTCTTCCCGTGGAATCCGTTTCCTGAAATAGTCCATAATTGACGTTCAATACGTTATACTTTTTTCCAGCTACTTCCAATACTGCTTTAAATGACATAATGTTATTTTTTTAATTAGTTGACTGTTGATTAAATTTTAGGTATTGCTGATTTATCTTACCTACAGGACGTAGCAAGCCAATGCGATACATTAATTACAAGTAAGTATTTAATAAAAAATCAGAATTTCCCTTATTGTAATATCTTTCGATGAAGATCAAGGAAATGTAGAATCTTGTATTTGTGTTTTTTTAAATAAAAAAATAAGAAGACCTAAAAAAATTCTCTTAAGCTATACCCATTCATTTATATGTTTGGCATTACCCAGTTCGATTTCTTTTGCAGAAAGAACAAAAGATTCCGTAAGCGGATTTTCTCCCGATGCATCAAAATTCTCGACGTACTTTACAATATAAGCTTCTTTGAACTTAAGCTCTTTCAACGTAGCATCACTATCCCTCTTGATAAATCTGATACTCCCGTCCTTTCTCTCAAATGAATTGGTCATCCATTCAAAAAGATCTGTAGCACCTGTTCCTTCTACGGTTAAATGAATTTTGCCACCACGGGCTACGGAAGACGGCCTTCCTGTTTTGTCGGTTTCCTGAAGCATACCGAACTCTACGGATAATACATTACGCTTTGTGCCTGCGTATTCTAAAACGGTCTTGAATGACATAATAAAATATTTAGATTTTAAACTTCAATACTACCAAATATGGAATATATTCTCTGTGTAATTTTTTTTCATCATTTGTATTTTTTATAAAAGCCAACTATGGAAATATATTCATTTGATGTTTTGCACGATTTAAGCATTTCACAATAAATCATATTCAAATGTAAAATTAATTTTGTAATTAAAAACATTTTTCTCAATAAAATTTAATTTTATTTATTATGTTAAATATTAAAAACACTATTTTACTTAAAAATAAACAAATAATTTAATATTAAAATAAAAATTTATCATTTAAAAATTTTAATTCATATTAGATTATTATTGTAATACACATAAAATAATTCTTGTTATATCATATTTATTAAGTCTGAATTTTATATAAAAAACACAAGAACAAAAAATGTTCTTGTGCCAAACACAAATGAAAATATCTCAGGAGTACAGCATCAATCCTTCCGCATCATCTCCTGAATCCTACACATAAAAATTCAATTATATGACTTATTTTTGTTCATATTCCGTATCCCATTCGTTACCATCATCACCCTTATGCCCATCCATTTTGATAAGGAAATTCTTTGCCGGGAAATAAGGTTTCATATGAATATCCAGATGGATTCTGTCTTTTTGTAATGGATCCTGCTCAAATTTTCTGATTTCAAAATTTTCGATTAGTTTGCCAGGCCCTGTAATTGCATCCAGAAAGCGGACGATTTGATTCATTATTTCTTTTCGTGTAACAGCGGTGAAGTTTTCAAACGCTCTCCTGTTAAGGAAATCCATCAACACTTTGGTGACATAATCAAACACCCTTACTACAGAGTATGTCTGAAGCCCCAGATTATCTCCGTTGAAAAGTGTTTTTCCTGAGAATGCCATCACTTTTCCATATTCATTAACCATAGGAATCAGTCCTAAATTTTCCAGATTGGCAATTTCGCTCTTCTTTAAATCGAATTTCACACCATCAACCTCATTGATTCCTCCGAATTTCTTTCCTGCTGTTACCTGAGACATCAGTGTTTTGTAAACCTTTCCTGCTAATGCTCCGGATGGTGGAATAAAAAGATCGTCCAATTCATCTATTTCTTCATATCTTCCTCTTCCTACCAGCCAGTTGCAGGTCATTAAAACATTAGACTTGTAGATTTCTCCACCCGTAAGATATGCCTGATCGAACATTTCCATTACGTCATCCGGTTCATCCAGATGTTCAAAATCGGTAATAAGCATTACTTTATTATGGTGAGCAATCTTAGCCCATTTTTCTATTACTGTATTTGACCCCAGATATCCCGGAATAACCAATAATCCGTAGTTGTTTTTAAGGTCGAGACGGTCATAATTATCAGCAAGCTCTGCATGGATGGTATCAATAAAACGGGTATTATCAAGATCTTTCAGTTGTTCTAAAGCAGCATTGACAACTGTAATATTCTTCACCTTATCAGATTCAGTATTTTTATAAAACAAAGCTATGGCTCTGTAGTTAGCTTCCAATTCTCTGGTGGCATCTACTGCTTTGGAAAGGTTTTTGGAAAGCAATTCTTCCGCAGATTTTCTCTGATCTTCGCAATGGGTAACCATATCGAGAAGCGAATTGTTTTTATGGATAACATCTGCCCAAAGTTCAAGCGTTTTCTTCAAGGTTTCTCTTTCCTTTTCTTTCCCCTTTTCAGTCAGGAAAATTTTTCTTCTTGCTTTACGATCGGGATTGATGTTCTGAACATTTTCTATTGAAGTTTCCAGTAAGTCAAAACCTCCATATCTGGCAAGCCTTTCTAATAAACTATCTGCAGATAGTTGTGTAACTTTTTTCTGTTCAAGCACAGGCGTTTCTGCTGCCTGCTGCGCTTCCTGTTGTTTCTGTGACATAATTTGTGTTTTTAAGGGTTATTTATTTTCTTCCAATTCTTTGATGAGTACATTTATGATATCATACAGTGTTTTTCTGGCATCTGGATCCGCGAGTGCAGCCTTTAGGATTTTATTTGTCCTGAGTTGCTTCACTATTTTCTGATATTGATCTTTTTCGGTTTCCAGCCCGCTGAGAAAGCTGCTCTGCCCTGTAATTCCTTTAGTTCCGAAATCTCCAAGGTTTTTAAATTTCAGGGTTTCCATCTTTACAGTTCCGTTAGCATCTTCAAAATCGGCTTTTACCTCCGGTTTGTAGTGTTCAAAAACTTTCTCTACGGTATTCAGTCCTTCAACAAGCTCGGGCTTTACAGGATCATCCGCCGTAAGTTTTTGGGCAAAAAGGGTTCTGTTTTGTGGGATTTCCACAATAGCTTCGTTTGCATCCAATGGTACTTCATTACCACCAATTCCTTTGTTTGATAACATAATAATATGGGTTTAAAATTGTTGTTCTTTGTATAATCCAAAGATGAGATCATTAATTCTCCAAAGGTTTTCAGAATTTGGGAAAGATTCCGGCTGCAAGAGGAATATGAGATTTCATCATTGTGTTTTGCACTTTAATATATTTCTTGTATAATCAATTTTCAGTAATTATTTTTCAAATAAACGGTACGGATAAACATTCGCCGATGCCGTTTGCAGCTTTAATAAAAAACTATCACACAAATAGTTCCATTCCGGATCCTGAATTTCTTCTGCTGTTTTTTCATTTCGAATCAGGAAGACATCAATAGTCCTGCTAAAGCCTCCTTTCAATGATACTTCTTTTTTGGTTCCTTTCTGTACTTTAACATCTGTGATGAGGTTTTTAAAATGATTCATTGCAAATGCCCTGATGTCTGCTGCCGTGACGATCCTGCCGCGAGTCAGAAGTGAATTTCTATATTCAAGGATTTTATCGTTGGGTGAAAGTTTTTTCCGCCCTCCTACTGACGCACGGATCATCGTAGCAGATTCTTTCAATATACTTTTTCCACTGTTTTCTGCGATCAGCACAGAACCAGGTTTCAGATTATTGCCCTCTTCAGCGGCCGTAGACCAATAGGAAATCACGCATCTCATATCGGCTTCTGTATTTCCAGAGGATATAACCAAATAAGGATTGTTGGTTTGTACAAAATTTCTTTCCCTGGCGATCTGGTGCAGTGATGCAACATTCTGATTAATCTGCCTGAGAATTTCAATGGCGGTATTGGTACCCATTCCTGCAAAGGCAGCGGTTTCATCTTTTATCAGTTCTAAAAGATACTGAAGCAGTTCGGAAGCATTCCTTCTGTCAAAACGAGATACGCCTCCGTTTCGCAAAAGTGCGGTCATTCCTTCGTTACGATCGTCATAATCTTTAAGATCAAGCCTTCTGCCGCTTTCTTCCGTCACGCAATCAAGATCTAAAAAGTAATCTTCCTCATTTTCATTTATCGGAATTATATTCAGTTTCCCTGTTATTTTACGTCCCATGACGGTATTCCTGATATTGAGTACAGGAATGCAGTTGAGTGCAAAACGAACATTTTGTAATATATCAGGAACTACCGCTTCGGAAAAACAAAACTTCAGCCAGATAACGTTCTCTTCTTCAGCTACTCTGTGGTTGGGGTAATAATTTTCGAATAATTCGCTTCTATGTTTATTTTCAAAATCTATTTTTCCTTTCAGTGTAAAGAAATGAGATCTGAAGTACTGATTGGCTTCATTACGGATATAATCCAGATCAGAATAGTTTTTGGTAATGATATTATCAATATTCAATTCTCCGTTTTCTTCGTTATAGCCTGGTTTCAGTTTAAATTCCTTTTGTCCGCAGTACACTTTTACCTGATTAAGATAATAGAAAAAAACCTCTTTCTGATAAGTATTGTTGATATCAACAAAAAACATAAGATCTTCAAGATTTTCCTTTTGAGGAGATTGTATTCCCAGCCAAAAATCACCCGACGGAAGAGGTTTATCTGCCTTTCCAACGATATCATCAAAGAAAAAATTTTCAATACGGTGCAAAGTTTCATTGTATGCAAAATATTTCAGTATTGCTGTTGTAAGCCTTACTTCAACAGACGGACTGAAATATAAATCTTTAACCGTATTTTCGGAAGGATTATACATATTCTGTTTTCTTACCGACACCTTAAAGCTTTGATAATTTGATATTTTTACATTATTTTCCAAAGGATTAACCTGGATAAGTGTTCTTGCCGGAGCAACTCCCGAAACTTCTTCAGGGAACATTACCTCCAACACTCTTTCAATAATTCTGGCTCGAGAGTTCTCCAGTTCAAAACCCAGTTTTTCGAGTTCTGCCGCACAGGCTGACAGCAGCAAACCTACAACCGGATCAAATGAAGTTTCTGCTTCAATTTCATTGTATCCCCACATTCGGGCGGCTCTCCTTAAAATTCTGTCTTTTATTCTTTCCTGATTCATTACGCGTAATATTATCTAAACAGATTTCTCCAAAAACCTTTCTTTTTAGGTTGTGAGTCTTTATCCGACGAAGCGTTTTGTTTATTTTCGTGCAGCTCCACAGAGTACCTTTCGTGAGATTTATTTTGTAAAAAAGCATCTTCATTTTCTGTTTTAGCTTCTTTCCATAATTCTTTAAAATCCGGTAGATTATAATAATTGCTTTTTCTAAATTCTTCTTCATATTTCTCTCTTTCTTCGTCCCATATTAAAATTCTAAAGCACAGAGAAGATTTATGTATTTTTTTGCCTGTTTTTTCTCCGTAATAAGCAATTTTGCCCAGAATTTCTGCTTTTTTAGAAAAGTCATCATTTAAAACGGATGCAGTGTTGCTGCTTTCAAATATCAGATAATCTGTAATTTCATCGACATATTGTTCTTGCTTTTCTGTGGAAGATTCCTGGATTAATTTTATAACTTCCTTATTGAAAACCACCCTGCCATAACATTTTTCATTCCATAGTATTTTACCTAATCCTTCAATACTTTTATTATTTTCAAAAACAAATTTTAGCAATTGCTGATCTTTCACATATCCAAAATTCTTAACCAGACTTTCCAGAAAGAACTTATCGTTAAACTTTAACCATGCAAAATCGGCTCTGCTTTCGTTAAAAAGATATTTATTCCGGGAAATTAAAGCTTCCACATTTTTTTGTCTTTCTTCTGCCAGATTTGGGATATCTTTCCATTGATTTATTTTAATATGTCCTTCATTCTTATTTATAGTGATCGGTTCACTTTCATATGTTGCCAAATCGGGAAACAACCTCAAATAATCAACAATATTGGGCAGAGGTAAAAAGAAAGTGATAAAATTATTTTCTTTTGTCACATACAGATATTTTTTCTGAGCAGTTAAGGGCTCAAAAACCAGCTCATCTTCACATTTTCCAGAAATATCCATGATTATAAATTTAGCATCAGAAGAATTATCAAGCTGCCTTCCGAATATTTCATAGATCTTTAGCTTAAAATCTTTGTCTTTAGGCTTTTTATATCCATTATTAGTCAAGATTTGCTCTTCAAAATTTACAAGAGCCTGAAGATCTTTTTCTGAATAATCATCAAAACTTCCATATTCTGAAGCTGCTCCTGAAATAATCTGTTTTTTCAGTATTTGTATTAATTCATAATTCATTTTAGCATCATTTAAATTTATACTTCTTCTCATTTTCGTTATATACATTATAAGAAGAAAAGACAATCGTGTTTTTACATCTGTTTTATATTTTTATTTTTTAATACGAAAGTGGACCTACAAAAAATGAGTGACTAAAGAAAAAAGGACGGTTGGTTTCGTATATGAGACCTTTGATGCTGATCTCTACCCTTTTCTTCATTCTCCTTTTGCCTAATGTACCGACATTGTAATCTCTCACAAAAACTTCCACATCCTCCAGAAGAAGCCTTTTTTCGTGTATCGTTATCGCTTTTTTTAAGGTTGCAGTAATGATTTCTTTCAGGTTGTTGTCTGTTTTTAACAAATCAAAATCCATTTCCCAGATCTCAGAACCATAGGTTTCATCAAATTTGCATTCTCCAAAAGAAGTAGTCGCCAGCATAAGGATATGTTGATGTAGTGATACATCCAATGGTATCTTGTCTGTGTCTTTTTTGGCCATCATGCTTTCAAAGTCGAGCGGTATTTTGTAATAAATTCCTTTCATTTGCTAAGACTGTTTATAATGAATGTGCTTCACAGGTATATCAGCTTTTTGAGGCTGCCTGTATCATCGTATTCAAAATTCTTTGGAACCTTCTTTCTTTTAATGATGGTAAGCTCCACGACAGGAGTAAGCTTCAAAAATTTTTCACGGTAAAGAATATCTGCTATAAAACTTTTGCCATTATCTTTATCCACTACCATAAAATATTTATCGATATACTCTGGTTTTGCAAAGCCGTTGATATCTCCCGCAAACAGAAGTAATTTTTCGTCATTGCTTTCAAATTCATAGATCAGCATATCCTGTGATAATTTTCGGTGTCTGGAAATATCAAATTTCTGCATATCCTCAAGCATAGGCTCAAAAGCAATTGTATCATATAGATAGGAAGTCCTGTCAAAACGCCTGAACCCGAAAAACGATAAAAAACTTTTCCTTGTTTTAGTTCTCGCAAAACTCAGCGTGTCGCGGATCACCTGATAAGCTTTAGTCTCTTTGGTTTTATTATCGGTTATCGTAAGTTTATAAGTCGGAACCGTAATTTCTTTTTCTCCTATTTTCATTATAATTTCGCCCGCTTCCTTATCCGATATCATAAGGCTGACCGTATGTTTCCGAAGTCCCGAATCAGCATGTATCATGACACCCGCTTCTCCGCCATCGTAAAATGGGAAATCCTGGTTATTGCTTATTCCTAAATTCAGATTTAATTCCGGTAGTGGACTCATAGTTTAATAATGATTGATTGATACTTATACTTATTGCAACGATTTAAATTCTTATGCCTTACTATCACTTTCTGTCTTTTTTCTTCAATCTGACCTCATCCGATTTTTTGATCTTATATGCTGAAAGACAATCGATATAGAGATGAATATCCTGATTCTGAACTTCACTGATATCCATCTCATAATTTTTTTTGTAAGTATAAATTTTAATGAGGCGGATATCATTTCCTTTTATTTTTTGAAGCTCTTTCCTGCTCAGTTGTCTGGCAAAAAACGCATTACAATTGAGAGGATATTCATTTTCCAGAGTGATGATTTCACCATTCTTAAAAAACACATCTACATTTTTTTCTTTTTTAAGACAGATATCATCAGCTAA
Source organism: Chryseobacterium taeanense (assembly GCF_900099685.1). Classification (GTDB taxonomy): domain Bacteria; phylum Bacteroidota; class Bacteroidia; order Flavobacteriales; family Weeksellaceae; genus Chryseobacterium; species Chryseobacterium taeanense. Next base: position 321,102 of record NZ_FNDW01000001.1, on the reverse strand, counting down.
TATCCTGATATATAGATATATCTTATTTTTCCTTTTCCCAAACTGAAAGATCGTGTATGTATGTTTTTCATTACTCACCCGAAGCTCTACAGGTGGTGTACTTGCAAAAAACTTTTTATCAAGCTTCTGTTTCGTTTGAGTAATTCCACAGTCGAAATGAGCAAATCCTGAAGAATCCGTTGTTTTTTGCTGAGCTCTCAGGAAAAGCGCAAAAACTAATAACAGAGCCAATAAAAGTTGCCGATATTTCATACTATAATTTTTGTCTGATGCTAATTTAACATTCTGCTTACTGTGCCTGATAGAGCTGCCTGCAGACATCCAGATCGGTTTTCATTTTATCATATTCCTCTTTAAGGGTTTTGTTGATTGTACTTAAGCTATCCATCAGCACATGATTTCCGGATAGCTGAATAACCTGCTTTTTTGCATCAATAAGATCTTTGAATGTCATGATCGTATTGTTGTACATATTTTTATTTTTCAGTGTATCCTTCGGCAGCTGTTTGTACATATCGGCCAGAATAGATAATGCCAGCTTTTCATTGAAAAAGTCGTTTTGCCCTTTCACCCCGATAGAATCGACTGCCGCTTTTACTTTTTCCAGCTGAAAGGAAAATTTATCCTGTGTTTCCATTTCTTTTTTCATCTTCATATTTTCGGCTTTCAGGAGGCTGTTTTCCTTAAAAGGAAAATATGCATTGAAAAAAACTGCAGTCACCAATACTGAAACTGTAAGCAAGAAAAAGAGTACGAAAAACCAATAGGCACTTCTGCGTTGTTTTTTGTTCAGAACTTCCATAAAGTTGAGTTATTATAAGTATTTCCCATTAACAATAATCTTAAATTCATCATTTCTTTTATTATTTTTAAATATCATTAAATGGCTAATCTGCCAGAAAAGTCCTGCTCCTTTTCGCATGAATTACAACATCCTGATTATTGGTATTTTCTGATATGAAAATGCTTCCATCACGTTTTTTACCGATATAATCTAATCTGCTAAGAATAGCATAAAGATCTTCCAGCGTCTTCATAAATCTTTTTATTTTAACAATTACCTCATTCATGCGGTTGTGGTCATAATCTGAATTGATCGGATCAGAAAATATGGTTTCAAAATCTCCCTGGTTTACATTGCACCATTCAGCAAAGTAGTTCAGAAGTTCTTCTTTGCCTGCTCCGGAACGGGCATCAACAAAATTTTTCAGCACTCTTGCTAAACCGACTACCGAAACCAGCATTTTAGCAGGCGACACATGAGGTGACAACCAGCGAAATCTGTTGATTTCCATACCGAGATAATTCAGAGTTTTGTCAGACATCAGCTCCATCATCACAGCAAGCTCATTGGTCTGGCGTTTCGCGTATATTTTCTGCGCAATTTGCATGGCGGACAATTCAATTTGTCCGTAGAAACGATCGATTTCGGTGTACAGATCCAAAAGTTTCGGATGACTGGAAACACTTACGCAAGGCGGAATATAATCTTCATCAATTCTTGATTCTCCGGAACTGATGAGTATCTTGCCTATGATAAGATAATGGGTTCCGAAACCAACTGTATTTTTCAATTCATTTTCAGGAATCAAATTAAGGGTATATTCCGGCAGTGTATAGGGATATCTGGGAGGATTTTCTTCGGGATCAGGTTCTCCGTAAGGAATTCTTTTGAAAGGATTTACTGAAATACATACCAGAAGAGCGGCATTTTCGTTTTCTTTCAGTTCGTGAATCGCTTCAGGATAAGGAATAGAAATACTTAGATTTTCCGTTAATCTACCAATCCCTACTCGTGATCCATTAGGTGTAATGGCATGACATTCTTCTACTCTTATTCTTAAAAGTTTATGGCTGTCGATAATAAGGCTTATCTTAATAGAATCCTTCGTTGGCAATAATCCATAGCTAATCCTTGAAGTGTGAATACCCACGGAATCCCGAAAAGAGTCACTTATAAAGTTCTGCACATCGGTAAAATGAGTTTTGTTAATCTTCATTCCGTCTATCCAGTTGACCGAAAAATGAGTGAGCTTTTCTATCATTAGTTTTAATATTTTATTAGTTTGACATCAACTGTTCGTTTTCTTTTTGTCGATTATATTCAAAATCGGTTTTATTATTTTGCTCTTTTTGACTCAATACCTGATTGGCTCTCATACAGAATACTACGCTATTTTCTTCGATACCATTCATATAAAGAGTGAGATTAGGATCAATGTATTTGGTAGCTTCATACCATTTAGGCTGAAGAAAAAACACCCAGTCGAACAATCCGTTTTCATCTTCCACCTGAATCTGATCTGCCGGATGTCTCTGATTATAATCTACCACAAAGTTGTAAAACAGTCTGCCAAAATCTATCCTTGTCGGTCCTTTTGCACGGTATATATTATATTTCACTGACTCTTTATCCTTGTCCATGACATAGGAAAAAACAACCATGTCTCGCCACTCGTCATCGGTAAGTCCTACCGTTTCTTTATAATTTTCCGGAAATCGCCATGTAATATAGATTTTCGGAGGAATTCCCATCGCACGATTGAAGGTATCATTCAGGAAAGTTGGAATATAGAATACAATAAAGTGTCCCATCATAAGATATGTAAGATCTACTCCATTCAAAAATGTGTAAATCAGCATAAAAGGGACGGAAGAAAAGCATATGGCGATAAAAACAAAAAGATATTCGACAACCTGCTTTTTTGAACCAAATTTATCAAAATAAGCCCTGTATACATAGCAATGAACAATTCCTATCACCAGGGAACACCACTGATAAAAGACAAATTCGTATAAATTATTTCCCTGAAAAAGTTTGTTGTAGCCAAGTAATGCAATAATAGCATATACAAAAGCCAGTGAAAAGAGATACATATAAAACTTTGACCCGTATTTTTGCTTAAATTCCGAAGTTTTCTGTGAAAAGACCATCGTCAAAATAATACATAATGCAATTACGATCAGGATAATAACCAGCAATTGCGGGTCGAATAAGTTGATGAAATATTTTTTAACCTTAGTCATATTGTCGTATTATACCCTAAAACAGAAACTGCTTTATTATTAAACTCAAATTTTTGCTGATCTTCGGGAAGCAGAATGATAGTATTGATATCTATTTCTATAGGAAAGAAATATTCATAAAACATATCTGTAAAATGCTTCTTTTTACCTTCATGGATAAAATCTGTAAAAGAGGATTTGTGGAGAGGACCTATCATGATATCCAAATGTCTGGAATAGTCGTCATATTCTGTACCGGTAATTGAATCCAGCCCTAAACGTGTTTCACCAAGACAAATACCATGGCTTTCATCGGTATATTGCTGACAATCCCTTTCATTCAGCGTTACTTTTTCTTCCAGCAGTACAGATAAAATATCACAGGCTTGTTGAATATTTCCAACTATTTTGTACGCAAATGGCAACAGCCGGATAAATCCGGAGACAAGCCGCGAAGGCAAATCTCGACTGATATTCCAAAAATCATAAAACATATCGGGAATACGGCTATCGTTTAACATAAACAAAAATTCTCTCTCAAAACGCTCTATTTTCAAACCATAATCAAACATTTCGTTTTCAAAAGGCTGAAAAAAATTTCTCGCTGCTTTCTGCTGTTTTTTCTGTTCATTGTACTCACGTATCATTATCTCAATGCCCTTATCCGGAGTATCATTTTTAGAATTATGGCTCATTGCTTCCGGCAAAGTATCATATATACTATCTCTGGAGAGATAGAATGTAAGAACCTCCAAACTGTTGTAATCGTAATCGGTTTGTTTTACATCGAGTATATCAAAACGGTAAGATCTGGAAAACTGTCCTTCCTTACGAATCATATATTGATTTTCGCTGAGAGCGCCACTTTCCAGAAGATCACTGATAATGACCTCTGCACGAATGTCGTGTTTCAGAGAAGTAACAAGACTGGCAATATGCTGCAGAGATTCTGTCATTTGCTTTTATATTTAAGCCTTCCTGCAGCGACATATCTTAGCTGGAAATATTCATCATTGAAATTATAGATATTGAGTCCTTTTGAAGTACAAGCCAAAATACGGTCATTATGCAGATAAACTCCTACATCAGAAATAGGATGAAGCTTATCATACCGGAAGAAAAGGACATCTCCTTCCTTTAAAAAGCTTCTTCCTGTAAATAGCTGAATAGATTTAGCCCTGAAAATGCCATCGGGAGTTTTCGGAAATGTTTCGCCATATACATCACTAAACAATGCCTGTACAAAATAAGACATCTCAACACCAACTTGTTTTTCCAGTATTTGTTTTCTGTAAGGCGTTCCAATCCATTCATCAAAGTAAGAATAAAGTTTATAATTGTGGATTTCTCTGGGCATTACTTCCAAAATAATTGAATATTTTTCACGGATTTTCAGGATATCATCGTTGAGTTCATTCGGGTTATCATCAACTATAGAATATTGGGAAGCTTGATTTTGTTTCTCTGCCTGAACTGATTTAAAAAAATCATCAGAAGAATAATGATAAGGAATTTCACTAATATAATTTTTACTGCCACAAGATATTACGGCCAGCAAGAAGAATTTATGATAAAGTATACAGAATCTACCTTTTTTCATCGTGTGTTTTTAAATATTATTTTTTTTAAATCTTATCAACAAAAGATCCAAATAAGCATCATTTCATTTTTAACAAATATACACACATTAGTGTAAAAAAATAAATAAATCTATAAAAATTGAAATATTTAACATTTTAAAAATACAAAAAACATGAAATAATTAAATTTAAAACAAATAATATTTAATAAAAATAACAGTTTATTAAATTAAAAATTTTAATGATAATTGAAAATAGACTAAATATTCAGCAATGATATTTATTTCTCATTAATATATTTATATGTAACGATGATATCATTTAACCACTTCTCTGAGTTAAAATTATTGCCTTAAAATCTAAAATTATGACTGAACCCTTCTTACATCTGCTGATAATACAATCAGTCTTTCATCCAAAGACCCCATTTCTTAATTTTATAATGAATATTTATATTCTGAATACAGTTTTCCTGATTTTTGTTTAATCTTAAAGCACTAATTTTAATCTTTTTGTCTGAAATTTTCTGACAGAACTCATCAAAAGGAACGAGCTTTTCATTATTTATAACCACTGGAATGCGATAATTTTCACAAACATAATCTTTGAAATCGTCTTTCGTTTTTGACTGTCCTGCCACCTGAGTGAGTAACAGCTGAAACTGTTCATTAGAAATCTCAGGAGCTTTTTTTACGGAAACTACAGAATCTTTTCCGGCTCTGATTTTAGGAGAGACAGGGATATGCTGCAGCATATCTACCAAAGGATCTTTTTGAGCATCTCCCTGAGGCAGTGAGAATGCAGAATGTGGTTTCTCAAATTCATAGGATCTGATGTCAATTTTCTGCCTTGCACGGATTGCCTTGGGTGCAATATAAATAGTTTTTACAGCAGTATGCTCTACATCACCATTCACTATCAGTGTTATTTTTTTGTCACCAACTGTTTTAAATGTATAAAGCGGGGACTTCCCTAATGCGTCAGTCGTCGCTGTTTCACCGAAACTCCATTCCCAGGATTCTCCGTTTTCTTTTTCCGCGTTGAACTGAACAGATTCTCCCACCGCAGCCACATCAGGAGCTTCAATTACCGGCATATAACCTATCTGCTGACTGATACTGGTAATCGTGATGAGTTTCTCATGGGTACAACTACCGTTTATAGTAAGTCTGACAATATATTCTCCAGGCTTTTTGTAATAATGGATCGTCCTGCTCCGTGTATCAACAGCTGTACCATCTCCAAAATCCCATTTCCAGGAGGAAGCCCCCTGTGTATTGTCATTGAACTCGACTACTTTGTTTACGAGATATTCATCGGCGTGGATATAATAATTGGCCTTTTCACAATCTACATGTCGAAAATATTGATACAATAAAAAAACAGTGCTTAATAGAAAGATAATTCCGAAAATCATATAGATTCTCGTGTCAATATTGGGTAAAAAACTGATTCTTTTTTTCTTCATTTGGTTTTTGTGTATTCACAAATATATTTACACTTTTAATTTTAAACAAATTTTTTTGAAGAAATGATTTTTTAAATTAATCCTGAAAAATAATCTAAAAGTCATACAGCTTTATTTTATCTGAAGTTGTCTGAATATATGGGGAACCTGCATTTAAAAACAGAATCAACAGCCTTGAAGTGTAAATTTATTTTTTAATATGAACAGAGGTTTTTCAATGATAATATTGCTTACAATTAAAAAAGGTGAGGAAAAACCTCACCTTAATTATATTTCAGACATTAATCTGATTGTTAAAAAATTATTTACATAACTGTAAACTTTGGATAATTCCTTTTTTCTTTAACAAATACTTGATTCATTTTTTATTCCTTGATGAATTTCTTTTGGGCAGTACCCTGAGCATCATCAATATCAATTACGTAAACCCCGTTAATCAGATTGTGTACATCGATCTTATTATTAAGGATAATTCCTGATGATACGATCTGCCCTGCTGAATTGTAGATTTTATAATTAGCTCTTTTGCTAATATTCTTCACATTCAGCACTGTTTTTACAGGATTTGGATAGATAAGTATTTCCGTCTGGTTCACAGGATTTGGAATAATTGGTTTTGAAATTCTTACCGTATAATCCTCTACTTCACCTGTCGGGAAATTGGTACAATTCACTGGAATTGCATCTTTCTGAAGAGCTACACGCATTACAACATATTTAAAATCTGTCATACTGATAAATGCGTCTGTAGGTACGGAGAATGTTCCGCTTACAGTCTGCTCATTGTTTGGTCCTGAAACAAAGACTCTTTCATTAATATCAAAGTACCCGTTTCTGTTGAAATCAATCCAAACTGCAACACCTGCATTTGTATTTCCGGAAAGTTTTTTCTCAATCGTGATCTTATTGTCTGAAGATCCCTGAATAAGCTCAATAAATTTATTGTTAACTCCTGTATAATCTGTATAGTTTGATGCCGGCGACTGATTCATCATTTCAGGTTTACCATTCGGTGTTACTGTTACTTTTGAAATATATTCAGAGCTTGAAGAAGTAGAAGACATTTGACAATAAACTACCGTTGGTGTCGTAAACAAGTAAGGCAATGTATATGTACCCGGAGTTCCACTACAAACATTTGCTACCTGCATTTCGTACTGTGTAAGTTCAAGAAGCCCAGACAGTGTAATTGTATTCGTGTTTGAAGTCACTGTAGTCCAGCTCGGAATACCCACTTTTCTGTACCTCAGTATATAGGTTGCACCAGGGAAAGGTTCCCATGTTACTTCAGCTGAGTTTGGAGTAATAGTAGTAATCGTTAATCCAGGAGGAGCAATGTCACAAGTTCTTTCAGTAGTAAATACTTTAGGATTTGACCATGGATTTAATGTACTTTCATTATCACACATATTGGCAATCTGAACTTCGTAAGTTGTATAGACGTTCAAACCTCCAAGATTATATGTATTGGCAGGCGCTAACGGTAAAGGAATATTTGCACTCCATCCTCCTGCGCCACTTCCTACAATTCTGTATCTCATGAAATAGTGTGAGCTTAAAGCCAAAGGCGACCATTTAATCAACGCTGAATTCGTTGTAATGTTACTGATCGTTACATTTGGAGGAGTAGGATCACATCTCGTAGTAAATGTATTGTTTGAAGGTAGTCCTTCACTACCATTACAAACCGCAACAACCTGTACTTCATATGAAGTTGCAGATAAAAGATTGGTTAGAGTAGTTGTATTTGTAGGCGTTGGATAAGGTGCAGCCGCAACACTTACTGACTGCCAAGGAGCACTTGATCCTACGGGTCTGTAATTGACAATATAGCTTGCTCCCCCGTTATCCTGAGGCCACGTTAGAACCACTGAATTATGTGTTGGAGTGCCAACTGTCACAACTGGAGTCGTCTTGCTGCAAACACGTACATTAATATTATCTATCGCTACCGGAGGTTGTGTTCCGCCACTTCCGTCATTTCGCCACTCAAATACAAGACGCATTGTGCTGCCTGCAAAGCTGGAAATATTCAATGTCGGATTAAGAACAGTCTGCCATGTAGTCTGTTGATTATAATTGCCTCCGATTTGAATCCTTCCTGTTCCGGCTGTAATCTGAGTGCCAGAAGTAGGCATAAAAGATGCCGGTACCAGCCAAACTCTCAGATAATCCCAATTTGATTCACCAGCAGCTTTCCAATCAAAAGAGAAAGTCGCTGTAGTCGTTGCAGCAGGAATAGCAATATCTCTGTATGCGTGAACTACACTCGACGAACTGGTACTGTAGGCATTAGTTGTACCGTTGGTATTGGAAATATAAAGTGAATTGGCAGGATTTCCTGTTGCACTTCCATAAGTCCACTTATTAACCTGCGTTCCGTTAGTATAACCCATATCACTTCCAGAAGTAAATTGCTGGATGTAAGGAAGGTTTGCCGGGATCTGGGTCGTTGTAAAAGTTGGCCCTGCTATCCAGAAGCTTGTATCTGTTCCCGAACAAACAGAACGCACCCAGAAATAATAAGTGGTATTTGGCACCAATGGAGACAATGTCGCCGTAGTTCCCGTAGATGTATAAGTAGGTGCCGTTGAAGATGTAGGAGGAACGTTAGTGGTTGTCATATAAATCTGATAACCCGCTGCAGGAGCAGGCGAAGGAGCCGTCCAGCTTATTGATGCTGTATTCGATCCTACACTTGTTACCTGAATATTCTGAGGAACTTTACAGGTAGGAATACTTAAATTAATATTATCAATAGCGATAGGCGGCTGAGTACCACCACTTCCGTCATTTCGCCATTCAAACACAAGACGCATAGTACCTCCTGCAAAAGAACTCAGGTTAAGTCCCGTATTAAGGTAATTTTGCCATGTTGTCTGCTGATTAAAGTTGGCTCCGATCTGGATTCTTCCACCACCGGCAGTAATCTGAGTTCCAACGGTTGGCATATAAGTCGCAGGCACCATCCATACTCTTAAATAATCCCAGATAGATTCTCCGTCTCCTTTCCAGTCAAACATTAAGGTTGCATCTGTAGTTCCTGCAGGCACAATAATATCCCTGAATGCATGAACTACACTCGTTGAACTTGTACTGTAAGCATTCGTTGTACCGTTCGTATTTGAAATATAAAGTGAGTTGGCAGGATTTCCCGTTGCAGAACCATACAACCATTTATTTGTCTGAGTTCCGTTAGAAAGCTGAAGATCGTTGCCTGTTGAGAAATTCTGCACATAAGGAATTGTTGCCGGGATCTGCGTTGTTGTAAAGCTTGATCCTGCTATCCAAAAGCTGGTATCTGTTCCTGAACAAACAGAACGTACCCAGAAATAATAAGTAGTGTTTGGCACCAACGGAGACAATGTCGCTGAAGTTCCTGTAGATGTATAAGTAGGTGCCGTTGAAGATGTAGGAGGAACGTTAGTGGTTGTCATATAAATCTGATAACCCGCTGCAGGAGCAGGCGAAGGAGCCGTCCAGCTTATTGATGCTGTATTCGATCCTACACTTGTTACCTGAATATTCTGAGGAACTTTACAGGTAGGAATACTTAAGTTGATATTATCAATAGCAATAGGCGGCTGAGTACCACCACTTCCGTCATTTCGCCATTCAAAAACAAGACGCATAGTACCTCCTGCAAAAGAACTCAGGTTAACTCCTGCATTAAAATAATTTTGCCATGTTGTCTGCTGATTAAAGTTGGCTCCGATCTGGATCCTTCCACCACCGGCAGTAATCTGAGTTCCGACGGTCGGCGTATAAGTCGCAGGCACCATCCATACTCTTAAATAATCCCAGATAGATTCTCCGTCTCCTTTCCAGTCAAACATTAAGGTTGCATTTGTAGTTCCTGCAGGAATTGTAAAATCTCTGTAGGCCTGCACGACGCTTGACGAGCCTGTGTTATACGCATTGGCAGCAGCATTGTTTGAAATGTAAAGTGAATTGGCGGGATTTCCTGTTGCAGAACCGTAAAACCACTTATTTGTCTGAGTCCCATTGAGAAGTGTGAAATCATTTGTGGTATTAAAGTCTTGGGAATAAGGTAATCCGGCAGGTGTCTGCCCATAGATGTCAGGTATGACTCCAAGGTTAAGCAAACACAGAAGAAGTACTAAGAAAGTAGAAATTTTCTTCATAAGTTATCATTTAATATTAATCATTGCAAATCTAATTCGTTTTTTGATAATATATAGTATAAAATAAAATGTTTTTTATATAAATTCTATCAGATATCAAAAAGGAATTTACAAAAATAAGTACCAAAGCTTATTTTTAAGCAAAAACGATTAATTTCATTTTTTATTATTGACAAGATTAAAACCGATCATTTATCTGCAAAAAAGATATTTTTATCAAGCGGAAAAAATAAGCGCTCCTCAAGCGGGGACAAAAAAACACAAATGATAAAAAAAATTTTATAGAATCAGTTAATTTAATTCTACTGTAAAATTAAATAGGAAAAATAAAAAATTATGAGTCTGGTCATATTTTATTTTTTACAGCAATTTTTAATATTTTTTTATCCAAGATATTAACTAATAAACTTTAACCCAAAAAACTCCTCAAGGAATACTGAGGAGTCTAAAAAGGATATATGGGGTCTAAAAAAATGTTTTTTTATCTCATTGAGTCAGTACGTGTATTTCCGTCCGCTCTGTTAGACTGACCAGATGCCGATTGATTCATTATACTATCTCTCACACTAGCAGTGGTATCCATAGATGTTGCAGTTTCGGTATTATCAGGATACGTTGATACCGCATCAGTAGAATCACTCATAGAATTTGCATCATTCTGCACTTCCTTCTTTTGGCAGCTGACAGCGAAAAGGCTTAATCCTAGCATTAATAGCATTACTTTTTTCATATAATAATTTTTTTAGGTTGATATGAATTCAAAATTAGACACATCAAATCAATTGTAATATGAGCAAGATCATAATGCCGTGAATTATTTAAGATTCAAAATTATTTTATCACACACCCTATAAACAGGAAATGATTATTCCTCCCACACAATAGGAATGTACACCGTAATATAACCGTCATTATCCACCTGGCTGTCAGACACAACGCCCGTTACAGAACCATATCCTACCCATCCGCCCTGCCCTTGCATAGCAGTAAAAGTATAAGTACCCGCCGGAACTCCTTCATAATATTTAGGTAAAGATTGAAAACCTCCTCCCGCGTATGTCTCAAAAGATTCTCCTGTGGTAGTATTGGTGGCGATAAAACTTCCTACATCATAGCTACCGGAAAGAGTTTTAGTTCCGTTCTGAGACATCAAGCCATAACGGATCGTATAAACTTTGGATTTAGAAATTTCTTTTTTGTCTGTAAGATTTTTTGGTTCAGACGTAATCATATCATCATTGGATGAACACCCTGCAAGAACTGCGATTGATCCTGAAAGCATCAGCATCTTAAAAATTGTAGATTTCATAAAATGTAATTTGGTTTCTACAAATTTAACTAATTTATATTAATTCAACAATAAGAGAAAATTAATTAAAAATTACATTTCCGAAAGCTTTATTGAAAGGCTTTTCGGATTAGTTGCAATGAAGTTTATATCAGATTTTTAAAATTTTAACATTATTTAACCGGATTTTGGCTTCATAATTGAAAACACCTTACCGTCAAGCTTAGTTTTGATACCTATTAAAATTTGAATTATGAAAAATATAGTGTTGACAGGTCTATTGTCAGTATTTGTATTGACCGCCTGTAAAAAAGAAGATCAGATAGCCGAAAAATCTCTGGAACAAGAAAAGATGGAATTCCAGATGAGGCAACTTGAAATTGAAAAACAAAAATTAGCCATTGAGAAAGAGAAAATGGCATATGAAGCCCAGAAAAAAGCAGACAGCATTGCTGATATTGAGAAAGCTAAAACCGCGGCTGCCAATTCCAGACCTCAGGTAATTCGGGAGACTCATACTGTTTACAGAGACAGACCCAGTTCAAGCTCAAGCAGCGGAAACTATGCCAACAATGGAAGCAGTGCATCACAAGGTACAACTCAGAAAAAAGGAATGAGTGAAGCCGCTAAAGGTACTATTATTGGTGCCGTAGGAGGTGCTGCATTAGGGGCGATCGTTAATAAGAAAAGTCCGGGTGCCGGTGCGGCAATTGGTGGTGTTATCGGTGGTGCTACAGGTTATACCTTAGGTAGAGCACAAGATAGAAAAAGCGGACGAGTACAACCACGTAATTAATTTATTTCACCATAATTTATAAGAAAAGATTGTTTATTTTTAAGCAATCTTTTTTTATGTTTTTAATTCTCCTCTCCAGTATTTTACTCATTCCTGTTCTTATGGGCTGGGGAAAAGCTAGTGAATATGTTTTAGATAAATTTTTAATTGGCGTTTCGGGTAAGTCATTATCCGGGATTTTTACCATCAGCGTACTATGGACAGGTTTGTCATTTTTTATTCCTTTAAATTCACATGTAGAGATTGCGACAATCTTAATCGGATTATTCTTTTTCTTTCATGATAAAATTTACAAAGAATTTAGTTGCTTCTCCAAAAAAGACTTCATATTAATCGCATTCATTTCACTCATCATTATATTTTGCGGATCTTTTTATCCGTTTATTTTAGATCATTTCGGATATTACGTTCCTACTATAAAATGGCTTACAGAATTTGGAATGGTAAAGGGAATTTCAAATCTTGATCTCACATTGGGACAAATGTCGATATGGCATATCTTTCAGGCCGGGTTTTCCAATTTTTCTGATCCTTTTCTGAGAATCAATTCGGTATTACTCATTATTTATACTTTATATATTATTGAGAAGAAAAGCTGGATTCAGTTATGCTTCATTCCCATTTTAATGCTATTTTCCCAGTCTCCCAGCCCCGATTTATCGGTCATCGTATTTTCTGTCATTATTCTGAATGAAATTTTAAAAGGAAACAGATCAACCGCTCAATTATTTGTATTTTCTGTGTTTGTTTTTGCTATAAAACCTACGATGATATGGCTGCCGATATTAAGTTTCCTTTATTCATTTCTGATTGTCAAATCTCCTTCTAAAATACTTTTTCCCGGCGTTCTGGTCATTATATTATTTTTCACTAAAAACATCTGGACTTTTGGCTACCCTGTTTTTCCGATTTCCATAGGAGATATAGGCGTAAGCTGGAAGCCGAATGATAAAATTCTAGAGACCTCTTCCCACTTTGCCATTCAGAAAACATATGATATGCAGTACACTTATCAGGAAATTGAAAAATTTTCTTTTATGGATTACATTCACAACTGGCTGTTTTTACACGGAATAAAATCGGCAATAAACATTTTCTTTGTTGTAAGCCTAATTGTCTTTATTATTTTTAGTTTCATTAAAAAGAACAGAATTATCAGCCTGATATGTATTTCGATATTGATAAAAAGTATTCTGGTTATTCTATTTTCGGCGCAATATCGGTTTTTCATTGATGTGTTTTTTGTTATTTTTTTCGTCCTTTTTACTGGTTTCTTTAATCAAAGAAGATCAATAATAACATTCTCAGTATTAAGTTCAATGATTGTGATATTTCTAACGGTTCCATCCCTTGCTCAAAATTATCTACCAAGTTTCAGACTCGGAAACTTTATGGGAAAAATGGAAACAGCACAGCTTTACAAGCCTTCTACTTATAGTGACCTGACATTTAATTCTTATAAAGTCGGAAATTTATCATTTCACATTTCCGAAAGATATCCTTACAATTTCAGCACTAAACTTCCTGCTATCTCAGAAAGCTATATTTTTGATGATGTAAAAGCAGGAATCTTTCCGCAGATGCAAGATAAAAAAGATATGAGAAAAGGTTTCATCTGGAAAAAATTAAATTTAAAAGAAAAAATGGAAGCAGAGAACGTTATAATTTCTATCAAAAAGTCATATCAACAGAACAAATAGACAGCATTCTATATCTGAATAAAAAGCTGTAAATTTGTAGTATGTTAAATACTCTAGGTAATCTTCTCAGCCTTACAACATTTGGAGAAAGCCACGGTCTGGCTTATGGTGGAATCATTAATAATTTTCCGGCAGGTTTAACGGTTGATTTCGATAAAATACAATATGAACTTGATCGTAGAAAACCGGGACAGTCTGCCATTGTAACCCAAAGGAAAGAGAGTGATACGGTAAAATTTCTTTCAGGTATTTTTGAAGGAAAAACTACCGGAACGCCCATTGGTTTTATCATCGAAAATGAAAATCAGAAATCGAAAGATTATAACCACATTGCAACGTCTTACCGTCCGAGCCATGCAGATTTTACGTACGATCAGAAATACGGAATCAGAGATTATCGCGGGGGCGGAAAATCTTCAGCGAGGGAAACCATAAACTGGGTTGTGGCCGGAGCATTGGCAAAACAACTTTTAGCAGATATTGAAATTAATGCATACGTTTCTTCTGTAGGCGAAATTTTCTGTGAAAAACCTTATCAGGCTCTTGATTTTTCAAAAACAGAAAGCAATGAAGTGAGATGTCCTGATGCGGAAACTGCGGAGAAAATGATCGAGAGGATCAAAGAAATCAAAAAAGAAGGAAATACCATCGGCGGAACGATTACGTGCGTCATTAAAAATGTTCCGGTGGGAATTGGTGAGCCGGTTTTCTCAAAACTACAGGCAGAATTAGGGAAAGCAATGTTGAATATTAATGCTGCAAAAGGTTTTGAATATGGAAGCGGATTCTGCGGTGCTAAAATGACAGGGAAAGAACATAATGATCTTTTCAACGAAGATTTTTCCACAAAATCTAATCTCTCAGGGGGAATTCAGGGTGGAATTTCCAACGGAATGGATATTTACTTCAGAGTCGCTTTTAAGCCTGTTGCCACCATTTTAAGACCTCAGGAAAGTGTTGACAAAGAAGGAAATCCTGTGATCGTGGAAGGAAAAGGGCGCCATGATCCGTGCGTTCTTCCGAGAGCAGTTCCTGTAGTAGAAAGTCTCGCAGCTTTTGTTCTGGCAGATTTGTTTCTGATCAACAAAACAAGAAATATCAATAATTTTTAACATAAATATTTTTAGTAATGAAAAATTACTGGGAAAAAGCAATCTCTTTCGAGGAATACCTTGAAATTGGCAAACAAAGATTAGCAAATCCTGCTTCACAACAGGAAATCGACTATAAACAATATTACGAACTGGGAATTCAGAGAATTGACCGCACATTAAAGAAATATGTCCCGGATGAAAATCAGCTGAAAGAACTCGAAAAGAAAAACTTCGACGGAAAAATCCTGATTATCTCGGAAGTATGGTGTGGTGACGCAAGCGCTACCGTTCCTGCTTTGGTGAAATTTTTTGAAGGCAGAAATAAAGTGAGAATTTTCCTGAGAGACAGCGACAAAAGCTTAATCAATCAATTCCTTACAAACGGAACAGAATCGATTCCTAAAGTGATTATTCTTGATAACAATTTTAAGGTAAAAAATTCATGGGGTCCACGCCCTAAATATGGAAAAGAATTACTGGCGAAATATAAAGCCGATCCGGAAACTTATACAAAGGATATGTTTTACAACGATTTGCAGATTTATTATGCAAAAAACAGAGGAAAAGATGCCGTTCAGGAAATTTTAGAATTGCTGTAGTTAATAATTTAATAAAATGAAAAAAAATCTCATCTATCTCATATTAATCGTCATTATCGGAGTAATTGCCTTTGTTCCGGGAGTGAAAGAAAAACTTCAGGATACATTTTTTCCTGTCGCAACAATTGAGAATGCAGTTCACGTAAGTGATGAAGATTATGACATCGACCTTCAGGGAATCAATGTTCCGAGTACAAACCTGAAAGCATTTAAAGACAAGGCTGTATTCCTAAACTTCTGGGGAACCTGGTGTCCGCCGTGCAGAAAAGAATGGCCTTCAATCCAGAAGCTGTATGACACCCGGAAAGATCATGTTGATTTTGTTCTGATCGCAATGAACGATCAGGAAGATGCCGTAAGAAAATTTTTAAAAGAAAATAATTACAACGTTCCCGTTTATATTGCGCAAAGCCCGATCTCAGAGAAAATCCTTCCGAAAGTGTTCCCAACCACTTATCTACTTGACAAAAACGGGAGAATCATCATTAAAGAAGATGCTTCAAGAGACTGGAATACAGAATCGGTACATCAGTTTATCGATAATATCATCAAATAATTTTAACGTTCCATAAGATTCCGTTGGTATAGAATTTGCGAATTAAGTACCGTTGTAAAAATTATTAAAATCAAGCACAAAATGAAATATTCAAAATTAAGTCTGGCTAAGGAAGCCATAAATCATAAAGGTTTTATCAGAAAAATACCTGATATTTTCAGAATGATAAGAATGTGGAGAAAAGGAGAATACCCGATGCGATCTATCGATATTATCCTGCCACTTTTGGGAGTTTTATACATTATTTCACCGATTGATCTTGTTCCTGAAGTAGCAGTTCCCGTAATCGGCGTTTTGGACGATCTGGCAGTCTTGTCACTTACGATTCCAAAACTCATTAAAGAAGTGGATAAATTCCTGCTTTGGGAAGCAGACCGAAAATATAACAATAGCGGTACGAAAATAATCGATGCCGAAATCATAAAATAATCAAAACATCCCAAAAGGATGTTTTTTTGTGGATGATGAATAAGTTATTATTTTAAAAAATTTACAATTGACTTACGAAGTAAAATTCACAATTGACTTTCAATATCATTTCATTAAATTTGCAACATCTAATAAAAAATAATGGAAAGTAAAAAAGAATTCTTTTTAGAGTGCTATAAACTGGGCATCATCAAATTTGGAAGATTTACATTAAAAAGTGGCATCGAAAGTCCTTTTTATGTAGACTTAAGACCTTTAGCTTCAGATCCGAAAATTTTAAAAAACTTAGCTAATTATTTATTGGAAATGCTTCCTTTAGATAATTTTGATCTGATCTGCGGAGTTCCTTACGCAGCCCTTCCGATGGCCACAGCAATGTCTCTGGAAAGCTATATTCCATTAATTATAAAAAGAAAGGAAGCCAAAAACTATGGCACAAAAAAACTGATTGAAGGAATTTACCAGAAAGGACAAAACTGCCTTTTGGTAGAAGACGTAATCACCTCAGGAAAATCACTCATCGAAACAATTGCGGAAGTTGAACAGGAAGACATCAAAGTAGCCGATATTGTTGTTGTTCTTGACAGAGAACAGGGCGGGAAAGAACTTCTGGAAAGCAAAGGATACAGAGTCCACACGCTTTTCAACATTTCAGAAGTTTGTTCGATTCTTCAGGAAAATGGAGAACTTTCTGATGATGAAGTGAAAAGAATTCAGGATTTTCTGAAAGGAAATCATATTCAGTTTGAGGAAAAAACAAGAGCATCATACGAGCAAAAGCTCAATAACGCACAGCATTCCGTTTCTAAAAAACTATTGGAAACAGCATTGGCAAAACAATCTAATTTAATTGCTTCTGCGGATGTAACAACCACTCAGGAATTACTGGATCTTGCTGAAAAAGTTGGCCCGCACGTGATTGCTTTAAAAACACATATTGATATTATTTCTGATTTTGAATACGAAAAAACGATTACTCCATTAAGAGATTTGGCTGAAAAGCACAATTTCCTTCTCATGGAAGATCGCAAATTTGCAGACATCGGAAATACTCAGGAACTTCAGTTTACGAGTGGGGTTTTCAAAATTACAGCCTGGGCAGATTTCGTAACATCTCAGGTTATCGGAGGGTTTGAATCTTTAGACTGCTTTAAAAATGTAGGTGTCGTAGCAATTATCGGAATGTCTTCGAAAGGCGCTTTAACAACAAGTGCTTACAGAGAAGAAGCCCTGAAAGTAGCTGCATCCCATCCAAATGTCATTGGAGGGGTTTCCCAAAACCCGCTTCCGGAAGAAATGCTGTTGTTTACTCCGGGCGTTAATCTTGCAGATTCAGGGGACGGAAAAGGTCAGCAGTATAACACACCTGAACATGTATTTAAAACTCTTCACACAGATTTTATTATTGTCGGAAGAGGAATTTATAAATCTGAAAATCCTGCAGAAGCTGCAATTACGTATAAAAATGAAGGATGGAAGGCTTATTTAGATTCCCTTAAAAAAAACTAACTCAAAGTTAATTTAAAATTTAAACTACTTTCTGCAAAATACGTTATATTTGAACTTTATCACAGTTAATTGAGAAATATTTGTATTGGTCTTGCTTTGTTTTTGGGTGTTGCAGAAGTTTCTGCACAGAAAGACAGCATTTATATTGAAGCTAAACTTTCTTCTGACAAGAGGAGACTGAGTATTAACCAGGAATTGGTTTATTACAACAATTCTGCTCATAATCTTAACACAGTAAAGCTTCTAAACTGGGTTTCCGCTTACAACAAAAGAGGAACATCGCTTGTGTACCGGAAACTTGAAGACCGAAATACAGATCTGCATTTTGCCAAAAAGAATGAACTCGGAAAATTACTGAATTTACGAATTAAAAATTCTGATCAGGAAATTCCGGTGACTAATATTTCCGACGAGAATTTTTTCCTGCCGTTGAAAGAAGTCTTAAAGCCGGGAGAGCAGATAAAATTACAGTTACAGTACGAAATTCAGCTTCCTGATAAAAAATTTACAGGATACGGAACTTCCGGTGATAATGTAGCTCTGAAATATTTTTTTATTGTTCCGGATCGCTTTGATCCGGACAATATTTCCAAAAGAAACTATCATGATATCGAAGAATCGGTAAGTTTCAATACCTACTGGACGGTGAATTTTGATGTTCCCGTCAATTCTTTTATTGAAAGTAATCTTCAGCAGTTCCAGATGAATTCCTTTAAAGGATATCTTGACTCGGATCCTGAATTTGTCATTTCTCAGAATGACTATCCAACGATTAATATCAACACCGATGACATTCATACGGAAATAAAATTCGGGTATAATATCAAACCTGAAGAGAAGCAGAATCTGGAATTCTATCTTCCACTACATTTAAAATTTATCAAAAACAGAATCGGCACTATTCCTGAAAGAATTTTCATTTCTGATAAATTCAGGACAAAGGAAGATTTTTTCGGAAATAATGATATCACGTTCTGGAAGTTCAGGTTTCAATTATTTAATGAAGCACAAAAAACAGACCTGGATTACTTCGGAATTGTTGCAAAAAAAGTCTTGGATGAAAGTATCATCACAGACAAACAGAATTATCACTGGTTTAAAAATGGATTAAAATCTTATCTGGAAATTCAATATTTAAAAGATTTTTATTCAGACACAAAATTATTGGGCACATTACCCGAAACAAAACTTTTTGGGGTAAAACCTTTAAAACTATTTCATGCTTCCGAAGTAAAACTGATTGAGCGGTATGGACTTACCTATCAATATATCATGTCTCAGAATCTTGATCAGAAAATCGCTGAAAAATATGCCGTTCTGAGCAACTTCAACGACATGGCTATCAGCAGTTTTGAAACAGGAACATTATTTAGTTATTCAGCTGATAAAATGGGCTATGAAAATTTTGATAATTTGGTTCAGAATTTCATTGCAAAAAACAGAGACCATGAAATCAATCCGAATGATTTTATAAAAGAACTTGCCGAGAAAGATAAAAGAACAGCATACTTATCGGAGTTTTTGCAGCACAAAAACAGGGTTAATTTTAAGCTTAAAAGATTTAAGAAAGAAGGAGATTCTATTACGGTAAAAATTCAGAAAAATACCTCTTCTAACATTCCGGTAAAACTTGAAACCGAATCGGAAGAAGGAAATAAGAACGAATATTGGGTAGAAACGGAGGAAAATAAAAAAAATACAACCGTTACAATTCCGGATCTTAACACCCACAAGATCACACTGAATGACGAATATATTTTTCCGGAAGCCAATTACAGGGATAATTTTTTGTATGCGAAAGGCTTTTTTTCCAATATGAGAAAGATCAAGTTGAAACTAATCAAAGATATACCGAATCCCGAGTTTAACGAAATTTACGTAAGTCCGAAAATCCGTTTCAATAATACTTATGATAAATTTCTGATCGGATTTAATTTTAAAAATCAGTCTTTTTTTGATCGTAAATTTTTATATTCTTTTACACCAACATACAGTACAGGAACGGGAAAACTTACCGGTTCGGGAGCGGTCGCCTACTCTTTTCTTCCTGCAGAAAGCATCTTTAGAAGCATAACTTTCGGAGTTTCCGGATCTTATTTTCATTATGATTATGATCTGGCATATCGCAAGAGTTCTGTCTATTCAAATATCAATTTCAGAAAAAACCCTAGAAGTACCGTAGGGAGAAGTCTCGGAATTTCTTATAATTATTTTGAACGGGATCTAAGCCCTCTCATGATTGCCAATAAAGATTATGATAAATATAATCTCTGGAGTATCGGATACGGGTATAATGACAGCCAGAGCATTCATGAAAAGAGTCTCGGGGTGAGTACACAGTGGATGGAAGATTTCCAAAAAGTAACGGCAGAAGCATTTTACCGTTGGGAGTTTGCACCAAGACAAAAACTGAGTGTACGTTTGTTTGCGGGGTATTTTGTGAAAAACAATACGCGGAATAATACCTTTAACTACGGGATTTCCCGCGTTTCGGATTACTCTTTCTCCTACAACCTTCTCGGACAAAGTGCTACCGGAGGAATTCTTTCTCAGCAGTTTATTCTGGCTGACGGAGGTTTTAAATCCTTTATCCCCGGAAGCGTCAATAAGTGGCTCACTTCTTTGAATGTAGACACCAGTGTCTGGAAAATTTTCCATGTCTATGCAGATGCCGGAATTTATGATAACAAAAATCTTCCAACTAAATTTATATGGGATACCGGCGTTAAAGTACGGTTGATTCCCGATTTTCTTGAAATCTATTTTCCGGTGCAATCTTCCTTAGGTTTTGAGCCTTCGTTTAAGGATTACGCAAAACGTATCAGATACACGCTGATTCTTAATTTGAATTCAATTATTAATGCCGCAAGAAGAGGCTGGTATTAAAAGTAAAAATGCCCTGGATCGTTTTAACCCAAGACATTTTTATTATTATATTTTAGAAAAAATTAATCTTTAAGAATCTTTTGCGAAACCGGCTGGTTATTTACCATACCTGTTACGATGTAGTTTCCTTTTTGTAAATCAGCAACATTCAATGTTTCGTTTTCTCTTACAGAGGCAGTTTTCACAACCTGACCCGACATGTTATAAACTTTTACATCTTTTACATCTGAACCAAAAACAATTTCATCAGACTTTACAAAAGTATTTTTGATGAAATTAGAACGAATTGCATTATCAGATATATCACTCACGGCTAAACTACCTGCCAATGGAGAAGGTAAAGCAATCGTGAAATCGACATTGTTATTATTGGTATCTCCTGAAATTCTGGTAATGGAATTAAGAATTGTTGGAGATGGAGCGGCACCCGCCCCTTCATATTGATTAGCTAAGCCATATCCTACAAAATCTAAAACATTAGCCGCGGTAGGACCAGTTACCTGAGTGGCGTTGCTGGCAAGAGCAACTTTACCTGAAGTAAGTCCGATTCCTAGTCCCGCTCCTACTATCGGACCGGATCCATCGAAATTCAAAACAACATTTACCACAAGATTCGGGTTTACAAGGTTAATAAGCCCACCGCCATCACCTCCTTCCTGGATCAGATAGGTCTGTCCCGGGAGCAAACTAATGGTCGGTAAATTGTGATATTGGGTGAATGCTCCGGTAGCAGAACCATACTGGATGGTTGCTCCTGTGAGACTTGCTGTTGTATTACCAATGTTTTTCAACTCTATGAAGTCATTCGTTAAGGTCGCGCCTAGAAGGCCTCCTCCTGTATAAACTTCATTAATTACAATCTGGGCATTAGAAAACGCCATCATCGAGATAAGCCCGATAAAAGTAAATGCTTTTTTCATAATCAAGTGATTTATATTGTAAATACAAATCATCAAAATAAATGCCAAATATTCAATCATATACCACAATTTTTATGAAAAATTTATAAATATGGTATTTATTGAGCAAAAAAAAGGATCACTTAAAAAGTAGTCAAGCTTTCTTTTTTTACGATCACAAAAAAAGCTGCTTCATTTTTGAAACAGCCTCTTATGTATATTGTATAAGATATTAGTCTTTCAAAATCTTTTGTGAAACCGGCTGATTATTTACAGTACCTGTTACGATATAATTACCTTTTTGTAATTCAGCAACATTTAATACTTCATTTTCTTTTACAGAAGCAGTTTTTACCACTTGTCCGTACATATTAAAAATTTTCACATCTTTTGATTGAGCTCCAAAAGAAATTCCGTCATTTTTAACAAAAGTATTCTTCACTAATCTATATTTTGAAGGAGCAACTTCTCCAGCTGCTAAAACTGTAGAAGATATTACAGAAAAGTCATCAAAAGCAGCCACAGTAGAGTTATTATAAGCTCTTACCGCAAGTTGAAGCAATACAACATTTGCTGGTGCTGTTACAGTTGTTGTAAATAACGTCCACGCTGAAGCTGTTGGCAAATATCCATTTTCAGGTCCTCTTAACGGGTCGGTACCTACAGCACTTGATGTTCCTTGCTGATAAATTATATTTGATGTTGCATCTTTATAAACAGACCAGATTCTCGCGTCGGTACCATCTCCTGTAGCTTTATACCAGAATGATATTGTATATGTCTGGCCTGCTGTTACAGGAACTTCCTGATAGAAACCTGTTGTAGCACTAGCATTTTGGTATTGAGCTGAATTCGCCCCATTAGATCCATCTCCAGCAACTAAAGTTGGTGACTGATAACTACCTGAAGGGCCAGCCGTCCAACCTGTCAATCCATTATCAAAAGAAGGGTTAGAAACTAAATTTTGTGCAAATGCCATGTTTGCAACCATTGCCAACCCAATAAATGAGTAAATTTTTTTCATGATTTTAAAAATTTAATTATTAATAATTTACAGCCCAAAATTACGCCATTTTTTCTTTCCGATACAATAATCGGGTTAATTTTTTGTTAATAATCCTAAAACCCTTTCCATAAACAATTTTTAAGTATTTTTACGAATTATTTTTAAAAGCTTGCGGAATTATATTCTGATATTCGTGTTATTCTTTATGGGCATCTTCTTAGGAAATGCTCAGATATTCACGTGGAAAAATCCGAATCTGCCTCAAGACAGTCTGATACAGGACAGCATCAGGCAAGACAGCATACTCGCCGCTAAATTTGAGCAGGATATTTTCGCAAAAGATACCATGGATTTTGTCAAGACCAATAACAGAATCATAGTAGATGAAGGCGTTCTTGCCAAAAACGATAAAAAAAGATTTTTAGGTG
Organism: Chryseobacterium taeanense; assembly: GCF_900099685.1. Taxonomy (GTDB): domain Bacteria; phylum Bacteroidota; class Bacteroidia; order Flavobacteriales; family Weeksellaceae; genus Chryseobacterium; species Chryseobacterium taeanense. The sequence continues at coordinate 297,713 of NZ_FNDW01000001.1, read as the reverse complement.
AACTTAACTCCAAAGGTTCCATTATACGAGGGATTACCTTTGGTAATAATCAGGGACAGTCGGTACAAAGTTCTATGGATTTGCAGATTTCAGGAAGACTCTCAAAAGATGTAACGATTCTCGCCAGTATTTCAGATCATAATTTACCTATTCAGGCAGACGGATATACACAAACCCTTGAGGAATTTGATAAAATCTATATGCAGCTTAATATCAAAGATAAATCTATATTAAGAGCAGGACATCTCGATCTTGTTGAAGCCAAAAATTATTTTGCTAAATATCAAAGACGAAGCATGGGGCTTGAATTCCAGACGGAATTCGGGAAAGACAATAAAACATTTGTCGATGTATCCATGGGAGTTGCGCGAAGTGAATTCCACAGAATCCGTTTTCAGGGTGTTGAGGGAAACCAGGGACCTTATCGTCTTACAGGAAAAAACGGAGAACAGTTTATTACATTAATCTCGGGATCGGAGCAGGTTTTCATCGACGGTATTTTGATGAAACGCGGTGAAAACCAAGATTATATTATTAATTACAATACCGGAGAAGTTACATTTACCAGTTTCAGGCCTATTTTCCAGCAGAATTTCATTACCATTTCCTACAATTATACGAACAGGAATTATTCAAGATATTTATTCACCGGAAAAGTTGAGCATAAAAGAGAAAAATTAAAGCTCGGACTCAACTGGTTTATGGAAAATGACAATAAAAATGCACCGCTAGCTTTAAATCTTTCCCCTGAAGATCAGCAAATTCTGGCAGATGCAGGAAACGACCCCAACCTGATGTACGCACCTTCCGGTGTTGTGACAGAATATGATGTCAATAAAATCCTTTATCGAATTGTGCAGGATCCGGGCGGGAATTATTATCAGTTTTCTACGGATGCCACACAGACTTTGTACACTGTTTCCTTTACCTATTTTGGGGCAAATCTCGGAGATTATAAAGTTACACAGACCACGAATAACGGTCGTGTTTTTGAATATGCAGGTCCAAATATGGGAGATTACCGAGCAGTAAGAAAGCTTCCTTCCCCTGAAAAATCGCAGGTGTATTCATTAAATTCCGAATATGCATTAAAAGACGGAAAAATAGGTGCCGATATTTCTTTAAGCAACTACGATGTCAATTTATTTTCGTCTAAAGATTCTAACCAAAATATCGGATATGCATGGCGAATTTTCGGAAATAAAACTTTCACTAAAAACAAATGGAAAGGAACCCCCAACTTCGAATATCAGTACATCGATAAACAGTTTCATATTTTAGACAGGATCAACGACGTAGAATTCTCCAGAGATTTCAACCTTGCCCAGGAATTCAGCGGAAGAACCCAAAACAGATTCATTTTCAGCTTTTTAAATAAATGGAATAATAAATCAACTTTAAATTACAGAATCAATTATCTCGACGAGCAAGATTCTTATAAAGGAATTAAAAATGATCTCGATTTCGGCTGGATCAGTGGGAAATTCTTTACTAAAGGGAATTTTTCATATCTGAATACAAACGCCATTCTTCAGGATACAAAATTTATCAGAGGAGGAGCTTCAACAGAATACACCGGCAAGAAAGGCAGCTGGGCAATTGGCGGAAGCATGGAGCATAACGAGAAAAAATACAATGATACCCAACTGATGGATGTTACGAGCTTCAGCTGGAGAGAAATTTTTGTTCAGAAAAAAATTGGAGACAGCACCAGAACGAAATTACTCACTAAAGTTTATATGAGAGATAATGACTCTGTTCGCGACAACAGGCTTCAGAGCATGAATAACATCTTAGGTTTCATGGCAGAAAGTCAGATCATTAAGACTGAAAAAACAACATTGAACGCACTCCTCCACTACCGTAAATTTTTTTACCAGAATCAGGATGTCGACGCTTCCAGAAACAATGATTTTGTAGTCGGAAACATCCTTTACAACCAGCAGCTTTTCAGAAACGGAATGCGTCTTCAGGCTTTCTATGAACTAGGAAACGGACAGGAAGCCCAGCGGGAATTTCAATATATAAAAGTAACGGATGGCCAGGGTATTTACAAATGGACAGATTATAATGGCGACGGCATCCAGCAGCTCGACGAGTTTGAAATTGCAGAATATTCGGATCTGGCTCAATATATCAGGATTTATACCAATTCGGTAAGATACATCCCTTCCAATAAAAATAAAATTCAGCTGGCATTGTTTGTAAATCCTTCCATAGTATTTAATTCTGAAAATAAATTTCTGAAACGCTGGAATTTTAATATTTCATTAAATTCCCAGAATTCATTCTATAAAAAAGATAAAGTTTTAGTTATCAACCCATTTGAAAAGAATGATGACCAGATTCTCAAAAACCAGAACATTCTTGCATCGGCACAGTTTAGCCCGACTGAAAAATCCGGTTGGAACGGAAATTACAGGTTTATATCCAATGATAACCTCATCAATGCCAATTTCAGCAACGAAGAACGGGAACAGATTTCGCACTTTTTAAATATCGGATATTGGTTTAATAAAGAATTCAGGATAGACTGGGAAAATTCTGTGCATGATATTCGAAACTCTTCACAACTGTTCACCACAAGAGATTACCGTCTGAATAATTTTGAGACAAAGCCAAAAGCAACCTACAAATTTACTGATGCGATACAGGCCGAACTCTCCTCAGCTTTCCGTCAAAAAGACAGAGTAGATGGTGAAGAACTCCTGAAAGCTTTTGATATTACAGGAACGATTCAGTGGGAACGCCGGAAAACTTCCATCAGAGGAAACTTTTCATTTATCAACAATAATTTTACAGGAAATAATTTCAGCATCGTAGGAAATCAAATGCTGGACGGACTTAAACCAGGTAAAAATCAGGTTTGGAGTGTCTTTATTCAACAGGCGATCAATTCTTTTCTTCAATTAAATCTAAACTACGAAGGAAGAAACTCAGGTGACCGAACAATCCATATAGGAAGTATGCAGGTGAAGGCGAGTTTTTAAGTTTAAGTGTTGATATTTTACATATGATTTACCATCATTTAAACTCATAGATATTATCATATTTTCAAGTGATTGGAATTTTGTAAATTTGCACCATGATAAAAATTGGCAACATAGAACTGCCGGAATTTCCGCTTTTATTGGCACCGATGGAGGATGTAAGCGATCCGCCTTTCAGGAGGTTATGCAAAATGCATGGCGCAGACTTAATGTATTCTGAGTTTATCTCTTCGGAAGGGTTGATTCGTGATGCCATCAAGAGCAGAAAAAAGCTGGATATTTTTGATTATGAAAGACCTGTCGGAATTCAGATTTTTGGAGGTGATGAGGAAGCGATGGCCATGTCTGCCAGAATTGTAGAAACCGTAAATCCTGATCTGGTAGATATCAATTTCGGATGTCCCGTAAAAAAAGTAGTTTGTAAAGGTGCCGGAGCCGGAGTTTTAAAAGATATTGATTTAATGGTTCGACTTACAAAAGCTGTAGTAAGTTCAACCAGCTTACCTGTAACTGTTAAAACACGTTTGGGTTGGGACAGTACTTCCATCAATATCGATGAAGTAGCTGAACGTTTGCAGGAAACGGGGATTAAAGCATTAACGATTCATGCGAGAACGCGCGCACAGATGTACAAAGGGGAAGCTGACTGGGAACATATTTCACGAATTAAACAAAATCCTAATATTGAGATTCCGATCTTTGGAAACGGCGATATAGATTCTCCTGAAAAAGCTTTGGAATACAAGCAGAAATATGCCTGCGACGGTATCATGATTGGCCGCGCAGCCATCGGATATCCGTGGATATTTAATGAAATCAAACATTTCTTTAAAACCGGTGAGCATTTACCTGCACCAACCATCGAAGACCGATTATTAGCGGTTCGCCAGCACGCAGAATGGAGTGCAGAATGGAAAGGTGAAAGGTTAGGATTAGTTGAAATGAGACAGCACTACAGCAACTATTTCCGAGGAGTTCCCCATTTTAAAGACTTCAGAAAGAAATTTTTAGAAATTTTTACGTTAGAAGAAATGGACGCATTAATTCACGAAACAAAAGAATTCTACTCCGAATATTTAGCTTCGCAACAAGCTTAAAAAAACAAAACCATCAGCCTAATCTGATGGTTTTTTTGTATTGTTAATATCCTTCTTGTGGTGACTGATGATTTTTTATAAGAGCTAATGCTGAAGAGGTCCCGATTCTTTTAACCCCCATATTAATCATTTTTTCAGCATCTTGAGGAGTCCTGACTCCACCGGCTGCTTTTACGGGTAACCCTGCGGAATTATCAAGCATAATTTTTATTCCTTCAAAAGTAGCTCCATTAGGCTTACCATCTTTGGTTTCAAAGAATCCTGTTGACGATTTTATAAATATTTTAGGCCATTCATTTTCTGAGAAATTTTCTTTGGCCCAATTTGAAATATTCTTGGTAAGATCTGCAATTTGTTCATCATTTAAAGCTGCAATTTCTATGATCCATTTTGCTACTTTATGATGCTTCATACATAGCTTTGTACATCGTATAAACTCATCTTTTACAAGATTTAATTCTCCTTTCAGATAAGCCGTATAATTAATTACAAAATCCAGTTCATCGGCTCCGTCGGCAATCGCTTTTTCAGCTTCTGCAATTTTTTCGTCTATGGAAGATGTACCTTCATGAAAACCAATTACTGTTCCTACCACAACATCCGAATTCCTCTCCTGAATATACTTTTTTATCTCAGAAACATAATCTGGTCGGATCATGACAGCAAAAATTCCGTTATCAATCGCTTCCTGCGTGAGATCTTTATCTTTCTGTAAAGTTTCTTCAGCTGAAATCCCCGATTGTTCCGGAGTTTTCAGATAGGTTGAATCCAAATATTGAGCAATGTTCATAATCTTTATACTTTCAGTTGTCTGTAAATACCTTGTTCCAAAGATATGAAAGTTTCTGTTCTTGTCACGCCTTTCAGCTTCTGAAGTTTACTTAAAATCTGCATCAGGTGATCGTTATCTTTACAGAGTACTTTCAGAAAGATCGTATAATTTCCTGTGGTATAATGTGCTTCAACGACTTCATTAATTTCTTTCAACGCCTTTACCATATCTGGATAATGACTCGGCTTATCGAGAAATACGCCAATGTATGAAATAACTTTATATCCAATTTTTTTAGGATTAAGGAACGAAATTGAATTTTCAATCACTCCTGCCTGCTCAAGTTTTTTTATTCTCTGATGAACGGCAGTTGTTGATATGCCGACGCTTTTGGAAATATGAGCCAGGGAAGTTTTGGAATTATCCATCAGCATATAGATAATTTCTTTGTCGATTGAATCCAATTGATAACTTGTGTTGTCTGAATTTTTCATTCTCTACTTTATTTATGTTTTCACATTTGTTTTATACTTTACTTAATGTCACAAAAACCGGAAAATGGTCACTGTAACCACCCAGATACCGTGTTCCTGAATAGGTACGGAACGGCCTTCCTTCAAATCTTTTGTCCCGGCTGCTGATTTTTTCAGGTCTGAATATCACAGCACGCTGAAAAGAAAGTATATTATCTTCTTTAAAAAAAGATTTGGATAATATAATCTGATCAAACAACAGTCCTGATTTGTAATGAAAAGTAGAGTAATTTCCTGTAGAAAACAATTGCCGGAAAGGGTTTCTCAATACCTTCTCATGCGAATCGTCATAGAGAATTTTTTCTAAATTTTCATCATCTGGGTTTTCGTTGAAATCACCACACAAAATCACATTTCCGCCATCATTTACAATATCCAGAATCCGTCTTTGGATTTCGTTGAGTATAAAGATTCTTTTGGGCTTATTGATATCTTTTTCGCGCTTAGAGGGAAGATGAGCGATAAAGACATGAATAATTTCTTCTTCATACTTCAGTTTTGAATAAAGTACATCTCTTGTTGTGTCGTAATATTCTGTGTTTTTATTTTCAATTTCAAAGAAGAATGTAATGGCTTCTGAATCCACTACCTCAACTTTTTTTTTATTATATAGCAAAGCCACATCAACTTTTCTTTCGTCTCTGGAATTGTAATGCACAATACCATATTCCGAATTGAAAGGTGGCAGCTTTACCAAATCTTCCAGAACCTTCCTGCCGGATACTTCCGAAAGACCTATAATAAAGGGAAGCACTTCATTTTCCTCCTTCATCATCTGAAAAACATTCGCTATTTTGAAGAGCTTGTTTTTATATTTCCGTTCATCCCAATTCCTCAATCCTGAATTTGTAGGATCCAGCTTGTGTCTGGGTGGAGGATCAGGCAGAAATAAATTTTCAACATTATAAAAGCTCAACAACTCCATCATTATGCTTTTCTACTTCTTAAAACTTTCATTTTAATCTTCAGGATGTAAATTTATTATTTTATTTAATAAATCATTAATTATTTCGTAAAATTTTCACGTTAATTTTAGATTCTAATGAATAGACTTACGAGAAAATTTTAAATTAAAAACTTAAAATACATTAAATATTTTCACCTAATAGGATTTTATAAGCAAATATTCGAAATAAAATAATATGTAAAAATAAAAAATTATAGAATAAAATACTACTATTAATAAATAAAAATTAATATTTTAAACTATAACACAATTAATAGCAAATTTTATTCCTAATTAAATCTTTTTAGTAAAGATAAATTCCTTAAACCGTAATCAATTTCGTATTTGGAGGTTTTTAAAGTAAATCCGGACGTTTTTCTTTCGTAATTCTTACCGCTTCCTCATGTCGCCATTCTTCGATCTTGGCAAAATTTCCGCTCAGAAGAACTTTTGGAACTTCCAGTCCTTTGTAAACTTCCGGTCTCGTGTAGATCGGCGGCGAAAGAAGATCATCCTGAAAACTGTCTGTCAATGCACTCTGTTCATCATTCAGAACTCCGGGAAGTAGGCGGATAACAGAATCGGCAAGAACACACGCCGCGAGTTCACCACCCGTAAGCACATAATCCCCTATTGAAATTTCCTTAGTAATATGCAGATCCCGTACACGCTGATCAATGCCTTTGTAATGGCCGCATAAGAAAATAAGATTCTGTTTAATAGAAAGTGTATTGGCTATTTTCTGGTTTAAGGTCACCCCATCCGGTGTAAGATAAATAATTTCATCATATTCTCTCTGTGCTTTCAAGTCGGAAATACATTTATCCAAAGGCTCTACCATCATTACCATTCCTGCACCACCACCATATGGCTCGTCGTCGATCTGCCGATGTTTGTTGATTGCCCATTCTCTCAGATGATGAAAATGTACTTCTGCAAGTCCTTTATCCATCGCTCTTTTTAAAATAGAAGTTTTAAATGGGCTTTCCATGAGTTCAGGAAGCACGCTTATAATATCAATTCTCATTGTAAAGTTTCGTTTTTCTTATTTGGCGAAATTATTAATCGTAAGGAAGAGTCTTTGTTGAAATAGCTCCACATCCAGTTGAAGAATACGGCAAGCTTATTTCTGACGCTCAAAATTAACATTAAATGTAAAAACATCCAGAAATACCAAGCCAGAAAGCCCTGAAATTTGATAAAAGGTAAATCAACAACAGCTCTGTGCTTTCCAATGGTAGCAAGAGAACCTTTATCAATATATTCAAATTCTTCCCAGTCGGCGCTACTTTTCTTTAAAAGGTTTTTACCTAAATTTTTCGCCTGATTAATCGCTACGTTCGCCACCTGTGGATGCCCTTGCGGATACTTTGGAGTTTCCATATAGGCAATATCACCTATGGCAAATATATTATCATAGCCCTTTATTTTGTTGTACCTGTCGGTTATATATCTGTTTCTGATTAGTTTTTCCTGTGGAAAGCCACCCACAACATTTCCGGTAACTCCCGCGGCCCATATTACATTATTGGAAGAAATTGTTTTTCCGCTCTTCATATAAACTTTATCGCCATCATAATCCGTAACATATTCCTGGCTTAGAAATGTTACACCAAGATCCTTAAGATATTCCTCAGATTTATTCTGCGCTTCGGGACTCATCACCGCAAGAGGCTTTTCCGTGGAACTCACCAATATAATCTGAAGGTGATCAAAATTCATATAAGGATAATCTCTCGGAAGAATTTCTTTTTTCATTTCAGCAAAAGCTCCTGCCAGTTCCACGCCTGTCGGTCCGCTTCCTACAATAACTATATTCCAGTTTCCGTCGTCACTGCGGCTTTTTTCAAGGATCAGTTTTTCAAAAGTCATCAGCACATGATTTCTGATACTGATAGCTTCCTGTGTATTTTTCATCCCGAAAGCTTTGCCTTCAAGATCTTTATTTCCGAAAAAATTGGTTTTACAGCCGGTGGCAATAACCAGTTTATCATAGCTAAATTCTGCCTCATCGGTAATGACTTTATTGTTGGCAGTATCAATTTCTTTAACTTCCGTAAGGCGAAACTGTGTATTTCTGGAACGCTGAAAGATTTTTCTAAACGGGAAGGAAATATTGGAAGGCTCGATCCTTCCGCACGCTACCTGATAAAAAAGAGGCTGGAACATATGATGGTTTACCCGGTCTAAAACAATTACTTTCTTGTTTTTGTTGTTTAATGTTTTTGCAAGTTGCAGCCCCGCAAAACCACCTCCTATGATGATGATCTTTTCGCGTGTTTCCATAGTACACAAATTTACTGATTTATTTTAGCATTTGGCAGCGAAAAAAGTTAGTTTTGCAAAACTTTATGCCACTGAAAAAGTACAGCAAAAAAACCGCCAAAAAGATTCATCAAAACCGACGGAAGAACTATTTTTTCCGACGCAAGGTAATGTTGGCTATTCTATTTATTGCACTTATAGGAACCGGTTTCTATTTAAAACAAACCGTCAGCTATTATTATGCAATGTACTTTAATAAATTCGTTCATAAAAAGCTTCACAATACAGAAACTGAAACCTTAAGAATCCAAAAAATTATCTCTGATAATCTGGATAAGACTTATGGTTTTGATATTTCACATTATCAGAATAAAGAAGATATCAGATGGGACAGTCTGAGCATTGGAAACAGAACCATTCCATTGGAGTTTGTACTTATGCGTGCGACAATGGGAAACCGAAATGCAGACAAACACTTTGATGATTTTTGGGAAATGGCAAAAAAACATGACATGATTCGAGGTGCCTACCATTTTTACAGAGCAGATGAAGACCCTGTCATACAAGCCAATAACTTTCTGGAAAATGTAAAACTGGAAAGCGGCGATCTCCCGCCAGTTCTCGATATTGAAAAAATTCCGAGACGCAAAACCACAAAAAAATTGGTTGAAGACCTGAAAACATGGTGTAAAATTGTAGAAGAAGCATATGGCGAAAAACCAATAATCTACACCTATTATCATTATTATAAAGATTTCCTGAAAGGGGAATTTGACGATTACCCGCTTTGGCTGGCGAATTACAACGATGTTCCCACCCCATCACCTGATACCTACTGGCATTTCTGGCAGTTTACAGAAAACGGCATCGTTCACGGAATCAATACTAAAGTAGACCTCAACATCTATAATGGAAATTTATGGTCACTAAAAAGGCTGACTTTAGACTGACTTAATTTCATTTAAAAGGATTTCTCTGAACCCATTTTGTTTTGGGAGCAAATGAAGTAAAAATTTTACCAATACCTTTATTGAGTATAAAGTTATTATGTTTCATAATGCCGAAAATCCCTGATGGTTCTGCTCCAATTGTGGATTTTATCTCCAAAGCCGTTCTTCCGAAAACAATTCTTTTAAACCGATATTTGATTCCAAATTCCACCATATCCAACAGCATATTCAGGTAGATCTGTTTTTGTTTCTGGCAGTCTTTATCGTAACCTAAAAAATAAGTATCAACATCTTTATTATTTAAAATCAGAGTATAAAAACCTATAAGTTTCCGTCCTGAAAAATATCCAAAAACTTTAAATTTCTCACCCAAGTTTTCCTTCATTTTCTCAAAATGGTTTTCAGGAAGAAAAAATGTATTGAAAGATGCTTTTTCCACAACATTTAGATAAAGCTCATTCATTTTTTGTTGATGCTTTTTTAATGAATCTAAATTGAATTCACGCCTTTCAACATCATCCAATTTTCTTTTTGCTGTTTTGGCTCTGGCCCGGTATTTTTTTGAAAAATCATTTACATAATCGTCAAATGTTTTCCAGCCTTCTCTGATATTCAATATCATATTGGGCTGAACAGAAAATCTGAAATATGTACTATATTCTTTTTCCTTGAAATGCTCTATAAAACATTTTTGATAATCTTTATAAACAATTAAGGACGTTTTTCGGATGTCGTTCTGCATTTTTTGTACCGCTTTATTTAAAAGCACAACAACTTCTTCCGATGAAATTTTTGAAGAATCAAAATAAAATCCGTTCTGTCCGGTAAGCATATTGTTCCCGAGGATCATGACATCCTTTATGAAACACTGAATCATCAAATTTTTAAAACTGAATACAAGCCCCGATTTTTCTTTATGAAAAGTTCTGTGTCTGCTGAAATCCAGATATTGAAACAACGCTCCACCAATAAGTTCTTCTTCCCGGAAAAACCCCATGAAAAAACATTTCATATTGGAAGGTGAAGAATTTTGCAGAACATTAAAATATTCCTCAGAAAGCATGATATTATGATTTCCTATTACATTATTCCAATTTTCCGGCAGGTCGGAAACCGTATCGTATATTATTAAATGGTATGACATATAAAAGGCTACGCAAAAGTAGCCTTATCTTTTATTCTATTAAAATTATTTTTGTGTTATCCAATAAAAACCATCAACCGCATACCATCCACAGATAATTCCGCCCATAATGGTAATAGTGACTGCCCAGTAACCTGTATTAATCATCGTATATTTCCATGATTTTCTTTCGAACATAGCATTAATAGCAATCATTGGAAAGACAAATAAAAAGCTGGCCATCATGGAATGAAAAGCCCCATGCCCAAAAGATCGGTACGCATACCTGTAATCTCTCATAAATGCATAATAGGAGTCATTCGCATTCATTTCATCTCCTCCGATCATGCCAACAGCACCAAACTGATGGATAGTAACAAACTGAAGAAAAAAAGCCATTAATACTGATAAAATCACGGAAAAAATAAAAACACCGATCATCTGCCCTTTCATTTTGTCGGCAGTTAATCCGGCTCAGTCTGCCATACTTTTCCGAAAAGCTTTGGGTGATACCATAGAAATCCAATAATTAAAGGAATAAGTGAAGCTAATAAAATAGCCCAAAAGTTGATTTGCATCATAGTTATAATTTTTAAATTAGTATCATGAATTTACAATAAAATTAAATACAAATGAATAAAATATAAAAAAAATATCAATTAATTAAAATAAAACCAAATATTACACCATTAAATGATTAATAATTCAAAAACAATAAGTTTTTATTCATGAAACTAAAATACCATTTCCTTAAAAACATTAAATTATTAGTAAAAAAATTATGATTACATTTTTTGTACTTTTGCGGCATATTTAAAGTACAAACCAAGTATCAAGTCCTAATGAATTACGTTTCTGCAGAAAATCTCACAAAATCCTACGGCATTAAAGTTTTGTTTGAAAATATTACCTTCCATGTGAATGAGGGCGACAAAATTGCCATTGTTGCCAAAAACGGAAGCGGAAAATCTACGCTACTAAAAATTTTAATAGGAAAAGAAATTGCAGACAGCGGAACGGTTGTCATCAATAAAGACATTCAGGTGGTTTTGTTCGATCAGGAAATAGATTTCAATCCGGAGCTTACTATAGACGAGTTCATGATGACGCTGGATTCCGCACCAATTATGGCTTTAAAAGATTATCATAAGTCACTGCATTCCTCGGATAATGATTTTATCGAAAAAGCTTTAGCCGGAATGGAAGCACACAAAGCCTGGGATTTGGAAAACGAAATGAAGCAGATTCTTTCTCAGCTTAAAATCACAGATCTTGATGCTAAAATGAGAACTCTTTCGGGAGGGCAGATCAAACGTGTTGCTTTAGCCAAACTTTTAACAGAGACGAGAGCAGAGCATCGCCATACTTTATTAATTATGGATGAGCCTACCAACCACCTTGATGTAGAAATGGTGGAATGGCTTGAGAATTATTTAAATAAAGCAAAAATCACACTTCTTCTCGTAACTCACGACAGATATTTCCTGGACAGTGTTTGCGATATCATCTGGGAAATGGAAGATAAAAATCTCTATGTACACAATGGTTCTTATGCGACTTACCTTGAAAATAAGATGATCCGCGAAGATAACTTGAATGCCACCATAGACAAAGCAAACAATCTTTACAGAAAAGAACTGGAATGGATGCGCCGTCAGCCAAAAGCAAGAACCACCAAATCAAAATCCAGAATTGATGCTTTTTTTGAAACACAAAAAGTCGCCAAAACCGATACCCGGAAACAAGGACTGGAACTTGATTTTGAAATGAAAAGACTCGGCAATAAAGTGCTTGAACTTAAAAATATTGATAAAAGCTTCGGGAACAAAGTTTTGCTGAAAGATTTCAGCTACCAATTTCAGCGCGGCGAAAAAGTAGGTATTGTAGGTAAAAACGGTGCCGGGAAATCTACTCTTTTAAATATCATTCAGGGATTTGAAAAAGCGGATAATGGTGAAATTGAAACCGGAGAAACTATCCACTTCGGATATTTTTCACAAAAAGGGTTACAATATAAAGAAGATGAAAGAGTCATTGATTTCATTAAGGAAGCTGCGGAATATTATCCTTTAGCTAATGGAAAAAGTCTTTCCGCTTCACAGTTTTTAAGGTTGTTTTTATTTGATGACCAGACACAATATTCTCCTATTTCAAAACTTTCGGGTGGTGAAAAAAGAAGACTGCATCTGATGTATATTTTGTATCAGAATCCTAATTTTCTAATTTTTGATGAGCCTACAAACGATCTTGATCTTCCAACACTTACCGTACTTGAAAACTTTTTACAGCAGTTCCAAGGGTCGCTGATTATCGTATCCCACGACAGATATTTTATGGACAGAATTGTAGATCACATTCTGGCCTTTGAAGGTGACGGAAAAATCAAAGATTTCATTGGAAATTTTTCGGAATACAGAGAAGCGAAAAGCCGCGAAGAGTCGATGGAAAAATCGACTGCACAAAAACAGGAGCCTGTTAAAGAAAATATTCCGGCGGCGGTCAATAACCCATCTACTGCAAAAAAGAAAAGGCTTTCATTCAAGGAACAGAGAGAGCTTGAAACCATAGAAAAAGAAATGCCTGAACTAGAAATAGAAAGAGCTAAAATTCTGGATCATCTGAATAATGAAAGCGATTATGAGAAAATATCAAAATTATCAACCGATCTGGAAACAATCTCTGAAAAATTAGAAAATCATGAGATGCGATGGCTTGAACTACAGGAGATTTTAGGTGAAGGCTAATTGAGTTGGAGGGTTTGGGAGTTTTAGTGTAAAAGTGTTTATGCTACATGAGCCAAATTCTCAAACCCTAAAACTCCACACCCTAAAATTCTCTCACAAATACACAACTTTCCCCTCTTTGGAACTTTCCACTGCGGCATCGATAATCTTCATATTCCTTACAATTTCTCCGGCTGGAGAAGGCAATGCATATCCGAAAACAATGAATTCATAAATCTGCTGATAATAATTCATATAATTTCCGGATTCGCTGGAAGTAAGAATTCTTTCAGTTTGTTTATTCTCATTCAAAAAATTAAGTATTCCATCCGTTTCCTGTAAAGGTTCAACCCAATCTTTTCCATATTCAGGAATGGCTCCCGCAGCCAGTTCATTCTCCTGATCGTCAGATCTTTCCTGCAAGAAACTGCCTTTATCTCCATGAACAGCATAAGCATAATGCGCTTCTTTTGTAAAGACCGAGGATTTTAATCTTACCCTTACATCATTTTTATAATATAGAATAATCTCAAAATAGTCATTCGCAAAATCTTTTCCTTTCATTGAAAAGACATCCGCAAATAGTTTTTCTGGAAGTCCGAAATACTGTGTCGCCTGATCGATCAGATGAGAACCCAAATCGTGGAGCGAGCCGGAACCTGTAGCATCAGGATTTTCCTTATGAGCCTTTCCGCTTGCTTCGGTACGGAATCTGTCAAAGCGAATTTCCATTTCTTTGATGTTTCCTAACTTCCCTTCATTTATGATCTTCTGCACCTGAAGATAATCACGGTCAAATCTTCTGTTTTGGTAGACGCTCAGAAATAAGCCTTTTTCTTCTGCCAGTTTTACCAATTCTTCCGCTTCGGATACATTTACTGTAAAGGGTTTCTCGACAATTACATTTTTACCTGCTTCCAGCGCCATTTTTGTGTACTCAAAATGCGTCTGAACAGGTGTATTAACGACAACCAATTCAATATCTGCATTTTGCAACATTTCTTCTACAGAACGATAAATGGTCGCATCAGAATATTTTTCTTTAGATTCTTCCTTATTCCTTTCAACAATTGCTGACAAAAAAAATCCCGAATGTTCTTTTAAAAATGGTGCATGAAATATTTTTCCGCTCATTCCGAATGCACAAAGTCCTGTTTTTACCAATTGCATAATCTTAATTTTTTTAACAAAGTTATTTATAAAAGCTACAATATCTTCACTAAATACGAGCCAATATTTTTCATTAGAAAATTTAAATATGACAAATATCACGTTTTAGTTTTTATTAATTCTAAATAATAATATACTTTTGCACTTATTTAAAACCACTCTAAATAACATAAGCTATCATGAAAAAACAGCTAGTAACCTTAGGATTATTGTTCACTGCCGTATCCTTGGGTGCACAAATGAAAAACATAGAAGCTGATACTGTTAAGATCCAGACGATCGAAGACGTTAATCTTCATAAAACAGGCAACCCGAACAAGGCAAGACCATTATCTACTAAATCAAATCTTACGATGATGGAAACACCTCAGCCGATTGCCATTGTTACTCATGAAATCATTGAGCAACAGCAGGCAAAACAGTTGAGTGATGTTCTTCAGAATGTAAACGGAGTTTACCTGACTTCATCAAGAGGAAATTCCCAGGATAGTTTTGGCGGACGTGGTTTTATCTTAGGAAATGATAATATTTTCAAAAATGGCTCAAGAGTAAATAGCGGTGTTTTTCCTGAAGTAAGCGGTTTGGAAAGAGTTGAAGTTTTAAAAGGTGCCAATGCCATGCTTTATGGAAACACAGCAGCAGGTGGCGTTATCAACATGATTACCAAAAAACCTAAATTCAATTTCGGAGGAAGCGTAGGAATGAATGCAGGAAGCTGGAATTCTTACAAACCAACTGTCGATTTGTATGGTCCTCTTTCAAAAAATATTGCTTTCAGAGTAAACGGAGCTTATGAATATGCTGAAAGTTTCAGAGATATTGTACAATCTGAAAAATATTATTTTAATCCTTCTTTTCTATTTAATTTAAGCGATAAGTCTCAATTAATTGTAGAGGCAGATTATCTTAAAAATGATTTTACGCCGGATTTCGGAATTGGTTCAATTACACAGAAAGATGGTTATACATATCAACTTAACGAATTACTTTCGAGAAATTCTTTTTTAGGAACCGACTGGCAATTTCAGAATATACAGCAAGCATCAACCAATGTTACCTTTAATCATCAGTTCAATGAAAAATGGTCATTGAATGCTACTGCGTCTTATCAGAATTACACTAAAGATTACTTTTCAACAGAAAGGGTACAATGGGGTTATGAAAAAAATACTGACCGAATTTTTTGGAAGAGACCTTTAAACAGAACTTACAACGAACAGAATTACACCTCGGCTCAGATTAATATCAATGGAGAATTCAATACCGGAAAAATAATTCATAAAGTATTGATAGGAACTGATGCAGATTATGGAGCAGCAGATTCTTATACTTATTACAATCCAGCCAATAAATTAGCGTATGGAAACAGCTATTTATATGGAACTAATGGAAACAGCAATGGTATTCTTTATCTTGACGATCCTTCATCTTGGTCAAGCGGCAGTACCCCAGATGCAGAAAAACTAGAGAAAAACCGTATCAATACAAGAAGAATTGGAATATATGCACAAGATTTCATTAGCCTTACTAAAGAATTCAAGGTGATAGCAGGGTTGCGTTGGTCTTATATTGAAAATATGCCAACAATCAATACCAAATTTAAGACTAATAAAAACGGAGTTGTGGATATTAACTCATCAACAAGCAAAAATTTTGTCGATAATACTTCATCTTCAAATCAGGCAATATCCCCAAAAGCTGGTTTAGTGTATGCCCCAAATGATAATTTGTCTGTTTTTGCAACTTATACAAATTCGTTCGTTGCCAATACAGGAAGATCAAGGAATGACGAAGCATTAACCCCTACAAATATCGATCAATATGAAGTTGGGGCAAAGAAAAACCTTTGGAATAATGCTTTAGCAATAAATCTTACCGTTTATCAGATATTATATAGAAATTATTATCAGGTAGCACTGAATGATGCAGGGCAACAACTAGATCCTAATGGTTTGATTAAAGATTTCGCCGGAAAAATGAGAAGCAGAGGGGTTGAATTGGATATTACCGGAAATCCAACAGAAAACCTTTCGATTATCGGAGGTTTTTCTTACAATAATTCCGTTTACCTTGACACCCCCGAAGCCTTTGGATATGTTGAAAATCAAAGATTAGTAAGAACTCCTGCAACAACAGCTAACGCATCAGTATTTTACAAATTTACAAAATATGTTCCGGGATTAAAGTTAGGAGCTGGTGTTTACTACATCGGCGACAGAATTGCAGGCTGGAATGACACGAAAACCGGAAATAACAGTCTGGCTTCAAGAAACGGAATAAGCAGAATGTTTGAATTAAAAGATTACACAACAGTTTCATTGTCTGTAGGCTACGAATGGAAAAAATTCATGCTTCAAGGCAAAGTAGGAAATTTGTTTGATGTGGTGAATTACAATGTTCACGAAAATTATTCTGTGAACCCGATTACACCAAGAAACTATTATTTGACACTGACTTATAAACTTTAAAAAAGTTTAACAATAATTTTTTCAATTAAAGTGGGAATTGCATTTTTGCAGTTTCCACTTTTAAAATTTAAAAACAATAATATATTATGGATAAGATTAAGGACACAAGAAGTTTTATGAGAATCACGCACCGATATCTTGGATATTTTCTGGCGGGAATCATGGCGATTTACGCTGTAAGTGGAGTTCTGTTGGTTTACAGAGATACCGATTTTCTTAAAAGGGAAAAAAATTATGATAAAATAATTGACAAAAACCTTGATGAAAAAGCATTAGGCAAAGAATTAAAAATAAAAAACTTTGAAGTGAAAGAAACAGAAGGTACTATTTTGAAATTTAAGCAAGGTACTTACAATTCTGCTACCGGTGAGGCAAAATACACAAAGAAAGAACTTCCTTTTGTTTTAGATAAAATGACAAAACTTCACAAAGCACAATCAAAAGACACGTTATCACCTTTAAACACATTTTTCGGTATTTCACTGTTCTTTTTTGTCATCTCAAGTTTCTGGATGTTTAATCCCAAGACAAAAGCATTTAAGAGAGGGATGGTATTTACCGTAGCCGGACTTGTGATATCAATATTATTATTACTTATCTGATAAAATAATTGTCTTTATTTAACACTGATAGCCAATATTTAACCCTCTATTAATCGGACTTTATACAAATAAATTCACTAAACATTGATTAGTATGGCACATTTATTGTTTTTGAGATAGCACAAATGATAACGCATTAAATATTAAAATAATAAATTATGAAAAAGCTAATTTTATCAGGAATACTAGCCGTAGCAGGTTTAGCTACAACCATGAATGCTCAGATTCAAAAAGGAAACTGGCTGGTAGGTAGTAGTTTAATTTCAAGTAATTTCGGTTTAAACACTGGTGGAGGTTATAACATCGCAATCCAGCCAAAAGGGGCATATTTTATTGAAGATAATGTAGCCATAGGAGGATATGTAGATTTAGGATTCAATAAAGTAACAAATGGTAGCCCTACAGAATTTACATATGGAGTTGGAGGTTTAGGACGTTATTACCTTTCTCCGGGAGAAAAAGGAGTTGACAATTTGCTAAACCACGGACGTTGGTTTCTTGAAGGAAATGTTGGTGTAGGAGGAAGATCTGTTGAAAATGCAGATTCTACAACAGGATTAGACTTCGGAGTTGGACCGGGATATTCATACTTCATTACACCAAACATTGGTCTTGAAGGATTAGTAAAATATAGAGGAAGAGCAGGCTTCGGTAGTGAAGGGCTTAATTCTAATATTACTTTTAACCTAGGTTTCAGTATCTATATTCCAACTTCTAAGGCAAGACAGGTTGCCAATGAAGTAAGATAAGAATCATTTCACACACATTATATACACGTAAAAATCGAAATCGCCTCGGAAAATTTTCCGAGGCGATTTTCTTACAAATTAAACTAAACTATAAAAAATCAAATAAATCATGTATTCGGTTGTGGCGTATATCGCAGATATGGTTTTATTTCTGTCACGCCCTTCGTAAATATTTTTCTTGCCTCTTCCGTAGAAACATTTGGCGGAATGATAACGTCATCACCGTCCTGCCAGTTAACAGGAGTCGCAATCTTATAATTGTCAACCAATTGAAGAGAATCCAACACTCTGAGAATTTCATTAAAATTTCTTCCTGTCGAAGCAGGATAAGTGATAATAAGCCTTACTTTTTTATCTGGGTCAATAATCAGTAAAGAACGCACTGTAGCTGTCGCTGAAGCATTGGGATGTATAAAATCGTAAAGTTCAGAGATTTTACGGTCTTTATCCGCAATAATAGGAAACTCTACATCCGTATCCTGCGTTTCATTAATATCTTTAATCCAGTTCTGATGGTCTTCTACTCCATCAACACTTAGTGCGATAACCTTCGTTCCTCTTTTATCAAATTCCGATTTAAGCTTTGATGTATATCCAAGCTCAGTTGTACAAACCGGTGTATAATCTGCAGGATGAGAAAAAAGAATTCCCCAGGAGTCTCCTAAATATTCATAAAAATCAATGTCTCCCAAAGACGTTTCTGCCTGAAAGTTTGGCGCTGTATCTCCTAATTTAATTGACATAATATTTCGTTCTTATTAGTCTACAAATTTAGTAGAGTTTTTGAGACTGGCAAAATTTTTGTTGAAAAAAATAATTAATTTAAAAAATTCATGGAGAAAAAGGGCTTGAGATATATTGATGTTGTGTACAATGTTCTTCAAAATTGGTATTTAAAATTTGCAGAAATTACTCCGAAACTCATTGTGGGAATTATTGTATTTTCAATTTTCCTTTTTACGAGCAAATATTTAAGTCAGGTTTCTGTTAAAATTTTCCATAAACTTTTTCCTAAAAGCAAAAAAGAAGGTTCTTTAGTAACCCTTATAGCTGTATTCAGATTCCTTATTATGATTATGGGAACTTTTATTGCTCTTGAGATCATGGGCTTAAGCGGATTTTTATGGAAATTCATCGGAAGTCTTGGTGTTGCCGGAGTTATTGCCGGAGTAGCTTTAAAAGATTTGGTATCGAGTATTTTTTCCGGAATGCTGATTGGCATTGATAAAGCTTTTAAAGTTGGAGATTATGTGACGATCGGGAATAATTCGGGTACCGTTTCTGAAATCGGCTTTTTAACTACAAAAATAATTGGCGACGATGGAAAAAAAGTGTACATCCCGAATCAGGTAATTTTCAATTCGCCATTTTATAATTTTACCGCTTCTCCTCAAAGAAAAATATATTTAAATTTTGAAATTCCGGCAGATCAAAATATAGAAAAAGCCCGGCAGGCCGTTCTGGAAGTTGTACAAAAATTAGACAATGTAGATCGCCCGGAAACCGCAACCGCCATGCTTACCGATCTTAAGCAGGGTATTTTCAATCTTCAGGTTAAATTTCCAATGGTTGTAGGCGCAGATATGCTGTTGTTGAAAAGCATTGCTTATCTTGAAATAAAGAAGCGCCTGGATTCTGAAAACATACAGCTTGTCACTCCTACCAGCATAAGTATTACAGGAGGCGAAAACCTTAATACAGATAAAGTATAATCATAAAAAAGCCGTTACCTTTGAGAGTCTCAGGCAACGGCTTTTTATTATTTTAGTTTAGTATTAAGCTAAAACTTCTTTTACTTTATTTGCAGCTTCCTCAAGCGTAATTGCAGAATGTACCGGAAGACCAGAATCATCAATTAATTGCTTAGCTTCAACTGCGTTAGTTCCCTGTAATCTTACGATCAACGGAACAGGAAGACTTCCCATCGCTTTGTAAGCATCTACAACTCCCTGAGCTACTCTGTCACATCTTACGATACCACCAAAGATATTGATTAAGATTGCTTTTACGTTTGGATCTCTAAGGATAATTCCGAAAGCTGTCTGTACTCTCTGAGCATCAGCAGTTCCACCAACATCAAGGAAGTTAGCCGGATTACCACCAGATAATTTGATGATATCCATAGTTGCCATTGCAAGACCTGCACCGTTTACCATACAAGCTACGTTACCGTCCAGTTTTACGAAGTTAAGACCAGCTTCACCAGCTTCAACATCCATAGGATCTTCTTCTCTTGTATCTCTAAGCTCAGCTAAGTCTTTGTGACGGAATAATGAGTTGTCATCCAAAGTTACTTTGGCATCTACTGCGATGATTTTGTTGTCTGAAGTTTTTAATACAGGGTTAATTTCAAAAAGAGATGCATCAATTCCTGTGTAAGCGTTGTACAAAGAAGCAATGAACTTTACAAATTCTTTAAATGCATTTCCTTCAAGACCAAGGTTGAACGCAATCTTTCTAGCCTGGAATCCCTGAAGACCTAAAGCAGGATCAATGATTTCTTTGTGGATCAAATGAGGAGTTACTTCAGCAACATGCTCGATATCCATACCTCCTTCAGTAGAATATACGATTGTATTTTTACCTTCAGCTCTGTCTAGAAGAATAGAAACATAAAATTCTTTAGTTTCTGTTTCTCCCGGATAATACACATCTTCTGCAACCAAAACAGAATTTACTTTTTTACCTTCAGCAGAAGTCTGTGGTGTTACCAACTGCATTCCGATGATGTTCTGAGCATTTTCTTTAAGCTTATCCATGTTTGGAGAGAACTTTACACCCCCGCCTTTACCACGTCCACCTGCGTGGATCTGCGCTTTTACAACCCATCCCTGAGCTCCGGTTTCAGCAGTCAGCTTTTCAGCAGCAGCTACAGCTTCATCTACGTTGTTTGCAACGAAACCACGTTGGATAGCTACTCCATACTTTGATAAAATCTCTTTTGATTGATACTCGTGAAGATTCATATTATTTTTATTATTTTATTTTAAAATTTAAAGGTTGACAAATTTAATAAAAAGACACGGAAGTTCAAGTTTATTGGCTTAAAAATTCATTCTTCCTGTTTTTTTTCTGAACCATATGATTTTAGGGGTTGCTGTAAATCTGTTTTGGTCTAATCCATCGGTTTAAACTAAATCAGTTTTCTGCTTTTGCCTAATCTGTCAGTTTAAAGAAAAACAGCTTTCCATTTTTGTCTAATCTACCAGTTTAAATTAAATCAGTTTTCTGTTTTTGTCTAATCTGTCGGTTTAAAGAAAAACAACTTTCCATTTTTGTCTAATCCACCGGTTTAAACTAAATCAGTTTTCTGTTTTTGTCTAATCTGTCGGTTTAAAGAAAAACAACTTTCCGTTTTTGTCTAATCTGTCAGTTTAAAATAAACAGTTTTTTGACTTTATTTAAACTATTAAAAAGAATCGACACAAAATGCCTAAGCTATCACAGAACAGAATATTTCAATTTTGCTGTATGAAACTTCTGTTACATATAAAGATGCTTTGTCAATATAATAACGCTAATACTAACAGCTTTGCCGCTCGCTTCGCTCGCGCTCTATTTTATTTAAATTCTATTTTTAGCAACATAAAAAATCAGCAATGCCCAGCTTACGATCATCAGTAAACCTCCCAGCGGAGTGATTGGCCCGAGAAACTTCAGATTCATCCCGAAATAATCCTGCATGCTCAAACCATAAATACTGAAAGAAAAAAGCATTGTTCCAGCGATCATCAAAATGGAAATCCATTTTTGTGAAGAAGTGTCAAACTTTAAAATATAACCAACAATCAGTAAGAAAAATGCAGCGTACATCTGATATCGTACTCCGGTTTCAAAACTTTCCAGTCTTTCCACAGACAAAATTTTCTTTAAAGCGTGCGCGCCGAATGCACCCAAAATCACGGAAAGCATTCCGTAAACGGCACCAAAGACTAAAGTAATTGTTTTCATTTATTTTATTATTAATTATTACCTCTCAATCGGTTAAACTCATAAATCACCTCATGATGGCTCACCGTTTTATCTTTAAAATATGTCACAAAATGCTCTTTTTCCTCTTCCGTAGCTCCCATTTGGTTTAAAATATTCAGCAAATGCATTTTCATGTGACCTTTCTGGATTCCAGTAGTTACCAGCGAACGTAATGCACCAAAATTCTGAGCAAGACCGGAAACAGCTAAAACACTCATTAATTCCTGAGCCGAAGGTTTCCCTAAAAGTGCCAGCGAGAATTTTACCAGAGGATGAAGATTGGTTAATCCACCGACAACTCCAACAGAAATCGGAAGGTCGATCCAGAATCTGAAAATCCCGTTATCAATGGTACAATGTGTAAGAGAAGAATATTTCCCGTTTCTCGCTGCATACGCGTGCGCACAGGCTTCTGTTGCCCTGAAGTCGTTTCCGGTGGCAATGACTACAGCATCTACTCCATTCATAATTCCTTTATTGTGAGTCGTTGCGCGGAAAGGTTCAATTTCAGCAATGGTAACGGCCTGTTTAAATTTCCAGGCAAATTCTTCATTGGAAATTCCACTGTCATCTTTCAGATCTTCAATTTTACATGAAACCTCAGCTCTTACGATACAATCCGGCGTAAAATTAGAAAGGATATTCATCACAATCTGTAGAGAGTTTTTCTCTTCCTGACTAAAATCCTCACTGATTGCCACTTCCTGTTTTAACGTTTTCCCAAATTGTTCAAGACAAGAATTAATAAAATTCGCACCCATTGAATCTACCGTATCAAAACTTGCTTTAAGCTGGTAATAGTTGGGCATTTCGGAAGTTTTATCAATCAATTTTATATCTAAAATTCCCCCGCCACGTTTTCTCATATTAGCCGTAATATCTTCTGTAGATTCCAATAATTTTTTCTTTAAACTAAAATTGAAAAAATGCAGCAGTTTATGAGATTCAACATTAAAAATAAAATGTGTGTGTCCCAGCTTTTCGTTGTTGATAATAGTCGTTTTAAAACCACCTTTATCCAACCAGAACTTGGCAGCTTTTGAAGCAGCGGCTACAACAGAACTTTCTTCAACAGCCATTGGAAGAGCAAATAATTTCCCATCGATCAGGAAATTCGGCGCAATTCCATACGGCATATAGAAATTGGAAATTGTATTTTCAGAAAACTCATCATGAAGTTTCTGCAAATCAGCATTATCGTTCCAGTATTGATTTAATATATTCTGATATTCTTCGTTTCCTTCAAGATACTCATTTACGAGCCAGTCGATTTTTCCCTGTTTCGTTAATTTGGAAAAACCTTCAACGGGTTTATGATTCATAGCATAAATTTAATGAGCGTAAATATACTAATTTTGCCACTTTAAACTGTTGATAACATCAATGAAAAAAGGTTGACTTTTATCAATTTTGGAACTAAATTTGAGCAGAAAACTATCATGTAAATATCTAATTTCAATTGAAATATGAATTTTGACCGTCTAAAAGAAAAGCTTGAAATCCTTGCGGATGCAGCGAAATATGATGTTTCCTGCTCATCCAGCGGAGGATCAAGAAAGAATAGAAAAGGTGCTTTAGGAGACAGTTCTGCAAGCGGGATCTGCCACACCTACACAGAAGACGGCCGATGTGTTTCTCTTCTAAAGATTCTGTTGACGAATCATTGTATTTATGATTGCGCCTATTGTGTTTCGCGAAGTTCAAATGATATCAAAAGAGCCGCTTTCACGGTGGAGGAAGTTGTTGATTTAACGATCAATTTTTACCGCAGAAATTATATTGAAGGATTATTTTTAAGCTCCGGAATTTTCAAAAATGCTGATACGACAATGGAACGATTGGTTCGTGTTGCGAAAAAGCTTCGTCTTGAAGAGAATTTTAACGGATATATTCATTTAAAATCGATTCCCGGGGCAAGTGATGAACTTATGCAGGAAGCGGCTTTGTATGCCGACCGATTATCAATTAATCTCGAGATTCCAACAGAAAGCGGGCTCAAATTGCTTGCGCCTGAAAAAAACCGTCAGGATATGCTGAATCCCATGAAATATATCCAAAACGGAATTGCACAATATAAAGATGAAAAGAAAATTTTCAGAAAAACGCCAAAGTTTGCTCCGGCAGGACAATCGACCCAAATGATTGTGGGAGCTACGAATGAAAACGACCTTCAAATCATTAAAGTTGCGGATCATTTTTATAAAAATTTCAGTCTGAAAAGGGTTTATTATTCCGGGTATGTTCCGGTTTTGGAAGACAAAAGATTACCCTCATTAACGACGGAAGTTCCTATGCTTCGTGAAAACCGCCTTTATCAATCGGATTGGCTGATGCGTTTTTACGGCTTTAAAGCTGAAGAAATTCTTGATCCGGGTATGCCTTTCCTGGATTTGGAGGTCGATCCTAAAATGAGCTGGGCTCTGAGACATTTGGATCAGTTCCCTGTTAATTTGCAGACCGCGGATTACCAGATGATTTTAAGAATTCCGGGAATTGGCGTGAAAACAGCGCAAAAAATTGTGAGCGCAAGACGCTTTCAGGTTTTGAATATAGATCATTTAAAAAAGCTTGGTGCCGCTGTAAATCGCGCAAAATATTTCATTGATTTCAATGCCGGAAATGCTTATTTAAAATATCTTACTGATAAAAATTTGAAGAAATTATTAATCGGCGGAAGTTCTTCCAAGTTTCATAATCAGTTTTCGCAACAGTTGACATTGTTTTAATATTAGAATTAATTTCAATATGTCTATATTTGCCAAATATGGATGTAATTTGTAATTTTATACAAAGAATTAACAATGAATGTCAGTTTTACAAAAAAACAGGAAGATTATATTGCGGAGCAAATAAAATCTGGAGATTTTCAAAATGCGAGTGAAGTAGTGCGAGATGCATTACGGCTTCACGAAGTTTATCGTCATCGAGTTATTGAAGACCTAAAAGCTGAAATTGAAAAAGGCTGGAATAACAATACAAGTTCCCGATCGATAAAGGACATTATTGCTGCTAAGAAGAAAAATAATGTCTGAAAATACTTACATCTTATCCGAAGCTGCGGATCAAGATTTGGAAAATATTTTTGATTTCACATTGAATCAATTTGGTTTTGACCAAGCTGAAAAATATCTTTTGGAGATTGAAGATGTTTTTAAAATTTTAGTTTTACATCCGGAATCAGGCAAAGCACGAAATGAAGTAAAAGAAGGTTTATATAGTTTTCCGAAGGATAATCATATCATTTTCTATCGGATATTGGATAAACAAATCCAGATTATCAGAGTTCTCCACGGGAGCAGAGATCTGCCAAATTATTTTTAAACCTTGTTTTCATGTTACATAATTTTCAATCACTACAAATTCCAAATTATTACATTTATAAATTGTTAAACTGATACATTATCTCATGACCACCTTACTCTACGACGGAAGTTTCGACGGACTTTTCACATCAATATTTGAAGTTTTCGAATATCGTTACAAAAATGTAGAAATTGTAAGCAGAGAAAGATTTCACCAGGAAAATATTTTTGCTGAAATCCATGAAGTAATTACACAGAATGATAAAGCAGAAAGGGTTTTAAATAAGCTGGAACAAAATATAGGCAAGGGAGGAATTCATGAATTGCTAAAAGTATATTTATCAGAAGATCCGGAATCTGAACAGCTCATTTTATCAGCCGTTAAGCAATCTATAAAATATCCGGAAGAAAATATTTTGCAGAATTATGCCGATAATAATATTTTGAAAATTTCCAAAATCTGTAAATCCGTGAGCCGTGAAAGACACCGGATGACAGCATTTGTACGTTTTGAAAAAATGCAGGATGAAGTTTTCTTCGCCAAAATCGATCCGGATTTCAATGTGCTGCCGCTGATCAGAAAGCATTTTAAAGACCGTTATCAGGATCAGAAATGGATGATTTACGATCTGAGAAGAAATTATGGTATTCTTTACGATTTGGAAACGTGTGATTTTTTTTATCCGGATGAAAAATTGGATTTAAATAAATATCAGCAGAAATTCCATGATGAGGAAGCCCGATATCAAACGCTATGGCAACGCTATTTCACGAAAACCAATATTGTGGAAAGGAAAAATCTGAAACTGCATATTCAGCATGTTCCAAGAAGATACTGGAAGTATTTGACGGAAAAGTGGTAATGTTTTTTAATCTACAATAATTTACAAATCGACTATTTTGAATCACAAGTCGTGAGATAATTTTTCAAACCAACAAATTTTAGACATTTTTAATAACTTATATTCAAAACTATTATAAACATACTATTATTATCTGAACTTGTTTTTGTAAATTTGTGTTCGAAACTTTTTACTAGATGAAAGAGAGTGCTGTAAAAAAAATTGCAGTTCTTACCTCAGGAGGAGATTCTCCGGGTATGAATGCAGCATTAAGGGCGGTAGTGAGAACCGCAAATTATTATAATATCGAATGCTACGGAGTAAGAGAAGGCTACAACGGCCTTATAAACGGAGATTTTCTTAAAATGGGTCCCCGTTCCGTAAAAAATATAATCAATCAGGGCGGAACCATTCTGAAATCTGCCAGATCCATGGAATTTAGAACCAAAGAAGGACGCCAGAAAGCCTATGACCATTGCTTAAAACTGGGCATTGACGGATTGGTATGTATCGGCGGAGACGGAACATTCACTGGGGCTAAGATCTTTAATGAAGAATTCGGAATCAGAGTGATCGGTGTACCAGGGACTATTGATAACGATATTTTCGGAACCGATAATACAATCGGTTATGACACTGCCCTGAATACCGCAATGGAAGCTATTGATAAAATCCGTGATACGGCAACTTCTCACAACAGGGTTTTCTTTGTTGAAGTAATGGGTCGTGATGCAGGTTTCATTGCTTTAAACAGTGGATTGGCTGCCGGTGCTTTGGATATTCTAATTCCTGAGAGAAAAGACAGTATTGATGAGCTTTTCACTAATTTCAGAAATGCTGAAAAAACAGGAAAAGCATCAAGCATTGTTGTTGTAGCGGAGGGAGAAAAATTAGCAAACATTTATGAATTAGCTGAAAAAACGAAGAAAGAATTTCCTGATTATGACATTCGGGTTGCCATTTTAGGACATATCCAAAGAGGAGGTTCTCCAAGCTGTGCAGACAGAGTTCTGGCAAGCAGACTGGGTTATGGAGCGGTAACAGGCTTAATGGAAGGACAAACCAACGTAATGGCAGGAATGCGCTCTAACGATCTGGTTTATACGCCGATTGAAGAAGCCATTAAAAAACACAACGAAATCAATAGAGATCTTCTTTTGATTTCAGAAATTTTAGCAATCTAATATTTTAATATAATTTAAAACAAACTATTATGTCAACAATTAAAGTAGGTATCAACGGGTTTGGTAGAATCGGTCGTCTTGTTTTCAGAGCAATGACTGAAAGAGACAACATCGAAGTTGTAGGAATCAATGACCTTATCGATGCTACATACATGGCTTACATGCTTAAATATGATTCTGTACACGGTATTTTTCCGGGTGAAGTATCTGTAGAAGGTAATGATCTTGTAGTAAACGGAAAAAGAATCAGAGTAACTGCGGAAAGAGACCCGAATAATCTTAAATGGAATGAAATCGGTGCTGACTACATCGTTGAATCTACAGGTTTATTCTTAGATAAAGAAAATGCAGCAAAACATATCAATGCAGGTGCTAAAAAAGTAATCCTTTCTGCGCCTTCTAAAGACGACACGCCAATGTTCGTAATGGGGGTAAACCATACTGAACTTACTGACGATATCAAAATTTTATCAAACGCTTCTTGTACAACAAACTGTTTAGCTCCTTTAGCTAAAGTAATTCACGATAACTTCGGAATCGTAGAAGGTTTGATGACTACTGTACACGCTACAACAGCAACTCAAAAAACCGTTGACGGTCCTTCAATGAAAGACTGGAGAGGTGGTAGAGCTGCTTTGAATAACATTATTCCTTCTTCTACAGGTGCTGCAAAAGCAGTAGGAAAAGTAATTCCTTCATTAAACGGAAAATTAACAGGGATGTCTTTCAGAGTACCGACTGTTGACGTTTCTGTAGTGGATTTAACAGTAAGATTAGAAAAAGCTACTTCTTACGATGAGATCTGTGCTGCTATCAAAGCTGCTTCTGAAGGTGAATTGAAAGGTATTTTAGGATACACTGAAGATGCGGTAGTTTCTCAGGATTTCGTAGGAGATAAGAGAACTTCTATCTTCGATAAAGATGCCGGTATCATGCTTTCTCCAAACTTCGTAAAACTTGTTTCCTGGTATGACAACGAAATGGGTTACTCAAACAAGTTGGTGGATATGTTG
The DNA here is from genome assembly GCF_900099685.1 of Chryseobacterium taeanense. Classification (GTDB taxonomy): domain Bacteria; phylum Bacteroidota; class Bacteroidia; order Flavobacteriales; family Weeksellaceae; genus Chryseobacterium; species Chryseobacterium taeanense. The sequence continues at coordinate 269,012 of NZ_FNDW01000001.1, read as the reverse complement.
GTGCACGCTGCTTCTTTGTCTAACTAATAAAGTCTGAGCTTAAATATAAAAAGCACCTCCAAAAAAATAGGAGGTGCTTTTTATTATCTATTTAGTTAGTGCTCTTAAATATTTCACATTATCTCTAACCCCTTTTGTGAGATTGTAAGTAAGAGATAAAAACCCGCCGGCTCTATATTCTTTAGTTAGAAAATCGACACCATTATTTTTACTTTCATATGCTTCTCCTATTTCATATCCCTTTTTCAATATATCCACTTCTTTCATCAAAATTCCAGCTGTAATTACAATTCTGTCGTATTTTCCTAAAATAACACTCGGTCCAACAAAAAAACTGTTCAACTGCAATTTATCCTGTTTAAATTCGACACCCATTCCAGCACTTGCCCCGAATGTGATATAGTGGGTACTCCTGTGACTTAACGTAAACATCCCCACTAAAGACGGCGAATATAATTGATTGGATTTCAAATAAATAAAAGCTCCGGGTGCTGATTTAATGATATTTCCGCTATTATCTTTTTCTTCAATATTACGGGATTCAAACTCAAATACCTTTACATTGGGAAACCAAGCGCCAGATAATCCAATACCTAAATCAAAGCGAGTTCCCCCGTAAGTAAATTCCTTATGTCTAAACTTTCGTTCCTGATACAATTCTCCAATACTTTTATTGTTTCTTTTTTTTATGTCAATTTCAAAAACCGCTACATCATTCATTGGTTGTATAGAACTTGAAACAATACTATAAGTTTCCTTTTTTTCCAATAATGGTATTACCTGCTTTAAATAGGTGATCATTTGCTCAAAATCATTCACTTTAAAATTTTCATTCATTTTATCTGAAATTAATTTCAAATCATCTATATAAGCATATAATTTTGTTTGACCTACATCATTAAGAACATCATCAAGTGAAGGATTATATTTTGCATAACTATAAAGTTTTTGAAGCTCATTATAATTATGTTCAAACGCTCGAACATCTACCTCTAATCCGTCCAATTTCGAGAAAATTTCCTGCAATTTTATTTTATATATTGAATCATATAATGAGAAAGTTAATCTGGGATTTTGTGAAATATCCATTGTTTCTTTTTGATAAGCAATCAATTTCAATGATTTATTGTATATATCCTCAATACTTCCGTAAGTTTTAATGAATTTTTCACTGTCATTAGCAAATTTTTTCAAATAATCATTTTTTATATCACTATATTTCTTAACATTATCGACTGTTTCTTTATAATTCGTTTCTAACTTTTGAATATTTAAGTTCACAATTTTTTTGGTTGCTAGCTTTATATCATAATCTGATTTTTCTAATTTCTGAACTTGTTCTTGTTTACTTTTTTTTAAATCATCTCTACTACTATACAATTTTTCCTTTTTCTCATTATCCTTTTCTAAATTTATTTCGTTTTCAAGTTGTTTAATTTTTCTATCTATTTCATTTATCTCCTGATTGATTGTTACTTTGACATGTTCTGCTTCTTGAATCTTTCTCTGTAGTGTGTCGAGTTCTTTTTTTGAACTCTCCAAAGCTTTTTCTATGTCTATTTGTTGTTTAATAAACATTTCCAGTTTCGAAATAGATTCTACTTCCCTTACAACCTCTTCTTTCAATTGTTTACTTTTTGTTTGATTATTTTCTGTGGCTGTTACTTTATCTGAAACGTCATTTGAAGAAAAGTGTACATTTTCTTTTTTTTGTGTCACATTTACTACACTGCTATTATTCTGTTCAGATGCAGGAGATCCCTCCTTCTCAGAAATTAAATTAGGCCATATATCTGTAAAACTTGAAGCTAAAATAGAATCCTTACACTTTATTTTTACATCATATGCCAAACTGTTGATATTATCTATTTTAAAAACAACAGGATTATCCACTTTCAATTGATTATTATTTCTTCTAAATTTTCCGGTTTGAAAATCATATTCCACCTCATAGGTATTTGTTCTCTTAAAATTAACACGCCTATTTACTTCAGAATCAACATTATGCTTAGATTTACAACCACTAATAATAGTTGCTACTATAATAAGTAATAAAATTCTCGTTTTCATAATTATTTATTTTAAGGGTTAGAAGCTTTAAGAATGAAAATAGATAGCGCAAAAATCAGAACTGCAAAAAACACAGTTACTGAGATTGATCTTCATATCATAATTGTATACAAATTTTCAAATTTCATAAACACGAAGAAATTACCCGTTTGTAGTATTTTAATGTTGATAAATGACAAATCTCATCTTCTATGTTCGGCGTAAAACTTGTACTTTTATTACTAATGAACAGTTCGAATTTACAACCACGTTTTAAAGATTCTCCGCATTTTAAAGACTTCTGGACAAAAGGTAATGGAAGCCAGCTTATCAGGTTTTCCGGAGCAGAAGTTAGCTTTAAAGATTTCGAAAAATTCTCACCTTATTTTTATCATGTTGACGAAGTCGGAGATCAGGTTGTGAAGGATATTTATCTAACCAAAAAATTTCACGAGGCATCGAGAGAAATTGAAAGCTACATTCGTAACGGAGTTTCTGAAAGTGATGAAGTTCCCGAAAGTGTAAAAAAGTTGTTTCTTCAAACACAAAAAATTCCTGACTGGCTGGATTATGATTTATTAAAAAATGGTGCCGAGCTTTGCATGAGAGTCAATCTGGATTCCCTGATTTCTCTTCGAGATTATTGCCTGATGGGAGGTTATGATTTTGCGTATCTCAATAAACCTCTTATTATAACAGAAGCCTTGAAAAAAGGAGCGGCAAAGAGACTTTCGGAAACACTCGATTTCTGGGTGAACACAACGAGGTATAACGCATTGGAACTTCATCAAAAAGGGTATGAATTTGCCATTAAAACAAGATTGATTCATTCTTACGCAAGACTCTCCATCAGAAAACATTATAAAAACTGGGATACGGAGAATTGGGGAGAGCCCATCAATTCCTGGGATATGATGGCAACGTATATTGGATTCAGCTTGGTTTTTCTGCACAGCCTTCATAAGCTGGGTAATACTTTTTCTAAGCAAGAAGAAGACGGCCTTTTTCATCTCTGGAAATATGTAGGATATCTATTAGGAATTCCGGAAAACCTTTTACCTGAAAATAAAAAACAAGCTACAGAATTTTTTTATCTGTGGACTTCCATTCAACCTCCGGCGGATAAAGATTCTGTACTTTTAGCACATTCGTTACTGAACGAATCATTGGAAAATCCGATTTTAAAATATAGATTTCAAAGAAGAAACCTTCGATATCTGCACATATGCTGCACCTGGTTTTTGCTGGATGACGAGGTATGCAAAAGGCTTCAGATTCCTGAAGTAAATAACAGAAAAGCTTTCCCGATTGTCAAGAGAACGATCAATAAAATCTATGATAAACTGGTGAGTCGCAAACGAAGAATAAAGAAAGGAAATAAAGATCAGATGAAAGTTCTCACGGACTATCTAAACATTACTGCAAACTCGAATTTCCATTAGGTAACCAACTGATCTTGTGCTCTCTTAAACATCTGAATAACAGTTTTAAAAATTAATATTTAGCATTTAAGTATTAATTCATTAACTTAAAATTTTATAAATCTTTAACTATAAAAACAGCTTTTTAATGGTATGCAACATTAGTTTTTCACGGTAATTTTTTGTATTTTTGATAAATTATTTAAACAACAGATGAGTAACATAGACGACAAGAAAAAAGCACTCGCATTGGTGCTTGACAAACTAGATAAAACATACGGAAAAGGTACTGTAATGACATTGGGCGACAGTTCTGTGGATAATACCATTGAAGTAATTCCTTCCGGTTCTTTGGGATTAGACATTGCTCTTGGAGTAGGTGGCTACCCAAGAGGGAGAATTATTGAAATTTACGGTCCTGAATCTTCCGGTAAAACAACTCTAACGCTTCATGCTATCGCTGAAGCTCAGAAAGCAGGCGGAATTGCTGCATTTATTGATGCAGAGCATGCTTTTGACAGAACCTACGCAGCAAAACTTGGAATTGATTTAGAAAACCTTATCATTTCTCAACCTGACAACGGAGAACAGGCTTTGGAAATCGCCGATAATCTGATTCGTTCGGGAGCAATTGATATTGTTGTTATTGACTCCGTAGCAGCGCTTACGCCAAAAGCTGAAATTGAAGGAGAAATGGGAGATTCTAAAATGGGTCTTCATGCAAGATTGATGTCTCAGGCATTGAGAAAATTAACAGCCACGATTTCAAGAACAAAATGTACAGTAATTTTCATCAACCAGTTGAGAGAAAAAATCGGGGTAATGTTCGGAAATCCTGAAACAACGACCGGTGGTAATGCTTTGAAATTTTATGCTTCAGTAAGAGTTGACATCAGAAAAGCAAGCGCACCAATTAAAAATGGTGATGAAGCTGTCGGTAGCCGTGTAAAAGTAAAAATTGTAAAAAACAAAGTAGCACCACCTTTCAAGCAGGCAGAATTCGACATTATGTACGGTGAAGGTGTTTCTAAAACGGGAGAAATCCTGGATCAGGCTGTAGAACAAGGCATTGTAAAGAAAAGCGGATCTTGGTTCAGCTACGAAGAAACAAAATTAGGACAAGGTCGTGACGCAGTAAAAGATGTATTGAAAGATAATCCTGAACTTGCAGAAGAACTTGAAAATAAAATTAAAGAAGAATTAAAGAAGAAATAAAAAACTTTTTTAGTTTTTTAAATATAGAAGACAGTCTAAAAAGGCTGTCTTTTTCATTGTTATTGAATCTTTTCTCTCGCTGATTTTACAGATTAAGCAAATAATTGTTTATTAAAAAACTAATTTCTAATTTCTAATTTCTAATTTCTAAATAAAAAATGTCAAAATGTCAGTTTATTGTGTTCGGTATTTTTTTTGAGAAATAAAAGGAAATTAAAAAACAAAAATTATTATGACTAAAGGAAATATTAATGTATCGGTGGAAAATATTTTTCCGTTAATTAAAAAATTTCTTTACAGTGACCACGAAATATTCTTAAGAGAATTAATTTCCAACGCAACAGATGCTACTTTAAAACTAAAGCACTTAACGAGTATCGGTGAAGCAAAAATAGAATATGGAAACCCAAAGATTGAAGTTAAGGTAGATAAAGAAAATAAAAAGCTCCACATTATCGATCAGGGAATCGGAATGACCGGTGAGGAGGTTGAAAAATACATCAATCAGGTAGCTTTTTCAGGAGCTGAGGAGTTTTTAGAAAAATACAAGGATACCGCAAAAGACTCAGGAATTATCGGACATTTCGGACTTGGGTTTTATTCGGCATTCATGGTTGCAGAAAAGGTTGAAATCTTAACCAAATCTTACAAAGAAGAACCTGCAGTTCGATGGATTTGTGACGGCAGTCCGGAATTTACTTTAGAAGAAACAACCGACAAAACGGAGAGAGGAACAGAAATCATCCTTTATATTGCTGAAGATTCCACAGAGTTTTTAGAAGAAAGCAAAATCCGTGAATTATTGTTGAAATATAACAAATTCATGCCTGTTCCGATTAAATTCGGGACGAAAACACACACGTTGCCTTTACCGGAAGACACTCCGGAAGATGCGGTAGCAGAAACTGAGGAAGTTGATAATATCATCAACAATCCTACTCCGGCATGGACTATTGCTCCGAGTGAACTGAACAATGAGGATTATATGAAATTCTATCATGAATTATATCCGATGCAGTTTGAAGAGCCTTTATTCAATATTCATTTGAATGTTGATTATCCGTTCAATTTAACGGGGATTTTATTCTTCCCAAAATTAAGCAACAATTTAAATATTGAAAAAGACAAAATTCAGCTTTATCAGAATCAGGTTTTCGTGACTGATGAAGTAAAAGGTATTGTTCCGGATTTCTTAATGCTTCTTCGTGGAGTGATCGATTCCCCGGATATCCCATTGAATGTTTCGCGTTCTTATTTGCAGGCTGATGGTGCGGTAAAGAAGATTTCTTCATATATCACTAAAAAAGTGGCCGACAAGATGGCTTCACTCATCAACGAAAACCGTGAAGATTACGAGAAAAAATGGAACGATATCAAAGTGGTGATTGAATACGGAATCATAACGGAAGAAAAATTTGCTGAAAAATCAGACAAGTTTACATTATATCCTACAAGTGATGGAAAATATTTCCTTTGGAATGAGCTGGAAGAAAAAATAAAGCCAAATCAAACCGATAAAGACGGAAATCTTATCATTCTTTACGCTTCCAATGCAGACGAACAGCACAGTTATATTCAGGCAGCAAAAGATAAAGGCTATGAGGTTCTTCTTTTAGATTCGCCAATTATTCCTCATGTGATCCAGAAGCTTGAAACATCAAAAGACAAGATTTCATTTGCAAGAGTTGATGCAGATCACATCAACAATTTGATTAAAAAAGACGAACCTATCATTTCCAAATTAAATGAAACGGAAAAAGAATCGTTGAAGAGAAATGTTGAAGAATCGATCAATGATAAAAAATTCACCGTGCAGCTTGAAGATCTCGACAGTACGGATGCACCGTTTACGATTACACAGCCCGAATTTATGAGAAGAATGAAAGACATGCAGGCAACCGGCGGCGGTGGGATGTTCGGGATGGGAGGTTTCCCGGAAATGTATAATCTGGTGGTAAATTCCAACAGTGAATTTGCCGGTCAGATCCTGAAAACGGAAGATAATGAAAAAGCGGACTTAATTAAGCATGCTTTGGATTTGGCGAAACTTTCTCAGAATTTACTGAAAGGAAAAGAATTGACAGAATTTATTCAGAGAAGCTATAAGCAATTGGAAAAATAATCTGATGATAATAGGATTTCCGGGGCGACGACGTCGCCCCGGAAACACAAAAAGTTTCGGCGGAGCCAAAGGCTCCGCCGAAACTTTTTAACGAAACCTTCTTCTCACAACTCTGACATCGGATCCCAAAATAATTTCTTAAAATCTTTAATTCTAAAGTTTTCAACAACAATTCCCTCTGCTTCCAGTCTTTTCTGAAATTCGGGAACCGACAAGGTTCCGGAACTTGAAATTACACGATGAGCGGGAACATCCGGCGGACAGCCTCCCATAGCTTTACCGACATGCCGGGAATGGTTAGGAAAACCAATTGCTTTTGCAATGGCACCGTAACTTGTCACTCTTCCCTTTGGAACCAATTTCGTGATTTCCCAGACTTGCTGTTTGAAAATTTCATTCATGCTATGAATTGTTGAAAATCAAATTTATGAAATTAAATTATTACGATTTACTTATCATAGATCAAGATAAAATCTCTTTTTATTATGTAATTTTAATCAATCAATAGAGAATCCAAATACATACGGAATTCGTAAATAGTGTGATGAAGTGTAATGTTGCCTGCAGAAATGCGGGCAATTTTTATCTACTGCATATTCTGCTGACAATTTATCGTTGCATAATTTTTGAATGTTAACAATCAAAATATCTGTTATGAAAAAATCATTTTTCCGTTGGTTGAATAAAGTGAACAAAGCCGTACTTCCCAAATTGAGTGATAAAGACCCCACGAAGCTGACAAAAATTCAAAAAGCAATTCTGGCATACCGTTATTTTGTGCTGGTAAATTCCCTGGACTGAAACGCGTGAGGGATATGAAGGGTGCGAGCGTAGCGAGCAGTCTCTTGAGACCGGAACGAAGTGGAGCCCGGAGAAGCCCGACCCGAGCGGCTGCTCAGCTTTGGACGAGGGACACGCCAAAACTTAAAAAATATATAAAGAATAATCTGTGGAGAAAACAAAAAAACGTCCCAATAATTGGAACGTTCTATGATTTCAAGCTATAGATTTTCGTATTTCGCTTTTATGAGTTTTCTAAAATATATGAGAACATCAAAGGCGCACAAATGGTCGCATCACTTTCAACGATAAATTTCGGTGTTGTGATATCCAGTTTTCCCCAGGTGATTTTCTCATTAGGAACAGCTCCTGAATAGGATCCGTAAGAAGTAGTAGAATCTGAAATCTGGCAGAAATACGACCAGAACGGAATATCATGCATTTCCATATCCTGATATAGCATCGGCACCACACAGATCGGGAAATCACCCGCAATACCTCCACCAATCTGGAAGAAACCAACTCCTTTTCCTGATGAGTTTTTAGTGTACCAGTCAGCAAGATACGCCATATATTCGATTCCTGATTTCATGGTAGAGAATTTAAGATCTCCTTTGATGCAGTACGACGCAAAAATATTTCCCATTGTAGAGTCTTCCCATCCCGGAACAACAATCGGTAAGTTTTTCTCTGCAGCAGCGATCATCCATGAATTTTCTCTTGGAATTTCATAATACTGCTCAAGAACCCCTGAAAGGATCATTTTGTACATATATTCGTGCGGAAAATATCTTTCTCCTTTATTGTCTGCATCTTTCCAGATTTCATAGATATGCTTTTGTAACCTTCTGAAAGCTTCTTCTTCAGGAATACAGGTATCCGTTACTCTGTTTAATCCTCTTTCCAGCAAACCCCATTCTTCCTGCGGTGTAAGATCTCTGTAATGAGGAACTCTCTCATAATGAGAATGTGCCACAAGGTTCATAAGATCTTCTTCAAGATTGGCACCGGTGCATGAGATGAAATCTACTTTGTCCTGACGGATCATTTCTGCAAGAATTTTTCCTAATTCTGCCGTAGACATTGCTCCTGCAAGGGTAATCATCATTTTTCCGCCATCCTTAAGATGCGCAACATATCCTTTTGAAGCATCTACCAATGCCGCTGCATTGAAGTGCAGATAATATTTTTCTATGAATTCAGTAATCGGTTTGCTCATTTAATTATTTTTTGCAAAGATAAAACTTAAAAACGGAATAACACGAATATGCGAAACGCAGGTAAAACAATTAAAATTTAACATTCTAAGTTAGTAAACTAAAAATCCCGGTTAATATCTAAATTTCCGGTTTTCCTTTTTCTGAGATAAATTCTTTTTAGCATCCAGTCTTTTCTGTTTTTGACCTCTGGATGGTTTTGTGGCCACACGTTTTTTAGGAATAACTAAAGCTTTGTCAACGATTTCGAGAATTTTTTCGATGGCTTTGGTTTTATTCATCAATTGCGTTCTGCTTTCAGAAACTGTGAGAAATAAAAAACCTTCTGCATTGATTCTGTTTTTTAATTTAATTTGAATTAAATCTTTCTGGATATCATTAAAAAATTCAGACTCTTCGATTTTCCAGAGAACCGTTACCGAAGTTTCAACTTTATTGACGTTCTGCCCACCTGCCCCACTGCTGCGGGAAGTTTTAAACGTAAGCTCTTTAGAGAAATCTTTCATTTCTTAATTATTGATATTGTTCTGCAATATATTTTTCAGTTCGATCCTGTTGACCTTTCCGTTTGGAGTTCGCGGAATTTTTTCTTTAAAAATGATTTCTTTAGGTTTATGAAAACTTTTTTCAAAAGGTAATGTTGCGATATTATCAATGATTTGCTGAGATTTCTCTCCTTCAATAACCAGTACTAATTTCTGTCCCAAAGTCTCATCTTCCAATCCTAAAAACACGGCTTCAAACGGAATTTCTTTTTTAACCAGCGCTTCCAATTGTTCAGGAAAGATCTTTGCTCCCCCGGAATTGATCACATTGTCAATTCTTCCTAAGAATCTAAACTGATTATTATTTTTAATTTCAACTAAATCATTCGTCTGTAAAATTTCTGTATTCAGATGCGGGGCAAAAATTTTTAGGCAGCCTAGTTCATCCGTTGAAATTTTTATATTTTCAAACGTTGTAAAAAAATCTTCAGGATCAGGAAAAACTTGTTTTAAAGCAATATGAGATAATGTTTCAGACATTCCGTAAGTCTCGAAAATACGTTGGGAGTCTTGTAATTCATGTGATATCTGAAAAATTTTCTTTTTTAAACTTTCCGAAACGGCAGCTCCTCCGATAATTAAATTGTTAATTAAATATAATTTATCTAAAGAATTTTCAACCTGAAGTGGTGTCATCGCGCAAAAATCAATCTTATAATTAATATCGCTTAAAGGCTTTGTGGTAGGGTTGGTAATTATTAATTTTAGTTTTCTAACAATAGACCGTACGACCATCATTTTTCCTGAAATATATTCAATGGGAAGACATATCAAAGCTGAATCTCCCTCAACTAAGTCTAAGAAATTACACGTCATCTCAGCAGAAGCAACCATTTTCTTTTTCTCAATATCAAAAACCTTTGGAACCCCCGTAGAACCGGAAGTCTGCACTTTTACAGTTTTCGTTTCAGAAAGCCAATCTTTCAGAAAAGTTTTGATTTTATTTTCAAATTCTGTTTCAGAATATAATTGATTAATATTGAGATTTTTGAAGTCTATCAGCATAATGATCGTAAATAAAGACTCAGTAAATTTAAAAAAAACTTCAAAAAGTTCTTGCAAATAATGAAAAAAGCTGTAAATTTGCACCACTCAAACAGAGAAAGACTCATGGTGTAGCGGTAACACTACTGATTTTGGTTCAGTCATCTGGGGTTCGAATCCCTGTGAGTCTACAAAACGGGAAAAATATAAATATTTTTCCCGTTTTTTTTATAAACAATTTCCCTTCTTTAATATTCTTAGAAAAAATTCAGAATTTATTTAAGTTCATCAGGAATAGTGATCCCCTTTTTCTTCATGTAATCCAGCAATTCGTGATATTTTTCTTCAAAATCACTCGTTCCGCATTTATCCGAAATACTACAAATTTCGGAAGGTTTTATATCTAAAATATCAGAAATTTTTGTGAGAATTTCCAGATTAATTTTCACTTTTGCATTTTCAATATCTGAATAAGCCTTTTGTGATATGCCCATTTCAAAAGCCATATATTCTTGTGTAAAATCCTTGTTCCTCCGTATTTTTCTGATATTTTGACCACATATTTTCATGCCTATTCGTTTTAGTAGTTTTTAGTATATTTTAGAAGTATATCTATTAGCCTTACACAAAGTTAGTGAATACCTTTGGCAAAACATTATTACGCTACATGATATTTTTATTTATTGAAGCTTAAGTTAAAATTTTACATAAAAAACTTCTGTTTAAGAAAAAAAGAATATCACTTCAGGACAATACTTTAGGAATTATGGAGACGCAAAAATTTAATTATGACAATAATATTGTCAGAGCATTTCTCTATGCTACAATCGCATTCGGTCTGGTAGGTTTTTTACTGGGTCTTACCGCTGCACTAATGCTTTTTTATCCCGAACTTCCGGAATTTTTATTTGGAACGGACGATACAACAATCAAAAGTCTGGCATCAGGAAACATTCAGGGACTTATTAATACACAGGGAGCATTAGGCTTCGGAAGAATCAGAATGTTGCATACAAGTGCTGTTATATTTGCCTTTGTATGTAATTCCTTTTTCTGCGGCGCTTATTACAGTATGCAGCGACTACTGAAAACAAGAATGTATAGCGATACATTATCATGGATGCATTTCTGGACATGGCAGCTAATGATCGTTTCAGTAGTTATCACTTTCCTTATGGGGATCAATACTTCCAAAGAATATGCAGAACACGAATGGCCTATCGATATTTTAATTACCATTTCTTGGGTGATCTTCGGAATCAACATGTTCGGAACTATTGCCAAAAGAAGAGTAAGACATCTATATGTAGCCATCTGGTTCTATATCGGAACCTGGCTTGCAGTGGCAATGCTCCATATTTTCAACAACCTTGAGGTACCATTATCATTCACTTCGTGGAAATCATACTCCATCTATTCAGGAGCTAAAGATGCCTTAGTACAGTGGTGGTATGGCCATAATGCTGTAGCATTCGTATTAACAACTCCGGTTCTTGGTTTGATGTATTATTTCTTACCAAAAGCTGCCGACAGACCGGTTTTCTCTTATAAATTATCGATTATTCACTTCTGGTCATTGATCTTCGTCTATCTTTGGGCAGGTCCTCACCACCTTCAATATACTGCTTTACCGGCATGGGCTCAGGCAGTGGGAACCGGTTTCTCTATCATGCTTATCGCACCATCTTGGGGAGGAATGCTGAACGGACTTTTAACTTTAAGAGGAGCCTGGGACAAAGTAAGAGAAAATCCGATATTAAAATTCTTCGTTGTGGCTGTTACGTGTTACGGAATGGCAACGTTTGAAGGTCCTTTATTAGCAACAAAATCTTTAAATAAAATAGGTCACTACACAGACTGGGTAATCGGTCACGTACACATCGGAGCATTAGGCTGGAACGGTTTCATGGCATTCGGTATCGTATATTACCTGATTCCTGTAATGTGGAGAACATCGCTTTGGTCTAAAAAACTGGCTAACTGGCATTTCTGGCTGGGAACATTAGGAATTATTTTCTATGCGGTTCCGATGTATATTTCAGGTTTCACACAAGGATTAATGTGGAAACAGTTCAATCCGGACGGAACATTGGTTTGGAAAAACTGGCTGGATACTGTAACAGCAATTATTCCTTACTATAAAATGAGATTCTTAGGAGGTCTGTTCTATATTTCAGGTGCCATTTTAATGGTGGTGAATGTGATAAAAACCATTAAGGCCGGCTCCTTCCAGAAAAATGTTCCTGCAGAAGCCCCTGCATTGGCAAACATCGGAAGTGCAAGAAAAGAAGGAGAAGGAATACACCTTTGGATAGAAAGAACCCCGAGAGTAATGGCAATATTAGCATTTATTACGGTGGCAATTGGAGGACTTGTGGAAATTATTCCTACACTGACACTGAAACAAAGTGTACCAACCATTACAGCGGTGAAACCTTATTCACCACTGGAACTTGAAGGAAGAGATTTATATATCAGAGAAGGATGTAATGCTTGTCATTCACAGATGATAAGACCTTTCCGTGACGAAATCGTAAGATTTGAAGGTAAAAACGGACAATATTCTAAAGCAGGAGAATTTGTGTATGACAGACCGTTCCTTTGGGGATCTAAAAGAACAGGGCCGGATCTTCACAGAGAAGGCGGCAGAAACCCTGACTCATGGCATTTCAAGCATATGTATAACCCAAGAATTACTTCAGCGGGATCCATTATGCCGCGTTTCCCTTGGTTGATTACGAACAAACTGGATAAAGAGCAGATGGTAGACAAGATGAAACTGATGAAAAATTATTTCGATGTTCCTTACACGAAAGCTGAAATAGATTCCGCTAATCAGTGGGCAGACAATCAGGCGAAAGGCATTGTTAAAAGAATTTACTCCGAAGCAGCAGATGTAAAGCAGCAGGTAGAAAAAGACAGAATGGCAAAAGGAGCTTCTTTCGTTCCGCTTGAGAACAGAGAAATCGTAGCAATGATCGCTTATTTACAAAGGCTGGGAACAGATATCAAAACCACTCAGATCCAAACCGCAAGTGTAGAATAATTTAAATAAATTGAAAATGAAAACCAGAACCCCAATTTCAGTACACATCCTTGTCACTATAGGTTTGACGGTCATGGCGTTCGAAATGTTCGCGCACGATTCAGGATACTTTTCTTCTCCTTTTTTCTGGGGGTTGATGCTAATTGCAATTATCCTGCTTCTGATCATGAATTCTATTGGAGATCTGATCGAGAATCAGAATTTCACCAAACTGTCGGATGAAGAAAAAGCTTTATATCTAAAAGAAAAAAGCATCCCTTATTATCAGAAACTTTGGAATTCGGCTTTCAAAAAACAATCTGCAACAGAGGAAAAAGATATTCTTATTGACCATGGATTTGACGGGATTACAGAGTTAGACAATTCTCTTCCAAAATGGTGGATTGGTCTTTTCTGGTTCGGATTTATCTTCTGCGCCGTGTATCTTACCGCATTCGCCTTCACAGATTATGCACACCCCGAGGCTGAGCTGACACACGAAACCAAAACAATGCTTGCCTCTATTGCAGAATATGAAAAAACAGCTCCTCAGATTAACCTTGAAAATGCAAAATACAGTGCAGACAACGTAGCAGAAGGCAAGGAGCTTTTTAAAACCAATTGCGCAACCTGCCACGGAGATGGAGCAAAAGGAGGAATCGGACCCAACCTTACCGATAACCACTGGATCAATGTGAAACAAAAAAGTTTATTCAAAAATGTATTCTGGATGCTTGAAAACGGATCACCTAATAATCCTACGATGCGCCCTCTGATTAAAGAAGGAACCATCACCGGAAGAGATGCCGAAAAAATTGCAGCATACATTTACCACATCAATCAGGAAACTGCTCCTATCACTCCGGCTCAGGGCGGTGCAGCTCCTCAGGGTGAAGAAGTACACTGGGAAAACGGAAATGATTAAACTAATAGCCTCACTATAATTAAACCATGCCAAGCCCTCTTTAGACAACTAAACTAACATTGGAATATTCATTTTTGCTAAAAACCTTTTCAATTAAAAAATAAAAAAAGAGGGCTTTTTATACCTTAAAATCCAGGCTTTGACTGTCAGCATCAACTATTCACTTGACAATCAACTAAACTAAATTCCATTAGATTGGCAGTCAAGGCAGGATTTTTGTATTCGTAAAGGGTACCACAACAGATAAGCAGTACAATGAGTATTGCTATATTTGTTTTAAACCCTATCACTCTTGAAACTGAAAATCAACAAACGAAAACTCTTACGGCGTTTTATAATTACCATAGTATCTATTTTGGTATTCATTACGCTACTTATTCTTAGCTTAAGACTTCCGGCGGTTCAGAACTTTGTTAAAGACAAGCTGGTTGTTTATCTTGAAAAGAAAATCAAAACAAAAGTAAGCCTGGAAAGGGTTTACATAGGATTCCCTAACAGTCTTGTTATGGAAAATCTTTATTTAAAGGGACAAAATATTGATACCCTTCTTGCCGTAAAAAAGCTTGATGTAGGCTTAAATATGCTTAAGCTTATCAATTCCACGGCAGACATCACATCCGTTGATCTGGAAGGTGCCCGCGCTAATGTGGTAAGAAAACCCGATGGCACATTCAACTTTGATTATATTATTGATGCCTTCGCCACCAATGATAAAGAGGAAAGTTCATCAAAGCCCTTCATCATTTCTTTAGATAAAATCAATCTGAAAGATATTGGTATTACTTTTAATGATCAGCAGTCCAGAAATGATATTCAACTTTACTTTAAATCTTTTGATACAAGAGTAAAAACTTTCGATCTACAAAATAACTCCTATGCTGTTAATGATATCAACCTTGATGGCCTGAAGCTTAAACTGAAGCAGGATCTTGTAGAAGAAGTTTCCAAAAAAGTTGAAAAGAAAGTAGATTCTCTCAACAATAAAAAGCCGATGCAACTCGGATTAAGAGGCGTAAAGCTTACGAATTTCGATATTAATTACGGAGATGACAATACAAAAACATTTGCAAAAGTTTTGTTTAAAGAACTCAGCACCAAGGTCAACAAACTTGATCTGGAAAATAACGCATACAACGTTGACAATGTTTTCCTATCCGGAGCCAATATTAATGCAAACCTTTATCTTCCATCCGGCAATGCTGATCCGAAAGCGGATAAAAAAACTGAGGTTTCTAAATCCACCGACCAGCAGAAAGCCTTAAATCTTTTGCTCGGGAAACTGGTTCTCAATGACGTAAAAGTGGCTTACAACAATACTGCCATCGCTCCCACAAAACAGGGAATGGATTTTAATCACCTGAATTTTTCAAAACTGAATCTCGAGGTCAGAGACTTCAAAATGCAGAACAATACATTTGCCGGCTCGGTAAATTCAGCAGAAATTCAGGAGGCAAGAGGACTTGATGTTCGTGAATTCAATACCGATTTCGTGTACAATGAAAAAGAAGCATACCTGAAAGATCTTTATCTCGAAACATCGAGAACGATTCTGCGCGATGAAGTGATCCTAAACTACAACTCCATCGAACAACTGAGCTCAAACCTGGGAGCCGTAAAGATTTCAGCCAATATCAAAGATTCAAAAGTGGGGTTTGCGGATATTTTAACGCTCGCTCCTGATCTTCGCAATACCGCACCATTCAACAAATACCCGAATGCGGTCTTAAATGTCAATGCCAATGTAAAGGGCAATGTAAATGACCTTTTAATCAACAATCTTAAAGTATCAGGTCTTGACCAGCTGAGAGTAGCCGCTACAGGAAGAATTAAAAACGCGACCAATCCCAACAATCTGTACTATGATCTGAAAATTGAAGAACTATCTTCCTCCGCGAAAACAATTTATAATCTCGTTCCGAAAAATACTATTCCAAATAATATTTCCCTTCCTGCCAATATGAGTATTAAAGGAACGGCAAAAGGAACGACCAAAGTTGTGAATGCAAACCTCAACCTCTACTCTACTTCAGGAAATGCTTCCGTGGTGGCGAAGGTCAATATGCGAAGAAAAAACCACGAATTATATGATGTAAAAGCCAATCTTCAGGGCTTGCAGATCGGAAAAATCATTAAAAATAAAGACATCGGATCGATTTCAGCGCAGATCTATGCTAAAGGCGAAAGTTTCGATTTCAAAAATGCCAATGCAGATCTGAAAGGACATGTTGCTTCCGCCGTTTACAAAGGATACCGCTATCAGAACATGAACCTTACGGGAAAAATAAGACGTGGTGCATACAATATTATATTGAACTCCAAAGATCCTAATGCCAATATGCAGCTGACTGCCTCAGGAGTTTACAACGAAAAAAATCCTACGGTAAAAGTCAACGGAAATATTCTGAAGCTTGATCTCAATAAACTTGGGTTCTATAAAGACCCGATGATCCTTGCCGGAAAAATAGACGGCGACTTTACCAATCTTGATCCCGATCAGCTGAACGGTTACTTAAATTTAAAAGATTTTGCCATATCAGATACGAAAGAAATTTATCCTATTCAGGAAATCAACCTGAAGGCATCGGCAACTGCAGATTCCACAAACATTATTTTCAACTCGCAGATCGCCGATGTGGAATTAAAAGGAAAATACAGGCTTACGCAAATATTCGGAGCTTTAACGCAGACAATCAATCAGTATTATCAGTTCCAAAAGCCTGCGAAGAATGAAAAAATCGAAGCAGGACAGTTTTTTACCTTTAATGCAAAAATTAAAAATGATGATCTCATCAGAAAATTTGTTCCGGATCTGAAGAGTTTTGAAACCATTAATCTGACAGGAAATTATAATGCCGATTCTCAAAGAATAGAAATCGACGGACAAATCCCGCAGTTGTTGTATGGAGAGAATTCCATTGAAAATGCTACGTTAAAGGTTACCAATGAAAATCAGGCATTGCAATATAACCTGAACGTTGCTGCATTGAAGAGTTCAAGTTTTGCTTTGAATAAAGTGAATATCGGAGGAGATATCGCCAACGACATCATCAATTACAATATCACGACAAAAGATACAAAAGATAAAACACAGTTCCTGATTGCCGGAAACGCAAAATCATTGAATGACATCACCGAAATTTCATTGAATCCTGATGGATTGAAATTGAATTACACCGACTGGACTGTTGCGGAAGGCAACAAAATACAGATCAGCAGCAAAGGTATTGTGGCAGACAATTTCAGATTGTCGAACTCAGGAAGTGAAATCCTTCTGCAGTCTGAAACCCAGTCTCCGAATGCTCCGTTAAATGTTTCTCTGAAGGACTTTAAGATCGAAACCATTACCGAACTGATTAAAAAAGATACGCTTTTAGCAAGAGGAAATATCAACGGAACCGCCCAGATTCGGGACCTCACCAAAAATATGACCTTCACTTCCGATTTGAATATCTCAGATCTTATTGTCTATGAAAATCCTGTCGGTAATCTTGCCGTAAAAGTGAATAACACTTCACCGAAGATTTTAAATGCTGATATTGTGCTTTCCGGAAATAATAATGATGTGAAGATTCTTGGAGATTACAATACGGCTTCAAGTACATTTGATATGAACATGGCAATCAATCAGCTTCAGATGAAGTCTGTCCAAGGCTTTTCGATGAATGCCGTAACCAATACCGAAGGTTATCTTTCCGGAAATTTAAAGATCACCGGAACAACTTCGCAGCCGAATATTTTAGGTAAAATAAAGTTCAATGATGTCGGACTTGAAATTGCCAAAACCGGCAGCGACTTTAGAAAACTTAACGATGAAATTGATTTTACGAGCCGTGGAATCGAGTTTAACAACTTTAAAATCAACGATAAAGACGGTAATTCTTTAAATATCGACGGGCAGGTTCTTACACAGACGTACAGGGATTTTGCTTTCAATCTTGATGTAAATGCTAAAGATTTTAAAGTAGTTAATTCAGAAAAGTCTAATGATGCGATCATGTACGGAATTCTTTCTATCGATGCCGCATTGCACATCAAAGGAAATCTGGATTTGCCTAAAGTAGACGGCCGTCTGGCAGTTGCCGATGACACCGACTTTACATTTGTCCTTCCTCAGTCTTCTCCTACTTTAGAGGAAAGAGAAGGTATTGTTGAGTTTATCGATCAGGATCAGGTGGCTTTAAATAAAACCATCAAAGCAGATTCTTTAAATTCCCAAAGCAGAATCAAGGGAATGGATGTAAGTGTAAATATCGAGCTGAGTAAAGAAGCCAAATTATCGTTGCTCATCGATAAAGCCAACGGAGATTTTGTAAAGCTTCAAGGCGAGGCAGAACTTACAGGCGGAATTGATCCTTCCGGGAAAACCACTCTTGTCGGAGTTTATCAGGTGGAATCCGGAAGCTATGAAATGTCGGTAAGCGTTCTGAAACGTAAGTTTGATATTGAAAAAGGAAGCACGATAACCTGGACCGGTGAACCAACTACTGCCTTGCTTGACATCACGGCAGTCTATAAAACTGAAGCCGCACCGATCGATCTCGTAGAACAGCAGATCAGCGGAGAAAGCGCCACAACGCTCAACCAGTTTAAACAGAGAATTCCTTTCAATACGTTATTAAAAATGAAAGGTGAATTATTGAAACCTGTCATTACATTTGATATTACAACTGCTGAAAAAAACAATGCCGTTTCCTCAACCGTTACAGATATTGTCGATCAGAAACTGACACAGCTGAGAACCCAGGAATCGGAAATGAACAAACAGGTTTTTGCTCTCCTTTTATTAAACAGATTTATTGGTGAAAATCCTTTTGAATCAGGTGCCGGTCTTTCAGGAGAGATGATGGCGAGACAAAGTGTGAGTAAAATACTTTCACAACAGCTAAACAATCTTGCCTCTGATCTCATTAAAGGGGTTGATCTGAATTTTGACCTTGAATCTTCCGAAGATTATTCTTCAGGCACAAAAAACACCAGAACTGACCTTAATGTTGATATCAGTAAAAAACTTCTGAATGACCGTCTGAAAGTTTCGGTAGGCAGCAATTTCGGGCTGGAAGGCGAAGCGCGTCAGAATGAAAACATGACCAATATCGCGGGAGACGTGACGGTAGATTACAGCCTGTCAAAAGACGGCCGTTATATGCTTCGCGCCTACCGTAAGAATGAGTATCAGGTGGCACTTCAGGGACAGATCGTGGAAACAGGATTAGGATTTATCATCACGCTGGATTATGACAAATTCCGGGATATTTTCCAAAAGTCGAGAAACAAAAAGCAAAAAGAAGACAGAAAAAACAAACAGAACCAAGCCGTAGAATTTAAGTAAATGAAAAAAAATTATAAAACATCCTTTAAATATATATATACATTAGGAATCGCTTTTGCTGCAGTTTCCTGCAACACCAGATACCTTAAAGAAGATCAAATGCTGTACACCGGAGCAGAAATCAATATTGAAAATGATACGATTTCCAAAAGTGAAAAGAAAGATCTTAAAGCCGGTCTGGAAGACAATCTTACTCCGAAACCTAATTCAAGTTTTTTAGGTTTAAGGCCAAAACTGTTTTTCTATAATATTGCCAGAGAACCGAAAAAGGAAAAAGGGTTCAACTACTGGCTGAAATATAAAGTAGGTGAAAAGCCGGTTCTTCTTGGTGATGTAGACCGTGAATTCAATAAAGACATTATTGAGAATTACTCCGAAAACAAAGGCTACTTTAATGCAAGAGCAACGTATGATACGGTTGCCAAAAATAAAAAGGCAAAAGTAATCTATACCTTAACGCCTGGTGCAAGATATCTCATTAGCGATGTAAAATTCCAGCAGGACTCTACGTTGGTTAACAGTGAAATTCAAAGCCTTACCGATAAAACCTTCCTGAAAAAAGGTCAGCCTTTTGATCTTGATGTGATAAAAGCTGAAAGAGAACGTATTGATAATGGTTTAAAAGAACGCGGTTTTTATTATTTCCATCCCGACAACATTATTGTGCAGGCAGACAGTACGGTAAGCGGAAACCACAAAGTAGAACTGAATGTAAAGCTTAAAGACAATACACCCGACCTTTCTAAGCAGCAGTTTAGTATTGATAAAGTGATCGTTTTTCCGAATTATAACATCCGGGATGTGAAGGACGGTAAATACAATGTCCCGATGAATTCTG
This sequence comes from Chryseobacterium taeanense, assembly GCF_900099685.1. Classification (GTDB taxonomy): domain Bacteria; phylum Bacteroidota; class Bacteroidia; order Flavobacteriales; family Weeksellaceae; genus Chryseobacterium; species Chryseobacterium taeanense. The sequence continues at coordinate 248,562 of NZ_FNDW01000001.1, read as the reverse complement.
ATTCTCTCAGCAAATACGCTTATAACGATATTTATGTTATTGATCCCGAACATAAATTCAAACCCAGAATTTTTGACAGAGCCTTGTACTTCAAACAAGGAGATCTTTACAACCGCACCAACCATAATCTTACGTTGAACAGACTTATCAGTCTTGGCGTTTTTAAATTTGTTAAAAATGAGTTTGTCGTTGCAGATTCGCTGAAGCATAAGTTTGATGCCTATTATTTATTGACTCCCAGAGAGCTTCAGTCGCTGCGTCTGGAAGCCTTGGGAAGAACCAATTCTGCCAATTATGCAGGAAGCGAGCTTAACCTTAACTGGACGCACAGAAACTTTTTCAGAGGTGCAGAACAGTTCAAAGCCTCTGTATATGGTGCTTTTGACGTACAGATCGGCGGGCCGAAAAATGCTAAAAATATTTTCAGGGCAGGGTCAAATGTACAGCTTTCCATACCTAGAATTATTGCTCCGTTCAGATTCCACTCTTCCAGTGCTTTTGTCCCGAGAACCAATATCACACTGGGCTATGAATTCCAGAACCGTACGGAATATTACACCCTGAATACTTTCAGCGGCTCGTTCGGATATGTATGGAAAGAAAACGCCAGAAAGGAACATGATCTCAAAATCCTCGATATCACTTACGTTTCTCCCGCTAATATTACGCCTTTGTATGATTCAATATCCCGAAAAAGCGATGCCATGAGAAGAGTGGTGGAACGCCAGCTGATCTTTGGGCCTACCTATTCTTATACTTATACCAACACCATGTTGTCTAAACCCAGCACGATTTATTATAAAGGAACACTGGATCTTGCGGGCAATATAACAGGACTTGTAACGGGTGCGGATGTAAAGAAAGACAAAGAGAAAACCATTTTCGGAGTGCCTTTCAGTCAGTACGCCAAGATTGAAAACGACTTTAGATTTTATCATAAATTCAGTGAGAAAACATCGTTGGCAACGAGAGCCATTGCCGGAATTGCTTATCCGTACGGAAATTCAGAACATATTCCTTTCTCAAGGCAGTTCTTCTCCGGCGGGAGCAACAGTGTAAGAGCTTTCAGGGCAAGAACACTGGGACCGGGAAGCTTTGATCCGAGAACGATAGAATCCGGATATTATTTTGATCAGTCGGGAGATATAAAGCTTGAACTAAATGCAGAATACAGAGCCAATTTATATAAGTTTTTAAATGTTGCCGTATTTGCAGATGCCGGAAACGTGTGGCTCGTTAATGAAGATCCTGACAGACCGGGCGCAAAATTCTCTAAAGAATTTCTGAGTGAAGTTGCCGTAGGAGCCGGAGTTGGTCTGAGACTTGATTTCTCTATCTTAATTCTGAGACTCGACCTCGCCATGCCATTGAGAGTGCCTTATTATGAAAGAGGTGACCGATGGACTTTTAATAAAATTAATTTCGGAGATGCAAGCTGGAGAAGAGACAATCTTATTTTAAATATTGCGATCGGGTATCCTTTCTAAATAGTTAATACATGGTAAAAAAAATAAAATTTTTCTGGGAAACTTTAAAAGAAACTTTTACAAAATGGAATGAATCTTCCGCTTCCAATGATTCTGCGAGCCTGGCGTATTATGCTATTTTCTCTATTCCGGGATTGCTGATTATTATTATCTGGATCGCGGGTTATTTCTTTGGTGAAGAAGCCATTCGTGGTCAGATCAGCAGCCAGATTACCGGCATTATGGGTCAGGATGCGGCCAAAAGTGTGCAGGATATGATTGCAGGAGCTTTAATCGACAGAGAAAATGTTTTTATGAAAGCGGTCGGTATAGGATCATTGGTATTCGGTTCCACGACACTTTTTTTCCAGCTTCAGCGTTCCCTGAACAGCCTTTGGGACGTACAGCCTGCGCCGAAAAAAGCCATTGTTAAATTTCTTCTCGACCGTGCTAATTCACTGGGAATGATCCTCATTATAGGATTTCTGCTGATGATTACCATGATTCTTTCTTCTTTGATAAGCCTCCTCAACAATTGGATCACTGCTTATTTCGGACTGGAAACGTATATGCTGGTACAGCTTGTTAACTTTCTTGTAGGTTTTGGAGTGATTATGATTATGTTTGCTTTAATGTTTAAAGTTCTCCCCGATGTTGAGATTGGCTGGAGACCGGTATGGAGAGGGGCATTTCTTACAACAATTTTATTTACATTAGGAAAATTTCTTTTAAGCCTTTACTTCGGGACTGCCAAGCCCACCTCTGCATTCGGAGCGGCCGGAACCGTGATTCTGATTATGATGTGGATCAATTATTCGTGTATGCTGGTTTTCTTCGGTGCGGAGTTTACCAAAGTATATGCCTATAAAAGAGGGTTTAAAATCATTCCTTCCAAACATGCGAAATGGAGCGATGCGAAATTGTACGAAGACAGCCTGAGAGCGAAAAACCCATCTGAAAGCTAAATAAAGTTTATTTTAACGTTCACTTTTCTACACGGTAAAACAAGGATTTCGACGTTTATTAAAAAAGATAAGCAAGAGTTGAGTAAGTCTTGCTGTAGAGTTGCCCAACTTGTGCCGTAGAGTTGTTCAACTCTTGCGCAGGAGTTTAACGAAAAGTGCGCAGGTTTTGATTCAAACCTGCGCACCTTTTTCTATAGTGATCTTCTATTAAAGATTTTCTGCAATATTACCTGAAGCGTATCTTTACATTCTGTTTACGGTTGTAATTCCCAATAAACGTAAAGATTTCTTTATGGTTTTTGCCGTGAGATCTGATAAGTTTAATCTGATCTGCTTTATGTTTTCATCTTCCTGATTCATGATCGGATTGCTCTGATAGAATGAGTTGTATGTTTTCACCAGATCATACACATAATTGGCAACCAGTGCCGGACTTAATACTTCTGCCGCTCTCTGAACAACAACTTTATAATTGGCTAGCTGCATCACCAATGCTTTCTCATACTCATTTAAACTAACACCATCAACTTTCTTATATTCAAAATTAGCCTTAGCCAATAAAGACTGAATACGGGCATAGGTATATTGAATGAAAGGTCCTGTGTTTCCGTTGAAGTCAATACTTTCTTCAGGATTGAAAAGCATTTTTTTCTTCGGATCTACTTTCAGCATGAAATATTTCAGTGCGGCCTGTCCTATTTTTTCATAAGACTTTTCCTTTTCTTCATCTGAAAGACCTTCTAATCTTCCTTGCTCTGTTGATTTTAATTTTGCTTCTTCATACATTTCCTGCATCAGTTCATCTGCATCGACTACCGTACCTTCCCGGGATTTCATTTTACCGTTCGGAAGTTCAACCATTCCGTAAGACAGGTGATACAACTGATCTGCCCACGAATACCCAAGCTTTCCTAAAATTTTAAATAAAACCTGGAAGTGATAATCCTGCTCGTTTCCAACAGTATAAATTAACTTTTGAATATCATTTTGCTTAAAACGCTCAACAGCCGTACCGAGATCCTGTGTCATATACACCGAAGTACCGTCTGAACGTAATAATAACTTCTGATCCAGTCCTTCATCGGTAAGATCGCACCATACGGAACCGTCTTCTTTCTGATACAGCACTCCTTTATCCAAGCCTTCCTGAATAAGGTCTTTCCCTAAAATATAGGTATTGCTTTCGTACTGAACCTGATCGAAATCTACCCCGAGTCTCTTGTATGTTTCGTCAAAGCCTTTATACACCCATGAGTTCATTTCATTCCAGAGATTTCTTACTTTTTCATCTCCATTTTCCCAGTCGAGGAGCATCTTTTGGGCTTCTTTCATCAAAGGAGCATCTTTTTTAGCCTGTTCTTCAGCAACGCCTTGTGCAACAAGTTCAGCGATTTCTTTTTTATATTCCTGATCGAATTTTACGTAATAATTCCCTACAAACTTATCTCCTTTTGTTCCTGTAGTTTCAGGAGTTTCTCCATTCCCGAACTTTTCCCATGCGAGCATTGATTTGCATATATGAATTCCTCTGTCGTTGATGATCTGTGTTTTGATTACATCATATCCGGCTTCTTCAAGGATTTGTGCCACCGAAAAACCTAATAAATTATTTCTGATATGGCCAAGGTGAAGCGGTTTATTGGTATTTGGTGAAGAATATTCCACCATCACAGTTGAATTTTTCTTTTCTATAGTGTCAAAGTTTTCTGCTAAAGCATTAAAATTATCGGTAAAGAATTGATTTTTAACCTTAACATTAAGAAAGCCTTTCACGACATTAAAACTTTCAAGAAGTTCTGTCTGTTCCGTTAGCGCCTGTCCCAACTCGACCCCAATAGATTCAGGATTTTTTTTCAGCTGTTTTACTAATGGAAATGTTACGATGGTAAAATCTCCCTCAAACTCTGTTTTATTTTCCTGGACCTCCAGCGTGATGTCTTTCAACTGATAGACATTGAGGATTACTTCCAGAAGTTTTTCTTCTATTATATTTTTAATATTCATCTTATTTAAATTGATTTTCAAAGACAAAATAACGTGTCTTTTCCGAGGTACAAATATACGGAAATAAAAAAACCGCCCGAAGGCGGAATAAATATGAAGGAAATTAAATTTACTGGTTGTTAAAATTTATCCCAAAAGATTTTTGTAGTCAACTTATCTCCTCCGATGGAAGCTGCAGCAGCTGCGTAATTCGTAGGATTTGTTGTTGTCTCTCTTACAGGATATTGTAATCTTACCGGCACTTTACCTTCTGCCTGTGAAACCGCAGTAGAAGGTGCCGAAAGTACAGGAAAGTCTAATCTTCTGTAGAAATTCCAGCTTACCATTCCCTGATTAAACATAGCTACCCATGCCTGCTCTCCAATTGATTTTTTCCAATTAGTAGCATTGTAAGGATTTGCGGCTAAATAAGCAGTTGCATCAGTAGTAGACACTCCCCATTCTGATAAAGAAGTATTCACTGCATTTGCATAGGCTAAAGCAGGAGCGACTCCAATACCCCAACGTGCCGAAGCTTCAGCAAGGTAAAATGCAACTTCCGTATAATTCATAATGACTCCCGGGGTTGTTTGTGTGTAAGCAAAATCCCCAATATGGCTGTTTACTGCAAAGCTTGAAGGTGTACCGATAGTACCACCTTTATACGGTGTAACATTTTCGTCAAAATATGCTGCTCTTCTAGGATCAGAGGAAGCATTCATATAATCTACTAAAGTTTTTCCGGCAACAAAATCATTTCTGTTACTTGCCACAAGATTTTCATATAATGGGTTGAAATTAGGTGATGAACTCAAATATCTGAATAAACAATCGTCTGCAGAACTTGTCATAACACCATTTCCGATAGCCAGTGTTGCTGTTGACTGAGCTAAGGATGGGTTATGATCCGCTATACCAATGGCAAGTTTCAGTAATAATGAGTTCCCGAATGTTTGCCATTTGGCAACATTTCCTTTGTAGAAAATATCTCCTGATCGGTCAGGATCATTTGGATTTTCAAATCCGCTACCTGATGGGTCTAATTTTGACAGATCATTTTTTAATCTGCTAATCAGGTCGGTGTAAATATCTGCCGCTTTTTCGTATTTAGGTAAAGAAGTAGATTCTATACTATTGGATTCGTTATAAGGAATATCCCCGTAAGTATCTACCAATGTCTGATAAATAAAAACCTGCTGTATATCTAAAATAGCCAACTGATTCGCTTTTGTTACCGGCCACGTGCTTTGTTCCGTTGCAGTAGGCACATATTCATTAATGATGCTTTTTGCTTTTACCAGATTCTGCATTGTGTCCACATACAGATCAAGCCATACGTTATTGGAGATATTTCTGGTAACAAAGTCATAATTACTTTCATCGACATAGGTTACTTCCTGCCAGTACTGCATGGTCAACCTAAAATTATTTTCATTCACACTTGGAGTATTTAAATAATCTGCCAATTGTTTTTGGGCATAAGATAATAAAGCGTCGGGCTTTGTTGTATATGCACTGTTCGGATCTGTATTGAGTTCATCAAAATTGTTACATGCCAATATTGATACTCCAATGGATAATAAACTTATATATTTAAATATTTTTTTCATTCTGATTAATTTAGAAGTTAGCTTTAATACTAAAAGAAAATACTCTTGTAGTTGGCATTACACCAGACTGATAGCCCTGAACATTCCCTGAGCTTAATGCAGCTTCAGGATCCGCATATGGTAAATTTTTATGAATGATCCATAAATTATTTCCTATCGCACTAAATGTAAGTCCTTTAAAGAAAGTATTTGTTAAATATTTCGAAGGGAGACTATAAGATACGGCTACTTCTCTTAATTTCACAAAACTGGCATCATATACAAATGTTGAAGCAGGTGAGTATCGATATCCATAAAGTCCATAATTCTGACCTGATACCCGTATATCATTTACTGAGCCATCGGCTTTTACTCCCGGTAATATTACCCCGCCCCCTTGACTTATTGGGTTTCTCACGGGATTTCCTAAATCATTGAGTCCGGCAGTTTCAGGATAAATCCCTGTAGACAAACCATAGTACTGGTCTAGTGAAAAGATATCTCCTCCTTTTCTCCAATCAATCTGGAATGACAATTGAAAATCTTTATAAGAAAATTTATTAATTATTCCGCCAAACCAATCTGCCTGCATATTACCAATAACATTATTAGTAGAAGAAGAAATTAGATATCTTCCATTGGCTCCTACAGTTTTCTGACCATTTGTATAAACATAGTCTGTACCTTTAATGGTTCCGTACAGATCATTTAAACTCGCATTGATTGTAACACCTCCCTGAAAAGATCCTAATGTGATATTTTCATTACCAGGAGCTATCTCTGTAACTTTAGTTTGAGGGTTAGACCAGTTTACATTTACATCCCATCTGAAGTTGTCAGATTTAAGAGGGGTGATATTTAATGCCAACTCCCAACCATCAGTTCTTAAATTTCCTGCATTTTGGATTTTTGTTGCAACACCGGTACCATAAGACACGGGTAAGGCCAAAATTTGGTCAAATGCGTCATTTCTAAACCAGGCGACATCGAATCCGAGTCTGTTTTTAAAGAATTGTGCATTCAAACCAAGTTCGGTCTGCTTTGATCTTTGTGGCTTTAAATCCGGATTCCTTTCAGAAATATTATAATAAATCATTGGCAAATCACCAAATGAGGTAGAAGTAATGTATTGATTTCTTAATTGATCTGCACCAGTATCACTTCCCACTTCTGCATAAGAAGCTCTAAGTTTTCCAAAATTCATCACACCTCCTTTCAGGAAACTCCAGTTTGAGAATACAATGCTTGCTGATCCTGAATAATACCAATACACGTTGTTATTGATTGGCAAGGCAGATGACTGATCTCTTCTTACCGTACCTTCTAAGTAGTATGTTCCCTGATATCCTAAACTTGCCTGTGCGAAAATACCTGCAATTTTTTTCGTATTATCAATAGTAAGTGCTTTAGGAGGATTAGAATATGAATTTGCAAGAGAGTATAAACCAGGAACATACAAACCTCCTGAAGTTGATTGAGAGTTGCTGTAGAAATTTATTACATTTAAATTAGTCCCTAACAATGCATTTAGATTAAGCCCATTATCAAAATCTTTTTTATAATTGGCTATAAAGTCATAATTCGTCTCTCTTTGTTGTATCTGCATCACTGCAAACCCAGACGGCTGTTCAATTGCAGTTAATCCAAATCCCATCAGTTCCGGTATAGAACCTACAGCTTTCCTGTCTTCCATTCTCTGGGTATAGCCGTCGGTTCCTATTCTGGCTAATAAATTCAGATTTTTAGTAACATCGTAGCTTAGAGAGAAATTACCTGCAAATCTTTCTCTTGTATCAAAAACAGCATTTTCATACACCTGAAAATATGGATTATTCCAATAAGCCGGCGTAAGATTATCAGGTCCTGCGATATTCCAAGTATAATTATTTCCGGAGTTTGCATAAAAATATTGCTGGTCTTTTACATCTACGTTAACGGGCCACCACTGTCTGAAACCGGAAATCAAATTCCCGCTATAACCTGTAGAGTTACGTCCTTTTACATTTTGAGTGACATAAGTAGCTCCTATCGTTGCATTAAGGTTATCCATTAATTTATAAGAAGCATTACCCGTGATTGTATTTTTGTTCAAAGAAGTATTGGGCATGATATCAGATCCATTTTGGTTGTTAAAAGATAATCTGAAAGAGCCTGCTTCTCCGCCTTTAGCGAAAGATATTCCGTTATTGTAATTAACTCCTTTTTGGAAAAATTTAGATGGATCATTCTTAGCAGCCACCCAAGGCGTAGCTTTGTCATAAGTAGGAGATCCCGGAATGAATGCTCCATATTGATAAACCATCAAATTAGGGTCGAATGCCGCTCCGTAAGAAGCATCTTCAGTAGTTGGTGCCATAGGCATACCGTTGTATTCTGCAAACTGTGAATCTTCGTCAGGACCATAATAATATCCGTAACCTTGTCCGTATTGCTTTTGGTAAGTAGGAAAGGTTTCTTTATTAATTGCTGATACACTTACTGACGAATTAAATTCTATTCCTATATTTTTTCCTTTTTTTCCTTTTTTAGTGGTGATGATAATCGCACCGTTTTGTGCTCTGGAACCATACAACGCTGTTGCCGCCGCTCCCTTCAGTACGTTTAGTTCTTCAATATCATTAGGATTGATATCAGAAATGGTGTTTCCGAAGTCGTAGCCCGGTCTTCCCTGTAATGACTGAGCCGATGTATTGTTATTTGCATTAATCATAGGTACGCCATCAATTACAAATAATGGCTGATTATTACCTGTAATAGATTTATAGCCTCTTAACACAATATCAACAGATCCTCCAAAGTTGGAAACTGACTTTACCTGTAAACCGGATACTTTACCCGATAGGTTGGACGTAAAATTGTTTGTTGGAGATTTTGTAAGATCTGCGGCATCAACCGTTTGGGTAGAATATCCCAATGCCTTTTTTTCTCTTTTAATTCCCAGTGCAGTAACGACTACACCTTCGATGTCCTGCGTTCTTACTGTATCACTCTTCTTTTGCTGTGCCTGCGCTAAAGCTACGGATGAGGATAGTACCAATGCCAGTACACCCGTTGTTATTTTCTTCATATCAAATTAAATTTTGCTTAACAAAGTTTAAAAACTTTCTCAAAACAGCAAAATAAAATTGGCAAAAATTAACATTTATTCAACATAATTGATAAAAAACATAACTTTATCTATTAAAATAAGTTAATATTTATTTTTTTAACAAATATCAACAAATTTTAAATTGTTATAATTATGACAAAAGCAAAATTATTCAATTGTTTGTATCTATTTGTTATTCTAAGAATAATAATGTCATTACAAAGTGATATACAATTGTTTACACGATATCAAATCACTTTTTTATGATTATAAGCAACACAAAAAGCAATGCGTTGCATATATTTAATTTTCACAAAAATGAAATTTTAACGTTTGGGAAATAAAAAAACCGCCATAAAATGACGGTTTATATTTGTTACTAATTTTTAATTATTAGTTTTGATTCCAGAAAGGAGTGTATTGGTTTTTTGTAAAAACAACATCGCTGGAAATATTTGGAACATTTGCAGAATTGGTTGCGTACTCAGAGTTAGGGTAAACTAACCTGTAAGGTCTCCTAGTTTTAACAGCAGATACAGCAACAGGATTGTAAGGCAAGTTAGTTCTGTTATATTCAATATACATTTCAGTTGGATTCACATTGGTAAGTGCTATCCACTTCTGTGTCATAATTGCTTCTAATTTTTGTGCATCAGTTCCGGTCCAGCCTAAACCTGGCCTGGTTGAAATTTGACTAATATAGTTGTTCATTTGAATACTATTAGCTCCGATCCAATTACCAGAAGCCAAGATTGCACTGTTAAAAGCAGATTGACCACCTGTAAATAGTGTAGGGTATCTTAAACTTGCTTCCGCTAATAAAAATTTTGCTTCTGCAAGAGACATAATAACACCACTTCTTGAACCACCTATTGTCAATAAAGAACCTGATGTAGCACCTCCTACTACATTACCATTTGCTAACTTGGATACATTTTGATTATCTGTAGGAGCTCCAGGCTGACCCGCGGTAGCACCTTGCCTTACCCCTTTCACTTGGCCTACACCATTATACACCACACCGGTAAACAATCTAAACCTACGAGGATCAATTACTCCATTAAATTTCTGATATTCTTGCGTTGGATTAGCGCTCAAATTCCCATTTAGTGCAATAGCTAGATGTTCAGAAGCCGTAATAACAATATGATTTTGAACTTCGTTTCCTGCTGAATTATAAAAATAGTTAAGAAACACAGGACTCATTTTATCATTAGTAGAAGGACCGTAACCAGGATTCTCTAATACATCTCCACTAATAAAACCTGCTCCTGAACCTGACGCAGTACTTAATGCTGCTAACTGTGCATCACGATATGTTGCTAATTCTCCAGTAACATTTGACATTCTTAATAAATACCTTAACTTGACAGTATAAGCAAAAGATCTCCATTTTGTCATATCACCACCAAAAACAATATCTTTAGCACCAGGATCTAACACATCAGGGTTTGGAGTATCCAAATTTGTTTTTATTAAAGCTACAGCCTCATCCAGATTTGTTATAAGAGATTTATAAATATCTGCATCATTATCATACTTTGGTGCAAGATTATTTTGTCCTTTAAAAGCTTGCGTATACGGTGCATCGCCATATAGATCAACAATATATTGCATATAAAAAGCTTTCATAATTTTTGCCATTGCAATATAGCTATCCTGTCTATGATTTCCATTTGGATAATTTTCAATAGCAACAAAATTGTTAACATTTTGATAAATATTATCCCATATACCATCGTAGAACTGGCTATTAACAGCAGAAAGAGAAAACTCATTAGGATATAAACCTCCATATGAGTACACATCCCCAGCCCATGAATTCATCATCAAATTACCAAACTGCATCATATCACCAGCTTGAACCCTATATGACTGAGCTACAGCACCTGGGAACAATAACTCGGGAGTAATATTCTCCGAATGAATTGAGTTTGGATTTTCATTAACATCCAAATATTTATCACAAGAAGTTAATGAAACCATTACTATAAGTGATGATATTATATATTTAATCTTTTTCATTTTTATAATGTTAGAAAGTTATATTAAAATTAAAGCCAAAATTTCTTGCTGTTGGATATTGACTTACTGCTAAACTAGCTCCAGTCTGCATCTCAGGATCACCAAAATTCCTATTATCTTTAGCATATATTACAAACGGATTTCTTGCATATACTCCGATACTCATACTATTAACAAATGTATTCGCTAAAATAGATCTTGGAATAGAATAGTTAACAGCAATTTCTCTTACTTTTAATGCTGTGCCGTCAATCACAAATTCCTCAGCAATATCACTTCCGTAGTTAGTTGTAAAATAATTTACAGTACCTGCATAACTTGGGTCATCTCCTACTGTTGTTGTATTAGTAACATATACAGGGTTTGCAGCTGTTCCTGTATTCTGAACTGAATTTGGTATTACATATCCTTTAGAACGATCGAAATCAGCTTCTTTTTCAAGAGTACCAACATAAGACATTAGGTTTTTAGCTTCAGAAACAAAACTATTTCCAGTTCTGTAATCTGCAACAGCACTAATAGTAAAGTTTTTAATTTTAATAGATGTACTGAATGTTAAAATATAATCCGGATCTAATTTCCCTAATACTTTATACTGACTACTTACAACAGGTAAACCTAAGTCATCTACGATGATTCTTCCTTCAGGATCCCTTTGATAAGCAGTTCCCATAATTGTATTGGCACTTTCTCCTAAAACCGCATAAAGTCCGGCAGGAATCCCATATCCTGATGCCCCTCTAGGAACACTAATCGCACCATTTTCCAAGCTCGTTACTACAGATTTATAAGTAGCATAAGATCCCTTTAAATTCCATTCGAAATCTTTAGATTTAAAAGGTGTTACGCCCAGTTCCAATTCAAAACCTCTATTCCTCATTGATCCAGCATTATCTAATACATTACTAAAACCAGTAGTATTTGATACTCCACTGTTAGTAATTAAGCCATCAGTTTTTGTTTGATAAACAGACCCATCGAAAGTAATTCTATCTTTAAGAAATCCTAAGCTCAAATTTGCTTCTAATGAATTGTTAAATTCAGGCTTTATATCTTGTGAAACAGGATTTCTATTTATAATATAAGAGGAAAGTGAGCCAAAAGGAAAGCCTGTAGGAAAGACACCAACTTCATCCACTGCATATGCATCGATTACAGAGTTACCAGTTCTGGTAAAACCTCCACTAACTTTAGCATATGAAAGAATATTTCCATTTGTTAAGTTTGCAAATGCCTTTGTCGGGATGAATGAAGCCCCAACTGAGTAGTAAGAATATCCGTCATTTCTTAGAGGCTTACCTTCCTCTCCAATCAATGGTGTTTCACGAATACTTAAAGCTGAAGATTTTTCAAACCTATAAGTAGCATTTAAGAATAAATAATCTTTATATCCTAAATCTAAATTTGAAAACCATGCAACACTTCTCTTTCTATACTTACCATTATTAAGACTATACCACGGGGTAGAGTTAAGTACATTTTGAATATTATACCATCCTGGAATTTGTAAGTTAGTTCCACCTACCTGCGAATATTCTTCTTTAGAATCTTGAATATTGTTACCTAAATTCAATTTAAAATTAAGATCATCAGTTAAATCATAGTTGAAATTTAACATTAAATCTCCATAATATCTCCAAGATTTTGTGACAAATTTATTATATCCTGATGTAATAGGGGTCGAACCATAGTCTAAAAAGGTAGTACCATCGTATGCAGTACCTGTGCCTTCATATGTGAGATTATTTGATTCAGTCACACCAAATGCATCTTGATGAGCCTCTGTAACTGTTGAAACAGTAGAAACATTCCCGGTATAAGACAAACTAATATTTTTAGTAAATTCATACCCCATAGATACAATACCATTAAAAGTAGTTGTATTTGAATCGTTACGAAAATGATCTCTTAACCAATAAGGACTTAGAGCAAAAGCAGTCCAATGTCCAGACATTCCTCCATTAGCATAATCTCTTACATTTATATTTGTTGGTGTTTGTAAAAGATTTGCATATAAATTACCTGAAGTCTGCGAAGTATTCTGATCAATAAAATTAAATGTTGCATCAACTCTAAATTTCCCTAATTGCTTCCCTCCTTTATAAAAAATTGTATTTCTTTTTAAATTATCTCCCTCAATCATAAAGTCATTCTCAACTCTATTTAATGATAAAAATGAATAAGAATCCTTCCCTCCAACATTCATCGAAACACCATTTTGCATTAGTACTCCATTTCTGAAGAATTTATCCATATTATTTTTCTTAGGAGAAAAGGTTGTATAATTTAACCTTCCATCAGGTTGAGGCATCCCTGCAATTAATAATTGTCCTCCAATATCAGGATTAGAATACGCAGGACCCCAACTACCATTCTCATAAGGAACCCAATTCGTCCCACCATATTCAGTACTGCTAAAGTCTGTTGGCTCTCCAACCCAACCTTGTCCATAAAGTTGTTGACGAATAGGAGTTTTATAAATACTAGAAACATCTATAGAAGATGTCAACGTAAATTGAATTTTTTCGGATTTTGTACCTCTTTTTGTTGTAACTACAATAACTCCATTACTACCTCTTTCACCGTATAATGCTGAACCTTGTTGTCCTTTTATAACATTTACGCTTTCAACAGCTTCAGGTGGTAACTGTTGAAAAATGCTTAGAGTAGAAATAGCACCGTCAATTACAACAAGTGCTTGATTATTACCCGAAATAGATCTTGCACCTCTAATTGTTATTGTCGCCTGACTATTAACAGAATTACTTGTTGTATTTATCTGTAAACCAGGAACTTTTCCAGTTAACGCCTGAGCAGCATTAGGATTAACAGCTTGATTAAGCTCCTTATTGTCAATAACTTTGTTACTAGTAACAACGGCATCCTGTCTTTTTTTGATGCCAAGTGCCCCTGTAACAACCACTTCACGAATGTCTTGGGTTCTTAAAGTATCACCTTGTGCATTTTGCGCTTTTACAACCATAAAAGAGGATGTAAGAACCACAACTAAAACACTTGTAGTTAATTTCTTCATATTTAAATTGATTATTTTTATTTCTGCAAATATGTAAAACTTTCTTAACGTAAACAAATATTTTTGTTAAAAATATTTAAATTTATATGTTATTATGGTATAATAAATAACATAATTATGAATTTATTAAAAAAAAGTCTATTTTTTTGTGCTAAAGCAGGGCATTATTAGATAGTAGAGACTGCTTATAAGACCAAAGTCCTAGCCGTATTGGGATTTTAAATCATAACTTTAACCAAAATTTAGTTAATGATTCTAAATATTGAATTTTAAAGACAAGAATGGTTGAACTATAAAATTTCAAACACCCCATTTACTCAAAAATCTTTAATTTTACATATTTTATAATACACTTATGGATTTATTAAGAAAAGGATCGGTCTTTTATATTGAAGCAGGATGCGATGAAGTCGGCAGAGGATGCTTATGCGGCCCTGTGGTAGCAGCAGCAGTTATTTTAGATCACAATTTCAATCAAAGCTTAGTTAATGATTCCAAAAAGCTGAATTTTAAGACAAGAATGGATCTTGACCAGTATATTAAAGATAATGTTAAAGATTATGCCATTGCTGAACTTCCCGCCGAATTTATCGACGAACATAATATCCTTAATGCAAGCATTCATGCCATGCACTTGGCCTTGGATCAGCTTACGATTCGTCCTGAACTGATTTTAGTTGACGGAAACAGATTTCATCCTTATAATTACATTCCTCATGAATGCATTATCAAAGGAGATTCTAAAGTACTTTCTATTGCCGCGGCTTCTATTTTAGCGAAAAACTACAGGGATAAATTAATGATTGAACTTCATGATGAGCATCCTGAATATGGATGGAATACTAATTTCGGTTATGCAACAAAAAAACATCAACAGGCATTAGTAGAATTTGGACCAACAAAATACCACAGAAGATCGTTTCGTTTAGATTACAGCATAAAAGATGAATGCTAATTAATGTTATTTAATAAAAAAACGAGAAGCAATTGCTTCTCGTTTTCTAATTTATTTCTTTTTATTTTTTTGTTGCTCCTGATACTTTTGCTGCTCCTGAGCTTTCTCCATCATTTCTCTCATTCGTTTCTGGAATTTCCCTTCAGTTTTAGGCTTTTCTTTATTAGCCTGAATCTGTGCGTGAATTTTCTTTTCGTCCAGAATTACATATTTAATAACAAGAATAATCAAAATATTGATCGCATTCGATACAAAATAGTACCATGACAAACCAGACGCAGAAGTATTCAAAAAGAACAAGAATGTAATCGGGAAGATATACATCAACACCTTCATATTTGGCATTCCTTCCTGTTGCGGCTGCTGCATATTACCTGAAGTCATGATAGTATAAATCAAAATCACAATCGTACAAGCAATAGCGAAAATACTTAAATGATCTCCTAAGAACGGAACTTTAAATGGTAATTTAATGATATCATCATAAGCCGTTAAATCTTTTGCAAACCAGAAACCTTTACCTCTCAAATCAATAAAATTAGGAAAGAATCTGAATAGTGCATAGAAAATAGGAATCTGAACCAAAGCCGGCAGACATCCCGCCATTTGATTAACACCAGCTTTCCGGTAAACCTCCATCGTTGCCTGTTGCTTTTTCATCGGATCTGCGTCTTTCAGCTTGGCATTTACCTCATCAATTTCAGGACGGATCACTCTCATCATAGCACTAAGCTTGTGCTGTTTGTACATGATTGGTGATAAGATCAATTTAACAATGATGGTCATCAGGAAAATCACCCAACCTGCTGTAAGTCCCCAGTCGGCAATAATATTATACATCGGGATAAAGAAACCTCTGTTCATCCAGCCGATAAAAGACCAACCTAACGGAAGGATTTCATCAAAGTTTTTATCATAAGATTTTAACAAAGGTAAATCCAGCGGCATAAAATACCAGGTAAAATCCTGATTCAGTTCACTGCCTGTCATCTGAACAAAACCTTCATAGTTTAATTTTTTCAGATATTCGCCTTCTTCAATCGTTTCCTGATTTCCTTTACTATGGGTAAAACCTGTTTTAGATTCAATCACGGAAGCAAAGAACTGCTGCTTAACACCAATCCAGTTAAGGGTTTCCTTTTCCTCTTCCATCGTCGTTCTTCCGTCATAATCATAATCTTTATAATTATTGAAAGCATAAGAGAATTCCGAGTGAGACTGTTCCTGAGCTCTACCCTTTTCAAGATTTCTTACACTGTAATCCCAGATAAAATCGGCTTTATTGTCGGAAGTAATTTTAGCAAGCCCCTGAGTTCTTACTTTAAAATCAAGGGTATATTTCGGAAGTAATGTGTAGACAAACTGAATGACAGCACCATTGTAATTAGCCGTCATTGTTACAGCGTTTCCATTAACAGAAGGAGCAAAGACCAAATTTTTGGTATTGATTACCTTACCTGTTTTATCCCTGAACTGGAAGCCATAGTTTGAATTATTTTTTGTAATCAGATAAAGCGGAAGATCTGCATTATCTGTTTTATGATCGTATGCTTTATACTCTGCAAGTTCTACTTTTGAAACCTGTCCTCCAAGACTGTTGAATTCAACCTTCAACTCATTATTGGAAAGATTTGCAGTCTGAATGGCATTAGGGGTGACATTAGGATTGATATTATTTGCCTGAGATGGTTTTACGGCATTTTTTACCTGCTCGGTTTTCTGTTGCTCAGCTTTTACCTGTTCCTCTTTGGATTGTTTATTCTGGAAATAAAACATAAATCCGAAAAGTACTAAACATAAAACCGCAAAACTGATAATCTGACTTTTATCGAGTCCGTTGTTCTGTTGCATTTTATTTTTATTAAAATTTTTACCTATTTATATATTGTGTAATATATTTTGAGTCGACAAAAATACTGTTTTTTTATCAAAACTCTATACTATAATATATTACTATATAATAAACTCAGGCTGAGAATAATCAGCCTGAGTTTATATATGACGTTTTATAATTTATAATTACTTTATACCCATACTTTCAGATTTTTAAAACCTGAAGTCTGAATAAATACTATCATTATTTTCCTGTACAAGCTTTAATGAAAGCTCTGAATAAAGGATGCGGTGTTGCTACCGTACTCTTGTATTCAGGATGATACTGCACCCCTATGTAGAAAGGATGATCCGGCATTTCAAGCGCTTCGACCAATCCCGTTTCAGGGTTTGTACCTGTAGCCAGAAAGCCGTTTTTCTCAAATTCGCCAATGTATTCGCTGTTGAATTCATATCTGTGACGATGTCTCTCCGTTATATTTTTAGCACCATAGATCTCATTTAATTTAGAACCGTTCTTCAAAGCACATTTCCATGCTCCAAGGCGCATTGTTCCACCTTTATCAACAACATTTTTCTGTTCTTCCATCAATGAAATCACAGGATGCTCGGTAGAAGTATCGAATTCCATAGAATTGGCTTTTGCATATCCTAAAACATTTCTCGCAAATTCTATAGTCATGATCTGCATTCCCAAACATATTCCCAACATTGGAACTTTGTTTTCTCTTGCATATTGAGCCGTTAAAACTTTCCCTTCAATTCCCCTGTCGCCAAAACCTGGAGCAACAAGGATTCCATCTACATCTTTTAAAGTTTCTTTAATGTTATCAGCAGTTAAATCTCCACTATAAACCCATCTTACCTTCACTTCAGTTTCCAGATCTGCACCTGCATGTTTGAACGCTTCCGCAATTGAAATGTATGAATCCTGAAGAGAAACATATTTTCCAACCAGTGCAATTTCAATAGATTTTTTAGGATTCTGAAATTTCTTTAAGAATGATTTCCAGTCTTTAAGGTCTGCATCTTTATCACTTTTCAAATCTAATTCTTTAAGAACTACATCATCAAAGTTTTGTTTCTGAAGATACATCGGAACTTCATAAATCGTATCTAAATCTTTACATTCAATAACATTATCTAAAGGAACGTTACAGAACTGAGCCAGTTTTGCTCTCTGATCTTTTGGGATTTTATGTTCTGTACGGCAAACCAAAACATCCGCCATTATTCCGCTCTCCATCAACTGACGAACAGAATGCTGAGAAGGTTTTGTCTTTAATTCTCCGCTTGAAGCAAGATAAGGCAATAAAGTAAGATGAATTACCATAGAATTATTTTCACCCAGCTCCCACTTCAACTGACGAACTGTTTCAATGTAAGGCAAAGATTCTATATCTCCCACAGTTCCACCGATCTCTGTAATAATGATATCGTAGTTCTGTTTCGATAAAATTTTGATTCTTCTTTTGATTTCGTTCGTAATATGAGGAATTACCTGAACTGTTTTCCCAAGGAAGTCTCCTTTTCTTTCTTTTTCAATGACAGTCTGGTAGATTTTCCCTGTAGTAACGTTGTTATTTTGAGAAGTCGGAGCATCAAGATAACGCTCGTAGTGTCCTAAATCCAGATCCGTCTCCGCGCCATCTTCGGTTACATAACATTCTCCATGTTCATAAGGATTCAATGTTCCCGGGTCGATATTGATATAAGGATCAAGCTTTTGAATGGTTACGTTGAAGCCGCGTGATTTTAGAAGAAGGCCCAGAGAAGCAGAAACGATTCCCTTTCCCAAAGATGAAGTTACACCTCCTGTCACAAAGATGTACTTTGTATTCTTTTTACTCATTAGATTAGGTTTGTGCAAAGTTATGGGAAAAAGAAATACAAAGCAATTTTGTTGTGATTTTAAATTTATATTATAAATATATTAACTCAAAAATTCTTTTTAAATTCTTTCTTTAAGCTCAAGTTCACAATTCGTCAAAGTAAAATATAAGTTTTGTAACTCATGTACATATTCTATTTTAACACTTATCTGATTTTGTGCTAAGCGTAAAATATAATAGTTTTCTAAATTAATAAATTCAGCAAGTGTTATGTAACTTAAATTACTATCCGTAAAACCCACATGATTTATCTCAAAACCAAACTTATGAAACCAACTATCATCTAACTTTATAGGTTGATAATTCTCTGAATTCCCATATAAAATATTTTGTAATATATATAAGTTAACTCGTAAAATTTTCTCTTCACCATTTTTACTTACACAGTTATTAAATCTTAATTCATTTATTTTAATCATACATTTAATTTTATTCAAATATAAAAAAAGGTTTCCAACACAATTGAAAACCTTTTTTCTAAATCAAATTTATATGAAATTATTGCTTAACCATTTCAAAATATAAGTTCACATCAACATCTTTTGCAACACCAGCTCCCGTAGGATCATATTTGATGTTGTAATCCAAACGATTTACTTTAAATGCAGCCTGGAAACCCATTACCTCTTTACCCTGCTGGTTTTTGGTAACCCCACCGAAAGTAACAGGAACACTGATTTCTTTCGTTACATCTTTTATCGTCAGCTTCCCTTTAAATACATATGAATTATTTTTTTCTTTAACCACAGAGCTTGTTACAAAAGTCATGTAAGGAAATTTTTCAGCATCAAAGAAATCGGCACTTTTCAAATGGTTGTCTCTCATCTCCACACCGGTGTTGATTGAGCTTACATAAACACTAAAGCTTAGTTCAGCATTATCAAGATTATTTCCCTTGGTAATCGCTTTACCTTCAAACTTATCAAATCTTCCCTGCACAAAGCTGATTCCCATGTGCTTGATATTGAAATTAACGGATGAATGCATAGGATCTACCTGCCATCCTGTCTGTGCAAAACCTATAACACTTAAAAGTGCAAATACAAAAGTTAAAAATATCTTTTTCATTGTATATATTTTTTAAATTAAATTCTGATACAAAAGTAAGCCTGTTCTTATAAAACGGCGTTGATCTATGTTAGCTTTTTGAATTTTTATCAATTGTTTTTGTATAAAGTAAATGAATGAGGTACATCATAAATAAAATGACAAATGAAATTACATACATAAAAATTTTAAGGAGATTTTCATTATTAGATTCTGAAAAATAAATGAAAGGATTATTTCCTGAAATCACTAAAAACAACAAATAAATAATTTCAAACAAGATTGCAATCCGCAAAATTGAATAATAATGATTTCTAAAAATAATCACCGTTACTAACCCGATTGCCGTAATAACAGAACAGAAAACAAGAATAAACATTGAATACATCCCGTAACTTCCTCCCGGAAGATGGAGATATTTCACGATAAAATCCGTTAACTGCGCATGCAAAAGAGACATGACCACAAAAACTATCAAACTCAAAAAAATATTTTTCATCCCCGAAAATTAAATAAAATTAGAAAGAAAAATTCAAAAAAAATTTTGAACTTCGCAGTATGGCAAAACTTAGAACGGCATATTTCTGTCAAAATTGTGGTGCACAGTACTCTCAATGGATGGGACAATGCAAAAACTGCGGACAATGGAATACTTTAGTGGAAGAAATCGTAGAAAAAACATCTTCACACAAAACTCCGCCTTTTTCAAAATCAAAACAACATGTCATCAATATTATAGAGGTTGAAACCAGCGAAGAACCAAGAATTAAAACCCCTTCCGAGGAACTCAACCGAGTTCTGGGTGGAGGCATCGTTTTAGGATCCGTCACATTGATTGGTGGTGAACCAGGAATCGGAAAATCTACTTTACTGCTTCAGTTGGCTTTAAAAATGAAGAAAAAGATTTTCTATGTTTCCGGGGAAGAAAGTGCCTCGCAGATTAAAATGAGAGCCGACCGCTTAACGGATATTCAAAATCCGAACTGTTTTCTTTTTACGGAAACCAATCTCGAAAAGATCCTTCAGGAAGCAAAAAAACTTGAACCTGATTTTGTGATTATCGATTCTATTCAGACATTACAATCTCAACTGATTGAAAGTTCACCGGGAACAGTTTCCCAGATCAGAGAGTGTTCAAACGAGATTATTAAATACGCCAAAGAAAATAATATTCCTGTATTTTTAGTCGGTCACATCACAAAAGACGGACAGATTGCCGGTCCGAAAGTATTGGAGCATATGGTGGATGTTGTATTGAACTTTGACGGCGACAGAAATCATCTTTTCAGATTATTGAGAGCCAATAAAAACCGTTTCGGATCAACTTCCGAAATTGGGATTTACGAAATGATCTCGCAGGGTTTAAAAGAAATTAAAAATCCTTCCGAAATTTTAATTACCAAAAAATTTGAAGAACTTTCCGGAAATTCTATAGCCGTAACATTGGAAGGAAACCGTCCGATGCTATTGGAAATTCAAGCATTGGTAAGTACCGCCGTGTATGGCACTCCACAGAGAAGTTCCACCGGTTTTGATGCCAAAAGATTAAATATGCTTCTTGCGGTTCTTGAAAAAAGAGCAGGTTTTCAGCTCGGAGCAAAAGACGTTTTCTTAAATATTACCGGAGGAATAAAAACCGATGATCCGGCTTTAGATCTGGCAGTTGTTGCATCCATTCTTTCTTCCAACGAAGATATTGCGATTTCCGAACATTATTGTTTTGCTGGAGAAATTGGTTTAAGCGGCGAAATCCGACCCATTGCACAGGCAGAACAGAGAATTACTGAAGCTGAAAAATTAGGCTATGAGAAAATTTTTATTTCAAATCTCAATAAGCTTCCGAAGAAAAAATTTGGAATCAAGATAGAAGAAGTAAGCAAAATTGAAGATTTTCACGAAAGATTGTTCTAAAAAGTTATGAGTGATAAATTTTGAGTTATCCCTTTATCGATAATAGTTTATATTAATTGCCGTGATCAACTTATAATTTACAACTCATAATTCATAACTTTAAAACATGAATTACCTTGCGCACTCTTTCCTTACTTTCACAGACGGACAAATTGTCGGCCAGTTTCTGGAGGACTTTATCCGGAACAGAGATCGCTTTTCTTTTCCAAAAGACATTCAGGACGGCATTACATTACACCGTGCGATTGATACTTTTACAGATTCTCATCCTGCCATTCATGAAGCTAAAAAAGTTTTTGCGCCTTTGGTAAGATTGTATGCCGGAGCTTTTGTTGATGTAGCGATGGATTATTTCGTGGCGAATGATTTAAGCTTACATTCTTTGCAAGGCTGGAAAGATCATTCATTAAATGTTTATCGTGTTTTAAACAAAAATTACGAATTTCTTCCTGAAAATTTCAAAAAAATGCTTTCAAAAATGGAAGAAGGAGACTGGCTTTATAATTACCGTCATGAAGAAAACATCGGTTACAGCATGAGAAATGTTCTTAACAAAGCAAAATATTTGCATACGGATATTCCGGTTCACGATGCTTTTTTGAAAAATAAAGATTTTCTACAGCAATGTTATGATGATTTCTTTCCCGATGTACTGGAACACGCAAAAGGAATCAATGCCCTTCTACAATTGGAAAATTAAAAACGTCCGACAATTCCCAGCCCTAAAGGTCCGGCATTAATATTCCATGCGATTTTACCAACAGGACGTTGTTCCATATTGTATTTTTTATCCTCTTCATACTTCCCGTTCTTTTTCATAAATTTATCAATTCCTTCCACGATGGCAATGCTCATAATTGCACTTAATGTCACATCAGAAAACCAATGGGCACCATCAAGTACTCTTGAGATGGGAACAATAGATCCGACTGCCAGAATTCCTCCTTTTATCCATGGATTTTTAAACTGCTTAGACAATGCATAGCTCGTGGTGACAGAAAGAACAGTATGTCCGGAAGGAAAACTCCTGAAGTTAGCATCTTGACCGAAGGGCTTAAAAAAATGCTTTCCCAATCCCGCTCCCGGCCTGGCTCTTCCCGTAACTGTTTTTGAAATCTGCTGAATAACTCCTGTAGCACTTGCAGCGGTAATCATTAAAACTCCCGTTCTGCGGAGTTTTTCATTATTAGCTAAAAGTCCCGTCACATAAACCGCACCAGTAATACCATAATTGATCTGAGGACTCCCAAAATACCATCCGAATTTTCTGAAAACATTAGGAACATCTTCTCTGTTTCGTATAAAAGTACGGCTTATGTCCTCATCTGCAAGATAAATAGCTCCAACTACAGCTACTGTAGCACCCAACCTCAGATAATCTTTTTTCTCCCAGGATAAAGGACGTGTAAAAGCATTTCCGAAGCCACCGGCCATCGTCGCAACATCATATTTCAAATGTCCCCAGATGTCATTTTTATTATCCTGATTTTTCGTGAAAGAATATTCAGCGGACTGATTAGAATAGGATAATAGTGAATCCTTTTGAGCAGCGACAGTATCAGAAATA
Organism: Chryseobacterium taeanense; assembly: GCF_900099685.1. Classification (GTDB taxonomy): domain Bacteria; phylum Bacteroidota; class Bacteroidia; order Flavobacteriales; family Weeksellaceae; genus Chryseobacterium; species Chryseobacterium taeanense. Next base: position 225,207 of record NZ_FNDW01000001.1, on the reverse strand, counting down.
GTAGTATTCCCTTCCTGTCCATTTATCACTACAAACAATAATATACTAAGAATAGTAATTGCTTTTCTCATCTTCATTATAAAAATAAGCAGCAAAGTTACCTAATTTACACTATATTATGTTAAATCAAAATAAATTTATTAATTAGATAAAAACAATTAAAACTGTTGGAATAAATAACGATTGGGATAAGTAAGTTTCTCACTCTTCCTTTCTCCGTTTACGATGATATGAACAATATTCAGCTGGTCGTCAAATAAGTTGTAAAGAAAACTTACAGCTGCTTCTACTTTTTTAGGATTGTCGATTTTTTCAGACTCGAGATAAATATTTACAGATTCATGGTCTTCTTCATAACCGACAAAATTTACGTTTAAGAATTTGTTGTTTGCCTTAAGCTTAAAATATTCCACAGCATAGTTTTTCAGGGATTCGTTGAGCTGGCTTTTAAATTTAGCATCATTAAAATGCAGCGATTTTCCGTATTTATTGTTTAAAGCATTTTCCAGATCATCCAGAAAAAAACGACCGGTAATTTCAAAAGTCTTCGATTTCTGGCTATAATTAATTTCTACAGAGCCAACATGATAAGGATGTTTCGTTCCGGTAAAAGAGAAAAGAATCAAAAGAATAGGAAAAAAGAAAAGTAGTTTTTTCATTGTAATAAGTCAATAATTTTTTGCGTATCCTGCCGCATATCAAAGAAAAGAAGGACTATTATTTTATCCTCATTTTCTTTTCTGAAAAACATTCTGACATGCTTTTTGCCAATCAATACGCTTTTTGTTTTAAAGGATGAGTTTCGGAATTGAAGATATTTTCCATTTTCCAAATCATTTGTAATTTTTTTAATATCATCAAGAAAAATTGTAATCTCTCGATCAGTCCATGTTTTTCTAAGAAATTCTACATTTTCAGCTAAAGTTTTTCTTGCTATTTCTGAGAATTCAACCTGCATATTTCTTCATCAATAAATTTAAAGAAATCCTTTTTTGAGATCAAATCTTCATCTTTCAAAGATTTACCGTATTCTTCGATTTTTTCAAATACATGTGTTGGTAAGCCTTCAGTTGTTTCATAATCAGTCTTAACAATCCTAACTCCTTCTAATTTTTCTAAGAGTTCTTTAACGAAGGAATAATGCTCTCTATCTATTTCTATGGTAACATTCATCACTTTAATTTTACACAAAGTTAAAATAAATTTTGTATCATCGCATTCCAATAATATTATTAGAAAATGCAGGATTTTTTATTCTACCTAAAGCTCGGCTGGGAACATATTATTTCTCTAGATGCACTTGACCATCAGCTTTTTGTTTTGGCACTGATTGCCGTTTACTCGTTTAATGATTTAAAAAAAATCTTAATTCTTGTCACAGCTTTTACCATTGGGCATTCAATCACGCTGGCGCTAAGCACTTTTGATATCGTTAGAGTTAATTCTGCCTGGGTAGAATTTCTCATTCCTTTGACAATTGTTCTGACTTCATTGGATAATATTCTCATGAAAAATAAAAAGCACACCCTGATGAAAGCTAATTATTATTTAGCTCTCATTTTCGGACTTATCCACGGAATGGGTTTTGCCAATACTGCAAGAGTAATGATTGCCAAAAGCCAAAGCATTTTATTACCTCTTTTAGGCTTTAATATCGGGCTGGAACTGGGACAAATTGCGATAGTTTTCGGAATTTTACTCATCCTATTTATTTTACTTAAAATTTTTAAGGTCAATCAGAAAGACTGGGTTCTTTTTGTTTCGTCAGGCGTTTTTGCCTTATCATTAAAAATGACTTTAGAAAGAATTCCATTTTAGGAACAAAACATTTCTAAATTTTCAACCACTTATTATTATATTTGAAAATTATTAAACAAATTTCGGTTATGAAGCTAAAAGTTGCCATACTTTCTCTTTCTGTATTTACCTATGTAGGTTTCACCGCACAAAATATTCAGAATAATCCAGGGAGCAATCACGGAAATAAATTTGAACAACTCGGGACTATCCTTCCCACACCAAATATTTACAGAACGGCTTCAGGAGCGCCGGGTCATGCCTATTGGCAAAACAGAGCCGATTATGATATTACCGCATATCTTGATGAAGATAAAAGAAACTTGAAAGGTTCTGAAACAATAACCTATTACAACAATTCTCCGGATGATCTTGATTACATGTGGTTGCAATTGGATGAAAACCAACAATCAACGGTAAAAAAAGCAGACTTCCCATACTCTTCTACTCTTCCAAAAGCTTCAACCGACCAGCAATTACGTCCTACCAATTTACCAGTTCCAGACAACGGATATGGAGTAAATCTCGAGAAAGTAACAGACGCTTCAGGAAATCCTCTCAAATACACGGTAAACAAAACGATGATGCGCATTGATTTACCCAAAATATTAAAGAAAGGCGAAAAGCTGGTTTTTAAAGTAGACTGGAATTATAACATTCCTAACAGAATCAAAATGGGCGGCCGCGGAGGTTACGAAAACTTTGCAGAAGACGAAAACGATCTTTACACCATGACCCAATGGTATCCGAGAATGTGCGTGTACAGTGATTTCCACGGATGGCAGAACCATCAGTTTACCGGAAGAGGAGAATTTGCTTTAGCTTTCGGTAACTTTAAAGTTTCAATGAATGTCCCTGCAGATCATATCGTAGGCGGAACGGGAGAATGTAAAAACTACGATCAGGTTTTAACGTCTGAGCAATTAGCACGATATAACAGATCTAAAACAGCAACTGAACCTGTAGAAATTGTAACGTTGGATGAAGCGAAAAAAGCGGAGAAAAACCATTCTAAACAAAGAAAGACCTGGAATTTTGAAGCCAATGATGTAAGGGATTTTGCATGGACATCTTCCAGAAAATTCGTCTGGGACGGAATGGGTGTTCTTATTCCTGAAAACAACAATAAAGTAATGGCGATGAGCTTTTATCCTAAAGAAGCTTATGGCTTATACCGAAAATATTCTACCAAAGCTGTTGCACATACAATAAAAACGTATTCAGAATTTACGATTCCTTATCCGTATCCGGTGGCGCAGTCGGTAGAAGCGGCCAATGGAATGGAATACCCAATGATCTGCTTCAATTACGGGAGAACTGAAAAAGACGGAACCTATTCAGAAGGTATCAAAAACGGAATGCTGGGCGTAGTAATCCATGAAGTAGGACACAACTTTTTCCCGATGATTATTAATTCCGACGAAAGACAGTGGACATGGATGGATGAAGGGCTAAACACTTTTGTGGAATATCTTACCGAAGAAAAATGGGACAATAAATTCCCCTCCAAAAGAGGACCTGCATGGACGATTGTTGACTACATGAAACTCCCGAAAGATCAGCTGGAACCGATCATGACCAACTCTGAAAACATCGTTCAGTTTGGCCCAAATGCCTATTCAAAACCGGCAACAGGTTTAAATATTCTTCGCGAAACCATCATGGGAAGAGAACTTTTCGATAAAGCTTTCAAAACATACGCTAAAAGATGGGCTTTCAAACATCCTGAGCCAGCAGACTTATTCAGAACAATGGAAGATGCGAGCGGTGAAGATCTAGACTGGTTCTGGAGAGGATGGTTTTATGGAACAGATCCTGTAGATATTGCCATCGACAAAGTAACGATTGCTACTCCTGATCTCAATACGCCGCCGAGAGAAACAAAAGAAATCAAATATAAGGTCGACAAACCGGCATTGAATGAATTTGAAGACATTTCAAAACTCAGAAACAGAGAAGATAAAAGCATCACGTTCTACGTAGATAAGGATAAAGAAGCTCAGGATTTTTACTACAGATACGACAGAGGTCAGGAAAAAGTTGACAATAATAAAGAATACACTTCCAAATTTGAAGGAACCGAGCCTTTAACGCAAAAAGAAAAAGATAAGTTTAAAAATCTTACAGCATATCAGATTGATTTCGTAAATAAAGGTGGCCTGGTCATGCCTATCATTCTTGAATTCACATTTGAAGACGGTACAAAACTGACAGACAAATCTTCAGCACAAATCTGGAGAATGAACGAGCAGAAAGTTTCAAAAACCTATTATTTCGATAAGAAGTTAAAATCCATCCAGCTGGATCCGATGAGAGAAACCGCCGATATTGACACTTCAAACAATTTCTGGAGTAATGACGGCGGAACGTCCCAGGTTTCAAAATTTGAATTATTCAAACAAAAAGAAGGCGGAAAAACGAGAGGTGCGTCCAACGGAAAAATAAATCCTATGCAGGCTGCCGGAAAAAAGTAACAAAAAAGTAATGTAACTTTTATTTACAAGGCACTACTTATTATTAAAAAATCATGAAAACATTTCTGATACTTTTGGTAATGAGCAGTGCCAATTTTTTTGCTCAAAAAACATTAAACCCAAATAATGTAAAACCTGAATCCAAATTCATTAAAAATGAAATCTCCGACGCGGTCTGGTACGCCGAGAATGGAGATCAAAAAATAGAAATCGGCAAAATCACCACCGAAATTAAAAAGGTAGACAAAACAAAACTTCTGATTAAAACAACCGTAAAAATGAATCAGGCTCCGGGAAAACCCTGGGTAGATTCTACAGTAGTCAGAGTTTCAGATTTCCAACCTATCTATCATTCCTCTTATAATTTGATGAGAGATATGGTTTTAAATTTCGAAAAAAATAAAGCAACCGGCTATTATCTTGATAAAAAATCTCAGAAGAAAGATCTGGTTGATGAAAAAATTTCCACACAATATTTCGACAGTAATTCTTATCCGGCACTCATAAGATTTTTACCTTTAAAAGAACATTATTCTGCTGACATTCCGATTTTTGATTATAATCCCACAGCCAAAAAAGGAGTTATAAAAGCTTATATTGAAGACATAAACAGCGGAGAATTGAACGGCAAAAAAGTCTGGATCGTAAAAACAACGGATGATATTCAGGACAGGAAAACAATCAGTACTTATTTTATTGATAAATCGACAAGGGAAGTTTTAAAACAGGAAATTGATGCAGGCGGAAGAAAAATGGTCATGGAATCCGTAAAATAAAACAATATATTCTTAAAAAGTATTCAGTTTCTGGATACTTTTTTTTTAGATTTGCCGCAGATTAAAAACTTTCAAAATCCATGAAAAAACTCATTACATTTTTAGTGTTCATATTTACAATGCAAAATATAATTGCGCAGTCTTTACAATTTTATACTGGAAAAAGAGATTTTATACCTATTGAAATTTTAATGGAAGATGGCAGCACTAAAAAAGGATTTGCCCAGGACTTCATGCTTCCTGATGTTGCCACTTTCAGCATCATGGGAAAAGGTCCGAAATATGCCAACCTGGACAGAAAAGATGTAAAATTCAAATCCTCAAAAACTGATACAGAAATACAATTGATTCCGGTCTCCGATATCAAAAGTCTTATTTATACCAACGAAGAAACCCAGGAGCAGTTTCAGCTCGACAAACGTCTGGTAAAAGAAATCAATAAAAATCAGGAGCTGGAATCAGAAGGAAAAGTTTTAATGCTTCCCTTAATGGAAAAAGGTCCCATTAACCTTTATGGTTACAGAAGCATGCTGTGTAAGGCAGACTTTGGCAACAATTTCTCGGCAGGATCTAATGGTAATGAAGACAACTGCCAACTTACCTATGTCATGATATATCTGAGTAAATCCGAAGACTCAGTTGCCATTGCCCCGGTAGATTATCCTTCATTAAGTCCATTAGACTTATTCAATCTTAAAACACTGTATAAAAAGTTTTATACAGCCTACGAAATTGTAGGTGCCGATTGCCCGGAATTCTTGAAAAAAGTAGATGAAGCCAAGCAGAATGATTACTTTTCCAATAAAACGTTTAGGGAAAACAAAAAAGCAATGGACGCGGAACGAAAAGCTTTACTGAAAGGAAAAAAAGGAGCCGAAGCATCAAGAATCAATATGAAATACCGAACAGAACTATTCACGAATATATATAAAAAACTGATCGACGATTATAAAGAATCATGCAAGTAATTAGCATACACAAGTCACCTCAAAAATGGGGTGACTTTTTTTCTGCCAAATTTTCCACTCCCTGAAAAATAAGTCTGCCAAAATTTTCTTTTGCCTCGGTTGGCATACAATTAGAGACTTCCAAGACAGAAATAATTAAAAAATTAAATATATTATGTCAGTAAACTTTAAACCATTAGCAGACAGAGTTTTGATCGAGCCGATCGCTGCAGAAACTAAAACAGCTTCAGGTATTATTATTCCGGACACCGCTAAAGAAAAGCCACAGGAAGGTACGGTAGTGGCAGTTGGCCCGGGAAAAAAAGATGAGCCTACAACTGTTCAGGTAGGTGACAAAGTTCTTTATGGAAAATATTCAGGTTCTGAATTGAAATTGGAAGGAAAAGATTATTTAATTGTAAAAGAAGGAGATCTTTTAGGAATTATTGGCTAAAAAAGCAGTAGGCATTAGGCTATAAGCAATAGGCAATGAGAGACTACAAAAAATATGATACCTGGAAATTGTCCATGAGTTGGTAAAAGAAATTTATCTTATTTCTGAAAGCTTTCCAAAATCAGAACTTTTTGGCTTAACATCGCAAATAAGAAGAGCATCAGTCTCCATTGCGACGAATATTGCAGAAGGCTGCGGAAGATCTACAGACAAAGAATTTGCAAGATTTTTAGAAATAAGTATTGGGTCAACAAACGAAACTGAATATTTACTTTTCCTTTCTTGCGATTTGGGTTTCACTTCCGAAGACAAGTTATCAAGCCTTAATCCTCAACTGAATTTAATTAGACAAAAACTTATACAACTTAGAAAAAAATTATTAAATAATAATTAACAGCTTCAAGGCAAAAGCTTACTGCTTACTGCCTTAAGCTTAAAGCTTTAATATTATGGCAAAAGAAATAAAATTCGATATTGAATCAAGAGACGCTTTAAAAAGAGGTGTTGATGCATTGGCTAATGCAGTAAAAGTAACGTTAGGTCCAAAAGGAAGAAACGTAGTAATCGAAAAATCTTTCGGTGCGCCTCACGTAACGAAGGATGGGGTTTCTGTAGCAAAAGAAATCGAACTTGAAGACAGAGTAGAAAACATGGGAGCGCAAATGGTAAAAGAAGTAGCTTCCAAAACCAATGATATCGCAGGAGACGGTACAACTACCGCTACTGTTTTGGCACAGGCTATCGTAAGAGAAGGTCTTAAGAACGTAGCTGCAGGCGCAAACCCGATGGATTTGAAAAGAGGAATCGACAAAGCAGTAACGGCTGTTGTTGAAAACTTAAAATCTCAGTCAAAAACCGTGGGTGATTCTACAGAAATGGTGAAGCAGGTTGCTTCCGTATCTGCTAACAACGACGAAACAATCGGTGCTTTGATCGCTGAAGCTTTCGGAAAAGTAGGTAAAGAAGGAGTAATCACGGTAGAAGAAGCAAAAGGGATTGATACAACCGTAGACGTTGTAGAAGGAATGCAGTTTGACAGAGGTTACCAATCACCATATTTCGTGACAAATCCTGAGAAAATGCTTGCTGAATTGGAGAATCCATACATCCTTTTAGTTGAGAAAAAAATCTCTTCAATGAAAGAATTACTTCCTGTTCTTGAGCCGATCGCTCAGGGAGGTAAATCTCTATTAATCATCTCTGAAGAAGTAGAAGGTGAAGCTTTAGCTACTTTGGTAGTAAACAAATTAAGAGGTTCTCTTAAAATTGCTGCCGTTAAAGCACCTGGATTCGGAGACAGAAGAAAAGCAATGTTGGAAGATATCGCGATCCTTACAGGTGGTCAGGTAATTTCTGAAGAGCAAGGTTTCACCATGGAAAATATCTCTTTGGATATGTTGGGAACTGCTGAAAAAGTTTCTATCGATAAAGACAACACAACGATCGTAAACGGTGGTGGTGAAGACAGCAAGATCAAAGGAAGAGTAAACCAGATCAAAGCGCAGATGGAAACGACTACTTCCGACTACGACAGAGAAAAACTTCAGGAAAGATTGGCTAAGTTAGCCGGTGGTGTTGCCGTTCTTTACGTTGGTGCTGCTTCTGAAGTGGAAATGAAAGAGAAAAAAGACCGTGTAGATGATGCCCTTCACGCAACAAGAGCGGCTGTAGAAGAAGGTATCGTAGCGGGTGGTGGTGTTGCTTTGGTAAGAGCGATTGCTGCTTTAGAAAACCTTACAGGAATTAACTCTGACGAAAGCACCGGGATCAAAATCGTAAAAAGAGCGATTGAAGAACCATTGAGACAAATCGTTGCCAACGCAGGCGGTGAAGGTTCTGTAATCGTTGCTAAAGTAGCGGAAGGAAGCGGAGATTTCGGATACAATGCGAAAACAGACGAGTATGTAAATATGCTTGAAGCAGGAATCATCGACCCTACGAAAGTAACAAGAGTTGCTCTTGAAAATGCAGCTTCTGTTTCAGGAATGCTTTTAACAACAGAATGTGTAATCACTGAAGTGAAAAAAGACGAACCAGCTATGCCAATGGGCGGAGGAATGCCAGGAATGATGTAACGGTCAGCGACCGAGACAATTTAATATATTAACCGTTCTGATTTTCAGAGCGGTTTTTTATTATTGAAAGAATATTTTATAAATGAGTATGATAATTCGTATCAAGAATATTTTTATATTAGTCCTTATTTATATTACCGTGAATGTCCAAACTAATACCTTGAATGATCTGTGAATTTTAGAGTTTTATCACTTCTACTATTTTTAAATTATATTATGATTTTTGCTCATAGTGGAAGAACTGATTCAAAAGGAGGACATTATGATGTTAAAACAGGAAAATATCATTTTCATCATCATAGCAATTATAATTTCAGTTTTATATTCCTTTTAATTCTTGGAATTGGTTTGCTATTATTTTTGTACTTAGTAAGTCGAAACTCAAACGAAAAGATCAGCAAAAAAGAATACTCTTATCAAAAAAAGCCACTAAACAAACAAGATGAGCAATTAGAAGAATGGAGGAGAAAAAGCGCTAGAGAATATAATAACAAAAGTATTTTAGGTTGTTTTACATATATCATTGCATTCAGTATTACAATGATTTCAATTGTTGCAATTCCTGATGGTAATGGAGCTTACGTAGTATTTTTATTTATTTTGTTCATTTCGTTTTATAATCCTTACAGAAAAAAATAAGTATAAATATCTTATCATTGAATTTAAAGCGCTGGAACCAACTATGCTAATAGGTGGAGGAATGCCAGAAATAATGTAACAGCATACTGCTGAGACAATATAAATTAAAACCTTTGAGATTTTTCTGAGCAGTTTTTTATTAACTGATATGCTAAACAAACAAACTAAGAATATCTAGAATTTCATAACTAAAATAGCCATTCCGTTTATGAATGGCTAAAATGTGGCGGGGCACTGGCATCGAACCAGCACACTAGCATATAATATTTAAAATTTAACATAAATCTTTAGTTAGTTGGTAACCCGCCTGCAATGCCAACAGCCCCGCCAATTTGCATAAAATTAATGCTTAAAAAAGTTAGAATAATTCCAATTAGTAGATGAACAATTACAGTTTTTACTATTTCCATAAAATTTATTTTTTTAAAGTGAATAATTAAGTGACTGATAATAACAACTAAAACCTCTTTTAAATGCCAAACTTCAAAGAACTCTGCTAGGGTTCCCAGATCTTCAGGTTTCCCAATACACAAATATATTAAATTTAACCGAGTTATAATAAAAAAACAACACTAAAAATTCCCCCGATGTCGCGGTTTTGCATTTCGTAACTTTACAGCTACAAGAGTATTTTTCTAAACATCATAAACACAAAAAATCACGAAAAACCATTTCGATAAAACCTTCAATTAATTCATCGTGACTTCCAACTTCTTCGTTGAAGATACCGAGAGCTTTATGAAGATAATTAAGCATTACGTTGAAGAGCTAAAGTATTTCGTTAAGGCATTCAAGTGTTTCGAAGAGACGTTCAACCGGTCCGAAGAGTCAATCAAGTACAAAATACTACATTCTCGATGTCGGAGATTTGCAATCAGTAGAATAATACATCACTTCAAATCCACCAACTCTCCCAAAGAAATTTCCAAAGCATTCGCTAATTCCAGCAAAGTATAAAGTGTAGGATTTACTTTTCCGTTTTCAAGCTTTTCAATTGCTTGTCGGTCTTTATTGCACGCACGTGCGAAATCAGACTGGCTCCAGCCCTTCTGCTCACGAAGCATGATAATTCGTTTACCAAATTCTTTTTTTAACTGATCTCTGGTCATGATCCAAATGTCAGCCAATTCGACGACAAATTTGTCATACAAAAAGTTGACAAACCGGAAAATTATTTTATCTTTGCTAATAAATTAAACCTAGATAAAAAACACAATCTATCATATTACCTTGGCTTGTACAGGCAGGAAGTTCAGGAGTAATCAAGACTTCCTCCTCTACAGCCGACAAAAACTAAAAAAACAGCACCATGATGAACGCAAGAAAAATTAAAATTCACACCAGATACCAGAAAAGCAATCACCGGATGATCACCGTCCCGGAAATCCGCCTTCAGGGAAAATGGCTTGATGCGCTGGGCTTCGGAAAAGGCAAAACCGTACACATCCAACAAAAGAAAAACAAGCTAACGATTACTGTTGCCAAATAGCACAACGCAAAAACTGCATTTGGTTTCCCGCAGGTTGCGCAAGACTTCCGCAGTACTCCGGTGGTTTAAAACAATAGTGTTTGTAACCACCGTACATTGCATTTTATTACAAACACACCTGTTTGTAACTTCCGGAGATTGCATTTTGTTTCCCGCAAGTTGCGCGAGACCTCCGTAGTCCTCCGGTGGTTTAAAACAATAGTGTTTGTAACCACCGGAGAAATTTTAAAAGCAAAACACAGTGACATAAATATTTATATTGGAACAATGTTTAAATCCAACTATTTCGTCAGGTAAAAATCTTATCTTGCGAAGAATTTGGAAGGGGAATCAACGACCAATTTAAATAAAAAAAAACAATAATCATTAATGGAAAAAACAGACTTATACGAAGCTTTTTTTCAGGAAAGTAGTAACTATTACATCGGGCAATTAAACTATTCATTGTTTTCGTCCTATTCCTGCTTGCCATTATCCTACATTCAAAATAATGATAATCCGCTCGCATAGATTCACAGCTATTGCACAATTTATTAATACTATAAAACCAGCAACCCATGATTAAATCTCACGCTTTAGTAGCTACAATCCTTTTATTTTTCCTTGGTTGCACAAAAAAAGACGATATGAAATACAGCGTAGGTCAGGAGTGGAAATATAAAACCAGACAGGGAGAAGAAAACTCAAGCCTTAAAATTTTAAAAATTGAAGAATATCCGACCGGCGGAAAAGTGATCCATATTTCGATGAAAGGATTAAAGATGAAAAATCCTCATCATCCGGAAGGGATTGCAGATAAAATAAGCCATGTTCCGATTACTGAAGATGCATTGGACAAAAGTGTAATCAGCATTAAACATGACAGCCGCAAAACGCCTGACTCCACCGAACTGGATGGATATTATTACTGGAAGAAAGAATTTGATAAAGGAAATGCCGGCGTATTTTCGATTCCCGTTTCCGAGATCGTAAGCTTAATGGAAGAATCCATTGTTTCAGGAGACTTTACCGAGTAAATCATTTAAATTAGCTAAAAATCGTCAGGATGAAAAAGGCCTTTGAATTCCTTACGCAGCTGGAGAAAAACAACACCCGTGAATGTTTGCTGCTCCCTCGGGCACGAACGTCTCGCCCGTGTCTACCAACAGATCCGCTTGTATTCTATTTCATTACAACTACTAATTTTCACCATTCAGACGCTTCAAAATAACTGTCCGCAAATGTTCTTCATGGGTATCACCCCAATTTCCCAACGCCGCAATGACGGGAATTAAGGTTTGTCCGAAATCCGTTAAGCTGTACTCCACTTTTGGCGGAACGACCGGATAGATTTTTTTAGTAATTAATTCATGATCTTCCAGTTCCTTCAGTTGAATATTCAGTACCCGTCTCGTGGCATCCGGGATCTTTCGCTGCAGTTCGCTGGGCCGCTGATGCCCCTGATTAATAAACCATAGCAAACGGATTTTCCATTTGCCGTACAGCACTTCGCCAATCAGATCCAAACCGCAATTCAGGTTCGGCAAAATTTTTCTTTCATACATAAAGCAAATGTAGACCTATGTTCCAAATTGTGCAATAGGGGAAAAATTGTTCCCTATCCGAATCGTAATTCCGTACTTGTGAGGCGCGTACATAAGTCCCAACTTTGCCTAAACAAAACAGACAAAATGGAACAACAATTTAATTTCAACAATGAACTATCAGGCAAAATCGCCCTGGTAACCGGAGGAACAAAAGGAGCAGGAAGAGCCATCGCAGAAAGGCTTTTGCAAGCGGGCGCAACGGTCATTATTACTGCAAGAAATGCCCCGGCAACAGAAAATAGCAGCCTGAATTTTATTGCAGCGGATTTAAGCAAGCCAGAAGGCTCACAAAAAGTAATCGATGAAGTACTGTCGACCTACGGAAAGCTGGATATTTTGGTAAACAATCTCGGATCTTCAGAAACACCTGCCGGAGGTTTTGCCGCATTAACGGATGAAAACTGGGAATCAACACTCCAGGCAAATCTCCTTGCTCCTGTTCGGTTAGACAGAGGATTTTTACCACAAATGATTGAGCAGAAAAGCGGTGTTATTATTCACATCGCTTCTATTCAGGGCAAACTGCCGCTCTATGATTCTACCCTACCTTATGCCGCTGCCAAAGCAGGATTAATTAATTACAGTAAAAGTTTATCCAATGAGGTTACGCCAAAAGGTATTCGTGTGCTAACAGTTTCACCAGGATGGATTAATACAGCGGCATCGGTAGCCTGGCTGGGCGAGATCGCGAGAAATGCAAACAGTACCGTAGAAGAAGCTCAGCAGAGTGTCATGGATGCATTGGGCGGAATCCCTTACGGCAGACCCGCCGAACCGGAAGAAGTAGCGGAATTCGTTGGGTTTCTTGTTTCGCCGAGAGCCAATTATTTAACAGGAACAAATTTTATAATTGACGGCGGAACCGTCCCAACTATTTAACCATCTAAAATCACATACAATGAATTTACCAAACATAGTAACCGAATTAGTAAAGGCACAGAACAACTTCGACAGCACATCGTACGCCAATTGTTTTACAGAAACAGCTGTAGTGTTTGACGAAGGAAAAACACACAACGGAAGACCCGAAATAAAAAACTGGATCGATAAAGCCAATAAAGAATATCAGGCAACGATGAAACCGTTAGATTATTCAGAAGCAGAACATACTCTGAAAGCAGAAGTTTCAGGGAAATTTCCCGGAAGTCCTATTGTGATGACGTATTATTTTGAATTTGAAGGCGAATTAATTCAATATTTGAAAATAGTATAAATCATTTGATATCGTTAATAACATTTGAAAAGCAGGGCTGAAGTTTACACTTCAGCTTTTGTATTTCTGGTAAGTTTTGTACATTTATCTCCGCTGGCGTGAGTCCCTTACTCATGCCTTTCAATACTAATCAGCATTAATAATACGATAATTTTGCGAAAATCATTACCATGAAAAAAGCCTTTGAATTTCTTAAACGTCTGGAGAAAAACAACAACCGCGAATGGTTTGTCGCCCACAAAGCAGAATACGATGCAGTGGTAAAAGAAAACAAAGCGCTTTTCGATCAGATTTATGCTGAACTTCAGCAACATGACCAGGTATCAGGAATTCATATTTTCAGGATTTACAAAGATGTCCGGTTTTCAAAGGACAAAACGCCATACAAAACCAATTTCGGAGTCGGGTATTCCCGCTTAAAACCGATGCTGAGAGGAGGTTATTATATTCACATTGAACCCGGCAACAGCTTCGTAGGCGGCGGATTCTGGGGACCGGATGCCAAAGATCTGCTCCGCATCCGCAAAGAATTTGAGATCAGTACTGCGGAAATTGATAAGATTACTTCAGACAATACCTTTGTAAAGTACTTTAAAGAAATAAAAGGCGATGCCGTGAAAACAGCGCCGAGAGGTTTCGATAAAAGTCATCCCGCCATTGACCTCATCAGGAAAAAACAGTATGTCGTCATGAGACCATTTACTGACAAGGAAGTTTTATCGGACGGTTTCCATAAAGAAGCAGTGCTCACTTTATTGGCCATGCGCCCTTTCTTTGATTACATGAGCGAAGTGCTTACCACAGATTTGAATGGGCAATCTTTAATTTAAATTTGACTAAATCATCAAAACATTTAAGCAACTATATCAATAAAAAAATACACAATGAAACAACTAATAACCTATTTCAGCTTTGCATATTTCATCAGTTGGCTCATCTGGCTTCCCTTGTACGGACAATCCTTTGGTCTGAACAATTTACCGGTTCTCCCTTATCATCATGCCATCGGCGGACTTGGACCTTTACTCGCTTCATTTATCACGACATGGATCTACCAGAAAAAAGAAGGAATCAACCGATTAATTAAAAGCTGCCTGAAAGTAAGACCTTTCATGTATTTACTCATTGCGCTCTTCAGTCCTTTCCTGCTGGCTTTCATAGCGGCTTGCATCAATTATTTTATTGATGGCTCCCCAATAGACTTAGCCGGAGTTTTTACCAGTAAAGAATTTCCTCAATTCAACCTGCTGACTTTCTTCATCTATAATGTAATATTTTTTGGCTTTGGGGAAGAAGTCGGCTGGCGCGGTTTTGCACTGCCGAGATTTCAAGAGAAATTCAATGCTTTGACATCAAGTATTATTCTGACTGTATTCTGGGCTTTCTGGCATTGGCCGCTTTTTTTATACAGACCCGGTTACACTGCAATGGATATTTCAGGTATTTTCGGATGGTTTTTCAGCCTTCTTACAGGAAGCATATTACTGACGTGGTTGTATAACTCTTCGCGGGCAAGCATCTTGGTGTGTGCCGTTTTTCACTCAACCATTGATATTGCTTTTACGGCAGACTTTGCAAACAAAAATATTGTAAACTATATGGGATTTCTTATTACCATCTGGGGAATAGTAACGATTATAATTTTTAAGCCTAAAAATTTAGCGAAAAATACAAGGGAGAAAATTGCATCAAATCAGCAGTAAAATCTCTTTTAATACACTTGGAAAATTGGTTCGTTAGCAAATAGAAACTTATTTTAACCCAAAAGTGTATTTACATTAATTTTTTTGCCCGCTTTTTGCTATTTTCAAAATAATTCAAATCACAAAATAGTAAAATCATGAAAAAATTACTACTCATCATTCCCTGCTTTATGCTTTCGGCAATAAAAGCGCAGGAAGCTTCTGGCTCGCCTTCCGAAAAAATGAATATCGTTAAAACAAATGTGACGGCTTATGCCTTCAGAAACATTAACCTTTCTTATGAAAGAGCATTTACCCGTTGGTTTTCATTAAATATGGGGTTCGGCGTTATGCCAGAAGGAAAAATTCCGTTTATCAATTCTTTTTTAAGTGATAATGATGAAAAAAGATTTCAGAATCTGGAAGCAAAATCCTTTAACTTTACTATAGAGCCACGTTTCTATGTTGGTGCTGGATATGGAAAAGGATTTTATATTGCACCTTATTATCGCTATTCAAAAGTAACTTCCAATACATTCGATTTTTATTATGACTATACCTTTAGCGGAACAACATATCAGATTCCTTTGAAAGGATTCGGGAGCGCTCATGGAAACAGCGGCGGAGTCATGATAGGTGCACAGTTTTTCCTGACCACCAGTCGCAATCTGATACTCGATTTATGGATTGCCGGAGCACATTACGGCTCGGGGAAAGGAGATTTTACAATGACAAGCGATATTCCGCTTACTCCTGATATGCAGGCCGAATTGAAGAAAGAAATTGAAAACCTTGATATTCCTTATGTAAATTATACGGTGGAAACGAATACAAACGGAGCAAGAGTAATCATAGACGGTCCCTGGATCGGTTTCAGAACGGGGTTGTCTCTGGGATACAGATTTTAGTAATAATGATAGTAGGCTATTATATCGTAAAAAAGGCGCGGCTCAGAAAATCTGAGCCGCGCCTTTTATTTAATGATAAGCTTGCTTGAATTTTTCCAGAATATTATCCAGATTATGCCTCTGAACATATACACTTTTTATATCTTCGTATCTTGGTGATTTGTAAAATACCTCGTGGAAATCCATACTACCGTTCCCCACTTTCACCACTTTCTGAACTTCGATATTCAACTTTCTCAATTCATCTTTAAAAACCTGAAATTCGTCTTGGATATTTTTCATCTATATTTTTGGATTTTAATTAAAACTACACTTTTATATCAAACACCCTACCAAAATTCGGGGGTCTTGCTTAATTTTAGCATAAAGATAATGAATTTTTCAATACAAATACCATATTTACTTAACATTTATTCAATACTTCATTAATATAAAAATCATTTTAGCAATATTTATACCAATTCAATAATTTCGTGATTTACCCAAAAAATTAAACAAAGTTTTTAAACCCTGATAAAAGCAAGAGTTTTTAAGTCTATTTATCATCAGTAAAAGGTTTCTGTAACAAGCGGCGAAAGTCCTAAGGTTGCTATAAAAAAGAGGTTAAAACCTTATTGATTTTAACCTCTTTTTATATATTTTTTGTGAACTATTTTTCAGTTTTCTCTTCTTCAAGTTCAACCTCATGTCTCAGCTGAGCCTTGTATAAAGTGGCATAATATCCGTTTTTATCAAGCAACTCCAGATGTTTGCCTTCTTCTACAATTTTACCATGTTCCATGACGATGATCTTATCTGCTTTTTCAATCGTGGAAAGTCTGTGAGCAATGATAATGGATGTTCTGTTCTTTGTAATCTTTTCCGTAGCTCTTTGGATCAGTTTCTCACTTTCGTGGTCTATCGACGACGTTGCTTCATCCAGAATCAAAATTTTAGGATCGGAAAGATAAGCTCTTAGGAACGACAAAAGCTGTCTCTGACCAAGAGAAATCGAAGAACCTCTTTCGCTCACGACATAATCGTATCCTCCCGGAAGGCTTTCAATAAATTCATCCACCTCAATTTCCTTCGCACCGGCTTTGATCTGTTCAAGAGTAATAGTATCGTCACCAAATGAAAGATTCTCAAAAATACTTCCGTGGAAAAGGAAAACATCCTGCAGAACAACACCAATATGACTTCTCAGACAATACAGCTCATAATCTTTCAGATCAACATCATCTATGAGGATATTCCCGGAATTGATATCGTATAATCTTGTGATCAGGCTGATAATGGTTGATTTTCCGGCACCGGTAGCTCCTACAATCGCTACGGTTTCGCCCGGATTTACTTTAAAGTCGATCCCTTTTAATACCTCCTGCTTTTCGTCGTACGCAAAATGTACATTTCTGAATTCAATCTTTCCGTCAAAATGATCTTTCTGTACTGTTCCGGTATTCGCCATTGAATTTTCTTCATCCATCAATCCCAATACCCTTTCGGCACCCACAATACCTCTCTGAATATTGTTAAATCGATCCGCGATCTGCCTCAAAGGACGGATCAGCATGGAGATATACTGAATAAATGCAATCACAACACCGGCACTGATCGTGATATATCCACCGTAGAAAAGTATAAATCCGATGAACAATGAAGAGATTAATTCCACCACAGGAAAGAATAACGAGAAGATAAAAACCGTTCTCAGCAGTGCTCCTTTCAATGTGATGTTAATTTCATCAAACTTTTTAAATTCCGATTCCTGTCTGTTGAATACCTGAATGATCGACATCCCTGCCAGTCTTTCCTGAACAAAAGAGTTTTGGTTGGAAGTCCAGTTTCTTTCATCTCCGAAAGCTTTTTTAAGTCTTTTTTGGAAAAATCTGGTAATAGCCACCATTAAAGGTAATATAGCAAGGGTAATATAACTCAGATGTACATTGGTGCTGAACATCATCACCAATACAAAAACAATCCTCAGAACATCCCCGAAAACCATCAGGAAGCCATCCGTATAAACTGTGGCTATAGTTTCCACATCCCCAACGGCTCTGGTTACCAGCTGTCCGATCGGCGTTTTATCGAAAAATGATGTTTTAAAATAAATAAGCTTGTTATAAAGTCTCTGCCTGATATCTCTGATTACATTCTGTGAAATATAATTGGAAAAATAGACCAGAAAAAAATTCAGAACAGTTTCCGCAAATACCAGCCCTACCAAAATGTAGATATGCTTCATCATTAAAGCTTTGTCCTGAAGCTTTGTGATGTCATTATCCACCACTTCCATGGTAAGATAAGGCCTGTAAGTAGAAACCATTGCCAAAATGATGGAGATAATCAACGTAAGGATGAACCATGAACGAAACTTCATTCCGATAAAGAACAGCCTCTTGATAATTCCCCAGGTATCTTGTTTTTTCATTGTACGAATTGAAGAAAGAATGATATTAAAAAATTCTATGCAAAAATAAGACTTTAAAATTTGACAATCTTTATAAGTTTATTAAATACTCATGAAAATTTCAGATGGCTTTTATTTATGATATATATGATTTTGCATATTATGGCTGTTTAAACTTTTATATGACCGCAAAAGTTGCAAAAGACGAGCTTAACTTTTATTTAAAGTTGATAATTACAAATGAAAAAGATTACAATGGCTTAAAAAATCTTCGATTTTTATTCTTTTGAAAACTTTAAATATACAATCATTTCATTGTGATTACGTCTTAAACCGATATTTATAAATTAATATACATCTTACATACATCTAGATACGTTTCACATAGATCAATATACGTATTAAATATATTGATAGACATCTTACATATATAAATATAAGTTCTATAATAATATTTATACGTCTTATACGGGTACGGAGACGTTTGTCATCTATGCTGAAGAGTCTATAACATGGACGAAGCATCATACAACGTATCCAGATAGGTCATAAAACTTGCAGGATGAGTAAACAACGCCTACGGATAATAAAATTACTTCCGGAAAGGCGTAAAGAACCCCACGCAAGATCTTAATAACCGCGCTGAAGCATTAAATAAACCTCAACAGAATAGTAAAATACGCAGGCGGATCATTAAACAACGTTTCTTAAGGACTAAATAATCTCGCGATCCCAAAAGATCTTAGCACAGGCAAAAAACTTTGCGAGCTTATACAAGTAAAACGGCTTTGTATACCTTAAAAACAGTCAGCAGATAAAAAATCTTTTTAGACTTTGGGTTAAAAAACGCAGCTTGATGTCAGAAGCCTAGGAAAATTTCAATCAAAATCATATCCAACATCTACAAGATATAACCCATGAGCTGGTGCAGACGTTCCGGCAGAATTCCTGTTTTTATTTTCAATGACGGTTCGGAGATCTTCAGGTTTTAATTTTCCCGCACCAATATCCACCATGGTTCCGACGATAGCACGCACCATATTTCTCAGGAAACGGTTGGCCGAAACGGTAAATTTCAATTCGCTGCCTTCCTGCTCCCACTCTGCTTTGTAAATTTTGCAGAGATTGGTTTTGTTGTCGGTATGAAGTTTGGCAAAGCTGGTAAAATCTTCATATTCAAAAAGGATTTTGCAGGCTTCGTTCATTGTATTGATATCCAAAGGTCTTCTCCAGTGCTGCCAGGCAGAATCTTGTGTAAAAGGATTTTTATCCAGAGAAATATAATATTCATACGTTCTGTAAGTGGCACCGAAACGGGCATGGAAGTCATCTTTGACCTGAAATATTCTTTTAACAGAAATATCAGGAGGTAAAAAGCTGTTTAATTTTCTGGGAAGATCCTGACCCAATACTTTTTCCGTATCAAAATGAGCAAAGATTTTCTTCGCGTGCACGCCGGTATCCGTTCTTCCAGCACCGGTAGTTTTTATGTCTTCCCTTAAAATTGTGGAAAGCGCTTTCTCCATTTCTTCCTGCACGGAAACTGCATTCGGCTGGATCTGGTAACCGAAATAATTTTTGCCGTTGTACGAAAATTCAATAAAATATCTCACTGAAATAAAATAACGTTGCAAAATTACTTTAATTAAATGATAATCTTGAACACATTTTTTAAAATAAATCTCGAAAAGTAGCTTCGATAATAAGTTAAATACATACGAAATTCCCTATTTTTGCAAGGTATGAAAAGATGGTACCTTTATCCTTTTTCGCTAGGTTATCACATGGTAACGGGTATCCGAAACACAATGTATGATCTGGGAATTTTTAAGTCGACAAAATTCAGGACTCCGATCATTTGTGTCGGTAACCTTTCTGTGGGCGGAAGCGGAAAATCGCCTATGGTGATGTATCTCGCTAAGTTTTTATCTAAACATTACAGAACGGGAGTGCTTTCAAGAGGCTATGGAAGGCTCACGAAAGGCTACGCCGTTACAAACTATGAAAGCAATTACAAAACAGTAGGTGATGAAGCCATGCAGTTGTTTGAACGATTTAAAAACCGTTTCGTCATTGCCGTTTCCGAAGAAAGAGTTCCCGGCGCTAAAAAGGTAATTTCTGATATGGATCTGGATGTCCTCGTTCTGGATGATGCGATGCAGCACAGAGCGATAAAGCCCGGATTCACGATCATGATGACCGATTTTAATGATCCGTATTTTAAAGATCATCTGCTTCCTGCGGGAGATTTGCGGGAATCAAGATCCGGATCAAAAAGAGCAGACATCATCATGGTAAGCAAATGTCCCGATGAACTTACCGAGGAAACCAAGCAATATTATATCTCAAGAATAAGGCCGTCACATCATCAGAAAGTATTCTTCTCGTCGATAGGCTATGATGAAAATGTGTATGGCAAAGAAAAAATGCTTCCGGATAACAACCTGAATTATTACGACATTCTTCTCATCACAGGAATTGCCAATCCCAAACCACTGCTGAATCACCTTGCAAAATTTTCACAACGGGTAACCCACCTAAAATTCCGCGACCATCATAATTTTACGGAAGCGGATATTAAAAATATTGTATCAGAATATAAGAAATTAGGCGAATACAAGCTGATCTTAACGACTGAAAAAGATTATGTACGACTTAAAACTTTCGATTACCTAAGAGAGATTGTCTATTATTGGCCAATTAATGTGATTATTGACAGGAAAGAAGAATTTAACCAAATCATCTTGGATTATGTTAGAAAAAATTAAGAAAACCGCAGATTTCATCCAGAGTATTATTAAAGAAATTCCTGATTTCGCGATTGTGCTAGGATCCGGATTAGGTAAACTTCAGGACGAGGTAGAAGCTATCCACACAATGGAATATGCTGAAATTCCTGATTTTCCACAAACAACTGTTGCCGGTCATAGTGGGAGATTAATTTACGGACAACTGGAAGGTAAAAAAGTCCTTATGATGAGCGGTCGCTTCCATTATTACGAAGGTCATTCCATTGAAAATGTAGTTTTCCCGATCAGAGTTTTTCATATGTTGGGAATAAAAAACCTCATTCTTTCCAATGCTTCCGGTGGAGTAAATGCTGAATATAAAATTGCAGATATTGCTATTATTAAAGATCACATCAACATGATGCCTGAGCATCCACTTCGTGGACGGAATATCGATTCCTTCGGCCCTAGGTTTGTGGATATGAGTGAAGCATACAATAAAAAGATGATTTCGGAGGCTGAAAAAGTTGCTTCAGAAAACAATATCAATATCCATAAGGGAATTTATGTAGCTCTGCAAGGACCTACTTTTGAAACTCCCGCAGAATACGGAATGATAAAAGCCATCGGTGGCGATATGGTAGGAATGAGCACCGTTCCAGAAGTAATCGTAGCCCGACATATGGGAATGAACGTTTTCGGAATCTCCGTGATTACAGATCTTGGAGGGCCTGACATCGCTTTTTCCGTTTCGCATGAAGAAGTTTTAAATGCAGCCAATAAGGCAATGCCAAGCGTCATAACCATTGTGAAAGGTTTGGTCAGAAACTATCATCAATCATTATAGAATTTTTCAATAGTACAAATTACCGTCGATAACTTTCAAATTGCTTTTCATTCTTTAGATTTGTATAAATGATTTTTAAAATGAAGAAGCTTTTGTTATTATTCATGATGGGAATTTTCGGGTTAAGCTGCTCTCAGCAGACTCCTAAAGTTCTTAAGACCAGTTTCTCCAAAGAAGCCTTGCTTCAGACGGTAGAAGATGAAGAAGGTAAAACAGTGACCATACAGCAGATCCTGGATCAGCATAAAGGGAAAGTTCTGGTGCTTGATTTCTGGGCCGGCTGGTGCAGGGATTGTTTAAAAGCACTTCCGAAAGCCAAAGAACTGGAAGACAACAATAAAAATATTGATTTTGTTTTTCTTTCATTAGACCGCTCCAAAGAAGGTTTCGACAAAAGCCTGGAAAGATTTGAAATGAAGGACAAAGAAAATTACTGGTTTGCTTCGGGCTGGAAAAATGATTTCAACAATTATATCGACCTCAACTGGATTCCGAGATATATGGTCATTGACCAGAAATCTGCGATTGCCAAATATTATGCTATCTCTCCGGAAGATCCGGATATCCAAGCAACCATTGATAATCTTTTGAAATGAGTTTGAGATCGAGGTTGAGGTTTTAATCATCATCTCAACCTTAGCCTCAACCTTTAATTCTCAATATACACTATAACAGGAATCCATATCTTTGCGGTATGGATTCTTCTTTTCCACTTCGCAAAATTATTCATGTTGATATGGATGCATTCTATGCTTCTGTGGAGCAACATGATAACCCTGCACTGAAAGGCAAAGCGATTGCGGTCGGAGGAGAACATCGCGGTGTCGTTGCCGCGGCAAGTTACGAAGCCAGAAAATTTGGGGTACGTTCTGCCATGCCCAGTAAAACAGCAAAAGAGAAGTGCCCTCATCTTATTTTTGTTTCACCAAGATTTCAGCGGTATAAAGAAATTTCAAGAAAAATACGGGAGATCTTTTACGAATACACCGATCTGGTCGAGCCTCTGTCTCTCGATGAAGCCTATCTCGATGTCACGGAAAATAAAAAAAATATAGAATCTGCGAACCAGATTGCCAGGGAAATCCGTCAGAAGATTTTTGAACAGACCGGTCTCACAGCTTCCGCAGGCATTTCCATTAATAAATTTTTAGCTAAAGTAGCATCAGATATTAATAAACCCAACGGGCAGAAGACCATTCATCCCGATAAAGTCGAAAGCTTCCTGGAAGATTTACCTGTAGAAAAATTTTACGGTGTAGGGAAAGTTACGGCGAACAAAATGTTTAGTTTAGGTATTTATAAAGGAAAAGATTTAAAGAAAAGATCGATTGAGGATCTTACAAGAATGTTCGGAAAGTCAGGCGCTTATTATTATAATGTTGTGAGGGGAATTCATACCTCTGAAGTAAAGCCTCACCGTATTCAGAAAAGTGTTGCGGTAGAAAGAACCTTTTTTGAAGATCTATTCGATGAACAGCAGATCAACGAAAAACTGCAGAGCCTTAGTGAAGAACTTCACAACCGTCTCCAGAAAAATAATATTCTTGGTAGAACGCTGACTCTTAAAATTAAATATAAAGACTTTTCCCTTTTCACACGAAGCATCACCCGGGAAGAATATTTCTCGTCGGCAGAGCAATATTTCAATACCGGAAAACAGCTCTGGGAACTCCGCCCCTTCGACAAACCGGTACGGTTGCTGGGTTTATCTTTATCCCAGCTCAATACGGAAGAGAAAAAACTGGTATCCGTTCAACTAAAAATTCCGTTCAGAGAATTTGAAGACCAATAATCTCGAAAAATTTCATTACATTGTAGTAACCAAATTTTCAATTTTATGAATGAAACGATGATTCAATACTTCCACTGGTACACGGAAGGAGAAGCTAAACTGTGGAAGGAAGCAGATAAAAACGCAGATTATCTGGCTGAATTAGGAATTACATCAGTATGGTTCCCTCCTGCATACAAGGGCGCTAACGGAGGCTACTCTATTGGTTATGACGCTTATGATCTTTATGATCTTGGTGAATTTGACCAGAAAGGAACCATTGCAACAAAATACGGAACGAAAGAAGATTACTTAAAAGCCATCAAAGCTTTAAAAGAGAAAAACATCAAAGTGATTGTTGATATCGTCCTGGGTCATAAAGGAGGCGGAGACGAGCTTGAAACCTTCAAAGCTGTAAAAGTAGATGAAGAGAACAGAGACAAAATTATATCAGATGAAATAGAAATACAATCCTACACCAAATTTACCTTTCCCGGACGTGAAAAGAAATATTCTGATTTCGAATGGAATTATACTTGCTTCAGCGGTGTAGATTATGCCGAGGGTATGGATTCCCATATATTCAAAATTAAGAACGAGTACGGAACCGACTGGGAAGAAATGATCGATGATGAAAAAGGAAACTACGATTACCTCATGTTCAATGATGTGGAACACCGCAATCCATTTGTGCGTGAAGAACTCAACAACTGGGCAAAATGGTATTTCGATGAGACGGATTTCGATGGTGTGCGTCTGGATGCGTTAAAACATATTTCATTTGATTTTTATAAAGAATGGCTCACTCTGCTGCGCTCCAACTCAGGGAAAAACATCTTTGCGGTTGGTGAATACTGGGCTCCGGGATATCTTAACCTTCTTCAAAAATACATTGATGTCACGGAAGGATGTATGAGTCTGTTCGATAGCTCTCTGCAGAATAATTTTCATACCGCTTCCAATGAAGGCGATTCTTATGATCTTCGCAGAATTTTTGATGAAACGCTGACGCAGGCCGATCCTCTTCACTCCGTAAGCCTGGTAGATAATCACGATACACAGCCTTTACAGGATCTGGAAGCACCGGTAGAAAACTGGTTTAAACCATTGGCTTATGCCCTGATATTACTTCGTCAGGACGGATATCCCTGCGTGTTTTATCCCGACTTATTTGGCGCACACTATGTAGATAAAGACAAGGAGGGCAATGACCAGGAAATATTTCTGGATAAGGTAGACGGGATTGAAGAGCTTTTAAAAGCAAGAAAAGACCATGCTTATGGCGAACAGCGGGATTATTTTGAAGATGCGAATTGCCTGGGTTGGGTGCGTGAAGGAGATGATGAACATTCAGGATGTGCAGTCGTTCTCAGCAACAAAGAAGCCTATGCAAAACCGATGGAAATGGGTGAACGATATATCGGAAAAACATTTTATGATGTACTTGGAAGATTTGAAGACAAAATAACGATCGATGAAAACGGATGGGGAAATTTTCCGGTTCCTGCAGGTAATGTGAGTGTCTGGCTTGAAGAATAATACTTTTTAAACACAAATGACACTGATTTAGACCGGTGTCATTTGTGTTTAAATTCTAAATATATCTTAACAAGATAATGAGCTTAATAAGCTAAAATTCTTCATGTTAAAATTAAGAATAAACTCTAAACCTTTCTCAACTTCAGGATTTCCGGCCTTTCGGAATATTCTGAAATAGCTCCTGTTCTGGCGAATTCTGCCCAAAGCGCACGAAGCTTCTTTCCGTTTTCCTGAATATATTCCCACGGCACATCTTTCAGTAATTCTGCCGATTTCCAGGCTTCTTTATTTTCAAAAATTAGGGGAAGATCGACACAATGAGAAGCTCCGATATAATTATTCTTTAGGGTTGACCGAATGCTAAACTGATAAATATTTCCACCACCCGCTGCATAATTCTCAGCAAAGATCTTGGCTGGTTTTTCATAAATTGATTCCGTGGTTTTCCTTACGATGGTATTGAGGATTTTATGGGGTAAATATGTGTAGATTCCCTGCTGGGCAGTTTTAACGTAGAAAGCCGTTTCATCATGATTCGAACCGATAAGAACATCCACTTTTCCTGCATTTTCTTTCCATTTCTCAAGGCTTTCTTCTTCCCTGCACAAGGGCGGAAAACCATATTGTGTGCAGAAAGGCATGGAAGTTTTCAGTCCGTATTTCCTGAATGAAGGTAAAAAATTCACATAGCCTTCCACCATTTTCAGGGGATCGCTTTCATCTTTTAAAACATCAGTTTTTCTGAAAAACTCAAGAGACATATCTTGTCTTCGGATCCTGAAACCTAATGGTGCACTGTGGATGATTGCCCGCTGAAACAAGTCCTCCACTCCTTCAGATATCATGAGATGAGCAATCGCATCACCGCCTGATGATTGTCCGAACAGCGTGATATTCCCTCGATCTCCACCAAATTCATGTATATATTTCTTTATCCAATGTAAAGCTGCAATCATATCATACAATCCCAGGTTGGCAGGTCTTTCTTCGTCACCTCCCAGAAATCCGAAAAGTCCCAGCCGGTAAGAAACAGAAACAACTATAATATTATGTTCTTTTACCCATACAGAAGGATCAGAAGTGGGAAGATCTCCGCATCCGATCTCATAAGAACCGCCATGAATCCAGACAATTACAGGAAGTTTTTCATTGTCATTAAAATGTTCCGGGCGTGTAATACTAAGAAACTGCGGCGATTGATCCGGTTGGAATTTCTCCACATCGGTCTTTTGAATCAGTCGATCCAGCAACGGACTTACATTCTGCGGACATACCGGAGTTTTTTCAGGAATCTCATGGATGCCAATATATTCTACAGGCTCGGGCTTTTTAAATCGTTCGGAACGGGCATACCGAATACTCTTGGCTTTTATAACGCCGCTTTCCTTTACTGCTGAAATTTTTCCGAAAGAAGTATGGAAGATATGAACTCCCTTGTGTTGCTGTGTTGTCATCCAGAAACAAGATTATCTTTTACTTTAAAAGTAGTAATTTATCTTTTTTGAGCCAAACATTTTAACTGAAACGTATCAACGATAAAGGCTTTTCTCTGGTATGAAAAATACGAGACCCTAAAAGTAGTCTTGGTTGGACTACTATTTCAGCTACAAATGTAAACAAAATATTTTCACCACCAAATACTAACCTCTTATTTTATAATTTCTTACTTACTGATACCAAAAATCACAAAACCTCACAAACTTACACTACAGTTTTCCTGATTTATTTTATATATTTGTGATCTAGTGTTCATTACCTAGAAATAGTAGTCCAACCAAGACTACTTTTACAATAGCACGTATGAACACAATGATGAAAAGTTATGAACCCTTTCCGTTACTACGTTTTTTCGTAGTTTGGTTGTATATTTTCATCCCTTTAAAAGCATATTCCGGTTCCTTTGTACCGGCAGATTCCATTATTTTTGTAGCTGAAGACTCGTATGTTTATTCAGAAACTTCTGTTTTTGTTGCAGGTTCTGAACATAATAAGTGTTTTACATCAGCTAAAAAGTCTAAAGATTTTCTTAAGAGATCATCCTTACCATTTTCTACTCAAAAATCAGTCAATATTGCAGCTAATAAAGCTTGCTATACAGGAAGTCCGTGGAACCGTAATGACCCCGGACGTATTTCTCGTACCTCAATGTTGGGGATTATGGGAAGTCCTTCTCTAAAACTTATTGATAAAACAATAAAATCTTTATTTCTCATACTTGTAATAATAGGTAGGGATAGAAATAATTTTATAAATAGTGCTTTTTATCCATTTCAAATTACAAATATCATCATCTATCACTTTGTGCGTCCTCCGCCTGTACTTCCATCTGAAAGTACAAAAGTTTTTAACACATAAGTCATATAAGAGAAAGGTGAAAACTTTGGTATTGGAATCGTCGTCAATTCGAGTGTTTTTTCGTAACAAGGTGAAGAAAAAATGTATCGAGAATGAAGTGTATCCTCAAGCTCGCAAACTTCTCGATACGACTTTTACAAAGTCTACTCGAAGTGACGGAGTGAATCAAAATGCACAACGAATAAGAATCTTAGTGTACTTCGTGTTCACAATTAAAAATATAACAACATAAATTAAATACAAAACAATGAAACATTTTATTACAATGGCTGTTCTATTCATCAGCCTCGTTATTAAAGCTCAGGTGGGGATTAATAATACCTCGCCTAAAGCAACCCTCGATATTACCGCTAAAACAACTGGCAGCACTACCGCTGAAGGATTGATAGCCCCAAGGTTGGAAGGTGTGGATATCAAAGGGAAAGATACAAAATATGATACCGCTCAAAAAGGAGCCATCGTCTATGCCCTTTCGGCGGTTGCTTCTCCAAGTACCAAGACAGCCAATATTACTGCAGAAGGATATTATTATTTTGACGGTAGTGTTTGGCAGAAGTTATCAAATTCTTCCGTGCCAGCAGTTGTCGTAACCTCATCAGCTCTTAACGGAACCTATAAAGCAGGAACTGCAATGACAGCTTCTAATACATTCACCGTTACCCTGACCAATAATTCTTTCAGTACAGCTACCATTGCTTTTGGCACTTCGGATCTGGTGCTTTCCGATGCTACTGGCGCTACCGGTTCTACCGGTATTTCAGTGGCTTCGATGAGTACAGCTTCCAGCAATTTGATTGCAGGAGCAAGTGTGACAGTAACTTATACCCTTTCCGGAACGCCGACTGCCTGCGGAACACTTACTGCAACTTGGAACAAACTTACCTTAAGTTCGGTTAAAACATCCACGGTGATGCCTACCTTTACGTGTAGCGCAGGATCTTGGGTAAGTGTATTACCAGAATACAGACTCAATGGTCTCATAAACGGAACAACATATTCCGGAACTTATACTCTGCCATATACTGCAGGAGGAAGTTCATGCAACTATGCAGGTGAAACCCTTATCCAGAATGGACTCACCTTAACCCTCACAGCAGGAAACTACAGTACCAGCGGAAACCTTACCTATACTTTATCAGGAACCTACACGGGTACAACTAACGGAGCAGTAACCTTTACAACAGCGGGAGGATGTACGATCTATCTGGGACCTTGTGCTACTTGTAAAGAAATCAAGGATAAAGGATTAACAACAGCAGATGGTGTTTATTATGTAGATATCGATCAGGCGGGAACTACCTATGCACCAATGAAAGCACAATGTGATATGACAACCGATGGTGGTGGGTGGATGCTTCTCAACGTTAATGGAACTAATTTTTCAACACAGGAACAAAAAGCTGAAATGACAGACCCCAACAGTAGTGGCTATCTGTCTCGTACAATGGTAATTCAAATTGCTACTATGAGCACACAGGTTCAATTGAGGTCAGGAAACTCATCCTCAAGCTATGCCAATAAAATAACTTCTCAGAACGGAGGCCCTGTGATCCTTGCTTTAAGAAGCTCAGATACAACAGCAGCTGGGCTTGGAACATGGCATAGATCTGGCGCGGTGAACGATTTTACTGATAATACAGCTATTAGCCCTGTAGGATCTTGGACATGGTATGGTGCTAATTGCTCCAGCGTTGCAGGTGGCTGGCCAAGCATGTATCATGATTGTGGTAATCCAAATGGTGTACATTGGCAATATCTTACTGTTTCTAATCGAACATCTGGTGGAGATCCATGGGCATCTACATGGATAAGATAGTATCAAAATTTACTAGCAAAAAACTAGAAGATTCTTAATGCTCGCGCCAGCGATCTGACAACAACTACATTAATAATCCTAACTCTAACAGGAGTTTCAACCCTGTTAGGGTTTTTAATAAACAAATTTAAAAACAAAAGTAGAATGTCAATATTACATAAAATCAAAGCATATCTCTGCGATAACGTTTTAGCGAAAAATAGTCCTAATGAATTCACGGCGCGAACGGTAAGCAAACGAAGCCTTAATGTCCGACGAATCTGCCAGGCAACTGTAGAGTAGCTTTATCATATTGCAGACCGGACGGTGCCACTCGTACTGTCCGGTCGGTACCATCCGTACTGTCCGTACACTGCCACTCGGGCGAACCGGAGAGTGCCACAGGTACGCGTGGGATCGTGTCACAGGTGTGAACCACTCCAAAATAAAATTTAAGATTTATTCAACAGCTCCGGTTTGGGAAAGATTTCCCGGCCGGAGTTTTGGCTTCGGCTCCGCTCAGCCAACCTTTGGGTGGAGGGTTTTGGGGAGAGTGGCTTCGAGAGCCTCAGCCACCTTTTAGTTGGAGAGTTTGAGGGTTTTAGAATTTAGAGTATGAATCTTCCTATATCTGAGTGCCAACGAAGACGAAATTCTTACGGAAATCAAAGATTCGACGTAGTGAATGACAAAATGTGGTGAAGAGTGTAACTATTTTAGCGTTTGCTTTAATACTTTGAATTTTCCGTCAATGGGTTGGCTTATATTTAAACCCAAAATATGGGCTACCAATGGATATACATTTATATTTTCAAATTCACCAATGGTAATATTACTTTTAAAGGCAGAACCCCAGGCGAAAAATGTAGCTTTCATTTCGGGGACGGTTCTCGAATCGTAGCCATGCTTTCCGGCAGAGGTTTTTTCTCCTTTTTCAAGAAATATTTTGGGAGCTTTAGGAATGAGAAGAATCTGGCCTATCCTACCGTACCGGTCGTCACGGGTTGCAAAGTGGAGCGATCTCGGTAATTTTTTGACAAGATATACTTCATAATCATCTGTTTTTCCGGCTTTCAGTTCTTTATAAACAGATGTAACCTCAGCAGGATTTTTAACATACACCCTTAACATCGTCTGAGAATTATAATAATCAAATTTATCTTTATTTAATAGCAAAGAAGGAATTTCGACAGGATTTTTACCATCAACTTTTATCATTCCGTGATCTGAAACGAAAATAATGTTCACATTTCTCAATCCCAGTTCATTAATTTTCTTTACCAGCTCTCCGACAGCCGTATCTACTTTCTGAACCGCTTCCTGTGCCTCTTTTGTATCCGGACCGAAATGGTGTCCGTTGGCATCCACTTCCGGGAAATATAAGGAAATAAAATGCGGCCTTTTATCCATCGGGAGCGTAAGCCAGTTTATCACTTTATTCACTTTTTCTGATGGCGTAAATTTCTCGTGGTAAGGATAGTAATACGTAGGTCTTGCACCTCCTGCATCACTCGATGAGCCTGGCCACATCAGAGACGCGGAAACCATTCCTTCTTTTTCGGCAAGTCCCCAAAGCGGAAGCCCTCCATACCAGCTTCCGTCCTCTGCATTGGCTTTATTACTTTTATTATACAGTTCTTTTCTTTTATAATCGTAAAAATAATTATCGATCACCCCGTGATGAGAAGGGTAAAGCCCTGTGATTAACGTCCAGTGATTCGGAAATGTAATACTCGGATAACTTGGAAGCATTGCTTTTGCCTGAATACCTTGGTCTGAATATTTTAAGAGATTTTCAGCATGATATTTCTTTGCATAATCATACCTGAAGCCGTCCGCTGAAATCATGATTACATAAGGCTTTGTCTGTGCTTCAACACTGTTGTATCTGCCTGGGATAACCACCTGAGCAGTGTCTGCATTTCCTTTTTGGCCAAAAGCCACCAGTGAGAAAACCAACAGCAATAATTGTAGTGCCTTTTTCATTATTTAAAAGTTTATGCAAAGGTAGTTTCTGAAATTTTGCCATGAAAGTCCGGCGAGTTAAAAAAACATTAAAAGCATTCGCAATTAAGAAGTATGCTTAAACTTTTGAATATAAAAAAAATGAAAAAAGCCACTTTTCAGTGGCCATTGATTCTTTATTGATGTGATTCGATTATTCTTTGATTAACTGTTCGAAAGCAGTTGATCCGTCTTTCAGACTAATTTCTAAGTAATAATTTCCGGATTTAAGATCAGAAACATTCATTTCCTTACCGTCCATTTTTACTGTTCTGATTTTTCTTCCTGTTGATTCAAATATATCTACCGATTTAATTTTGTCGGCATTTTTGAAGCTTACCGTTTCTTTTGCAGGATTAGGATACAGCACTACTTTTTTGTTTTCTGCAGCTACTTCACCCGTAGCCAGCACTGCTCCCATTGTAAGGCTTGCATATCCTCTCGACTGATGATACTGAAGACTGAGACCAGGACCTTTTGCATAAAATATATTAATGGTACCCGGTGTATTAGCTATGGCAAAATCGCCTGTCCCCCCGTTCAGGGATCTGGTAGCAACGACTGTTCTAATTCCTCCTGATGTTGTATTGGAAGTCATCGTCCAGTCCTGAACAGCATCTGCAGAAATGTTTCCTATTCCTCCGAAAGTGTAATCAAGACCTGCATTTGTTGATGAATTTGCATTATATACAAATCCATCTGCCCCGGCGGCCATTCCTGAATTTCCGAATCCTATTCCAAGATAAGCAGTATCAGATCCTGTTAATGTAATTGTCACCTGTGTTGGTGATGTCACCAATTTTACGGTCATTCCTGTTGATCCAAGGCTTACAGTTCCCGATGAGAACTGAGCTTGTGCCACTGTAGCCAGGACCATTGATAAAGTGAGTAAAACTTTTTTCATTCGCTAATTTTTTAAGAGATTAATTATTTCTTTATTATTGGTTTGCAGAGCATATTCAAAAGGAGTCATTCCCTGCGTGTCTTTTACGGTTTTGTCGGCTTTATATTTGAGTAATAATTCGGTCAGTTCTTTATTTCCTGACTTTACAGCCCAGAATAGAGGGGTCGTGCCGTTGGCATCCGCAATATTAGGATCAGCGTTTTTCTTCAGAAGATATTCCACAAGTTCCTTATTGTATCTGAAGGAAAGCCCTGATAACGCTGTTCCTTCTTTACTTTTGTAGTTGATATCTTTCACATTGTCTATCAAAAACTTAGCCACTTCAACATTCCCTCTGTAACACGCCAGAATAAGCGGTGAAAATCCACTTTCGTTGGTTTCGTTAATGACATTGGGATTTTTTTTCATCAGGTCTTTTACTTCCGAAACGGTACCTGTGCGTGCGATATCAAAGATGTTTTTCGCCTTTTCCTGGGCGAATGTAAGTGTGAATCCGAGAAATACACTTAGCATTACTATTAATTTTCTCATTGTTTCACCAAAACATAGTTATACTCTACATTTACCGTTTCGGCAACCTTTTTCATCACCATTTTAGGGATGGTTACTTTGTGGTCTGCAGCCTTTACTACAAATCCACCCGTCATATATATTTTCCCGTCTTTAGCATAGATTGTCGCAGCAGACGTATATGCTTTTGCCATCCCATGAAAGTTGAGAGTTCCCTGAACCGTATATTTTTGAGGTGAACCAGAAAGTTTTGATTTATCAAAGTTTACAATTTTACCGCTAAACGTGGTCTTTGGATATTTTCCTGTTTCTGCATAGCTTTCATTGAAATGCTCTTCCATGAGTTTTGTTTTAAAATGAAAGTTTTTAACAACTGAAACTGAAGCGATGTCTCCGTTGTCGGCATTTAAAACAACAATATTGTTGTCATCCTGCGCAAAAACATCTTCAAAAAGAGGTACTGAGGCCTCAAATGTTACTTTTCCTGTTTTGGACATATATTTCTGAGCAAAAATAAAATTGCCGGAGATGAACAAAACAATTAATACGATCAGCTTTTTCATAAGAATACTTTTTAGTTTTCGGTAAGCCCATCGGCTTTCCATTTGGTGATGATATTGATTTGTGAAGGTGAAAGACTACCGCCCTGTGGCATTTTCAAAGGATCTCCATTCGATCTGGTAATCCTGTCGATAATATTGTCGATATTATTTTTAACCTGCGTATAATTGGTAAGAGCCTGTGCTCCCGGAGAATGACAGCTCACACAATTAGCATCAATGATGACTTTCACATCCTTATTATAAGTTACCGTTTCTGCAATAGGTGTTGTGTCGGAGATCTCTTCATAGGTTCTGCTTTCACAAGCTACCATAAGAACCGCCGATGAAATGATATATATATACTTTTTCATTTTAAAATACTCTGTAAAGATTAAACCCGAAGAAAATCTGTCCTTTTTCCCACTTTCCGGTGGCATTCGTAAGATACCCGATATCTGAATTGATCTGGGAATTCGTAAATAACAGCTGGAAAACGTGTCCTCCCGTCTCGATGTCCATTCCTAACGACAAAGGATTTTTGTAAAAGCTGTGATTATCAAAATTCACAAAATATTCTGCATTAATGGATATTCTTTTTGAAATTTTATATCTCCCTCCAAGACCAGCCAGAAACTGGTTCTTGTCTTCTATATTTGGGTCATAAAGGTTTTTGTGAACATAAGATGGTGTAAGCTGTAATGAAAAGTCATCATTAAATCTCCTGGAAATCAAAGCCTGTGTAAGGTAAGAAAGCCTGTCTCCGAATTGAAGGTGCGGATAGTTATCTTTTTTAAGATCCGTGTTTACCGCCATCACATTATATCCTACGATATCAACAGGGAAGTTTTCATTTTGCTTGAGTAATCTGTATTTGGCTCCACCTTCAAAAGTTTTTTGGTTGGTTTCTCTGGAGAGATTAAATGAAAGCCAGTCTGTGGCTCCGTAAATTGCGCCTAATTTGGTAGAGGCATCATCTAATCCGAAGAAGTCTTTAAAGCCTTTACTTACATCTCCGAAACGGTGTGCCACAACAATATACCATTCTTTCTTGGCAGCGAGCTTTGTAGATTGACCAGTAACAATCTGCAGTGCTTTAAAGGCAGGTTGAGAAGTATCGGTGTTTTTTGTCTGAATGGTGTCAATATCTTTCAGTAAATCTTCCTGAGCGAAAGCTAAACCCGAAATTAATAATGACAACAATAACACAGTTTTTGTCATACAGCTTATATTAAATTTAGTATGACAAACTTAGAAACTTATGATTGCATAAACGTGTGATAAAAGTCACAACCCGGATAGTTTTTATCAATCGGATTGTTAAATGAATTAAATAGGATTAGTTAGTCTTGTGTAACATTTTCATTTAAAGGCATCTGAATACCTTCTTTAGTCTGAGTAATCTCCCCTTCGTTTTCCACTTTTTTCAGAACACGGCTTATCACTTCTCTGGAAGTTCCCAAATTGCTTGCAATTTCACGATGGGTGAGTTTAATCGGGTTATTGCCTGTAATTGAAATCTGTTGCCTGATGTAATTCAAAACTCTCTTGTCGAGCCTGTGAAAAACGGCATCATTCACCATGCTCATCACATCTGAGAATCTTTTATCGTACTCATGGTAAAAAACTCTGTTGATTTCAGGAAAGGCAATCAACCATTCATGAACAACTGAGATAGGAATCAGCATTATCTCAGAATCTTCTTCGGTAACAGCATAAACTCTGCTTACACAATCTGTAAAAATAGAAGAAAAGGTCATCAGACAACTGTCATTAGCTCTTATATAATAATAAACAAGCTCTCTTCCGTCATTTAAAGTAAAAACTCTGACCGATCCTTTTATAAGGAAAGGAACGAACTTGTTTTTCTGCCCATCGCGAATAATTTCTGTTTTTGCCTTAATTTCTGTGACCACAGCATGCTTATTCAGTTCACATAAAAATTCTTCGCCTAAAAAGCCAAACTTGTTAATACCAAATTGATTATTTAACATATTATGTACCATATCTGGTAACAAAGATATAAAAATGTGATTTCTATGCCGTATTTTTTTAATGTTTTATACAATACTTTGAAGATTCTTGGAAGGAAAAAAAGCTGTTTTTAAAAAAAAGAATTAATGTCCGCATCTGGATTTAAGGCAAGGAGAAATAAAAATCCTTCATACTTTGCGATAATATCAACTGCTGTTTTTCTTAATTTTTCAGTATTATCGGAAGCATTAACAATAAGATATTCAAGATTATCATAAAACTTTTTAACTTCATTCTTAAAATTCGGGAGTAACGTAAATGCTTCAAAGTACATAATAAAGTATGCTGACATTCCATTTTGGTTCAACGATAAAATTTGTGGAACAAAATCAAGATAAAAAGCCTGAATATTTTCTTCAATTTCTTTTACTGTCATTTTAGCCTCAAAATAAACATCCCAGTTAACAGAACGGTAAAACTGTAGAAAATAGCGATTTATAACATTTTCATAAAGATCATTTTTATTTTTGAAATAATGATAAAATGCTCCTTTTGAAAATCCTGAGGCTTCTACGAGTTGCTGCATAGAAGTATTATGAAATCCCTTATTGATAAATATCTGATAAGAAGTTAGTAATATTTTTTCCTTTGTTTCCATTATTTCCCTGTCATTGCGGCGTTGGTTGCAAAGATAATAATACAAAGTCCAATGATAACAGCTATCGCTATTAGCCCGTAAAATCCTTTTGAAAAAGTCATTTTGCTATCATCATTCTTCCATTCTTTGATTATTTTCATTGAGTAGAATATTAAAGGAATTGAAATAACACAACCTACTATTTCCAAAATATAAAGTAGTTCTGGCATTGGAGTGGGAGACTTAGGGAAAATCTTAAATAAATCGATAATATAAACCGTAAAATAACTGATTCCACATAAATATGCAGCTTTAAATGACCATTTAAAGTTCTTGTTAATAAAATACACTAAAAACAAACTTATAAGTCCTAAAATGGTAAGAAAAATATTGAATATTGCAAGAATCATCGAATTGATATGTGAAAAGTCGCGCGATTCAATAAATCCACCCGGAATCATTAAAGTTAGATTAATAACTGATAAAATAAGAAAAAAACTGACTATTCTTTTATTTGTATTTGCATTCATAGTTTGACTTTTGCATACCGAACGTTCGGTCTGTAAAGATAAGCAAGATTTTATAATTTTAAAAAAAAGAAATATTTCTTTCTTAACTAATTGATATATAGAAACATTATGGTTGGTTAAATTTTAAATATAACATAAAATGCCCCAGCTTTCGCCGGGGCACTGTGTTTATTATGAGTAAATCTTAAGCGTTTACGTTGTTACCTCCTAATACGAAAGGTTCAACTTCTTTGATTTCTCCAAATTGCTGCTCGTAGTTAGCAATATTTTGCTGAAGAGCAGAAAGTACTCTCTTAGCATGAAGCGGAGCAAGAATAACTCTTGATCTTACTTTAGCTTGTTGTACACCTGGCATTAACTGGATGAAATCTACTACGAATTCAGATGGAGAATGGTTTACCAAAGCTAGGTTTGCATAGATACCAGCAGCTACCATTTCGTTTAATTCGATGTTGATGTTTCCGTCTTGTGGATTTTGATTGTTGTCCATTGTTATAAAATATTTTTTTATTCGAAATTTTGAGGTTGTGAAAATATAAAAATAAATTCAAACCTCAAATTTCCGAATCATTAATTTTAGTTAAGATCTTCGAATTCTTTTTTAGAACCTACGATCACATTTTGATATTCTTTAAGACCTGTACCTGCAGGAATTCTATGCCCTACAATTACATTTTCTTTAAGACCGTTCAGTTCGTCTACTTTACCTGCTACTGCGGCTTCGTTCAGAACTTTAGTTGTTTCCTGGAATGATGCAGCAGACATGAATGATTTAGTCTGAAGAGCCGCTCTCGTAATACCCTGCAATACCGGTGTTGCGGTAGCTGGCAACGCTTCTCTTACCTGAACCAAAGCCTGGTCTTCACGCTTCAGTTTAGAGTTTTCATCTCTCAATTCTCTTGCAGTAATCATTTGTCCAGGCAGGAATACTTTAGAATCACCCGCATCTACAACTACTTTCAATCCGAATACCCTGTTGTTTTCTTCCAGGAAGTCATATTTGTGCTCAAGAGCTCCTTCAAGGAACTGAGTATCACCTCCATCAACGATAGATACTTTCGTCATCATCTGTCTTACGATAATTTCAAAGTGCTTGTCATCGATTTTTACCCCTTGTAGACGGTAAACTTCCTGAATTTCATTTACTAAATATTCCTGAACCGCAGTTGGACCTTTGATTCTCAAGATATCGTCCGGAGTGATTGATCCGTCAGAAAGCGGCGAACCGGCTCTTACGAAGTCATTCTCCTGTACCAGAATCTGGTTGGATAATTTAACTAAATAAATTTTTCTCTCACCAGTTTTAGCTTCAACGATTAATTCACGGTTACCTCTCTTAATTTTTCCGTAAGAAACTACCCCGTCGATTTCTGTAACCACTGCCGGGTTTGAAGGGTTTCTTGCTTCGAATAATTCGGTAACTCTCGGAAGACCTCCGGTGATATCCCCTGCTTTTGCAGATTTTCTCGGGATTTTGATTAAGACTTTACCAGCCTTAATTTTTTCACCATCGTTTACCATTAAGTGGGCTCCTACCGGTAAGTTGTACGCTTTTTGCTCAACACCTTTAGAATCTACCACTTTCAAAGTAGGTACGGCTTTCTTATTTCTGGATTCGGAGATTACTTTCTCTTCAAATCCTGTCTGTTCGTCAATCTCCAACTGGAATGAAATACCCTGGATAATATCCTCATATTCTACCTTACCGGCAGTTTCTGCAATGATAACCGCGTTATAAGGATCCCATCTACAGATCACGTCACCTTTCTTCACTTTATCACCAGGTTTTACTGATAATATGGAACCATAAGGTACGTTAGCAATCATTAACGGTGTTCTGGATTCGTTATCAGCAACCAATCTGAATTCCGTTGAACGAGAAACTACAACTTCAGCTGTATTACCGTTTTCATCTTCAGAAGTAATCGTTCTTACTTCGTCCATTTCAACGATACCATCTCTTCTTGCAACGATTGATGGGTTTTCAGATACGTTTCCTGCAGTACCCCCTTGATGGAAGGTTCTCAACGTAAGCTGAGTTCCCGGTTCCCCGATGGACTGTGCTGCGATTACACCTACTGCTTCACCCATATGGATCGTTTTACCTGTTGCCAGGTTTCTACCGTAACATTTTGCACAGATTCCTTTCTTGGCTTCACAAGTTAATGGTGAACGAACTTCCACTGATTCTAATCCTGCTTCTTCGATTCTTTTCGCTAATTCTTCAATGATTACCTGATCTGCTTCAGCGATTAATTCGTCAGTTTCCGGATCGTAAATATTATGTAAAGATACTCTACCTAAGATTCTTTCAGAGATTCTTTCTACGATCTCGTCATTTTTCTTAAGTGCAGTAACTTCTGTACCTCTTAAAGTTCCACAGTCGTCTTCTGTAACGATAACGTCCTGTGCAACGTCTACCAATCTTCTCGTTAAGTAACCAGCATCGGCCGTCTTAAGAGCGGTATCCGCAAGACCTTTACGAGCACCGTGGGTAGAGATAAAGTATTCTAGGATGGAAAGACCTTCTTTAAAGTTCGCAAGGATCGGGTTTTCGATGATCTCCGCTCCGGTAGAACCCGCTTTTTGCGGTTTCGCCATCAAACCTCTCATCCCTGATAACTGACGGATCTGTTCCTTAGAACCCCTCGCTCCAGAGTCAAGCATCATATATACAGAGTTGAAACCTCCTTGATCGGTTTTCATTCTGCTCATAATCATCTCTGTTAATCCAGCGTTCGTGTTTGTCCAAACGTCGATTACTTGGTTATAACGTTCTGTATCGGTAATAAGACCCATGTTATAGTTGGCTCTAATTTCGTCAACAGCTTCGATAGATTGTGCAATCATCTGCTTTTTCTCAACAGGAACAACGATGTCTCCTAATGAGAAAGAAAGACCTCCTTTGAATGCGTTTGAATACCCTAAGTCTTTCATTGCATCAAGGAATTTCACAGTTGTAGGGAAATCTGTATCAGCAAGGATTTTACCGATAACGTTTCTTAATGATTTCTTAGTTAAAAGTTCATTAATATACCCTACTTGTTTAGGTACAATCTGGTTGAACAAGATTCTACCTACAGAAGTTTCGATCAGTTTTGTAACGATTTCTCCGTTTTCTTTAATAGGAAGTCTACATCTTACTTTAGCATTTAAAGATACTCTTCCTTCAGCATAAGCAATTTCCGCTTCTTCAGGAGAATAGAATGCAAGACCTTCACCTTTCACTTTCATATCTTCTGTAGAACTTAATTCCTTAGTCATGAAATAAAGACCAAGAACCATGTCCTGAGAAGGTACCGTAATTGGAGAACCGTTTGCAGGGTTCAGGATGTTCTGAGAACCTAACATCAATAACTGAGCTTCAAGGATTGCTTCAGGACCTAACGGTAAGTGTACCGCCATCTGGTCACCATCGAAATCGGCGTTGAATGCTGTCGTTACTAACGGGTGAAGCTGAATTGCCTTACCTTCGATCATTTTAGGTTGGAAAGCCTGAATACCCAATCTGTGAAGAGTAGGTGCCCTGTTCAATAGTACCGGGTGACCTTTCATCACGTTTTCAAGGATATCATATACAACAGGTTCTTTTCTGTCGATAATTCTCTTTGCAGATTTTACTGTTTTTACAATTCCTCTTTCAATCAGCTTTCTGATGATAAACGGTTTGTAAAGTTCCGCAGCCATATCTTTAGGAATACCACACTCGTGAAGCTGTAAGTTCGGACCTACAACAATTACGGAACGCGCAGAGTAATCTACCCTTTTTCCTAATAAGTTCTGACGGAAACGACCCTGCTTACCTTTCAATGAATCGGAAAGTGATTTCAATGGTCTGTTGGATTCAGATTTTACCGCAGAAGATTTTCTTGTGTTGTCGAATAATGAATCTACTGATTCCTGAAGCATACGCTTCTCGTTTCTCAAGATTACTTCAGGAGCTTTGATCTCCAATAATCTCTTCAAACGGTTGTTTCTGATAATAACTCTTCTGTAAAGGTCATTCAAATCGGATGTCGCGAAACGTCCACCATCCAACGGAACCAATGGTCTTAATTCCGGCGGAATAACTGGAAGCACACGCATAATCATCCACTCAGGCTTATTAATCATTCTTGTATTGGCACCTCTCAATGCTTCTACAACGTTCAATCTTTTTAATGCCTCAGTTCTTCTTTGTTTTGAACCTTCATTGTGTGCCTTGTGTCTCAAGTCGAAAGACAATGCATCAAGATCAATTCTTTTTAATAATTCCTCAACCGCTTCAGCACCCATCTTCGCGATGAATTTGTTTGGATCGGAATCATCAAGATATTGGTTCTCAATAGGAAGAGTTTCCATGATATCAAGATACTCCTCTTCCGTTAAGAATTCCATATGATCGAAATCTGAACCGTCTAATTTTTTAGCAATACCCTGCTGAATT
This sequence comes from Chryseobacterium taeanense, assembly GCF_900099685.1. Lineage (GTDB taxonomy): Bacteria > Bacteroidota > Bacteroidia > Flavobacteriales > Weeksellaceae > Chryseobacterium > Chryseobacterium taeanense. The sequence goes on along the minus strand of NZ_FNDW01000001.1, from coordinate 184,218 downwards.
ACTACATATCTTTCGTAGTAGATAATCATATCCAATTTCTTGGAAGGAATTCCTAAAAGGTAACCGATTTTGTTTGGTAAAGAACGGAAATACCAGATGTGAGCGATAGGAACTACCAGATTGATATGTCCGATTCTCTCTCTACGTACTTTTTTCTCTGTAACTTCTACTCCACAACGGTCGCAAACGATCCCTTTGTAACGAATTCTCTTGTATTTACCACAAGCACATTCGTAATCCTTTACAGGACCGAAGATTTTTTCACAGAACAAACCGTCTCTTTCAGGTTTGTGCGTTCTGTAGTTAATAGTTTCCGGCTTAAGAACCTCACCTCTCGATTCCTGAAGAATCGATTCCGGAGAAGCTAAACCGATGGTTATTTTATTAAATCTACTTGATTTATTTTTATTTGACATAATTTTTATTTTGATTAAAAGATTAAAAGATTGAAAGATTTAAAAATTACTTTCGCACTTATTATCTCTGAGTTTAATTAATGCATTAATTTTTTAATAATTAAATCTTTTAATTTACTCTTCCAATCTTACGTCTAATCCAAGACCTTGTAACTCGTGAAGTAATACGTTGAATGATTCCGGAATACCTGGTTCAGGCATAGATTCACCTTTTGCAATTGCTTCGTAAGTTTTTGCTCTACCAATCACGTCATCCGACTTCACAGTAAGAATCTCTCTCAGGATATTTGATGCTCCGAATGCTTCAAGAGCCCAAACCTCCATCTCCCCGAATCTCTGACCTCCGAACTGAGCTTTACCTCCTAACGGCTGTTGAGTAATCAATGAGTATGGACCAATAGAACGTGCGTGCATCTTATCATCAACCATGTGTCCTAATTTCAACATGTAGATCACACCCACTGTCGCTGCCTGAGTAAATCTTTCCCCGGTACCACCATCATAAAGATAGGTGTGACCGAATTTAGGAAGACCTGCTTTCTCAGTATATTCAGTAATCTGATCAAGACTTGCTCCGTCGAAGATCGGTGTAGCGAACTTCAATCCTAATTTCTGACCAGCCCATCCAAGAACTGTTTCATAGATCTGACCGATGTTCATACGAGAAGGTACCCCAAGCGGATTCAATACGATATCTACAGGTGTCCCATCTTCAAGGAATGGCATATCTTCTTCACGAACGATTCTCGAAACGATACCTTTATTACCGTGACGACCCGCCATTTTATCTCCTACATTCAGCTTACGTTTCTTAGCGATGTAAACTTTAGCCAATTTCATGATACCTGCTGGTAATTCGTCTCCGATGGAAATTGCGAATTTCTCACGATTTTTAACCCCTTGGATATCGTTATACTTGATTTTGTAATTGTGAATTAATTGTTTGATTAATTCATTTTTATCGTTATCTACTGTCCAGTCTGAACCGCTAACGTTTACATAATCTTCAACTGAAGTCAATAATTTATGAGTGAACTTCACACCTTTACCGATGATTTCTTCGTCTAGGTCATTTTTCACCCCTTGAGAAGTTTTACCGCTAACAAGGGTATTTAATTTTTCAATTAAAGTGTTTCTCAAATCATCAAACTTAGCCTTGTAAGTGTTTTCAATCTCTTCAAGCTTAAGTTTTTCTTCAGTTCTTTTCTTTTTATCTTTAATGTTTCTTGAGAACAATTTCTTGTCGATCACAACACCTCTTAATGATGAATCTGCTTTCAATGAAGCATCCTTCACATCACCAGCTTTGTCACCGAAGATTGCTCTAAGTAATTTTTCTTCCGGAGTCGGATCAGATTCACCTTTTGGAGTGATTTTACCAATCATGATGTCTCCAGGCTTCACTTCAGCACCGATTCTGATCATACCGTTCTCGTCAAGATCTTTGGTAGCTTCTTCAGAAACGTTCGGAATATCTGCTGTAAGCTCTTCCATACCTAATTTGGTATCACGAACCTCAAGAGAATATTCATCTACGTGGATTGAAGTAAACCAGTCTTCACGAACTACTTTTTCGTTGATTACGATCGCATCCTCGAAATTGTATCCTTTCCAAGGCATGAACGCAACCACTAAGTTTCTACCAAGAGCCAATTCTCCTTTTTCAGTAGCATAACCGTCACAAAGTACCTGTCCTTTTTCCACTACATCACCTACTCTTACGTTTGGTCTTAGCGTAATGGTTGTACTTTGGTTAGTTTTTCTAAACTTAGTTAAGTTATATGTTTTCGTAGCAGACTCGAATTGTACCAAATCTTCGTCTTCGCTTCTTTCGTATTTAATAACGATTTTGTCAGCATCTACATACTCTACAGTACCGGTACCTTCAGCGTTAATTAAGATTCTTGAATCTCTTGCAACCTGCTGCTCAAGCCCTGTACCAACTACCGGAGCCTGTGGCTTCAATAGAGGAACTGCCTGACGCATCATGTTAGATCCCATCAATGCACGGTTCGCATCATCGTGCTCAAGGAACGGAATCAATGAAGCAGAAATACCTGAGATCTGGTTTGGTGCAACATCGATCAGATTAACCTGAGCAGGTTCAACTACCGGATAATCACCATCTAATCTTGCAATAATTCTGTCTGTTTCGAAATCACCATTATCGCTCAATTCGACGTTTGCCTGAGCAATTACTTTATCTTCCTCGTCTTCCGCATTTAGGTAGATTGGATCTGCTGACAAGTCAATTTTACCATTCTCAACTTTTCTATACGGAGTTTCGATGAAACCTAATCTATTGATTTTAGCATAAATACCTAAAGATGAAATCAAACCGATGTTTGGTCCTTCCGGAGTTTCAATCGGACAAATTCTTCCGTAGTGCGTATGGTGAACGTCTCGAACCTCGAAACCTGCTCTTTCTCTTGATAAACCACCCGGCCCTAGTGCAGAAAGTCTACGCTTGTGCGTGATTTCTGAAAGCGGATTGGTTTGGTCCATAAACTGAGAAAGCTGGTTAGTACCAAAGAATGAGTTGATTACAGATGTTAAAGTCTTTGCATTAACAAGATCAAGCGGAGTAAAGATTTCGTTATCTCTAACGTTCATTCTTTCCTTGATTGTTCTTGCAATTCTTGAAAGACCTACACCGAACTGTCCTGCCAATTGCTCACCAACAGTTTTAATTCTTCTATTTGATAAGTGGTCGATATCGTCAACTTCAGCTTTAGAATTTACCAATTCGATCAAGTGTCTTACGATCGCAATGATATCTTCTTTAGTAAGAACTTCAGTTGTTGTAGGAATGTTAAGACCTAATTTTTTGTTTAGTCTGTAACGTCCAACTTCACCAAGAGAATATCTTTGCTCAGAGAAGAATAATTTTTCAATGATACCTCTTGCCGTTTCTTCATCTGGCGGATCTGCATTTCTTAACTGACGATAAATATATTCTACCGCTTCTTTTTCAGAGTTGGTAGGGTCTTTCTGTAATGTATTCTGAATGATAGAGAATTCGTTAGAATTTTCTTTGTGAATCAAGATAGATTTCACACCAGCATCCAAAATAAGATCCAAATGTTCTTTTTCAAGAATTGTTTCTCTATCAAGGATGATCTCGTTTCTTTCGATAGAAACTACTTCACCTGTATCTTCATCTACGAAATCTTCGAACCATGTGTTCAAAACTCTCGCAGCTAATGTTCTTCCTTCTACTTTTTTAAGGGCAGCTTTAGAAACTTTCACTTCCTCAGCAAGGTCGAAGATCTGAAGGATATCCTTATCAGATTCGTATCCGATCGCTCTTAATAAAGTTGTTAATGGTAATTTTTTCTTACGGTCGATATACGCGTACATTACGCTGTTGATATCGGTTGTAAATTCCATCCAAGATCCTTTGAAAGGGATAATTCTTGAATAATATAATTTGGTTCCGTTTGCGTGGTAAGTCTGCCCGAAGAATACACCAGGTGAACGGTGTAACTGCGTAACGATAACTCTTTCTGCACCATTGATGATGAAAGATCCACTAGGAGTCATGTAAGGAACCGGTCCTAAATATACATCCTGAACCACGGTCTGAAAATCTTCGTGTTCAGGGTCTGTACAATACAATTTAAGTCTTGCTTTAAGAGGCACGGAATACGTCAATCCTCTTTCTACACACTCATCGATTGAATAACGTGGAGAATCTACCAGATAATCCAAGAATTCCAATACAAATTGGTTTCTGGAATCGGTGATCGGGAAATTTTCCTGAAAAGTCTTGTAAAGACCTTCATTCGTTCTGTCTTCAGGAAGCGTATCAAGCTGGAAAAACTCTTTAAAAGACTCAATCTGGATATCCAGGAAGTCAGGAGTGATGATTTTTCCTTTTGCTGATGAGAAATTAATTCTCGGCGTTCCCTTAGTTGTTGCTGTTGTTTTACTCATAAAACTTTTAAGAAAGGGTTAAAAAATATTTTGTTATTTAAAAAAATATCAGAAAAGAACAAGAAACGAAGTAAAAGTGAAAGGTAAAAAGTGTTTTGGCGCTCACAAAGGACCTTGAACTCTTTTAGCTTTGTACTTGATTCTTTCTAACTGCAACACTGGTATATCTTTTCACAGTGTAGTGCAAAATATTTTTATTGCTCCGAGGCGGAATACCTGTAATATCTATATACAACAAAGCCCTTTCACATAATGAAAGAGTTGACTTATAGTATTTTATAGATTTAAAAACAATTTTTCGCGCCAAAAGAGAATGCAAATTTACGAAAACTTATCCACAATGACAATTTTTATTGAATAATTTAATGGAGTACTTCAATCATCAATGCAAAATACTGTTAACTATACTATCAAAATTCTTTTTATTTTGACATCCTTCCACAGGAGAGATATTTATACAAGATGATTTTAATGGAAATTATCATTGGCTATTGTGATTATTGAATCTAACATCCTACTGTTATAGCCCCGATAGTAGCGTTTGTCTGAGCTATTTTTCTGCTTTCGGCGACGCGGCTCCGCCGCGTCGCCGAAAGCAGAAAAATAGCTAGTGCGGATAGCGGGATCAAGCTCCTCAAAATTAATTATCGAAAATAAAAAAGCCCGGACAAACGTCCAGGCTTTGTATTATAGATTCTTGAAATTATTTCAATTCTACTTCAGCACCAGCTTCTTCTAATTGCTTCTTAAGCGCTTCAGCTTCGTCTTTAGAGATACCCGTTTTGATTGGAGCAGGAGCACCATCTACGATATCTTTAGCTTCTTTAAGACCAGCACCAGTTAAATCTTTTACCAATTTAACGATAGCCAATTTAGAAGCGCCTGCAGACTTAAGAATTACATCGAATTCTGTTTTTTCTTCAGCAGCTTCACCTGCACCACCTGCAGCAACTACTACAGCAGCAGCAGCTGGCTCAATTCCGTACTCATCCTTAAGGATAGTAGCTAATTCGTTTACGTCTTTTACAGTTAAGTTTACTAGCGTTTCAGCTAAATTTTTTAAATCTGACATTGTTGTAATGTTTTTGTTGATTATTTATTTAATTTTTTGAGTGTAATTATTCAGCAGTTGGAGCTTCTCCTTCTGCAGCTGGAGTTTCCGGATTTTCAGTAGCCGGAGCTTCTTCTACTGCAGGTGCAGCTTCTTCAGTTGAAACTTCTGCAGTTTCAGATTTGTTTTGAAGAGCAGAAACAACTCTTTGGATTGGAGACTGAAGCAATCCGATGATTTCACCGATCATTTCTTCTCTAGACTTGATGCTAACTAAAGTATCAAGGTTATTGTCACCAACGTAGAAAGTTTCCTGTACGAAAGCTGATTTCAATGCAGGCTTCTCTTCTTTCTTTCTGAAGTCTTTGATTAATTTTGCAGGAGCGTTAGCTGTTTCAGCAATCATTAATGCAGAGTTACCTTTGAAAGTTTCGAACATTTCAGAGAAATTTACCCCATCAATCTGCTCCATTGCTTTTTGCAAAAGTGTATTTTTTACCACTTTTACTTTGATATTTTGCTTGAAAGCCTGTCTTCTGAATTCAGAAGATTTAGCTGCATTCAAACCGTCTAGATCTGCTACATATACTACTTTAGCATCCTGAAGCAAATCTTTGATCTCTTGTATCGCTACAACTTTTTGGTCTTTTGTCATTGTCTTTAGGATTAAAATTAGTTAACAGATTTAGTATCGATTGCAATACCAGGACTCATTGTAGAAGACAAATAGATAGACTTCACGTAAGTACCTTTAGCAGCAGTTGGCTTCATCTTAATCAAAGTAGATATCAATTCCTGAGCATTTTCCTTGATTTTAGCAGCATCGAAAGATACTTTACCAATACCAGCGTGGATAATACCATATTTGTCTACTTTAAAGTCAATTTTACCAGCTTTTACTTCAGTTACTGCTTTACCAATTTCCATAGTTACAGTACCTGATTTTGGGTTTGGCATTAAACCTCTTGGTCCTAATACTCTACCCAATGGTCCTAATTTACCCATAACAGCCGGCATCGTTACAATAACGTCAACATCTGTCCAACCGTCTTTGATTTTTTGTAAATATTCATCAAGACCTACATAATCAGCACCAGCTTCTTTAGCTTCTGCTTCTTTATCTGGAGTTACTAAAGCCAAAACTTTAACATCTTTACCAGTTCCGTGAGGAAGAGATACAACACCTCTTACCATTTGGTTTGCTTTTCTTGGATCTACACCCAATCTTACAGCGATATCTACAGAAGCATCAAACTTTGCAGTGTTCACTTCTTTTACAAGAGCTGAACCTTCTTCAAGGTTATAAATTCTTCCTTTTTCTACTTTGCTTAAAGCTTCCTTTTGCTTTTTAGTCAATTTTGCCATTTCTTTAAGTATTAAGCGTTAAAAGTTGGTTTAGTTCCTGTTACTCTTAATCCCATAGATCTAGCAGTACCTGCAACCATAGAAACTGCAGAATCCATTGTAAAGCAGTTAAGGTCAGTCATTTTATCCTCAGCGATTTTCTTCACCTGATCCCAAGACACAGAACCTACTTTGTTTCTATTTGGTTCTCCGGAACCTCCTTTGATCTTAGCCGCATCCATCAACTGGATTGCTGCAGGAGGAGTTTTAATTACGAATTCAAAAGATTTGTCTTCGTACACTGTAATTACTACAGGTAAAACTTGTCCCGGCTTATCTTGAGTTCTTCCGTTAAATTGCTTACAAAACTCCATGATGTTCACACCTGCAGAACCCAATGCTGGACCTACTGGTGGAGAAGGGTTAGCTGCGCCACCTTTCACCTGAAGCTTTACCATTTTAAAGACTTTTTTAGCCATTGTTTGTTTTTTAAATTTGAATAATTAATGAGTTTGGAAGCATTATTATTCAGCAGGTTATCCATTCTCACATTAGATATGCCTACTTTTCGGACTGCAAAATTATAAAATATTTTTGAAATAGCAAATCGATATCATTTATTTTTGCTAAATACTAATAAAAAAACCACTTATTATTTTAACAAGTGGTTTTTTTAAATATTTTAAGTAAGTATTATACTTTCTCTACCTGCATATAGCTAAGCTCCATCGGAGTCTTTCTACCGAAGATCAAAACTGAAACTTCAATTTTCTTTTTATCCTCAAGAATTTTTTCAATCGTTCCGTTGAATCCGTTGAATGGTCCGTCAATTACTTTAACGTTTTCACCCACTACGTAAGGAATTTCAACATCGCTTGCAAATTCTGAAAGCTCGTCCATTCTTCCCAACATTCTGTTCACTTCAGACTTTCTCATTGGAACAGGATCTCCCCCTTTTGTTAAGCTTAAGAAAGAAATAACGCCGGGGATATTTTTAATAACGTGAGGAATTTCACCCATCAGATCAGCTTCAATCATAAGGTATCCAGGATAGTAAGGTCTTTCTTTCGGAACTTTTTTACCGTTTCTGATCTGAATAACCTTTTCCATAGGAATAACCACCTGAGTAACGTACTGCTCAAACCCTAAACGTTTGATTTCTGTCTCAATGTAGTTTTTCACTTTATTTTCCTGTCCGCTGATTGCTTTCAGCACATACCATTTCAATTCGCTCATTATGGGAAAATACTTTTATTATTAATTGAACAAGTTGATAAGCATTCCTATTATGTTGCTGATTGCTTTAGAAAACAATTCATCAACACCAAAGGTAAATAATGCCAGAATAACTGTTGCAACCGTTACTACAATTGTAGAAGACTGCAGATCAGACCATTTTGGCCATTCAACTTTATGTCTGAATTCGTTATAAGAACCTTTTAAAAAATCGATAAATGAACTCATAATTGTTATTTGCACGGGCACAAGGATTCGAACCCTGATCAACGGTTTTGGAGACCGGTATCCTACCATTGGACGATGCCCGTAGTTAAAAAAAAGCTTCCGCAAAGAAGTTCCTTACGGAAGCTTTTATATTGCAATAGATGATTAGTCTAAGATTTCAGTTACCTGACCTGAACCAACTGTTCTACCTCCTTCTCTGATCGCGAATCTAAGACCCTCGTTAAGAGCGATTGGTTGTAACAATTCTACAGTGATCTCTAAGTTATCACCAGGCATTACCATTTCTACACCTTCTGGCAAGAAGATCTCACCTGTAACGTCAGTAGTTCTTACATAGAACTGAGGACGGTATTTGTTGTGGAATGGAGTGTGACGTCCACCTTCTTCTTTAGAAAGGATATAAACAGATGCTTTGAATTTTTTGTGTGGCTTCACAGAATCTTTCTTAGCGATTACCATACCTCTCTTGATGTCAGTTTTTTCAATACCTCTCAACAATAGACCTACGTTATCACCAGCTTCTCCTCTGTCTAGGATTTTTCTGAACATCTCAACCCCTGTAATTGTAGAAGTTAATTTTTCATCACCCATACCTACGATATCTACAGGATCACCAGTATTGATGATACCAGCCTCGATTCTACCAGTTGCTACAGTACCTCTACCTGTAATAGAGAATACGTCTTCGATTGGCATCAAGAATGGCTTATCTGTATCTCTTGTTGGCTCTTCGATCCACTCATCTACAGCATCCATCAATTGCTCTACAGACTTAAACCACTTATCATCAGATTTACCTTCAGTAGCAGCAGTAAGCGCACCAAGAGCAGAACCCTGGATTACCGGAGAGTTATCTCCATCAAATTCATAAGTAGATAATAAGTCTCTAAGCTCCATTTCAACAAGCTCTAATAACTCAGCATCATCCACCATGTCAACTTTATTCATGAAAACAACGATTCTAGGTACGTTTACCTGACGGCAAAGTAGAATATGTTCTCTTGTTTGAGGCATTGGCCCGTCAGTCGCAGCACATACCACGATTGCTCCATCCATCTGAGCAGCACCTGTTACCATGTTCTTTACGTAATCCGCGTGACCTGGACAGTCAACGTGAGCATAGTGTCTTTTTTCAGTTTCGTATTCGATGTGAGCAGTATTGATAGTAATACCTCTTTCTTTTTCTTCTGGAGCAGAGTCAATTGCAGAGAAGTCTTTTTTCTCAGCAAGACCTTTGCTAGCTAATACAGCAGAAATAGCAGCTGTAAGAGTAGTTTTACCATGGTCAACGTGACCAATAGTACCAATGTTCAAGTGTGGTTTGTTACGATTAAACGTTTCCTTTGCCATGATTTAAATTATTTATTTTATTTAATTTTCAAATTTTCGGTGTGCAAATATAATGAATTTTTTAAATACCAAAATCTTTTTATGAAAAAAAGTTTCAATATTAAAATCCAATGAATTACAAACATTATAGTTCAATGTATTAAGACTGCAAATTTACACAAATTTCTTGATTGAAAAAATCCTTCCGAACCTTTTCATGAAATTATAAACTATCTCTTTAATCCTGAATAATATACGATAATCCATAACAACAGAGCCATTTCGTATAAATTATAAAAACAGTCTTTAAAGTAATTGATAAAGAATCTTTATTGAACAAAGAATCGCGGGAAACTTTTTTTCCCGCGATTCTGTTAATATAATTGGTTGAAATAAAATTTAAATCTGCTGAGACTTTTTAGTTCTGTTGAAGATCCAAAATATAATAGGAAAAATTAATAACGTTAAAACTGTAGCCGTAATCAACCCACCAATGATAACAATGGCCAAGGGTTTTTGTGATTCAGAACCGATACCTGTTGATAGCGCAGCAGGCATTAACCCGATGGAAGCCATTAGCGCGGTCATGATTACGGGACGTGTTCTTGATTTTACACCATTCAATATCGCATTATCCAGACTCAATCCGCTTCTGACGTTCTGATGAAATTCCGTAATCAGAATGACTCCATTTTGAATACAGATTCCTAAGAGTGCAATCATTCCTACTCCGGCCGAAATACCAAAATTAATTCCCGTTATATGCAGTGCTATAATTCCTCCGATGAGAGCAAAAGGTACATTCGCCAATACCAGCAAAGAATCTTTCATGTTACCAAAAAGCACAAACAACAGGAAGAAAATCCCCAGAATACTGATCGGAACTACCTGCGTCAATCTTTTCGACGCTCTTTGCTGATTTTCAAACTGACCAGTCCACCCTACAGTATAGCCATCCGGAAGTTCTATTTTGGACACCTCTTTCTGTGCATCGGCAATCGTACTTCCCAAATCACGGTCGCGGATTGAGAATTTGATCCCAATATATCTTTTAATGTCATCTCTGTAAATAAACGCCGCACCATTATCTTTTTCAATCGTACTGATTTCTTTTAAAGGGATCTTTGTTCCGTCCTGAGTAGGAACCATCAATGCTGCTATGTCATTTTCATCTTTTCTGTATTCCTGTGAATAACGAAGACGAATCGGGAATTTTCTCTCTCCGTCAAACATTTCTGAAGCTGTTTTCCCTCCGAAGGCCATTTCAAGAACAGACTGTGCATCATCGGGCATTACTCCGTAGGCTGCCATTTTATCCCTGTCGAGAACAACACTTACTTCCGGCTGTCCAATATTTTTAATGATTCCTACATCTTTAACGCCTTTAATGTCTTTAATCTGTTTTAAAACTTTTTCTGCCAGATTATCAAGGGTCTGAAGATTATCTCCATAAATTTTAATACCGTTTTCCGCTTTGAAACCAGCGACTGCTTCGGCAACGTTATCGGATATTGGCTGAGAGTAATTAAAGGTAATACCCTGATAATTTCTCAGTTTTTTATCAATTTCTTCTATGAGTTCTTCATAAGTGATCTTGCGTTTCCATTCATCTTTGGGTTTAAGATTTACAGCAAACTGTACGAATCCAAAGCCGTTAGGATCGGTACCATCGTTACTTCTTCCGGTCTGAGCAAGAACGTCTGTCACTTCAGGAAAGCTCATGATGTCTTTCTTTAAAAGATCGGTTGTTTTTAAAGATTCTTTTAATGATGAACTCATCGGCATTTCCGCAGTGATCCATAATGAGCCTTCATTTAACTGAGGTAAAAACTCCGTTCCTAAGAATTTCCCTGAGAATAATGTAACTGCTAAAAATGAAATCGCAACAATTAAACTCATTTTTTTATGCTTAAAAGTATAATTAAATCCTTTCAGTACGATTCTGTCCCAGAAATTCACAAACGGATTATTTTTTTCCTTCACATTTTTATTCAACAAAATATGTGAAAGCACCGGCACCAAAGTCAAAGTAAAAATTAAAGCTCCGGTAAGTGCAAAACCTAACGTAAATGCCAGTGGCGAAAACATTTTCCCTTCAACTTTCTGAAATGAGAAAATCGGAATTAAAGAAGTGATGATAATTAATTTTGAAAAGAAAATCGCTTTTCCCAATCCTGTCCCGGTTTGCTTAATCCAGCCGGCTTTTGCCAGTTTATTGAATCTCTCTTCGCCATATTTATGAGCCTTGTGGTCGAGCATTACAAAGAGTCCTTCCACCATGACGACGGCTCCGTCAATAATGATTCCGAAATCGACCGCACCGAGTGATAATAAATTAGCACTCATTCCTGCCAGTTTAAGACATAAAAAGGCAAATAATAGGGATAACGGAATAATGATGGAAACAATGAGAGTCGTACGCCAGTCTGCCATAAAAATCAGAACAATTACCGTTACCAGAATAATTCCTTCGATAAGGTTGTGCATTACGGTGTGCGTGGTAAAATCCATCAGGTTGTCACGGTCGTAGAACGTCACCATTTTTACGTCTTTCGGAAGGATTTTTTCATTAAGTTCTTTAATTTTAGCCTTTACACCTGACAAAACATCACGAGCATTTTCCCCTTTTCTCATCACAACAATTCCTTCCACGGTATCTTCTTGATGATTTAGTCCGGCCTGCCCTACTCTTGGCAAAGACCCTTCATGAACATCTGCTACATTTTTCACTAGAACCGGATTTCCATTGTCATTTTCGATGGTAATATTTCCGATATCATTAATGGATTTCACCAAGCCAATCCCTCGCACGACATAGGCCTGTCCGTTTTTCTCGATAACATCACCACCAACATTCAGGTTGCTTTTGGTAACGGCATCGTAAACCTGAAGCGGTGTGAGATTATATTTATCCAACGCTCTCGGATCAATGCTTAATTCAAAAACTTTATCCTGCCCTCCGAATACATTGATGTCTGCCACTCCGGGAACACCTCTCAGCGCGCGGTCAATCACCCAATTTTGAAGAGTAAGCAATTCACGGGAATCTTTTGTTTTGCTCTGTAAAGTGTATCTGAAAATTTCCCCGGTCGGTCCATAAGGTGGCTGAACTTCAGGATCTACTTCATCCGGAAGACTTACGCTTCTCAGCTGATTATTGACCTGGTTTCGTGCAAAGGTATCGTCTACGCCATCATCAAAGAGAATCTTAACGATAGAAAGGCCAAACATTGTGGTACTTCTCACGCTGGTTTTTTTCTGAACCGGACTCATCGCCAACTCGATGGGTGTTGTTACAAAACGTTCTACTTCTTCAGCACTGCGGCCGTTCCATTGGGTAATGATGACGATCTGGGTATTGGTAACATCCGGAAAAGCTTCAATCGGCATATTCTTGAAACTTATAAATCCTGCTACCGCCAGTACGGCAACCCAGATAAAAGTAAATGCTTTATTTTTTAATGAAAAAGCAATTATATTTTTAATGAATTTATTCATGATGGATTTTTTTGACTTAAAAAGTCGTTGAATTTGTTTTTAACGCAGAGCGCGCAAAGATTTTTAATGACAATCTTCTGCATATTTTCGTTCGCAAAGGCATTTCATTAAGCAAAGGCACTTAAAATTATTTTTAACCTGCTTTACGTTTTTAGGTTCGCAAAGGTGTTTTAGTTTCACTCAGCCAAGCACATAAAAATTCTTTAAAAAATTAATTTTAGCTGTTCAAAGAGCGGTAAATTAGCAACTGATTGTTGGTGACCACCTGTTCTCCTTCAGATAAGCCCTCGGAAACGTAAGTAATGTCACCGACCTGTTTCAATACTTTAATTTCTTTTACTTTAACATCTGTTCTGGATTTATAAACCACTACAAAACTTCTGTTATCATCAAAAATCACAGCTTTGGATGGCACTGTAAGTGCTGTAGTATTTTCTGAACTGGTTACTTTAATGGTTGCTTTACTTTCAGGAATCAATAATCCGTTTTGATTGTCGAGTACTACCCTTGCCTGCATCGCATTGGTTTCAGGATCGATGATTTTGAAGATTTTATCTATTTTTCCGTCAAAAACTTTATCCGGATAAGACAAGGTAGAAACCTGCGCCTTCATTCCCAGGCTTATTTTATCAATATCAGATTCGTTGACGTTCATGATCGCCCAAACATTGGTGGTGTTGGCCACATCAAAAATATTATCGCTCCGGTCGCTTCTCAGCTGCATATCTTTATTGATATTTTTCTGAACAATGTATCCGCTGATGGGAGCTACGACACTGTAAATATTTCCTTTTCTTACATTATACACCGTACTTACCGCATTCGCGCGCTGCATCTGATCCTGAGCTTTCTGCAATTCACTTTTTGCTTCCAACACATCTCTTTCTGTATTTAGTTTACCTTCATACATTTCCTTTGCTACACGAAGATTGTTCTGGGCTACTACAAGATCTGTTTTTGCATCACTTACATCTTTCTGAACCTCTGCCAGTTCGGTACTTCTGATGGTTGCCATCACCTGTCCTTTTCTCACATGATCGCCCAGCTCTACATTTACACTTAAAACATTTCCGCCTACCAATGGGTAAACGTCGATGTAGCTGTTTTTATCTGCCGATATCTTTCCATAGAAACTGTAATCGTCTTCAATATATTTTTTTTCAACTTTTGCGAGAGAAATAGACTGAAGCATGGTATTACTAAGCTCAAAACCTTTTTTCTGAGTCTGTTGCGGTGCTTCTTTCTTTGAGCAAGACACTACGGCCAATGTTATAATTATAGGAATAATATATTTTTTCATGATTAATAGAAGATTTTCGTTTGTACCAGTTGATTTAATTGTTCTGCCGACTGCATAATTTCGTTTTTCATATCGTAGATCTGAAGTGCTGTTTCTCTATAGCTATCCATAAAATCTACAAATTCTATAAGGCTTACATTTCCTTTTCTGAAATTGCTCAGCATACCATTGTACACAGTATCCATATTGTTGAGATCTTCGGATTTAATTTGTGAAAGTTGCTCATACTGCGTTTTCCATGTTTTATATGCAGACTGCACTTTAGTTTCAAGACTTAACTTTTGGAAATCAGCATTCTTCTGATTCTGCTGAATGGCAAAATTTGCTTTCTCAACATTCCCTTTATTTGATTTCCATAATGGCAATGGAATTCCTACCATTAAGTTCACTTCATTTTTAAAAGTCCCTCCATTCTGGTCCCACCCTGCACCAAGATTCAGATCGGGAACGTTTAAAGACTTTTGCCACTGGGCATACAGTTTACTGTTGTCGATTAATTTGAGGTTATATTGATAATCAGCGTTATTTTCGAGTGCTTTTTTCTGCAATTCCGTTTCATCACCGAAAGGCTGTGAGGCAAGAATATCTTTCGCTTCAGAATCAGAAAGTTTAGGTTCGATATCATCAGTAACACCCGTTAAAACTTTAAGGGTCTGTTCAAATTCAAGAATGTTTTTATTAATACCTACTTTATCATTATTCAACTGAATGACAACACTCTGAAGCCTTACCTCATCTCTCAGAGATACATTTCCTTTCGCAGACTGCACTTTGTATGCTGCCAGCAGATCATTCATATACCCCAGCTGCCTGCTGGTGTTTTCAAGTTTGAGTTTTTCATAATAAAGATTGTAGTAGGCAGTACGAAGCTGCGCTCTAAGGTCTACCAGCAATTGAGAAAACTGAAGCTGGGCAAGTTCTTTGTTGGATTTTGCAAAAGCAATTTCATTTTTCTTTTTACCGCCCATATAAATAAGCTGCGTAATCTGTGCTCCTTTTGCATGACCTACATCAAAAACTTTATGATCTTGTGGGTTGTACGCATTTATTTGTCCGCTCAGCTGTGGCAATTCCCAGATTTTAGCCTGCAAAATATCGGCATCAGCCATATTGATATTATACTGTTCAGCGAGCAGCTCCAAGTTATTCTTTTGAAAAGCTTCTTCGCAATCCGGAAGTGACATTTGCTGCTGTGCCGTCATAAGAGATGATATCACGATCAGCAGCCCTGCAATTTTGTTCATCTTCTATTTTTTATGCCACAAAATTGTCATTTCGCTATTAAAATGCTCTTAAAGAATGCTTAAAAAAAAATTAAAATTGATTATTGCCCATTTACAAATAACCACAAAAAAATGAAAAATTTAAGTATTGGACTCAGGAAATTTCCTTTGAAGTATGGGTTCTGATTGTCTCTTTATGAGAAAGTTTCATCTTAAATGGGTTTTGCTCATCTCAAGCTGAGAAAGTTTAAACACAAAGTGGTTGACTCTGTCTCACTCTGAGAAACCTTCATCCTAAATGGGTTTTGCTCATCTAAGGCTGAGAAAGTTTAAGCACAAATTGGTTGATTCCATCTCACTCTGAGAAACTTTCTTCTTTACCAGAATCTGTTATTTATTAAAAATAACACTGAACTTATTGAGTAAATCTCCCGGAGAAGAGTACGTAATTTTTGCCCCGTGATATTCCAGAATTCTTTTTACAATTCTTAATCCCAATCCGGAGCCGGAAATATTATGAGAATTATTTCCCCGCATGAAAGCCTCAAATAACTTCGGACGTTCTTCTATCGGAATCGTATTTCCGTGTGAAATAATGTCAACGATAAGCGTGTCTTCTGTTTCTGTAATCAATACATCAGCTTCCATATCATCTGAGTAGACTGCTGCATTTTTAAGCAAATTAATAAAAACAATATCCAGCAAAGACTGTACTCCGTTGATCGTTAATAAAGCATCTTCAGAAGTTTTTTCAGAGATCAGAAAATCCATTTTCATTTTCGGATAACTTTTTTCCACAGCTTCAAAAGATTCAAATATAACTTCATCAATCCTCACTTCTTCATAGATACTCTGAATATTTTCTTTATCAAATTTCGTTAAAAGCAAAAGGGAATTGGTAAGATCAGACAACTGATAAACATCTCTCTGGATCTGCTGTAAAGAGGTTAAAGTTTCCGGGGAATTCTGGCCGAGTTTAATGAGATTTTCAAGCTGAAAAGCCATCCTCGTAATCGGAGTACGGATTTCGTGAGAGGCACTTGCGGTAAAGTCTTTCTGCGACTGGAAAACATCGTCTAGCCTTTTAATCATTGTATTGAAAGATCTTGCGAGAACATTAATCTCGTCATTA
This sequence comes from Chryseobacterium taeanense, assembly GCF_900099685.1. Classification (GTDB taxonomy): domain Bacteria; phylum Bacteroidota; class Bacteroidia; order Flavobacteriales; family Weeksellaceae; genus Chryseobacterium; species Chryseobacterium taeanense. The sequence continues at coordinate 167,525 of NZ_FNDW01000001.1, read as the reverse complement.
GAGTCACGCACCGGGACTTCCGTTGTGAGACTGTGAGCCGTTACTTCTGATATTTCTTTATTGAGATCTTCAAGAGGTTTTAGAAACTGCCCCATAAAATAATAGCTGAAAAAACCAATAATCAGTGTGCTCATGACATAGGCCGTAATCAGGAGATATTTTAAATAGGCTAGCTTTGAGTTTCCGTTGGTATCGTAAGCGCTGGTAAGAATGTAGTAATTTTCGCCATTGATATTTTTCAAAGCGGCATAAATTTCGGGTATTGTTTTTTCGGAATAGATGACTTTCTTTTCATCCAGCTCTTTCAAAAGCTCATTATCCCAGGTCACGTTTCTATCCTTGATCGTGCTGTAGATTAATTCTTTCTTACCATTAAAAATTAAGATCGTTTCATCTAAAAGAATATTATCCGAATTTTCATTAAAAAACACAGGCGCTTCTTGTTCAAAGTCTTTTGATTTAGCTATAAAATGAACAGTAAATTCCAGCCTCTGCCGGAATCTTTCCTGAAACTCGTCTTTTCTGAAATCATTAAAAGAGATATAAATCACCGCCATCACAATACCGAAAAGCAATGAAAAAGCAATACTGAGATTGAGGGCAATCTTTCTTTTTAAAGACATATTACAGCGGGCTTAAGTAATATCCGAAACCGGAACGCGTATGAATAAGTTTAACTTTAAAATCTTTATCTATTTTCTTTCTTAAAAAATTGATATACACTTCTACCGTATTCGTATTGGTATTAAAATTATGTTCCCAGACGTGTTCTGTAATCTGCTGTTTGGAAACGGTTCTTCCTTGTGCTTCTGCCAGATACACCAGCAGTTGAAATTCCTTTAAGGTAAGTGCAATCTCATTTCCTGCCCGGAAAACTTTCTGCTCGGTTTTATTGATGATAAGATCATCAATTCTTATAATTTCCTGATCGCTGCTTTCTGAAGGTGCTTTTCTTCTCAGCAGGGAATTTATACGCAAAAGCAATTCTTCAAACTGAAAAGGTTTTACCAGATAATCATCAGCAAGTCTTGTAAAAGCATCTTTTTTATCCGAAAGATCTCCGTATGCCGAAATGATAATGATCGGAGTATTTTTATCGAAAGAGCGAATAGTCTGGCAGACATCAAGCCCGTTAATTTTAGGAACATTAATATCGAGCAGGTACAAATCATACGAATTATTCCTTATCTGACGAATAAATGTTTCACCATCATAGATTTTGTCACAGGTAAAATTATTGGACTCCAAAAATTTACAAAGCTCTGCCGAAAGAATTAAATCATCTTCCAATAAAAGAATATTCATCGAAAATTATTTTATACGAATGTAAAGAAAATTTTTATGATGATAAAGGAAATGAAACTGGCGGAAATACTTTTAATTGAATTTTAAGGTTAATGGAGCTGGAAGAGGGAAGCTGGGCGCTGGAAGTTTTAAACAATATTACAACTTAAAACCTTTGAAGAGTTACGGATTAACATGATACTCAATTAGAAAAGATCATCAATTTTATAATCTTATCCGTACAATTTTAAATTTTAAAGCTAAATATCCAAAGCTATCACTTGCTGAACGGAAAGTATATGAGATGCTTAATAAGATTATTGTATTTGTAGCGTTTAAAAGAAGTTTCCAGAAATAAAAAAATCCCGAAAGAATCGGGATGAGAATCTGAGCCAACTACGGGACTTGAACCCGTGACCTCTTCCTTACCAAGGAAGCACTCTACCGCTGAGCTAAGTCGGCCTAAACAAAAAAATCACCCTAAAAAAGCGTGATTTTATGTGAGCGGAAGACGGGGGTCGAACCCGCGACATTCAGCTTGGAAGGCTGACGCTCTACCAACTGAGCTACTTCCGCAATTTTGTTTCCAAAACTATTGGTAACGCTGTGCAAACTTAAGGAAATTCCCTGATCTCTGCAACTTTTTTTGTAATATAAAATGTGGGGAGAGCAGGATTCGAACCTACGAAGCCGAAGCAACTGAGTTACAGTCAGTCCCATTTAGCCACTCTGGAATCTCCCCAGATATTTTATATTAATTGAGCCTCCAGAGGGATTCGAACCCACGACCCCGAGATTACAAATCACGTGCTCTGGCCAACTGAGCTATGGAGGCATTTTAATATATGGACTGAAATCTGTGAGAAAACTCTACTCTACATCATTTCAGTAGTTAAAAAAAAATCACCCTACGATAAGCGTGATATTTCTGAGCGGAAGACGGGGGTCGAACCCGCGACATTCAGCTTGGAAGGCTGACGCTCTACCAACTGAGCTACTTCCGCAATTTTGTTTCCAAAACTATTGGTAACGCTGTGCAAACTTAAGGAAATTCCCTGATCTCTGCAACTTTTTTTGTAATATAAAATGTGGGGAGAGCAGGATTCGAACCTACGAAGCCGAAGCAACTGAGTTACAGTCAGTCCCATTTAGCCACTCTGGAATCTCCCCAGATATTTTATATTAATTGAGCCTCCAGAGGGATTCGAACCCACGACCCCGAGATTACAAATCACGTGCTCTGGCCAACTGAGCTATGGAGGCATTTTAATAAAAAGAATTCAAAAGATCACTGTTCCTTTTTGCGAGTGCAAATATAGAAAGGATTTTTTGAATTCTCAAATTTTTTAATAATTATTTTTAACTTTTTTTATTAAGCCATTTCTTTTTTCTTGATTAGTAGCTTTTTAGCCGCATCAACGCATAAATCAAGGCTTTCTTCAAAAGATGTTGTTGTCTTTTTTACTACGATATCGTCTCCCGGAACCGCAAGAATAATCTCGGCAGTTTTGTTTGCCTTATCAGAGTTATTTTCTACTTTTAAGAATATTTTGCAATCTTGGATCTTATCATAAAAAGTATCCAGCTTGCTTACTTTTTTTTCGATGTGTGATTCTAGTGGTTCGTGTGGAGTTAATCCAATTGATTGTACTGTGATCTTCATAATTCGTCATTTTTTGAAGCTCTTGGATGAGCCTGATTAAAAACTTTTTTCAATTGTTCGATATTGGCATTCGTATAGACCTGAGTACTTGCAAGACTTGAATGACCTAATATTTTTTTTACTTTAGAGATCTCTGCCCCATTATCCAAAACGTGTGTAGCAAAGCTATGCCGAAGGATGTGAGGGCTTCTTTTTTCTTTTGTTGTTATAAGACTAAGGTACTTATTAACCACCACATAAACAAATTTTTCGGTGAGTTTTTTACCTTTCTTATTGACAAAAAAATATGATTTATATTCTGTTTCCGGGTTGCGTATTTCTACGTAACTTTTCAACAAGCTGCAGAGATCATCAGAAATCGGAATTACTCTTTGTTTGTTTCCTTTTCCAATTATTTTTATCTCGTTTCCGCTAAGGCTTACATTCTCAAAAGTCATACCACAAAGCTCCGCTTTACGAATTCCTGTTTGATAAAGAACCTCTAAAATACATTTTTCCAGAATGTCATGAACTTGTGTAAAAACCTGACTATTCAGGTCTTGCATCTCCTGTTCGGACATAGGAATTTGTTTTTCAGGGTAAAATTTTAAAGATGAAATATTTTCGGCTGGCGAAACCGTAATTTCACCAATTTTCAAGAGGAATACATAAAAACTTCTGAGTGAAGACAATTTTCTATTAATACTTCTTCTGGAAATATTTTTTTCACTTAACTCCACGATAAAATTCCGGATAACTTTTTTGTCAACTTTCAAAAGATCAGCAGAAGACTCTGTTCTAAGATAAAAATAGGAAAAATCTTCAAGATCTTTCCTGTAACTTGTAATTGTGTGAGGTGAATACCTCTTTTCAAGCTTTAAATATTCTAAGAATTTATCCAGCATCATAAAGTATAAAACAAAAATTCACTCTTCAAATATAAGTATTTAAAGAGTGAATTAGTATGCGAATTAAGAAAATTTCTTAAGCCTGCTCTTCTTTGCTAAGATTTCTTTGCTTGTGAGCTGCTTTTAATCTAGCTTGTCTTAAAGTTACAGAAGGCTTGATAAACTGTTGTCTAGCTCTTAACTGACGAACTGTTCCTGTTTTATCAAATTTTCTTTTATATTTTTTTAATGCTCTGTCGATGGATTCACCATCTTTAACTGGAATTATTAACATATTTTACATCTCATTTTGGATTGCAAAAGTAGGAATTTTTTATTTACCTGCAAAATTAATCATATAAAATAGTTAAAATTCTAATTATTAATCCTAATTTTAAAACGAATGACCACTCCCCTAGCCCCGATTGAAACGACATCCTTTTGGGTTGCGGCGGAGCGTAGCGGAGCCGTAACCCAAAAGATATAGAGGAAAGCGGGATAAAGCTTCTAATAAAAATAAAAGTATTATCTTTGCATTCACTTTATTCATGGGGTTGACTGGTTTCGACAGCAAGGTCAATGGGTAAGTAAGCATGCAGAGAACCGTAGCGCGATCTCTATAATCCCTTGCTACAAAATTTTAACTGGCAACGAAGAGTTCGCTCTTGCAGCTTAATATCGAAGTATAGTAGATCAAGCGTTTTCCCGAAGATGTTAGTAGGGAAGCAAGATATTCCACAAACGCTCTGTTCTGCGGCGTTTGATTCTGGGATATAGGAATGCGGAAATAAGGCTTTAGACACTTCGGTTAAAGCTCGAAAACCTCAGAAGATAAGCTGAACGTTGGGTGTCTGCTCTCTGCGTTCAGTCGAAAACCAATAGCAGAATAAGCATGTAGAAAGCTTATGTATTGCTTGTTTGGACGAGGGTTCGAATCCCTCCAACTCCACTTTTTAAACTAAAGAGAATTTGTAAATTATTAATTTTTAGATAATTGCATTTTCTCTTTTTGTTTTTGTCAGAAATCCACAATCATTTCATATTATCTTTCGATTAACAGAATACAATTTTATTTATACCTATCTAATATGTAAATAATATTATGCACTTAAAAAATAGTAACCGTAATCCGGACGTTCTAATCTCGTCAGAGATTCACGGTTTTTTTACCAACATAACATAGTCCAGACTAAATTGAGAAGATGTTTCATTTTTCCTTGCTCTTTTTACTCTTCCTGAATTCCCAGGGTGAAACTGCATTTTTATCACCCCATAAGCCAAGTTTCTTTGACTTCGCCTCATCCTGAAATTTCTGAAGTTCCGTATTTTTTGAAGTTTTAAAATACCACCATCCAAATCCTGCTTTCACAATCTCCCTTGAAAGATACTTATCTTCATCATAGAATACACCAGCAACGCTTCTTCCGTATCTGTCTTTTCCAACTTTGTAAAAAACAACATTTTTACCAAAAACCTGATCGGAAGTAAACTGTTTAGCATTGTTCCCGAAAGCCTGTCCTCTCTCCGGACAGTCAACTTCCGCAAGTCTTAATGTTTGCTCGGTTTTGTCTTCCAATAAGACAACAATTGTATCACCATCTTTTATCTTGATAACTTTTCCTTTGATCTGTGCTACGAGCGATATAGAAATTAAAAAGAATAAAACACAAATATTTTTTTTCATTGAATTAAATGAAGCTTTAAAATAACTTTAAAATAAAAGGCAAAACTAATCATAATACATGAATTAAAAACCTCATATAATAATCCGCAACTTACCATTCTATTACAACAAACATTCTCTTATTTTTTTGCACATAAACACATATAAACAAGATTATGAAATAATAAAATATAAACCACTGAAAACTAAAAGACTAAACATAAACACAACAAAATACACACCTGCAAGCCACAAAAAAGACTAAAAAAATGTTTTATCGTAAAGAATTTTATATATTTGCAGCATCTAACAATTAAAAAAAAATTTACTATGTCAGACATTGCATCAAGAGTAAAAGCTATCATCGCTGATAAGCTTGACGTTGAAGAAACAGAAGTAACTCCTGAAGCTAGCTTCACAAACGATTTAGGAGCTGATTCATTGGATACAGTTGAACTAATCATGGAGTTTGAAAAAGAATTCAATATTCAAATCCCTGATGATCAGGCTGAAAAAATTACTACTGTAGGACACGCTATCGCTTATATCGAAGAAGTAGTAAATAAATAATATTCTTCAACAAAAAAGAAATTAAACAAAGTTTATGGAATTAAAAAGAGTAGTTGTAACCGGTTTTGGAGCAATAACACCTATTGGAAATAATGCAAAAGAATACTGGGAAAATCTTGTAAAAGGTGAGAGCGGTGCCGCTCCTATTACTCTTTTTGATGCCACAAACTTTAAAACAAAATTCGCCTGCGAGGTTAAAAATTTCGATCCGTTGCAACATTTCGATAAGAAAGAGGCAAAAAAAATGGATAGAAATACACAGCTTGGGCTTGTTGCTGCAAGAGAAGCAGTACAACACTCAAGAATTATTGAAGACAGCGTAGACAAAAACAGAGTCGGAGTAATCTGGGGTTCCGGAATCGGAGGTTTGGAGACATTCGAAACTGAAGTTTTAGGATGGGCAAATACGGAAATCCCGAGATTCAACCCTTTCTTTATTCCTAAAATGATTGCGGATATCACACCGGGACATATTTCTATAGAATATGGTTTTCACGGTCCTAATTACACAACAGTATCTGCATGCGCATCTTCAGCAAATGCTTTGATTGATGCCAAAATGCTGATCCAGCTTGGAAAAGCAGATGTAATTGTATGCGGTGGCTCTGAAGCAGCCGTTACAGCAAGTGGTGTCGGCGGGTTCAATGCGATGATGGCACTTTCTACAAGAAATGATGATCCTAAAACCGCTTCAAGACCTTTTGACAAAGACAGAGATGGATTTGTATTAGGAGAAGGAGCAGGAACTATCATTCTCGAAGAATATGAACACGCGGTAAAACGTGGTGCAACAATTTATGCAGAATTAAAAGGCGGAGGTCTGAGTGCAGATGCACACCATATGACCGCACCGCACCCTGAAGGCTTAGGAGCTTATCTGGTAATGAAAAACTGTTTGGAAGATGCAGGCTTAACTGCTGATGAAGTAGATCACATCAATATGCACGGTACATCTACTCCATTAGGAGATATTGCAGAATCCAATGCCATTTCAAAATTATTGGGAGAGCACGCTTTTGACATTCAGATTAATTCTACAAAATCTATGACAGGTCACTTATTGGGTGCTGCCGGAGTCATTGAAGCTATTGCTGCGTTGGGAACAATTATTCATGGTATTGTTCCTCCTACCATCAACCATTTTACTGATGATGAGAATATCGACAGCAGACTGAATTTCACATTCAATGAGGCTGCGAAGAAAGATGTAAAAGTAGCCATGAGCAATACTTTTGGATTTGGTGGGCACAACGCTTGCGTTCTATTTAAGAAAATCTAAATCTACTGAATGGAGTTACAGAAATACTTTTCTAAATTCCTTCTCAAAAAAAGAAAAAGAAAATTAACGGAGAGAGATTATTTTCTCAGTACTGAACTTAACAAAATTCTCGGTACTGAGGTGCAAAATGTTGCGCTTTATCGTGAAGCTTTTTCTTTAAAAAATTCTTCTAAGAAAGACAGTAATTATGAAAGGCTCGAATTTTTAGGAGATTCTGTTTTGGGTACAATCATTTCATGTCATTTGTTTCGTACATATCCTCAGGCTAACGAGGGATATCTCACACAAATGAAGTCTAAGATTGTGAATAGGAAAAATCTTAATAAATTAGGAGAAGATCTAAAACTGACAGATCTGTTGCAAAAGCAGGCATCTTTAGCTTTAGGTGAAAATATCTCCGGAAATTTATTTGAGGCTTTAGTAGGTGCGGTGTATCTGGATTTTCATTACGAAACCTGCAGGAAGATTATTTTAGAAAGACTTCTTACACCAAGCGAAATGAATAAGCTTGAAAATAAAATTGTAAGTTATAAAGGTCTTTTGCTCGAATGGAGCCAGAAGAAAAAATTAAATATAAAATACGAAACCTGTGAAGAGATACAGGTGAACAAGTCGATCGTTTTTCGCTGTCATGTATGGCTCGGAGAAGACAAAATCGCAAATGCTACAGAAACCTCTAAGAAAAAAGCGGAAGAAAAAGCAGCACAGAGAGCATTTTATATTTTAAACAAAAAAGAAAACATACTTGGAAATTCAAAAGCTTTATGATCTTGATGATATAGAATTTGAAGATGTTACCATAGGATTGGTAAGATTAGCCAAAAATATACCCGATCATGAGTTTTTCTATACCGTAAATCAAAAAAACGATCTTAAATTTAAAAGGATTGATGATCTCGTCTATCATGGATCGTATTATGATTATTTTTTTCCACGATTTGAGGCATATCACAAGTTTACCAAGACATGTTTTACGTTTATTTCAAACCGATCTTCGGAAAGTAAACAAAAAAAAATACAAACTGAGCTCTTCTCAGAAGAAGAAAACATTAAATTTTTATTAAATAATCAGGTAGAAGTGCAATATATTTTGCATAGTTCGGAACAGTTTCCTGATTTTTCCGTAATTTTGCTCCCTGAAAATCTTGTTTTTCCAATTCAAGATTATACATTAGGTTCTGAGGAAGAACTTTATCAAATTATCCAGTATTATGAATAAGTATTTAAAGAAGACAAAAATTATCGCAACACTTGGGCCGGCGTCGTCGTCGAAAGAAGTAATGTTAGGGTTAATGAGAGCAGGTGTTGATGTTTTTAGAATAAATTTCTCACACGCAGATTACGACTTAGTTCGTTCAAATATCGAAATCATCAGAGAACTAAACAAAGAATACGGTTTTTCTGTTGGTATTTTAGGAGATTTACAGGGTCCCAAACTAAGAGTAGGTGTTGTAAAAGAGGGTTCATATCTTAATCCGGGAGATATTCTTACCTTCACAAATGAGAAGATAGAAGGAGATTCTACCAAAGTGTATATGACTTACCAGCAATTCCCCCAGGATGTAAAAGTTGGAGAAAGAATACTTATCGACGACGGTAAATTAGTTTTGGAAGTAACTGAAACCAACCTTACAGATACTGTAAAAGCCAAGACAATTCAGGGTGGGCCGCTAAGTTCTAAAAAAGGTGTAAATCTTCCGAATACGAATGTTTCTCTTCCTGCATTAACGGAAAAAGATATTCAGGATGCCAATTTCATGCTCGATCAGGAAGTTGACTGGATTGCTCTTTCATTTGTACGTCATGCTCAGGATATTATTGATCTTAAAGAATTAATTTCAAAACATCCGAACGGGAAATTCAAAACACCGATTATCGCTAAAATTGAAAAACCGGAAGGCGTAAAAAATATCGACGAAATTTTGTTGGAATGCGACGGATTAATGGTTGCTCGTGGTGATTTAGGGGTAGAAGTTCCTATGGAAGAAGTTCCTGCCATTCAGAAAACATTGGTAGAAAAAGCAAGATTCTATTCTAAGCCTGTGATTATTGCAACGCAGATGATGGAAACCATGATCAACAGCTTAACGCCAACAAGAGCAGAAGTAAATGACGTAGCTAACTCTGTACTGGATGGTGCTGATGCCGTAATGCTTTCCGGAGAAACTTCAGTAGGTAGATATCCGGTTCAGGTAGTTGAAAACATGGCGAAGATTGTAAAAAACATCGAAACCACTCACTTCTATCAACATAGAAATGAGCCGATTGAAAAGGACTTTAACTGTATTGACGAAAGATTTATCACAAACAGAGTTTGTCTTGCAGCCGTAAGAATAGCAAAGACAACGAATGTTTCTGCAATCGTTACTTTAACAAGTTCAGGTTACACAGCATTCCAGCTTTCAGCGCACAGACCTAATTCTCACATTATCGTTTACAGCGGAAATAAGAGAGTTATTACAATGCTGAACCTACTTTGGGGAGTTCACGCTTATTATTATGATATGAAGAAATCCACTGATGAAACGATTATCCAGGTTAATATGCTTACTCATAATTATGGTTATATTGAGGCTGGAGACTTTGTTATTAATATCAATGCCACTCCATCTTACGAAGGTGGAAAAACCAATACATTAAGATTGACTACGGTTTAAATCAAAATGTTATATAAACAAAAACTCCCGAAATTTTCCGGGAGTTTTTTATGTTTAAATGATTCTTTAATACTAGTTTCCGACAATGGTTTTTGCAGTCACAAATTCTTTTAAAGCCAATAAAGAAAGTTCTGTTCCGTATCCTGAGGTTTTGGTTCCTCCAAAAGGAAAACGAGGATCAGAACTTGTCATTCTGTTAATATTGACTGTACCGGATTCCAGATTTTCAATAAAAAATAATTGACGGTCTTTATTTTTAGTCCATACAGAATTTGATAACCCAAAAGGAATATCATTGGCCAGCTTTAATGCTTCTTCATCATTTTTAGCGATCATAACCATCCCTAAAGGTCCAAAAAGTTCTTCTTTCAAAATCGGATTTCCTTCTTTTACTCTGATTAGCCCCGGCATGAATTCATTATCAGAAATTCTTTCCAAAGGAAGAATAATCTCCGCTCCGTTTTCAAGAGCTTTTTTGAACTGTTTTTCTAAATCATCTGCCAGATCGGGTCTTGCCATTCCCGCAATTTTTGTTTCCTTATCCATAGGATCTGCAGGAATAAATTTTTGATACTCTTCAATAAATTTCGGAAGAAATGCATCCTCAATTTTTTCATCAATAATAAATCTTTTTGCCGCTACACAGGTTTGTCCGCAATTCTGAAGCCTCGCCAATGCACCAACTTTAGCCGCTTCACCAATATCTGCATCATCCAGCACGATGAATGCATCGCTTCCGCCAAGTTCCAATAAAGATTTTTTAATGTTTTGCCCTGCAATAGAAGCAACATCTGCACCCGCTTTTTCACTTCCTGTTAAGCTTACTCCTGCGATAGCCTTATGCTCTATAACTTCCTTTACATCTTTGTGTCCGATCTCAAGATTGTGGAAAACACCTTCAGGAAAACCTGCTTCAAGAAGTACCTTTTCAATGGCATTTCCACTTCCGAAACAGATCGATGCATGTTTCAGCACCACTGTATTTCCTGCTAAAATGGCTGGAGTAGCAAATCTCAGAACCTGCCAGAAAGGAAAATTCCAAGGCATTATACCCAAAATCACTCCCTTCGGAACATAATGTATTTCAGAAAAAGAATATTCAGATTCTATTTTTTCAGGCTGTAAAATATTTTCTGCATCTGCATAATAATTCATCATCAAAGCACATTTTTCAACCTCAGCAATCGCCTGTGAAATGGGCTTATTCATCTCTGAAGTTATAATTGCTCCAAATTCTTCAGAACGTGATTTCAAAATTTCAGCTGCCTTGGCAATAAGTTTTTGCCTGTGTTCGAATGGAATTTTCTTCCATTCTGAAAATGCCTCATCCGCTTTGATAAGTTTATTTTCAATTAATTGTTCCATAATATAGTCTCTGTTTCAAATTCAAAACTGAATTTATTTATTGCTTTAAAAAAGCGATGTGAAAGAAACAAAATGTGTTCCTTAGGATAATATAAAATAATGATTTTCTCTATTGAAATAATGCTAAACCATAAACCACTCATTAATAAGTGTGGCCGCCAGCCTTGCCGTTCTGTCCTGAATATCATAGGAAGGATTGACTTCTGCTACATCAAGCGCCAAAAGTTTTTCACTTTTTAAAATATGTCTGTAAAGATGCATAAATGCAGCATCGGCAAAAATACCGTTGTAAGCAGAAGCGGAGACTCCTGGCGCAATGGAAGTATTAAAAACATCCATACATATGGTGAGATATAGATAATCTACACTTTCAGTCAAATCATTTATTCTCTGATAAATTGACGGAAGATTTTCAAAGAAAATTTCATCTGCTAAAATATACTTCATTCCGTATTGATGGGCAGTATCAAATAACTTCAACGTATTGGAATTTCTCTGAATCCCGATATGCAAAGAATTCATTACTCCTTCCTGAGCAATCTGCCAGAAACCCGTACCAGAGCTCGCTCCTACTCCATTTTCCGGTTGCCGATTATCGAAATGAGCGTCTATATTAATAATTCCTATTTTTTGTTCAGGAAAAGCTGTTTTTAACCCAAGATAATGAGCATAGTTAACTTCATGTCCTCCACCCAAAACAACAGACCTGCCATGTTTCAGTAATACTTTAGATACATTTTTTGCCAGATTATTCTGTGTTTCTTCCAGATTACCATCTTCACAAGTAATATTTCCGAAATCGAGAAGTGTAAAATCGGGACGGATTACCGGAAAATTTGACATATTCTTTCTGATTACGTCAGGAGCATCTTTTGCACCTTCCCTTCCTTTATTCCTTTTGACTCCTTCATCTACTGCAAATCCGTGCAAAACGAAATCCTTAGTTGAAATAATATCATAATTATTCTCTTCCTTTACCCGCTGAAATATTCTGTGGTAAAGAAGTTCTTCGCCGTCTAATCTTCCCTGCCAAATATTGTTATTCATAAATTCAATTTGTGTGTGTTGTAGTTCTTATGCAGAAAGCATCTAAACGTAATTTTTATTACAATAAACTATTCAATTTTCATTCCTTCAATATAAACATGTTCCGCTCTCAAACTTCCCTGATGATAAAGTACATTCTGGAAATTATCAGTTTTGAATGTAACAAAATCTGCTTTTAATCCTACTTCCAGTTTTCCTCTGTCCTGAAGTCCTAACGCAAAAGCAGAACGAAAGGTTATTCCAGCTAAAACTTCCGCCGTCGTCAACTTTTCAAATGTCGCTAAAATAGAAGCCTGTGTAATTAAATTTCCCATCGGTGCCGATCCTGGATTCCAGTCGCTTGCGATCGCCAAAATAGCTCCGGCATCCAGTAATTTCCTTGCCGGAGTAAATTTTTCACCTAAACCTAGGCTGGCGCCGGGTAACGCCGTAGCCACTGTTTCAGATTGTGCTATGAATTCAATATCTTCATCAACAGTCGCTTCCAGATGGTCTGCAGACTTCGCTCTTACTTCTACCGCAATCCTTGAACTTCCGGGAGTAAACTGGTCTGCATGAACCGTGATATCAAAACCTAGTTTTTTAGTTTCAAGCAAAAATGTTTTACTTTCTTCAGGTTGAAATGCTGATTTTTCGATAAAAATATCAACCCTTTTGGCCAGGTTTTCTTCTTTTACTGTTGGTAAAATTTCATTTAAAATATATTGTAAATATTCTTCATTGCTTCCTTTAAAATCCCTTGGTTTCAAATGCGCAGAAAGACACGTAGGAACCAATGTAGCCAGAGTCTGTTGTTGTGCTTTTTGAATCGTCCGCAGCATTTTAAGTTCGTTTTCCACATCCAGGCCGTAGCCGCTTTTTACTTCAATGGTAGTTATTCCCAAAGCTATCAGAAAATCAATTCTCTCCAGTAATGTTTTTAATAATTCTTCTTCAGAAGCATTTCGTGTATGCTGCACTGAACTCCATATTCCTCCCCCGCTTTCAGCAATTTCAAGATAAGTCTTCCCGGCATTACGCATGGCAAAATCATTAGCTCGGTTTCCACCAAAGCAGATATGGGTATGTGAATCTGTGAAAGCAGGAAGAACAATCTGCTCTCCTTGAACTTTTTCAATTTCAATATTTTGATTTTCAGATTTTAAATTTTCAAAATTTCCGATTTTGTAAATTTTATTTCCGTTGACTATAATTCCGCCATCTTCAACAATTTCGAGCTGCTCATCTGAAATTTTTCCTCTTAGAGGAAGATTGGCAAGCGTTATAATTTGCTTAAAAGGTCCAATTAGTTTCATGTATTATGGTTGAGGTTAAGGTTGAGGTTGAGGTTAAAAGTGGTTATTATTTAATCTACTTGTGATTTTATTTAAATCATATATAACCTCACCAATTAAATTTTGTATTTCTAAACTCTCATTTTCTGCAAAATATTTTACTCTGTGCCCATATATTAAATGGCTTTTCGTTTCAAATGCTGATCCTCTCGAAATATCATAGAATCTGCTTTTATCTTTAGATGTTCTTCTCCCAAAACCTTCAGCAATATTTGCCGAAATACTTTCGGCGGCTCTTCTTAATTGTGATGCGAGTGCATAATCTTCTTTTTTGGGTAAACTTTCAGATATTTTGAAACACTTTTCAGCAATATCCATTGCCTTTTGCCAAACGGGCATTTCGGTAAAATCTTTTATCATTTGTTATTATTAAATTTCCTTTCCAAAAATACTTAAAATAAATCAAATGTTTTGCTCGTCTCATCTCAACCTAAACCTTAACCTCAACCTTAAATCTTAACATCCTTCTTTAATCGTAACCTCAATTTCCTTATCTTTACGGTAAATGAAATTGAATTAATGCCAGACTTTTTACATCCAGATAAAGACAATTATTCCCGTGAAGAACTTGCACAGGAAGAGCAGATTCGTCCCCAGAGTTTCAGGGATTTTGCGGGTCAGAGAAAGACACTGGAAAATCTTGAAGTTTTTGTAACGGCTGCTAAAAAACGTGGCGGTGCACTCGATCATGTTCTTTTGCATGGTCCTCCAGGTTTAGGAAAAACTACTTTAGCCAATATCATAGCGAATGAATTAGGAGTAAATTGTAAAATTACTTCAGGGCCGGTATTGGATAAACCCGGGAGTTTGGCAGGCCTACTTACCAATCTCGAAGAGAACGATGTTCTTTTTATCGATGAAATTCACCGCCTGTCGCCTGTTGTGGAAGAATATCTGTATTCTGCCATGGAAGATTACAAGATCGATATTATGCTTGAGACCGGTCCGAATGCAAGAAGTGTCCAGATTGGTTTAAATCCTTTCACACTGGTGGGTGCAACTACCCGAAGTGGTATGCTTACCAAACCCATGCTGGCAAGATTTGGAATCCAGAGCAGACTGGAATACTATACGATTGAGCTTTTATCAATGATTATTCAGAGAAGCTCAAGGGTTTTGGGGGTAAAGATTTACGAAGATGCAGCGATTGAAATTGCGCGCAGAAGCCGGGGAACTCCAAGGATTGCGAATGCTCTTCTCAGAAGAGTCCGTGATTTTGCAGAAATCAAAGGAAATGGAGAAATCGAGATCAACATTACGAAATATGCTCTTAATTCGTTAAATGTAGATGAGTTTGGTCTTGACGAAATGGATAATAAAATCATGCGGGTCATGATTGAGAATTTTAAAGGAAAACCTGTGGGAATTTCTGCCCTGGCAACATCAATCGCAGAAAATCCGGAAACGTTGGAAGAAGTTTATGAACCTTTCCTGATTCAGGAAGGATTTATCATCAGAACGCCCAGAGGGCGTGAGGTAACGGATAAAGCGTACAAACATTTAAATATTGCAAGGCCTAAAAATCCGGGAGAACTTTTCTGAAATCATAAGTAGTTATCAGTAGCAGCAGTAAAATTTCATGTAAATAATTTTTAAAACTGCCATGAAAATCTTATTTTTTCAGATATAAAACTATTAAAATAAACAACATTATAAATCTTAATATTATATGAAATTATATCCAATACAATGTGGAAAATTTAAACTCGACGGCGGAGCCATGTTCGGAGTCGTCCCAAAGAGTCTGTGGGAAAAGACCAATCCTGCAGACGAAAGAAACCTGATAGAGCTGGGAACACGTTCTCTGCTGGTGGAAGACGGAAAGAAACTTATCCTGATCGATTGCGGACTGGGTGATAAGCAGGACGAAAAGTTCTTCAGCCATTATTCGCTTTGGGGAGACGATACATTAGATAAAAATTTAAAGAAATATGGTTTTGTAAGAGAAGACATTACCGATGTTTTTCTTACACACCTTCACTTCGACCATTGTGGCGGAGCTATTGAATGGAATGATGATAGAACCGGCTACAGACCTGCTTTTAAAAATGCACACTTCTGGACGAATGAAAATCACTGGCAATGGGCAACAGAGCCTAACGCAAGAGAAAAAGCAAGTTTTTTAAAAGAAAATATTATACCGATCCAAGAAAGTGGCCAATTGAATTTTTTACCTCTTCCGACAACAGGGAATTACGGGTTTGCTCCGGATCTTAAAATGGACGTAATCTTCGTAGACGGACATACAGAAAAACAGATGCTTCCTGTGATTCAATATCAGGAAAAAACAATCGTTTTCGCGGCTGATCTTATTCCTACGGCAGGACATATCAATCAGGTATATGTGATGGGATATGACACCAGACCTCTCCTTACTTTAGAAGAGAAAGGAAAGTTCCTGAAACAGTGTATCGACAATGAATATCTGCTGTTCTTTGAACATGATGCCCACCATGAGCTGGCTAGCCTGAAAATGACAGAAAAAGGCGTAAGGCTGGATGAAACTTTTAGCTTTAATGATGTTTTCGGATATTAAGTAAACTATGGAAGAACTACATTCAGAAACTCAGAAAGCCGAACCGGAACCATTATCATCACCCAAGGTTATCGGCCTCACAGGAGGGATAGGCTCAGGGAAAACAACCGTAGCCAGATTCATTGAAGAATTCGGATTTCCTGTCTATTATTCTGATGAGCGGGCAAAAGATATTGTAAATGAAAATGAAGATCTGAAGATAAAGATTAAAGAAATCTTAGGCGAAGATGCATATGATGAAAACGGATTTTATAACAGAAAATTCGTAGCGGAAAAAGTTTTCAGCAATACAGATCTGCTTCGGCAACTGAACGAGATTATTCATCCGGCTGTACGTATCGATTTTGAAAACTGGGTAAAAAAGCAAACCAAGTATTTGGTCTTTAAAGAAACAGCTTTATTGTTTGAGCTAAAACTACACCGGGAATGCTACAAATCTGTGCTGGTAACTGCCGAAGACAATATCAGAATTAAAAGGGTGATGGACCGAGACGGTAAAACGTATAGAGAAGTCCAGGCCGTTATGGAAAGACAAATGCCCGAAAAAGATAAGATCAAGCTGGCAGACTGCATCATTTATAACAATACCAATCTGGAAGATCTTAAAGACCATACCGAAAAGGTAATCTTTGATATCGAATAAATTAAAACTCACTGGAAAAAATCAGTGAGTTTTTTTATACCTAACAATTGGAGTTCCACCTTTATTCACCTTAAGTATTGCTCTATTGATATTAGGTATTTTTCTACTTACTTCGGGTATTGCCCTACTCACCTTGGGTATAATCTTACTGACTTCGGGTATTGCTCCACTGACCTTGGGTATAACCTTACTTACTTCGAGTAATATTCTACTGACTTCGGGTATTGCTCTACTGACCTTGGGTATAACCTTACTTACCTCGGGTATAATCTTACTGACCTTGAGTAATGTTCTACTTACTTCGGGTATTGCTCCACTGACCTTGGGTATAACCCTACTGACCTCCGGTAAAAAGACATAAAAAAACAGGCTCTCAATATTGAGAGCCTGTTAAGATGATTAATAGTTAAATGATTTATTCTTTAATAAATTTCTTCTGAACTGAGATATCATTTCCATCCTGAATATCGATGATATACACTCCATTTATTAGTGCATGAACATCAATCTTGTTGTTCAGGATAATTCCGCTTGACACCAATTGTCCGGCTGCATTGTAGATCTTATAATTAGCTTTTTTGCTGATATTTTTCACATACAATACAGAACTTACCGGGTTCGGATAGATTAAAATATCCGTCTGGTTAATTGGGTTTGAAATAAGAGGTTTAGATATTCTCACTGTATAGTCTTCAACTTCGCCATTAGGGAAATTGGTACAGTTTACAGGGATAGCATCTTTCGCCATTGCAACTCTCATAACTACATACTTGTAATCTGTCAGGCTGATGAAAGCATCTGCCGGTACAGTAAATGTTCCGCTTACAGTAGAATTTGTATTTGGAGCTACTGCCAAGACTCTTTCATTGATATCAAAATATCCGTTTCTGTTGAAATCAATCCAGACAGCTACCCCAGCTTCTGCATTTCCGGAAAGTTTTTTATCAATGGTAATCTGATTGTTAGAAGACCCTTGGATCAATTCTATAAACTTCAGCGGATCACCTGTATAGTCTGTATAGTTGGATGCTCCTGATGCATTTTCCATTGTATCTTTTCCATTTGGCACCACTTTAACTTTAGAAATATACTCTGATGAAGAAGATGCTGAAGACATATTACAATAGATAACAGTCGGAGTTGTAAAGAAGTACGGAAGGGTATAAGTACCCGGCGTACCACTACATACATTGGCAACCTGTAATTCGTATTGCGTTAATTCCAGTAAACCTGTCAGTGTAATGGTATTGGTATTCGAGGTAACCGTCGTCCAGCTAGGAATGCCAACTTTTCTATATCTTATGATATACGTTGCTCCAGGGAACGGATCCCAAACCACTATTGCAGTTGTTGGAGTAAGGTTGGTAATCGTAAGTCCCGGAGGAGGTAATTCGCATGTTCTCTCAGTAGTAAATACTTTAGGATTAGACCATGCATTCACCGTTGTTTCTCCATTACAGATATTAGCCACCTGAACCTCATACGTTGTATATGGGCTTAATCCCTGAATGGTGTAGGTATTCAATGGTGGTGTTGTGATGTTCACGGTAGTCCATAATGTGGTTCCTACGATTCTGTATCTTAATACGTAGGTAGCACTTGGTACTACAGGAGCCCATGTTACTACTGCAGAGTTTGTCGTCACAGTACCAATGGTTACATTCGGAGGTGTAGGATCACATCTTGTTGTGAAAGTCTGAACCGGTGTAAATGTTCCCGGAGTAGTTCCACAGCTTGCCGCAATCTGTACTTCGTATGTTGTTGCAGGCGTTAAGCCTGTTAGAGCCAAAGGTGGGTTTCCTGTTAGTGTAGAAGTTACTACCTCTGTCCACGTAGATGTACCGGCCACTCTATATCTTACAATAAATGTAAGACCTCCTGTAGGTACAGTCCAGGTAATATTCGCAGAAGTATGGGTAATTGTATTGAATGATACACTTGTAGGTGCCGTTGTAGAGCATGGTCTCAGCTTTACAGCATAATCTTCAACCTCTCCGTTGGTAACATTCTGACACATTACAGGAGCACTTGAACGCTTCAGCACCACTCTCATGGTTGTAGTTAAAGGTCCGTTATATGCATTCGCAGGTACTGCAAAAGTAGCTGTCACAGGACTGGTTGTACTAGCCGGAGAAGTCATGATTTGCTCGTTAGTTTCAAACACTCCGTTTCTGTTGAAATCAATCCATGCTGTTACGGCATCATTCTGACCTCCGTTTTTAGCAACCGAAATCTGATTCCCTGTAGAACCTATTTCAAGATTAATTAATGTAGCCGGCGTTGTATAGCTGATATAATTTGTCTGAACCGAAGTATTACTCATCGGAGGAATTCCCGGATTCACAGAAGTTACTGTAACATTGGAAATAAAATCAGTTGTACCGGTACCTGTCATATTACAATAAGTAATTGGAGTGGTCGTAAATGGTGTTGAGGTAGACCAAGGTCCCTGACTTCCTCCACATATTGTGGCCACCTGTACTTCATAAGCCGTTTGCTCTGTAAGCCCTGTAATATTGTAAGAGTTTCCATTGATCGGTCCAGGAGAAACGTTCCATGCTCCGACAGGATTGGTTGTTCTCCATCTCACAAGATATGTTGCTCCGGTAGAAGATATCCAGGATACAGTGGCTGTAGTAGCCGCAATATTTGATACGGTAATTCCTGAAGGAGCAGCTGTAGTACACGGCTGAATATCTATAAATTTCACCTGATAATCCTCAACTTCCCCGTTACTTGTAAGAGGTGAGCAGGCATCTGTTGGTGTAAGATAATATACGATAACACGCATTTTCACTTTGTTCGTTCCGGAATAGGCTCCGGCAGGAACAGGGAATGTAGCTGTAACAGGTGTTGTAGAAGAATAACCAAGATTCATAATTCTTTCTCCACCCGGCACCGTAGTAGGATTATTATTAAATACTCCGTCCCCGTTAAAATCTATCCATGCATAGGTAGAATAAGTACCTGATAATATTGTTCTTCCTACTGAAAGTACATTATTGGTAGAGTTTCTGGCCAGCGTGACAATTTTAGTAGGATCATTAGAGTAATCAGTGTAAGTACTAGACCCTGAATTGTTGGACATTGTAGGTGTAGCAGTACCTGTTACCGTGATATTATTAATAAAGCCGTTAGTAACAGAAGCTGTACCAGAATTACAGTAAGATATCGCAGGAGTCGTAAAGTTAACAGATCCAGACCAAGCTCCCGTACTACCTCCACAAATAGTTGCTACCTGCACTTCATATGTGGTATTTCCGTTTAGGTTTGCAATGGTATAAGGATTTGTTGCCGGAGCAATAACCGTCCAGGCACCTGTACCCGTTCTGTATCTCAATGTATAAGTCGCCCCGGTAGCATTAATCCAGGAAACCATAGCAGTTGATGCAGTAACGTTTGAAACAACAATCGGAGATGGTGCTGCTGCAGAACAAGGAGAAAGATCAATGATCTTCACAGCGTAATCTTCAATTTCTCCATCAGCTATTGTTGCACAAGGATTTGTAATCGTGCTTGTAGAGAAAATCACTCTCATTCTTAACGTCAGCGGACCGTTATAAGCGGTTCCCGGAACAGTGAATGTAGCACTGATAGGAGTCGTTGTATTTGCAGTTGTATTAATTACTCTTTCACCTGTTTCAAAAATACCGTTTCTGTTGAAATCAATCCATGCACCCACCGCTAATGATGAGTTAAATGTGCCAAGCCATGATTTAGAAACAGATATACTGTTGTTTGTAGTGTTACGAACTAATGTAATGAGTTTTGTAGGATCCGGAGAATAGTTTGTGTACGTATTTGCTCCTGAATTATTACTCATAACATATGAATTGGTAGGAGTAACTGTTACATTAGAAATATATCCGTTGGCGTTATTATTCGAGGTGATTGTACAATAAGTTACCTCAGGTGTGGTAAACGGCATCGGAGCAGTAAACGTTCCTGTAGTACCTGAACATACATAGGCAACCTGAACTTCATAGTCAGTTTGTTCTGATAGACCATTGATCGTGTACGCATTGGTAGTCAAAGGTACAGTCGTCCATGTTGTAGAACCTAAAGGTCTGTATTGCAATACATAAGTCGCACCTACAGCAGGATCCCACATTACATAAGCAGAAGTTGCCGTAATATTGGTAACACTAAGGTTAAGCGGCGCATTGCTTGTACAAGGAATTGGCTGAATTAGTTTTACAGCATAGTCCTCAACCTCTCCATAGGTAAAACTTGTACACATTGTAGGCGAACTAAAAAACTGCATTGCCACTCTCATTCTTGTAGTAGCAGGGCCATTATAAGCCGTTGCAGGTACCGCGAAAGTAGCCGAAACCGGAGTTGTGGTATTCGCAGGAGTATTCATGATCTGCTCAGAAGCTTCAAATACTCCGTTTCTGTTGAAATCAATCCAGACACCAACTCCTTCACTGAATGTAGTTCCTGTCCAGAATTTAGTAACTGATATTGTGTTGGCTGCAGATCCTATTACAAGATTCACCAATGCACTTGGTGTGGTTGTGTAATCAGTATATGTAGATCCGGCAGAATTATTACTCATTACAGACGCACCAGTCGGAGTTACCGTAACATTAGATATGTATTCATCACTAAAGTTACTTGAAGTCATGGTACAGTAATTAAGACCAAGTGTTGTAAAGTTTGTAGATGCAGAGAAAGGTCCCTGAACACCTGTACAAACGGTAGCTACCTGTACTTCATACTGAATACCATCACTTAGACCTGAAAGGTTTACAGAGTTTCCGGTAGACGGAACTGTGATCCATGTTGTACTTCCTACCGGACGGTATTGAACAACGTACGTTGAGTTTGCAGTCGCCGTCCATGTAACCGTGGCTGTAGTTTGTGTAATTGCAGATACCACTATACCCGTTGGAGCCGCACCGGTACAGCTGGCTAGATTAGCTACTGTAGCACTTCCTATGGCATAGAAAACATTTCCTATGGAGCTTACTCTGATTTTAACGGTTCCTCCTAAAGTAAGACCGTTAAGGGTTAGAGATTCGTTACCATCATTAGGAGTAGAAGCTGATGCAACCGTCCAGGTCACACCATTATCGGTTGTGTAATCAATTTTTACGTTGCCCACATTATATGGAGCTGCCGTAGTATTTACAACATCCCATGTAACAGAAGTCGGGCCGTTATTATAAGCCGTAGAAGTTGTTACTTTAAAAGGCCCATCATTTCCTACAATAATTTGCTGGTTGGCATATTGTGTCTGCTGTTGGGTTGGAACAGGATTATTATCCCTAACAGTTACTCTGAAATTTGTATTTCTTGCAACAGTAGAAACAGACTCCCATCCATTATTGGAATTATTTAAAACACCAGCTAAAACTGATGATAATTTAGGAAAATATCTTGTAGGGCTAGTCGTCGGATTGAATGATCTGAACGAAGCTCCACTCGCAGTTGTTCCTAAATTATTTTTATTAATCGTAACAGTTGCATTGTCTACTTCCTCCCAACAATAAGTCATAGGGTCATTTTCAGCATCTGTTGCAGAGGCCGTCAGCACGAATGCCGTCCCTTTAGGAATATTATACGTTGGTAAAGGTGAAATTACAGGAGCATTGTTATTGATTGTAGTTTCAACATCACAGGTTTTACTAGTAAGATTGTTTTGAACCTGAGTAATACTTACTGCATGAAAATAAGGATCCGAATGTGGCTGAACGTCAGTATTGGGTCCCGTAATTCCGGCATATCCCATAATAGTAGACCCGGAACCCGGCTCTACGTTTACTCCTGCACCTTCAAGTCCGTGGGAGAATGTGTGATTAGCTCCCAGCTGATGTCCCATTTCATGGGCTACGTAATCAATATCAAAATTATCTCCCTGTGGAATTCCATCAGCGGGAGAAGTGTATCCTGATCCCTTTTGCGTAGCATTACTGCTAGCAGGATCTACGCACACGCAACCTATACATCCGGCATTCCCACCACCTCCGGATGCACCGAACAAGTGACCGATATCATAGTTGGCACTTCCTACATTTGTTGTAAGTGTCTGCTGCAGCTGAAGATTCCAGTTATTCATCTGCGCTGAAGGAGAATAAGGATCAGTAGCAGGGTCTGTATAAATTACATTCGGAAAGTTCTGCAAATTTAAGTGTAGAGCAAAATCTTTCTCAAATACTCCGTTTACTCTGGTTAATGTAGCATTTATTGCAGTTAATGCATTAGCTACAGTACCTCCGAAGTATTGTGTGTATTCGCCTGTCACAGACATTGCCAATCTCATCGTTCTGTATTTTTTATCAGATGATTTGGCAAAATCAGTTGTCTGATTAGTGAATGATTTCCCCGCTTTATAAAGCTTGTCAATCTCCTGCTTTGTCAACAGGTTTTCGTTCATAGAGCATAGGAAACCTTCATTGCTTTTATCAGTTTTTGGATGCACACCATACACTGTTTTTCCTTTGTCGGCCGGTTCTATGAATTCATACACACCGTTTTTGATAATCATTGACTGAAAATCATCCGGTGCCAAACTAAATCTCAGATATTTACCGGGATCATCAATCCCGACACCTACATAAGATCCCAGTTGATACTGATCTGCCAATTCCTTTACAACCACCGGGAAGCTGTAAACGGCAAATTTTTCAATTTTTCCTTCTAAAGTTGGCAAAGAAATTGTGACGGGTTTTGCATTTTTCCCCGTTTCCTGGGCTTTGGCCAATTGAGACTTTAGTAAAGAAATGTCAAGAGTGTAATAGCTTTTAATATCTGAGCCTGCTCTTGTTTTTTCTCCTCTGAATGTCGTGGGACTCCATTGTGCACTGGTAATCGCAAACAAAAAAAGGAAAAAGAAAGAAGTAAAATTTTTCTTCATAACTTTCTCAATATTATATTAATTATACAAATCTAAACATTTTTTATTATTAATTTCAAAATACAAATAATTATTTTATATAAAAATCACAACAATTTAAATTAAACCATTAAAATACATAAACAATAAATAGTTTATATAAAATATTAACAATAATTCACTTGATTCTTTATTTAAAGTCTCGTTTGCTATTTCAGATTTTGCTCCTAATTGCAAAAAAGAGGCTGTCCTAAAAGTTTGGACAGCCCCCTCGTTTAGGTAAATCGTAAACCCTAAACTATGAATATTCATACCGTACGGTCAACATACCCACACTCGGGCGGTCAACACACCCTTGACCGAGCGGTCAACGCACCATTGATCGGGCGGTCAACACGGTGTTGACAAATACGCCTGTCCTTACATCACAGTAAGCAGCTTATCAAGGGTAGCTGTTCGCGGTTCTTTCAGAAGAGCGCCTTGTGTGAACTGCGTCACCACTTCCAGATTGTAGGTGCCTGCCGGTAATGCCGGAATCACCACCATAAGCTCTGACGGATTGTTCGTTACAATATCGAATGCCTCTACCATTGTTCTGTCTTGGGTAGTAGTATTGATGAAATAAACTCCCCGCGTAGGATTATCGCCCATGATTTTAATCTTGCTGCCCACTATCTTCAGGTTTCTGCCCGGCGTAAGAAGATCATTGACAGAGCCGCTCTTCATATCTGTTACCTGCAAGATCACCGCAGAAGCTTCTGCTACGCCAAGGATTTCTACCTCAATGTTTGAAATCTCAGCCCGTAGCTTTTCTCCCTGGTTGAACTGGAAGATAATGCTGTGCTTCTCTTTGTTAAACGTCTCCGACGGACTGTCGAATACCCCGCGGATGGTAGTACTTGCAGTAAAATATCCGGTATTGACCGAAAAGCCATCACACAGTTGGTACGCCATTTCTTTCAGGAACAGCTCGGTAGCATGTTCCATCGCCGAAGCGGAAACATCTGCCCCACCGCGGCTGGCGGCGGCTTCACAAATCTGTTTTACAGAAAGAGAACGCTCGCTTGCCGTGCGGGCAATGAAATCATTGGGATTGTCTTTGGTTAAGGTGTTATCGTAGAGATACGCTTTGATTTTGTGTAAGATATTGGCCATTATTGTTATATTTAAATGGTTGTTAAATCCTCATAGGTTTTAGAAACCTATGAGGATTAGGAATTAATTAATGTTGTTGTTGGACTGCTGGCTCGAGTATTACTTTTGTGGCTAAACACCATATCTGAATCTACATTTATATTAAAATCAGCACGAAATACCCTCACGCTAGCAGGGGATATTAGTAGCTTTAATTCGTCACTAAAATATTTGTATATATTGGACTAAGAGCATAATTATTATGGTTTGTCGGAGAATTGCCCCTATAAACATATACTTGTACTGTATATTGGGTTGTAGTGGCTACAAGGCTCTTTGCTACCGAAATTGCTGTAGATTGGCCAGCTCCATTGGCAAATAATAAAGCAAAACTATCTCTTGAATATGAAGAAAGAGGTAAGGTTGATGCTAATCCTGTAGCATTTGGTGTAACTGTAACCAGAATATCTGCTTGTGCAAGAGCACCACCTCCTCCTCCTAGAAAGTATTCATTTAAAATACAATTGAATGTCACTCCAATCTGAGCACCAACAGAGACGGTAATTGTTTTTTTTAGTTGAGATATTTCAATCCAATTAGGACCATTATTAGTTAGAAGATTCATATCAAAAAGCGGAGCAATATTTAAACTCGAATGTTCAACTCTAGTAGAATTAGGAATTGAATTCAATAATTTTTCCCAATATGGTATAGTAGATGTACCTGTGTTCAATTCAAGCTGATTGGTGATTGTGTTAAATATAATGGAACCTGTGGGTGGAGATATTAATACATCTCTCTGACTTGTTGTCATCCTAGGAGGTACAAACCCACCTTGTGTTGAATTTACATCTAAGGCGGCGGATGGAGTTGAAGTTCCTATTCCGACTTGACCATTATCTTTTACAACGAAGTCTGTCCCTGCTGCCCTCGCTGTTCCACCTGCTTTTGTCCCCAATTTTACTAAACCGTTGGTGGTGTCATTGATCCAGGCATCGTTGGTGGTATCTCCTGCTGAAGCACCACTCATTTTCTGCCATACACTTCCATCAAAATAATAATATCCCGCACTGGTAATATTAGCTGTTGTACTTATAGGAGAAGAGTCAGCGGAGGTTGCATAGATGATAAGTCCTTTCTGGTTTGTTCCATAGACTCCTGCTGCTGTGGCAGTATGGATATTGCTACCGGATAATTGCGGGATAATGAGTCCTTCGGGTTTGCTGCCGTCGGTGGTTTTGGCGGTAATATCGAGGGTTGCTTTTGGGGAAGTATTATTAATCCCCACCTGAGCGAATGCTGTCATACTGAACAGCAATGCGGCGGCTGTAAATAAATGTTTCATTGTTTTGTATTTATGTTATTGTTATATTATTAATTGTGAACACGAAGCCCACAAAGATTTTTTTTGTATGTCAGTTTTTAAGTTTCATAAAGGCGTTTTACTTATAAGAGCTTGCTAAGCTGGTTCTTGAAAACGAATGGCTTGGGCTTCGACAGTCTCAACCCGATATTGTAAACAGGAAGCGCACTAAGGTTTTTTACCTATAAGTTGCTTTTAAGTTTCACAAAGGCGTTTCACTTATAAGAGCTTGCTGAGTCTATCGTCACTTCGAGTAGACTTTGTAAAAGTCGTATCGAGAAGTTTATGAGCTTGAGGATCAATTTCATTCTCGATACATTTTTCTTCACTTTGTTACGAAAAAACACTCGAATTGACGACGAGTCCAACACCTAAAATTTAGTTTCCTCACCACTCCAATTGTCATCCCGTAGGGATCTAAGCCCGAATCTTTCCATTCTTCTATTACCAGCTATGCCGAGATTTCTAACGAAATGACAAAGAGTCGTAAAATGCCGGTGACTGAGGTTCTCGAAGTCACATCCCTGCATCATGCGTTGCACTTATAAGAGTTTAGTGAGCTCACTAATGACTTGGATTGGACAGGCTCAGCCTGATATTGTGAACACAAAGTCCACTAAGATTCTTACGTGCTGTGCATCTTGATTCACTTCGTCACTTCGAGTAGACTTTGTAGAAGTCGTATCGAGAAGTTTATGAGCTTGAGGATCAATTTCATTCTCGATACATTTTTTCTTCACTT
This sequence comes from Chryseobacterium taeanense, assembly GCF_900099685.1. Taxonomy (GTDB): domain Bacteria; phylum Bacteroidota; class Bacteroidia; order Flavobacteriales; family Weeksellaceae; genus Chryseobacterium; species Chryseobacterium taeanense. The sequence continues at coordinate 140,541 of NZ_FNDW01000001.1, read as the reverse complement.
TGTTACGAAAAAACACTCGAATTGACGAAGAATCCAATACCCAAAATTGAGTTTCCTTACCCCTCCGATTGTCATCCCGCAGGGATCTAAGCCCGAATCTTTCCATTCTTCTATTACCAAACACTAAGCGCGCTAAGATTCTTATTGGTTATTCATTTTGATTCACTCCGTCACTTCGAGTAGATTTTGAAAAAATCGTATCGAGAAGTTTATGAGCTTGAGGATCAATGTCATTCTCGATACATTTTTTCTTCACCTTGTTACGAAAAAACACTCGAATTGACGACGAATCCAATACCAAAAATTTAGTTTCCTTACCACTCCGATTGTCATCCCGTAGGGATCTAAGCTCGAATCTTTCCATGCTACTATTACCAGCTAAGCCGAGATCCCTACGGGATGACAAACGAAGTGGATAGTGAGTGGATAATGAATGATTAAACGTTACGCAAGAAAATCGAAGATTTTCAAAGTCTTATGTGTTCTATTTATTTTCAAAGCTGTAACCTTATCTCTTATATGACTTATGTGTTAAAAGCTTTTGTGTATTCAGCGGGAAGCTCAGGCGGAGGACGGACGAAATGATTGGTAATGATATTTGTAATTTGAAATGGATGAAAGGCAGCATTTATAGGTCGCTTTCTATCCCTGCCTGTGCCGGAAAGCAAAGGGAATAAAGGTTTTATTGTTTTATCAAGAAGCCTTAGAGAAGGACTTCCCATAATCCCCAACATTGAGGTACGAGAAATGCGTCCGGGGTCATGATGACTCCCCGGACTATTTGTATAGCAAGCCTTATTGGCTGCAATATTGACTGATTTTTGAGTAGAAAATGGTAAAGATGATCTTTTGAGAAAATCTCTGGACTTTTTAGCTGATCTGAAACTTTTATTCTGTTCAGAACCTGCAATAAAAACAGAGGTTTCTGAATAAACATACGAGTCTTCAGCTACGAAAATAATGGAATCTGCCGGTACAAACGAACCGGAATATGCTTTTAAAGGGATGAAAATATACAACCAAACTACGAAAAAACGTAGTAACGGAAAGGGTTCATAACTTTTCATCATTGTGTTCATACGTGCTATTGTAAAAGTAGTCTTGGTTGGACTACTTTTTCTAGGTAATGAACACTAGATCACAAATATATAAAATAAATCAGGAAAACTGTAGTGTAAGTTTGTGCGATCTTGTGGTTTTTGCTATCAGTATGTAAGAAATTAGAAAATAAAAGGTTAGTGTTTGGAGGTGAAAATATTTTGTTTACATTTGTAGCTGAAATAGTAGTCCAACCAAGACTACTTTTGGAGTATTGCCGTTTTCATGGGCAATTACGGGTAAAATCTTCCTTCTATTTTTACATTTCACCATTTTATTTTAACGCTATCGACGCAAAGATTTGTTAAAAGGATTGCGCTTATTTTTCGGGCGCTAAGGGTACTTCGACAGGCTCAGCATAAACTTTAATGCTCAGCAAATGAGTAGTACTGTAATATTTTATTAACCTTTGATTGTTATTTGACGCTATTGACGCAAAGGTTTGTTTGAAAGAATTGTTTGCATTTTTGGGCGCTAAGGTACTTCGACAAGCTCAGCATAAACTTTAACGCTCAACAAGTGATAGCTATTAAGATTAGAAGATATAATCAAAAAAAGACTGCCCTTTTGGACAGTCTTAAACATATTAAATTATTTAAAAGCTATTGCTTATTTCTTGATGAATTTAGAACTGAATAAATCTTTTCCTTTTTCTTCAATAGTAATCACATAAGCTCCTTTAATTAATTCAGAAACATTGATCTGTCCTTTATTAATATTTCCTTGTTTTACCAATTGACCTGCAGCACTGTAAATTTTATAAGCTGCTTTATCAGAAACTTTCGTAATATTTAAAATATCTGATACCGGGTTTGGATAGAGCTGGATATTATTTTTAGGACCTGCGATATCGTCTGTTGCTAAAGCTGTTGCTGTAACCATAACATTGTAATCTTCTACCTCGCCGTAATTATAAGTTCCACATCCTGCAAAAGTAGCTCCTAATGAAAGACCTGCATTAGCCTGTCCTGCATAGTACAATACTACTCTCATTCTCAACGGCTGATTTGTAACAGCTGTAGCAGGGACTGTAAAGTTTCCACTGATTGGCCCCGTCGGAAGAGCTACAGGGTAATTATACACTCTTTCACTTGATTCGAAAACTCCATTATTGTTATAATCAATGAATACTAAAGCTGTATCATAATCAGCATCTGTGATAGTCATTGAGAATGTATATTGCGTATTCAGAACAAGGTTTGGCTGAAGAGCTGTATTTGTTGTATAATTTGTATAATTAGAAGGACCACTTGAATTGTTCAATAATGTTACAGATCCACCAACGTTTGTAATTTTCACATTAGAGATATACTCAAATTGTGTTGAATTATTAGCAGATAAAGTACAGTATGTCACTGGTTCCGTAGTGAAAGCAGTACTCGTTGAGTAAGCTCCTGGGGTTCCAGAGCAAACAGCTGCTATCTGAACTTCATAATTAGTAGCACCTGTTAATGCAGACAATGTTACAGTAGGATTCGTAGAGGTTGTTTGCTGCCAAGTTGTCGATCCTACAACTCTATAGCGAATAACATAAGTAGCATTTAGAACCGGAGTCCAGCTTACAACAACACTGTTAGATGTGATGTTACTTGTAGTAACACCTGTAACAGCAGATCCGTCACAAGGAGCAAAAGCAGCAACATTAATTCTACCAACCGCATAGAATACATTCCCAATAGAGGAAACTCTCAGTTTGATAATTTGTCCGTTCAACGTTGAAGGAAAAGTGAAATTTTCAGCGCCGTCATTTGGAGTAGAAGCAGACAATACCGTCCAAGTTGCTCCATTATCTGTAGTATAATCAACTTTTACATTCGCAACACTATAAGGAGCCGCTGCGGTATTAGCTACATCCCAATTAATTGCTGTAGGAGCACTTACGTTGGCATATTGAGTAGTAACCTTAAACGGCCCGTCATTTCCTACAATAATCGTCTGAACATTATAATCTGTCTGCTGCTGATTAGCTACCGGATTATTATCTCTTGCCGTAATGGCAAAGTTTGTCGTTCTTGCCACTTGAGAAACTGCTTCCCAAGTATTTCCGCTGTTATCTAAAATTCCGTTTAATACAGATTCTAATTTAGGAAAATAACGAGTTGGTGTCGTACTGGGAGCAACTGATCTGAAAGATGCACCTGTAGTTGTAGTCCCTAAGTTGTTTTTGTTAATAACTACACTTGCGTTATCAATCTCCTCCCAAGTATAAGTCATTGGATCATTCTCCGGATCTGTAACATTTGCGGTTAGTACGAAAGCTGTTCCTTTAGGAATGTTGTACGTTGGCAAGTCAGCAATTACCGGAGGATTGTTTGTAATATTTGTTTCAACGTCACAAGTTTTTGAAACTAAATTAGTCTGCACTTGTTCTATACTTCCTATATGAAAATAAGGATCTGAGTGAGCCTGAACATCAGTTGTGGATCCTGTAATACCAGCATATCCCATGATTGTTGACCCTGAACCCGGTTCCATCTGAACCGGCGCTCCCTGCATTGCATGTGAAAATGTATGGTTTGCGCCTAATTGGTGCCCCATCTCATGAGCAACATAATCGATATCAAAATTATCTCCGGAAGGTGGGTTTGCTGCTGTTGGCAATGTAGATCCAGTAGCCGGAGAAGTAATCCCCGATCCTTTACCATACCCTACAACAGAATCATAGCCAGTACCAACAGGACTCATACATACACAGCCAATACAACCTGCATTACCTCCTCCTCCGGAAGCTCCGAATAAGTGACCGATATCATAATTAGCCTGTCCTACTTGTGCTGCTAATACATCACGAAGAGATGTGTTCCAACTGGATGGCGGAGATGTTGCACTTGTAACCGTAGCGTAAGGGTCTGTAGCCGGATCCGGATAAATAAGTGCAGGATAACTTAATAAGTTCAAGTGTACTGCAAAATCTTTTTCAAAAACTCCGTTTACCCTTGTTATCGTAGCGTTAATCTGTGTCAAAGCTCCTGCCACACCTCCGAAAAACTGTGTATATTCTCCTGTGGTAGACATTACCAGCTTCAGTGTTCTATACTTTTTATCATAGCTTTTAGCGAAATTCGTAGGCTGATTCGCAATAGACTGACCTTGCTTTAATAATAAGTCAACCTGTTTTACAGCTGCCGGATCTTCCTGTGTAGAACATAAGAATCCATTTTCATTCTTTTTAGATTTAGGATGTACACCATAAATCGTTTTGTCTGAATTAGCAGGTTCTATAAATTCATATTCTCCTCCTTTAATAATCATAGACTGAAAATCATTCGGAGCAAGTGAAAATCTTAAATACTTTGAAGGATCATCAATCCCCACACCTACATAGGAACCTAGCTGATACTGGTCAGCAAGATCCTTTGCCATAACAGGAAAACTGTACACTGCAAATTTTTCAACTTTACCATTCAGAGTAGGTAAAGAAATTTCAACGGCTTTGGCGTTCGGACCTGTCTCCTGTGCCACTGCCAGCTGAGATCTTAAAGCAGAAATATCCAATGAATAATAGGCTTTTATGTCAGCCTCTTTTCTTATCTTCTCACCTTTAAATGTTGCTGGCGACCACTGTGCAGTTGCGGCACCTATCATAAAAAGAGAAAAGAAAGAAGTAAAAAATTTCTTCATAGCTTTTTCATTAAATTTATCGCCAAATATAACCATAATTGATTACACATTATTAATTCATATTGATTTTAACACAAAAATTAAAAATAAATCAATTATAAACATAAGTAAAAACAAAAACCTCAAACAATGTTGAGGTTTCTATTAATAGTAAAATTTCTAAAAATTATTTTTTAATGAACTTAATACTTTCAGAAATATTATTGTCTTTGATTGTTATGATATAGGTTCCTTTTATTAATTCAGAAACTCTTACCTGATTATTATCAATATTTCCAGCTTTTACCAATTGTCCAACTGCATTGTAAATTTCAAATTTGGCCTTGCTTGACACTTTGGTTATATTCAATACATCGTTCGCCGGATTTGGATAAATAGCAAATTTATCTTTAGTGACTTCAGTTGTTGATAATAAAGAACTTAAGCTGAAAGCTCTTGATTCTGAATCTCCAAATAAACCACCAGTACAAATTAATTGATTTGTAGAAGTTCTTAGCTCATAACTTCCAGGTACAAGTCCTAATGGAGGATATTCCGTGCTTAAACCATCACCTTCAGAATCATTAATTTTAAATATATAACAATCATTATTATTTAGCGTCCATGTTTGGCTTATAAGCGCCGGAGTCATACTATCTGTATATGGACCACCACTATATAATAAAGTACCGTTACTATTTTTAAGTGTCCATGTTGTTTCTGTCCCATAATAATCCAACTGTAAATTAAAGTTTACTGTAGTTGTATTGAATGAGGTATCAAGCACAGGATTAATAAAAGTACCTGTAGCAGTATTATTAGTAGTTCTCTGATCTGTACCTCCATTTGCGTTAACAATAGAAGCCGTAACATTTCCACTAGGCGTTGAGGCAGCAACCGGAACAGAGAATGTGCTGAATTTATCCTGGGCCAGACTTCCTGTCCAGTTATAAGTTTGTGCAGCTCCACCATTTACAGAATACGAAACAGTGGCTGATGTTAATGTTGATGTACCTCTGTTATATATCGTAAGTTTTAAAGTAGGTGTAGCAGAAGATGTAGGACAAGCTGCAAGATTATTACAACCTCTTTCAACTTTAATTTCAGCATCTATCGGAAATAATGTAATTGCCTGCTCAGCAATTGAAGTTTTCAGCTCCACTCTTCTCGGAGAGTTATCCATCACGGTTCTTATTCTTGCTTTCTGATTTAGTGTAAAAATATTCATACAAGCATCTGGAGTATAATCCATGTAATTCTCTACCATATCGTTACCCGGATCACTAGGACAAGAATCAATCGTCACACAATTGTAATTTTCCGCTGCCGCTGCCGGAGTATCCAGACAGTAATCATTATTACTGTCGGTCGCATCAACAACACAAGATGAGGAGTCTCCCCAAATATGTCTCAGCCCCAACCAATGTCCAACTTCATGGGTCATTGTTCTTCCTTTATCATATCCTTGATACAATAAGAAGGTACCATCATTATAAGTGCTGCTACCAAATGCACCTGCAGCAGCAACAACGCCATCTGTACTTGCTAATCCTCCACTCACATTAAGTCCTCCCAGACCTGAATTTGAAGGAAATTGAGCGTATCCCAAAGTACTCTGATCCGTACCCTCGAAAGCAACAGTCCACATATTAAGATATTTTGTTGTATCCCAAATAGTTTCGGGCTTCACATAGTCATCAATAGCAGCCTGTGTCCAGCCTGATCGGCAAAGATTAACACGGTCTACACCATTAGTAGGATTGCCGTTAGGATCAACTTTAGCCATCGCAAACTGAATTTCAACATCTGCACCTACAGGGTTAGTATTATATCCGGTAGTTCCAAAAGCTTTACGATAATCATTATTTAAAACCGTAATCTGAGACAAGACCTGCGCATCTGTAATATTTGGGTATGAACCCACATTCTGACCGGAGTGAATTACGTGTACTACCACCGGAATAGTAATAATATTACCATTTTGTGATTTGTTCGATTTTGTTTTCTCTACAAGCGGAGCCAGCCAGGCCTCAAATTGCTCCTTTGTCATTCTTTCAGGAAATTTATTTTTCAAATACTCCTCATACTCATTGCTGGAACATCTCTCAAACCCATGCGATTTTTCCAATTCTCCTTTCTTAGTGCTTAAAGTTGTTTTTTTAGGCATTTCATTCTCAATCTGGGCATTTATTCCAAGACTACAAAACAGAGAAAGTAAGAAAACAACTTTAAAAAATGTAATTTTTTGCATTTCTTAATTTTTATAATATTTTGCAAATATATTATTTTTCGGCACATTTTTTAATACTTAATGACTATAAAAAGCTAACTTTTTACAAAAAAAGAACAAATGAAAAAGCATTCATTATTATTAGTATTATTCGTTTTATTTCATATTCAATGCATTTCCCAACATAAAACAAAAAGCAATGAAAACATTGCAATCATAAATAAAAAGATGCAAGAAATTTATAAAATAGAATTAAAAGAACAAACGAGAGGTATGAACCGAATCGTAACTTTTGAACCGGATTCATTAACGGTTTCATTAAATGATAAACTGGAAAAATTACCTTTTCCTCTTTCCGATTGGCAAAATATTATAAAACAGGTAAGTTTGTTGGATTTATCAAAAATTTCATCTTATCAAGCCCCTACAGACAACAGATTTTCTGACAGAGCGTTATCATCCTCAATCATAATTTTTTCAAAGGGAAAGATGTACGAATCTTCAGCATTTGACGCAGGAATCCCCCCAAAAGAACTGGAGGGATTATATCATTTATTAAAAGGTAAAGGAGGTATGCTTAAAAATACAAAACCTGAATTTCGCTAAAACTTATACGCTAGATTCCAGGCAAAGCCCATATTGAATTTAGAAGAGCTTTTTCCGAACCCCGGAACGATCATAGGCTGTATGTCATCTTGTTTTGTTGTGAAAACAAGATATCTTGGCTGGAGATTTACATCAATGTAAAAATTGGATTCAAAAAGCTGCACTCTTCCGCCGATCGTTCCCTCTAGCCAATAAGAAGACTGCGTAGATGACGGAAAACTAATAGAAGAACTGCTTCCTCCATAGCCTCGTACCGGAACTGCCATATATTCCTGAGTATAAAAAGAGCCGCCTGCCTTTCCGCCTGCATAAAAGCCATTAAACTCATTTTCAAGATCTTTCGCCAGCATATAAAAAGCCCCTATTTTCAGGAAAGGGCCATTAACCTTTGCGTCATAGCTATTTTTCTGGTAAATATTAGACTCAAATCCGGCTTCAACAATAGCATGAATATTATCTTTTATTTTTGAGGAAATAAATCCCTGATAAAGTTTCCTATCTGAAAAAAATGATACTCCGGCATTAAGAACATCGCCGCCAACCATAAAATTGGGCTCATATTTCCATTTTTCTTTTTTTTGTTCTTTGGTTTTCTGACCAAAACCCAAAATACCAATCAGGCTAAAAAAGAAGGTAAAGATTAGTCTTGTCTTCATTCTCTATAAAATTTTGTCCGTCTTCGATGCCTTTCACAGGAGCCATTGTTGATGTAGTTAATACTGAATTTAAGTTTTCATACGTTCTCTTAATCCCACATCCCGGGGAAACGTAAACTGATTTTGTAGAATAATTTATCCTTACTTTGGATTCGGCTCCGTTATTTTCTGTTCTGAAATAGATATCTGTGTACGGAGAATCGTCTACTCTCAAAGGAATTACCCTGGAGGTGATTTTTGCCAACCCTCCAAGCTGAACTTTTCCCGATCCGTAATCTACCGCAACATAAAGTGAATCAAGTGTTTTCACTTTTTTATCAGCGAACGTAAGAAACGAGACTTTCATTCCGGGAGTTCCTTCACCATTTTCACAGATGTCATCGTCAGCGCCGCAGGAAAGCAGCATACTGATAAAACATAGAGCTAACAGGAATTTAAAATACTTCATATTAATATTTGATCGTTTTCAAATTTAAATAAATTATTTCTTAATCAGCAATGCAATATTTTCAACATGGTGAGTTTGCGGGAACATATCCACGGGTAAAATTTTCACCACTTGATAATGTTCTTTCATTAAAGCAAGATCACGAGCCTGTGTCGCAGAATTACAACTTACATAAACTACTTTTTCAGGTGACAGCTTCAATATCTGCTCTACAACTTTCTGATGCATTCCGTCTCTTGGTGGGTCAGTGATTAAAACATCAGCTTTCGGATGATTAGCTAGAAATTCGTCATTAAAAATATCTTTCATATCACCACAATAAAACGTTGTATTGGTAAGCCCGTTCAATTCTGCGTGTTCTACAGCTGCATCAATAGCTTCCTGTACGGATTCTATCCCAATTACCTGCTTTGCTTTTCTGGCTACATATTGTGCAATTGTTCCTGTGCCTGTATATAAATCATATACTACTTCATTGCCTTTTAAATCTGCAAATTCAAGTGTTTTTCTATACAGCTCCAGCGCCTGCTTATAATTGGTTTGAAAGAATGACTTCGGGCCGATTTTGAATTTCAGTCCATCCATTTCTTCCATTAAAAAACCATCACCTGAATACACATTGATGTCCAGATCATAGATTGAATCATTCGGTTTAGGATTGATCGCATAAACCAGCGTCTTTATCTGCGGAAAAGTTTCCAGTAAGAATTGGAAAAGCTTTTCCCTGCTTTCTTTTTCTTCTCTGTACAGCTGGAAAAGAACCATCCATTCACCTTTGGAGTTCTGCCTCATCATTAAAGTTCTCAGGAAACCTTCGTGATTTCTGACATCAAAAAAGTCCAGTCCGTTTTTTACAGCATACTCTTTTACGGCAAGTCTTATTGTATTGGAAGGTTCCTCCTGAAGGAAGCATTCTTTAAGATCAAGAATTTTACTCCACATTCCAGGAATGTGGAATCCTAATGCATCTCTATTACCAAAATTTTCTTCCGAGCTTATTTCGTACTGAGTTAGCCAGCGTGCATTGGAAAAAGAAAATTCCATTTTATTTCTGTAATAATACTGCTCTTCCGAACCGAGAATCGGCATGGTTTCGAAATCATCAATTCCACCGATTCTTTTAATATTATTATAAACTTCTTCCTGCTTAAAATCCAATTGCTTTTCATAGCTCATGTTCTGCCATTTGCATCCCCCGCAAACCCCAAAATGAATACATTTCGGGTCTACTCGGTAAGGTGATTTTTCAAGCAGGTCTAACGCTTCGCCTTCATAATATTTAGATTTCGCTTTTTTAACTTTTACATTAACAACATCCCCGGGAATCGCTCCTGTCACCATCACCGTTTTCCCTTCCTCCGTTCTACCGATGGCAACACCTTTTGCCCCCGCATTTAAGAGTTTAATATTTTCAAGAATAATATTTTTCTTATTTCTCTTTTTCATTAAGAATTTTTTCTGTTTTAACTTCTAAAACTTTGTCAAAGATTTAAAGCTTAACAAAGCATAATTGGAAACGCTTACGTTTCAGTCTGCAAAAATACAATAAAAAAAACCTTATCCGAAGACAAGGTTTCTATCTGTATTGAATTTAAATTATTTTGTCTGAGCCGGCTGAGGATTTGGCTGTTGCTGAGGAGCCTGTTGACCCGCAGCTGGATCCATACCAGATCCCGGTTGCAGTTGAACGTTAGGATTTACTTTAGGAGCAGAAAGTCCTGTTTGTTTATCCAAAACAGTTACCAGTTCAGGATCTCCAAGGTTGAAGAATGGTTTGCTGGCAATTTTGCCGTCTTTATCAACAACAATAAAGCAAGGTAATTTGAAACCATAAACTCCATATTTTTTGGCAATATCAGAATTTAATCCTCCTTCACCATACACATTCGTTCCGGTAATTCCTTTCATCAGCGAATTGCTTGTTTTTATAAACTGATCTTTTGTATCATCAACATTTACAAAAACAAAATTCATTTTTGATTTGTAGAAATTTACAACTTCTTTTAAAACAGGGATCGATGCCTCTCCAATGTAAGGATTCCAAGATGCATAGAACATCATCATGTATGGTTTTCCTTTATTTGATGAAAGATTGTATGATTTTCCGTCAGCTTTGATTAATGATGCTTCCGGAGCCTGCTCACCGATTTTGAAACCGTTAATAGCAAACTGAATTTTCTTTAAATCTTCTTTAATGGTAGCATCTTTAATATCTGTATCGATGATTTTTTTAATTTTCTCAACAGTTTTTTCAGGCACTCCCGGGTGAATATCAGACTGAGCCATTACAAAAGCCAATAAATAATCTTTTGCTGTTTGTGAAAGGTCTTTCTGATTTTTCTTTAAATATTCAGTAAACAATTCTGAAGTGGTAATATCTGTTTTACCTGCGCTGTTTGCCTGCGCATACTTTTGGAAATCAGGACTCATTTTACCTAAAAGATATTGTCTGTAGTAAGGGTTTTCTTTTACCATCACATCTTTATTCTCCTGAAGTTTGTTTTCAAAATCGGTAAAAGCTTTCGTTACTTTGAAAGATGGATTCCCCATTTGTTTATGGTTCATCTCATACTGATTCAAAATAGTAAGCAGAGTACTTGACAAATCGTTCTTTTTCCACTGCACAATCTCATTATCAGGATTGAATTTCTGAACGTTTTCTTCAATATTTTTATTAATATCGGCCTGAACTTTTTCGATTCCTTTTAAGAAAGTTTTCTCATCCTTCGCCATAAGTTCATTCATATTCACCTTCTGGGCATAATTGGTAAGATACTTTTGTGTAGCGGTAAAGAAATCATTATTATTTTTGGCATCACCAGTAATAACATATTCTGATGGGAAAGTCATTCCGTTACCTGTAATCTCAAGCTTCTGACCTCCTTTTAAATAAATAAGGTTTTGTTTTCCACCATAAGACATTACGTACATTCCGCTTTTAGGAGCTTCAAAGCTTCCAGCGAAAGTTCCGTCTTTATTAATTCCGATATTAATTAATGGTAAAGTAGCGACTCCCGATGCTTCGATGAATTCGATTCTTTCTAATGGAGAACCGCCGCTGATTTTTCCTTTTACTTCGACTTTTTTAGAGCAAGACATCACAAAAACAGAGATGATAAACAATAAAAGATATTTTTTCATTTTAATTTTATAATTACGCAAAAATAGGTTTTTAGATAAATTAAAAGCAAGCAAATGTTACTTTTATGAAAGATTTAACTAAAAAAATCGCCATCCGTAAAGGAGACGATTTTTTATGATATAATAAATAAATTTTATCCTCTGTCAACAAATGCTGCCATATACTCTCTGTTCATTCTGGCAATATTCTCAAGAGAAATTCCTTTCGGACATTCCACTTCACAAGCACCTGTGTTTGAACAGTTTCCGAACCCTTCTTCATCCATTGCTTTCACCATATTCAGAACTCTTCTTTTCGCTTCTATTCTACCTTGTGGTAAAAGTGCATATTGAGAAACTTTAGCCCCAACGAAAAGCATTGCAGATCCGTTTTTACAAGTAGCTACACAAGCTCCACATCCGATACAGGCTGCAGCATCCATTGCTTTGTCTGCATCTTCTTTAGGAACCGGAATCGCATTGGCATCCAATGTATTTCCAGAAGTATTCACCGAAATGAAACCACCAGCAGCCATTACTCTGTCGAATGCGCTTCTGTCTACCATTAAATCTTTAATAACAGGGAAAGCGGCACTTCTCCACGGTTCAATAACGATTGTTTCACCGTCTTTGAACATTCTCATGTGAAGCTGACAGGTAGTAATTCCCGTATCCGGGCCATGTGCTCTACCGTTGATGTAAAGAGAACACATTCCGCAGATTCCTTCACGACAGTCGTGGTCGAAAGCGATTGGTTCTTTTCCTTCGTTGATTAAGTTTTCGTTAAGGATGTCTAACATTTCTAGGAATGAAGAATCTGTAGAAACATCCGATATTTTATAAGTCTCAAACTGACCTTTAGATTTATTATTTTTTTGTCTCCAAATTTTCAGCGTAAGATGTAAGCCTTTTTTTGCACTCATAATATTATATTTATAGGTTGGAGATTATTTTGTTGGTTTGTCTGCATTTTCAAATTTCATATCTGAACTTAAAACTGCAATTTTATTAGAATTTCTACTTTTCAGATCATTATACTTTTCTATTGCTTTTGCAATATTTTCAGCCTTATCATCCGAAGATGGCTGATATACCGTTTTGGTATTATTTTTAACCACCTGATAAAAAAGTTTTTTGTCTCTGAATTCCGTAGGTTTCAAAGGCCTAAGGCTAACGCTTGCAATGAATACGCCCATTTGTCCTTCGGCATTCAGAACATATACTGAATTAGGTTCTAAATTGGCTTCAACATAATCTCTGTTCTCTGAACCAGCCCAAAACAAATGTTCACCAGGTTCACATTCGTACACTAAATATTTCCCACTCGGAATAGCTCCAAGAAATTTATCTTTATCATAAACCCGGAAATTGAGCAAAGCGCCGGCTCCTGTCTTTAAAATATATACAAGAGACTTTCCTTCGGAAGGTTTATCGATAGACTGGGTTGTTACTTTTTGAGCAAAAACGGTAGAAAGTCCGGAGAAAATCACAAAAAACAACAGTACTTTTTTTAAACTCTCCATATCTGTTATTTGTAACTTCTTGTTTTCACTTCAATATTATCATAGATCAGCTCTTCTTTATGCAATACTTCTGCATTGATATCGCTTCCCTGATATTCCCAAGCTCCAACATATTTGTAATTAATATCGTCTCTTTCAGCTTCTCCGTCCGGAGTTGAGTGGTCTTCACGGAAGTGTCCTCCACAAGATTCATTTCTATGTAGCGCATCGATAGCCATCAATTGCCCAAGTTCTAGGAAGTCAGCAACTCTGAATGCTTTTTCAAGCTCAGTATTCATGCCGTCGTTATCTCCGGGAACCTTTACGTTTTTCCAGAAATCGTTTCTTACTTCTTCGATTTCTTTTATAGCTTCTCTTAAACCTTCAGGCGTTCTTCCCATTCCTACTTTGTTCCACATAATGTTTCCTAATTTCTTGTGGAAATAATCTACAGAATGTGTTCCTTTATTATTAATGAAGAAATCAACTTTTTCTTTGATTCCTTTTTCAGCTTCATCAAATGATGATGAATTGGTAGGAATTGCTCCTGTTCTGATATCTGCAGAAAGATAATTTGCAATGGTGTAAGGAAGTACAAAATATCCGTCAGCAAGTCCCTGCATCAAAGCAGAAGCCCCTAATCTGTTGGCACCGTGATCAGAGAAGTTAGCTTCACCGATTACGAAACACCCAGGAATCGTAGACTGAAGATTATAATCAACCCAAACACCACCCATTGTATAGTGAACTGCAGGATAAATCTTCATCGGAGTTTTGTAAGGATCATCAGCAGTAATTTTTTCGTACATAACGAATAAGTTACCGTATTTTTCCTCAACCCAACTCTTTCCTAAATCATAGATTTGCTGATCTGTCGGATTATGAATATGTTTTTCGATCGCAGCTTCTCTACCTTTTTTCATGATCTCTGTAGAGAAATCAAGATAAACACCCTCCTGAGTATCATTATTTTCAATTCCGTATCCGGCATCGCATCTTTCTTTAGCCGCTCTCGAAGCAACGTCTCTAGGTACAAGGTTACCGAATGCAGGATATCTTCTTTCAAGATAATAATCTCTGTCTTCTTCTTTAATATTTTCAGGTCTGAGTTTTCCTGCTCTGATGGCTTCTGCATCTTCTTTCTTTTTAGGAACCCAGATTCTTCCTGAATTTCTTAACGATTCGGACATCAACGTCAGTTTAGACTGCTGCGTTCCGTGAACCGGAATACATGTCGGGTGAATCTGTACATAACAAGGATTTGCAAAATACGCTCCTTTTTTGTGAATTTTCCATGCTGCGGAAACATTCGATCCCATAGCATTCGTGGAAAGGAAATATACGTTTCCGTAACCTCCGGAAGCGATAACAACTGCGTGAGCAGAATGTCTTTCGATCTCACCTGTTACAAGGTTTCTTGCAATAATTCCTCTTGCTTTTCCGTCAACGATTACAAGATCCATCATTTCATGACGGTTGTACATTTTGATTCTGCCTTTACCGATCTGACGGCTCATTGCAGAATATGCACCTAATAACAACTGCTGACCAGTTTGTCCTTTTGCATAGAACGTTCTTTTTACCTGAACCCCACCAAATGAACGGTTATCAAGCTGACCTCCATACTCACGGCCGAAAGGAACACCCTGAGCAACACATTGATCTATAATATTAGCTGAAACTTCAGCCAGTCTGTAAACATTAGCTTCTCTTGCTCTATAATCACCACCTTTGATGGTATCGTAGAACAATCTGTAAGTAGAGTCACCGTCTCCCTGGTAATTTTTAGCAGCATTGATACCTCCCTGAGCAGCAATAGAGTGCGCTCTTCTCGGAGAATCCTGGTAGCAGAATGCCTTTACATTATATCCCTGCTCTGCTAAAGTAGCTGCAGCAGAGCCACCTGCCAAACCTGTTCCAACAACAATAATATCAATCTTGTCTCTGTTGTTTGGTGCAACAAGGTTCATATGGTCTTTATGATTTTTCCACTTATCCTTTAGAGGACCCGCCGGAATTTTTGAATCTAATTTACTCATATTAGTATATTGATATTATTGAGTTACGAAGTGATAAATTGCGATAAAAATAAAACCTGCAGGAATCAGGATGGAATACCATTTTCCTAATGCCATAATAACAGGAGTATATTTAGGGTGTCTTGCCCCAATCGACTGGAATGAAGACTGAAAACCGTGTCCCAAATGCAACCCCAGTAAAATAAAAGAAATAACATATAGGATTACTCTCCAGACATCTGCAAATTTTGCGTGCAGATCTCCCCAGAAACGCGATTCTTCAATTGGCAATCCGTCTATGTACTTGTAGTTCATTTCGTGAAACCAGAAATCATACATATGAAGAAAAATAAAAGCCAAAACCACAGCTCCGGAAATAATCATATTTCTTGACATCCATGTAGAATTGTGAGAAGGATTGTTAGACTCGTATTTAACAGGACGTGCTTTTTGGTTTTTAATTTCCAAAACAAATCCCATTACAAAATGGAAAATCACAGCAACTATCAGAACCGGCTGCATTACAAATTGAATAAGAGGATTATACCCCATAAACTGCGAAGCATTGTTGTAAGCATCCTCACCAAAAACCGACAAAAGGTTTACAGAAAGGTGCATCACCAGAAATATCAGCAAAAAGATAGCCGACAATGCCATAGCATATTTTCTACCTATCGTAGAACTCGTTAAACCTGCCATATAAGTTTAAATTTGATTTTCCACAAAATTAAGAAATGTTAACTAGATCAAAAAGTGAGAAATCTCACATATAGCCAGTTTGTAATCTTTCTAAATAAGCGTTAAAATATTATAAATAAAGGAAAAACGTAAAAGCGTAACAATTAATTCATCTTAAATATTTTGCCATGATAAACTACTTTCTGAGCTGAATCAGGAAGTGTTCTGATTTCAAAATAGTTTAGCCTCCTGGAAGCACAGTAAGGATTAATGATAAAATTTATAATCTTCTGTTTATCTGAATCTTTATCAATCCAGAAACAAACTGAAGTATTCTTCTTTACCGACAATAATTTATGTTTAGAAAAACTATGGATCAAAACTTCCGACCTGTTGTTTTCATAATAATCAAAACTCGTTCGCATGACTGAAAATGCCAAAACCATGATAATCACACGTGTGATATTTTTAATATTAAATTTTAAAAAGACAAACTTCAACCGATAAAAAATAAGATAAAGCATAATAACTTCTATGAAATTCATAGGAATTTTTTCAAAGAAAAGTGTATTAAAATCTGCAAACCAATGAATTACTTTCAACAAAAGCTGAATGATAAAATCGTATATTATATTGATAAGTTCAACATCTAAGTTAAAAGCGATTAAAGCTGTCATTACAAATGAAAACACAATAATAATTTCAGAAAACGGAACGATAAATAAGTTTGCCACAATTGAAATAAATGAAAACTGATGAAAATAATATAAAACCAACGGCAATGTGGCTAGTTGCGCAGAAATCGAAATGGAAATCGTATTGAAAACCAACTTTTTAATCCAATTGTCCTGTTTGGGAAAATAACTCAGGATTGGCTGATTTAGCCAGAATATGCCCAAAACAGCAAGAAAACTCAACTGAAATCCGACGTCGAAAAGCTGTTGTGTATCAAAAATTAAAATGATAAAAGCAGATAAAGCCAAAGCGTGCAAAATATCAGGTTTTCGTTGCAGTAAAACATATATAAAGTAAATGGTCAGCATCAGACTTGAACGTACCACCGAACTTCCAAAACCAATAAAAATGGTGAACGACCAGATTAAAACCAAACTTGAAACAATCGCATATTTTCTACATTTTAATGGCAAAATCTTAATCAACGAAAAATAAAACAATCCGAAAATTACAACAATATGCGTTCCCGAAATCGCCAGAAAGTGTACCAGCCCGGATCTGTTAAAATCCTGAACAGTCTGCGCATCAATTTCCGTGCGGTCTGCAAGAATAATTCCTTTTAAAAACTCTTTAGACTTTGATGATATATTGGTTTTATCAATATCCTGAAGGACTTCCAGTCTTTTCTGAGAAATTTTTTCGCCAAAACTTAAATTTTTTCTTTCAGCATAAAAAATTTTGTCGTTGACATAAGATTGATATTCAATATTTTTACGCCTGAGATATTTTGAATAATCGAACTGGAAATCATATTGTGGTTTTTTGGCTTCAGATATGTAGGCCTTTGTTTTATAATAATGCTTAAAATCTAGCTCTTTTTCACTTCTCGGAATATATAAAACCGTATTGAAATTTTCTTTTCCCACTTTTGCGGAAGCTTCATATTTCCTATTCTTATCGTTAGAATTCAGCTTTTTAGAAATTTTAAAAACAATGACATGACTTCCGGAAATAGAAATTTGTTGATTAAAAGAGTTATAAAAATGCAGAGCCATGCCAATTCCAAAAAACATGAAACATAAAACGTAAGGTTTTACCTTATAAAAAAAGTAGTTTCTAAGAAATGTTAAAATTAAAATAATCAGACAAATACCCATTATTGCATGGATATAATGTATATCTAAAGAAAATTTATCCTGAAAAAAAATTCCGAGGATAAAACATATGACAAGTATGAGAATAGGCTGTCGGCTCAACAATTGTGTTTTTTCAAAAATATTTAATTGAAAGGAAAATCCCTCATAAACATTTCAAAAATTTAAAAAACTTATTGAAATTCCTTTTGCAAAAGAAAAATCGCAGAAAAATTTTCTACGATTGGTATAATTTATTTTAAATTTTAAATCTTCAAAATGACCTCTGCCGCATTTTCACTGGCTCCTTTCCCGCCAAGTTTTTGTCTCAATAATTCATAATCTTTCAAAACCTGAGATCTTTTTTCACCTTCCAAAATCTTCTTTAATTCTTCTACAAGATTATTTGTATTTAAATCACTCTGAATCAACTCTTTTACAACTTCACGATCCATAATGAGATTAACCAGAGAAATATATTTAATGTTTTTAACCAGTCTTTTTGCAATGGCATAGGAAACTTTACTTCCCCGATAGCAAACGACTTCCGGCACATTCAGCAAAGCGGTTTCCAATGTTGCCGTTCCGGATGTAACCAAAGCCGCTTTTGAACACCTCAGCAAATCGTATGTTTTATTGGAAACAAAATGTACATTATCATCAACATAAGTTTCATAAAACTCTTTTGGCAAGCTTGGTGCTCCTGCAATGACAAACTGAAATTCCTTAAAATAAGGCCTCACCGAAAGCATCATCTGAAGCATTTTTTCTACTTCCTGCTTTCTTGAACCCGGCAATAACGCAATAATTTCCTTTTCGTTTAAATTATTTTCTTTTTTAAATTCTTCAATATCGACTTCCTCTAAAGTGGAAATTGCATCCAGCAAAGGATGTCCTACAAAATGCGAGTGAACACCATGTTTTTTATAAAAATCTTCTTCAAAAGGAAGAATCACCATCATTTCATCCACATATTTTTTAATAATCTCTACTCTTCCTTCCTTCCACGCCCAAAGTTGCGGTGAGATATAATACACGACTTTAATACCCAACTCTTTTGCAAATTTTGCAATTCTTAAATTAAATCCTGGATAATCAACCAGAATAAGAACATCCGGTCTGTTATTTTTAATATCTTCTTTACAAAATTTAATATTATTCAGAATCGTGCGCAAATTCATCGCGACTTCCAGAAAACCCATGAATGCAAGATCTCGGTAATGCTTTACCATTATTCCGCCCTGTTTTGCCATGAGATCGCCACCCCAAAACCTGAAGTCGGCATTCGGATCTTTCTGTTTCAAGGCTTTCATTAAATTACTCCCGTGCAAGTCTCCGGAAGCTTCTCCGGCAATGACATAATATTTCATTTCTGCTGAAATCTTTTATTTTTTTAATGGCCAAAAGCAACCTCTTTTCAAATTTCTCTTTGTCGACAACTGAAGTTATGGGAGGTTTCTATGACATGAATAGAGAACAAATTAAAACTTATAACATCTTTAATTTGTAAATTTGTCCAAAGATAATGATAAAAAATGTCAGAAGAATTTGAAATCCGAAATAAAGTTGCAGAGAGCGGTCTCATCAATTTTGATCTTACCGATCTTGTCCCGAAAGGCATTAGAAAAGGTATTGACCTAAAAGATTTCCTATTTATGGAAATGATTTTAAAAGAGAAAGACTTCCGTGAAAAAGTAGCTGCCATTGATGTAGAAGAATATCGTGATGCCTACGTTTATATCTACAATTCTGCAGATGCTATTGTACCACTTTGGGCTTATTTTTTAATTACAGCAAAGCTAACTGATGTTACAAAAAAAATAGTCTATGGAGACCGAGAAGATCTTGAAGTGATCCTGATGCATAATGCTATTAAAAATCACGATTTTGACGAAATGCGCGGGAAAAGAGTACTGGTAAAAGGCTGCTCCGACAAAGAGATTCCTGAAAATTCATACATAGAACTTGTAGAACAGCTAAAACCCGTTGTAAAATCACTGATGTTCGGTGAAGCATGCTCTAATGTTCCTATTTTAAAGAATTAATAATGCTTAAAAAAAACTATTATCCTTTTATTTTATCCCTCATTTTTTTCTTCATTTATTATGCCGGAAGTTTTAGAAAAATCCCCTTTGCAGATTGTGTAGGTTTTGTTTTTCTGGTAGAAAAAGGCGATTTTATGTCGGCGGCTACAGCGACTACCCACTTTCTGTATATAAATACAGCCATACTCCTGAAAAATTTATTTAATATCAGCGCAATAGAAGCAAGCCGGCTTTTAGTCATTGGATCTGCTGCTGCAACCGTTTCTGTAATTTATGCCAGTGTAAAAACCATCACAAAAACAGAATGGATCTCAATAACCTCAGCTTTTGTATTTGGTTTTAGTTTTTCTTTTTGGAGAAACGCTGAAATAGTGGAAGTTTACACTTATAATTCTTTATGGACAAGCCTGTTTTTTTATTGCATTATAAAATCATTCACAGAAGGTAAAAAACAATATATTGTTTGGGGGAGCTTTTGTTTAGGAATCAGCTTATGGATTCATATACAAAACATTATGCTCATTCCTGGTTTTCTGCTTTTCATCTTTTATTTCAGAGCAGAGAAAAAATATATGTATTCTTCCTTGCTGGTATTTACAGTGTTATTTATTTCTTTATTCATTTTAAATGTATCTCAGGGATTATCTTTTAATTCGCCTTACAGCTCCGATCAGGGAACCTGGGTTCAGGATTCATTTAAAAAGTCTGCCATACAATATGCTCAGGATTTGATAAAATCTGTGGTGTATTTGCTTTATAATTTCAATCTATTTACTGCCTTCGGTATCGTTGGAATTATTGCTTTATATAAATCCGACCGCAAAATGTTCTTTGTATTCTTTGCTGCTTCATTATTTGTATATGGGTTTGCAACTTTTTATGCTGTTTCGGACAATTATGTGTTTTTCATTCCCTTCAACATTATTTTTGCTTTGTCTATCGGCTATGGAATGTTCAGCATTAAAAAGCCTTTCGTGATAAAGATTTCCTGGATATGCTTACTGATTCCCGCATTATATTTTGCAGCCTTTAAGATTGCTTATAATACAAATAAAGGGAAAGAGTTTCATGACTTTAAAAGTTATAAAGGCGGGTTAAATTACTATATGCTTCCATGGATGAATAACAATTCCGGGATTCTGGAATTCACCATTGAAAAGAAAAAAGCACCCGAACCGGTAAACTGGATGACCTACAGCGCCTTAGAATACATAAAGCTATTAAAAAGCAAAGGCTACACTGAAGAAGAGATTAAAAAACTTTAGCTAATATCAAAAAAAATAGGCTGTCCGAAAAGTTTGGACAGCCTATTTTTAGCTTTTTGATTTCTCTTCTGAAGCAGCAACTGATTTAGAAGATTTTCTTGGTCTTCTCTTACCATAGCTTCCATTGTTAATCTTTCCTCTTCTGGATTTTTTGTCTCCTTTTCCCATAGTAATATAATTTAGTTGTAGCACGAAATTAGAGAATACTCTTTTAAAATCAAAGATTCAGCTGTTAAAATTATTATAAAAAATCCTACTCAATGGTGAATTCTAATTGTTAAACACTTATTAATTACTTCAGATTTTACTCAAAAACTTCCGAAAGGGAGTTTTTTTGTTTTAAAAACCTCTAAAAACCTTATCTTTGCCAACGAAAAATCAGACGTATAAAAGTCTAATTTCTAAAGTCTAATATCTAACATCTAAAAACAATGTTTCGATCGCACACCAACGGAGAATTATCTCTCAAAAATCTTAATGAAGAAGTTACACTTTCAGGATGGGTACAAACCATCCGTGATAAAGGATTTATGATTTGGATAGATCTTCGGGATCGTTACGGAATTACCCAATTGGTTTTCGACCAGGAGCGTTCTACCGCAGAACTGATGGAAAACGCTAAAAAACTGGGTCGAGAATTCGTGATTCAGGTAACCGGAAAAGTGATTGAAAGAGTAAGTAAAAACCCTAATATTCCAACAGGAGAAATTGAAATTTTGGTTGAAAAACTTGCCGTTCTTAATGAATCCCAGCTTCCGCCTTTCACGATTGAAGATGAAACGGACGGTGGTGAAGAATTGAGAATGAAATACCGTTATCTTGATATCAGAAGAAGCCCGGTAAAAGACAAACTGATTTTCCGTCACAAAATGGCGCAAAAAGTAAGAAATTATCTTTCAGACAATGGATTTATCGAGATTGAAACTCCGGTTTTAATTAAATCTACTCCGGAAGGAGCAAGAGACTTTGTTGTGCCAAGCAGAATGAATCCGGGACAGTTTTATGCGTTACCACAATCTCCACAGACTTTCAAACAGCTATTGATGGTAGGTGGAATGGACAAATATTTCCAGATTGTAAAATGTTTCCGTGATGAGGATTTAAGAGCCGACAGACAGCCGGAATTCACACAGATTGATTGTGAAATGGCTTTCGTAGAGCAGGAAGATGTGATGAATGTTTTTGAAGGAATGACAAAAACTTTATTGAAAGATATCACCGGTCAGGAATTCGGAGATTTCCCGAGAATGACGTTTGCAGATGCCATGCAGAAATACGGAAACGATAAACCGGATATCCGTTTCGGGATGGAATTCGTGGAACTGAATGATTTGGTAAAAGGAAAAGATTTCAAAATATTTGATGAAGCAGAACTGGTTGTCGGAATTAATGTAGAAGGATGTGCAGATTACACCAGAAAGCAAATCGATGAGCTTGTTGATTGGGTAAAAAGACCACAAATCGGCGCTTCAGGAATGGTGTGGGTTAAATTCCAGAATGATGGAGTGAAAACTTCTTCGGTTAACAAGTTTTATAGTGAAGAAGATTTAACCAACATCATCGAAAAATTCGGAGCTAAAGAAGGAGACTTAATGTTGATTCTTTCCGGAAATGAAAATAAAGTAAGAACCCAGCTTTCCGCTTTGAGAATGGAACTTGGAAACCGTTTGGGATTAAGAAAAGGAAATGAATTCGCTCCACTTTGGGTGGTAGACTTTCCTTTATTGGAGTTTGATGAAGAAAGTGGCCGCTACCATGCGATGCACCACCCTTTCACGTCTCCAAAGCCTGAAGATATTCACTTATTGGAAACAGATCCGGGGAGAGCGAGAGCCAATGCCTACGATATGGTACTGAATGGAAACGAAATCGGTGGAGGTTCCATCAGAATTTTCGATAAAGATCTACAGTCTAAAATGTTTGATCTTTTAGGATTCTCAAAAGAAGAAGCGGAAGCTCAGTTTGGTTTCTTAATGAATGCATTCAAATACGGAGCACCCCCTCATGGTGGATTGGCGTTCGGGTTTGACCGTTTGGTAGCTATTTTGGACGGAAATGAAGTAATCAGAGACTATATCGCATTCCCGAAAAATAATTCCGGGCGAGATGTAATGATTGATGCGCCATCTTCGATTGCTGATGAACAGCTGGATGAATTGGAATTACAATTAAATTTAAAAGCATAAATTAGAAGCGGAGAAAATTTCTCCGCTTTTTTTAATTATAACCAAACATGAACGAAGAAATTTTAACATACAATACCCAATGTTCAGAAGAAATTTTGAGAAAAATAAATCAGTCTGAATTTAAACGGCTTTGGAAAAACAATCTGAAGAAAAACACTAAAAATCTTTATTGGGGAATAACATTTATGATGGCCGGAGTTATTGCCATGCTTTTAAAAAACTATATCTTCGCAGCCTTTTTTATCGGCTTTTCTTTGGCTACAATTTCCTCCTATTTTAATTATTTATCTCAATACAAACAATATAAAAAAGTTTTTTCCGAAAAATTAGAAAGAAAAATTTCAAATCTTAAAATAAATTCAAAAGATGTAATTTGGGAATTCACACCTTTTCATTTCTCTTTCAAAAACTATGAATCTGAATATAAATTTATCTGGCAAGAAGTTACATACTGTATCTTAGACGATCAATACTTATATATTACAGCTTCAGATTTAATGAATTTTATTTTAGACAAAGACAACATTGATGAAATTACTCTTAATAAAACTATCACGTACCTTGAAGATAAATCAAAGTTTAAAGAAATTTAACTTATTGATTTTTAAGTATAATTAAAAAGTTATTTATTCCAATTCAAATCCTAAGAACGCTGATAAACATGCAAATCTCTCTGTGGAAAAGGGATCTCAATTCCGGCATCATCGAGTGCTTTTTTGCAATTGATAATTAATTCCTCGTTCATTGTCCAGAAATTATCCAGGGAAGTTGTTGCCCTTACAGAAAGATTTACCGCACTGTCTCCCAATTCTGTCACCACAACCTGTGGCGCAGGATCATCAAAAGCATACTGATTATTTTTAATCACATCAAGAAGAATATCTTTAGCCTGTTTCAGATCTGTATCATAAGAAACCCCGATATTGAACCAGGTACGGCGAGTTCCTAAATGCGTGTAATTGGTGATACTATTATTAGAAACATCTCCATTCGGAATTACAACCATTTGGTTTTGAGGCGTAATTAATCGAGTATGAAAAATGTCGATTTCCTGAACCGTGCCCGATTCTCCGGATTTTACTTCAATATAATCCCCTACTTTGAATGGTTTTAACAACAATATTAAAATTCCACCCGCAAAATTAGCAAGTGATCCCTGCAATGCCAAACCAATTGCCAGACCTGCGGCTCCGATCATGGCCACAAAAGCTGAGGTCTGTACTCCAAGCTGAGTAACAACAATGATGAACAATAAGATATTCAGTGCCCATGTAATCACATTGAGCATAAATTTTTGTAAAGAAATTTCGACATCCTTTTTTATGAAAGCCTTCGCGATGAGTTTTTTCGCAATTCCGATGAGCCATCGCCCTGCAATAAATATAAGAATAGCAGATACAAGTGCTGTAATCAATCGTGGAGCCATTGTGACGGCTGAAGAAATAAAGTTTTCCCAATTGTCCTGTACATTAGTCAAATTAAATTCTTTCATAAAAATATTTAGTTTTAAATTGAATTAATAGAAATCCGGTATATTCTGGATGATAAAATGAAAACCGAAATGATGTGTATTTACAGAAAGTGACACTTTCCTGAAAGAAGTAACAAAGGTAATAAAAATAAAAAAAATGAAGTAAAGTTATATGGATTTAAAAAACGGCCGACTCAAGGCATAAAGGTTTACGTTTTCCGAAAGACACTTTCGTCGCCCGACGAAAGCCCCTTACATCGGGCGTGATAAGGAGATTGCTTCGGGTGTCACAAGGTGTCTTCGTCGCCTGACGAGAGCACCTCTCGAAAATCTATTTCACACGGCACAATCATTGTACTTTTTATTATAAATCAAATTACAATGAAAGCAATCTGGAACGGCGCTATTGGCTTTGGCTTAGTAAATATTCCCATCAAGATTTATTCGGCAACAGAAACCAGTAAACTGGATCTGGATATGCTGGATAGATCAGATCTCTCGAATATCCGCTTTAAAAGGGTAAACGAAAACACCGGGAAGGAAGTAAAATGGGAAAATATTGTGAAAGGTTATCTCATGGATGATAAATACATTGTTCTTGATGAAGAAGATTATGAGGCAGCAAGTCCGGAAAAATCTAAAATACTTTCTATTGACCAGTTTGTAAAGGAATCTGAAGTTGATTCCGTTTACTTTGAAAACCCTTATTATTTGGAGCCTCAGAAGAACGGCGATAATGCGTACCGACTTCTCCTGAAAGCATTAGCGAAAACAGAGATGGTAGGCGTAGGCACATTTGTACTCCGTGAAAGTGAGGCAATCGGAATGATCCGACCTTATAATGATGAAATTCTAGTACTGAACCGGCTGAGATTTGCCCAAGAAATAAGGGATTACGGCGATTTGAAGATTCCTGCTAAAAAAGCCCCAAAGCCCGCCGAACTTAAAATGGCAGTCAACTTCATTGAGCAGCTTTCCCAGGAATTTGATCCTGAAATGTACAAAGACACTTATTCTGAATCTTTGATGAAAATTATTAAAAAGAAAGCGAAAGGAAAAACTATTAAAACTAAAAAAGCTGAACCGGCTAAAGAAGGTAAAGTGATCGACCTTATGGCGCAGCTGAAGGCCAGTTTACAAAGTTCCAAATCTAAAAATGCATCATAATGGCTTTAAAAGATTACAACGAAAAGAGAAAGTTCAACGAAACTACTGAACCGGAAGGAAAAACCAAAAAGAGCAAAGACAAGCTGATTTTTGTTATTCAACGTCATGCTGCTTCACGGCTGCATTATGATTTCAGGCTTGAGATGGATGGGGTGCTGAAGAGTTGGGCCGTTCCGAAAGGTCCGTCATTAGATCCGAAAGATAAACGTCTGGCGATGATGGTGGAAGATCATCCTTATGATTATAAAGATTTTGAAGGGAATATTCCGGAAGGGAATTATGGTGCCGGACAGGTAGAAATATGGGACAGCGGAACGTACGAACCTTTAGATCAGAACTCAAAGCTTTCTGATGAGAAAGAACTGTTTAAAGAACTTCATGCAGGGTCGTTGAAATTTATCCTTCACGGAAAAAAGTTAAAGGGCGAATTTGCTTTAGTAAAAATGAAAAACACGGAAGATAATGCATGGCTGCTGATTAAGCATAAAGATAATTTTGCAGAGAGCAACTATGACGCTGAAGAAAATACGGCAAAGAATTCTTTGGTAACGAAATTTTTAGAGGAAAAAAAAAGCTCAAAAGTCAGCGCAAAAAAGTAGCGAATGACGATATAAAACCACAGTTCAAACGATTTAATGATTTGGTTGATGAAAAAAAATTAGAACACTTCATCAAGCCTATGCTGGCAAAACCTCATGATGAGGCCTTTGATGATGAGGACTGGATTTTTGAAATAAAATGGGACGGCTATCGCGCTGTTGCTGATCTTAGAGAAGAACCTCTATTCTATTCCCGAAATGGGATTTCTTTTTTATCCAAATTTGAGAAAGTGGCGAAGGACTTCAACCTTCAGGAACGCAAAATGATTCTAGATGGCGAGATCGTAGCTTACGATGAAAATGGCAGACCTAATTTTCAGCTGCTACAACAGATTGGTGATAATCCTGATCTTGCTCTTGTCTATCAGGTTTTTGATCTTCTTTGGCTGAACGGTCATTCTACGGAGGAACTATCGTTGATTCAGCGCAAGGAACTTTTGAAGGAAGCTTTAATTGAAACAGATGTCATAAAATACTGTGACCATATTCCCGAAAAAGGTATCGATTTCTTTAAGCAGATGAAAAAAATGAAGCTGGAAGGCATGATCGCTAAAAAAGCGGACAGTCAATACACCGAAAATCACAGAACTTCCGACTGGCTTAAAATAAAATTCACCAATACTGAAGAAGCGATCATCTGTGGATTTACAGAACCTCGCGGATCAAGAGAAGGTTTCGGCGCACTGATTCTGGGAAAATACATTGACGGAAAACTTATCTATTGCGGACATACAGGAACGGGATTTAACCGTGAATCAATTAAAGAAATTCATGAAAGATTGAAGAAAATAATGGTAAAAAGTTCACCTTTTGAGACTAAACCTAAAACTAATATGCCCGTAACATGGACAAAACCTGAACTGGTGTGCGAAATAAAATATTCTGAAATCACTAAGGACGGTATCTTCAGACATCCGGTTTTTGTAGCCATCCGTGAAGATAAAGAGCCGGAGGAAGTAAAGAACTCTGCCGGTGAAATAGATCAAATCAACCAAAATACAAAATACATGAAAGCTACTAAAAAAGCAAAAATTTCTGAAAATGACAAAGAAATAACGCTGAACAGGCATAAGGTAAAACTGACCAATCAGGATAAAATCTATTTTCCTCAGGATGATATCACCAAAGGTGATGTGATTGAATATTACCAGTCGGTAGCTAACTATATTTTACCTCATTTAAAAAACCGTCCGCTTTCATTAAATCGTTTTCCGAATGGTATTGAAGAACAGAATTTTTATCAAAAAGATGCCAGCGATAACATCCCGGACTGGGTAAAAACAACCCAGGTATATTCGGAATCGAACGATAAGTATATCGATTATATTTACTGTAATGACAAAGCTACGCTTGCCTATCTTAATAATTTAGGATGCATCGACATGAATCCATGGAACTCTTCCCTACCCGATCTCGACCATCCTGATTTTCTGGTATTGGATCTGGATCCATCCAAAAAAAATACTTTTGATGATGTGATCGAAACCGCTATTCAGGTGCATGAGGTTTTAGAATCCATTAAAGTAGAAGGGTATTGTAAAACTTCAGGCAGTACGGGGATCCACATCTACGTTCCTATGGGCGGAAAATACGATTTTGACCAGGTGAAAGATTTTGCACACATTCTGATGAAGCAAGTTCATGACAAACTTCCGAAAATTACCACGCTGGAAAGAAGTCTTCAGAAAAGGGACAACAATAAAATTTACCTTGATTATCTTCAGAACAGAACGGGACAAACATTGGCGAGTGCTTACAGCTTGCGCCCAAAACAAGGAGCTTCCGTTTCCATGCCTTTGGAGTGGAAAGAACTGAAAAAAGGCTTAAAACCAACAGATTTTAATATTCATAATGCTTTGGACAGGATCAAAGAGAAAGGTGACTTGTTTAAGCCTGTTTTAGGGAAAGGAATTGATATGATGAAGGCTTTGGAGAGGTTGCAGGAATTGTAGTAATTGGTTATTTTTAGATAAAACTTATTACATGAAAAAATGCTTTGCTGTTCTATTACTAATTCTTTCTTTAAGTTGCTCTAAAAGCTCAAATATAAATTACTCTTTTGATAATATTTTAAGTTATAAGGACACTATATTTATAAAATCCAGATTTGCTGATTGTGGAGAATGGGGAGGTCATAATGAAATAATTAAGATTTATTCTGAAAAAGAACAAACTAAATTGGTTTACACCAGATACAGAGTCGATTGTGGAGTTAGAGATAGTACAGGATTAATTGTACAAAATGAAGAGACAAAAAAAAATATTGTTTTATCAATTTCTCAAAAAGCTGGCTTGATGAATTACATCAATAATGTGATGCAGTACAAATTCATGGAAAATGAATTTGGTAATAGCGGAAATTCTTTTTCTGTTGAAGACAGTGAAAATCAATTAAAAATTTCTCATTACGGTAGCAGTAGCATTCTGATGGAAAACTATAATGATTTAATGAATAAATTAGGCTTTCCAAGTGTCATTGTTAAAAGTGAATAATTAAGGCAACTTCGCCACCAAGCTTTCCGGCAACATTTTTAAAATCCAATAAATCATTTTCCATTTAAAGTTCGGAACAATGGTAAAGGAATTCCCTGCGTTGACAATGAATTTTGCGACGTAATCCGGTTCCATGATTAAAGATTCGTTTAACTGTAAACCTTCATTAATTTTTGTTCTTATATAACCGATTACCAACGCATTGACTTTGATATTTCTTGAAGCCAGCTCTTGTCTTAAACCCGCTAAATAAGTTATGAAAGCCGCTTTCGTACTTCCATACACGAAATTGCTTTTCCTTCCCCGAACACCTGAAAGTGATGATAATCCGATGATTCTTTCTAAATTCTTATTGGTTTCATCTGTTGCAATAATATTCAGAATAGAAACAGCTCCCATATAATTGACCATCATCATCTGTTGTACTCCTTTGAAATCTTTTAGTGCTTTTTCATTTTCAACTAAAAATCCTGCGGCATACACAACAATATGAGGTTTTGCGGGAAGTTCGTCATAGAATTTCTGATGTGAATCAAATTCAACGGAGTCAAAATGCAATACTGAAACTTGTGAATGCAAGCTATTTTCCTGAACGAATTTTTCTAAGGAAAGCGTATTTCTGGAAGCTGCCAGAATGAAGAAATCTTTTCGTACATATTGCAGAATACATTGCTTGGCAACATCTGAATTGGCACCGATGATGAGAACGGTTTTACTTGTGTTTTTATTCATGTGGCAAAGATATTATTTTACCTCATATTTCCGATATAAAAAGTTTCGGCGGGGTGAGCAATGCTCACCCCGCCGAAACGGAATATTTTTCAAAACAAAGAATTATTTTTTCTCAGTTTCGATTTCTTTTTTCTCTGTAGCTTTATCGGCTGTTTTTTCCGCAGCTTTAGCTTTATCACCAAAACGCGCTTCTGTAAATTCTCTTGAGACAGCCGCTTTTTCAAACTTCAGTTTTCCTGACAACGTTTCGATGATAAAACCATCATCCTGAACCTGGGCAATTCTTCCGTGAAGACCTGAAGTAAGCACTACTCTGGTTCCTACTTTAAGGGTTTGCTGAAAGTTTTTTTCCTGCTTCTGCTTTCTCATTTGCGGTCTTATCATTAAGAAATAAAAGCCAACAAACATTACTCCCATCATAATAAGCATCATGGAAGAATTTCCTCCCTGAGCAGGTGCCTGTAAAAAGATTGATAATAAATTCATGATGTTATGGTTGGATATTCGCAGTGAATGTTAATTTTATTGGAGTTTTTTCTACGTTTGCAAAAACATCTGCAAATTTACTTACGTTTCCGTCAAAGTTTGTAGAGTCGAAGTGTAACGTGATTTTTCCTTTTTTACCCGGCATGATCGGTTCTTTTGTAAAATCCGGAGCTGTACATCCGCAACCTGGCTTAACTTCTGAAATTACTAAAGGGTTTGTTCCTGTATTCGTAACTTCATATATATGCTCTACTTTATCTCCCTTTTTAATCTTACCAAAGTCGAAGTTGCTTTCGGAAAGAGCGATTGTAGTCAATGGCTGATTGGAAGCTGGTGTACCTGCAGGAGCTACAGCAGAGTCGCCCGCCACCGGAGTTACAGTCGCAGCAGAATCTGCACCAACAGAAGTTTCTGTTCCTGCTACTTCTTTGTTTTCTTTTTTACATGAAACCAAGCCAAGGCCTATTACTGATAAAGCGATAATTGATAACGTCTTTTTCATATTGAAATATTTATATTCTATTTAAATCTTTACAGTATTTATCTAAAATCCCGTTAATAAAAATATTGGATCGGTCTGTAGCGAATACTTTTGCAATCTCAATATATTCATTGATAATAACTCTTGAAGGTGTGAAAGGAAAATTATCAAGTTCCGAAATAGCAGTTGATAAAATCACTTTATCCATCAGCGAAACCCTTTCCAGATCCCAGTTTTCAAGTCTTTCTTCCAGCTTCTTTTCATTGTTTTCCCAACTGTCTAATGTATTTCTCAACAGTTTCATGGCGAAGGTTTTATCTTCATCATCTTTAATCATTTTGATTAAAGTTCTGCTTTCTTCATCTTCTTTCAGGAAACCGATTGTCTTCTGAACCATTGAGTTGGCAATATGAATGTCGTCATACCAGGAAAGTTCTTTATCTCCAAGATAATCATGGAAATCATCATTTTCGGCAATATATCTTAAAAACAGCTTGCCAATAAATTTCTGATCTTGTTCGAAAGAATATCCTTCTTCTTTCATAAAATCCTGATATCTTTTTCCTGCTGTAATTCTTTGGAAAGTTTTTACCAGAAGATCATCGTGCATATCCCATTTCAATTGTTTATGCTGACCGGTGAAGAATAATCTTTCCGGATTTTCTTCCAATTTAATTAAAACCTGATTATTGATGAATTTTTGGTTAGGATTGATGTTGGCATCGGTTTTAATAAACTTATTTTTACCGATTTCAATCTGGTGTTCTGCCAGTTCTTTAAGCGCCACCAAAAAGTTTAACTCATAAATATAGAGATGATAGATTTTCTCTATTCCGGTAAACATATTTTTCTCTAACACATCAAACTTTACAGGATTCTGGTAATATGAATACACAGTCTGTACTACTTTTTCACGGATTTGTCGTCTTCCTAACATTCAAAGAGCTTTTTATGGGTGCAAAGATACAAAATTTAAACTTTATGAAATTCGCAGTGTGATGACATTTTTGTAAATTTGTAAAAGTTTATGAAAGCGCTAAAAACTCTGAACCCCTATTTCTGGAAGCACAAGATATTATTATTTTGGGGGGTATTATTTATCATTGCCAGTAACTTTTTTAATATATATAAGGTACAGTTCGTTGGAAAATCAGTGGATGAACTTACAAGAAACGGAAATCTGGGCTTCAACAATCAGGTTTTGGTTTATGTTGCCATTATTGTGGGATGTTCCCTGCTAACCGGATTTTTTACATTTATGATGCGGCAAACTATTATTGTCGCGTCAAGAAGAATTGAATATGAACTGAAAAATAAAATATACCGGCATTATCAGGATTTATCTTTAACAGATTACAAGCAGACAACCATAGGTGACCTTATGAATAGACTGAGTGAAGATGTTGTTGCAGTAAGAATGTATCTCGGACCAGGAGTAATGTACGTCGCCAATTTAATTGTACTTGTTGTGATTACAGCAATTTATATGCTCAAGACGGATGTTTCCATGACGTTGTGGACGTTACTTCCTTTGCCTATTTTGTCGTATGCTATTTATAAAGTGAGCTCTATTATCAACAAAAAGTCGAAGATTATGCAGAAAAGCCAGTCTGCGATTTCCACTTTTGTACAGGATAGTTTCTCGGGAATTCGTGTGGTAAAGTTTTTTGCCCGTGAAAAATATATTGAAAAAAATTACGGCGTAAAAGTTACCGATTATCAGGATAAAGCGCTGGATCTTGCCAAAACAGAAGCCTACTTTTTCACCATCATCCTTTTTGTCATCGGACTTCTAAACGTGGCGATTATCTGGATCGGCGGACAGAAATATATTGCAGGAGAACTGAGTATTGGTAAAATTGCGGATTTCTTTATGTACATCAACACACTGATATTTCCTTTCTCTATGGTAGGATGGGTAACTTCAGTGAATCAGCGGGCTGAAGCTTCTATGCAGAGGATCAATGAGTTTATGGATAAAAAATCTGAAATCGTTAACAAAAATTTTGAAAATTATCCTATTAAAGGAAATATTGAGTTCAGGAATGTATCTTATGTGTACCCGAATACAGGAATTATAGCATTGGAAAATCTAAGCTTTACCGTAAAAGCCGGAGAATCCCTTGCGATAATGGGAAAAACAGGAAGCGGAAAATCCACCATCGCATTATTACTTTGCAGATTGATTGATCCTACGGAAGGTGAAATTTTAATTGACGGAAAGAATTTAAAAGAGCACAATTTAGAAAATTACAGAAATT
Source organism: Chryseobacterium taeanense (assembly GCF_900099685.1). Taxonomy (GTDB): domain Bacteria; phylum Bacteroidota; class Bacteroidia; order Flavobacteriales; family Weeksellaceae; genus Chryseobacterium; species Chryseobacterium taeanense. The sequence continues at coordinate 107,591 of NZ_FNDW01000001.1, read as the reverse complement.
CCATCGGATATATTCCACAGGAAAGTTATCTTTTTTCAGATTCTATTGAAAATAATGTTGGCTTTGCCATCGACCATCCAACTCATGAAAAAGTGGTTGAATATGCAAAAATTGCAGATGTCGATAAGAATATCATTGAATTTAAAGATCAGTATAAAACAATGGTTGGTGAGCGCGGCGTGATGCTTTCGGGAGGCCAGAAACAAAGAATCTGTATTGCAAGAGCCTTAATTAAAGATCCTAATATTATTATTTTTGACGATTCACTCTCTGCGTTAGATACCGAAACCGAACAGAATATACTGGAAAATATCGAAAGGAAAATTCATAATGCCACATCTATAATCATCACACACAGAGAGTCTAGCGCCCAAAGAGCAGATAAGATTCTTAACCTTACAGAAATTAGCAATTCCGTAACTGCTTAGCTCATTCGTTCACAAATGTTAAATAAATCATAAAAAAAATTTTGTGATTAAAAGAAAACTTTTATATTTGTTCTTAACAAGATTAAAAAATATCTAACAATGAGTGAATACAAGGAACGCCATGAAAATGAAATTTTCACGAAGGTGTTAAAAGCAGGGAGAAGAACTTATTTCTTTGATGTGCGCGAGACGAAAGCAGGAGATTATTATCTTACGATTACCGAAAGTAAAAAGAATTTCGGAGAAAATGGAGAAGCTACATTTGAGAAGCACAAAATCTATCTTTACAAAGAAGATTTCAAAAGTTTTCAGGAGATGTTTAATGAATCCACAGATTTCATCATTAACGAAAAAGGTGAGGATGTAATATCAGAAAAGCATGATAAAGACTTCAAAAGCAGATCTTACACGATTGATTCTGACGACGAAGTTTAAATATTCTAAACAATATTAAAAACACAAGCATCTGGAAAAAGATGCTTTTTTTATTCCCCATAATTCATCACTTTTTTCCATTACTAAGTATATTCTTCTAAATTATAGCATCAAAATACAATGCTATGCATATATTTTTAGAAGCTTTATTTTTTGATTATTAAAATAATAATTACTAAAATTGTTATTAATTATTTAACATTAGCATTAAAAAACTAAATTATTTTTATTAAAATAAATAAAATAATAGTAAAACACAAACCTGACATTATAAAATCCATTAATAAAATAAACCCAAACAGATTATCTATGAAATAATTTTAACCTTTTAAATATAAATACATGAAAAAAAATTTATTCCTTTTTATTCTATCATCTGCATTCTGCTTTGCCCAAAACTCTTTAATGGTATCTCCTCAGACAGGAACAATGATTACCTCCGGAACCATTACAAATTTTAAACTTATTAGTGACGGAAACAGTGTTGCGTTAGTTGCAACAAATAATGCTAGCGGTAAGGTATTTATTGTTGACGTAAATGACAGTAATCCCGCAGATAAAGCAGCCAATACTATTGCAACGACTTCCGATAATGTAAAAACAAGAATAGAAGCCGCAACCGGACAAACATTTACTTCGATAAAAAATATTGAGGTAAACCCTATTACAAATGCCGTATATGTGATGGCTATGGTCAATACGACACCCTATTTTGTGAAGCTTACCAACGCAGGAAATACAATTACCGCCTTGAATTTTAATACAATGCCTTATTGTGCTTTAAACTTTACCAACGCAAATTGTACTTTTCAGGATATAGCCTGGGGAGGAAATAAGCTTTTTGTATCAAGTAATCATAGTACTTTAAATGGTGAGCTGGGTTATATATCTGCTCCTTTTACCTATAATGCAACAATCACAAAAAGAGCCACCACGATGTTTAAATCCAATTGGGGAAATACATACCTCACCAATGCTCCGCTAGAGACACTTAATTATATAAAAATTAATAATACTGAATATTTATGCGGTACAACAACCTGCGCACCTGGTTTTTCAGAAACAGTACCCTCATTAACAAGCAATTCAGGTCTGTTTACGGTACGCGAATCATTTAATGTTGTATTTGACTACTCAGTGAAGACACTCACGATCACTAACGGAACAGAGGCGTACCTATTGGACCTACACGATAATTGGTCAAATAAAAAAATCTATAGAATCGGAAAGAAATTTCTTGACGGAACTCCCTTTACGAATAATACCTATAATAATAATTCAGTTGATTTAAGAGATTTTTTCGGCAACGTAAACTCAAGCCTTACGACTGAAGAAATGACGAGTTTCCCCGGCAACTTCTCATCAATGGCATATTACTCACCTTGTGAAATTCTTACATTGTCTGCAGATTTTCAAACATTATCGAAACTTAGTGTTTGCACAGCAGCGCTAAATGTTGAAGAACAAAATGCTAAAAATATAAAATTTGAAATCTCTCCAAATCCAGCATCCGATGTTTTGAATATTTTCTATAATGATAAGCTTTATAAAAATATAGAAGCCACAATTTACAGCTATGATGGAAAGCTTATCAGAAAACAAACAGTTGATTCAAATAACAAGAAAATCTCAATTTCAGATTTACAAACAGGAAATTATCTGTTAAAAATCAGCAATAAAGGGATAGATCTGGATTCTAAATCTTTCATTAAAAAATAACTAATAAGGAATTTTCTAAATAAATGTGCGGATCAAAAGTTCGCACATTATTCTTTACTATAAAATTTTAGTTATGAAAGAAATAACAACAATTAATTTAAGGTATCTGTTTATGCTTTTTTTTATCTTTTCGTACAATTTCATTTATTCTCAGGAAATACAAATTGATGTAAAAAGATCTAATAAACCTTTATTTAAAGCTTTCCCTGCTCACGGAGATGACAAACAACCCTCAGAATTATTAAAGGTGTTTATGATTCAGGAAGGAAAAGAATCCCAAACACCGCTATTGGGTCTTTACTCCAAAAATGAAGATACAATCTTCTTTCAACCTCAGTTTGAAATGGGAGATGGACTTTCATTTAATGCTCACTTTTATAATAAAAATGACACTGTAAAAACTTTTTATAAAACTCCATCAATCAATCTTAACATTACCAATGAGATTTTTGTAAAAGAAGTTTTTCCAAGAAGTAATAAAATCCCAAAGAATATATTGACTTTTTACATTGAATTTTCACAACCGATGCTGGAGGATGAATCTGCTTTCAGATATGTGAACTTATATAATGAAAATAAGGAAATTGTACCTCATGTCTGGCTTAATAAAAGCAGGTGGATCAGCGATAAGATATTAATGCTTATGATCCATCCCGGAAGAGTAAAAAGAGGAATTAAATATTATGACAATTTAGGTGACGTTTTTTATGTTGGAAAAAAATATTATTTGGAGATTACTGACAAAGTAAAACCATTACATAAAAATTCAAAAGTAAAATCTTTTACAAAAGGTTTTGAAATTAATTATCCGACAGCAAGCTGTCCAAAAATATTAAAAAATAAATTTAGTATTCCAAGAAGAAACAGTAAAGAAAAATTAAAAATAGTCTTTGATAAGCCTATGGATCTCTATAGTATTCTTGGCGGAATTTCTATTAACATCTACAATAAGGATATCAATATTCAAGGAAAATTCATCCCCGGATCGGATGATACAGAATGGTATTTTATCCCTGAAAAACCGTGGACGGAAAAAAAATACACTTTGATTTTCAATAAATATGTTTCCGATCCTTCCGGCAATGGTCTTATAAAACCATTTGAAACGACCAAAATAAAGAAATCATATACAAAAGATATTGTTAAAGTAATAAATTTCAGAACAAATTAAGATAGACGAACTGAAAACAGTTATAATCTTAATTATTTAGATAAGAAAAATAAGGCATAAAAAATCCTGCTAAAATTTAGCAGGATTACCGTTTTTTTGGGTGAATGATGGGTCTCGAACCCACGACCTTCGGAACCACAATCCGACGCTCTAACCAACTGAGCTACAATCACCGTTTTGTGAGTGCAAATATAGGAAATGTTTTTTAATTACCAAACAATTCCGTCAAAATTTTTCATCGCAATAAGCTTCTCAGACGTAAATCCCTCAGCATAAGTCACTCCCGATAACCGTCCTAAATCCTGAGCGCGATACGTTAAACTCTGATAAAAATCTTTAGAAGTAATTGGTGTTTCAGGCTCTTTGGAAGCGGGATCATAAAACTGGGTTTTAAAAGCCATGCACGCTTCAATTTTTTTATCCAAATGTTCAGAAATATCTATTACAAATTCAGGTTCAACGTTTTTCCACTGTATGTAATGAAAAACATGCTTTGGTCTCCACTCTTCCTGATTTTCTCCATCCAAAACGGTTTCAATCTTTCTTAATCCAGCTAAAAAACACGCATCTGACACTAATTTCGCTCCTTTTGCATGATCCGGATGTCTATCATCAATTGCGTTTGCTAAAACGATTTCCGGCCGGTATTTACGGATCATTTTTACGATTCTCATCTGATAATCTTCAGAATTTTCAAGAAATCCATCTTTCATTCCCAAATTCTCTCTGGCTACAATTCCTAATATTTTTGCGGAGTCTGCGGCTTCTGCCTTTCTTGTCTCTTCAGTTCCTCTTGTGCCGAGCTCTCCTCTTGTAAGGTCAACAATTGCACATACTTTCCCTTCAGAAACCATTTTAATAATCGTTCCTCCACATCCAAGTTCTACATCATCGGGATGAGCGCCAAAAGCTAATATATCTGTTTTCATAATATTCAAAGATAAGATTTAAAAGAAAAACTTCCCAAACATTGCGAATGGGAAGTTATATATTTATAATTTAAACTTTAAATTATTTTATTTGTTGATCTCTTCATTCAGTTTAATTGCATCCTGATAAGTAGGATCGAGTTGCAAAGATTTAGCTACATAATCTTTAGCTTTAGCCATATCAGTATCTTTGCTCAGATACGCAACTGCAAAATATGAGTAAGCAAGTGTCTGCTTATTAGCCTCCTTATCTGCAGGTTTTACGGTATTAATGAACTTTTCATAAGCAACTTTCGCAGCATCGTTGTTCCCAGCCTGCTGATAAGAATATCCTAAACTATAATAACCTGGTGCCCAATCCGGAAGAAGTGCATTCATTTTCTGCCATGTCTGGATTGCTCCATTCCAGTTTTTCACTTCCTGATAAGCTGTCGCCAACTTGAATAAAGAATCTGTATCCTGAGCATTAGCAGCAATTTTCTGCTTTAACCCTTCAATAACAGGATTTGTAGGACCTGCGTCAATATCAGCCTGAGAAGCTCCTCCTCCTGCTATCTTCACCAATTCCAAATCCCACTTCATTGTTTCATCTTTAGCAGCTTTTGCAATAGCCACTTTTTGTTGCGCTTCTGTCATTAAAGCAGTCTTTTTTGCAGCATCAGTTTCAGTTTTAGCTAAACCTGCAGCAATAAGACCTTGCAATCCTTGATCCGCCGGCTGTACTCTTGATTTTTCCGCCTGAGAAACAAAAGTATCCATGTTTTGCTTTGCTTCTACATATTTTCCGTCAGCATATAATTGATAAGCTCTTAACTTAAATTTAATCGGATCGTTAATTTTGTCGAAAATCTTATCTAGAACCTGCTTAGAATTCACATAATCTTCATTGGTAAAATAAAGTTTGGAAATTTCTAACTGCGTGTACGGGTCTTCATCAGCATATTTTGTATAGTTAATGAGATCCTGAGTTGCTTTTGCATTTTGCTGATATCGGATATCATAAGCAGCCAACGCTTTATATGCAGGCGCATAAGTAGGGTCAGTAGCAATTGCTTTGTCTATACTTGTTTTCGCCTGTTGCCATTGTTGCGCAGCCATCCAAAGAGTTCCGATTCTTGTATATACTGATGCTTTATTTTTAGCCAAAGGAAGCGCTTTATCATAAGCTGTCATTGCATCTCCCGGCATTCTTTTTAATCTGTAGGCATCTCCTAAAGTATAATAATAATATGCTGGAACTTCTTTTCTTGAAGCTCTCTCGATTGCTTTATTCAGAAACTGGATGGCAAGATCCGGAGAGTTATTCTTTTCAAATAAAGTTAAAGCCTCCGCTGCTCTGAATAATACTTCAGCATCCTTTTCTCTTGAATCTGAAACGATTTCCTGAATTTCGGCAATAGCACTCTTATCTCCTTTTCCAAGTTTTACAGTTGCTAAACCAATTTTATTTAAATAACTTTTTTTATCTGCTGCCAATCCTTTATTAAAATTTTCAGTTGCAGCTGCAAAATCCGGTTCTCCTTGTTTTAAATAAGTATTTCCCAAATAGAAATAATTTTCGGCTGTAGGATCCGAAGCAATCATATTTGTGAAATTAGTTTTTGCCTGGGCAAATTTGTCGCTGTCCATACTGTTAATACCGTCCTGTACAGTTTGCGCAATGGCAAAATTGGTAAAAAACACCACCGCTGCTCCAAAAGCAATCTTCTTTACATTCATATTCATTATATCTCTCATTTTTTATTTTATAATCTAAATTCGATTTATATTATAGACAATTTTCAGACCAAAATAATGATTTATTTTGGGGTAAAGCGTTAATTTAATATATTTTAACGCATTTGCACTTCTCTTCTATAGAGGTTATAGGGTTGCAAACCTTCTTTTTGAACAATCATTTGCCCCAGTTGCGTACAGGAATATCTTATGAATCCATTCGCAATGTTAAAATTTCCTTCATTTGTTAAAAAGTACAAAACTCTTGTAAATGGATAACTCATTTTTCGCAGATTATCAAAATCCGCATCGTATTTTACTCCTTTGTTTTCTACGGGGAGAATCTTCACCATATTTCTCAATTCTTCAGACTCCTTATCATAAGGGCGACTAAATGTATTAAGGCCGATAACACCTATTTTATCAGGATATTTATTTAATTCCTGAATAATATTTTTATTCCCGGGAATGATGGAATATTTCAAATCCTTAGGTTGTTTTTTAAGCTTCTGAGCAACAAAATTCAGATTACTTGAATTCGCTCCGTCGAAAATAAATTTTTTATCATCAGACTGCATTCCCTGTGTTATTTCTTCCATTGAAATACTTTCCTTTGGAGAGTCTTTCGGGACAATAAAAACCACAGCATCGGCAGCAAATCTTGCAGGTAAAAACTTAAGCTCTACTTGTTCTTCGTACGTTTTAATTTCTTCAGGTGACAGATCTCTCGACATGACAACAATTTTTGCTTTATCATTTAAAAGATCAAGAAAGCCTAGATCTTCTTTCTTTGTGACTACCTTTATTTTAGTTTCGGGATAATTAATCATATATCCTTCTGCTAAAGCTTCAGTAACGCTTTTAAAAGATTCATCTGTAAGAATAGTCATTTCTCCTTTATGATAAGATGGAGATTTCTCTTCCTTTTTACAGTTAACAGCTATAATACTAACAAAAAATAGCATTACAATTCTAATACTACTTTTCATTGTCTGAATTTTTGATTTTTGAAATCGCTCTGTAAATTCTAAAGATGCCGTACAGGATAAGCAATACCCCCAATGCATAAGCAACTCCGGGTTCAAGAACGGTGAAAAAGAATTTGTAAAGAATCACTACAATTCCCAAAACGATATAGAACAATCCCGTGACCAGGGATAACCAATTGAACATCATATAACAAAAATACCAAAAAAAATAAAAAGAGAAGCATATGCTTCTCTTTTTTAATTATTATTTAAAGATAAATTATCCTTCAAAATTCATAGTCAGAGGTAATCTGAATCTATAACGTACAGATTGTCCGTTAATTTTAGCAGGAGTCCATTTATTTTTAATTGACTTAATTGTTCTGATCGCCTCAGCGTTGAAATCTGAATTTCCTCCGTTTGCTTTAATGTCAGTAATACTTCCGTCCCTTTCAACAACGAAAGTTACTTCAGTTTTTACAGTACCCTCGTCACCATTCATTGCAGAACCATCAAAGTTGTTTGCCACTTTATTTCTGAAAGCATTAATACCTCCAGGGAATTCAGCAGTCTGCTCTACTTCGGTATAAACCTGATTTTGATTAATCTGAGGTTTAACTTCAGCTGTTGAAGCTTTTGTACCCGTTGATGGCGGCGGCGGTGGTGGCACATACGCCGGAGCTTTTACACCCTCCTGATTAACAAGACCAGTTGTTGTTTCTAACTGCTTGGAAATCGGTGGTGGAGGAGTTTCAATTTTCGGAGCTTTTACAGGCTCTGGTACAACATTCTGAATAATTTCAATTTTCTCTTCCTCTTTTGGTGGTGGAGGTGGTGGAGGTGGTTCTTCTTCTTTTGGCTGCTCGATAATTTTATCTTCCTGAAGAATCTCTACCAAATCTGCCTTTACTTCTTGTTTAGGCGGCGCAGTTAATCTTTTAATGGTAAGATAAATAAAAGGAGACAAAGCCAAGATAAGGAATAATACTGTCCCAACGATAAAAGATCTAGTCAGAAGTTTTGGATACTGATGTCTTAGATCGTATGCACCATATTCCTTGTTTCTATTTTCAAATACAATCTCGTCTAAAGTAAGACCAGAATCGTATACATTTTCGTTTGCCATAGATTTACAATTTTATGGTTTAAATTACTTCGTAGCCGGTGCCGCAGCTCCAGAGTTAGAATTACCAACTTTTTTGTCGTAGATAGCTTTTTCCCAAGATTTAAGATCGGTAACCCCGTATCGCTCAATATTAGTAATTGCCATTTCGTCGAGAATATCTACAAAGTTTTTATATACAGCATCGTCAGTAGGCTTGATAATCACGGTAAATTTGGATTTATCAGCCGCATTTGCTTCTGCCTGCTTGATAACCTTTCTTATTCCTTCTCTATCAAAAGTGGTTTCATTAAGGTTTTGGTCTGTTAGAGAGGTATTATCCTGCTGGTGCCAGAAAACCTTATTGTCTTTACCTAATAAAAGAGAAATAGAGTTTGAAAGTTTAATTTCTGTTGGAGGTGGTTTCTGTGTATCATCTTTCGGTTTTGCCGGAAGACCCAAATCCATCACATTCGGTTTAGAGAATGTGGTTGTGAACATAAAGAAGGTAATCAATAGAAAACCCAAGTCCACCATTGGAGTCATATCGACTCTGGTACTCTGTTTCTTGGAACGTACCTTGCCGCCTTTGGCGCCTTTTTCCTGTACTTGTACTTCTGCCATTTCTAAATGATATTATTCATTAGGTTTACCTTCTTGTGATGTAATCAACCAAAATTTAAGAAAATCGATATCTCTTAAACCCTCAAATAAGCTTTTTACTTTAGGATATTCTGTAGTAACATCGCCTTTAATCGCCAATTTGTAATCAGGATTAACGGTTAAACTTTCTTTTACCCAGTCTACTAACTGCTTATTTGTACTATCCATAGGAATCCCTGTAGGACTCTTGAAATTCTTCTGCTCGTCATCTGGCAAATCAAGATAGCTTTTCAGCTGGTTCATAGGAACGCCGATAGCCTGTACTTTTTGGAATGCAGCTTTTTCTTTATTGTCAAAAGTAATTCCGTACTTTTTACCCATATTGTCTAAAAGCTGTAATCTTTCTGATGCATTTTCTACAGGCTGGAAATAGAATTTTCCGTCCGGTGTAGCGTTGATGGTCATCAAACTTGCATCAGGAAGTAACTTCTCTGATATTGAAGATGGCGGTTTGATCTGCTCCACGTCAGGTTTTTTAAACTGAGTGGTCAAGATAAAGAATGTAAGTAGTAGGAACGCAACGTCACACATTGCCGTCATGTCCGTAATTACCCCATGTCTTTTTGGTTTGACTCTCGCCATTATTATTAATGATTTTTAATTAAACTTCTTTTTACTTATGCAAATTTCTTGCTAAAATTCTTAGTTGAATTCAGCGAAAGACTGTTGGATACTCATTGCGATCTCGTCGATCTTGTAAGTTAATCCGTCAATTTTAGAAGTAAAGAAGTTATAAAGGATGATAGCGATAGCCGAAGTACCGATACCTAAAGCTGTATTAATCAAGGCTTCAGAGATACCTGTAGAAAGTGCAGCTGCATCCGGAGTACCACCTCCTGAACCTAATGCGAAGAACGCCTTGATCATCCCGATTACCGTACCTAAAAGTGCGACTAACGTTGCAACAGTACCTAAAGTAGAAAGGATCATCATGTTTTTCTCAAGCATTGGCATTTCAAGAGTAGTCGCTTCTTCGATTGCTTTGTTAAGCGCTACCATTTTTTGCTCTTTGTTAAGAGTTGTATCATGAGATAAAGCTTTGTAAGTCGTAAGACCTTCTTTTACTACATTACCAACAGAACCTTGTTGTCTGTCACACTCTTCTAAAGCTTCATCAATTTTGTTTTGGTTTAGCAAGCTTCTCACCTGTACAACAAAGTTGTCTAAGTTTCCTTTACCGGCAGCTTTGCTAAGAACGAAATATCTTTCAAAAGAGAAAACGATTACCGTAATCATGAAAGTAATCAAGATAGGTACAATTACACCTCCTTTGTAGATAATTCCCAAAAACGATTCTGGGTGAATGTCTTTTCCTTCAACACTTGAGAAAGCAACAGACCCACTTCCTAGTTTTTCTGCGTCTTTGAAATTTCCTGGGTTACCAAGAACGAATAAATAAATACAAACTCCTATTACGAAAAGAATAGGAATAATTAAAGCCGGGTTAAGACCTCCTGCCTTTCTAGCAACTAATTGCTCATCATTTTTTGAAACATTCATTTCCATATTTAACTAAATTATATTGTTTTAAAATTTTACAGGGTGTAAATTAAAGGCAAAATTAATTAAAATGCAAGAGTCTCAAATAAACATTTCTGTTTTTTTTGACAACAAAATTTTAATACGATTTCGATATTATAATTATTTTCTCTTTTTTTGGCAATAATCATTAATTTTAACATTTACGTTAAAAAGTTAAAAAATATACACCATCATTTTTTTTAATTTCCTAATGTTAATTTTTATTTAAATTACTATGTTCACAATTCTTCCTGGCACCACAATGATTTTTTTTGGTGTTTTCCCTTCCAGAAAATGCTGTACTTTTTCGTCCTGAAGCACCATTTCTTCTACTTCTTTTGCTGAAAGCTGTGACGATAATGGCAACTTATGTTTTGTTTTTCCATTAATACTTATCGGATATTCTATCTCGTCCTCTACCAGATAATCTTCATTTAGAACCGGGAATTTTTCAAACTCAATAGAAGCTGTATGACCAAGCAGACTCCAAAGCTCTTCACAGATGTGTGGCGCATAAGGAGAAATGATAACGGCCAAAGGTTCCAAAATATTGCGTTTGTTGCATTTTATTTTTTGCAATTCGTTTACGGCAATCATAAATGATGACACAGACGTATTGAAAGAGAAATTTTCAATATCATAAACGACTTTCTTTATTAAAGTATGCAAAACTTTATATTCTGCTTTTGTCGGCTCTTCATCTGACACTTCAAAAACTTCGCCATTGAAATATAAATTCCAGAATTTTTTAAGGAAACCATAAACTCCACTTAGTCCTTGCGTGTTCCAAGGCTTGGATTGCTCCAGTGGACCGAGGAACATTTCATACAATCTCAAACCATCGGCTCCGTATTCTTCACAGATGTCATCCGGGTTTACAACATTGTATTTTGATTTGGACATTTTTTCTACTTCGCGTTCCGTGATATATTTTCCATCTTCCAAAATAAATTCTGCATCTGCAAAATCAGGTCGCCAAGCTTTGAATGCTTCTGTATCCAATTCGTCTGATGTTCCTTTTAATAAGGATATATCAATATGAGTTACAAATCCTTGGAAAGGAATTAGTCTATCAAGTTCATATTCTTTTATATCAAGGTTCAGAGCCTTAAATTTCTTCTCAATATATGGAGCAAGTATATCGAAAAACTTGTTTTTATTTTCTATAAAACCTTCCTCTTGAGAACTTAATGTCTTAATGTATTTTTTATAACTTTTCGAAATGAACAAATTTTTTAAAACAATTTGTTCAACTTCATTTAATTTTGTCAATTTACCATTTTCTACATTTTGAGACTCTGCGGTTTTTCTAAAGTTTAAAGCAACTCTATACACAAAAGCACTCATCCCCAAAATCATCCCCTGATTAATCAGTTTCTGGAAAGGTTCATTCTGACTGATATATCCTCTATCCTTTAAGAACATATTCCAGAAACGGGAATATAACAAGTGACCGGTTGCGTGTTCGCTTCCTCCGATATAAAGATCTACTTGTCCCCAATAATCGGCAAGGTCTTTTTTAATGAAAACATTTTCATCATGCGGATCCATGTATCGTAAGAAATACCATGAACTTCCCGCCCAACCCGGCATCGTTGATAATTCTAGAGGAAAAACTGTTTTTTCATCAATCAAATTGGTATCAACTACTTTTTGATTTACTTCATCCCAGGCGAAAGTTTTTGCATTTCCCAATGGCGGATCTCCGTCTTCTGTCGGCAAGTATTTTTCAACTTCAGGAAGTTCCAAAGGCAATGCAGAAGTCGGCAAAGTGTAAGGCATTCCATCCTTATAATATATAGGAACCGGTTCGCCCCAATATCTTTGTCTTGAGAAAATCGCATCTCGCTGTCTGTAGTTGGTTGTTCCGTGCCCGATTCCTCTTTTTTCGATAGCGGAAATAATTAAAGCTTTTGCTTCGTCATATTTTAATCCATTTAAAAAATCCGAATTTACACATACGGAATCTTTAGAATCAAAAGATTTTTCCTGAATATCTTCGTCGGTTTCTACAACCTTTTTAATTTCTAAATTAAATTTCTTTGCAAATCTGTGATCACGTTCATCATGAGCCGGAACCGCCATAACAGCACCTGTCCCATAACCCATCAAAACATAATCTGAAATATAGACCGGCATTCTTTCTCCACTGAACGGATTTAAAGCATAACTTCCGGTGAAAGCTCCCGAAACATTCTTCACATCGGCCATTCGGTCTCTTTCCGTTTTCTTGGAAGTTTCTTCAATATAACTATCAACCTCAGCTTTCTGCTCCGGTGTTGTGATGGTTTCCACCAAAGGATTCTCCGGTGCCAAAACCATGAATGTTGCTCCGAAAATGGTGTCGGGTCTTGTGGTGAAAACTTCTATCCTCTCCCTAAATCCCTCTCCCGAGGAGAGGGACTTTTCAGATCCTGAAAATTGTTGTTTATTTTCTTCTAATTTTCGCTTTATTTCTTCTACAACATTCTCTATATTATTAAGAACTTCTTCATTTGAGAATCGCAGAACGTCATAGCCAAAGGAATTAAGATATTGTGTTCTTAGATTGTCATATTCAATCTGTTCTTCTTCAGAATGATAACCTCCGTCTACTTCAATCACCAATTTATTTTCAAGACTAACAAAATCAACAATGTAATCTTTTATTAAATGTTGTCTTCTAAATTTACTTTCAAGTTTCCTATTTCTAAGCATCTGCCAAAGCGTGTCTTCACCCTCTGTTGCTTCATGACGCATATTTTTCGCATACTGCAGCAAAACTTTAGAATTTTGGCCTCCCGTTAAATAACCAGGCTTTTTATTTTCCAAGCTGTCAGCTCCCTCTCCTTTGGAGAGGGTTGGGGTGAGGACTTCAAACCTCACCTGCGCCCCCTGAGATTTCCCGATCCAGTATTCCTGAGAATCTTTCAAAGGTTGCGGCCAATCTAATGTTTTTAAACCTTGTAAAAGTCTTTCAGAGTATGCAGAAATCCTCATACTCCACTGCATCATTTTCTTCTGGAAAACCGGAAAACCTCCTCTTTCGGATTTTCCATCCTTTACCTCATCGTTTGCCAGTACGGTTCCTAAGGCAGGACACCAGTTTACCGTTGTTTCTGCTCTATAGGCCAAACGGTAATTTAAAAGTATATCTTCTTTATCGATTTCAGAAGCTTGTTTCCATTCTTCTGCAGTGAAATGAAGCTCGTCGTTTTGATTGGCATTTAAACCTTCCGTGCCTTTCGTTTCAAAATGTTCGATCAGAGTAGAAATCGGTTCCGCTTTGTCTGTATCTTTATTATACCATGAATGGAATAATTCAATAAAAATCCACTGCGTCCATTTATAATAAGAAGCATCGGAAGTTCTTACTTCTCTGCTCCAGTCGAAAGAGAACCCAATTTTTCTAAGCTGCTCTTCATATCTTGTAATATTCTGCTCAGTGGTAATGGCAGGATGCTGACCGGTCTGGATCGCATACTGCTCAGCAGGAAGCCCGAAGCTGTCGTAGCCTACCGGATGAAGCACATTGAAACCCTGATGTCTTTTATATCTTGCATAAATATCTGATGCAATATATCCCAGCGGGTGTCCCACGTGGAGTCCTGCGCCCGATGGATACGGAAACATATCAAGAACATAAAATTTAGGTTTATCTGTGCTGTCGGAAGTTTTATAGGTCTGATTTTCTTCCCAGTATTTCTGCCACTTTTTTTCTATCTGCTGATGATCGTAAAACACTTGTTATATTTAGATATTTAGATGTTAGACTTAGATATTAGATTAAATTTGCTTTAACTCCAAAATCAAGATTCACAAAAATAATGATTTTAATAGAAATAGAATTTAATTTTAAATTAAATATAGTAAAACAAAAATCCCATCCGGAGATGAGATCTTAAGTTTTAAATGAGTAAAAGCACTCTTATTATTGAGGGATTCTCTTTAAAGTATAAGTTGTAGACTGGTATTCAGTAGGATCTGAAGTGTCTTCGAATTTAATGTTTAAAGTTGTTTCATTAAGGGTAACCACGCTTCCTTTATCTGGCTCTACAATTCCCTGATATTTTACCTGAATAGCCTTAGTATCTTTGTCATACGTATAGGTAAAGTTTCTGTCGAAAGTCGGCTGGCACGTTCCCGGGGATGTTCCGTCTCCATTATCCGTTCTTTTTCCTGAACTTGCAGCGAATACCCATCTTGATGTTTTCTGACAGTCGGTATCAAAAGAAATCCCGTCCGAAACAGGATCTTCTCCTATCGCAACCGTAGTAACAACTTTTTTTATAGGTTGCCACGTTCCTACAATAGGATATTCCATTGTATTATCGTCGTCGTTATTACATCCTGTCGCTACGAATAAAGATAGACCTGCAAAGAGTAATGCTAATTTCTTCATGTATCAAATTTTTCAAGCGCTAAAATTATAATTTTTTTGATTTATTTAATAATTTTTTGAAAGAAATTATCATAAAATTGCAAATTTTAAAAAATATTAACCTGATAAGGCAGTATAATGGCAGTTTTTGACAAAATATTAAAGCAGAGATTCATTATATCCTGAAAAAAACTATTTTTGTAAAAACAAATACAAATGTCTGATATAACGAAAAATAATTTTGATTTCCTGCGTGTTCTCCTTGCCTTTATTGTTTTTTTGGGACATCTCGGCACCCTCAGCAACTCAGAAGAACTTAGATTCCTCAAGCACAGCCCCATAGAGATCGCGGTTTTCGGCTTTTTTGTTATCAGTGGTTTCCTTATCGCAAGGAGCTACGAAAGATCATCCAGCCTCAAAAGTTATTTAAGCAAAAGAATCAGAAGAATTGTTCCCGCATATCTTCTGGTGGTATTTCTTTGTGCTATTCTGCTAAGTCTTGTAAGCACTTATTCCATTAAAGATTATTTCAGCAATCCTGAAGTTTATAAATATCTTTTCTGGAACTCTTTATTTTTGAATTTCAAAGCTCCCTGGCTGCCGGGAGTATTTGGCAACCAGGCGGTGAATGGTGCGCTCTGGACACTTAAAATAGAAATGTCTTACTATTTCTGTCTCCCGTTGTTGTTTTTACTGTTTGGAAAAAGCAACAAATACCGGAATATAAGTCTTATCATTGTCTATTTCCTGTCGCTTGTTTATCTAAATTATTTTGAATCGATACACAAAATTTCCGTTGCCAAACAACTTCCGGGAACATTATCCTATTTTATTCCGGGAATGCTGATTTACTTTAATTTTGATTTATTCATTAAAAATAAAAACACTCTTTTCATTATTGCAATACTCACAGTCTGGTTCGATTTGATTTTTAATATTATCCTGTTTTCACCTGCAATGATCGGCATTATTGTTCTGTATATTGCTTATTCTTTAACATTTTTAAACGATTTCGGAAAGTATGGAGATTTCACTTATGGAATTTATATTTTTCATTTTCCCATCATTCGTGTTTTTACCACATTGGGACTTTTCCGGGATTACAATCCTTACTTAATGGCTTTTATATGTATGATTCTTGTCGTCTCGGTAGGGATTTGTTCATGGCATTTTTACGAGAAAAAATTTTTATAATATCAACACAAATGAAAGACCTTGTTTCCATCATTACTCCCTCATACAATTCTGCAGAATTCATTGAGGAAACCATACATTCAGTGTTTAGCCAGACATATACAAACTGGGAATGGCTGATTACAGACGATCTTTCCAGAGACAACACTGTTGAGATTTTACAGAAATATCCGGATTTGAGAATAAAGCTTAAAGTGTTGAAGCAAAATGGCGGTGCAGGAAATGCCCGCAATAAAAGCCTTGAAAGAGCTCAGGGAAGATATATTGCTTTTCTGGATTCTGATGATCTTTGGTATCCTGAATATTTAGAAACGATGATTAATTATATGCAAGAAAATAATGCAGAATTGGTTTACTGCAATTATTCAAGGTGTGACGAATATACTATGCAGCCTGTTCTTAAAGATTTTGAAGCGGATACCATCGTTACATTTTCAAATTTACTGAAAACATGCAGGCTTGCACCGGTTTCCACGATGTATGATACACAAAGAGTCGGTAAATTTTTCTTCCCGGTAAAGAGCAAGCGTGAAGATCATGTGATGTGGCTAAATCTTTTAAAAGAAATTCCGAAAGGTTATCCTATACAACGGACTCTCGCCAAATACAGAATGCGCGAAAACAGTGTTTCCAGGAAGAAAAAAAACATCATTAAAGACCAATATCTGGTGTATAAAGACTTTATGGGATATTCTACGGTTAAATCTTTATACTACACCGCCAACTGGGCTGTAAACGGATTTTTGAAATATTCGAAAATTTTTAATTAATTTTAAAAAATGGAATATTCAAAAGAATTTAAAGCTGCGATAAGTAATTTTTCTTCCGTAGAAAAAGACCGACTGATTTTCAGATTATTAAAGAAAGATAAACTTTTATCTAAAAAATTATACTTTGAACTCATCGATCCTGAAACCACAGACAATAAGCGTGATGCGATGGAAGAAATCGTTGCAGAAAAAGTTTTGCTTGCCTCGAAATACATCAGCAATCAGAAATATTTTCTGAGCATTATAAGAACAATCAGCGCTGAAATCACGGAACACGTGAAAATTACAACGGACAAATTCGGAGAGGTTTCACTTAATCTTCTTCTGATTAACAAAATTCTTGATTATAATGAAGACCTCAGCCGCTTAAGATTCGATAATGTGTACAAGCTTTATCTTTATATTATTAATAAAACCGTCAAAGCACTGCTTCTGACAAAGAAACTTGATGCTGATTACTGGATGGAAATTGACGAACATCTCGACGAACTGTATGGAAAAATTCTTCAGAACAATTATTTGTCTAAACTTTTCATCAACAACGGAATAGACTTCAACTGGCTTACAAGCGACAAAATTCCAGAAAACTTTGATCTGATTATTAAAGAGATAAAGAGTCAGGGATTTTTAAGATAAAATTTTACTGACAATCAAAGTGGTAGAATTTGGTTTTTCATCAACAAATTTCTTTGCATTTGCCGACATTATCCGGAGGGTTTCTTCATTATTGATGAGAAACGTTACAAAATCTGCGGCCAAACCAGTATTTTCAAAAGATTTGCCACCGTCGGCAGATATCAGTTCATCGGCTTCAGGATTTTTCCGGTAATGATTTCCGAAAATGACAGGAACGCCAAATGTTGCCGCTTCCAGAATATTATGCAGTCCAGCATCGTGAAACCCACCTCCTACAACAGCAATATCTGCATAAGAATATAATTTTGAAAGCAAACCAATACTATCTACGATTAAAACCCTGGACTGTATTTTTGTCTCTTCTTTAATTTCGCTGTATAAAACGGCATCCGGGAAAATTTGTTTTAAATGCTGAACTCTTTTTAGATCGTGTGGAGCCAGAATCAGTTTTGCATAAGGACTTACCTGAAAAACTTCTTCAGCAACTTTTTCTTCAGCCTGCCATGAACTCCCGAAAACCACTGCTTTATCACTACTAATAAAATCTGTGATATATTTTACATGATTGTCCTGATCCCGCAGCTGTTTTACACGATCAAACCTTGTATCTCCTGTCACGGAAGACTTTGTAAGGCCTACGCTTTTTGCCAGTGCATAAGATAGTTCTGTCTGATGAAAAAACCAGTCTATATTTTTTTGCAGTTCTTTCACAAACCATTTTCCGTAAGAAGTGAAGAACGACTGTGTATCATAAAACAAAGCAGAAATTACATATGTTTTGACACTTTTTTCTCTTAATTGATCCAAAAGGTTGTACCAGTAATCGTATTTTACCGTAAAGAAAAGATCAACATTAATCTCAGCCAAAAATTCTTTTACATGAGATTTTTTATCGAAAGGAAGATAACAGATTGCATCCGCAACAGTTTTCTTCTTCACTACATTTTCGTATCCGGAAGGAGAGAAAAAAGTTATAAGAACTTTATGATCCGGTAAATTTTCTTTCAATTTTTCCAAAACGGGAAGTCCTTGCTCATATTCACCAAGACTTGCCGCATGCATCCAGATTATCTTATCTGATTTCGAAAATGCTGATTTTATTTTTTGCAACGACTCTTTTCTTCCAAGAATTCCTTTTTTTGCTTTTTCATTAAATAAAGAAAAAACCTTCATTCCGAAGATCAGCAGATTGATAAATATGTTGTAGAAAAAAGCCATTTAACTTAAGATGTTATAATTAAGTTGTATCATTTAAAAATTCCAATAAAAATGAATAAATCGCTGCCAAAATGCATATTTCTTACTTCCGAAGTTATCTGCTTTACCTTCAAAATCAAAATGAACGGGAATTGTTTGGACTAATGTTTTACAGTAAACCACCATAAAAATACCAGCAATCCGAAATTAAAAATATCAAAAAGCAGAAAAAGAATATTTTGCATTTCAGATGTTTTTTTGTTATTACAATAAACTTTTTATCACTCTCAGCTTGTGCGTATGCTTGTTCATTTCTTTATTAAAAATCCCGGTAGAATCCAGCGTATCGATCCGCACTTTTCCCGAAGCGTGAATAATTCTCTGGTTATCCAGCATGATTCCCACATGAATAATTTTTCCTTCAGGGTTTTCAAAAAAGGCTAAATCTCCCGGCTGACTTTCTTCAACGAAAGTCAATGATTCTCCTATTTCTACCTGCTGAGAGGTATCCCGTGGCAGTTTTATATTATGAACTTTATACACCAACTGGGTAAATCCAGAACAGTCTACCGCAAAAAAACTTTTTCCACCCCATAAATACGGAACATTGAGAAATTCCTTTGCCGTTAAAGCGATACTTTCCCGCACATCATGGCTTCTTCTTGATGCCACCACCGGAAACTCAACTTCCGAACCCATGGAAAGCAACGTTTTTCCATCATGCATAAGTACGGAGGAGAAATCTTCAGTCACCACCGTTACCTTACGATTAGCCAGTTCTTCATCTGTTACAGGTTTCAGCTGCTTGGTATCCACCCAACCTTCATAGCCGTCGTAGTGCATTTTTATTCTGGTCCAGTTTTTATTTACTTCAAGAATATCGGCACTTTCACCAAACAATATTTCCGTGACAATTTCTGCTTTGTCAGAACTTTCTGCACGAACGGGTGCTACCGTAACAATACAAATTCCTTTATTCATTTGTTTTCATTAAAAGATTGAATGATTTAAAGATTAAAAAAAATTAGAGACTGCTTAATTTTTTTAATTTATTTTCTTCTCAGAAAATTAACGCCATCTCGCAAAGGTAAAATAAGATTTTCAAAATCATCATCTTTTGCAATCAGATCATTTAATTCCTTAATGACTTGTGTAGATTTTTGCTTGGGATTTTCTTCAAGTACTTTACCATACCAGAGTACATTGTCGAACATTACCACAGATCCTGATTTCGTACGGGGCTTAATGAGTCTGAAATATTCTGCATAATTTTCTTTGTCGGCATCAATAAAAACAAGATCAAAGAATTCATCAGTTTCTTTTAAAAATTCTTTTGCATCCAGTAACCTGAAATCAATCTGAGAAGAATATCCGCTTTCTGCAAAATATTTTTTAGGAAGATATGCGAGATCTTCATTTACATCCAGTGTTGTAATTTTACCTTTTTCACTCATACCGGAAGCCAGGCAGAGTGTTGCATATCCTGTAAATGTTCCGATTTCAAGGATATTTTTCGGCTGCATCATTTTTGAAATGATCGTTAATAATCTCCCCTGCTGATAGCCGGAAATCATATGCGGCTGCGTCGTTTTCTGGTAAGTTTCCCTTCTTAACTTTTTCAGGATATCAGGCTCTGAGGAAGCATGGGTTTCCAGATACCTTTCCATTTCGGGATTCTTTTCTTCAAAAAAGCTCATTCTACAAATTTTGGTGATTCAAATTTACTTAAATATAAGCAAAAAAACATGAAGAATGCTGAATATTCGGTTTGTGAAAATCCCCTGAAAAAATTACCGTGAAAATACGGGTTTTCTGCTCTCCGAATTAGATGTACATTTGGATCAGGGTAAAAACACTACATAAAATGGATGCAGGAACAAAACAAATTGACCAGGAGAATTCCAGAAAAGGACTATCTAAGAGTAAGACTGATTCTGTAAAAAAAACTAAACCGGAAATATCCAATTCATTTTTACAGCGAATTATTTCTCTATTGAAAAAAGAAGAATTAATTTGATTAAACAAATAAATCCCGAATTGCTTCGGGATTTATTGTATTGACTGAATGTTTTTTCTAATTATTTTTTAGGCGCTATGTCCATTAATTTCATGAATTCATCAAGTTTAGGCATGATGATAATTTCCGTTCTTCTGTTTTCAGCTCTTCCGGAAACACTCATATTAGTCGCTTTAGGATTGTATTCAGAACGTCCTCCGGCCGTGATTCTTGCAGGATCCACCCCGAACTGAGTCTGTAATACTTTAGCAACCGCAGTTCCTCTAAGCGCAGAAAGATCCCAGTTGTCTTTAGGTAAGTTTGGAGAGTTTAAAGGAGCATTATCTGTATTTCCTTCGATTAATACAGAATATTTGTCGTAATCGTTGATTACTTTAGCTACTTTACCTAACACTTCCTGAGCCGCCGGCAATACATTGTAATCTCCTGTTTTGTACAACATTTTATCTGAAAGTGAAATCATTACCACCCCTTTAAGAACTTTCACCTGCACATCGCTGTCTGCTACGTTATCCAAAGATCTTTTCAGTTTGTTTGATAAAGCTAAATTCAAGCTGTCGTTTTTAGCATTACTCGAAATCAATTGTTTGATATAAGAGTTTGAAGAGTTGATTTCGCCTACCAGTTTATCAATATTGGCAGAGCTTTTTCCTGTATTGGAAAGACATGCATCCAATGAAGATTTTAAAGCATCGTGCTGACTTTTTAATAGGCTATTCTCGCTTGTCAACGCAGAATTCTGAGATTTCAGATCCTGAATTTCTCTCTGTCTTTCACCTACGTTTTCAATACATTGTTTGTAATTTGAGCTCAGTGCATCATACTGTTTTTTGCTGATACAAGATGTCATTCCCAACACCATTGCAGATACTGCTAAGATTTTAAAAATTTTCATAAATAATCTTTTTTAGACATCCAAAGGTAACAAAATTCATTTTAATTATATCGATTATCTTTGTACAAAGAAATTCTCAGCATATATGTTGGAAACAACGGCCTTTAAAAATCAATTAGAAAATCTCGTTCAGTCACCTGAGACACAAACCTATCTCCTGACGGTAAGCGGTGGTGCAGATTCTATGGTCATGGTCTACTGTTTTAATGATTTAGGACTGCAGTTTCAGGTGGCCCACATTAATTATAAACTGCGCGGACAAGACTCTGATCTGGATCAGAAGGTGGTAGAAGATTTTTGCAAAAAAAATAATATTAAATTTCATTTATATAAAGTTTCCGACAAGGATAAAAAGCCCGAAAATTCTATTCAGCTATGGGCAAGGGAATTGAGGTATGATTTTTTCAACCGAATTCAGGAGAAAGAAAATCTGAATTTTTTAGTGACCGCCCATCACCTGAACGATCAGCTCGAAACCTTCATCATCAATCTTTCAAAAGCAGCCGGAATAAATGGTTTGAGCGGAATCCCTGCCAACGATAATAATATTTTACGGCCTCTTTTATCTTTCACAAAAGAAGAGATTTACATATTCGCAAAAGAAAATAATATTGAATACCGCGAAGATCTTTCCAATCAAAAAAATGATTATTTAAGAAATAAAATACGGAACGAGATTGTTCCGAAATTACTAGAGACAAACGATCATTTTCTTGAAAACTTTAAAAAAAGCTCATTGTATCTAAATCAGACAAAAGATTTTGTACAAGAACAGATTCAGGAAATTGAAATCCGTATTATCGTATTTAACCCATCTCATAAAATTTTATCAAAAGAGCAGCTTGATCTGGAAAGTGATTTCGTGAAATTTGAGATATTGAAAAAATATGGTTTCAACAATGAAGAGGAAATTCCGAAAATTTTTAAAGCAGAAAATGGCAGCTCCTTTTTTTCTAAAGATTATCAGTTGATTGTAAATTATGGAGAATTGGTTTTAATGGAAAGAAAGACGGAAGATGAAAAATGGAAGAAAAATAATTCTGAAGAGATTCTTTTAATTGAAAAATTTGACTTCTCAGAAAACCAAATCGCTCTTAATCTCGAAAATATAGTAGAAATTGAATCAATCAATAACAACTTTGAATGGGAGTTCGATGCAGAAAAATTGAGTTTTCCTCTACGCTTGAGAAGGCAAAAAGAAGGAGACGAGTTTTATCCCGTGGGATTTTCAGGAAAAAAGAAAGTTTCTAAGTTTTTTAGGGACGAAAAAATATCTATTTTAGCAAGGCAAAAAATCTGGCTTCTGACTGACAGTGAAAATTCCGTACTCGGAGTGATTCCTTTCAGGCAAGACCGGAGAAATGCAGGAAATGAGAAGTCTGGATACGTTCTCAAAATTTTTAATAAGAAGTAAAAATGAAATTTAGAAACTGGTTTTTATTAATTCTGATGTTTTTGGCAACCGGAATTAATGCACAAATCAAAAATCCTGTAAAATTTAAATTTACAATCAACGAGTTAGGAGACAATCAATACGAAGCCGTACTGAATGCAACCATGGAAAGCGGCTGGCATATTTATTCCAAAGACATTCCGGAAGATACAGGAATTCCGACTGATTATAAAGTTTCGGGTAAGAATATCGAACTGATCGGCAAGTTTACTGAAACTGGTAAAAAACATGAAGAGTTTTCTGAAGCTTTTGGCGGGAAAATCATTTTCTACTCCAATTCTGCAGGCTTTAAACAAAAATTCAAATTAAAAGACCCTACAAAACCCGGAGATGTTGTTGCTGAAATTACGTATCAGACCTGCGACGACAGAGTTTGCCTGGCACCCAACACACTGGAATTCAATAAACAGGTAACACCAAAAGGTACGGTCGAGACTAAAGCAGAAGAAAAAACGGAAGCAAAAAAAGATTCTGTCTTAATAACTGAAACTGTAGTGGAAGATCCGGTGAAAAATATTGTAACCGTAACAGAAACCTCTAAACTGGATCCCAAACAGCTGAAAATAGAATCTATCGATTTCCAGAAACCTCTTACAGACTGCGGAACTGCTGCAACAAAAGTCGCTGAAAATTACTGGACGTACCTATTCCTCGGATTTATCGGCGGGTTGATTGCCTTGCTTACACCGTGCGTTTTCCCTATGATTCCTTTGACTGTTTCCTTCTTTACCAAAGGCAGCATGAATAAGGCAAAAGGTAAAAGAGATGCATTTATATACGGATTTTTCATTCTTCTGATCTTCGTTCTCTTAAGTGTTCCCTTTCACATCATTGATGGGATTGCAGGTAATATTTTCAACGAAATATCAACTAGCGTATGGCTGAATATCGCATTCTTCATCATCTTTATTTTCTTTGCAGGAAGTTTCTTCGGATATTATGACATTACCTTACCAAGCTCTATAGCAAATAAATCATCAAAAGCGGAAGAAGCGGGAGGAATTATCGGAATTTTCTTCATGGCGTTGACGTTAGTAATTGTTTCATTCTCTTGTACAGGCCCAATTTTAGGAAGTTTATTGGGAAGTGCCGTAACGGGCTCTGCTAATGTTCCTATGCTGCTGACATTTGCTTTGGCAGGTTTCGGACTGGCATGGGCAATCATCTTCGGATTATTGGCTTTATTTCCGCAGGCCTTACAAAGCCTTCCAAAATCAGGAGGCTGGATGAATACGGTAAAAGTTGTTTTAGGTTTCGTGGAATTAGCATTAGCATTGAAATTTTTATCTAAAGCGGATTTAGTTTCCAAAACATTCTTGTTAAAAAGAGAACTATTCATTGTCATCTGGATTCTTGTGGCTTTAGGTTTAGCATTATATTTACTTGGATTAATCAGATTCCCGCACGATGATAAAAAACCGAAAATCTCTATAACAAGAAAAATTCTTGGAGCTTTAGGATTCGGATTTGTGATTTATCTTATTCAGGGATTAATTCCGTCCGACCGTCCGAAACTTCAATTATTGAGCGGAATTTTGCCTCCTTTAAATGTAAGTTATTTCCATGATGAAAAAGACGGAATTCTAGGAATGCATCCTGAACATGATTTTTTTAAAGCGGTTGAACTCGCTAAAAAGGAAGACAAGCCGATCTTAATTGATTTCACGGGCTACGGATGTGAAAACTGCCGTAAAATGGAGGAATTTGTTTGGAGTGAAAGTGACATTTTACCGATTCTTCAGAATGATGTTGTGTTGGCTTCTCTTTATGTGGACGACAAAGAAGAACTTCCTGAAGATCAGAAAACAAAAATTGATCTTGGTGACGGACAAGTAAAAAAAGTAAAAACAATAGGCGACAGATGGAGTCTGTTCCAGCAGGTGAATTTTAATAATAATTCCCAACCGCATTATGTATTGGTAACTCCGGATGGAAAAGTGATTAACACGCCGGTCTCAGGATATATGCCGAAAGAAGATTTCAAGAAATTCTTAGAATGTGGAGTAAATTATTATAAAAAGAATAAATAACATATCCCAAATATAGCAAAAGGCCTTTCCAGATTACTGAAAAGGCTTTTTTATTACACTGATTTATAGCAAACTATAACACATTTAAATCAAACAATGAAAATTCATCACAAAAATAAGTTTCAGGTATGAAATTTGCATCAATTATCTAAAATAAGTATAAATTCAACACTCTTATTTAAAAACTGTTTAACATTTTAAAAACTATTAATTATGGCTGAAGTAATTGCACAAGAGAAGCAAGGAGGAAACAAACAAAGAAAAAAAATGATCCGCGTGGATATGACTCCGATGGTAGATTTAGGATTTTTATTAATCACTTTTTTTATGTTTACCACGAATTTTACAAAACCTAATGTGATGGATTTGGGATTGCCGGCGAAAGATCCGAATCCAATTCCACAACCTACACCTCCGATTGATTTTAATAATCAAATAACATTTATCTTAGGAAAAGACAACAGGGTATTTTACCATCAGAAAACTAAGGAAGATTTAAATAAAAATAATTTAAAAGAAACCGATTTCAGTGGAATCAATATCACCAAAATCATTTCCGAAGCTTATAATAAGGCTCCCAAAAAAGAAAATTTCACCATCATCATTGAACCCACAGATGATGCCAATTACAAAAATTTCGTAGATATTCTGGATAATGTCGCGATCTCCAAAAAAGAACGTTACGGAGTCACCGACATTAAACCGTGGGAAAAGAAAGTTTATGATGAATTAACCAAATAAACATTAAAGGGCATTTTCAGAATGCTCTTTTTTTATCTATTTTTGGATATAATTTTATTCAATGAAAAACTTCTTAACCGCACTGGCTATTTCAGTTTTAATGGTTTCATGCTCTAAAAAAGAGACAACCGCTACTCCAGCCAAAACAGACAGTACAAAAATTGTAGATTCCATTAATGCAGCAAGAACAAAAATCAACGACAGCATTAAATCTAAAAATCATTTCAAAGATTTTAGCGGAACTCACAAATTCACCCATAATTCAATAAAAGGATCAGGAACGGTAGAA
This sequence comes from Chryseobacterium taeanense, assembly GCF_900099685.1. Lineage (GTDB taxonomy): Bacteria > Bacteroidota > Bacteroidia > Flavobacteriales > Weeksellaceae > Chryseobacterium > Chryseobacterium taeanense. Next base: position 81,357 of record NZ_FNDW01000001.1, on the reverse strand, counting down.
TTTAAAAAAATTGACGGTGAAGCAGACCATTACAACGTTACCGGAGATATAAAATCCGGAAAAGACTATTTACATATGAATGGTTTTATGGCTGTAGTTTCCGAAAAACACATGAATTTCACAGGAAATATTTCTGAAAGCATCTCTGAAAACGACAACGGAAAACCTTACATAAGAAAAGGAACAAAAACCTTCATGTCCAAAGATGGAGGAAAAACCTACAGATTACAGGATATGGTAAATGGTTCGGGATTTGTTGAGTATATTGACATCCATTTTTAATCGCAGAAAATTATGTTAAACTACGAAATAAAAGGACGCGGAAAAGAAATGCTGGTTCTCCTCCATGGCTTTATGGAAAACCTTTCCATCTGGAGCGATATGGAATCTCATCTTTCTGAAAATTTTTCATTGTTAAAAATCGACCTTCCCGGTCACGGAAAATCAGAAATCATTTCTGAAGTTCAGACTATGGAAATGATGGCTGAAGAAGTAAAAAAGGTACTCGATCATCAGAATCTCCAAAAAGTGCATTTGCTGGGACATTCCATGGGTGGATATATTTCTTTGGGTTTCGCCGAAAAATATCCTGAATACCTGAAAAGTCTAACGCTATTTTTTTCATCTTATCTTGCAGATGATGAAGAAAAGAAAGAACAACGCATTAAAAGCTACAGAATCATTAAAGATGCCTTTCCACATTATGTCAGAGCAGGAATTCCTAATCTTTTTAATCCTAATGAAAGAGATATTCTGGAAGGCAAAATAGAAACGGCTCTTGAAATTGCGCTATCCACAAATAATATGGGAGCTTTAGCTTCAGTAAAAGGTATGGTAGAAAGAACTGACAAAAAGCATATCCTGGAAAATCTTGATACCAAAATTTTAGTCCTTGCAGGCAAACACGACAACGCCGTAAAAACGGAAACAATGATTAAGCATCTTCCTGACAAAACCAATATTAAATCTTACATTCTCGACTGCGGACACAACGGCCACTGGGAAAAACCGTCTATCTGCGCAGAGATCATCAATACAGAGCTTCTTCACAATTTACCGAAACATTTAGTTTTCTGATATGCTGGATTTCTTGTTCAAAAAAAAGAAACCGGTTATCGGCCTTACGCTTTCAGGCGGAGGTATGCGTGGCATTGCACATATCGCAGTGCTGAAAGCCTTGGAAGAATACAACCTGAAGCCTGATATTATTTCAGGTACCAGTGCAGGATCAATTGTAGCAGCTTTTTATTCTTTAGGAAAATCACCGGATGAAATGATGGAGATTGTGAAGCAAACTACCTTTTTTTCAAGATCATATCTAAAGCTTTCCAAAAACGGAATTTTTAGTTCTAAATTTATCCTGAAACTTTTTATGGATCATTTTCCGGAAGATGATTTTAAAGTTCTAAAAATCCCGGTTTACGTTGCTGCCACTGAAATGACGCATGGAATCGTAGATTTCTTTTCAGAAGGCGAACTTTTCGGTCCGCTGCTTGCTTCATCGAGCGTTCCTTTCATTTTGCCCCCGGTGAAAATTGGTGAAAAAATTTATGTTGACGGCGGCGTTTTAGACAATCTTCCGATTGAACCCATTATTGACAAATGCGACTTTTTAATTGCGTCTCACGTTAATTCCATCAGCTACGACAGCCTCGAAAAAATGAGTTTGATGAAAGAATTTGACCGCATTCTTCACCTTGCCATAGCAAAATCAGTTTATTCTAAAGCAAAATCTTGTGATATTTTCTTAGATCCGCCTAAAATGACAAAGTTCAGTTTATTTAATAAGAAGTTTCTTGATATCATGTTTCAGGAAGTCTATGAATATACCTGTAAAGAGCTTGAGGAAAAGGGATATTCAAAAAGCATATCATTGCGAGGAACGGAGTGACGAAGCAATCTCTCAATTAAAATATTTACAAAATTATTAATATTAATTACAACCTTTCTTCAGCCTCTATTCTATTTTTAAAAGTTTCAATCGTTTCGTGAAGAGCTTCAAGGGATTTTCCTCCAGCTGCGTTAATATGACCTCCTCCACTGAAATATTTTCTTGAGAATTGATTTACATCCATATCGTCCTTACTTCGGAAAGAAATTTTAATGAAATTTTCGTAAAGATCTTCCATGAAGAAAGCTGCCATCTTCACCCCCATAATACTTAGTCCGTAGTTTACAAAACCTTCTGTATCTCCTTTTTGAAAACCATACTCTTTCAATTCTTCTCTTGTAAGATAGAGAATTGCTACCTTACCTTCTTTTACCACCTCTATTCTTCCTAAAATCAAAGCTAATAAATGAAGACGTGAAACAGTATTGGTATCCCATGTGTTTGAAGTAATCATTGCGGGATCTGCTCCATGTTCGATCAGATTCGCGATAATCCTATGCGTTGTGGCACTGGTTGAACGGAAACGAAAACCTCCGGTATCTGTCATAATTCCTGTGTAAAGACATTCTGCAATATCTTTATCAACAAGTTTTTCATCATCAAGCGCTTCAATAAAATGATAAACCATCTGACAAGTCGCAGGAATAGCCGTTTCTGAATAGACGAAATCAAATTCTTCAGGCTGCTGATGATGGTCGATAAGAATTTTTTTAGCCGTTGCTTTTGTAAGCCAGTCTCCCAACAAACCTATTCTGGAAGGAGCATTGAAATCAAGACAAAAAATAACATCCGCTTCATTAATTAAATCAAAGGCAACTTTTCTTTTATATTCGGCGATCAAAACTTTTTTTGCTTCCGGCATCCACTTCAGAAACTTAGGAAAATCGTTCGGCACGATGACTTCAGCAAAAATTCCTTTAGCCTTAAGATAATGCTTTAAACCAAGGCTGGAACCGATAGCATCTCCATCAGGATTGTAATGGGTAAGTATCACGATTTTGTTTTCAGGAGTCAGTAATGTATTGATTTCTAAAAGTTCCGCTGGTGTAAACATGGGATGTTTATTTTCTTTAAAATTAAGTTTCCAAAGATAGAGCTTTTAAATAAATCGGAAAGCATTATTTTTGTATCCGGATAAACTGCGGTAGCATTAGGCTTTAATTATATCTTATAAAGAAGACATTAAAAATTTCAAAAAAATATAAGTAAAGTTTGTAACTTTTAAAAAATTGCATATCTTTGCAACCTGAAAATTAATAGATAATTACGATTTAAACATATAGTAATGAGTAAAAGAACATTCCAGCCATCAGAAAGAAAAAGAAGAAACAAACACGGTTTCAGAGAAAGAATGTCTACGCCAAATGGAAGAAGAGTTTTGGCTGCGAGAAGAGCTAAAGGCAGAAAGAGTTTAACTGTAAGTGCATCACGCGCTAAGAGATAATCTTTTTATTATCATATACGAATCATGCTTGAAAAGAAGTTTTTCAGGCATTTTTTGTTGTTAAAATTTCCTAAAATTTAGGTTCTTTATCCTTCTTTTTCCTATTTTTAAAATCTGAAAATATTTTTTAGAAAAGTACTTTAAAACCGAATTATGCCACATACAAATATTGCCGGAGACAACATTATCAGCCTGCAACACGCTAAGATTGCACAAAAAAACTTCACCGTACTTTCTGATGTAAATCTTAATATCAAGAAAGGAAGGTTCTGCTATCTTATCGGAAAAACAGGTTCCGGAAAAAGTTCACTGCTAAAAACTTTGTACGGGCACATACCTTTGGCATCAGGGCACGGAGCTGTTGTAGGCTTTGACCTTGCCAAACTGAGAGCTTCTGACGTTCCGAATCTGAGAAGAAAATTGGGAATTGTATTTCAGGATTTTCAGTTATTATCCGACAGAACAGTTGAAAAAAATCTGAAATTCGTACTTGAAGCAACCGGTTGGAGTGATAAAGTAAAAATGGAAGACCGCATCAATGAGGTTTTAGGAAGTGTAAACATGAAAAGCAAAAAACACAAAATGCCCCATGAACTTTCCGGCGGAGAGCAACAGCGTGTTGCTATTGCAAGAGCATTGCTTAACCACCCGGACTTGATTTTAGCAGATGAGCCTACCGGAAATCTCGATCCCGAGACATCCAACGAAATCATGACTCTGCTAAAACAGGTTGCTCTCGAAAACGGAGCCGCTGTAGTAATGGCAACACACGATTATCATATGATTCAGAACTTCCCGGGAGAAGCGATCAGATGCGAAGACGGAAAAGTATCTGTACTTGATACAGCAGAATTATTTGAATAAAAACAAATTAAAAGATTAAAAATTAGAGATTACGATATCACTAACTTCTAAAATCTAATTTCTAACTTCTTTTTTAAAGACATGAAACTCTTTAGTGAGTTCAAGATATTGGTCCGAGTATTGTCTCGGACTTTTTTCTATGGTAAATTCAGATTCTATGTAATCCTTTTTAGATAAGGAAAACTCAAGAATCAATCTTTTTATCTTTGAATTTTCGATTCCTTTTATATTAATTTTCCGTGTCAAAAACATTCTATTTTCATCAGCTATTGCAGTGAAATCACTTCCCGCTTCAGCTGGAATTATCACCGACAAAACACCTCCTTCAGAAAGCACTTGTGATGATTTTATAATAAGCTGGCGAAAATTCAATTCTACTGTTTGTCTTGCAATCTTATCTTTTTCAGAGTCTGAAGCTTCGAAATAAGGAGGATTAGAAACGATTAAATCAAATTTTTCATGTGTTTCAAATTCCTTAAAATCCTGATGTGCATTTTTCAATCTAGAAGAGAATGGCGAATTTTCAAAGTTAATTTTGGTAAGATCCGCAGCTTCTTTATTAATATCAATTCCAAAAAAATTGGCATCAGGGTTTCTCTGGGCAAGCATTAATGAAATCAAACCCGTTCCCGTTCCTATTTCGAGGACATGTAAAGCCTGATCTACATTTGCCAAAGCACCCAGCAAAACACCATCAGTTCCTACCCGAAAAACATTTTTCGATTGCTGAATGGTAAATTGTCTGAAGATAAAAGGTTTCACTATAAATTTGTCGGTAAAGTAATAGTAAATGTAGATCCTTTGCCGACTTCAGATTTCACACTGATTTCCCCCTTGTAATCTTCCACCATTTTTCTGACCATTGATAAGCCCAGTCCCATACCACTGTTTTTAGAGGTAAAATTGGGTTCGAAAATTCTTTCATAAATGTTTTCAGGAATTCCGACTCCATTATCCTGCACAGAAATAATTACTCTTCTCTGATGCTGCTCTACATCTACATTGATAATCAGTTTTCTTTCTTCGCTCTCCGCCTGCTTTGCATTGGTAACAAGATTTGTGATAATTCTGGAAAGATAAATCTTATCCATATTAATCATGATATTGCTTTTGTTTGAATGCATAAAGACATTTTCATCATTAAACACACGAAGGATATCTTCCACTTCGTTATTCAGATTGATGATTTCGTTATTTTTTTCAGGCAGTTTGGCAAATTCGGAGAACGCTGAAGCGACAGTGGCAATAAGATCGATCTGGTCGACCACCGTCTTGCTCATCTGCTTTACTTTCTCTCTTATGTTTGGATCTTCCGGGTCAAATTTCCGTTCAAAATTCTGAATCGTAAGTTTCATTGGCGTGAGCGGATTTTTCACTTCATGGGCTACCTGTTTGGCCATTTCCCTCCAGGCTTCTTCGGAAGCCTTGAATCGAAGTCGTTCTTTCTGATCCTGAATCTGAAGAATCATCCTGTTATATGCTCTCGCAAGGGCATTTAATTCATCATTTTTATAATATCTGATAGGACGCATTTCGTTTTCAAATAAAGTAATGCGGGTAATCATATCAGAAAATTTAGTAATATTTTTAGCCAGGCTATTAGACATCACCCAACTAAACCAAACACTGAATAAGATAAGAAAGATATCTACAAGAATAATGTATTTTACATAAATATTTAAAACATCAAAATAGGCAGATTCATTGTGGTACAACGGAATATAAACAATAGCTATCGGTTCAAGATCATTATTTTTCAGCAACAGGTAAGAAGAAGTAAATACCGCGTCACGTGATGCATCATAACCTTTGATATCAACTCTTGCTTTGGTCGCTAGTATTCTGTTGACAATGTTGATTGGTATTTTTTTCTGCTCTACAAGGTTTTCTTCCTTATTTGAAAGCAGATAATTTCCTTTTAAATCATATAAAATAATATCATGCTGATTGATATCTGCAATCTCGAAAATCTTATTATCAAGAAGCTTTGGAAGATCTTGGGTTTCGGTACGCTTCATACTCACCGCATAATCCAGAAACCGTATTACAGCTCCCGTTTTCTCCTGCATATCAATCCTGCTTTTAGTCGCAGAATTTTCCCTTAAAACAAAATAAGGAACCAGCGAAGAAGCCACTACACTTAAAAGACACACCAGCAAGAATCCGAAAAAGACACGGTTTCTTAAGCTATATCCTTTGTACACACTAATTGACATTCTGTTTATTAATTAACCTAGCAATATACTTACCAATTATATCAAATTCTAAATTAACCTTATCTCCTTTTTTTAAATATTTCATATTGGTAAATTCCCAGGTGTACGGAATAATAGCTACAGAAAAAGTTTGATCTTCACTTTTTGCGACCGTAAGACTTATTCCGTTTACAGTGATTGATCCTTGCGGAACAGTTACAAAACTGCCATCATTTTCGTATGACATGGTAATAAAATAACTTCCGTCTTTATTTTCGATGTCTATTACTTCGCCCGTTTTATCTACATGCCCCTGAACAATATGCCCATCAAGTCTTCCGTCCATTTTCATACAACGTTCAAGATTTACAACTGTTCCTACTTCCCACTTTCCGAGGTTTGTTTTTTCCAGGGTTTCATTAATGGCTGTCACCACATATCTTTCGCCGTCCGTTTTCACAACTGTAAGACAGCAGCCATTATGAGCCAAGCTCTGATCTATTTTTAGTTCATTGGTGAAAGGACATGTAAGGGTAAAATTAATGTTACTTCCGGATGTCTCAATTTTTTCAATTACTCCAACCGCTTCAATAATTCCTGTGAACATATTATTTTTTGCTAAATTTGTAGTTTATTAATCTTCAAAGATAATCAAAATGAGCCCAAAAAACCATAAAATACGAGTAGGAATTTCAATAGGAGATTTCAATGGCATCGGTCCCGAAATCATCATGAAATCCCTTTCAGAGAAAACAATTACAGATTTTTTCACTCCTGTGATTTTTGGTTCGGGAAAATTATTTACCTATCAGAAAAATATTTTAAAACTGAATATAAATTTCAATTACATCAACGAAGCCTCACAAGCTCAGGGAGGTAAGCTGAACATGGTAAATCTGGTGAAGGAAAACTCTACGGTAGAACTTGGCACACCAACGGAAGAATCCACAAAAATGGCTATTGATTCTCTTGAAGCTGCTACAGAAGCTTTATTAAAAGGAGAAATCGACGTTCTTGTTACCGCGCCAATCAACAAAGATGAAATGATGAAGATGGGTTTCAAACACGCAGGACATACCGGATATTTTGAAGAAAAATTCAATAAAAAAGGACTGATGTTTCTGGTAACGGAGGATTTAAAAGTAGCCGTATCAACTCATCACATTCCTTTAGCTCAGGTAGCTGAAAACATCTCTAAAGAGAAAATCAAGAAACAGATCCGAATTCTAAATCAGACTTTGATTGAAGATTTTAATATTTCGAGACCGAAGATCGCTGTTTTAGGGTTGAATCCTCATGCAGGTGACGGCGGCGTGATTGGAAAAGAAGAAATTGAAATTATTGTTCCGGCTATCAAAGAACTTTCAGACAATGGAATTCTTGCATTTGGACCCTTCCCCGCCGACAGCTTTTTCCAGCCAGAAAAATATAAAAATTTTGATGCGGTTTTGGCGATGTACCATGATCAGGGCTTAGCTCCTTTTAAAACTTTAGCTTATGAAGAAGGCGTAAATTACACAGCAGGACTTCCTTTCATAAGGACTTCTCCCGATCATGGAACGGCGTATGATATTGCAGGTAAAAATATTGCTGATGAGCAGAGTTTTACAGAAGCCATATTCACAGCTATTTCTATTTTCAGAAACAGAAGCGAATACAACGATTTGATGACCAACCGACTGCAACCTAAAAGAATGGTTGTAGACAACGGAATAGATGAAGATTTGCCGGACGAATCTGAAGGCTAAATCTTTAATACAGATTTTAAATTAATTTGTTTTAGAATTTATTTGTTATTATAAAAAAAATGCATATTTTTGCACACTCATTTTATGGACAAGTTAAGAAACTATGACGTAAGCTTTTCCGGGCTAAAAACCGGTAAGCACGAGTTCAGGTTTGAGATAGGTAAGGAGTTCTTTCAATTATTTGATACTGAACAGGAATTTACAAATCCAAGAATTTCAGTAGATGTTTTACTAGATAAACATTCTACCTTTCTGGAATTTGAAATAAAAGTAAATGGTACGGTAGAACTGGTTTGCGACATCACAACCGACAATTTTGACTACCCTATTGAAAATGAAATCAAGGTTCTGGTGAAATTCGGAGAAGAATATGACGACAGTGAGGAAGACGTTATTACGATACCTTCCAATGATCACGCTTTCAACGTAGCACAGCTGATTTATGAAAATGTTGCACTATCTATTCCGATGAAAAAGATATCGCCGAATGTAAGTGATGAAGATCTTGCCATCCTTGAGAAGTTTAGTCCGAAAGAAAATGAAGAAGAACCTGAAAGCGACCCTCGTTGGGACGCACTAAAAAATTTAAAGAATAAAAATTAAATAGTTTAATGATGAGATGATGAATCTCATCGCTCATCAATTAAAAAAGTTATTAGAAAATGGCACATCCAAAGAGAAGACAGTCGTCTACAAGAAGAGATAAGAGAAGAACACACTACAAAGCTGTAGTTCCTCAATTAGCTAAAGATGCAACAACAGGAGAGCTTCACCTATACCACAGAGCTCACTGGCATGAAGGAAAACTTTACTATAGAGGTAAAGTAGTATTGGAAAAAGAAGTAGCAACTACTGAAGAAAACTAAGAGTCGTTTTCACCGAAAAACACTCGTTTTTATACAAAAACCGCCCAATTTTTATAAAATTTGGCGGTTTTTTGTTGTTTTTTACGATTTTTTGGTATCTTTGACCCAAAATCAAATATCAAATTTATGGACATTAAAGACATACAAAATCTTATCAAGTTTGTGTCTAAAGCAGAAGTTTCTGAAGTAAAATACAAAACTAAAGATTTCGAAATCACTATTAAAACTCCATTAGCTGGTAGTGAAGTTGCTTATGCGCAACCTGCGGTTTATCATACTGCACCTCAACAGATGGCTGCTGCACCGGCACCTGCTGCAACTCCGGCGGCTGCCCCTGCATCAAGCACAGAAGCGGCTTCTGACGATAGTAAATATGTAACCATCAAGTCTCCGATGATCGGTACTTTCTACAGAAAGCCATCTCCGGACAAAGACGTGTTCGTAAATGTTGGTGACGAAGTTTCTAACGGAAAAGTAGTTTGCGTGATTGAGGCAATGAAGTTATTCAACCAGATCGAGTCTGAGGTAAGCGGAAAAATCGTTAAAATTTTAGTCGATGACGCAACACCTGTAGAATATGACCAACCTTTGTTCTTAGTAGATCCATCTTAATTTAGATGTTAGATGTTAGACATTAGATGTTAGAAGATGGAAGCGGGAAGATGGATGCTGGAATTTACCAGCTTTGATTTTATCCGATTCGCATCATCACATCACCGCATTATCTAATTTTCAAATTATCTAATTTTCAAATTTAAGAAGATGTTCAAAAAAATATTAATAGCCAATCGTGGCGAAATTGCAATGCGTATTTTACGTACTTGTAAAGAAATGGGGATCAAGACCGTTGCGGTTTATTCAACTGCAGACAAAGACAGTCTTCATGTAAGATTTGCTGATGAAGCAGTTTGTATCGGTCCTGCAATGAGTAAAGACTCATATCTCAAAATTCCTAATATTATTGCTGCTGCTGAAATTACAAACGCAGACGCAATTCACCCGGGATACGGTTTCCTATCTGAAAATGCTAATTTCTCAAGAATCTGCCAGAAAAACGGGATTAAGTTCATTGGTGCTACTCCAGAGCAGATCGAAAAAATGGGAGACAAAGCTAACGCAAAAGCTACTATGAAAGCTGCCGGCGTTCCATGTGTCCCTGGTTCAGACGGTTTGATAGAATCTTATGAACATGCTGTAAAGATTGCTGAAGAAACCGGTTATCCTGTAATGATTAAAGCAACTGCCGGTGGTGGTGGAAAAGGAATGAGAGCCGTTTGGAAAGCTGAAGACCTTAAAGATCATTGGGAATCTGCAATTCAGGAAGCTGTAGCAGCATTCGGAAACGGTGGTATGTACATGGAAAAACTGATTGAAGAGCCTAGACATATCGAAATTCAGGTTGCAGGTGACCAATTCGGTAAAGCTTGCCATCTTTCAGAAAGAGACTGTTCGGTACAGAGAAGAAACCAGAAACTGACTGAAGAAACTCCTTCTCCTTTTATGACGGACGAACTTCGTGAGAAAATGGGTGAAGCTGCTGTAAAAGCTGCAGAATTCATCGGATACGAAGGAGTAGGAACTATCGAATTCCTTGTGGACAAGCACAGAAATTTCTATTTCATGGAAATGAACACAAGAATTCAGGTAGAACACCCAATCACTGAACAGGTTATTGATTATGATTTGATCAGAGAACAAATTCTTTTAGCTGCCGGAACACCAATTTCAGGAATTAATTATTATCCTAAATTGCATTCCATCGAATGCAGAATCAATGCAGAAGATCCTTACATGGATTTCAGACCTTCTCCGGGGAAAATTACAGGATTAAATATTCCTGGTGGACACGGAGTAAGAGTTGACACACACGTTTATTCAGGATACACAATTCCTTCTAACTATGACTCAATGATTGCAAAACTGATCACGACCGCTCAAACACGTGAAGAAGCCATTGCAAAAATGAGAAGAGCATTGGAAGAATTTTATATTGAAGGTGTAAAAACAACCATTCCTTTCCACAGACAGCTGATGGATAACGAAGATTATCTTTCAGGAAACTATACGACAAAATTCATGGAGGATTTTGTAATGGATAGAAAGTATGATAATCATTAAGATGATTTTATATATAATTTGTAAACCGCTCTTTTTGGGCGGTTTTTTTTATGAAACTTTGTCAAAATTAACCAGTCCATTAAATTAATAAATATTAAAATTTATTTTTTAAAGATATAATAACTATAACCTATTATTTGAATGGGAAATATTTTCTGATTCACTTTTCCAATAGGCTTAAAAGTTCTTAAATTCAATGCTTTCTCAGCAAGAGGCTTCTGTTTAGCGATCTCATTTATAATGTTTACATTTGTGGAAAACCTAAAATTTATGTCAACAGCAGAAACAGTTAAAGATTCACAATATTTTATTGAGCTTGAAGACAAGCACGGCGCACACAACTACCACCCTCTTCCTGTAGTTTTAGACAAAGGAGAAGGCGTATTTGTATGGGATGTGGAAGGTAAGAAATATTATGATTTCCTTTCTGCTTATTCTGCAGTAAATCAGGGACACTCTCATCCAAAAATCGTAAATGCTTTAGTGGAGCAGGCTAAAAAGTTAGCTTTAACCTCAAGAGCTTTTTACAATTCTAAACTGGGAGAATACGAACAAAAGATTACTTCCCTTTTCGGTTTCGATAAAGTTTTACCCATGAATTCAGGAGCTGAAGCGGTGGAAACAGCAGTAAAATTAGCCAGAAAATGGAGCTATGAGGTAAAAGGTATTTCTGAAAACGCTGCGAAAATAATTGTCTGCGAAAATAATTTCCACGGAAGAACTACAACAATTGTTTCGTTCTCTAATGACCCTGATGCTAATCAAAACTACGGACCTTTCACACCTGGTTTTATTAAAATTCCGTATAATGACATTGATGCTTTAGAAGAAGTTCTTAACAGAGAAGCAGCAAATATTGCAGCATTTTTAGTTGAGCCTATTCAAGGAGAAGCTGGAGTTTATGTTCCTAATGAAGGTTTCCTAAAAAGCGCTTCCGAATTATGTAAAAAACACAATGTTCTTTTCATTGCAGACGAAGTGCAGACCGGAATTGCAAGAACAGGAAAACTGATTGCCTGTCATCACGAAAATGTACAGCCTGACATTTTGATTTTAGGAAAAGCATTATCTGGCGGTATGTATCCTGTTTCAGCGGTTTTGGCAAATAATGAAATCATGAACGTCATAAAACCGGGACAACACGGTTCTACATTCGGAGGAAATCCTATTGCCTGTGCGGTGGCAGTAGCAGCCCTAGATGTTGTAGAGGAAGAAAAACTATCTGAAAGAGCTGAAGAATTAGGGAAATTATTCAGAGCTGAGATTGAAAAAGTAATGGAGAAAACCACTCTCATTACAAAAGTAAGAGGAAAAGGTTTATTAAATGCTATTCTTATCAACGACACGCCCGACAGTTCTACAGCATGGAATATCTGCTTAAAACTAAAAGAAAACGGACTTTTGGCAAAACCAACTCACGGAAATATCATCAGACTGGCTCCACCATTGGTCATTACTGAAGAACAACTATTGGATTGTGTGAAAATCATTGAGAAAACCATATTGGAATACAAATAATTTTGGAATAGAATTTCAGAATCAAATATCGGGTATAACTGAAAAAAGTTATGCCCTTATTTTTTAACTGTAAATCAATATCATGAAATAAAATTCTTTTTAATTTTGAGAATAAACAGACCAAGATTTGTAAAAAAATTTAAATTAAACTTATCTTTGAAGATAAATTTATAATTATATTATCAATAAAGCTGATGAAGATAAGTGGCTTAATCATAACATACAATGAAGAAAAAAACATCAGGGAAGTTCTTGAATGTTTTGATTTTTGTGATGAAATCATTATTGTAGATTCATTCAGCACAGATAAAACGGTAGAAATCGCAGAACAATTTCCGAAAGTAAAAATCATTCAAAATACATTTGAAGATTTTACAAAACAACGGAACCTGGCACTTGATGCTGCCACGAACGACTGGGTTTTATTTCTTGACGGCGATGAGAGAATAACTGCGGCGTTGAGAAAAGAAATCATAGAAGAATTACAAAAACCAACACAAAAAGACGCGTATTATTTCTACAGGAAATTTTATTTTGCAGACAAACCCATCAATTATTCAGGGACGCAAACCGACAAGAACTTCAGGCTTTTCAGAAAATCTAAAGCGAGATATATCGCAGGAAGAAAAGTTCACGAAACGCTCGAAGTCAACGGAACTATCGGCGAATTAAAAAATAAACTTCTGCACTTTTCCGTTAGTGATTATGAGTCTTATAAAAAAAAAATGATCCATTATGGAGCGCTAAAAGGTCAGGAACTTGCGGCCAAAGGAAAAAAATACAGTCTTATAATTCAGTACTCAAAAACAGCTTTCAAATTTTTTAAGGCATACATTTTGCGTTTAGGTATTCTTGATGGAAAAGAAGGCTATCAGCTCTCTTATCTACAATCATTAAGTGTTTTTGAGACATACGAATCATTAAAAAAGGAGCAGAAATAAACTGGATGAAAATTTGTGTAATTAGTTTCGATTTCTGGGGATACGATCAATATATCGTTGAAAATCTGCGTTCTAAAAACATAGATGCCCACCACATTAAAATAGGAGATGTTACACATTCTAATTTTAGTGAAAGGGCGACTAACGCTGTGAGTAAAATCTTTCTCAATAAAAATCTGAAAACGGAGAAAAGGCAGAGATTTGTTACAGATTCTCTTGCACAGCTGGGACATCAGGATCAGATTCTGGTAATGAATCCCGATACGTTTGATCTTTCTACACTTCAGGAAATCAGAAAATATACCGACCGGCTCATCACCTATCTTTATGATAGCCTGGACAGAGTTCCGGTTGACAAGGAAAAGATTAATCTTTTTGACAAAATTTTTTCATTTGATATTGCCGATATACAAAAATATGGTTTTGAAAAGCTAACCAATTATATTTATATGCCCAATTGCCGAAGTGAAAACGCCACACCAGAAATGGACTTATTCTACATCACTTCTTATGATAATAAAAGGGTGGAATTCATTAAACTTCTTACCAAAAGGCTGCTCGAGCTACAATTAAAATTTCAGATCATTGTTATTGGAAAAAAGGGCTGGAAACATCAATTGAGAAATGCTTTTATTAAAATTCCCGAAAATCTGCATATTATTTTCAGCATAAAAAAAATAGACCATAAAAAACTTCCCGAATATTATAAAAATTCCCGAGCTTTGCTTGATCTTACACGTGAAAACCAGTACGGTCTAAGCTTCAGGGTTTTTGAAGCGATGGCCCTGAAGAAGAAAATCATTACTGATAATGAGTCTATTAAAAGTTATGATTTTTACAACCCTCAGAATATTCTGGTATTAAACGAAACATGTAGCAATCTCGATAAATCTTTTTTTGAGTCACCCTACGAAAAAGTTCCTGAAGAGATTTATTATAAATACACTTTGGAGCATTGGACGAACAAAGTTTTCGGGCTTAATAAAAAAACTTAGTAATGGGAATTATAAAGAGAATAAAAAAACACTTCAGAAGAAAAGAAAAACTAAAAACCCTTAATACGCAAGAAATTATCAATATAAAATTTCTTGATCCTTCAAAAAAAACTATTTTATTTACATCCCGAGATTTTCCCACCCATGATAAAGATTCAGGATCCAACCGACTTAAGGAGATTATTTTAATATATAAAAACTTAGGCTATAACTGTATTCTGTTTGCTCCTCATATGTTTGAAGATGATTTGTATGTAAAATTCTATCAGCAACATCATATTATCGTATTTGTAGAAAATGTAAAATTCAAAAATATTTATGATTTTCTTATTTCCTTAAAAAAAATTGATTTTATTTGGTTCAACGGTCCACTTGCACTCAATTTATTCTATAAAAAAATGAAAACGATTTTACCGCATGCGAAATTCATGTACGATATGGTGGATATTCATTTTTTACGATATAAAAGAGCTATTGAAATAGAACCGAATCGTATTTCATTAAAGAAAAAATATAAGCATTTTTTCCGTCTGGAAACAGTTGTTGCACCTCAACTTGATTATATCATTGCGATTTCTGATAAGGAAAAGGAGATTATGAGCCAGTACGCAGATAAAAATAAGATTATTACTATTTCCAACATCCATTATCCTAAAATTGATATTTCTGAAAGAAATGATTTTGCGGCAAGTAAAGGAATCATTTTCATCGGTTCCATTCATGAGCCTAATATTGATGCCGTAAAGTTTTTATATGATAAAATAATGCCTCTTGTATGGAATGTAAATCCGGAACTTGAGGTGAGCATTCTCGGAAATGTAGCCGACAAACTTGACCTTAAACTTTACCCTAAATTTAAATTTCTGGGGTTTGTAGAAAGTATTGAAGATCATTTTATGAAATCAAAAATAATGGTAGCTCCATTACGATTTGGTGCAGGTGTAAAAGGGAAGATCGGCCAGGCATTCGAATATTTCCTACCCGTAGTCACAACAGATATCGGAGCGGAAGGCATGCAGCTTGTCAATGAAAAAAATGTTCTGATAGCCAATGATGAAAAATCCTTTGCAAAAGCAATTATACACCTGAATAACGATGAAGATCTGTGGAATACACTTCGTGAACATTCAGTTGACAGTTTGAAACCGTTTTCAGTTGCGGCAGTAAGTGAAACCCTGAAAAAAATTAATTAGGATGAGTCTTTTGGTAAGCATTATTGTGCCATGTTACAACGCTTCACATTACATAGCAGATGTTCTTATAAGCATTCAGAATCAGACTTATAAAAACATTCAGTGTATTTTAATCAATGATGGAAGCACGGATAATACCCTGAACATCATTAAAACCTTTTCAGACGAAAGATTTCAAATTTACGATCAGGAGAACAAAGGACTTTCAGACACCAGAAATTTAGGAATAGAAAAATCTAAAGGTGATTTTATTTTTTTCTGTGACAGCGACGATCTTCTTCCTCCTAAAGCTATAGAAACTCTTATTTCCGCTTATACCGGAAAAGAAGATATTATTATCGGGAGAACAGCAACTTATGCATGGGACAAGAAAGAAAACATTTCATTTTTACCGCATCCCGGCAAACAGCAGATAATTTCCAACAACCATTCTGAAGTTCTTTTAAAAAATATTACAGAAGGTTTAAGCCCGATTGCTCAGAATAAACTTTATAAGAGATCATTTATAACAGAAAATAACCTGAAATTTTTTAGCGGAATTTATCATGAAGATGAGTTGTGGTTTTTCGAAACCATGTTCAGAGCTAGAAATGTAGTTTTCATCCCGGAAACCACTTACCTCTACACCATAGATAATGCACAGTCGATCACCAAAAAGAAAAGCGATAAAAATCTTTTAGGATATTTAAGCGTTATTAAAACCATTTATCATAGTTATTATCTGAAGTATCCTGACAGGAATATTAACGCATATTACATTGCTTATCTTAAGAAAATTATTATCGGAAATTTTAAGTATGATTCTAATTATTCCAAAGAAGCGGTGTTGGAAATGGAAAAAACTTTTAAAGAAGTAAACCCTGCATTTAGTGATCGTATTAATTTGAAAAACATTGATAAGACCTACTTTAAATACCTTAATAGCATAAGCCTGAAAAGCAGTGATGCTATAAAAAAAGAATATTTCAATCGTCCCGTCAACAGTCTGAGGAAGCATTTTAAAATTATATTATTCCGTCTTTTTAATTCCTAAATAAATGATGATGAATAAAGAAAAAATTCTTCTTGTGATGCCTGATTATTCGGATTTTCCACAACTTTTCCTGGATAATCTGAAAAATATAGGCTTTGAACCTTTTCTCCTTACAGATAAAGTTTCGAAATTCAGGTATAAAGGTCTGGAAAGTATTAAGAATTTTTTTGTTAAAAATATCTTCAGAAATAAAGAATATAAACAAAACCTCATCAAACGTCATTTCCTGGAAGAGCTTGAGCGTAATCTTTCTGCCATAGAAGGCCAGCTCGATTATATTCTTGTGATACGCCCGGATAATTTCCCGGTTTCATTCATAAAAAAACTGAAAACCAAAACTCCAAAACTAATTGCCTATCAATGGGATGGGATTGAAAAATTTCCGGAAGTTAAAAAGTATTTTGATCTTTTTGACACTTTTTTTTGCTTTGAAAAGTTAGAAAATCAGGAGAATATAAAACCTGTTACCAATTTCTATTTTGATCATCTTCCTCCTTACTATAAAGAGTATAATACAGAAAATCCGAGGCTTTATTTTGTAGGACTATATTGGAAAAGCAGGGAAGAAAAAATTGACACATTTATTGATAAGGTTTCCGATTTCAATGTAGATCTTTCAATATTCATTCAGTATTTCAAGGAACCTGAGAAAAAAAATCCAAAAATCACTTATATTAAGGACAGGATCACATTTGAAGACAATCTTGAAAAAGTAAAAAATTCCGACATCCTCCTTGATTTTGTTGATCCTTTGCACAATGGGCTTTCCATAAGATTTTTTGAAGGATTATATTACAGAAAAAAAGTAATTACCGATAATATCATGGTAAAAAATTATGACTTTTACCATCCGGACAATATCTTTGTCGTTGAAAATGGTAATTATAAGAATATTGATGCGTTTATAAAAAAGCCTTATCATGATCTACCCAAAGAAATTGTAAAAAAATATGGCTTCAGCAGCTGGATCCAAAAAATTATCAAAGGCTAAAAAACAGTAGCAAACATTAATTCATGAAAAAATATTTAATCATAGGAAGCGGTTTTTCAGGAAGTGTTTTAGCAGAACAGCTAAGCAAAAATAATATCGTTCACGTTGTGGAAGAAAGAAGTCACATCGGAGGCAACTGCTATACAGAAAAGGACGCAGAAACAGGAATTACTATACACAAATACGGGCCTCACATATTTAATACCGACAATATTGAAGTATGGAACTATATACAGCAGTTCTGTGAAATGGTTCCTTTTATCAACCGTGTAAAATCGGTATACCAAAAACAGGTGTATTCACTGCCTGTTAATCTTCATACCATCAATCAGTTTTTTCAAAAAGACTTTTCACCAAAAGAAGCAAAAGAGTTTATTACTTCTTTAAGTGATACCTCCATAGACATTCCTAAAAATTTTGAAGAGCAGGCGCTAAAATTTGTCGGCAAAGATCTGTACAAAGCTTTTTTCTACGGATATACAAAGAAACAGTGGGGTTGCGAACCGACGGAACTTCCGGCCAGTATTCTCAAAAGGCTTCCGGTACGATTTAATTATAATGATAATTATTATGCCATGCCACTTCAGGGAATTCCCAGAAATGGATATACCGAGATTTTTGAAAAAATGCTTGACCACCCCAATATTAGTGTCAGTCTGAACAAAAAACTTTCCGCACAGGAAATTAATTTTTCCGAATACGACCATGTTTTCTATTCTGGTCCTATTGATGCCTATTTTGACTATAAATATGGGAGATTAGGCTACAGAACAGTATTTTTCGAAAAGTTTACCGCCAAAGGAGATCATCAGGGAAATGCTGTAATCAATTATGCCGACCAGGAAATTCCTTATACGAGGGTTCATGAGCATAAACATTTTACACCTTGGGAGGAGCATGAAAAAACAATTTATTTTAAAGAATTCAGTAAAGAAACAGAAGAGACAGACATACCATACTATCCAAAAAGGCTTCAGGGAGATATGGAAATGCTTGAAAAATATATATCAGAAAAAGATAAACTTTCTAATATTACATTCATTGGAAGGCTCGCAACTTACCGCTATATGGATATGCACCATGTAATTGCAGAAGCACTGGAAATTGCTAAAAAATTCGTGTAAGATGTGGTTTAAAAAAAAGAAAACACAAGAACAGGTAAAAGAATTATTAAATATAACGATACGGAACGGGCAGATTGCACTTGCAGAAAATCATAATTCTTTCCAGACAAGGGCAGAATCTTCTCTGAAGCAGATTCTGGATGCGATTGCAATGGGAGTTCCGGAAAAAGAAATTATTTTCAGCCTGCATACAGGCGATTTTCCTGTAAAAAAACCTGTAAAAGGTGATTTTTATTATTGCTGCGAAAGAAAGGAAGATCTTGATTTTGTTTTTCCTGATTTCATTTTCGACCACTGGAAACAGGCAGGTATCACGAATTTTGGAAACACAGTCTCAGAAATTTCTGAAGCAGCCAAACAGCCCTATGATTATAAACGAATGTTGTGGATTGGTAATGTTCAGACCAATATCATCAGGGAAAAAATCATACAGTATTCTGAAAAATTTCCGGATCTTATTGAAGCATATGACACTTGTGTGGATCAGGTTGTTGACGGTAAAAAGGATATCCCTTACATCTCATTGAAAGACCACACAAAATACAAATATCTTATCGATATTGAAGGAAGAGGCTACAGTGGAAGAATTAAAATGCTTTTATTTACCAAAAGACTTCTCTTTATCCAGGAAAGGCAATGGAAATCTTATTACCATTTTGAGCTGGAACCATACAAACATTTTATTCCCGTAAAAAATGATCTTTCCGACCTGATTCAACAGATAGAATTCACGGAAAGCCAGGGAGAAAATTATTATGATAATATTACACAAAATGCGTATAATTTTGCTGTTGAAAATCTCCGGTATGAAAAAGCCGTAGCAAGAATACAAAAATTAATTTCTGGCTTATGAATAATTCTGACACCATTTGCACCGTAGTCGTTACTTACAACAGGCTCGAACTTTTAAAACAGTGTTTACAAGGCATTCTTAACCAGTCCTATCCTATTGACAAGATCATTATTATCAACAACGGATCTACAGACGGTACAGGTGAATACCTTAAGACGCTTAATCTTCCACAGATAGAGATTATTACCCAGGAAAATCTGGGTGGCGCAGGAGGATTTCATACGGGTATTAAAAAAGCATACGAATATGGCTATGGCTGGATCTGGGTAATGGATGACGATGTAGAACCGTTTACGAATTGTCTGGAAAATCTTTTACAATTTAAAGAAAAATCAAAATGTATGCATCCGCTTAGGATCTTCAGTGATAATAATGAAGTTTTTAAATGGGAACATTATTTTGACCACAGAACCTGTATGCCAATTATCCATCATAACATTTCTCTGGAAAATAAAGATTATTGCTACGTTAATACAGCATGTTTTGAGGGTATGCTGATCCACAGAGATGTTGTAGAAAAAATAGGCTTTCCGAAAACAGAATATTTTATTGCAGGAGACGATACGGAATACGGAATTCTGGCCAACCTTTACACGAATGTGCTGTACACGAAAAAAGCGGTCATGTACCGTAAGAGAACGGTTGTTTCTCACAAAATCCGTCCTTTGCAGGCTTATTATGAATACCGAAACTTATTTATACTGAGAAAAAATATTAAATCTTATTTTCCGGGGAGTTTCAGTTCCATGTTTTACAAAAATCTTTATAAAGACTGTTTTTCAAAAATCATGACCGTCCTGAAAGGAAAAGAGTATTCTTTTTCAGAGAAAAAACTTTTGATAGGAAAAATGATTAAAGGAATAAGAGACGGAAAGAAAATCTATAAAAATAAATAATCAGAAAAAATGAACAGCTCTTTGAAAATCTCCGTTATTGTTCCCTGCTACAATCAGGCAGACTTTTTAGACGACTGCATCAATTCACTGCTAAATCAGACTCATGAAAACTGGGAATGTATTCTTGTAAATGACGGTAGCACAGATAACACCGAAGAAAAAGCTTTGGAATGGCAGAAAAAAGACAGCAGAATAAAATACATTAAAAAGCAGAATGGCGGTCTTAGCTCTGCAAGAAATAAAGGCATACAGAATATAACCGGAGATTTTATACAGTTTCTGGATTGTGATGATTTTTTATATAAAGAAAAGTTTGAAAAATCTTTAAAACAAATTAATCAGCCGATCAATAATACTGTTATTATTACCGACTTTCAGCGTTTTGACAATCAGACAAAAACAGATCTTCCGCCTCACTGCACACTAGAGGATCGGTACTTTAATCAGAAAGATATTCTTCTGAAATGGGACAACACGTTTTCTATCCCTATTCACTGTGCTCTTTTTTCACGAGACATTATAGAAAAATACAGATTCAGTGAAGATCTTAAAGCAAAAGAAGATTGGATTTTCTGGCTACAGGTGTATGAAAATCATCCGAAAACATATTTCGTTAAAGAATATCTACTCGCCTACCGCATGAGTTCTGCAGGGATGACTAATAACGAGTTTTTCATGTATGAAAATAAAACCAAGGCGATCAAAAAGCTTGAAGAAATTATTGCCGACAAAGATATATTGAGAGAATTTTTTCGACAAAATCTTCTTAATACGATGAATGAAAATTTTCATCTAATGGAAAGGATTAAGCTTCTGGGCTATAAAAGAACAATGAAATATAAAATTGAAAAGATTTTAAAAATATTCGGTTTGAAAAAACAAAAGTAAAATAAATGGCTGTCGCAATCCCGGACAGCCATTTTTATATTTGCTAATGATTATTCTCTATTATACTCATCCTCAATTCTTACGATATCATCTTCCCCAAAATAAGTCCCTGTCTGCACTTCAATAAAAACGACAGGCTTATCGGAAAGATTCATCATTCTGTGTTTGGCACCAAGCGGGATAAAAATACTTTCGCCATATTTTAAGCCGATTTCTTTATCATCAAGAACAACTGTTGCATCACCTTCAATAATCGTCCATTGTTCCTGTCTTTTATGATGATATTGATAAGAAAGCTTCTGCCCCGGATTTACTTCAATTCTTTTTAGTTTGTAATTGGGTTCATCTGCCAAAACATAATATTTGCCCCAAGGTCTTTCCCCTATTTCTAACATAATTTAATGCTTTTTATATTATACAAAAGTAAATATTCAGATCAAGAAACCAAGCAACCATTCCATTAAACATTCTTAAAAACATATAATTTTAAGTAAATTTGCATCAAAATTTTAATTGAAATGGGGAAAGTAAGAGTACGTTTTGCTCCAAGTCCTACCGGACCTTTACATTTGGGAGGCGTAAGAACTGCATTATATGACTATCTTTTTGCTAAAAATCAGGGTGGAGAGTTTGTATTGAGAATTGAAGATACCGATACCGCAAGATATGTGGAGGGTGCGGAAGAATACATCGAAGAAGCCCTTGAATGGTGCGGAATCATAGCCGATGAAAGCCCCAAGAAAGGAGGGAAATTTGCTCCTTACAGACAATCCGAAAGAAGAGATATTTACGACAGATATACAGAGCAGATTCTAAAAACAAATTATGCTTATATCGCTTTCGATACGGCTGAAGAGCTGGACGCAATCCGTGCTGAATACGAAGCAAAAGGAGATGTTTTTTCCTATGACAACAAAACAAGAAACCGTTTAAAAAACAGCATTGCTCTTTCTGAAGAGGAAGTTCAGAAATTGCTTGATGAAAAAACACCTTATGTGGTAAGGTTCAGAATGCCGGTTGACAGAACACTTAATCTTGAAGACATTATCCGTGGAAAGTTCTCCGTAAATACCAATACTTTGGATGATAAAGTTTTAGTGAAAAACGATGGGATGCCAACGTATCATTTTGCCAATATTATCGACGATCATGAAATGGAAATTTCACATGTAATCCGTGGTGAAGAGTGGCTACCTTCTTTGGGGTTGCATACTTTGCTCTATGAAGCAATGGGCTGGGAAGCTCCTCAGTTTGCACATCTTTCATTGATTTTAAAGCCTGAAGGAAAAGGAAAACTAAGCAAAAGAGACGGTGATAAATTCGGATTCCCTGTATTTCCATTAAATTTCACCGATCCTGTAACAGGAAATGTTTCTAAAGGATATAGAGAAAGTGGTTATCTTCCGGAAGCATTCATTAATATGGTTGCTCTTTTAGGCTGGTCGCCCGCAGATGACAAAGAAATTCTATCGCTGGACGAAATGGCAAAAGAATTTGATTTAAATAAAGTTCATAAAGCCGGAGCGAGATTCAGTAAAGAAAAGGCGGAATGGTTCAACCATCAATATATTCAGCAAAAATCCGATGAAGAATTGCTTGAAATTTTAAAAAAGTCAGATTTGAATATAGCGCTTTCTGATGATAAACTATTAAAGGTCATTCATCTCATGAAAGAAAGAGCTACTTTCCCGAAAGACATCTATGAAAATGGAAAGTTTTTCTTCGAAGCTCCAGTATCTTATGATGAAAAAGCCTCAAAAAAAGCATGGAATGATGAAACATCTGCTGTTTTAGGAGAGCTTGCTTCAAATTTAGAAGGAATAGATTTTACAGCTGAAAATATAAAAAATGTAGTTCATGATTTCGCAGAAAGCAAAGGCTTGGGAATGGGGAAAGTGATGATGCCATTACGCTTGGCATTGGTGGGAGAATTGAAAGGACCAGACGTTCCAGATATCATGGAACTTCTTGGAAAAGAGGAAACTATCTCCAGAATAAACAATGCGATCAATAATTTTAAATAGATTCATATAATTTTTCATAAATTTGAAAGATTTAATTTACTTCAAGAAATGGAATATTTAAGTTTCGAACTTCCTATCAAAGACTTAATGGATCAGTACCAAACCTGTTCTTTAGTGGGAGAAGAAAGTGGTGTTGATGTAAAATTAGCATGTAGCCAGATAGAGGATAAGATTATAGATAAGAAAAAAGAAATCTATTCTAATCTTACTCCTTGGCAAAGAGTACAACTATCTCGTCATCCTGATCGTCCTTACACCATCGATTATATCAACGGAATGGTAGACAAAGGAAGTTTCCTTGAGCTTCACGGAGACAGAAATTTCGCAGACGATCCTGCTATGATTGGCGGTCTGGCGACATTAGACGGTCAGAAAGTAATGATTATAGGAACTCAGAAAGGACGTACCACCAAGGAAAGACAGCACAGAAGATTCGGAATGCCAAATCCGGAAGGATACAGAAAGGCATTACGATTAATGAAGCTTGCTGAAAAGTTTCAGATTCCTGTAGTAACGTTGGTAGATACACCGGGAGCTTATCCGGGTCTTGAAGCTGAAGAGAGAGGTCAGGGAGAGGCTATTGCAAGAAATATTTTTGAAATGGTACAACTTAAAACTCCAATTTTCACTTATATTATCGGTGAGGGTGCCAGTGGAGGTGCATTAGGTATCGGTGTAGGAAATAAAGTATATATGCTTGAAAATACATGGTACACTGTGATTGCTCCGGAAAGCTGCTCATCAATTCTTTGGAGAAACTGGGATCATAAAGAAGATGCAGCCAATGCATTAAATCTTACTCCAAAAGATGCATTAAGAGAAAAATTCATCGACGGTATTATAGAAGAACCTCTTGGCGGAGCACATTATGATCCGGCAGCAGCCTTTCACAATTTGAAGACTTCTATTTTACAGAATATTAAAGCCTTCTCAAAATTCACAGGGCAGGAACTTGAAACCCAAAGACAGGAAAAGTTTATTGCAATGGGGCAATTTAAAGGATAAAAAAATAAACGGCTGAGATTCTTCTTAGCCGTTTTTGTTTCATATAAAAAATTGCTAATCACGGAGATTTAGCTCGATCTCAATATCTTTGTTGATCTTCTTTAATGAAGAATATTTTGCATCACAAACCATTGTGGTAAGAATATATTCTCCTTTCTCTACCAGCAGAAAATTTTGCCCGTTGGCAGGAACGTCTAAGTTATAATATTTTTTACCGTTAATTTTCACGATCAGATTACATTTAGATCTGTTTTTGATATTAATGTAAGCCTCCTTATCCATAGGATCATCGTTAAAAAGATGCGTCAACATAGCTGCCGTCTTTTTATTCTTCTCGCTTGGCCCTGACGACTTTTTACCTGAACTGCCCACACTTGCGTAATTTACAGTTCTTTCAGCTTTTGAAGAGCCTGTGTTTGCGGCAATTGTTTTAGAATTATTTAAGCTGTTGCTTTCTAATACCATTTGCTTAATCTTTTCTTCACTCACGGATTTTATTGTAGGTTTGGCTTCAGGAGAATTGCTTGCCATAACGATCTGCATCAGTTTTCTTTTAAAATAATCTGTTTTGGCATGACCGGGATTTTGCTTCAGAAATCCCGCAACCACTCTGGCTTCAGCAGTTGCTTCCGCATCGCTTTCCGTATAGATAATCACGGTTTCCTTCTCTACAATAGCTTTTGTTTTAGCTTTTTTCTTTTTTTGCGAAAAACCAAGGGTAAATATGCATAAAAATATAAGGAGAAATATTTTCTTCATTAAGTAAACATTTAAAAATTTATTAAATATGTAAATAACGCAAAAAGTCATTTTTTAGTTTATCATTAAAATCATTATCTTTGCATCGCTTTAAAATTAAGCTAAAAATTAATACTAATCTTAAATAAAAAAAATAATAGATATTATGTCTTATACACCAGCTGCTGCAGACGTAGCAAAATTGAGAAACCAAACAGGTGCAGGTATGATGGACTGCAAAAAAGCTTTAGTAGAAGCTGAAGGAGATTTCGAAAAAGCGGTAGATATCCTTAGAAAAAAAGGACAGAAAGTTGCTGCTAACAGAGCTGACAGAGAGTCTACTGAAGGCGCAGTAATCGCTAGAGTAAACGAAGATAATACGTTAGGTGCTATTATCTCTTTAAACTGTGAGACTGACTTCGTGGGTAAAAACGAAGCTTTCATCGAGCTAGCTTATGAATTGGCTGAAATGGCGATTTTTGCAGCTACTAAAGAAGAATTATTAGCTACCGATTTCCACGGAATCACTGTTGCTGAAAAATTAATTGAGCAAACAGGTGTTATCGGTGAAAAAATCGAGATCGGAGCATTCGAAAGAATTGAAGGTCCTTTCTTGGGAGCTTACATCCACGCAGGAAACAAAATCGCTGCTATCACAGCACTTTCTGCTAATGTAGAAGGCGCTTCTGAAGCTGCTAAAGCCGTTTCTATGCAGGTTGCTGCCATGAACCCAATCGCTCTTGACGAAACTGCTGTTTCTCAGGCAACTATCGACAAAGAATTAGAGATCGAAAGAGAACTTCTTACTAAAGAAGGGAAACCTGAAAACATTATCGACAATATTCTTAAAGGAAAAATGCAGAGATTCTACAAAGACAACACTTTAGTACACCAGTCTTTCATTAAAGACGGAAGTATGTCAGTGGCTGATTATGTAAAATCTGTAAACGCTGATCTTAAAGTAACAGGATTTGTAAGAGTAAGCTTATAATCCTTTTCCTGATTTAAAATAAAAGATCCCGGTGGCTTCATCGGGATTTTTTATGCATTTCACAATCAGGAGATGTTATGATACATTAAAAATTTATTAAATATCAATTTATTAAACAAAATATACATCTCACACATGGATTTAGTATGAATAATTAATCTTTAATACTTACATTTGCATTCTTTATAGGGAAACATGAAAAAACTTCTACTAGCCATTTGTACTTTTCTTTGCTTATTAGCTAATGCTCAGCTTGATACAGACCACTGGTTTGCACCTATGGCATCTAAAGTCGGAGACAACGGACTGCAGGGATACCTGTATCTTTCGACAAATGAAACAACTCCTTTCAATGTTCAGATTTTCAACAACAACACTTTATATACTACAGTACAGGTAAGTAAAGGCAATCCTATCCAGGTCACCATTCCCAACTCTTTTCTGATTACTACAGATCAGCAGGATCTTTTCATCCCGAATACTATGGGAATGTATGTAAAAGGTTCCAAAAAATTCTTTGCCAATTATAGATTCTCCATGCTGAACCATGCAGAAATTATTACATCAAAAGGCCTTGCCGGCTTAGGCACTACCTTCTATGCAGCAATGGCACCCAATAACAGCAATTCACCATTTGTAAGTGTTCCTATAATAAATTCAACAATCGGAGTTACGGCCACTGAAGACAATACAACAGTCGTGGTTTCCGGATATAATCCAAATGTTGTTTTCTCTGATGGCTCATCTACTCCTACTAAAACTTTCACTTTAAATAAAGGACAGTCATATATAATGGATGCATTGGCTGTAGACAGCTCTTATAATCTGGATGGGTTACTCGGTGCTAAGATCACAGCCACAAAACCCATTTCTGTTACTAATGGTAATTTTAACGGAATGCATTATCCCGCAAATGGTCTTAGCAATAATGACATTCTTATGGATCAGGCAGTTCCTGTCGACAGGCTTGGGAAAGATTTTGTGGTCGTAAAAGGTAACGGATCCGTGGCATCTCAAATGGAATCAGCACTGGTCATAGCTACTGAAAACAACACGCAGCTTACCATTAATGGAGTAAACTCGGGAATCGTAATGAACGAAGGACAGTACTATATGATTCCAAGCGCCAATTATGTCAATCAGGGAAACGGTATTTACAATATGGGGATTTCCACCAATAAGAATGTGTATATATACCAGTTTCTGGCAGGAGTTTCAGGTGGAAATGAATATCCTACGGGAGGTATGAATTTTATCCCCCCACTAAGCTGTTTTCTCCCTAATAAAATTGATGAAATCGGGTTTATTAACAGAATAGGAAACCAGACCTACAGCACGAGACTCAACATCATTACTCAAACAGGTGCAACCGTTACATTAAATGGAAGTCCTATTGCTGCCAGCAACGGGCCCGTTCCTGTAAACGGAAATCCGAACTGGGTAACATACTCTATTCCGAGTATTTCGGGAACTCTCACAGTGAACTCAACAAAACCAGTCACAGCCGGAATTGCAGCTGGAAGTGGAGCCGTGGGATATGGAGGTTATTTCGCAGGATTTTCATCAGTGCCTGTAATTTCAAAAACAGGAGACTGCTATCTGGGAATTCTGCTGCAGGTAGACAATACTTACGACGGATATCAGTGGTTCCTGAATGGAAATATTATTCCCGGCGCAACTTCATATTCAATCAATCCTGAATTATACGGAGCCGGAACATACACTTGTCTCGTGACTAAAAACAACTGTGAATCTAAGCTCACCACTGGCTATGACTATACTTTGTGTCCGCCTATTACCACCACAACCTATAATATAGGCTCGTGTAATACGAAAGTAATTTCTCCAGTTTTCACCACCTCAACTCAGACAATTGTCCCTTCCCATACAAGTATTATTTCGCCTCCAACATCAGGAACAGCAAACGTAGATCCTGCGACAGGACAAATTACTTACACTCCTAACAGTGGCCTTACAGCAGATGCCACCGACACCTTTATCTACTATGCCGAAGGCAACGGTAGCCCATTTGATTTCGAATACTTTAAAGTGATTGTTAACATAGACGTTTTACAAACAGCAAACGGTTCTTTAACATCGTGTGCAGATGCAAACGGAAATGGAACCTTTGCTCTGACCTCAGTAAGTGTTACTCCAGATTCCGGAACTACAGTTCAGTATTTCACAAATGCTGCATTAACGGGAACTCCGATTGCTAATCCTGCAGCTTATAACGGGCCGGCAGGAACTATTTATGCTAATGTCACGTCTCAATATGGGTGTACAAAAACGGCTCAGATTACATTAACAACCACTCCGTCTCCGAGTGTCAATACCGGTAATTTTAATGCCACGCTCTGTGATGACAATTTCGACGGGATTATTAATGTTAATTTTTCCACCGTTACCTCAGCTATTGTAACAAACCCGGCTAATTTTAACGTAAGGTACTATCTGCTTCAGACAGATTCTAATGCAGGCAATGCCAATAACTTACCGGCCAGCTGGAGCTACACTGCCAATACAACAGTTTATGTGCGCGTAGATGCACTTACAGGAAGCTGTCCGCCGGCTTTTGGGCAGATCGATTTTAAAATCGGCAATAGAATTACGCTGCTTGCCACAGTAGCCAATACTGAAGTTTGTGACAGTGATATTAATGGTTCAGAAAGTGTAAATTTAAATTATTATAAAGACCTGTTTACAACAAATACAGGTGTTACCCTTACTTTCCACAACACCCTTGCGAATGCTCAGGCAGGTACTAATGCCATATCGCCTACACAAACCATCAACGCAGCAACTACTTTTTATATAAGATTCACCAGTGCGACGGAATGCCCTAGTACAGGATCTTTAACTATCAACATAAAAACTCCTAAAAAATCAGATGTATTAAAAGACCAGGTTGTTTGTACAGATCAGAAGGTTACTTTAGATGCCGGCCCAGGCTTCACATCATATAACTGGAGTACCGGAGCAACCTCTCAGGCGATAACAGTAGGCGCAGGTAATTACTATGTGGATCTTGAATTCAACGGTTGCATTTATCATCAATTAGTAAATGTGACAACGGAACAAGCTCCTGTGATTAATAAAATCGAAGTTTCAGGATACAATGCCACTGTTTTTGTTTCAGGAGGCACGCCTCCTTATCAATATTCTTTAAATGGAATAGATTATCAGACATCAAACGTATTTAGTGGATTATCAAGGGGGATGCATACTGTTTATGTTGTAGGTGCCGACCGTTGTATTCCGGTTATTAAAGAGTTTTTAGTATTAAACCTTATCAATGCGATTACCCCTAACGGAGACGGAATTAATGATGCACTGAACTATTCAGATCTCAGAATCAAACAAAATGTTTCTATAGAAGTGGTAGACCGCTACGGAGCGCCTGTCTATAAATCTACTGACAAAAATTACATCTGGGACGGAAAGCTGAATGGAAGACCTTTACCGACAGGAACGTACTGGTATTTATTAAAATGGACAGAGCCTGACACAAAATTACCAGTTTCATATTCGGGCTGGCTATTAATTAAAAATCGTGAATAAATTTAACTTTCTTTATGTTTTATTGATAAAGTATTGAATAAAAGTTTATTTTTGTAGAAATCATAATCCATTCCATATGAAAAGATTTCTATTATCTTTCGTATTAATGCTTTTGGCAGTTAATACTCTTTTTGCCCAGAGAGACACAGAACATTGGTTTGCGCCGATGAAGAATAATACCGGATTAACCGGGGGAACAAACAGTCAATCCATTTATTTTTCCACTGATTCCACAGTACCTTTTGATGTAGATATTTATAATAATAATACAGTAATCAATACTGTAACGATTGTAAAAGGAAACCCGGTAATCTATAATATTCCGATTACAAGTGGAAATTCTAACATCATTACTCCCTTGGTAACTGATCTTTTCAAACCCATTACAAAGGGTATTTATACAAAAGGTTCTAAACCTTACTATGCTAATTTAAGAATTTCTATTCCCAGTCACGGAGAGGTTATAACGTCTAAAGGAAAAGCAGGAATTGGTAAAAAGTTTTATGCCGCCGCAGCCCCTATTACAGATGTTAGCGGGGGAGGCATTTACAATTTTATGACAGGAATTCTTGCAACGGAAAACAATACCGTTGTTACGGTTTCAGGATATTCATCCAGTGTAATATTCTCTAACGGTGCTACCGGAGCCAATACTCCCTCTATGTCTTTTACTCTCAATAAAGGGCAATCCTATATTATTGAAGGTGTCGGAAACCAGTCTGGAAATGCAACAGGTTTCATAGGCGCTAAAATAGAATCTGACAAGCCAATTTCTGTAACCAATGGTAATTTTAATGGTCAGTTTTCCTGGGGAAGTGTAGGAGGAAGTTCTGATATTATCATGGATCAAGCTGTACCTGTAGACCGATTAGGAAATGAATTTGTTTTGGTAAAAGGAAATGGTAACGTATCTGCTCTGATGGAAGATGCTCTGATCATTGCTACCGAAAACAATACAGAAGTACGCATCAATGGCGGACCAGTTGTAGCAACCCTTAATGAGGGACAATTTTACAGAGTAAACGGGCCAAATGCCGGGACTCCTGCAAATAATGTCAATTATATAAATCAAGGTAACGAACATTATAATATGTACATTAAAACATCCAAAAATGTATATGTTTATCAGCTTCTTGCAGGTCTGGCAACAAGTATTGCTACATTAGGATACAATTACATTCCACCGTTAAACTGTTTTTTACCCAGGAAAATTGATGAAATTGCCTATATCAACGATCTGAATGGCGTTACAAATGATATTAAACTCAACATTCTGACGGAAGTTGGAGCTACCGTTACCTATACCATCGGCACAGGAACACCAATTACGCCTACTGCAACACAGGGGCCATACCCTGTTCAGGGAACTACGGATTGGGTATCCTACTCTATTCCGGGGCTATCAGGCAATATCACAGTAAATTCTACAAAAGCCGTAACAGCAGGTATTGCGGGAGGAAGTGGCGTTGTAGGATACGGAGGATATTTCGCAGGTTTCTCATCCGTTCCCGTAATTGCCAAGCAAACAGGGGAATGTGTTCCGGGAATCGTGCTTGAAGTAGACGACAGCTTCGAAACCTATCAATGGTATTTGAACGACGTTGCCATACCCGGAGCAACACAATACGTTTATACGCCTACACAGGCAGGAAATTATACCGTAAAAGTAACAATGGGAACATGCCCGCCGGTAACAACCCCTGTTTACAAAGTATTCTCGTGTATCCGAAACACGACAGCCAATCTGAATGCCTGTGCCACCAAAGTAATTGTGCCAGAATTTTCATTCAATACCACACAGACACCGGTAGCAAGTACCGTGACCATCCTCACGTATCCTACTCACGGAACAGCAACCTTAAACCCTGCTACGGGACAGATCACCTATATTCCGAACGCGGGATATATCGGAGCAGATACTATTGTATATCAATTTTGTGGAAATGCTACAGAGTTTATTGATTGCGAACACGTAACATTAAATCTGAATGTTGTTCCTTTTATCCTGACAGATGCAACGATTAAAGCATGCCAGTACAATGGCAAAGGTTACTTTGATCTTACAACGGCTAATGTTACGACATATAGCCAAGTGACAAAGAAGTTTTATCCTACTCTGGCAGATCTTAATGCAAATACGAACCAAATTAATAATCCTACGAATTATCTTTCCACAGAAGGTTATGTCTATGTAAAAGTTACCACCAACGAGGGCTGCGTCGGAAACGCCAAAATAACATTATCTTTCCTTCCTTCTCCTGTGGTAAATGAAGCTACCTTAAGCGAATGTTTCCTGGAAACTGATGAAGCAAAAGCTAAATTCGACCTTACCAGTGCCGTTGTAACAGCCGAAAGCCCGGTTACCAAAAAATATTATCCTACGTTTGTAGATGCCAGCAACGGAACCAACGAAATACTTGTCTCCGACATGTATATTTCGGGAGATGGCGCTGTCTTTGTGAGAGTTTATAACAGCAATCAGTGTTACACTATTGCAAAAATTAATTTAAAGGTAATTCCTCCTAACAGATCTGCAGTGCTGACAGATAAAATCATCTGTATCAATGGAAGAACAAACCTTGATGCAGGTCCGGGATATGAATCTTATGAATGGAATACCGGCGCAACAACACAGGTACTCGAAGGTGCAACCGTAGGAGAATATTGGGTAATTCTTGAAGATAACGGATGTTTCGTGAAACAGTTTGTATATGTGAAGAAAGCCGAAGCTCCAGTGATCACTGAAATCGAAATTTCAAACAATACAGTAACCGTTCATGTAACAGGTGGTAAAGGGCCTTACCAATATGCGGTAGATTCACCAGCCAACTGGCAGGATTCAAATGTATTTACGGGGCTTACAAGAGGACAGCATATTTTTTATGTAAAGGACACCTACAACTGTACACCGGTATTCGTTGAAGTAACGGTTCCGAATCTCATCAATGCCATTACTCCGAACGGTGACAACAAAAATGATTTCATTGATTACAGCGAACTTGCCTACAAAGAAAATCTTTCTTTTGTGATCTACGACAGATATGGAAACAAGATATTCACAGGAGATAAGTTCAATAATTATAAGTGGGACGGAAAACATTATGACAAAAAAATCGTTACCGGAACCTACTGGTATCACATCAACTGGAATGAACCTAATAAAGAGAAAACTCCGATAAAATATACCGGATGGATATTAGTAAAAAATATTGATTAAAAGCTATTACAAATAATATCGAGCTGCCTTCATGGCAGCTTTTTTTATGCCTGACAGTAATTATTTATTAATGTCATACATTTTAAATAACTTTCTCCTTAGAGAAACTCTTACCTCGTACCATGCAAGAGCATTACAACGTCCGATGCAATGGTCTTTTGACGCTCGATGTAAGCCGTATGCTACGCCCGAAGAAAGATGCTTACACCGCACGATGCATGATACCCAATACGGACGAGACTACATCTTTTTGGTGAATTTTCTTCGGATGGACTTTGGTAAAAATATCGATTAATATTTTATATATACAAAAACCACAACGTTCGGTTGTGGTTTTTTGTATATTTTCAGCAAGGTAATGCATTTTATTATTAAATTTGTGACAAAAGCAATATCTGAATGAGGAAAATTCTATCTTTTTTATTTATATTTTATTTTTTCACCTCTGCATTTGCACAATTAGACAGGGAACATTGGTTTGCCCCTATGATAGACCGAACGGGAAATTCAAATCCTTTTCAGAAATTATACCTTTCCACAAACCGCACGATCCCATTCCCGGTAAGTATTTACAATAATAATATTTTAATTGCTTCTGTGAATATAAGTAAAGGGAATCCTCAGAAAATTGACATTCCGAGAGAGTACATCATTACAACACAACAGACCGATTTATTTACCCCCACTACAAAAGGTCTTTATGTAAAGGCAGAATTTCCGTTTTATGCCAACTTAAGGTTTTCTGTGTTCAACCATGCGGAAATCATCACCTCAAAAGGGATTCCGTCCACAGGACAACTTTTTTATGCTGCCAATGCACCGATCACGGTAAGCAACACTATCCTGAACTTCATGACAAGTGTACTGGCAACGGAAGACAATACAACCATTACGATTTCAGGCTATAAACCTACGGTACAGTTTTCTAACGGGACGACAGGAACAACTAATCCCACAATGACTTTTACTTTAAACAAAGGTCAATCATATATTATTGACGGTATCGGAAATATTACAGGAAATGCTGATGGTTTCATCGGAGCTAAAATAGTTTCCAATAAACCGGTAAACGTTACCAATGGTAATTTCAATGGCCAGTATGCTGGTAATTTTCCTAACAGCTCAGATATTCTTATGGATCAGTCTGTACCCGTGGAAAGACTTGGTAACGAATTCGCCCTTGTAAAAGGTAACGGAAGTATCGGAGCCAATATGGAAGGGGCGCTTGTTATCGCCACTGAAAACAATACAGAAGTTCGGGTAAATAACGAAACACTACCTATTGCTACTCTAAACATCGGGCAATATTTTATGATTCCCGATTCAAAATATCAGCTTCAGGGAAATGGGCATTATAATTTATATATCAGAACTTCCAAAAATGCCTATATCTATCAGGTATTGGCAGGCGCAGGTACTGTAGGAAATGAAGTCGCAACCGGAGGTTTTAATTTTATTCCTGCAATCAACTGCTATCTTCCCAAACAGATTAATGAACTTGGTTTTATTGATGAAAATTTTGTGTATTCTAACGGAAACCCGACAGGAATCCTGAATATTCCCACCAAACTAAATCTTATTACGGAACGCAATGCCGTATTGACGGTAAACGGCGTTACTCCTCCCGCCACCACAGGCCCTTTCAATATGACGGGAACCAACAACTGGGTAACCTACGGTATTCCAAATACAACAGGAACAATCACGGTCGTATCTTCTAAAGCCATCATGGCAGGAATAAATGCAGGAAGTGACGCTGTGGGATACGGAGGTTTTTTTGCAGGTTTTCCTACACAGCCGGTGATTTTAAAATCTGGTGGAGACTGCGTACCCGGAATTGTTCTTACGGTAGACCCTATTATTTACGACACGTATCAATGGTACAATAATGGAAACATCATCCCGGGAGCTACAAATCCATCGATCACCCCTACCCAATCGGGATATTACACTTGTTCTGTAACCATGGGAAGCTGTGCGCCATTAGTGACCGAACAGTTTAAAGTACTTAACTGTACCAAACTTTCATCAATTGCTTATGATGTGTGTACCACAAAAACCATTACACCGGCATTTACAGGTTCTGCACAAACGCCTGCTCCTGCGACGGTTTCCATTCTTACGGCACCGACTCTGGGAACTGCAACCGTGAACGCTACTACCGGAGTGATTACTTATACTGTTACGAACCCAGGAACAGCGGGGACAGATACATTTACCTACACTTTCTGTGGAAACGACCCTAATCTCCCGGATTGTGAAACGGTAACTGTGACAATTAATATACAGACCATAACTGTAAACAATGCAAGCCTTACTGCCTGCGACAACGGATCCGGACAGGGAGTATTTGATTTAACATCTGCTGTCGTTACCAGTAATTCACCGGTAACTATAACCTATTACCCTTCTTTAACGGCTGCGCAGAATGAAACTCCCGGAACCAATATAGCAGCTCCGTCCACATATCCCGCTGCCAACGGTACCATTGTTTATGCGGTGGTAAAAAATAATCTGGGATGTAAAAATATCGCACAGATTACTCTTAATTTATATCCTTATGCTACTATCGTCAATAACTATACAGGATCATTTTGCGATGACAATCTGGATGGTATTGTCAATGTAATTTTATCGAACATTACTCCTATTGTACTCAGTAACCCCGGATATTTTCCCGGAGTGAGATATTATGGAAACCTTAATGATGCCAATGCAGGAAACAACAATACCCTTCCCAACAACTGGTCATATACAGCCATCACAACCATATACCTAAGAGTGGATTCTCCGGATGGATGTGCACCAGTAATCAAACCTCTCATTTTTACAATTGGAGCTAAAATTCCTCTCATTAAAACAACCCATTCTGTTACAGTATGCGATGACAATTTGGACGGTACAAAAACAATTGATCTGCTGACGTATATCAGTCAGTTTACTACAGATCCTCTGGTGACAGCAACATTTCATCTTACTTTAGCGGATGCGCAAAACAATACTTCAGCCACTTTAAACCCAATGGATATCACAGGAACCCAAACCATTTACATACGCTTTGAAAAACCCGGTTCTTGTCCGAATATCGCCTCCATTGTTATTAATATTAAAACACCGAAGCATTCTGATGTCCTGATGAGTAAAGTAATTTGTCCTAATACCCAAACGGTACTGAATGCAGGTCCCGGATTTGACAGCTATACATGGAATACCGGTGCTACAACACCTTCTATCAGCAATGTTGGCCCCGGAAACTATTGGGTAGATCTTACTTTTGAAGGCTGTACATACAGGCAGAATGTAACCGTTACAGAGTCTGTACTTCCGGTTATTTCAATGATTGAGATAAATGGGAGTAGCGTTACCATCTCGGTAAGTGGAGGAACACCTCCTTATGAATATTCTTTAGATGGATTCAACTGGCAGAATTCCAATGTTTTTGTGAATGTGCCTCGTGGAAACCACACAGTTCATGTACGCGACTCCAACCGTTGCGATGAAGTGACAATGAATTTTGTGATTATCAACCTCATCAACACCATTACACCTAATCAGGATGGGTATAACGATGCGATTGATTATTCGTCATTAATGAATAATGAGAATATCATATTCAGAATATTCGACCGATATGGCGCTGAAGTTTTCAGAGGAACTCCCACTAACAAATTTATCTGGGATGGAATGATTACCGGAAGACACGTAAATACTGCAACCTATTGGTATTTCATCAGCTGGACTGAATTCGGAGGAAAGACAACCGTAAAATATTCAAGCTGGCTGCTTGTGAAAAATTATTAAGTCAAAACCAAAATTGATATAAATTTTATAACATTCATTAACAATTATTAGGCAAAGTTTAATATAATTTTAACCTGTCTTCACTACTAAAATAGGTATAAATTGATACAATTCTGCGTAATTTTGCCCTAATTATATGAATAAGCTATTTACTCTATTGCTGTTGGTTTTTCTGACGAAAATTAACGCTCAGTCATATTCCGGTGAAGTCTTTTTAAGAGATAATTCCACTTTATATCTTAATCAGGTATATATCACCAATCTTACTACTCAGAAGACCGTTCTCAGTGATTTTAATGGTGATTTTAATATTACCGCCGATGCGGGCGATGTGATACGATTTACCTCTATTGTTACGGAAAGAAAAGACATAAAGCTTACCTCTCAAATGATCGGGCAAAGAAATTTAATAGAACTGAAGATAGCGTATCATGACATTCAG
Source organism: Chryseobacterium taeanense (assembly GCF_900099685.1). Lineage (GTDB taxonomy): Bacteria > Bacteroidota > Bacteroidia > Flavobacteriales > Weeksellaceae > Chryseobacterium > Chryseobacterium taeanense. The sequence continues at coordinate 44,020 of NZ_FNDW01000001.1, read as the reverse complement.
GAGGTTGTTATCAACAGATTTAAGCCTACCGGAAATCTTAGATATGATGTAAATGCCATCAAAAAGGATGATAAGGCGCTGGCTATAAAAAAAGTAATTGGACTGCCCGAGCCTAAAGGAGACGGCACGTCTCCGCAATTACCTGTTGCCGGATTGAGAGACGGAGGATTAACCTTCAGTCTGGAAAGCATTTATGATATTCTTTCCGGTGAACGAAAGAAAAAACAACGTTATCTGGCGTACGAAAAGATGAACAGTTCGGTAACGCAAATCAAAAACTATCTCGGAAAAGACTATTTTACCAAATTTAAAATCCCTGAAAATCTTATCGACAACTTCCTGCAGTTTGTCTATACATCAGAAAATATAGAACCTTATATTATAGTCGGTAACTTTGAAGCGGTCAAAATTCCGATAGAAAAGTATCTGCCTATTTATCAGCGGAGACTCAGAAATTCGCACCTTCAGGAAATTATAAAATAACACAATCCCATAAGCCTCCAAAATGTATATTGTATATTGTAAATTGCAGTATGCATTTTTTATGTTTTAAATTAAGTTCATTTCGCAGAAAACCGCTTAATTTCCGTTATATTTCAGGATCATCTTAATTTGATATAGTAAATGAAAAAGATACTTCTGATTTTCAGCGCAATTCTCTTTGTGAATATTTCAGCTCAAAAAAAAAGTAAGGACTACAGTGATATTTTAAAAAGTAAAAATATCTACGAGATCAATGCATTTCTGAGAGATGCCCATCCGGACGACCCCAGACGATCTGTACTGAAACCGCGCGTTATGGAGATGATGAAAGATTACATTAAAAATGCTAAGCCAGGTGATACAAGAGTAAAACAAATGCAGGACTGGCTTGCCATGCTCAGGAGACGACCTTCCACTAAAATATCTTTTGAGGAACTGAATGCCAATATCAGGAAGAAGCAGATTGCAAAATACCAGAAAGAATTACAGGCAGGTCAATCTGCGATTGTTTATACACCAAGCAATCCTCAAAATGTTTATATAGCGCCAACTGCCAGCGCACCATCCGTAAAAACAGCCGCAATTCCTGACACGGAAGCTTCGGAATTTAATATGCTCATGGCAGAAAATCCTGTTGAGCACAAAAATAAAACCGTTAAAATATTAAATTCACTTTTTGATAATGACCCCAATGCTAAGGAATGTATTGTGATGATTGAGAATAAATCTGACTGCAATATCATTGTAAGGATTGAAGGAATAGGCATCACAAAATACAGACTTCCTGTTCCGGCACACGGTGACAATTCTATTGTGGTGCAAAAGGGTGATTATCTTTTTACAAGTATTGTTTGCGGAGCTCAATACGCTTCTCAGAAGACCATCCAGAAGCCTTTAATGGTTGCTCTCGGCAGTTCATCGAAAAAATAAATCTTACTTTTAATTTTATCATTTAAACAAAGTTTTTATAAAATTTGCTATTTTTGCAGAATTTTAGAAGTGTTTATGGGTAAAAATAAATTAGCAAGATTCGCAGAAAACAAGACTTTACCAAATGTTATTCAGCCAACAAGAGAGGATGCCCTGAATGATTTTGACCTTAAAGGAAAATGGAGAACGGAATTCTTTAAGAATGATAATCCGATCGTTCTGGAATTGGGTTGTGGTAAAGGAGAATATTCTGTAGGACTCGCTAAAACATTTCCTGAGAAAAACTTTATCGGGATCGATATTAAAGGGGCCAGATTCTGGTTCGGAGCCAAGGAAGCCCATGAAAACAATATGCACAATGTGGGATTTCTTAGAACCCAGATCGAGCTGGTAGACTATTTCTTCGGTGAAAATGAAGTGGATGAAATATGGATCACGTTCCCCGATCCACAGATCAAATACAAACGTACGAAGCACAGGCTCACACATCCCGACTTTTTAAACAGATATAAAAAATTCCTGAAGCCCGGAGGTATCATTCATTTAAAAACAGATTCCGAATTTCTTCACGGCTATACTCTTGGTTTCTTACAGGGAGCCGGGTATGAGATCATCACTGCACACCATGATATTTACGGAGCTCCGGAATACGACCCGAATACACCTCATTTAAGAGATATCAAAACCTATTACGAAGAATTATTTTCTGCAAAAGGGAAAACAATTACATACATTAAATTCAGAATTAATTAAAAACAAAAAAAATGATGAAAAAAACACAACACACAGCACAGCAAATTTAGCTTACCGTATTTTAAGCAATTATTATTGCCTTACATAAAGGATGTAGCCGTACATCCTTATACTTCTATTTATATAAAACACAGTTAAAAAATCAGTTATGAAAAAAAGCATCTTTATTATCTTGTTATGCACGCTTTTCTCCTGCAAAAGCACAAGCGTTAAAAGTAGTTCCCAAAACATTTTAGAAAGTACAGACATCAAGGAAATCGAAAACTATCTGGCAACAACATATCCTGATGATCCGAAAAGAAGTGTCCTGAAACCAAAGCTTATCGCATTAAAAAATGCCGAATGGACCAAAGGAAAAAAGAACGCTAAACCTATGGAAACCAGACCTATTATTTCAGAAATCCCAAGTGATGCCATCAGAAAACCAAACTCTGAAGAGGCAGAGGAATTTAAACGTCTGATTGCTTCGACCTCCCAGGAACATAAGGACAAAACCGTAAAACTCCTTAATGCCATGTTTAATGAAGACATAAACAGCAAAGAAGTAATTCTCTTATTTAAAAATCAATCTGATTGTAATCTGGTTCTGAAGATTCAGGGAAAAGATTTTTACAATATGGCTGTCCCGGCAAAAGGTGAAAATTTCATCGTAATAAATAAAGGGACTTATACTTTGACCGGAAATGTATGCGATGTTGTTTACTCCTCTAAAAAGGAACTTAATAAAAGTCTTTTTCTGACCATAAATAATCCTAAACCAGCAACAGGAAAGTCAACAGAAAAAAAATAGACTTCATCACTCAGAACTGAATAATCCTAAAACAGAAAGTTCCCTTATTTCAGGAGGGCGCTTTCTGTTTATAACGATATCAAATCACAAAACCAGAAAACATAGTCCTCATCCTGACTTTCGTGGTCGGATTTTGGTTTAGGATAGGTCTTTTTAACAATTTCACCAATTTCAAAATTAATTGGATTTTTAAAAATCGGGCCATCAAAAGTGAATGTATGGAACTCGCCGTTTTCTCCGCACGGATCAACATTTCCAGGTAAATCTTTAATAAAATCTTTATCGATAATTCTTCCTGCAAAACTTTTATCGAGGTAAGTTTCGTTTACGCAGGTAACAATAGTCTTAAATCCTAAATCCAGAAATTCATGAATCAGATCTGTGGTATTGATTTTCCATAATGGAAAAATGCCTTTCATTCCTATTGACCCTAATTGTTCTTCACGGTATTTTCTCAAGTCTTCAAGAAAAATATCTCCAAAAATAGAATAAGTAACATCTTGGGATCTTATATCACTCATGGTTTTGTTCATGATTTCGCGATATTCTTCCATCGTGGGTTCTTTTGGAAGTTCCATTTTAATTAACGGAAAACCTAAACTTTCAGCCTGTTTTTCCAACAACGAGACATGAACGCCATGCATTGATATTCTTTGAAATTCTTTATTAATACTTGTCAGTAAAGAGGTGATTTCAAATTGGTTTCCTTTTAAAATTTTATACAAAGCAAATGCAGAATCTTTTCCGCTGCTCCAGTTGAAGATGGCTTTGGGTTTCATTCTATTAATTGTTTTGCGAAAATAATAAATCTAAATTACCTAGTTACTTTTGTAAGTATTTAAATAATAATCAGACCATAATTTACATTAAGGACACAAGCGATATTGTAAGTAAGCATACAAATAGTTTGATTTCAAATTATGGGAATCCGTAAAATAAAAAATGTGTATCTAATAAATAATTTTATGTATTTTGATATTTAACACTTTTTATCTATATTTGTAACAAAATAAATACAATATGAGTATTCTAGATTTTATTTCATTCGAAGATCCAAATAAAGTCGGAGGTTCTATAAAAGCTACGATTCATAAAACTGGAAAGCTGGGCTTCTCTTCTGGTGCTGAAGACTTCATGGGGATTAATGAAGAATCGTATTTTAAAATAGGATTCAATAATAATAATGAAAATGATGATAGTATTTATATGGTTGCATCTCAAACTGAAGATGGAGCTTTTAAAATTTCAAAAGCAGGGATGTATTATTATATAAATTTAAAAAATGTTTTTGATAAAAGAGGATTGGATTATAAGAATAAGAGTTATATCTACGATATAAGAAAAGAAAAAAATGAAGATATTGAATATTTTATTTTAACCAAAAGAAAAAAATAGTACAGAGGGAAAGAAAATATAAAAAAAGGCTGAATAAACAGCCGAGGAAAATTTATCAAATTTTGTTTTTAATTTGGATTGCGACCCCTAATTTTTTTAACAAAATTATCTAAGAAGAAGTGAGATTACCTCATCTACTTTTGTTGTGCAAAGATACTTCAAATGTTTCTTTTTTCCAAAAATAAAATTCGTTTTAACACTCACGCACGTTAGAGTAATTATAATATTAAAAAAAATGAAAATAATATTATTTAATACAAATTTTAAATTTAAAAGAAACAAAAATTATGAATTATAAAGTATCTACTTTTAAATTCTTCGTTTCAAATAGAAACGGAGAAAAACACTTTTTGGCAAACTTGCCTGGGAATCTTGATTTTCAAGATCTGTTTGAAGAATTTTGTAAGGATCTTTTTTCAAATACTAAAAGGTTTAATGAAAATGGAAAAGACAAAAGTTTCACCTTGAGAAATCCTCATAAAATTAACAAGGAAAAAAGATGTGTTTTTGGAAGATTTGGTGCAGGAACAACGGGAGATCCTGTTGATATTAACGATCCTGAAACAAATCAAACTAATTATTCTGTTAATTCATTAGAGCTTCAAGATAGAGTATTGAATTTTTATGCTCTAATCCCTAAAAATAAGCAGGAAGGTTATATTGTATTGCAAAGAAAATCAACCCATAGTATTCAAAAAAGTCTTGAAGACTGTTTTAATAGTTTTTTGTTGAAAAAAGGTTTTGAAGGAGAAAATAAGATTAGATTTAAGCTTGCTTCAGCACCAAACTTTAAATTAATGGAAAAAATGATGAATAATGGAGATTTAAAAGAAGTAAATCTTCATAGAAATCTTATTCCAACTAGTTTTTCAGAATTATTTGAAGATTCAAGTAACTCAAGTCTAGGGACAACAATTACTCAGTTAAAATTCAATAAAGGAGCTGTAAAGGCAAATATAAAGAAAGTTTTATCTGATATTTATAGAAAGAATTACACAGGTGATGAGCAAATAGAAATTGATGGGAATTTTTATGATGAAGTTACATTTACTTTTTATCTTGATAAAGTTACCAAAACATTTTATGTAAATGATAAATCAAAAATAAGATCAGAAATTGATATAACTTCAATGGTTGATGATATTGATGAAGGTGAAATTCCTTTGGACGATTTTGTTAAAATTTCGGAAAAATTAATTTCAGAAATTTCATAATAGAAAAGCCGTAGAAATCTACGGCTTTTTATTTAAATTGCCAGTCCTGCTACCAACTTACATATTTCTCCTATACTTTCCGCCCACTTCAAATAAGGCGTTGGTAATCTGCCCGAGCGAACAGTATTTCACGGCATCCATCATCACTTCAAATAAGTTTTGCTGGTTGATCGCGGCGTGCTGCAAAGTTTTCAAGGCTTCTGCAGATTTATCTTCATTTGACTTTTGGAAATTATGAAGCATTTCGATCTGGAACTGCTTTTCCTCTTCAGTCGAACGGATCACTTCTCCCGGACGAACCGTTGGCGAACCATCTTTTCCTAAGAACGTATTTACTCCAATGATCGGATATTCCCCGGTGTGCTTCAGCCATTCGTAATGCATCGATTCTTCCTGAATTTTCGAACGCTGGTACATCGTTTCCATTGCACCCAAAACGCCACCTCTTTCAGTGATTCTGTCGAATTCTGCATAAACTGCTTCTTCCACCAAATCTGTTAATTCTTCAATAATAAATGAGCCTTGAAGCGGATTTTCATTTTTCGCTAAACCTAATTCTTTATTGATAATCAACTGAATAGCCATGGCTCTTCTTACCGATTGCTCAGTCGGGGTTGTAATCGCTTCATCGTAAGCATTGGTGTGCAATGAATTACAGTTATCATAGATCGCATACAATGCTTGAAGCGTTGTTCTGATGTCATTGAAATCAATTTCCTGAGCGTGAAGCGAACGTCCTGAAGTCTGAATATGATATTTCAGCATCTGGCTTCTTTCGTCGGCTCCGTATTTCAGTTTCATAGCTTTCGCCCAGATTCTTCTTGCTACACGTCCGATTACTGAATATTCAGGGTCGATACCGTTGGAGAAAAAGAAGGATAGGTTTGGAGCGAAATCGTTGATATCCATTCCTCTTGACAGATAATATTCAACATACGTGAAACCATTTGCCAACGTAAATGCCAACTGAGAAACCGGATTTGCGCCTGCTTCTGCAATGTGATATCCTGAAATAGAAACCGAGTAGAAGTTTCTTACCTTTTCTTTAATAAAATATTCCTGAACGTCGCCCATCAATCTCAAAGCAAATTCCGTAGAGAAAATACACGTATTCTGAGCCTGATCTTCTTTTAAAATGTCTGCCTGTACGGTTCCACGAACTGTGGCGATGGTTTTAGCTTTAATTTCAGCGTAAACATCGGCTGGAATAACTTCATCTCCAGTAATTCCTAATAATTTTAAACCTAAACCATTATTAGAAGGAGGCAATTCTCCATTGTATTTTGGTCTTTCTAAACCTTTGTCATCAAACTTTTCTTTAAGCTTAGCCTCAACCTTAGCTTCAAGATTATTTTCTGCAATATATTTTTCAACATTCTGATCGATAGCGGCATTCATAAAGAAAGCCAATAACATCGGAGCCGGCCCGTTAATCGTCATTGAAACAGAAGTCAAAGCATTCACGAGATCAAATCCTGAATAGAGTTTTTTAGCATCATCCAGAGTGGCAATTGAAACTCCCGCATTTCCAATTTTACCATAAATATCTGGTGGTAAAGCAGGATCCTGCCCGTACAATGTTACCGAGTCGAAAGCAGTAGACAAACGTTTTGCAGGCATTTCCGCAGAAACGTAGTGAAATCTTCTGTTGGTTCTTTCAGGTCCGCCTTCTCCGGCGAACATTCTTGTAGGATCTTCTCCAGTTCTTTTGAATGGATAAATCCCTGCCGTGTAAGGGAAGCTTCCCGGAAGATTTTCCTGGCCTTTCCATTTAATTAAATCACCCCAGTCGTTGTATTTTGGTAATGCAATTTTTGGAATTCTAAGGTGAGATAAAGATTCTGTTGAAGTCTCCACTTTAATTTCTTTTCCTCTTACAAAGTATGAATAAAACTCTTCGTGGAAAGCTTTTTTTGTATCATCCCATGTTTTAAGGAAGTCGATATTTTCCTGTTGAAGTTCCTTTTCAGCCTTCTGATATTCAGCATCTAAAGTTTCATTGGAAATAAGTTTTTTCACGCCTTCAATATGATACATTGTTCTTGCAAGCTCAGCTTGTTTTTCAACATTGGCATCGTACTGTCTGTTATTTTCAACAATTTCAGAAAGGTAACGAACTCTTTTGGGCGGAATGATGGTTACCTCATCTGTAATTTCCTGTTCAACAAAAGATTGAAGTTTTAGATTTTCAAATTTATCGTTTACTTTAGAAATTAATCTATTGTATAATTCTGTTGTTCCGTGGTCATTGAACTGAGAAGCTTTTGTAGCGTAAACCGGCATTTCATCTAAAGGCTGCTCCCACAACAAATGGTTTCTCTGGAACTGTTTTCTAACCGCCTGAAGCGCATCAAGAGCACCTCTTTTATCCGATTTATTTAATGCCACTAAATCTGCATAATCCAACATATCGATTTTTTCCAACTGTGTGGAAGCTCCGTATTCAGGAGTCATTACGTACATAGAAACATCCGCAAAATCTGAAACTTCCGAACCTGATTGTCCGATACCTGAAGTTTCCAGAATGATTACATCAGGATGAGCTAATTTTAACACATTTAAAGCGGAATGAATGAACGGAGAAACAGAAACATTGTTTTCTCTGGTTGCCATCGAACGCATATAAACTCTTGGATCATTGATGGCATTCATACGAATTCTGTCGCCTAAAAGCGCGCCTCCGGTTTTCTTTTTGGAAGGGTCAATTGAGATAATTGCAATTTTTTTATCGGTATTAGAACGTAGAAAACGCCTTACCAATTCATCTGTCAAAGAAGATTTTCCGGCTCCACCAGTTCCTGTGATCCCAATAATCGGAATGTTTAAATCTTTTGATTTCTCGTCGATTGCCTTTACCAGTTCAGGTTTTTCTTCCGAGAAATTTTCAACAGCAGAAATTATTTTAGCAATGCTTGTAGAATTTTCAAAACTGATTGAATCTAAATCACTAACTCCTACCTCTTTTCCGGTTGCAAAGTCAGATTTTTGAACCAAATCGTCGATCATCCCCTGTAAGCCGAGTTCGCGGCCGTCATCCGGAGAATAGATTCTGTCGATGCCGTAAGACATAATGTCTTCGATCTCTTCTGGCAGAATTACACCGCCACCACCACCAAAAATTTTGATTTGTGGTGAGTTTTTTTCTCTTAAAAGATCATAGATATATTTAAAATATTCGTTGTGTCCACCCTGATAAGAGGTTAACGCAATCGCATTAGCATCTTCCTGAATGGCCGTATTTACTACTTCTTCCGCAGACTTGTCGTGTCCAAGATGGATGACTTCGCATCCTGTACCTTGAATTACACGTCGCATAATATTGATCGCCGCATCATGGCCGTCGAATAAAGAGGCCGCCGTAACAATTCTTACTTTGTTTTTAGGAGTATATTTTTGGGTTTCCATAAAAAATCTAGAAAATTTCTGAATTTTCAAATATAACAATAAAATAACAACCTTTAATTCAAGTTTAAAGATTTGATTTTTAATCATTTACACAAAATTCGTCTTTTAAGTATTTTCCAATAGAACAAACATTCGTTTAGGACAAGCTTAAGGTCGAGACTGAGATTACGCGTAAAACTTAAATTCCCAAATTAATTTCTCTACTTTTGTATTTTATTTTAAAGAATATGAAAAAGGCATTGCTCTATTTTTTATTAGGAACAGTTTTAAGTTTTTTGATTAATTATTTTTTTTACAGTTCCGAAAATATCGGACTTGACCTCTACTATGCAATCGCTTTTGGTTTTGCGTGGGGAATTGCCTATTTTCTGGATACCCCAAATTTTTCACTACCCAAAAAGTTAGGATTATCTTTTTTGGCAATGGCAGTTTTGGTAGCGGTTGGGACTTTATTATTCAATCTTGAATTGGCCATTCCTTCCATCCTGAAATTTTCCACGGTTTTTGTAGCCTATTATCTCATTGCAAGTTTCAGAGCCAGTAAGACACTTCGGGATTAATGCATCATAATAAAACTTATATACATTAGTAATAAGAGCATACACAGGATTCCGAAAAAATTAACAATAAAAATTAAAATACCTTTTATAATACTGCTGCTTCTTGAGCTTTCATAAACCCTGTGGTGAGCAATGAAAAAATAAACAAATATATAAATGAAGGCTGCCACATAACATAGTAGCTGCAAAAGATTCATAATACCGCCATACGGAATAAGATCTATAATTCTGCCGAAGAATATAAGGATAAGAATGCCGAGTAGCAGAAAAGAAAAATAATGAAGTGTAAAGATTCCGTGGTCAAAATACCACCATTTCTTTTTATTGTGGAAAATCCATAGAAAAAATGCGAAAATGGGAAGATATACAAACAATGCTTTCGGAAGCGTATGAACAAAAGTTTCTGTGAATTTTCTGATAATTTCTTCCTTTCCCAAGCCCTGTTCCTGCAGATGGAATAATTTTCGTGCAAAAGGCTTCATAAAATCAAAAACGGCCTTATCATTTTTATTTTTAGCATAAAGTGAATCGAACTGCTTCATGTTTTTGGCACCAAGCACCGTCATTTTTCCATCTTTGTTTTCAGCTAAGGCATCGGTTTCTATATCATTACCATTGATTTCTGTAATTTTGGCATCCTTATAAGTTTCCTTTTTTTCATCTTTAATATTATTTTTATTTTTAATCTGCTGAGCAAGGCTATCTGTAAATTTTGCAATTTTCTGCTCCTGTTGCTTCGCTCTAAGGATTTCCTGAGAAGTATTCTCTTTTGGGTTATGATTTACTTCTTCAGAGGTTGAGAACAATGAAGGGAGAAAAAAAGTAATAAAACTTATGAATATATAAAGCTTTACAGGAGCTACATATAGCTGTCTTTTTCCTGCGAGATATTCTTTAGTAAGCCTTCCGGGATTGCACAGCAAAAACCTTATCGTTTTCCAGAACTGCCCGTCGTAATGGGTAAAGTCTTCAATGAAATGAGTAAAGAGATAATGAAACGGCTGTTTGGTCTCCGTATTTTCCTGTCCGCAGTGCGGGCAGAATCTTTCCTCGACAGTATGGCTGCAATTAAGACAGGTTTTATCTGTTCTGATTTTTCCGTGACTCATGGTTTTATAAGATTTACCACAAATATAAAAATTTAGCCAACATTACAACATATCCGTGCTATTACAATCTGGTTTCTGAATAAAATTTAATAAAAAAGAAAATTAAATGTAATTATTTTGATTTGGCTGAATAATTCAGTCTTTCATTTTATTAACTTAAAATATTCTGATGAGAATAATTTAGTAAATGAAACATCTACAATATGATGTCTTTATCTTTTAATGATAATATGCTAAATATCTTAATCTTACATTTACATACATAATAATTACAACATATGTTTTTGGGTTATCAAAATAATTTGTACCTTTGCACACCCTTTTAGGGGAAAATTATGTTTAATCTTTAACTAAAACGTGTGAATACATTAAGTTACAAAACTGTTTCAGCGAACAAAGCTACTGCTAATAAAGAATGGGTTGTGGTAGACGCTGAAGGACAACCGTTGGGAAGACTAGCTTCTACGGTTGCAAAGATTTTGAGAGGTAAGCACAAAACAAACTTTACACCTCACGTAGATTGTGGTGATAACGTTATCGTTTTGAACGCTGGGAAAGTTACACTTTCCGGAAACAAGTGGAACGACAAGACTTATATCTGGCATACAGGATATCCTGGAGGACAGAAGTCTATGACTGCGGCTGAACTTCAGAAAAAAGATTCTTTAAAAGTATTGGAAAAATCGGTAAAAGGTATGTTGCCTAAAAACAGATTGGGAGCAGCTTTATTGAAGAACCTTTATTTATATGAAGGAACTGAGCACAAACATGAAGCTCAACAGCCTAAAACAATTAATGTTAACGAATTTAAATAATTAATTTATGTCTATAGTTCACAAAATCGGAAGAAGAAAAACTTCTGTAGCTAGAGTTTACGTAAAGCCAGGAACTGGTAACATTACAGTAAACGGTAAAGATGCTGCAACTTATTTCTCTACAGACGTGATGGTTTACAAACTAAACCAACCGTTCATCCTTTCTGAAACTGTTGGTCAGTACGATGTTACCGTAAACGTATTCGGTGGCGGAAATACAGGTCAGGCAGAAGCTATCAGATTAGGTATTTCAAGAGCTTTATGCGAGATCAACGCTGAGTTCAGATTAGCATTGAAGCCTGCTGGTTTACTTACAAGAGACGCAAGAATGGTGGAAAGAAAGAAGCCAGGTCAGAAAAAAGCAAGAAAGAGATTCCAATTCTCAAAACGTTAAGAATTGCGATAGGCTTAAAGCAATATGCAATAAGCTTTTTGAAAAACTTATTAAAATTTTTAATCCGCTTCAAAGCTTACCGCTTAATGCCTAAAGCTTAAAGCAAAAAATTGCCCGTTACGTTTAGCATCCAAACACTTCTCCCATCTAAAGAAGTTGTTGATTGTTTAAAAAACGGAAAGTAAACTAACAAAAACAGAAAACATGGCAAAAGCAAATGTAAAAGACCTTCTAGAGGCTGGCGTACACTTCGGTCACATGACCAGAAAGTGGAACCCAAATATGGCTCCATACATTTTTATGGAGAAAAACGGTATTCACATTGTAGACTTACATAAAACAGCAGTTAAATTGGATGAAGCGTGCAGCGCCTTAGAAAAATTAACTTCTGCAGGTAAAAAAGTTCTTTTCGTAGCAACTAAAAAGCAGGCGAAAGAAGTAGTAGCTAAACACGCTGCTGAACTTAATATGCCTTATATCACAGAAAGATGGCCAGGAGGTATGTTAACGAATTTCGTTACAATCAGAAAGGCTGTTAAAAAAATGAACTCCATCGACAAAATGAAAAAAGATGGTACGTTCGAAACTTTATCTAAAAAAGAAAGATTACAGGTAGACAGACAGAGAGCTAACCTTGAGAAGAACTTAGGTTCTATCGCTGACATGGTGAGACTTCCTTCTGCTATATTTGTAGTTGACATCATGAGAGAACACATCGCTGTAACTGAAGCTAAAAAACTAGGTATTCCTGTTTTTGGTATCGTTGATACCAACTCTGATCCTAGAAAAGTAGACTTCGTAATCCCAGGAAACGATGATGCTTCTAAATCTATTGACATGATCCTTAGCGTAGTTTCTGAAGCTATCAAAGATGGTCAGTCTCAGAGAAAAGCTGATAAAGAAAAATCTAAAGAAGAAGGAGAAGTAGTATCTGCTGATAAAGATGCTGACTTTGATGGAGAATAATTAAGATTTTCTCTTACCATATAAAACCGCCGAATCTTACTATTCGGCGGTTTTTATTTACCCTCTATATATTTGTTAATACCGCTCATTTCGCAGAAAGATTTAGAAAATCCTTCATCTTGCTTAAGCTTTTCCTGTGCTCAAAAAAGTTGAACATGACGAAAATTATGATGACATACAATAGATAAGGAATAATAATTATTACAATCAATGGCAAAATATGAATGGCTTCATTTGTTCTGAAAAATTTAAAAACATACTTATCGTCACTCAAAATTAGCTGAAATATAACAACATTAATGTTTAATAAAATCTCTCAATTCTATAAATATCCAGCACCAGTCCTTGGAAAACAAGATAATCAGTTAACATCAACTCTTGTTCATTTAAAATTATCTTATCTTAAAATTTTGAGCAACATTAATCAAATCAAGACATTCACTTTCTTCAAATTCAAATACAAAAGCTGAAACTGAAGGGCTAATGAATATACAGAAAAGAATTTTGTAATCTGAAAATATATTATTTCCCAATTGCCTGTTGTAAAGAAATTCCCTAAAATGAACAACGTCATTACGATAAACATATTTCTGAGCAATAATGGATGAAAGCTCATAGAAACATAATTAAAAAATTTCATTTTCTTTTTTACAAAATTATAAACAAGCAGCATAAGCCAACCTCCCAGCAAGCATATTTGTAACATGGTGAAAAGATCATAATTTATAAGTATTAACAGTAAGGCCGTTCCGGAAAATAGCGAAGAGATAACCGTCATTTTCTGAAATCTCTGATGCAGGATAACTTTTTCAATTCTTGCGACTTTCTTGAATGAAAAAAAATCTGCTTTCACCATTTCAAGCTCATCTTTCCAGCTTATTTTGACGGCTAGAAAGGCTTCCTGAAAATTAAAATTTTCAGATTCCATTAAAGAAGAGATTTGCAGAATAAAATGATCTTTAACTTCAGAAAGTATTTGCGGAGATAATTTCTTTGATATAAGATAAGCTGTAATTTGTTTTTCCTGTTCTTTCGAAATCATTTTTTTAACTATAATATTTTTTTAATTTGACTAAGCTTTTTGATATTTCCCTTTAATGAAAAATAAGAGAATAAGTAAAGTGTTAAAAATACAAACCCAGCAAAAATACTTTTAAAGAATATAAAAATTGAAATTTCTGTCTGGGAAATGGAATTAATATAATCATATATCAATGCAAATGAGTTTTTCGGAATTTCAATAAGATTGTCTGCAATTAATGTAATAAAAAATACAAAAAGTGGATGAACAAAATTGTTTATAACTATATTACCCGTGTTATTCTTATTTTCCATGTTTTTCTGACGGATAAACATCACGATTATTTCAAGGAGTAAACAGAAAACTATAATTTTAATGAATTTATTAATATTTAAATACCATTGCTCATTCAAAGCAAAGGCTAAAATGATTTCTACGCAAATAAATAAAAATGCGATTAAAATTGATTTTAGTAATGTACTTTTATTATTAATCTTATCAATTTCATAAGCTATGCTTGTAATTTTTTGTCTTGAAAAAGGATTTTTCTTAACCATATTAAGATCTGCACTCCAATATATTTTTACTTCTTCAAAAGCATTTTCAAAATTCAAATTTTCATTTTTTTGGATTTCTGAAATCTGAGAAATCATGTGATCTTGTATCTCGGTTAAAAGTTTTCCTGAGATTTTTTTGGACAGTAAATACTTTTCAATTTCCCGTTCCTGAAAAAAAGTCATCATATATTAAAAATCGTATTTAGGTTAAACAAATAGTTTTTCATTTCCGCTTCCTGTTCTGCCTGCTGTTTTTTCCCTTTTTCTGTCAAGAGATAATATTTACGATCCCGGCCATTTATTTTCTGAATCTCAGAATTAATCATTCCTTCCGCCTCCAGCTTGTGCAGAAGAGGGTAAAGCGCTCCTTCTGTCATCTCAAGCTCACCTTGTGTAAGTTCTTTTGCGCGTTGCGTAATTTGATACCCATACATTTTGATCTCTTTTGCAAGCAACTTAAGAATTATGTTTTGAAGTGTTCCTTTATAAAGACTGTTCTTTTTCAATATCTCATCTTTTATACCTAGCAAATCTATACATAATTTTCTTATGCATAAAATTTATTTTTGATTTTTTTATTTCGAAAGAGATTAAAGAACAAAAAAATTTAATTCAGAAAGCAGATTCTTCTTACAACTTATTGAAAATATTTTCAATTAATCTGTTTTAAAAATATTTAATTTCATTATATAACATTTTTAGAAAGTCATATCTTTGAGCCAATGATTGCAGAGAAGATTATTTTAGGAATCGACCCCGGAACAACGATAATGGGTTTTGGAATTATTTCCATAAAAAAAGGTAAAATGGAAATGATTTCTATTCATGAATTATTGCTGAAAAAGTACCCAAACCACGAAACAAAGCTTAAATATATTTTTGATAAAACCCTGGCTCTTATAGACGAATTTCATCCCGACGAAGTTGCCCTAGAAGCTCCTTTTTATGGAAAAAATGTGCAAAGTATGCTGAAATTGGGACGCGCACAGGGAGTTGCCATGGCCGCAAGTCTTTACCGAAACATTCCTATTACAGAATATTCCCCAAAGAAAATAAAAATGGCCATTACCGGAAATGGTAACGCCAGCAAAGAGCAGGTTGCCGGTATGTTGCAAAATCTTCTGAATCTAAAAGAATTCCCTACAAAATATCTTGATGCGTCCGATGGACTTGCAGTAGCAGTATGCCATCATTTTAATATGGGAACAATTGCAGATACCAAATCTTATACAGGCTGGGAAAGCTTTTTAAAGCAAAATCCCGGACGGTTAAAATAAATATTCCACAGATATTTATTGAAGATATATAAAAACTGCGGAATATTTAGTTTAAATTATTTGCCTTTATATTCTTCAGGGGTAATCTTAAAATCTGTTGTCGGCTTACCGTTTTTATCATAATACGTATAGACCATCGTAACGTCATTATCGCGGAATTCTTTGATATCAGGAGAAGTTTTTACAACGCGCAAAGCCCCTTCTTTAGCACTGGCTTTGAACGCTTCTATTTGCTCCGGAGTTACACTTTCCTTTACATCGTCCGTTAAAGTATAATTATATTTGAAAATTTTACCGGGCTGGGCCGAAACACTGTCAAGACGAACACCGTCTGCCAGATTCTGTGGCGTTGTTTTATTGATATTGGCGGCAACCTCTTTAAGATCATCATCAATTGTTTTCTCTTTGCTACAAGAAGATAAAGCCAGTGTAACACATAGCACTGAAAGGCAGATTACATTTTTCATATTTTAAAATTTTAATGATTGTCATTTAAAGATAAGAATATTTTCTTTAATAAATTTAAAACACTGATTAACAATCAAATAAATCAATATTTAATTATACTTGGTAAAACATAATACTATCTTTAACCTCGGTATGATTTTTAATAGTACATTTGTATAAATTTTCTGTCATGAAAAACAACCAACAAACTATAAATCAGGTGAATCAAAACATAAATTGGTTCCAGAAATTTCTGATGGTCTGTTCCGGAGGAAATATTCATATTTTAAGAAAAACCCCCAGTGAATGGAACAAATTTGCCGGAATTGGCGGAATTGTTCTTTTTACGGCTATTTTTGCCACACTCTCCGCAGGATATGCGATGTACACTGTTTTTGATAATATATGGTCTGCCATAGGCTTCGGTATTCTGTGGGGATTGATGATTTTCAATCTAGACCGCTACATCGTTTCATCGATCAAAAAAACCGGCACATGGTGGAATCAGGTTTTAATGGCTATCCCAAGATTGATTCTGGCTACTTTTTTAGGAATTATTATTTCTAAACCATTAGAGCTTAAAATCTTTGAGAAGGAAGTCAATAAACAGCTGAATACCATTATTCAGAGGAATAAAAAACAGCTTCAGGGTGAAATGAGCGGAAGAATACTCCAGCAAAGCGGCCCTTTTGAAACGGAAAAGAAACAGATTTCCGAAAAAATTGCCAATTACCAAAAATCTTACGATTCCGCCTCGGTAGAACTTGAAAAAGAAATTCTGGGAAAAAAATCCGGATTAACCAGCGGGAAGGAAGGTTTTGGACCCAATGCAAAACGTAAACAGGAGCTTAAAGAACAAAGGCGACAGGATCTGGAAAATTATCAGAAGCAGGTAGCTCCCCGATTGGAATATTTAGACAAAGAAATCTCAAAAGTCTACACCAATCTGGAAACAGAGAGAAAATCTACAGAAACCTTTGAGGATAAATTCAACGGTTTTGCAGCAAGACTTCAGGCATTGGACGAACTGGGGAAAAATTCAGCAATTATTGGTCTGGCAGCTGCATTTATCATGGGACTTTTTATTTGTCTAGAGATTTCTCCGGTTTTAGTAAAATTAATTTCTCATATCGGACCTTACGATTATCTTTTAGAAAAAACAGAAAATGATTTCCGGCTTTATTCTAAGGAAAAAGTAGAAAAAGGAAACGCATTAACAGATTTCAGAATCGATGACTTTAAAGACAAGCTGGACAAATAATTCATTTCAAATATTTCATCATTAGCCTTTCGGAACTTTTCGGAAGGTTTTTTATTATGTCAACACTATTTAAAGGAATATTTTTTGTTTAAACCTAAGTATGCCGTCATCAGTAGTCAATAAATATCTGTATTTTCCTGAGACTGAAATTTTAAGAATTATATATCAGTCGGGTGCGGTATATGATTATTTAAAAGTTCCTTCAGAAATCTTTGAAAGATTCAAAACCGTGCAATCTAAAGGAAGGTATTTGAATTATGTTATAAAGTCAAAATTCAAATATAAAAAGATTGAATAACGATAGCTTTCGGATTATTTTTTTCTTTAGTTTCGGGGCGCGGGCTTCGCCCGCGCCCCGAAACTAAAGAATGCTGTCGATCGACAGCATTCTTTTATCTATAATTTAAAAATTCTTACAAAGAATAGTTCGGAGCTTCCTGAGTAATAATAACATCATGAGGGTGAGATTCTTTCAATCCGCTTCCGGTAATCATTACCATTTTAGTGTCTATTTGTAAGGCTTCAATATCTTTAGCCCCACAATATCCCATTCCGGCTCTCAAACCACCTGTTAACTGGAAAATAACGTCTTCCAATTTACCTTTGCTCGGAACTCTTCCTTCGATTCCTTCCGGAACAAATTTTTTAGCTTCACTCTGGAAATATCTTTCTTTTCCACCTCTCTTCATGGCAGATAAGCTTCCCATTCCCTGATATGTTTTGAATTTTCTACCCTGGAAGATAATTTCTTCACCCGGAGCTTCATCAGTTCCGGCAAGAAGTGAGCCCAACATTACAGCTCCTGCTCCACTGGCGATTGCTTTCACGATATCTCCTGAAAGTTTAATTCCTCCGTCAGCAATTACGGCAACATTTTTAGTTTTTGCATATTCGTAAACGTTGTAAATAGCAGATAGCTGCGGAACTCCAACCCCTGCAACCACTCTCGTAGTACAGATTGAACCCGGGCCAACTCCGACTTTAAGTACATTTGCTCCCGCTTCAATTAAATCTTTAGCAGCTTCAGCCGTTACAATATTTCCTCCAACAATGTCAAGATCCGGATATGCTTTTCTGATTTCTGATATTTTATCTAAAACCCCTTTAGAATGTCCATGCGCAGAATCGATACCAATGATATCAACACCAGCTTTTACCAATGCTTCAATTCTTTCCAGCGTATCTTCTCCTACTCCAACGCCTGCTCCAACGATTAACCTTCCGTTCTGATCTTTGTTGGCATTTGGGTATTCCAACTGATTGTCGATATCTTTAATCGTAATAAGGCCAACCAATTTATTTTCTTCATCAACAATAGGAAGCTTTTCTACTCTGTTTTTCAAAAGGATTTCCTTTGCTTTCTCAAGATTTGTATTTTTATCGGAAGTGATTAGCTTATCTTTTGTCATAATCTCTTCCACCTTCATATCAAGGTTTTCCTGATATTTTACATCTCTGTTGGTAATGATTCCTATTAAAGTATTTTCGGCATCAACAACAGGAAGTCCTGAAATTTTATATTTGGCCATTGTTTCCTTAGCCTGAGCCAGCGTATGATCTTTTGAAAGCGTTACAGGGTCGGAGATCATTCCGTTTTCAGAACGTTTTACTCTGTTTACCTGAGCAGCCTGTTCTGCAATGGTCATATTTTTATGAATGAAACCTAAACCACCTACTCTTGCCAATGCAATTGCAAGCTCAGCTTCAGTCACTGTATCCATCGCAGCGGAAACTATCGGAACATTAAGCGTAATTTTGTCGGTAAGTCTTGATTTTAATGAAACCTGATTAGGTAAAACTTCAGAATAAGAAGGGACTAGAAGCACGTCATCGAAAGTGATGGCTGTCTCTACAATTTTGTTATGAATAGACATCTTTACTTTCTTGCAAAATTAAGGTATTTTGATGGAATATGAAAATAGATTTTAATAGTTTGAATAAAACTTAATAATCAATACATTAAATTAAAAAACCACTCCGTATTTACGAAATGGTTTTCTACAAAATAAAATTTAGATATGATTGAAATATGAAAATGACTATTTATCTTTTGCAGAAGCAATCATTCTTGAGATATCATCTGCCGTAAAACTTCCTTTAATATCTACAAAAACAAGCTCTTTATCTGAGTTTACGGTAATCAGCATATTTTTGATAGCATCACCTTTTTGTTTTACACGAATATTGACATTATCTCCATCATGTTTTATAGTGGCCCATTCCTCATAATTATTGTTATTGAGGTAGTTTGCAAAATCCTTCAGCATATCTCGGTCTCCATTTTCAACAGTCAGCACTTTTATCTTGGAAACTTTTTTCACCAATCTGATAAGTTCTTCATCTCCTCCATCTTCCCGCAAAGCTTTTTTGATGTAAGGCTTAGCTAAAAATAAAGGAACATTAATGCTTACAAATTTCGCTCCTTTGAAGTCACGTCCCGACTCTGAAAAGTATGCGATATTCGGTCTTTCAGAAACAATGCAGGACTGCATAACAAACATTACAGAGAGGATGAGAAAAAGATTTTTTATTATTTTCATGGCTATTATTTTTTAGTTAATTTGTTTCAAGCTTCCGCCAGATGTTTTACTGATATTTGAATCGACCTTAGGCTCGCCCTTGTATTTAATTGTTCCTCCTGAAGAAGCTGTTGCTTTTAGACGATTTACTACATGGCTCGTAACAGCAGCTCCCGATGTTGCTTCGGCTTCAAGGTCATTAAACTGAAATTTCCCTGCATTACAAACGGCTCCACTGCTTACATCAATTGATCCTGTATTAACATTTCCATTAAGATTTGCCACTGCGCCACTGGATGCTTTAATACTGACCTGTTTGGAATTAATGGTAGAATTGATGACAGCTCCCGAGCTCACTTCCACTTTTGCATTGTCTGAAATATTGAAGTTACCATTAACCACTGATCCTGATGAAAGATCAACCGAAACCTTATTTTCATTTATATTATTAATAATATTGAAAACAGCACCCGAAGAAGTTTTAATGTTATCAAGCCTAGGTGAAGATACATTTACACTGATATTTTTGAACTTTAAATTCCGTTGTCCTTTATTATCAATATACACTTTCAGTAACCCATTATCAACTTTTGTTACGATATACTGAAGCTTGTCTGCGTCTGCAATTACTTTTACCGATGAAGGGTTTTCCTGTTTGAAGTTAACAATTACGCCGGTACTCACCTGTACTCCGGAGAATTCGCCCACACTTCTGGATTCACCACTAAGATAGGAAGATGTACTCTGAATAGCAAAACTCGTTTTTGTATTGGTCGCAGAATTTGTTTTGGTTTCTGTAGAATTAATGAGTTTATTGATATCATCCATAGAAAGTCTGCCATCAAGCTTTATCAGAATACTTTCTTCACCGCCACTGTCAATACTCAACAGTAGATCGTCAAGAATTCCGTCTTTTTCTTCCGCCGACAAAAATTTTATTTTGGCACCGTCGCTATTCATGGTCATGATCTCGTTGTAGTTCAGGGTGCTTAAATAATTTTTAATATCCCTGTTGATCTGTGACAGTTTTTGTCCGTTTGCAGAAGTTTCGTCTTTAGGTCTTTCAGCAATAAAAATTTTTAATCCTTTTATTTTTGCCAAAAGAGGTTTGATCTGATCCAATTCGGCATCTCCTAAATCAAGATTACTGAGCATTCCGAACATCGGTTTTGCAATCTTGATAGTAGTCACCCCCTCCACTTCCTGATATTTATCAAAAAGTTGTTCTACTTTATCCTTTTGTCCGTACACATTGAAGAAATATGAAAAGACAACTGCTAATATTATGAATATTTTTTTCATGAGTCAATTTTTATTTTTTGATTATTAGTGCCTGATCAGGTGCATAATCTTTTTTTAAGGTTAATTAATAATCGTCGTCAACGACTTTTGGTTGTACTAATTTCTCATTGACGTTATTTGCAAATATTTGGAATGAATACTTAGTCACATTTATGGCTTCTTCCACGTTATCAATTCTTTTTCCGTTCACAATAACGTAAGAATCTTTGTATCCGGTGGAATCTTTCAGAGCTTTACGATAAGAAGAATTGTACACATATCGTGGCTTTCTTTCTTTCTTAAGCCTGCCCCTTTTTGGTAAAATTTCATCTAAATAATCCTTTTCAGCTACTGTATTTTCCTGAAACAGAGAATCTTTCTTCGCTCCTGAAACAGAATCCGATACATGATTTACAGCAACCTGAACCTGATGCTCACTGTTTTCCTCGATGAAATTATTTTTCTGTAATTTGATCTGATTTTCCACCAGCTGAGCCTGGTTTTCAATGTTTTTATTATTATAATTAAATATGAATCCAATGCTTAACAGCACAACTACACTCGCTGCCATCCAGAACCATTTCGGAATCGAAGGTTTATTTTTGGTGCCAATCGGAATAATCGGAGTTTCATTGTCTTTTACTTCATCTTTACCTTCCGCTTTTTTCAGAAAATCCTCGAAATCCCATTCCATTTTTTCTTCCTTTAAATTTTGGAAGATCTCGTTGTATTTATCTTGAAATTTGTCTTTGCTCATAGCTCATCAATTGTGAGATTTGTTCTTTTACTTTTTGTCTTGCCCGCATCAGATTTACTCGTACTGCGTTTTCTTCCATTTCCAACATTTCTGCTATTTCCGAGACTTCATATTCTTCTACATCTTTCAAATGGATAACCATCTTTTGTTTTTCAGGAAGCTGATTAATAAAACCAATGATATGCTCCTTTAAATTATTCACGTCCATACTGTAAAGTTCCGAACGGTGAAGCTGCATATCTGCAAAACCCGTTTTTACGTCATGATGCTTCAGTCTGTTCAGACATTCGTTCCGGACTGCTTTCAAAGCATAGGATTTTAAGTTCCCAAACTTTTCCAGCTCATCTTTTTTCTGCCAGAATTTTATCATCAGATCCTGCACTACATCTTCTGCTTCATCGCTACTCATGACAAACCTTTTCGCAAAGCGATACATCTCATTTTTGAGAATGAATACCGTACTTTTAAAGGTTTCTTGAGTCATAAGTTTTGTTTCTATAAGTAAGACAACCAGATTTTACATAATATTACATTAAAAATAAAAAAACTTCAAAAAAATTTGAAGTTTCCTTTATTAACGGGTTTAATACGTATCAAAAATATGTTTTAAAATAGCCTTATCTTCGTCTTTTAAATCAACTTTTCTTCTCGCCATCACTCTTTCAGCAACTTCGTAAGCTTTATCCAGTTTAAATTTTTCATCATCTTTAAATCCGCCCCAGGAAAAATTTTCAATCAAATTTGGAGGAAAACCTTCTTTAAAAATATTGGAAGCTACGCCTATGACAGTTCCGGTATTCAACTGTGTATTGATCGCTGTTTTAGAATGATCTCCCATAATGAGTCCTGCAAACTGAAGCCCTGTATCCTGAAAAGCTTTTGTTCTGTAATTCCACAATTTCACGTTTCCGTAATTATTTTTTAGATTAGAAGAATTAGTATCTGCTCCGAGATTACACCATTCCCCAATTACAGAGTTTCCTACAAAACCATCATGTCCTTTATTTGAATATCCGAAAATAATGATATTACTTACTTCTCCTCCAACTTTTGAATATGGTCCAACCGTTGTTGCGCCGTAAATTTTTGCGCCCAGATTAAATTTAGATTCTTCACAAAGTGCAATTGGCCCGCGAAGATTACATCCTTCCATGACCTCAGCATTTTTACCTATATAAATTTTTCCTGTTTTCGTATTGAGAGTTGAAAACTCGATCTGCGCACCTTCTTCAATAAAAAGGTCTTTTTTATCGCCCAGAAATCCGTTAGTAGAAGAAAGTTCCTTGGAAGTTCTGCCTTTTGTTAGCATATCAAAATCAAAATCAATGGCTTTCTGATTGTATGTAAAAAGATCTGTTGGTTTTTTAAAGAAGACAAGCTCTTCCTTAATATCAGTCATCTTTTCGATCTGATGAAGAGAAAAACCGTCCATATTGATTTTTGCAGCAATTAATTCATCTTCATAGACCAATGCTTCACCATGTTTCAGGTCTTTGATTTGTTGGATAACATTTTCCGTCGGTAAAAAATTCGTTACCAGAAAAAGACTTTCTTTTTTTTCAGGCTCCGGGAATTTTTTCTGTAAATAGGCTTCGGTGAAAAAAGAGATTTCGGTGTTTTCTAAAATTTTCTGCCATCTTTCGGAGAATGTCAGGATTCCGCATCGCATTTCTGCTACCGGACGGGTAAAAGTAAGCGGAAGAAAATCTTCCCAATATTGTGCATCTGAAAATACCAATTGCATCGTTCAGTTTTTTAAGTTTAATGTTAAAATTCAAAGTCTAACAAAATTACAATAAAAAAAGTCTTCCGAAACCGAAAGACTTTTAAATATTTTAATGTCAAAAAATTACTTAGCGAATTTTTTGTATTTGTTCATGAACTTATCAACTCTACCTGCCGTGTCAACCAATTTCACTTTACCAGTGTAGAAAGGGTGAGAAGTTGAAGAGATTTCCATTTTAATTAAAGGATACTCTTGTCCTTCATACTCGATAGTGTCTTTTGTTTCTGCTGTAGACTTGCAAAGAAATACTTCGTCGTTACTCATATCTTTGAAAACAACAAGTCTATAATTTTCTGGGTGGATTCCGTTTTTCATGTGTAAATTTCTTTTTTTGTTAATGTCACATGTAACCTTGCGGTTTCATAATACAATGTTAAAAATTAAAGTTTGCTTTCGAAATAGTAATGGATATTTCTCTGCTAATTTTAGGTTGCAAAAGTACAATATTTTTTTGAATTTGCAAATATGCTGTCAATATTTTTTTCTTCATAAGAAATTCAAAGTATTTTCGTTACATTTGAAATTTATTAAACTTTAATTTCGATGAAATTCAAATTATTACTAGCCTTTTCTTTCTGGATGCTTGTTATGGCTGTTTCTTGTAATAAAGACGACATCAGTTTTGATGCGCCTTCACAAAAATTAAGTTTTTCAAAAGACACGGTTTTCTGCGATACCGTTTATCATCAGGTTCGTTCCGAAACCTATGCAGTGAAAGTTTACAACAACGAAGATAAAGATATTCTGATTCCGAGAATTCATCTGGAAAAAGGTGCTACTTCTTTATATAAGATCAATGTGGACGGAAAACCGGGATACGATTTTAAAGATGTTCCTTTGAGAAAGAAAGACAGTCTCTATGTTTTCGTGGAAATTGCTCCGGAAGCTACCGGCCCTGAAGCTATTGCAGAGGACAAAATTTTATTTGACAGCCCTGCCGGACAGCAAGATGTAGTTTTGTTTTCTGTTGTGCAGGATGCGGAATTTTTTATTAAAAGCTCTTCCAATCCAAACATCATTACTTCTGATGCCACATGGAACAACAATAAGGCTAAAATCATTTACGGGGATTTAACGATCGATGAAAATGTAATCCTGAATATTCAGCCAGGAACCAAAGTTTATTTCCACAAAAATAGCGGGATGAAAGTACTGTCGGGGGCAACATTAAATATTAACGGAACTCTGACTAATAACGTCACACTGCGTGGCGACAGAAATGATCCTGCCTATGATACGATCCCTAAAAACTGGAATTCTGTCAGAATGGAAGCAGGTTCTACTCTTAATATGAATTATGCAAGGCTTTTCGGTGGAACAAGAGGTCTCGAAATGAAACAGGCCAACGCAACAATCAATAATTCTTTCATTCATACTTTCCAGGAATACGGAATTTATTCCATAGGATCAACAATTACAGCCAAAAACCTTGTGATGAATAACTGCGGAGAATCTGCTATAGGTATTTTCAGAGGCGGAACTTATAATTTTACCCATTGTACCATTGCCAATTATTCCGATCTTCTTCAGAATTTGAACAGAAACGGAATTTTTGCAACTAATGAATGGAAAAACGAATCAGACCAGACCGAACAGGGTGCACTAATTCTGAATGTAAGAAACAGCATTATTTACTCCGATCGTGATAATTCGGTATCTTTTGAACAGACTCCCGGACAATTATTTAATTTTGTTTTTGAAAACTGCCTGTTAAAATATTCCAGCCAATCAGAAGCAGGTTTTCTGGATACGGCTCCGAGTGTGATTCAACTGGTTAAAAATCAGGATCCGCTGTTCGTAAACTACTTTGCGGCGCAAATGAATTTAAGAGTAAAACAAAACTCTCCGGCTATCGGAAAAGGAAGTACAACCGTTGCAGCAACTGTTCCTACGGATATCGCAGGTGTCTCAAGAACTTCAAATCCTACTTTGGGTGCTTATCAATATCAATAATCTAATTAAAATATGGATTTCAACATTGTAAAAATAGAAGGATTTATTGTACTGATCTTATTATATATGATGATAAGAAAACTCTTCAGTAAGTTTGCAGACTTTACAGAGAAAATAGGACAATCAAACCATCAGGAAGAAGAAATCAAACAACTGAATAGCAAGATCATCAGTCTTGAAAAACAGATAAATAATAAAGAGTAATGGAAATCACGAATCTGCAGCAGCAAGTTGATGAATGGATCAAAACCATCGGGGTTCGCTATTTCAATGAACTTACCAATATGGCTATGCTGACAGAGGAAGTCGGCGAAGTTGCCCGGATCATAGCAAGAAGATACGGCGAACAAAGTGAAAAAGAAAGCGATAAAAGCAAAGATCTCGGCGAAGAGCTTGCGGATGTATTGTTTGTAACACTATGTTTAGCCAATCAAACCGGAGTTAATCTGCAGGAAGCTTTTGATAAAAAAATGAAAATAAAGACTGATCGCGATAAAGAACGCCATCAGAACAATGAGAAATTAAAATAATGCAGGAAGATGGATGATGGAAGTTTTAATACAGCCAGTGAACTTCCCGCTTCCAGCGTGCAACTTCCCTACTGAAAAATAATGAAGTTAGAAAAATCAAAACTATTAGAGAATAAAACCATACAGATCAGCGGTTCGAAAAGTATTTCGAATCGTTTGTTGATTTTAGAAAATCTGTTCAATAATATAAAGATTGGGAATCTTTCAAATTCTCAGGACACACAATTACTGAAAAAAGCACTGGAAGAAAATACCGAAGTTGTCGACATTCACCATGCAGGAACTGCGATGCGTTTCCTTACCTCTTATTATTCTATTCAGGAAGGAAAAACAACTATTCTTACCGGTTCCAAAAGAATGAAAGAAAGACCGATTAAAAATCTGGTCACCGCTTTACAGAATCTTGGTGTAGAAATAGAATATCTTGAAAATGAAGGATTTCCACCATTGAAAATTGAAGGAAGAAAAATTACTGAAACCAAAGTTGATGTTCCAGCCAATATTTCAAGTCAGTTTATTACTTCTCTCCTCTTAATTGCAGGAAAACTGCAAAACGGCTTGGAAATAAATTTGGTTGGCGAAATCACTTCAAGATCTTATATCGAAATGACGCTCAATATTTTAACCAAATTTGGAATAAAAAATAGTTTCATTGGAAATACGATCAAAGTAGAAGCTACCAACCATCAACTATCAACCATTAACTACGAAGTCGAAAGTGACTGGAGTTCAGCCTCCTATTTCTACTCTTTTGCTGCTTTGGGAAGAGAAACCATTCATCTGAAAAGTTTTTATAAAAAATCTACTCAGGGAGATTCGGCGATTGCAGAAATTTATGAGAAGTTTTTCGGAATTAAAACAACGTTCACGGAAGATGAGCATAAATTAACGCTTCAACCCATTGAAAATTTTCAGTTTCCAGAAAAGATTATGTTGGATATGAATAATTGCCCTGATATCGCTCAAACCCTTTGTGTAACAGCCGCTGCCTTGAAAATTCCATTTGAAATTTCAGGATTGGGAACTTTGAGAGTGAAAGAAACCGATCGATTGCTGGCTTTACATAATGAACTGAAAAAGCTGGGCACGGAAACAGAGTTTACGGATCTTACCATTACATCAATCAGCTTTAATGAGCCTGACGATAATATTTCCATTAAGACTTATCAGGATCACCGAATGGCAATGGCTTTTGCACCGTTTTGTTTAATTAAGGAATTGAATATTGAAGAAGAAGATGTAGTTGAAAAATCTTATCCGATGTTTTGGGAAGATTTAAAATTGATTTTAACTGAAAACTCATGAATACAAAAACGATCATCATCACCGGAACTTCATCAGGAATAGGTTTCGTGCTAGCAGAATATTTCGGAAAAAAAGGTCATAAAGTGTATGGCTTAAGTCGAAAACATACGGAAAGTCAGTATTTTAAATCGATTCCGACTGATGTTACGGATAATGAAGCAGTACAAAATGCCATCGCAGAAGTTCTGAAAACAGAAACAAGAATCGATGTTCTCATCAACAATGCAGGAATGGGAATGGTTGGTGCTGTGGAAGATTCTTCAAAAGAAGATATTTTAAAATTATTCAACCTGAATCTGGTAGGTGCCGTACAGATGATGAGCGCTGTACTACCGAAAATGCGTGAAAATAAATTCGGACAGATCATCAATGTTTCCAGTATCGGAAGTGAAATGGGACTGCCTTTCCGCGGATTTTATTCGGCTTCTAAATCTGCTTTAGATAAAGTAACAGAAGCAATGCGATATGAAGTTTACCCTTGGAATATTCATGTTTGCTCACTTCATTTGGGAGATATTAAAACCAATATTGCGGAAAACCGCGTCCGCACAAAAGTTTCGGAATCGTATAAAAATGTTTTCGATAAAGTGTATTCTCTGATGAATTCTCACGTCGGTGATGGAACCGAACCTCTGGAAGTTGCAGAATATGTAGATCAGCTTTTGCTTAAAAATAAATGGAAAGCGCATTATTATTTCGGCAAATTCGGGCAGAAGATAGGAGTTCCTTTGAAATGGATTCTTCCGCAGGGAACCTATGAAAATCTGATGAAGAAATACAATAAACTGGATTAAATTAAGTTGAATGATTGGACGCATTATCATTCTAAACGGAATGAAGTGCAGTGAAGAATCTTTTTGTATTTTTATCGGGATTCTCCGTTCCGCTACATTCAGAATGACAAATTGAAATTAATTCTAAAAATATTTTTTATCTTTTGTTGCGTCTATATTCAGGCGCAGAAAAAACCGTATTTCCTGATCGACTCGGAGACAAAGGTGAAGAAAAAAGTGAAAGATTCTGCTTCAGCGGTACAATTTCTCGATTCATTGGCTCAGAACAATTATTTTTTCACCCGCTTGAAAGAGGTGAGAAAAAAAGGCGACAGTACAGAAATTATTTTTGATAAAGGAAAAAATTTCAATGAAACCTATGTCAGACTTTCAGATTCTATTTCCGGTAAAATAAAAGTTCAGAAAGAATTTTTCACTAAAAATTTAGATTCAACAAAGAAAAGTATCAATAAAATTTATATCGATGACGGCTTTGCATTCAGCAGGATAAAATCTAAATATAAAGGGCAAAAGAAAGGATATCCTATTGTAGAACTTGACATTAACAAAAATGATAAAAGAACCATCGACGGTTTTGTGGTAAAAGGTTATACCAGCGTTCCCAAAAGATTTATTAAAAATCTTGAAAAAGAATTCAAGGGTAAAACCTATGATGACAAAAACCTTCTCGCCATCAACAAGTCTTTTCAGGGTCACCAGTTTATAAGCCTGGAGCGCCCTCCGCAAACGATGTTTACCAAAGACTCCACAAGTATTTATCTTTTCATGGAAAAGAAAAAAACCAACAGCTTCGACGGGGTGATCGGATTTGGGAATGACAAAACAGATAAATTTACCCTCAACGGGACGTTAAATGTGAATTTCAGAAATATATTCAACAGCTTTGAAACCATCAATCTGTACTGGCAGCGAAATCCGGATAAAGGTCAGACTTTCGATCTTCAGACCGATGTTCCTTATCTTTTTAAATCTAATGTCGGATTGAATATGAAAGTGAACATTTTCCGCCAGGATTCTACTTTTGCCAACGTAAAAGCGCTTCCTGCGTTTTATTATCATCTCAATTCAAGAAATAAAATCGGTTTGAGGGGAACTTTTGAAAGCTCAAGCATTATTGATACTTTATATGTTCAGGGGAAAGATTACAACAAAAAAGGAATCGGGGTTTGGTTTGAAATGGTAGAGCCTACGGATATTGATCTTTTCCTTTACAAAACGAGAATCAATGCCGGATACGATTATCTTTCCACAACTTATACAAAAGATAATATTACGTCTCCGCAAAATCAGTTCTACTTTTTCGGGGAACATAATTACCACATCAACGGAAACCATTTCCTCAACATCAAAGGAGAAGGCGCGATGATGGATTCAAAAATTGATTTTTCTGCCAACGAATTGTACCGATTCGGGGGCTGGAATTCCATGCGGGGATTCAATGAAAACTCGCTCGCCGCTGATTTTTACTATTATGGAAGTTTAGAATACCGCTATCTCATCGGAAGCCAGGCCTTCTTTGATGTTTTCGGTCAGTACGGTCAGCTCAACAATAAATCCCTTAATGTAAAGCCCAAACTCTACAGTGTCGGACTTGGCTTTAATTTCTTTATTCCGATCGGACTCATGAGCTTTCAACTTTCCAACGGTAATGAGTTCGGAAATCCATTTAAATTTAATGATATTAAAATCCATTGGGGGATTCTGAGTAGATTTTAACCCGTTTTTATATACTCCCGCAGATTGAACAAATGGAGCAGATTTTTTATTTGTATTAAGATCTGCATAATCTCCATGATCTGTGGGTGACTTGCTTTCAATCAATTCATATTTACAACCAACTAGTTTTCTGACAGATTTAATCCGATTTTTTTTGAATCCTCCTGCGGATTGAGCAAATTGAGCAGATTTTCTATTTGAATTAAGATCTGCATAATCTCCATGATCTGCGGGAGACTTTATTTCAATTAATTCATATTTACAACCAACTAGCTTTCTGACAGATTTAATCCGATTTTTTTGAATCCTCCCGCGGATTGAGCAGATCGAGCAAATTTTTTATTTGTATTAAGATCTGCGTAATCTCCATGATCTGCGGGAGACTTTATTTCAATTAATTCATATTTACAACCAACTAGCTTTCTGACAGATTTAATCCGATTTTTTTGAATCCTCCCGCGGATTGAGCAGATCGAGCAGATTTTTTATTTGTATTAAGATCCGCGTAATCTCCATGATCTGCGGGAGACTTGTTCCAGTCAAATTTAAAAGCAGACGCAAATTTTACTTAACCGGGCGTTTGATCTTCTTCATTAAAACTTTGGCACCTCTCCTCAAAGCTTTAGGTGATTTTACATTCCTTTTAGGTCTCCTTGCTAAAATTTTAGAACTCCTTCTCAAAACTTTAGGTCAATTTGCTAAAACTTTAGGTGTATTTGTCAAAACTTTCGATCCGGTTCACCGCAAAAGGGCTTTCTTCACCGAAAGCATAAAAATTCGCCTTTCAAAACTTAAAACGGATACTTTATAATAATTTAAAAAAAACAAAAATGTCAGGAATAATGCAAGTTCCAGGACTTTACTTTTATATTAAATTTTATTGTTGTTCCACATTAAAATTATATTTTTTTCTTAATATCAGCGTAAAACTGTGGTAACAAAGCCTGTCTAAATTTGCTATCAAAAAAAATGAAGAAAACTTTAGCAACTTTTGCTGTTTTTTTACTCCCCCTTTATCTTACGGCTCAGGAAATTAATATCTCCGGAAATGTAAAATCTGAAAACGGCACCAGTGTCTCCGGTGTGAATATTACAGATAAAAATACAGGAAAGACTGCGACCACTGATGAGAATGGTAATTTTACCATCTCTGCTAATCCGAAAGACGTTCTTGAATTTTATTCCCCGGAATTTTCTGCCTACACGATTGAAGTTTCAAACAGAAGAAATTATTCAGTTGTTCTGAAAAAAGTAAACGAAAAGCAGATCGAAGGCGTTGTAATCACTGCGCTAGGGATTGCCAAAAAGAAAGAAAAGATCGGGTATGCTACACAGGAAGTCGGGACCAAACAATTTGAAACCATCACCACTCCAAGCATTGGGAATTTATTTTCCGGACAGGTTGCCGGATTGAATGTTTCAAACCCTACAGGAATGCAGCAGGCTCCGCAGTTTACGTTAAGAGGAAACAGCAATCTTGTTTTTGTAATCGACGGTGTGATTGTTGAAAAAGAAGTATTCCAGAATCTCGATCCGAATAATATTGACAATATCAACGTTCTGAAAGGAGCAACTGCTTCAGCGCTTTATGGTTCAAGAGGAAGATTCGGAGCGGTTCTCATCACTACGAAAAGTGCGAAAAAGAAAGGCTTCACCGTAGAGTTTTCTCAAAATACAATGGTTACAGCAGGATTCACTAACCTTCCAAAAACGCAGACTGAATATGGAAATGGTTCTCATGGCAAATATGAATTCTGGGACGGAGCCGATGGCGGGGTAAATGACGGCGATATGATCTGGGGTCCGAAATTCGTCCCGGGACTTAAAATTGCACAGTGGAACAGCCCCATCCGAGATAAACAAACCGGGCAGATAGTGCCTTGGTATGGAGCCGTAACAGGAACTCAATATGATAATAAATCGAGATATGAAAGAGTACCCATCGACTGGCAATATCATGACAATCTTGATATTTTCCTGAAGCCTGCCGTTATCAACAATAACAACTTTGCGATCAGCTATAAAAATAATAAAGACGTTTACAGATTTTCAGGAAACTTCATGAATTATGACGACCGCGTTCCTGAGTCTTATCTTCAGCGTTATGGGGTGAATTTTTCATCCGAAAATCATTTGGGAGAGAAGCTGATTTTTGATACAAAGTTTAATTTTAACCAAACTTTTACCCCAAATATTCCGAACTACGATTATAATCCGAGTGGACATATGTACACCATCCTGATCTGGATGGGAGGCGATGTAGATGGAAGAGATCTTAAAAACCATATGTGGATTCCCGGAAAACAAGGCACTGCGCAGGCTAACTGGAATTATGCGTGGTATAATAACCCATGGTTCGGCGCAGAATATTATAAAAATAAAAACAGGACCAATATTATCAATGCGCAAACCGGCCTGGAATATAAAGCTACCCAAGATTTCTCAGTAAAAGGTAAAATCTCCATCGTTGAAAACCATAACAAACAGGAAATTTTAAGTCCGTATTCTTATTTTAATTACAGTGCTCCGAGAAGTGGCGGTTACATTCTGAATGATACCAAAACATGGAATCTTAACTACGATGTTTTAGCTACGTATAAAAAGAAAATCTCAGAGAACTTTGATTTTACAATCAATGCCGGAGGTTCTGCTTTTTATTATAAAAATGATGTTGATAATGCTTCCACAGACGGTCTGAAAATTCCTGAATTATATACATTAGATAATTCTATCGGTGCTGTAAAATATTATGATTATTTAAAAGAAAAGCTTATTTACAGTGCTTACACAACGATTGACGTTGGCTTGTATAACGCATTTTTCTTAAACCTTTCAGGACGTAATGACTGGTCATCAACATTACCAAAAGCCAACAGATCGTATTTCTATCCTTCGGCTTCATTAAGCGCTGTGATTTCAAATCTGGTGAAAATGCCGGAATCGATCAGCTTATTGAAATTATCTGCTTCATGGGCGAAAGTAGCCTATGATTTCCAGCCTTATTCGATCAGAAATTACTATGTCAACAACAGCGGAATCACCTTCAACGGAAACCCGACTTATTATTATCCAACAACTTTAAATGTTGAAAATACATTGAAGCCGGAGCAGACGAAATCTTATGAATTGGGATTAAGCGCAGGACTATTCAACAACAGAATAACGTTGGATGCCACTTATTTCCATACACTGGATTACAACAATATTCTTCAGTTCCCTAGTGCACAAGCTTCAGGATTTACTTCACAATATGTTAACGGAAACGAGTACACAACCAAAGGACTTGAAATATCCTTAGGGCTTACTCCTGTTAAAACCGATAATTTCATCTGGAAATCTCTGATTAACTGGAGTACTTATGAACAAAAACTGACTTCCATCTATGATAATATGTCTGTTTATAACAATATCAAATTGGGAGAAAGGATGGACAGTTATTACGACTACACCTGGCAGAAATCTCCGGACGGAAAAGTTATTTTGAATGCCAATACAGGAATGCCGACAAAAGCGACTACTCCTACAAACCTTGGTCATTTCAATCCCGACTGGACTTTTGGTTTCAATAATACATTTAAATACAAAAAATTCACCCTGAATATTGGTATTGACGGAAGTGTCGGCGGTGTCATGAGATCTCAGGTCGTAGAAAAAATGTGGTGGGGCGGAAAACATCCGAACTCTACAGCATACAGAGATCTTGAATATGCTAATCCGGGAACTTATTATTTCGTGCCGGACGGTGTAAATTACAATGCAGCAACAGGAACCTACACGCCACATACCAAGGCGATCAGCTTCCAGGACTGGGCTCAGAATTATCCTTACAGAGCAAGAGTGACAGAAGATGAAAGTGAATTGTTTGCCAATGTTTTCGACAGGACTTTTATAAAACTGAGATCTGTAACGCTTGAATACGACTTCTCTTACTTACTGAATCCAAAGGGAATGGTAAAAAGTTTTACCGCCAATATCTCAGGATATAACCTGGCAATATGGAAAAAATCTAAAAACCTGTATTCGGATCCGGATTATAAAATTGGAACAGGAAATGATATTCAGGATCCTTCAAGCAGATGGATCGGAGTTGGATTTAATCTTAAATTTTAATTAAAACGTAAAATAAAAAATGAAAAATATTATAAAATCAGTTTTTGTTGTTGGAATCTTGTCATTAACCGCTTGTGAATCTAATCTTGATACCATCAACGAAAATCCTAACGATAAAGCAAGTGTAGATCCTAAATTCTTACTGACCTATGTTTCTTCAAATGCTTTTCAGGTAAACGGCGACAATATGTATGCT
Source organism: Chryseobacterium taeanense (assembly GCF_900099685.1). Lineage (GTDB taxonomy): Bacteria > Bacteroidota > Bacteroidia > Flavobacteriales > Weeksellaceae > Chryseobacterium > Chryseobacterium taeanense. The sequence goes on along the minus strand of NZ_FNDW01000001.1, from coordinate 9,696 downwards.
TCCCGAATGATGATCGGAACCGACGGTGAAAATGTTTATCAATATCTGAAATGGAGTGACGCTTCTTTCGACACTTATACAAAAGGTCTTCTGAACACCGTAAAAATGATGGAAGAGGCAGAAAAGATCAATAATAAAAATTATCAGGCCATTGGTAAATTTTACAGAGCTTATTATTTCTTTAATTTGAGCTTAAAGTTTGGAAGCATTCCTTATACAGAAGGCGTAAATGGTGAATCCGGAATTACACAGCCAAAATATGATTCTCAGGAAACCGTAATGGCAGGAATTTTATCGGAATTAAAAGATGCCAACGATTTAATTAATTCCAACGACAAAATTGAAGGCGATATCATTTACAGCGGCGATGCGACAAAATGGAAAAAACTCATCAATTCTTTCCGTCTGAAAATTTTAATAACAATGTCTAAAAAAACGACAGTAGGCAATTATAATGTTGCTACAGAATTTGCATCCATCGCCGGAAGCCAGCCGTTGATGACTTCAATTGCAGACAACGGAGAGCTGAAATTTGCAGATGTTGCAGACAGCAGATACTCAATGTTCAACAACAGTGGCTATGGTTCAAGTTTATACATGGCAGATTATTTTATCAACTTATTTAAAGACAGACAGGATCCTAGATTATTTACTTTTGCAGCGCAGACAACGGGTGCTAAAGAATTAGGAAAACCAATCACCGATTTTTCAGGATATAACGGAGGAAATCCTGTTTCTCCTTATTCTGACAATGCAGCATTGATTACGGCAAAAAACATTTCTAAGGTAAATGACCGTTTTTATAAGGATCCTACCAATGAGCCTTCTTCAGTTTTAAGTTATTCCGAACTGGAATTTATTTTAGCAGAAGCTACAGCCAGAGGATGGATTTCGGGATCTGCCAAAACACATTACGACAACGCCATTAAAGCAAGCTTTACATTTTACCAGACGTATGTTAAAAATCCAGGACAGTACTTTACAGGATTTAATGTAAACAATTATCTTGCAACTCCTTTGGTTGTTTATGACAATTCGGCGACTTTATCTGCACAGCTAGAAAAGATCATGACTCAGAAATATATGACGATGTTTCATCAGTCACAATGGACCTCTTATTATGATTATCTGAGGACAGGATATCCTAATTTCCCATTGCAGTCGGGAGTTTCAGCACCTTTCAGATTCAGATATCCCCAATCAGAATACAATTACAATAATACCAATCTTAAAGCAGCACTGGCTTCGCAATACGGAGGAAATGATAACATCAATTCCAAGCCTTGGTGGTTACAATAAAATCTGACTATTTTTAATCTTAAATAAAAGAAATCGCAGGAAAAGAAATTAACTTGCGGTTTCTTTCTATTACAATTCAACATGAACAGAAGAGAATTTTTAGAAAAATCAAGTTTGCTTTTAGCCGGTTTAGGCACTTCAGGAATTTTACACCCTGCTATTTTAAAAGCATTAACAATAGATCCTGCTGCCGATTCTACATTTTATGACGCAGAACATATCGTGATTCTCATGCAGGAAAACCGTTCTTTTGATCACGCTTTCGGAACTTTGAAAGGAGTGAGAGGATTCTTAGATCAGAGAGCTTTCAGAAAACAGGATGGCCATTCCGTATTTTTTCAGAAAAACAATGATGGAAAATATGCTGCTCCTGCACGTTTAGATTTAAGAAATACAAAATCTACATGGATGAGTTCTCTTCCCCACTCCTGGGACAATCAGCAAAAAGCACTGAATAAAGGAAAATATGACCAGTGGCTTCAGGCAAAACATTCCGGAAATAAAGATTATAAAGATATCCCTTTGACTTTGGGATATTACAACCGTGAAGATCTTCCGTTTTATTATCAACTGGCAGATGCTTTTACAATTTTCGATCAGTATTTCTGTTCTTCTTTAACGGGAACTACACCGAACCGCCTTTTTCATTGGTCCGGAACTTTACGCGAGCAGAAAAATGGAAAAGTAAAGGCAAATGTTTATAATGAAAATATCGATTACGATAAAAATCATCAGGCAAAATGGAAAAGTTTCCCGGAAATTTTAGAAGAACAAAATGTTTCATGGAAAATTTATCAGAATGAGATCAGTCTGCCTAAAGGAATGTCTGGCGAGCAGGAGGCCTGGCTAAGTAATTTTACCGATAACCCAATTGAATGGTTTTCTAAATTTAATGTAAAGTTTTCTAAAGGCTATCATCAAAATATCCCGAACATTATCGCTTATCTGCAGAACGAAATCGAAAAACATCCGGAAAGGAAAGAAAAATTTGAAATAATGATTGCGGAACTGGAGGAAGATAAAATGAAGTATCAACCTGATAATTATGCAAAACTTTCTCAGACAGAAAAAAATCTTCATGAAAAAGCATTCACGATCAATTCAGACGATCCGGATTACTGGAACCTCGAAATCGGGCAGGACGAAAACGGTGAAAGGCTTGTTGTTCCGAAAGGAGATGTTCTGTACCAGTTCAGAAAAGATGTAGACGAAAAAAAACTACCGCTGGTTTCCTGGCTGATCGCTCCTGAGCATTTCTCCGATCATCCCGGTTCACCATGGTACGGAGCATGGTATATTTCTGAAGTATTGAATATTTTAACAAAAGACCCGGAAACCTGGAAGAAAACAATTTTCATTATCAACTACGATGAAAATGACGGTTATTTTGATCATGTTGTGCCATTTTCTCCACCATTAAACCCAAGCCAGCAAGTTGATATGAACGGAAAAGACGGCGTTGAATATGTAAGTAAAAAGCAGGAGTATATGTCGTCTCAAACACTGAAAGATCATGAAAGAATCGAAGGAACCGTTGGCTTAGGGTACAGAGTTCCTATGATTATTGCATCACCATGGACTAAAGGAGGATTTGTGAATTCTGAAGTTTCCGATCATACTTCCGTATTGAAATTCCTGGAAAATTTTATTCAGAAAAAATTTAATAAAGACGTTACAGTTGAAAACATCAGCGATTGGAGAAGGGCGATTTGCGGAGATCTTACTTCAGCCTTTAATTCTTCGAGTGTGAAAGTTCCTCATATAGATTATCTAAATCAAAAAGATTACGCAAAGACGATCAATTCGGCCAAAAATAAACCGGTTCCCGATCTGAAATGGTATCAGGAAAATGAACTGAACGATAACCTGCTTACAATTCAAGAAAGAGGAATAAAACCATCCAATGCGCTTCCGTACAATTATCTGGTAAATTTTGAAAATGGAAAAATAAAGATGACCAATCTAAAACTGAGAGCGGTTCCCTTAACGATTTATGACAGGACAAAGTTTGAGACGGATGATTTTTACTATTCTTATGCTTTATATTCAAAACAGGAATTATCACATCCTATAAATGCTGAAATTTATGACTGCGAAGTTTTTGGTCCTAATGGTTTTTACAGACATTTTAAAGGAGATAACATTCCTGAACTAGAAGTTTCGTTAATCGATCAATCTTCTAAAAATGAAATAGAAATATTCATTCAAAAGACTATTGAAAGTGATATTCCGTTGATCGTAGAAGATTTATATGAAAAGAATCAAAAGAAAATTTCTTTACATCAAAACGAAAAATTTAAATTCAATGTTAATAAAACGAAAGGCTGGTATGATTTAAAGATTAAATCAGGAAATAATACCTGGCATTTTGCCGGTCGTTTGGAGACCGGTAAGCCTTCTATTTCTGATCCCCATTGGAGCTGAAATTAACAATAACACTACATCATTCTAAGGCCTTATACTTTACGCATAGGGCTTTTTTGATACATTGATTATAATCATAAATTCTAATTATATTTTTTCATAAATATGTGAAAAATAACACTCATCAAACACAAAACATTGATAATGAATTAATAATATTTAAAATTTATGTTAAAAATATTTCATATTATGTTGAATTTTATTAATTTCATGTTTACTAAAATATACCACCATGAAAGGAATTAAATTTACACTAGCCTTTTCAGCTATTCTTTTCGCTTCCATAGAAATGAAAGCACAAGACTCTAACACAGACAGCCACACTATTTCCATTACGGTTCCGGAAGTAGCATTGGCAGACATTGAACCAGCGGCCAATAAAAATATTACGCTTGGTTTTACAGCTCCAACAGAGGCAGGCTTACCTATTGTTGCAGACGGAACAGATAATACGCTCTGGCTCAATTATTCTTCCATTAAATCAGCTTCAGATGCTACCCGAAATGTTTCAGTTAAACTGGATGCACTTATCCCGGGAATTGATATTAATCTTACGGCAGCTGCAGCCTCAGGTTCAGGAGAAGGCGATTTAGGTACCCCATCTGCACAATTGACATTGAGTGCTGCAGATCAAACGCTTATCTCAGGAATAGGAAGTGCTTATACCGGCGATGGAGCCAATAACGGACATAATCTCACGTATGCCCTAGCTCCCGGAAGCGGATCCGGAACCATTGCAACATATGCTGATCTTGAGGCAACTTCTACTGCCGTCGCAACAGTGACCTACACGATTTCGGACAATTAACACTTAAACAGTTCAGCGTTTACTTTCAGGAGAAATTATATGCAAATTTCTCCCTGTAAAATATTGCCTTTTTTTAAAATTCAATTTTACAAATGATAAAGAATATTTTGCTTCTGATAATTTTATTAGCGATGCCGTTTCAATTAATTAAGGCTAATATAATTATACTGAATGGCCTTACTCATAATTACAATATAGAAGCGGGGAAAGTTTATAAAGGAAAAATATCAATAGAGAATACAGGTAAGCAGACACAGGATGTAAAATTATTTTTACAGGATTTTATGTATAATGCAGACGGATCAATCATATATTCTGCTCCAAATACAAATGTAAAAACCAATAGCGGATGGATAAAAATCAATACTAATCTAATCCGGTTAGGAGCAAAAGAAAAGGCTGAGGTATTTTATGAAATAACCGTTCCTAAAAATGCTCCGGATGACGGAAGTTACTGGAGCGTGATTATTGTAGAACCTGTGGAAGACATTAAGCCTACCCACGACAAGCCGGGGGTGAGTATTACCTCCGTTGTACGATATGCAATACAAGTAATTACAGATTTACACTCTGAAAACGCAAAACCGGATCTTAAATTTGAAGGGATAAAAATCGAAAAAGACGAGCATAAAAAAATCCTGAAAGTGGCGATTGCCAATAAAGGTAATCTTTACTGTAAAGCCGTCACAAGTATCGATATTTATAATAAAAAGGACGGGGAGAAAATTGCAACACTTTTCAGCCACGCAATGGGATTATTACCACAAACTTCAAAATCATTTCAGATTGATCTCAGCACAATATCATCCGGGAAATATAATGCAGTTCTTATTGCTACGGATGAAAATGAAAATGCGTTTGCTCTTAACATAGAATTAGAAATAAAGGATGATTAAAAGTAGTATCTCATATATTATTATGTTTCTGCCGATGCTGCTCTTTCCTCAAAAAAAAGATATTGCAGCCAGTAAAGACAGCCTACAACCCGGAACGACAACTTCCGTTTCTTTTGTTCTGGAAAACAGATCTTCTGAAGATCAGGTTTATGATATCAGTGTGGAAACATCTCACTCTTTTATCGTCCCCATTCTAAAAAAGGGAGAATTAAAAATGTCACCCAATGAAAAAAGTGTATATATCGTACCTCTTAAAATAGCTTCCGAAACTCCAAAAGGAAAATATTTCATTACATTAAACGGAACAGAGAGAAATACTCAGGAAAAACTGACTGAAAATCTTCATTTTTTTATATTTCCTAACAGAAAATTAGAATTATCTACGCTAAATTGCCCTGAATTTGTAAAAGCCGGAGAAAAAATTGAAGTAAATTTTCTTTTAAAGAATAACGGAAACAGTACGGAAAATTTAATTTTAGAAAGTAAAAGTACAATTGCAAACAGAAACTCATTGTTAAGTTTATCCCCGGGTGAGAGCAAAATAATAACAATTACTAAAACTACTGATCCTCAATTAGCTGAAAATGAATATCAGAATTTAAGCCTTTCGGTACATTTTGCTAATCATCCAAAAGAAAAGCAAACCGCTTACGCAGCTGTAAAAATCATTTCATCAAAACCTTCGGAAGGTAACAGGTTTCATAGATTTCCTGTCACAACTTCTGTAGCATGGATCGGGATGAGAAATCGTGGTGAGTATAATAGTGGATTTCAAGGTGAGATATACGGAAAAGGAAGCCTGGATAAAGACAATAAAAATCTTGTAGAATTTAGAGCTTTGACTAAAAATCCTGTAGAATTTAATTCGTTTACACAATATGAAGAGTATTTCTTTAATTATAAACGCGACAACATATTGGTTCACATCGGAGATAAAAGCTATTCATCTTCTTTTCTTACAGAATTTGCGCGATACGGTCGCGGTGCAGAAATCAAGATTGATTTTAAAAATATAAGCATCGGAAGTTTTTATAATCATCCACGTTTTTTTCGGGAAATTAAAGATGAGTATAATATATATTCAAAATTTAAGATTTCTAAGGAATCAGAAATAAATGTTGGCTATTTATATAAAATTCCGAGGAAAGAAAATATAAGTTTAAAATTCTCCAGTTATACATTAACTGCTAACGCTCATTTACCGTACCTTACAGGGAAATTCAGACTAAACAAAAACCTAGAAATCTTGGGAGAAGTTTCTTACAGTAAAGAAGGTAAAAACGAAGATGCAGGTTTTATGATGCAAACGGTTGCCAGTTTCAGAAAATTTAGCGGCAATGTAATGTACACGAAAGCAGGGCCAAAATATGCCGGTTATTTCAATAACACAAGCACATTCAACGGAAATATTCAGTATAAAATTCTCAAAAATATTAATTTAACCGCCAGTTTTATTCAGGATGCCAAAAATTTCCGGCGCGATACACTTTTTCTGGCTTCTCCTTATCGTAAATTTTTACAATACGGAATTCAATATAAATATTTGAAGAATGGTTGGTTAATGCTTTCTAATGGATTTCAACGTTATCAGGACAGGCTTATGCCAAAAGAATTCGATTATAAGGAAAGATTCTTAAGAATTAGCCTGGATCAGCAGATTGGCATTTTTCAGTTTAATATAGAAGGACAATTTGGGAAAACGAACAATTATCTAACAGGCTATTCCGGAAGTTCAAGGTTTTATACAGCCAATATCGGCTTTGAAAAATATAAAACTTCGTTTAATATATACGGAAGCTATGCAGAAACTGCACGATACCAGCTTCAGAATCAGAAACAATTTTATTATGGTGCAAGAATTTTAAGCAGAGTTTCGGAACGTACAAGTTTAAGTATTTTTTATCAGAATAATTATTTGCCGGAAGATTATTATAAAGACCGGAATCTATTTGAAATTATGTTTCATCAGCGAATATTTCCCGGCCATGATATTGATATTTCCGGAAGATACACATTACAACGTGGGGAATTGGGAAAAAAAGATTTTGTTTTTTCGCTCCGTTATACGCTCCATATGAATATACCTACACAGAAAACAGCAGAATATGTAAGCCTCTCGGGAACTATTGATAATCTTGGAGTGGAAAAGGTAGAAGGTATTAAATTGATGCTCGGAAATCATCTTTCTGTTACAGATCAACATGGAAATTTTTTATTCAAAAATATTATTCCAGGAAATTATATGTTGGAAATAGATCGTTCTACAACCGGGATCGATGATATTTCGACTACAAATATTCCGATATCACTAAATCTTATCAATAAAGAAAATATTTTCAATTTTGCGCTTACCAGTGCTTCCCGCATAGAAGGAAATATTCACCTAATACATTCCGAAGAACAGAAAAACTTTGCCCGTCTTTCTTTCAAAAATGAAAAAAAGCAAAAAGAAAATATTATTATTGAAATATCAAATGGCGATCAGACATTTCGGAAAATGGCTTTCCTTGAAGAAAATTTTGACTTTACTTATCTACGTCCGGGAGAATGGCAGTTGAAGATCTTCCGAAACGGACTAAACAAAAAGTACAAGATACCTATAAATCAATATAAATTTTTATTGCATCCTTCTGAAACAAAAATCATAGACATCAAAGTTATCAGACAAAATACAGAAGTAAAATATCAACAAGAAGCCATCAAGGTTAGTTATAATGAAATACAAAAAAGAAAATGAATTATTTAATTCCTATTTTACTAATGATATCCTGTAAAATCTTATCGCAGACTACAGGAAGTAAAACTGTTAATTTCACACTACCAGTAGTAACCTTAATGGACGTAGAACCCACCGGCAACATTACATTAAACTATGCTGCACCTGGTGAGGCTGGAAGACCTGTTTCCGCCCCTTCAGTAGATACATCAAAATGGATCAACTATACTTCTGCTATTCCTTCAGGAGGAATAACAAGGAGAATAACAGCTTCCATAAACCAATTATTGCCGGGTATTGATATAAAAGTTCAGGCAGGAACTTCCGGAACAGGTGCTGGTACTTTAGGTACACCTTCCGGACAAATCACATTATCGACCACTGCACAAACATTAATCACTGGCATTGGAGGAGCTTTTACTGGAAGCGGTACATATAACGGACATAGATTAAGCATTATTATTTCAACGAATACATATGCTGATTTGCTTGCAGGGTCAAATACACCTATTGTCATTACATACACCATCACAGAATAAATGAATAATGAGATATTATAAAACATCAAACATATTTATAAAAAGTAATTTCTTATTTCTTCTATTTTTGAGCTTTCATCTGAAGTCTCAGAGAACACTTACAGTAGATGGAACAAATTGGTCTCCAGCAATACCTTCGATTACTGAAGCTGGAAATGATTATTCCGGTGTATATGAAAGTTTATCTAATCAGATTTATTTGAATGCAAGTATTCCACTTTTATTGGCAAGCGGAAAGATTTCTGTGCATTATGAAGCCATTTCAACTTGGAATAGCAGTTTTATTCTTCAGGCAAGACGTACCGGAAATGGCACCACAACTTGTTTATTATGCTCAATATCGGGTGGCACATCATATACTACAATACCATCTACTGATGTTGAATTATTTCAAATTCAGGCAGTAGCATCTCTCGCATCCTACTCAAATATTCCTGTACAATTAAAGCTGAGTGGGATTTCGGTAACAATTCCAGCAACAAGCTATAGTAGCAGAATTGTTTTTACCATAAGTGCATTATAATAATAGATATTCTTTTAATTATCTCATTTCTATCCATTAATCCTCGTGCTTAGCTTAAGTTTACCAGTTTCCGGGGTTTCAGGTATGTCTATAAAAAAAACCTCACACAAATTGTATGAGGTTTTTAAAAAAACTGGCGGCGACCTACTCTCCCGCGTTAGCAGTACCATCGGCGCTGGTGGGCTTAACTTCTGTGTTCGGAATGGGAACAGGTGAGCCCCACCGCTAAAACCACCCTAAAGGCTGTATATAGCTGTAGGCAGTAGGCTATAAGCTTAAGGCTTACAGCGTAAAGCTTACTGCTTTTTATCGGTAAATTTCATCACAAAGGCAAAACCAGTGTCGCACTTATAAGGCTTGGCTTAGAGCTTATCGCTTTAAGCTTACTGCAACCTTATAGGCTATAAATCTACGGGTAATTAGTACTACTCGGCTATGACATTACTGCCTTTACACCTGTAGCCTATCAACGTGGTCATCTCCCACGACCC
>NZ_FNDW01000022.1 GCF_900099685.1 Chryseobacterium taeanense | reverse complement strand
ATAAATATTTTGGGAGGACTAACAGCATATTGTTTCTTTCCAAAGAAACCGTCACTCAACTTGAAAAAGGTAAATGACGGTCAACTATTTTTAAAATTTGCTTAAACCGAACTCAGGTTAATATAATAGATTTCCCCTGCGCCCCACTTCGTTCCGCTCATTTCAGAATGAGATTGGTGAGTTGGCCAGATATAAAAAGAAAAGACTGCCTTTCGGCAGCCTCCTCAATCACTTCACTTAAAATATTACTTTTTATCTTTATCTAACAGAGCTATATATTCTCCGTAGCCTTTTTCTTTCATTTCCGCTTTCGGGATAAACTTTAGCGAAGCACTGTTGATACAGTATCGGAGTCCGCCTTTATCCGCAGGACCGTCATTGAAAACGTGTCCCAAATGGGCATCTCCTGTTTTACTTCTCACCTCTACCCTGGTCATTCCGTGGGAGCGATCCAGCTTTTCTTCAATTAGCTTTTTCGTGATTGGTTTCGAGAAACTCGGCCAGCCACAACCGGATTCAAACTTATCGGTAGAGATAAACAATGGTTCTCCGGTGGTAATATCCACATAAATCCCTTCTCGGGTTTCATCCCAGTATTCATTCTGGAACGCTCTTTCCGTACCGTTTTCCTGCGTTACGTTATATTGCTCGGCAGTCAGTTTTTCCTTTAAAACTTTTTTATCCTGTTTTTGGTATTTCACTTCTTTTTTCTTTGGAGGATTGGCGTTTCTCGCCATTTCAAATAATCCTGGTTCAATGTGGCAATATCCTCCCGGATTTTTATCCAGATAATCCTGGTGATAATCTTCTGCTTTATAAAAGTTTTTTAACGGAATAGTTTCTACAAGTACAGGCTTACTGTAATTTTTTGCCAGTCTTGCTACTTCAGCTCTTACGATCGCTTCGGTTTCTTTATCGGTGGAATAAATTCCGGTTCTGTATTGATCGCCTCTGTCATTTCCCTGTTTGTTTAAACTTGTAGGATCAATCGTTTTAAAATAAAGATCAATGAGCAGTTTAAGATCAACTTCTTCCGGATCGTATTTTACTTTTACCGTTTCGGCAAAGCCTGTTGTGTGGCTGATGACTTCTTCATACGTAGGATTTTCTTTGTTTCCATTGGCATATCCTACTTCTGTTCCTACGACTCCACGTATTTGTTGGAAGAAATGCTCAGTTCCCCAAAAACATCCTCCTGCAAAATAAACTTCTTTTACATTTTTATTGTCCATAATGGTCTCATTTTCTTTTTTTAATTCGGCGGATTTCATTTTTTTTGAATCTCCGCAGCTTGTTGCAAATACTGCTATTCCCAGAATCACTCCGAGAAATATTAATATGTTTTTCATTGTTAACTTTTTATTTGTATTCATTTTTTTTCATTTAATATCATTAATCCAAATCCTAACAACATAAGATCTTTCAGAATAAAAAAATCTGTTACGGGAACTCCGTCGACTACTTTCCAGACTCCTGGAGTTGTAAATAAATAACTTAATGTAATCAGAAAAGTTGCAATCATTACGAATCCAGCAAGCCTTTTCAATGATGCAAATTTCACACTAAAGATGAGTAATAATGCAATGATAATTTCTATCACTCCGATAGTATTTGACACCGACTGAACGCTTACAAAATTATATACGAAGAAAGTGAGAAAATGGTTTTCTATTAAAGGTTTTATTGCGTTGGATTCCGTAGGGGTGAATTTGAAAATTCCTATCCACAGTAAAATAAGTGCAGCTCCGAATAATGAAATGTAATAGCCAGATTGATAAACTGTCGCCTGATGATTTGTTTTTGTTCCGTTCATGTTCTAAGATTTTGAATTAATACTTTATTTATTTTCAAAAGTATAGTCGGTGACATTTCAAAATCCTGACAATTTTTAAATTAAATATCTAACTTTTTTAAAATATTTTTGTTAAACTCCTGAATTTCAGAATCATTAATTTCAACAGCTTCTTCCTGAGACCTTTTATTTTTTAAGATATCATCTAAGATCTCCAGTTTCTGTTTATAAGCTCTGCACCATTTACAGATTTTAAGATGCAGATTGAGCCGCCTGTTTTCATTTGGCGAAATATTCCCTGCACTGCGCTTCTCCATGAGTAAAGTTGCTTCACTGCATGGTAAAAAGATAATATGTATTAGTTTTTTTAACATTTTAAATTTATGATTTTGAAAACCAGTTAAATTCCAGACATTCCCTCAGCTGCATTCGGCTTCGCTGTAAAATCTTCCAGAGATTAGTCGTAGAAATATTCAATTCCTGACTTACTTCCTGCGCTTTTTTTTCTTCGAGATAATACATTTTCATTGGAATCTTCCATCGTAAAGGCAAATCTTCCATACATTCTTCCAATGTTTTATTAAAATCTCCATCGTCGAGAAGCTCGCCCTCCTTTTCAGAGACATCCCAATCGCAAAGAACATCATCGCTTTTCCAGGAACCTGTTTCATCAAAAAAATGATCCAGATATATTTGTGGCTCAGACCTGTATTTTTTACGATAAAAATCAGCGACTTTCCTGTTTAAGATAGTCAACAGCCACGTTAAAGGCTGACTTTTCCCTTCAAAAGAATCATACGACGAAAAAGCAGCAATAAAAACCTCCTGAACAATCTCTTCTGCCTCGATTTTATCCGAAAGTAAATAAACAGCTCTTCTGAGTAACGGTTCAGAATATTGCTTTACCCAGCGTTTAAATATTTCGTTTTTTGTCATTTCAACGGTTTTCCTGAAAAATATTCAGATTCTTAAACATCATTCACTGTAAAACACTTATCACAATCTTGATATTTTATTTAAATATAAAAAGTTAAACAATAAAGTCCAAAAAAATCTTACTTATGAAATTCTCATTAAAAACTTCAATATCCATCCGCCCTACATTCAACATAACATTCAAAGTATAATTTTACAAATGCTTAAAAGAGAAAACTATGTTTTTACATTACTTTAAAAAGATTAAATTTGCATCTTATCAAAAATGTAAAAAGCAAAGCCATATAAATTATGACATCACAAGAGATCCGTCAAAAATTTTTAGATTATTTTAAAAGCAAAGATCACCTCATCGTACCTTCAGCGCCCATCGTATTGAAAGACGATCCTACCTTAATGTTTTCTAATTCAGGAATGACGCAGTTCAAGGATTTTTTCTTAGGATATAAAACTCCTACCGCTCCGAGAATCGCTGATACGCAAAAGTGTCTGAGAGTATCCGGAAAGCATAATGACCTGGACGATGTAGGCCGCGATACCTATCACCACACCATGTTTGAAATGTTGGGAAACTGGTCTTTCGGGGATTATTTTAAAAAAGATGCTATTGCTTTTGCCTGGGAATTGCTGACGGAAGTCTACGGAATTCCTAAAGAAAATTTATATGTAACGATTTTTGAAGGAGATGCTTCCGAAAACTTGGAAAGAGATCAGGATGCCTATGATTACTGGAAATCACATATTTCCGAAGACAGAATCATCAACGGAAACAAAAAAGATAATTTCTGGGAAATGGGTGAAAGCGGACCGTGCGGACCGTGCTCAGAAATCCATGTTGACTTGAGAACGCCGGAAGAAAAAGCTAAAGTTTCAGGGCTTGAACTGGTAAACAACGATCATCCGCAGGTGGTGGAAGTCTGGAATCTCGTTTTCATGGAATTCAACAGAAAAGCCGACAGAACTTTAGAAAAACTTCCTGCTCAACACGTTGATACTGGAATGGGCTTTGAGCGTCTTTGCATGGCGCTTCAGGGAAAATCTTCCAATTACGACACCGACGTTTTCACGCCGCTGATTGCTAAAGTAGAAGAACTTTCAGGGAAAAAATACACCGGAATTTTAGAAGACGAAAAAGACATTGCCATCCGTGTGGTGGTAGATCATATCAGAGCCGTTTCCTTTGCGATCGCTGACGGACAGCTGCCTTCCAACGGAGGTGCCGGCTATGTAATCAGAAGAATTTTAAGAAGAGGAATTTCTTATTCTTACCGATTCTTAGGGATGAAAGAACCATTCCTATATAAATTAGTTGCAGTTTTGCAGGAGCAGATGGGAACATTCTTCCCTGAGCTTGAAAAACAAGGAAAACTTGTTTCAGAAGTGATTAAAAGTGAAGAAGAATCATTCTTAAGAACTATAGAAAACGGACTTATCAGAGTTGAAAAACTCATTCAGCAAACGATTGGCAATAATCAAAAAGTATTGCCTACCGAAGAAGTTTTTGAATTATATGATACCTACGGTTTCCCGGATGATTTAACGAGAATTATTGCTGAAGAAAAAGGATTAACCATTGATGAAAAAGGATTTGAACAGGCATTAAATGAACAGAAACAACGTTCAAAAGCTGATTCTGCGCAAAAGGTATATGACTGGATAACGCTGGAAGAAAAACCTGAAAACTTTGTAGGTTACGATAAGTTTGAATCTGAAACCTACATTACAAGATACCGAAAAGTAGAAAATAAAGACGGAGAATTTTACCAGGTGGTGTTAAGCGAATCTCCCTTCTATCCTGAAGGCGGTGGCCAGGTAGGCGATAAAGGAATCCTTGAAAACGCTGTAGAAAGCTTCGAAATTCTCGAAACAAAAAAGGAAAACGGATTAATCATTTCTTTAATTAATGGTCTTCCGAAAGATGCAGGTGCCGTTTTTTATGCTAAAGTAAATGTTGCAGAAAGAAGAAATTCACAGGCTAATCACTCTGTAACCCACTTATTGCATGAAGCATTAAGAGAAGTTCTGGGAACTCATGTGGAGCAGAAAGGATCATTTGTTGGTCCGGATTATCTCCGTTTTGACTTCTCACATTTCAATAAAATGACCGAGGAAGAATTGACCTTGGTGGAAGATAAAGTAAATGCGAAGATCAAGGAAAGCATTGCCTTACAGGAATTCAGAAACATTCCGATTAAGGAGGCGATGGACAGAGGAGCTATGGCGTTGTTTGGTGAAAAATATGGCGACAGCGTAAGAATGATCCAGTTTGGAACTTCGATGGAACTTTGTGGAGGAACACACGTAAAAAACACCAGTGAAATCGGTCATTTCAAGATCATTTCCGAGAGTTCTGCCGCGGCGGGAATCAGAAGAATTGAAGCTATTTCAGGTGATAAAGCTGAAGAATATTTCAAAAATCTTGAAAAACAGGTTGCCGAGCTTTCTCAACTTTTAAAGTCGAAAGACGTATTACGTTCTGTCGAGAAATTAATCGAAGAAAATGCTGCCTTAAAATCCGAAGTCGATGCTTTGAAAAAAGAAAAAGCTAAAGGGGAAATCGGCAACTGGAAAGGAGCTTACGAGCAAAAAGGTGATAAATTACTTCTGGTAAAAAGAACGTCTTTGGATGCCGGTTCGGTAAAAGACATCGTCTTCCAGTTGAAGAAAGAAATCCCGACTTCCATTACGGTTATTCTGTCCGACTCAGACGGAAAACCAGTGATTACCGTTGGCGTTTCTGATGATTTAGCTGGAATTTATCAGGCGGGAGCATTGATTAAAGATCTGGCAAAAGAAATCCAGGGCGGCGGCGGAGGAAATCCGGGTTTTGCCACAGCCGGAGGAAAAAACCTTGATGGACTGGAAAATGCGTATCAAAAAGCTCTGATTCTTTAAGAAATTTTTCCAATAGGATAATTTTAAAATAAAACATCCCTTTCAGTTAGTTCTGAAAGGGATGTTTTTATATAATCTGTATTGTAATTGTGTAGTTAACGCACCGTCACTTCGAGTAGCTTTTGGAAAAAGCGCATCGAGAAGTTTATGGGTGAACTGCATTCATGCGTTCTCGATACATTTTTCTTCGCTTCACTCCCAAAAACACTCCTTTAGATTTGTAAAAGAAATTAATACATTTATTACAAGAGAAAAGTGTTTAAGTAAACTAAGATTCACTCAGAGAAAAACTCAT
>NZ_FNDW01000003.1 GCF_900099685.1 Chryseobacterium taeanense | reverse complement strand
ATTGAAACCATAAATGACGAACTGAAGAATCATTGTCAGGTTGAGCACACCAGACACCGAAGTGTGAACAATTTTATAATAAATATTTTGGGAGGACTAACAGCATATTGTTTCTTTCCAAAGAAACCGTCACTCAACTTGAAAAAGGTAAATGACGGTCAACTATTTTTAAACTTTGCTTAAACCGAACTCAGGTTATTTATTCTTTAAAAATTCGATTAAAACTTATACCCTACACCTACCATAAAAAGGTTAGGTCTGTTGTCGTACCGAATTTCTTCACTTGTATTTTTATTGATAAATTCTCTCGAATCTTTACTGAAAGCACCTTCGTATCTCGCGTTCAGAATAAGTTTAGAGATTTCTACCTGAGCGCCAAATTGATATCCTACCGTAAAATTGTCTCTTGCATTTTCCTTAAAGTCATTGAAAGTATCTTCTTTGGCTAAATTATAACTTGCTACCGGACCTACGAAAACACCCAGTGTATTTCCTAAGATATTATATCCTAAAAGAACTGGCAAATCTATTCTGCTGCTTTTAATATCGAAAGTTGTATTGGCTGTGGTAAATTCATTTTTGAAATTGGTATAATACAATTCCGGCATCAGATAAAATGAAGTAGGCAATCCTACTTTCAAAGACAATCCTACGTTGAAACCTGCATTGTTCTTTCCTTCACCTTCAATCGCTTGGTTTACTGTTCCTTTAATATTCTCCCACGAAGGTGAGCCTGTAGGGAATATTATATTAGCTTTTCCTGCAAGAGAGATCTGTGCAGAAGCCAGAATAGAGAAACCTATGAATGCTATACTAAGAATCTTTTTCATTATCTTCTATTTTTGTAATGGTATTATCAATGGTTTTGTTATTTTCAAGCATGTATTCTCTCAGCTCTTTAAATAATTCTGAAGAATAAACGAAATCAATAAGATTTTTATTGCCTGCGGTAATCAGGATATCTTTGTTGCCTTCCCATTCTTTGATTCCCAATCTCAGATATACAATTTTCTCGCCAATCGTCATGACGGAATTCATATCGTGGGTATTGATAATTGTCGTTGTATTGTATTCTTTTGTGATTTCCAAGAGTAGATCATCAATTACATTAGATGTATAAGGATCCAGTCCTGAGTTTGGTTCGTCACAGAAGAGATATTTAGGGTTGTTGACAATTGCTCTTGCAATTGCTACACGTTTCTGCATACCACCAGAGATTTCGGACGGAAATTTTTTATTGGCTTTATCAAGATGTACTCTTCCGATAACCTCGAAGACTCTTCTTTTCTTTTCCCTGAATGTAAGATTCGTAAACATATCCAGCGGAAACATAATATTTTCTTCTACTGTTAAAGAATCAAACAGAGCGCTGCCCTGAAAAACCGTCCCAATCTCTGCCCGAAGTTGCTGTTTTTCTTCCCTTGACATGACGTTGATGTCTTTACCATCAAAAAGAATTTCTCCTGAAGTTGGCTGATAAACATTAAGCAGACTTTTAAGAAATACCGTTTTCCCGGAACCACTTTGTCCTATAATTAGGTTTACTTTCCCTTTATCGAAAGTTGTTGAAATTCCTTTAAGTACTTCAACTTCATCAAAACTCTTTTTAAGATCTTTTACCTCAATCATTTAGCTTAATATTAATTGGGTTAATAGTAACTCTGAAAGGATAATGAATACCATCGTCCAAACTACCGCCTGTGTACTGGCTCTACCTACTTCCAGTGAACCGCCTTTCACATTATATCCATAATAAGAAGGTACGGTCGCTATAATAAAAGCAAAAACAATTGTTTTGGTAAAGGCATAATAAATAAATAAATTCGGCATATACATCTGGATTCCTACAATATAATCATTGGTCGTCCAGTTTCCGGTTAAAATTCCGGCCACGTATCCTCCGCCAATACCAAATACAATACTTATTGCAATTAATAAAGGATTAAATATAACACAGGCAACGATTTTCGGCAAAATCAAAAAGTTAGGAGAATTTACTCCCATAATATCCAATGCGTCAATCTGCTCTGAAACCCTCATGGTTCCGATGCTTGAAGCAATATAAGATCCTACTTTTCCTGCAAGAATGAGGCTTATAATAGTGGGCGAAAATTCCAAAACCAAAACAGCTTTTGTAGCATAGCCTACAAAGGAGGTTGGGATGGGAAAGGAAGAAGCATCAAAATTATTGAACATCTGGATGGCAACAACAGCTCCTACAAATATAGAAGTGAAGATCACAAGCCCAAACGAATTCACACCTAAATCGTTGATTTCTCTCATCAGAAGTTTACGGAAAACGTTCATTTTCTGTGGCTTCTGTATCGATTTACCGAGAAGGATGATGTATTCTCCGACTGCTGTAAAAAACTTTTTTAACATTCTGCTAAATTAGACTTTTTTTTATTTAATTCATTAAAGGTTAAGGGCAGATCCAAGCTCTGTTCAACATTTCATTTTAATATATCATAATGTAGACCAAAATCCTTATTTTGCATTTTTATCTCCACCAATCACCAGTAAAACAGTTTTTAAAATAATTACAAAATCAAGCATAAAACTCCAGTTTCTTACATAGAATGCATCTGCCAATACTCTTTTGTTCATTTCCACTTCTATATCGCCGGCATCACCACGTAACCCATTTACCTGCGCGAGACCTGTGATTCCGGGAGTTACCATACTTCTCAGGCTGTATCTTCCGATTTTAGGTTTGTAATAATTATCTACCGCAAGCATATGAGGTCGAGGTCCTACAATTGACATTTCACCCTTCAAAACATTAAAAAACTGAGGCATTTCATCAAGGCTCGTCCTTCTTAAAAATTTTCCGAAACGGGTAATTCTTACATCATTTTCCTCTGTTGTTTTTGTTGAAGATTCTTCATTAACAATCATTGTCCGGAATTTAATGCATTTAAAAACTTCCTCATGAAAACCATATCGTTCCTGAATGAAAAACACAGGGCCTTTGGAGGTTGTTTTAATGAGAATCGCAATAATGGGAAACAGCCATGAGCAGATCCCAATCATTATGACAACGGAAAACACAATGTCAAAAATTCTTTTCAATAGAAAATTAGAGTAATAGTCCAGTGGATATTTGGTCTGATTAAGAACCGGTTGTGTCTGGATATACCCCAAGTCGTAAAGGAAAAAATCACTTTGAGTAATACTCGGAATTAATGAAATATGAACTTTGTTTGCTTCTGCTAGCTTAAAAATTTCCTTTTCAATAGCAGGAGTGTAAGAGTTTTCTATAGGAATGAATAAAGTATGAATTCCGTTTTTTTTCCAGAACTCGATCAATTCATCCGTTTTTATTTCGCCAGATTTATACTCAAAAATTTTATATCCGTAATCTTTTCTGTCCCTTAAAATATTTTTTAAAACTTCAGTAGAGCTGTTTTCATTTAAGAACATAATATTCCTGTGATTGATCCCCAGACTTCTGACATATTTTATACTGAAGAATATCAGTGATTTAGCTAAAAAAATAAAAAATAACAGGTAAAATGAAAGCCAATAAATATCTGAGTTGAAAAAAACATTATAGCTTACTTTTCCGATCAGCAAAACTCCGAGAATAAACAGCAGGAAATGGATAAGCAGACGTTCCAGAAACAGGGTATAAGTGAGATTTCTCGGGATATTATAAATTCTTGTTCTGCCACTCAAAAGCATCCAGAACAAAAATAGCAATATTAAAGCAAACGAATTCTGATACCAAATTTCCTGGTTTTGTTTAACATTTTGATTTCTGGTGATATAAAAGAACATAAAAATAGATGCAATAACCAGAAGGTCAAGCAAAACAATGATCGATTTCAGGTATCTGGAGTATCGGATTCTCTGCATCTATGATAATAACGGATACGAAAAGCTAATTTACATATTTTTTACGGGATATTCAGATATTTGTGGGTCTGAACTGAAGCCCGCCATTCGGGATGTTCCAAAATAAAGTCTGTGATTTTAGGATACATTTCATCGCGTTTACTCCATTCGCTCTGAAGATATAATGTGCAGTTATCCGATACCTTTGCGGCCTGCTCTTCTGCAAATTTAAAATCGTTATTATTAAAAACAATGACTTTAAGTTCGTGAGCCTTTTGATAGATTTCTTCCTTCGGAAGCCCAGTTTTTTTAGGAGAAAGTGTAATCCAGTCGATATGTCCACTCATCGGGTAAGCTCCCGAAGTTTCGATATGAATAGTGCAGCCAAGCTCTTTTAGCCTGGATGTTAAAACATCAAGGTTCCACATTAGAGGCTCACCACCTGTTAAAACGATTGTTTTGCAGTGTTTTGCAGCAGTCTCTGCAATTTCTTCTGCATTCATTAAAGGATGTAAATTAGGATCCCAGCTTTCTTTTACATCACACCAGTGACACCCCACGTCGCAGCCGCCCAATCTGATGAAATAAGCAGCTTTTCCGGTGTGTGCTCCTTCTCCCTGAAGAGTGTAAAAATGCTCCATTACAGGGAGCATTTTACCTTCTTTTAATAATATATCTTCTATTAAATCCATTTTAAAATTAGTCGTTATAGACTGAAGTCTTATAGGCAATGATGGTGTTTTTCATCAACATTGCTCTTGTCATAGGCCCTACACCTCCGGGAACAGGGGTGATCCAGCTTGCTTTTGCTGCACAGCTGTCAAAATCTACATCACCTGCTAGATAATATCCTTTTGGAGAGTCATCATCCACTCTTGTAATCCCTACGTCAACGATTACTGCTCCTTCTTTAATCATATCTCCTTTCAGGAAATGAGGATCACCCAAAGCTGTGATGACGATGTCTGCTTTTTTAGTGTATTCTTCAATATCTTTCGTGTAAGAGTGTGTAAGCGTTACAGTTGAATTTCCAGGGAAATCTTTTCTTCCCATCAGGATGCTCATCGGTCTTCCCACAATCTTGCTCCTTCCGATGATGACACAGTCTTTACCTTTTGTTTCAATATTATATCTTTCCAGTAATGTTAAAATACCGAATGGAGTTGCCGGCAGGAAAGTATCCATTTCCAGCGCCATTCTTCCGAAATTTTCCGGGTGGAAACCGTCAACATCTTTTCTTGGATCAATAGCATTGATAATTTTTTCCTGATCGATCTGATCTGGCAGAGGTAATTGAACGATGAATCCGTCAACTGCTTTAGATTTATTTAATTCATCGATTTTTTCCAATAATTCGGATTCAGAAACCGTACTTGGAAATTTAATTAAGCTTGATTGAAAGCCCACTTCCTCACAGTCTTTTACTTTTGAATTGACGTACGCTTTGCTGGCTCCATTGTTTCCGACAAGAATAGCTACCAAATGTGGCGCTCTTCTTTTTCCGGCAACGATTTTTTCTACTTCAGCCTTGATTTCCTGTTTTATTTCTTTGGATATTTTTAATCCGTCAAGAATTTCTGCCATTTTTATTTATTACTTTTATTACTAGATTTTTAAGGATATTTTTCCGGGTTCTGATGAGTGCAGAAAACGGAGAGGATATAAATCATTTTTTCATCTTTACTAATTTCATAGAAAATAATATAAGGAAATTTCTTTACAGTGAAGCTCTTACATTTCTGTGTCTTTTCTGAAAATACGGATTTGTAATTATTCTATCAATTGCCAGATCTAATTGTTTATTAAAGTTTTTTAAAACCCTGACTGAGATATCAGCATAATAATCTATTGCTTCTTCAATGTCTTTTTCGGCAGTGGGCAAAATTTATAATTAAAGTCCATATTTAGCTCTGATTCTTTTTAAAGATTCTTTGCCATCTACAGATTGTGATCTGTCTTGTTTTAAAGCTTCATCAATCACTCTTTTCATTTCATCCGTCAGCTCAAAATCATCCTCATTCTTTTCAAAGCTGATCTTCATTTTTTTCAAAAGATTTTCCATTAAAGTTTCCTCTTCTTTATCTTTAAGATGTATGGTAATGGTACTCATGTGTTTTTATTTTTTATCAAAATTAATGAAAATCAGCAATAATTTATTTATTCGCTTTATAATAATTAATCAGTCCGTTTGTTGAAGAGTCATGTGAGCTAACAGTCTCATTGTTTTCAAGTTCCGGAAGAATTTTGTTGGCTAAAACTTTTCCTAATTCCACCCCAAACTGATCGAAACTGAAAATGTTCCAGATAACGCCCTGAACGAAAATTTTATGCTCGTACAACGCAATTAACTGACCGAGTGAAAAAGGAGTTAATTCATTGAATAATATAGAGTTGGTTGGTGTGTTTCCCTGGAAGACTTTATAGTTTAACAGGAATTCGATTTCTTCATCTGATTTCCCTGATGCTTTTAATTCAGCTTCAACTTCTTCCTCCGTTTTTCCAAAGGCAAGTGCCTCGGTCTGAGCAAAAAAGTTGGCTAATAATTTATCCTGATGATCGGAAACTTTATTCGGACTTTTTGTATAGGCAATAAAATCTGCCGGAATCAATTCAGTTCCCTGATGAATTAATTGATAAAAAGCGTGCTGTCCGTTTGTTCCCGGTTCTCCCCAAATAATTGGTCCTGTTTCATATTCTACGAATTCGCCATTTCTGTCCACACATTTTCCGTTACTTTCCATATCTCCCTGCTGAAAATATGCTGGAAAACGATCCAAATATTGAGAGTAAGGAAGAATAGCATGAGTCGTTGCCGCATAAAAATTACGGTACCAAATACCGATCAATCCCATCAACACAGGAATGTTTTCACCAAAATCTGCTGTCTGAAAATGCTGGTCTGTATCATAAGCTCCTCTTAACAATTGTTCAAAGTTTTCATATCCTACGGCAAGTACGATACTTAAACCAATCGCACTCCAAAGCGAATACCTTCCGCCTACCCAATCCCAGAATTCAAAGATGTTTTCTTCTGCTATTCCGAAGTTTTTAACAGCTTCAATATTAGTGGATAAGGCAACGAAATGCTTAGCAACATCTTCCTTTTTTCCAGCTTTTAAGAACCAATCTTTTGCTGAATTCGCATTCGTCATGGTTTCCTGAGTTGTAAATGTTTTGGAAGCAATGATGAATAAAGTGGTTTCAGGATCTAAGTTCTTTACAACTTCTGCAATATGATTTCCGTCTACATTGGAAACAAAATGAACGTTTAACCTTGTTTTAAAATGCTTCAAAGCAGAAACCACCATCACAGGTCCTAAATCTGAACCTCCAATTCCGATGTTCACAACATCTGTAATTTCTTTTCCACTGAAACCTTTGTGTGCTCCTGAAATAATGCTTTCGGAAAAAGATTTCATGTGATCCAAAACGCTTTTGATCAGAGGTTTGATATTTTCTCCGTCTACTATAATTTCTCTATCGGAAAAATCCCTCAAAGCGGTATGCAGAACTGCTCTTCCTTCTGTTTCGTTGATTTTGTCACCGGAAAACATTTTGGAAATGGCGTCTTTCAATTCGCATTCCTCCGCAAGATTTAATAGAAGATTCTTTACTTTAGAATCCATTAAGTTTTTAGAATAATCAAATAAAAAATTAGTTCTTTTAACAGAAAATTCATTAAAACGATTTTCATTATCCTTAAAAAGGCTTCTTAAATCAAAATCATTATTGGTAAATTCTTCGTCGAGTGCTTTCCAGCTGTTGGTTTGGGTAGGATTTATTTTTGATAACATATATTTAGAAATTAAAGGTTTGTGGCTTCGGATTTTGGATGGTTGAACTCCAAATCCTTTTGCAAAATTATTGATTTGCAAATTTACGGAATTTTACTCCAATCATGTTAATGGATGATTAAAAATCAGTTTGACGATTTTTGGTAAATATAAAATCATTATTTTTAAAATTAAATTTTTATCGTTACAATGATTAACAGACGGAATTTTATCAAGAAATCATCATTAGGACTTGGCTTTTTTGCATTACCGGCATCTGCAAAATTTATCTATTCAGAAGATTATATTTCAAAAAGACCAAGTTTGGCTCAAAGAAAATTTACTTCAGAAGCCGTTGAAAAGACTATTAAAACGATGAAGAAAGCGATCGCTGATGAAGAACTCGCCTGGATGTTTGAGAATTGTTTTCCTAATACATTGGATACGACGGTGAAATTTTATCACAAAAATAATAAGCCTTACACTTATGTCATCACGGGAGATATTGATGCGATGTGGCTCAGGGATTCTTCGGCGCAGGTTTATCCTTATCTCAGTCTGGCTAATGAAGATGAAAAGTTGAAAAATCTTCTTAAAGGAGTCATCAATAAACAGGTTGAATGTGTTCTTCTTGATCCATATGCCAATGCATTTTTCGATGATGCTAATAAAATAAGTGAATGGAAAGATGATCTCACCGATATGAAACCGGGAATTCATGAACGGAAATGGGAAGTGGATTCTTTATGCTACGTCATGCGTTTGTCTTACAATTACTGGAAAATAACAGGCGATACTTCTGTCTTTGATACAGATTGGAAAAAAGCAATGTTTCTGATTTTGCAAACTTTTAATGAACAGCAGCGAAAAGATTCAAAAGGGTCGTATCATTTTCAAAGAGCAAACGGAAACCCTTTGGATACTCAGTTTGCAGGCGGTTTTGGTAATCCAACGAAGAAAGTAGGACTTATTCATTCGATGTTCAGACCTTCGGATGATGCTACTTTTTATCCGTTTTTGATTTCTTCCAATATGTTTGCGGTGGTTTCTTTACGTGAAGCTGCTGAAATTTTTTCTAAAGTTTTAAAAGATGAAGAGTCTTCTGCTCAATTCAAAACCTTGGCTGCGGAAGTAGATGAAGCGATTCAGAAATATGCAGTCTTAAATCATCCAGAAGCGGGAAAAATTTATGCTCTGGAAATTGATGGTTTCGGAAATGCTTTGTTTATGGACGATGCGAATGTCCCGAATTTGTTATCAATTCCTTATTTGGGTTATGCTTCAAAAGAAGATGAAGTTTATCAGAATACAAGAAAATTTTCTTTAAGCAAGGCGAATCCGTGGTTCAGTGAAGGGAAATTTGCCAAAGGAATCGGCGGACCTCACATCGGAGAACATAAAATCTGGCCTTTAGGTTTAATTATGCAGGCTTTAACGACTGATAATAATGATGAAATTATTTCATGCCTGAAAATGCTTAAAACCACTCATGCCGGAACAGGATTTATTCATGAATCGTTTGATGTCGACAATCCTAAAGATTTTACAAGATCATGGTTTGCCTGGGCAAATACATTATTTGGCGAATTAATTCTTCATCTTCATAAAACAAAACCCGAAATTTTAAAGAGAAAATTTTAAGCATAAAACCTCCGGACTTTCCAGAGGTTTTTTAGTTGGATATATGTTGATAACCGAGGTTAGGATCGCTTATATTTCATTGGTGGGCTGTTGCTTTTTTGCGGGTTTTCTTTTTCTCACAACATAAAAGATTACGGCTCCGATTAATATGATTGGCCAAATGGTAATTAATCCGACTGCAATTTTTTGGATCAAATAAAATCCTTTCACGAATGCAGATTTTGCGCCATATACAAAATCAAACTTATATTCATCATCAATGCTCTTGGTATTAGTTATAGCGATTGTGGCAACTCTTACTTTAGGTTCTTTAATGTAAATATCGACGGTACTGTATTTTAAATTATCTGTTACGTCCATATTTGCCAATTGTTGCTGATTGGCTTCTGCCATATTTTCATTACTCATACTGACTTTGTCTTTATTGATCTTTAGTTTGTCAATATTTTCTTCTGTTTTTTTGATTCTTTTTCCTTCCAGTTCAGCATATTTTATCCCTGAAGTAACATCTTCTGCATTGATGGATCTTGAATTAAGAAATAATTTTTTGTCATTTATTAAAGTAAGTAATTCACCAAGTTTAGCAGTCGGAACTCTTACCTGCATCGTGTTCTCTGATTGATATTTTTTAATCAGCATTGCTTCCTTATCCGACGTATTATAGGTGTCTTCCGAAATAACATTGCTTTTCAGATCACTGTGTGTTACAAATCCTCCAAGTTCCTGTACCGATTTTTCAATGGAAATAGTCGCTTCGTAAACATCTTTTACTTCCATATTTACATTAGCGGTTTTAATGAACTGCTTGTCTTTTACACTCATCGTTGCTGCAGATGAAATACTGTCTGAAACAATTATTGTCGCGGAATCTGCTTCTGCACCGGCGTTATAATCTGCCGTTGCTTCTCCTTTTTTACAGGAATAAATTCCCAGTAAAAGTGCGCTTGCTAATGATAGTCTGATGTACGTTGTTTTCATAGATTTATTTTTTAATGTTTTGCTTAATCCAAAGTTCAGGCGGAATCATTTGTAATATTTGAAAATCACACGTAAAAGTTTTGTAAATAATATATGATGAATTAAATGTTTTACAATCAGCTATTTGTAAATTGTTCTGTCTGTATTGATACCATGTTCGGATTGATTTTTGCTGATGTTTTACAAATTAAATTTCAAATAATATGTCTAATACCTTTTCTAAAATCCGAAACGCTATAGAATTATTCAGATCCATTGATTTTGACCAGCTGAATGCTATTTCCCAAAAAGTAAATCTTCCGAAATTAATGGAGAATTTTTCTAAGCTGGATGATAAGCAATTGAAAGGCATGATGAAAATGCTTGACCCTAATAAGAAAAAGAAAGATCTTCCACCAATCGACGGAGATTTTTACGATATCTATCACACATTAAGCCCTGAGCAAAGGGAAATTCAGCTTAAAGTAAGAGATTTTATGGAAAAAGAAGTGAAACCTTTGGTGAATCATTATTGGCTGAGAGACGAATTTCCACATGAGTTGATTCCTAAATTCCAGAAGCTGAATATTTGCGGTGTTACTTATGAAGGATACGGCTGTCCTGGATTGCCTTTTTTAATGGAAGGAGTGCTGGCCATGGAAATGGCAAGAGTAGATGCTTCTATTGCGACTTTCTTTGGAGTTCAGTCTGGCCTTTCCATGGGTTCAATTTATATCTGCGGCTCCGAAGAACAAAAACAGAAATGGCTTCCTCAGATGCAGAAATTTGAAAAAATAGGAGCATTTGGATTAACGGAACCTGAAGTAGGATCCGGAGCGGCAGGTGGTTTAACGGTAACCTGTAAAAAAACTCCCGACGGATGGGCTTTAAACGGACAAAAAAAATGGATCGGGAATGCAACATTTGCAGATTTAGTGATTATTTGGGCAAGAGATCTTGATGACAGGGAA
Organism: Chryseobacterium taeanense; assembly: GCF_900099685.1. Classification (GTDB taxonomy): domain Bacteria; phylum Bacteroidota; class Bacteroidia; order Flavobacteriales; family Weeksellaceae; genus Chryseobacterium; species Chryseobacterium taeanense. The sequence continues at coordinate 343,700 of NZ_FNDW01000003.1, read as the reverse complement.
GTAAAAGGTTTCATCGTTGAAAAAGATAATCCCGGATATTCTGTGGAGAAAATTAAAGGAAAAATGGCTTTAAGAATCGTTCAAAACGGATTGATTACGCTTAAGGATTGCCTTATTACTGAAGAAAACCGTCTGCAAAATGCAAACTCGTTTAAAGATACGGCAAAAGTTCTACAGATGACCAGAGCCGGAGTTGCGTGGATGGCTACAGGCTGCGCAAGAGGTGCGTATGAAAGTGCTTTAGATTACACCAGAAAAAGAGAACAATTTGGAAAACCGATTGCTTCTTTCCAGATGATTCAGGGACATCTGGTGGAAATGCTTTCTAATCTTACGGCGATGCAGACGATGGTTTTCAGGCTTTCCGAAATGCAGGATGAAGGAATCTTAAAAGATGAGCATGCGTCTCTCGCGAAGGTTTTCTGTACGATGAGAACGCGCGATATTGTTTCCAGAGCACGCGAGGTCATGGGCGGAAACGGGATTTTACTGGAATATGATGTAGCGAGATTTGTTGCCGACGCCGAAGCAATTTATTCCTATGAAGGAACAAAAGAAATAAATTCATTGATCGTAGGAAGATCAATTACAGGTTTCAGCGCATTCGTTTAATGTCAATGGTCAATTGTAAATCTGCTTTGCTTGTCAATTTTAAATTCAATTGCGAAGCAAAAATTCACAATTGACCATTCACCTTTTTATCAGCTCACAAGATGTCTGTATTTTTCTCTGTTATCGATGATCATCCAAAGATTAACCAGGAACATTACTCCTGCAATGGCCATTCCCATTTCTGATTTATCCAATGTGAAAACGTGGGCAACGATTCCTACCATGACAGGCAAAATAACAATAGCTCCCAATGCTCTCGTTTTTGGAAAGATAAAAAGGATGCCTCCAATTATTTCAACAATTCCCACAAGTGGCATCAACCAGCCGATTTCACCAAAAGCACTGAAGATTTTCATTTGCTCAGGAGTAGGCTTTTCCATTGGCATATAATTAAAAAACTTGTTTAATCCGGCATTAATAAACATTAAGCCAAAAAGAAGAGACAGGATAAATTTTACAGCTTTCATAAAAATTATTTTTTATTAAAGTTAAATAAAAATATAATCCGCTGATTCAAAATTAGATAAATTTAGCAGACTCTCTGTTTAGGGAAATATTTTATTTTTATATCAATTGATTTTATATATTTGTTTAGATTAAAATTAAAAATTTTACTATGAAAAATCTTCAAAAATTAAGTCGTAAGAATTTAAAATCAATCAAAGGAGGTGATGATCCGAATATAGGATACTGCCCGGATTCGCAAACTTATATTCCTTGCGATCAGCTGTGCCCTAATAGGAGAAGTCCGCTTTGTGCACTTCCTGCTTAAGAAAAACAAAAGCCTTCATGAAATTTGAAGGCTTTGTTTATATTTTAAATGAAATTTAATTAATTACTGATGATATAAATTGTTAATCAATCCATTTCCTTCAAAGTAATATTTTTAGAAATTTTGTAAGTTTTTTTCTTTTTATTGATTTTTTCTTCCTCGCCAAGTAATTTTCCCCAAGGTTTTAATCCTTCGACTCTTTCAAAAATAATTTTAATAATGGCAATGGCCGGAATACAAAGGAACATACCCGCGATTCCCCAAAGATGTTCACCAACCAAAATTCCTATAAAAGAAAATAAAGCGTTGATTTTTACTTTAGATCCCACGACAAACGGAAGTATGATGTTTCCGTCTATAATATGTACAATTACATATCCTATTGCAACGTAAATACAGGTAAACGGAGTTGTTGTTGCAAAAGCGATAAAACAGGAAATAAGAAGTGAAATTAAAACTCCAATATAGGGGATTACATTCAGCAAACCAGTAAGAACTCCCAGTAGAATGGCATATTTTACCCCCAAAATAGTAAGGACAATAGTAGTAAGGAAAGAAACGATGATAACCTGAAGGCAAAGCCCCGTAATGTATCTTTTGGTCATGATTCTTACCTCTGAAACGACTTCCTGGACACTGCTTTTATGCTTTTCGGTAAAAACATTAACGATGAAATTGTTTAAAATTCTTCTGTAATTTAAAATGAAAATAAAAAATAAAATGAAAAATGCTAAAAATCCTAATCCGGTAGAGAATATCCCAAAAGTAAATCCCAGAATGATACCTGTGGAAGAAAGAAGTTTCTTTAAGCCTTCGTCTAGGTACGCAAACTGCTCATCTATTTTTACATTAAAGGTTTTAGAAACCCATCTTTGAAGATCGTGAAAAACATGGTTTGCCTGTTCACTAAGCTGGGGAATATCTTTACTGAAGCTGGAAATCTGGGAGCCGAAGAAAAAAATGAGTCCCGTAAGAACAATCAGTAAAATCATTACCGAAAAAATGGTAGACAATGATCTGGGAAATTTTAATTTTCTTTCCAGAAAATTTGCAAACGGCAAAAATAGCATGGCCATAAGAAACGCCAGGAAAAACGGAGCCAAAATACTTTCGCCTAATGCCAGAAGATAGCCGATTCCAATAATGGAAACTACAACCAGCGTAAGCTTTATCAGAAAAGGAAGTCGAAGAAAATTCATAATTTCAAAACTGTTGTATAAAAATAGCAAAACCCTCCGAATAGAAGAGTCTTATTATAAATTATTTTTGAGTTTAGAAAATTTTATGCCAGATACTGTGGTTATTAAATTTTTTACTATTCATTAAAAAACACACCCCGATTTGAGATGTGTTCTTTTATTGAGAAAGTGAATATGTATTATTTTTCCAAGGCAAGCTCCAGAACTTCCCTCATCCAGTTTACATAATGAACGTTGAGGTTTTTCAGATAATCTTTTTTAATTTCCTCCACGTCTTTTCTGTTAGCTTCACAAAGAATTACTTCCTTTATTCCTGCTCTTGTGGCTGCCAGAAGCTTTTCTTTAATCCCGCCTACCGGAAGAACCTTTCCGCGTAATGTAATTTCACCGGTCATCGCAAGATGGGGTTTTACTTTTTTATTTTTAAATGATGAAACCATTGAGGTGAGCATGGCAATACCTGCAGAAGGACCGTCTTTAGGTGTCGCACCTTCCGGAACGTGTACGTGAATGTTTTTCTTTTCGATATCATCCTGTGAAATTCCAAGTACATCATGCTTTGCTTTAATATATTCCAATGCAATGGTTGCAGATTCTTTCATTACTGTTCCCAGGTTTCCTGTCATAGTGAGTGCGCCTTTTCCGTTGCTGATGATACTTTCGATAAACAAAATATCTCCACCTACACTTGTCCAGGCAAGACCTGTAACAACTCCCGGAACATCGGTCAGTTCGGCAAGACTTTTAGGTCTCGGAACGCCTAAAATTTCATCAATTTTTTCAACAGAAATCTTAGGGTTGTATTCTTTCACCAAAGCCGTTTGAAGAGCTACCCATCTCGCTATGGCGGCAAGTCTTTTTTCTAAAGTTCTTACGCCGCTTTCAGAAGTGTGCGCTTCAATAATATGTTTAAGCTCAATATTTCCAAGTTTAAATGATTTGGAATCCAAACCGTTTTCTTCCTGTTGTTTCTTTATTAAGTGTCTTTTAGCAATCTCAATTTTTTCTTCCAGCGTGTAACCTGTAATCTGAATGACTTCCATTCTGTCAAGCAAAGGAGTCTGAATGGTAGAAAGTGAATTTGCCGTTGCAATAAACATTACTTTAGACAAATCATAACCCATTTCAAGGAAGTTGTCATAGAATGATTTATTTTGTTCAGGATCAAGTACTTCTAAAAGAGCAGAGCTTGGATCGCCATGCATACCTTTTCCAACTTTGTCGATCTCATCGAGAACAATTACCGGATTAGATGTTCCTGATTTTTTTATGGATTGAAGAATTCTCCCAGCCATCGCTCCGATATAGGTTTTTCTGTGGCCGCGGATTTCACTTTCGTCGTGAAGCCCGCCCAAAGAAACGCGTACATATTTTCTTCCCAAAGCATCAGCAACAGATTTTCCCAGAGAGGTTTTTCCGACCCCCGGAGGTCCTACCAAAAGAAGAATTGGAGATTTCATGTTGTTTTTAAGCTTTAAAACAGCCATGTGTTCCAGTATTCTTTTCTTAATATCTTCCAGTCCAAAGTGAGCTTTATCTAAAATTTTCTGGGCTCTCTGGATATCAAAAGTATCTTTGGTGAAAGTATCCCAAGGAAGATCTGTAAAGAAATCAAGGTAATTTCTCTGAACGTTATAATCAGGAGAATTAGGATTTTGACGCTGAAGTCTGTTGATCTCTTTCTGGAAATGTTCTTCAACTTCTTCGCTCCAGGATTTTTTTCTTGCTTTTGTGATAAGCTCTTCTACATCACTTTCAGGTCCGCCGCCAAGTTCTTCCTGAATGGTTCTGATCTGTTGATTCAAAAAATATTCTCTCTGCTGCTTATCAAGGTCTTTTGAGGTTTTCTGATGAATCTGATTTCTCAATTCTAATTTTCTGAAATCCTCATGCATCATTTCATAGCATTTGTTTGCTCTTTCCATAAGGTTTTTTTCTTCCAGAAGTTTTTGCTTTTCTGAAGACGGAAAATTAGCATTTGTACAAATGAAATTCAGCAGGTCATCATTATTGTTAATATTTTTGATGGCGAAATTTGCAGCATTCGGAATGTTTGGATCAAGATCAATAATTTTTAAAGCAAGATCTTTTACATTTTCAAGTAAGGCTTCGTACTCTTCTTTATTTTTAGGTCTTGAATCTTTTAATTTTGAAATTTCAGCTTTAAAATAAGGTTGGGTGGCAACAATCTTTTTTACTTTGAATCGGTGAAATCCTTTTGTAATTGCCGTAATATTGCCTTCCGGAAGCTTTATGATTTTAATAATTTTAGCCAAAGTACCTACCAGATAAATGTCTTTTTCAGAAGGTTGTTCCAGATCAGAATTTTTCTGGCTTACAATACCTATGAAATCACCGTTTTTCTGAGCTTCTTCCAAAAGTTGTATCGAAGTCTTTCTTCCGGCTGTAATCGGAATGACAACGTTCGGGAACATTACCATATTTCTTACAGGAAGGATAGGGAATATTTTTTGTCCGGAATTCTTCTCTGTTTCGGAAAGATCAGAAAGATTGATCTCCTCGGCTACAATATCAAATCCGTCGCTTATCATTTCTTCTAAACTTATATCTTCAAATTCTGTCATAGTATATCGAATGACAAATTGTCATTACCGTTTTAATTCATTAACGTGAAATCCTGCAATATATATTGAAAACTATACTGCATCTTGTGTGTGCTTTAATGACACAAGAGCTATGCCATTTGTTTTTTGCTAAAAAATACGGTCAAAATTTCCTTTTTTATAAAAATTAAATTTTAAAATTAAAATAAAGAACCAGGATTTCCGTAATTTCTTAAAAATGTGTATTTTCGCACACTGATAAAAAACTATAATATATATAATGGCAATTTTAGGACAAATTAGGAGTAAACCTTGGCTTTTAATGGGAGTAATTGCACTGGCGCTTTTGGCGTTCCTTGTAAACCCTGACAGTATCGATAAGGTTTTTGGTAAAAATCCTGATGTTTTAGGAAAAGTAAATGGTGAGAAAATTACCCGTGAAGAATTCAACGATCAACTTTTCGTGCTACAACAACAGGCAGAGCAACAGGGACAACCAAAGACTGGTCTTGAAGAGCAGGCCTGGCAGTTGCTGGTACAGTCTAAACTGATTAAGCAGCAATTCGAAAAATTAGGCTTCGAAATGACAGAAGATTATTTCTGGAACCAGCTTCCATATGATCAGATGTTTGCTCAGCAGAAGCAGTTTTTCGACGAAAAAGGTAATTTTAAAACCCAGGAGCTTAAAAAACAGATCGAAGATATGAAGGCTACTTCGCCGGAAGGGTACAACCAATGGTTGAAAACCAGAAAATCAATTGAATATCGATTGATGGCGAGACAGGTATTTGCCAACGTTTCTACAGGGATCACCACGGGAAAAAAAGAAGCTGAAGAATTGATGAAGCAAAGAGATCAGCTGGCTGATATCGACTTTGTGAAAATTGATTACGCAACATATCTTCAGAAAAACAATATTAAAGTTACCACTGAAGATCTTGCAAATTATATTAAGCAGCATCCTGTGATGTTTAAAGCTGAAGAAAGCAGAAATATCGGGATTGTTTATTTCCCTTCTCAGCCAAGTGCTGCAGATGATGCAGCGGCACAGAAAGAAATCAATAAGCTTTTTTCTGGTGGAACTGATGCGAGTGGAGGTACAGAAAATTTCCAGAATACAAAGAACGATTCTATGTTTGTAATGGCAAATTCTGATATGCCTTACAATCCTCAGTATCTGAAACCAAATCAGTTGCCGCAAACTATTCAGAATCAGATTCCTTCTGCTGCTATCGGACAGACTTTCGGACCTTATAAAGAACAGAACTTCTATGTGGTTTCTAAACTTTTAGATAAGAAAACTTCAGATTCTACATTATCAAGACACATTCTTATTGCTTTTAAAGGAAGCCCTGCAGGAGAAGGTGTTACAAGATCTAAAGAACAGGCTAAGAAATTAGCAGATTCCATAGGAGCAATTGTAAAAGCCAATCCTGGTAAATTTACAGAATTCCTTAAGCTTTCAAACGATCCAAATTCAGCGGCTCAGGGTGGAAGTTTAGGGTGGACAACTCCTGAAACACCTTTCGTTCCTGAATTCTTAACATATTTAGCAAATAACCCGAAAGGAGCTACAGGTGTTGTAGAAACTCAGTTCGGTTATCATATCATTAATATTGAAGATAAAAAACCGGGAGCCATGGCCTATAAGGTTGCTAACCTGGTAAAAGCAGTAAAACCTTCTGATGCTACCGAAGCAGAAGTGAACAAAAAAGCAAGCCGATTTGTTCAGCAGGTTCAGGGGAAATCTTTCAACGATTTCGTGAATATTGCTAAGAAAGCAAATTATCAGTTCTCTAATCCAAAACAGGCAAAAAGATTTGATGGTCAGCTTCAGGGACTAGGAACGGAAAAAGATTCTGAAATTCTGGCTTGGGCTTTTAATAAAAAAAGAGAGAAAGGCGATACTGAATTATTTACAGTAGACGGAACAGGAGATAAAATTGTTGTTTATCTAAATGGCAAACAATCAAAAGGTACTGCAGATCCTGAATCTGTGAGAGATCAGATTGAAGTTGTTGTGAAAAACAAATTGGCAGCAAAACAGATTTCTGAGAAAATCGGTAAAACAGGAAGTTTAGATCAGATCGCTAAACAGTTTGGTACAACAAAACAATCTGCACAGGTTAACTTACTGAATCCTTCAGTAGCAGGTTCTATGGAACCTAAAGTTGCCGGAGCTGCATTTGGTGTAGAAAAAGGTAAAATTTCCAATCCTGTGGAAGGTGGAACCGGTGTTTATGTTTTAATTAAAAAGAACGAGACGATCAATAAGCAACCGGGAGATCTTAAACAATTCACAGAATCTATTACACAAAGAAATGCAGGAATGTTCGGACAGGCTTGGTTGAAGAGCTTGCAGGATAATGCTGATATCGATGATTATAGAATTGAAATCTGGAACAAATTAGGTTCTCAGCAACAATAAAAAATTATTTTTTAAAAAGATAAAAAAGCGGCAAAGTTTTTGCCGCTTTTTTTGTGTTTAACGCAGGGCAATAGAGAAAAACATTAATTTAAATGTAGTATATTTGCTCATTAGAAAAAAATTAGCAAGTGAAGTTCAGTAAAGAATTAAAAGCTGGTGTGATCGCACTTTTGGCCATAGTTGGTTTTGTGGTGTTATTTCAATTTATGAAAGGTAGAAGCCTTTTTACTACCGACAATATATTTTATGCAAAATATGACAATGTAGAGGGATTAGCCCAATCTGCACCTGTTTCCATTAATGGATTAAAAGTCGGACAGGTTGATAAAATTATTCCCAATACGTCAAAAGACGGAAAAATTGATTTTCTCGTAAAAATTACTGTTGATAATAATTTTGAGTTTTCAAAAAATTCTACGCTGGAAATTTTTGAGCCTGGCTTGATGTCCGGCAAAGAAATGCGGATTAACCTCATGTATGGAGGGCCAACGGCTAAAGACGGAGATACTTTAAAAGGAGCTTTTAAACTGGGAACTTTAGGAAGTCTTTCCTCTCAGGTAGGTCCTGTAAAAGATCAGCTGCAAACTGTTCTTTACAGAGTGGATTCTTTGATGTCTAATGCCAATCAGGTAGTAAATGCTCAGAATAGAGAAGAGATCAGGTTATTGTTAGAAAATCTCAATAAGACCGTAGCCGCTTTACAAACTACGGCGGGTAGTGTGAACAATCTTGTTGGGCATAATGATCCTAAACTTCAGAAGGTTTTGGATGATGCAAGTCTTACAATGCAAAGTGGTAAAGTTACTTTGGATAAGTATGGAAGTCTAGCTGAAAGCATCGATACGAAAAGACTTAATGAAACCATTGCAAATCTTGATCAGACAGTTGGAAAGCTTAATAATGTAGTTGCAGGAATTAATAATGGAGAAGGTAGCTTAGGCAAACTTATGAAGGATGAAGAACTGTATAATAATCTGAATTCTGCATCCAATAATCTAAATTCTTTAATAGAGGATGTGAAGGCTCATCCTAAGAGATATGTAAATTTCTCAGTATTTGGAAAAAATAGTAAAGACTAATAAATAATCCATGCAATATATCGCTCATATTATTTTTCTGATTTTATTAGTTGCAGGTTTTGGGCTGTTTGCAAAAAGTCTGCACAAGATATACAGAAACATCAGATTAGGACGTGAAATAAAACGCAACGACAGAAAAGGTGAACGTTGGGAAACCATGACCAGAGTTGCATTGGGACAGAGTAAAATGACAAAACGTCCCGTGGCTGGTATCTTACATATTTTCGTATATGTTGGTTTTATTATCATCAATATTGAACTTATTGAAATTATTGTTGACGGAATTTTTGGTACTCACAGATTCCTGGCAACGGTGTTCGGAAATACTCTTTACAGTTACTTCACAGCAACGCTTGAAGTTCTTGCGCTTTTAGTAATTGTTGGTGTTGTATTATTTTTCATCCGTAGAAATTTTTATGGAGTTAAAAGGCTAAACATGAAAGAGCTTTTCGGTTGGCCGAAAGAAGATGCGAACTGGATTCTTATCATTGAATTTGCCTTAATGATGGCTTTCTTTACGATGAATTCATCAGACTTTATTTTACAGGCTAGAGGTTATAGCCATTTTGCACACCTTGGATCTTTTCCTGTAAGTCAAATGACTCTCGTTCCGTTATTTGAAGTTTTTAGCTTTGACAGTGGATTTTTATTCGGAATAGAAAGAGCGGCTTGGTGGTTTCACTTCGTAGGAATTTTGTTCTTCATGAATTACCTTTATTATTCTAAGCATTTACACATTATTTTGGCTTTTCCGAGTACATGGTACGCAAATCTGGAAAAGAAAGGGAAATTCAACAATTTGGATTCTGTTACCAAAGAAATCAAACTAATGATGGATCCCAATGCAGATCCTTACGCAGCTCCGGCTGAAGGTGAAGCAGAAGCTCCTGCAAAATTCGGGGCAGAAGATGTTTTTGATTTAAATCAGGTACAGCTTTTAAATGCTTATTCATGTACTGAATGCGGACGTTGTACAGCCGTTTGTCCGGCCAATATTACAGGTAAAAAGTTATCTCCGAGATTAATTCTGATGAAAACCAGAGACCGTCTGGAAGAAGTTGGGCGAAACATCGATAAAAACGGAAAATTTGAGGATGACGGTAAAAAACTTCTGAACGATTATATTACAAAAGAAGAATTGTGGGCTTGTACAACATGTAACGCGTGTACAGAAGCTTGTCCGGTATTGCTTGATCCGCTTTCTATTATTTTTGAGATGAGAAGATTCCTAGTAATGGAGCAATCTGCTGCACCGCAGGAACTGAATCTGATGATGACCAATGTGGAGAATAATGCTGCCCCATGGCAGTATAACCAAGCAGACCGTTTGAACTGGGCAAAAGATTAATTAATATAACAATGTAAAAATGTAACGATGTAACAATCATTGGTAAACTGTTACATTGATATATTGGTAAACTGAATTAAAATGGATTTCAACATAAAAACAATGGCAGAATATGCTGCCGAAGGAAAATCACCCGAAGTTCTGTTTTGGGTTGGTTGTGCGGGAAGTTTTGATGACCGTGCCAAAAAAATCACGAAAGCATTTTGCAAAATATTAAATAAAATAGGCGTTGAATTCGCTGTTTTAGGTCAGGAAGAAAGTTGTACGGGAGATCCTGCAAAACGTGCAGGAAATGAGTTTGTCTTCCAGATGATGGCTTTAACGAATATTGAAGTTCTTAATGCTTATGAGGTAAAGAAAATTGTTACTGCTTGTCCGCATTGTTTCAATACACTTAAAAATGAATATCCTGGTCTGGGGGGAAATTACGAAGTGATTCATCATACGCAGTTTCTGAGAAATTTGATGGAAGAAGGCAGATTGAAAATTGAAGGAGGCGCTTTCAGTGGTAAGAAAATTACTTTCCATGATCCTTGTTACTTAGGAAGAGCAAATAATGAATACGAAGCACCAAGAGTTTTACTGGAAAAACTTGATGCAGAACTTGTAGAAATGAAACGCTGCAAATCCAACGGGCTTTGCTGCGGAGCGGGAGGTGCTCAGATGTTTAAAGAACCTGAAAAAGGGAATAAAGATATCAATATCGAAAGAACGGAAGAAGCTTTGTCTTTTGAACCTAAAGTAATTGCTACCGGTTGTCCGTTCTGTAATACAATGATGACGGATGGTGTAAAGCATTTCAATAAAAACCATGAAGTTGAAGTAAAAGATATTGTGGAACTTTTGGCAGAAGCCGAAGATTTATAATCTAAATCTCAACAGTTTCATGAAATCAAAATGGAAGATCTCCTTTTTTTTCATTATAATCATTGTTGTTGCGCTTAGTTTCTGGAACTATAAAAACAGAGTCTACGATTGGGATATGCCGGGTTACATCGGATGTTTGTACACCTTGAAATTTCCCGATTCGCCTGATAAAGTTCGCACACTTACCTATACAGAAATAAAGAAAAAAGCTCCTGAATATGAGTTCAGAGATATTTTAGGAATACTAAAGCCTGCCGACAAAGCCCGACAGGCTTTTGCTAATAATACACAAGCCTTTACAGAACAATTGCCATATTTCCAGATCAAAATTGGTTATAATCTTGCGATTTTACTTTTGTATGAGGTCGGGTTTTCTTCACCTGATTCGGTGACGCTGCTAAGCATTTTCTCCTATTTTATTTCAGGGATTATGATCTTTTTTATATTAAAAATCATTTTTCCCGAAAACTATATACTTGCTGTAATATTGACTGTAGGATTGCTGCTTTTACCGCCAATGACGTATATGTCAAGAGTGGCAACACCCGATATGTTCATTGTGCAGATTCTTTTGCTGTTCATTATCGGATTATTAAAAAAGTGGAATTCGTGGGTCATGTTTTTAGTTCTTTTTGCGATTACTTTTACAAGACCTGATTACATTCCTTTCACATTAACTTATCTTGCTGCAGCTGGAATTTACAAATACTCTCAAAGCAAAAAAACAGATTTTATTCTTTTGCTTCAAGGAATTTTGCTTCTTGTTCTTTATTTTACCATTATAAAAATTTGCCATTATCCCGGTTGGAAGCATCTCTTTTATGATACTTTTATCCATCGGCGTTCATTTATTTCTGCGCCACCACCAAACTTCGGTTTGAATGAATATCTTCATATCATCTACATAAAAATCATTTATTTTAAAAGGATAACCGTTGTATCCGTGGGGCTTCTTTGCCTTACTTTTTACTGTTCAAAAGACTTATGGACAAGAATTTGTTCGATTATGATATTTGCAAATATTTACATTAAATTTTTCTTCTTTCCGCATTCTTCGGGGCTGAGATTTTTCTTTCCTTATATTCTGATGCTCTTATTCATCGCTTTGTATGCGTTAAGCAAAAAATACAATGGTTTCAAACTCAGGAAAATTGCGTAATTTTGAACTTTAAAATGTATCAGAATGAAGATCGAAGAATCAAACATAGTAGAGACAAACGATTACAGAGTCATTATATATCCTGCGTCAAGACCTTTTGAAACAAAGGAGGCAAAAGTAATTACTGAAAAACTTTTTGATTTTCTGGCGACTTGGGCCGCGCATGGCAAACCACTTTCGTCATCTTTTAAAATTGAAAAGAACCAGTTTATCATCATTTGTGTTGATGAAGAAAAAGAAATGGCTTCCGGATGCAGTATTGATGCGCTTGGGAAAATAATGAGAGAAATCGATGAAGAATATCAGTTGGGACTTTTCGACAGAATGAAAGCAAGTTTTATTGAAAATGGAGAGGTAAAAACCCTAAAGCTTATCGATTTTAAATCAAAAGTAAGAAGTGGTGAAATTTCTAAAGATACTCAGGTATTTGATTTTTCAAAATACACCTATCTGGAGTTTTTAGGAAACTTTATTTTACCTTTTGAAAGAAGCTGGGCAGCTGGCATTAAATAAAGTTAAGCAAACGATCAATAAAATAAAAAGTGGAGTTTTTCCACTTTTTTTGCTTTAATTATATTTGTTGAAAATATAAAGACAGATTTACTGTAATATTAAATGAAAATACATAAAATTCTTTTTTTAACGACCGCACACCGGCATGATGATGACAGGATTTTTTATCATCAGGCTAAAGCGTTGAAAGAAGAAGGTTATCATGTGAAAATATGCAGTCTTTCATCAGAATTTCAAGGTACCGTTGACGGAATAGAAATAGAATCTTATGCTGTGCTCGAAAAAAGTATTGCAGAAAAGAGAAAAATTCTTGAGGATGTATGTGAAGCTTATCAACCGGATCTTGTGATCTGTTCTGAACCTTTGGCTGTGATTTCGGCAAAGAATATCAAGAGAAGTAAGAAAATAAGCATTATCTACGATGTTACAGAATGGTATCCTTCGATGAGAATGGTCGAACCATTTTCTTTTCCTTTGAATATCATTCATGCGGTGAAGTTTTTTCTCATTCAGTTGTACGCAGGTTTTATAAGCACAAATTATATTTTTGGTGAAGAGACCAAGAAATTTCCGCTGGCGTACTTTTTTCCGTTTAAAAAATCTGTTATTTTACCTTATTATCCTGATGATATTTATATTCATCAAAATATCAAAACATTAAAACCCGGTGAAATAACACTTTGCTATACCGGTCAGTTTTCCGAAGAAAAAGGGATTGGTAATTTTTTTTCAGCAATAGACAGTTTAAGAAAAAAAAGGCCTGAGCTTAAAATATCAATTCTTTTGATTGGTGGCTCAAGAAAGGAGAAAGACGAACGTTATTTCTCTGAATTGCTTAAAAAATATCAGTTTGAAAATCTCAGAATAGAAAAGCCGACATCTTTCGAAACTTTTACAGAAGCTTATGCAGATGTGGACATTTGCTTTGACCTGAGAACTTTGAACTATGAAAACCATCATTGTCTCCCGATTAAGATATTTTATTATGCCGCTTCAGGAAAACCTGTGATCTATACAGATTTGAAAGCGACCCGGCAGCATATAGAAGTTTCAAAGTTCGGATATTTAGTAGATCCCGAGAATTCGGACAGTATTTCAGATCTTATTATAAATTATATTGAAGATCCAAAACTGTATTCTCAGCATGCTCACAACGCGAGAAAAGAATACGAAACAAAATACAATTGGAACAGAATCAGAAATTCTTTCCTGAACTTTGTCAGAAAATCATTGAAATAGCATGAAACAGAACACTATTTTTAAAACTTTTGTTTCAAGATTTTTAATTCTGATATTAAATTTCGGACTTGTGATCTACTCTACCAATATGTGGGGAAGCAGCGGAAAAGGTGTCATTTCGATTATGATTGCTGACCTTACGATCATCAGCTTTTTTGCCAATATTTTTGTGGGAAGTAGCATGAGCTATTTCGCTAAAAAATTCAAAATAGAGGAAATACTACCTTTCGCTTATATTTGGGCGGTTCTCATAGGGATTTTTATCCCTATTCTTTTCAGTTTCAGTCACAATGCTGAATATTCTTATTACCTTATTTTGCTCTGTGTGATGTCATCACTTTTAACGGCCAATATAAATCTGTTTGTCGGGCAGCAGAATATCAGAATGTTCAATCTATATACGGTTTTGCAGCAGGTTGTTCATATTTTATTTATTGTAATCATTGTTTACATCATTAAAATTACTTCCGTTAATGCTTATTTCATTGCTCAGATAAGCTGTTTTGCATTGTTGTTTGTCGTCAGTACAATTCAGGTAACCAAGCATATACATTTTAATACATTTTCCTTTACTAAAAAAATTGGTAGACAATTATTCAATTATGGGTGGAAAACACAGCTCAGTGCATTTCTGCAATTTCTGAATAACAGATTATCATTTTATTTTCTTGAATATTTTAAAGGAATTGTAAGTGTCGGTGTATTTTCCGTAGGAGTTGCCTTTTCGGAGGCGGTGTGGACGGTAAGCCGAAGCCTTTCCGTAGTGCTTTATGCCGATGTGGTAAATAATACCAGCTCTAACGATGCTATTGAAAAAACCAAAATATCATTACGGATCAGTTTTCTTATCACGTTGCTGTTTATTCTGGTCATGTTGCTTATTCCTGCTGAGCTGTATGCTGTGATTTTCGGAAAAGATTTCAGTCAGACGAAAGAAATTGTTCTGCTTCTATCACCGGGAATTCTTGCCATTGCCGTGAGCAATATCATTGGGTATTATTTTGCCGGAATCAACAAGTTGAGAATATTGAATGTAAAATCACTGATCGGACTTGTTTTCACGATAGTTTCTTCATTTTATATCATTCCGAAATGGGGAATTCATGGAGCATGCATAGTAAGTTCTATTTCCTATTGCCTGTCATCAGGATTGCTGTTCTGGCGATTTTATCAGATCACAGAATTTCACGTACAGGATTTTATTCTTTCCAGAGCCGAGATCAATCTTCTGTGGAAGAAAATTCTGAGAAAGTAATATCTGAGAAACTGTGTTGAGATTTTGAATTTTAACTAAGTCTTTCAACGCAGGAATATTTACCTTTAAATAATCTTCATCGTCAAATATATCAGAAGAAAATTTTATCTTTGCTGAACATGAAGAAGAATGTTTTTTTCGGAATTCTGATTATTTTTTGTGCCTTTCTGAGCTGCAGAACAGGTGATGATGAGTTACAGAGAATCGACCAGATTTTAAATATTTATATGAAAAACAAATCAGGAAGAGATCTTTTTCATAAAAAAAACGACTCTACCTATTTTACCTACTCGTTGAATGACGTAAACGGAGTGGCAGATTTGGCACCTGTAAACAGCACTTTGAAGGCAACTTCAGATTCCACACTTTTTATAGAATATATCGCCGGCGCAAAAAGGGTAGGGGTTGATACTTTAAATGCAGATAACAAAATATACCAATCCGAGATCACCGTTTCCCTTATCAAAAGATTAAACAATACTATTCTGGATACCATTAATGAAGATCTGAAGATAGAATACAGAATGACTCCATCGGTATTTGAGGTCTCGAAAGTTTATTATAATGATACTTTAAGATTCACAAAACAAGAGGGTTCCCCGAATGTAGTTACAATCGTAAAATAATTTTATACATTTGCAAAACTGTTGACATTCTGTGTTCAACATTCTAATAACTAACATCTAAATAAAATGTTACAAGTCAATTTTTTGCGCGACAACAAAGAGCGCGTTTTAGAAGGTCTTAAGAAAAGACAATTCAGGAATCTTGAGTTGGTAGACGAGGCTATTGCTACTGACGACGAAAGAAAAAGAATTCAGTTTGAATTGGATTCCCAGCTTTCTGAGAGCAACAAAATTTCCAAAGAAATCGGGCTTCTAATGAAAGAAGGAAAAAAAGAAGAAGCCGAATCTGCAAAATCTAAAACTGCACAGCTTAAAGAGTCGACATCGGAATTGAAATCTCAATTAGATGTAAAAGAAAAAGAACTGATTAATATTCTGTATCAGCTACCGAATATTCCTCATGAAAAAGTGAAAAGTGGAGCTTCTGCAGATGATAATGAGATCATCTATCAGTCTCATGATGTGGAAGGTCTTGGGGAAGGAGCAATCCCTCACTGGGAACTTGCAAAAAAATACAACCTTATTGATTTTGAACTAGGGGTAAAAATTGCCGGTGCCGGTTTCCCTGTTTATCTTGGAAAAGGAGCGAGGCTTCAGAGGGCTTTGGTTCAGTATTTCCTTGATAAAAATGTTGAAAAAGGATATATGGAAGTTAATCCTCCTCATGTGGTAAATGAAGCGTCAGGATACGGTACAGGGCAGTTGCCGGATAAAGAAGGACAGATGTATTACATCAATGAAGATAATCTTTATCTTATCCCGACAGCTGAAGTGCCTGTTACCAACCTGTATCGTGATGTTTTGCTTGAAGAAAAAGATTTACCGATTAAAAATACGGCTTTCTCACAATGCTACAGAAGAGAAGCGGGAAGTTATGGTGCTCACGTAAGAGGACTGAATCGTCTCCACCAATTTGAGAAAGTAGAGATTGTAAGAATTGAGAAACCTGAAAATTCTTATGCAGTTCTAGAAGAAATGGTAGAGCATATCAAAGAAATTTTGAGTGATCTGGAATTGCCTTACAGAGTGTTGAGACTTTGTGGTGGTGATACCGGTTTTGCCTCTGCGATGACCTATGATTTTGAAGTATGGAGTGCGGCTCAGGAAAAATGGCTTGAAGTAAGTTCTGTATCCAATTTTGAAACATTTCAGGCGAACAGATTAAAGTGCCGTTATAAAACAGACGGAAAATCTCAGTTAGTTCATACGTTGAACGGTTCTGCAATGGCATTGCCAAGAATAATGGCAGCTTTGCTTGAAAACAATCAGACAGAAGAAGGAATTAAGCTTCCGAAGAAGATCGCTGAATATGCGAGATTTGATGTGATTAATTAAATAAGAGACTAATCAATTAATAAAACAAACCACTGTGTAAAGCAGTGGTTTGTTTTGTGTATAATCTTTATTCCGGATTTTCCAATTACTTGAAATAACTGAATTATTCCTTAATAAATTTAGTTGAAGTTGAACTTCCGGTTTTATCAATAGTCTGCAAAATATAGTTTCCTTTTGCTAAACCTGATACGTTAACCTGTGGATTTCTAGCTGAATTTTTTTGAGAATAAACTTTTTGCCCGACTAAATTAAAAATATTTAATTCCACAATATCGTTAGCCGATTTTACAAAAAGCTGATCTTTTACCGGATTAGGATAAACTGTTGTGCTGCCATCTATCTCAACAGACTTCACACCTAGCGAACTTCCCGAGCTTATTTTCACATAAGAAAAATTTCCTTGCAATACACTGGTTGTTGAGCTTGACCAACAAGCAGTAAAAAGACTAGCATATCCCGAAGTACTTGTTCCTGCAGCATCAATAGAAGTTGTAATTCCGTTACTGCCAGTATGGCGTACTTCTATAACAAGGTTGGTACCCGTGTACAAATAGGGCGTATTAAAGTTTATATTAAAAGTGAAACTTCCATTGTTGGAAACAGAGCCTGCCGGTATTGAAAGGCTTCCGGAGCGTACCTGTGTTTGTGTTCCTACTACGTTTGCCGCAAAGTTAAGTTGTCTGTTGACGGGATCTACACCATCACTCAAATAAACCTGATAATCAGGAAATGTAGTGTCAGAAACTGGCCATGCAGCAGTAGCTGAAGTTGGAAGTCTGAATGATATTGAGCTTATATACTGCCCGGATAAGGCAGTTAGTTGAGAATCATCAATAATCATCTGATAAGTTCTGGCAGAATTAGCAAATGGTCCTGTAAATGCTCCCGCTACAGTTAAGTTAGGAACCGTAACTGTAGTTTGAGATTTTACTGATGAAAACATTAGCATCATACTTAATGCAAGTGCATGAAACGCGATTTTTCGAAAAGGATAAAAAGGTAATTGATATCCGGATTTTTTTAAATCAGAAAATGGTAGTTTTGTTGACATATTATAAGTTTTTATTATAGGATAAAGGTATGAAAATGATTTTATAATAAAATGATATTTAAAAAGATTATTTTATAGTATTTTTGTTTTTATTAGTAAATTTTTAATAGAAATATTTTATTTGAGTTGTTTTATTTCTTTTTTAATGCCCGGAAAGCCTCTTACCAGGGTGTAACAAGGTTTCCCGCTTTCCGGAATGTTTGTCGCAAGGTTGTAACAGCCTTTCCCTGTTCCCGGAAAAGTCGCTGCAGAGTGCAGGAAGGTTTCCCACTCTCCGGAAAATTCGCCGCAGGCTGCAGGAAGTTTTCCGGAAACATATGCTTTAGCATAAAACCCTCTGAACGAACATTCAAAGGGTTTATTATGATTTAAATTTACTTAAAATTTAATGACAGTTTGTATTGCTGTGATTGTGCGTACTGTGATCTCCCGGTAAGTTGCAGTCGCCTTGGTTATCTTTGGATATTGTCATAGCTTCTGCTCTTGGAGAAATATAGGGAATTCCCAATTCTAAGCCTCTTACAATGAAGAGACCTCCTAAAATAATCATCACAATAGGAATCGCTTTTAAAACTTTTATTCTGAATGCCTGGCTCATGAGATTACCTACCAAAACTATGGCAAACATAAACGGAAGGGTACCCAAGCCGAATAACGCCATATATAAAGCGCCCTGCCATATTCCGCCGCTTGCGAGGCTTGCTGTTAAAGCCATATAAACCATTCCGCAAGGGAGAAAACCGTTCAGTAGTCCCGTAGTGAATCTTGATCGGTAATCTGCCTTTTGAAGTAATCTGCCTAAATTTGATTTTACTTTAAATAAAAATTTAGAGAAGAATGGGATTTTAGAAGCAAAATCTTTACCTCCGAATGAAAAGACTGCCATAATAATCAGCAGTATTCCCACTGCAATCGTCAGATATTTCTGGATTCCAGCCATCTCAAAACCTTCACCTATAATTCCCAGGATGGCTCCTAAAAGTGAATAAGTGAAAATTCTTCCAAACTGGTAAGTAAGATTTTGCAGATAATAATTAGTTGCCTGCTTTTTGGTTAATCCCATCGACAGAGCAATCGGTCCGCACATTCCGACACAGTGAAATCCGGAAGCAAATCCCAATCCTATAGCCGATACAATAAGTGCTATTTCCATATCACATCATAATCCATTCTATAGTCTGTTTTGTCTTTGGTCCAGTTCAATCTTAGTGTATAATTTCCAAATCTCAATACCTGAGCAGGAATTAAAAAAGATTTGCTGGCATCAAGCTGTACAGATTTGTGTATATCTAAATTCTGATCGTCGGTTCTGTTTAAAACGAATTTTACCGTTGTATTGGAATTATCGTAATCTTTAGGAAAAGTAATTTTGATCCCCGATTTATCCTGACTGTAAACCGGTTTTTCCTGTAATTCATCAGCTCTTTTCTTGGCATCAATAACGTCCTGATATTTCAGCTCTTCTTCATAGTAATTATCGGTTACCATTTCAGAATTTTTCTGTCCGTTCGGGAAGAGAAACAACATGGAAAGTATAAATATGATGAATGCTAATAATGCGAGTACAACACCATGTCCCCAAGTGAATTTTTTCATTTCTTCGAAATTAATAGGTTTGAAAACCTCAATATCCAATCAGATATTATTGTTGATATTGAGGTTTATGAATTAAAATTGTAATTTAAATGGCCCTTCAAAATAAGTCTGATAAGAGTCTACCAGTTTACCACTCATATCATACACACCAATGGTGATATTCTGCTTGGAAAGGTTCATTTCACTTTCCGGGAAGCTGATATTGATGGTTCCCTTTGAAATCTTATCACGATCTACGGTGATCTTGCTTGATGCACTGTAAATTACTTCTCCGTGTTTCGGCTCGATTACTTTCACAGTTACGACTTTCTTTTCATTGGTTTTATTCAGGAAAGTATAATTATAAGTATTGGTAATTTTTCCGTCTCTTACAAAGAATGTACTTCCGGCAGGTTTAATAAACTTGGCTTCCATTTCACCACGATTATAGAGAAGATATCCTAAAAATGCAGTTAAAAGGACAAGAATTATAGTAAATCCTTTCATTCTTCCTGTAAACTGGAACTTGGTTTCTTTTTCGATTTCGTTTTCTGTAGCATATCTTATCAGTCCTTTCGGAAGACCAACCTTTTCCATTACTTCGTCACAGGCATCGATACACGCAGTACAGTTTACGCACTCAAGCTGCTGGCCATCTCTGATATCAATTCCTGTAGGACATACCACTACACACTGATGGCAGTCGATACAATCTCCTTTTCCTGCCGCTTTACGGTCTTCGCCTTTTCTCCATTTTGCTCTGTTTTCTCCTCTTTTAAAATCGTAAAAAACATTTACGGTATCCTTATCAATCAATACTCCCTGCAATCTTCCGTATGGACATACCAACGTACAAACCTGTTCTCTGAACCAGGCAAATACAAAATAAAATGCCGCAGTGAAGAGGATCATTACGATAAAATTGGTAGGATTGGCAAATGGCCCTTCAGAAATAATTTTAAAAACTTCCTTATATCCCACGATATACATGAACATAAAATGGGTAATGACCAATGAAATAATAATGTAGACCGTCCATTTAAGGCTTCTTTTCCATATTTTTTCGCTGTTCCATTCCTGGCGGTCAAGTTTCATCTGCTTGTTTCTGTCTCCTTCAATAGCATACTCTATTTTACGGAAAATCATTTCAAGGAAAATTGTCTGAGGGCATATCCAACCGCAGAAAATTCTACCGAAAGCAATCGTAAATACAATAATGAAAATAAGGGAGGTGATAGCTCCAAGTGTAAGGATGAAAAAGTCCTGAGGATAGAAAGGTTGTCCAAAAATGAAAAACTCTCTGTCAATTACATTAAAAAGAATAAGCGGATTGCCATTGATTTTAATAAATGGTACCGAAAAATAAATTAATAATAATATACAGCTTACAATGTATCTATAGTTGGTATATTTTCCTTTAGGCTTTCTGGGATACACCCATTTCCTTTTCCCGGACTGATCCATCGTGCCTATAGAATCTCTGTAAGTTTCAGGGTCAAGAACCTGCCCTTCCCCGCCGCGTGCTTCTATTTCTTCTATGTCTGACATTTGTAATTGTATTTAAAAAAGAAAAAACATAATTCGTTACTATTTTAATGTAATAACAAATTATGCTTTTTCATATGTTTCTAATTTTTAAGTTAAAATTATTCTTTTTCCCAATGTGCTTCAGTTCCTTGAGGAGCGGCACCACCCTGAGCCGGTGTTACAGGAGGTAATTCCTGGTTGATGTGATACACGTACGCTGCAATTTTTTCAATTTCAGCTCCGGATACTTCACCGTTTTTACCGAATGCTCTCATGGCAGGATTTGTAGGAGAACCGTTCCAATCCATATGAAATACATTTTTGAATAATGTTTTTTCAGGCTGGTTGATCCAGAAATTATCTGTAAGGTTTGGTCCAATACCTCCACTACCGTCTTCTTTGTGACAAGATGCACAGTTTGTTTTAAAGAGTTCTTTACCTTCTGCAATATTATCCGCCGAATATTTTGCCGTTTCAATCGTTACAGGAGGTTGTGTTTTCTGATATTCTTCAATACTAGCCAATTGCTCTTTATATTCCTGCTCATATTCACTGATAGGGTGAGCAAAATTGGTAAACGAGAATGCTGCTACATACACAATACAAAAAGCAGTCCCAAAATAGAATAATCCCAGCCACCATTTTGGTAATTGATTGTCTAACTCCATAATTCCGTCAAAACCGTGGTCGATAAGAATATCTTTCTCTTCAGCTGCAGATTGCTTTTTAAATGCGGCATTATATAACCTCGTGAAATAAGGTGTCTTTTTCTCTGCAAGATAAGCTGCCTTCTCTTCAGGAGATAATCTCTTGAATTTATTATTCTCAATAAGATCTCCAATAGCACTGTGAATATATGCCAAGATGCAAGAAATTACTACAGTTCCCCAGAAATAAGGTGAACCCAGGAACTCATAGCTTTGTACAAACAGATAATAAAAAACTATTAAAAGTCCGATTATGATTAAGATGTTTATAAAAACCGGTGTTCTTTGTTTCATAATAAATAGATTAATTTTTTAAATTAAAATCATCATCCTGATCGTCACTCAGAGGAGCCTCTTCTTCTTCTTTGTAATATTTTTTAGGCCTGCTAAAAACATAGATTACCAAGGCTACGAAGAACAGCATAAAGAAAATCAGAGCCAGAGTCTGGTAAAAACCAGCATTGTCGGTATTGGATAATATATCTTTAAAGTTCTGAGGTATCATGATGGGAACGTTTTAATGTTAGTTATTACTTGCTGTTTTAATTTCAGTTGTTTTGATATCCGTTCCTAATCTCTGAAGATACGAGATAAGAGCTACGATTTCTTTTTTCTCCAATTCTCCCTTAGGTCTTTTAGCATAAGCCTCTTTAAGGTCATTTGCTTCTGAGAAGATATCTTTTACAATCCCGGATGCCTGGTTGTCTGCCCATGAATTGGCAGAATCAATTTCCGCTTTTGTATAAGGTACATCAAATGCATTCTTCATCAGCTTCATTTTATCAACCATTTTAGATCTGTCCAGATTCGTAGCAATCAACCATGGGTAACGAGGCATGATAGAACCTGCAGAAGTCGATCTTGGGTTGTACATATGTTTGTAGTGCCAAGAACTTGGGTTTTTACCACCTTCTCTGTGCAAATCCGGTCCGGTTCTTTTTGATCCCCAAAGGAACGGTCTGTCATATACAAATTCTCCGGCTTTGGAATACTGTCCGTTTTTACCATTGAATCTTACAATCTCATCTCTGAATGGTCTTACCATCTGCGAGTGACATGCGTTACATCCTTCTCGGATATAAATATCTCTACCTTCTAATTCCAGCGGAGAATAAGGTTTTACCGCTGATATAGTAGGTACACTTTTCTTAAGGGATAATGTTGGGATAATTTCCACCATACTACCGATTGAGATCGTAAGTAAAGATAGAATACCCATCAATACAGGCGTTCTTTCCAGCCAAAGGTGAGTTCCTTCTCCTTCTTTACGCTTTTTGTTGATGTTTGCCAGTGCCGGAGCTTCTGCAGGCACATCTTTCTGGAATGATCCTTTTCTTACTGTAGCAATAAGGTTTACCACCATTAAAAGAGCTCCTGAAAGGTATAATAATCCTCCGAAGAATCTCATTTTAAAGTAAGGGATAATAGCAGTTACCGTATCCAGCCAGTTTTTCCAAACCAACGTTCCGTCCGGGTTGAACTGTTTCCACATTAATCCTTGTGTGAAACCTGAAATGTACATAGGAACGGCATAGAAAATAATTCCTAATGTTCCCAGCCAGAAATGCCAGTTAGCAAGTTTTGTTGAATATAATTTCGTTCTCCACATGATCGGGATCAGATAATAGATTACCCCGAATGCCATGAAACCATTCCATCCAAGTGCACCTAAATGTACGTGCCCGATTACCCAGTCTGTAAAGTGACCGATTTTATTGATGTTTTTTGTAGCCAAAAGAGGACCTTCAAATGTTGCCATACCATAGCAGGTAACAGCTACAACAAAGAATTTTAATATCGGATTTTCTCTTACTTTATCCCATGCACCTCTTAATGTAAGAAGTCCGTTAAGCATACCTCCCCAAGACGGAGCGATAAGCATGATAGAGAAACCAGTTCCGACAGCTTGTGCCCAAGCCGGTAAAGCAGTATATTGAAGGTGGTGAGGACCAGCCCAGATATAAACGAAAATTAATGACCAAAAGTGAATAATAGACAGCTTATAAGAGAAAACCGGTCTGTCAGCAGCTTTTGGTAAGAAATAATACATCAATCCTAACACTGGAGTTGTCAATACGAATGCAACCGCATTGTGACCGTACCACCATTGTACGATAGCATCTTTTACCCCTGCATATGCTGAATAAGATTTCCAGCCTGTGAAAGATAAAGGAACCTCAAGATTGTTGAAAATATGAAGCATTGCCACAGCAATCCATGTTCCGATATAGAACCAGATGGCTACATATAAATGTCTTACTCTTCTCTTAGCGATGGTTAAGAACATATTTGCCCCGAAAATCACCCATGAAATGGTAATTAAAATATCGATTGGCCATTCGTGTTCTGCATACTCTTTGGAAGTATTAATTCCCATAAAGAACGTAACGTAAGTCACTAAGATCATGATCTGCCATGTCCAGAAATGGATCCATGACAAGGTGTCACTGTACATTCTTGTTTTTAACAGTCGCTGTAAAGAATAATATACTCCTACATAAACGACATTCATTACGAATGCAAAAATAACAGTACTTGTGTGCAACATCCTGATTCTTCCAAATCCAAACGCACCATGTGTGTTTATCAAGCCCTGTATACTACCACCTAAACTATTAATGGTTGTATCATCTGTTCCGAAAAAGAACTCCGGAAGCTCGGGGTAGAAAAGCATTAATGCAGCTGTAAGCCCAAACAAAAACCCTATGATCCCGAAAACTACGGTCGCATAAAGGAATGCCCGGACAATACTGTTGTCATAACTAAACTTTTGTGTTTCCATATCAACTATTCACTTTTTTCTTCAATTTTTTTACTTTCTCCTTTTTCATCATCGTTTTCTTTGTTGCCGTTCTCTTCTTTTTCCTTGATCTCATCAGAGTCAAAAAGAATTCTTACAGCAGGGGATTCGTCATCCTCAAACTGTCCTTTTCGGGCATACACTATAAACACGATCAGGAAAACCGCAGCCAAAGAAACGCTGCAAAGGATCATTAAATATAGAATATCCATTAGACAACAAAATTAACCTATTTTCGGGGTTCAAATTTAGTGAAAAATAATGACATTCGTCACGAAATACGGCACTCAGCTAATTTAAAATCAGTCTAAATAAGGGCGGTTACGAGTGGTTTTTGAAATATTTTCTTCCCAGGATCCAGGTCGAAAGTGTTGTGAATGAAACGACCGTGATGGAACTCGCCGGCATAATTAAAGCTGCAAAAAGTGGATGCATATGTCCTGTGACTGCATAACTTAAACCAACAACATTGTAAAGAAAACTTATTATAAATGTCATTTTGACAATTGTCATAGAGCCTTTGCAGACATTCAGGTATTTATCAAGAAGAACCACTTTTTCTCCATTCATGATGACATCGGAAGAAGGTGTAAAGCTGTTGGTGTCATCGGCAATTGCTATTCCCACATTGCTTTGCTTCAAAGCTCCTGCATCATTTAATCCGTCTCCCAGCATGGCAACTTTAAGGTTTTGATCCTGAAGGTTTTTGATGTAATTAAGCTTATCTTCAGGGTTTTGGTTAAAAGCCATTCCCTTGTATGTGGGAATTAGTTCTTTGAGTTGATTTTCTTCTGAAGAATTGTCACCACTTAAAATAAAAACATTGTATCCTGTCAGTTTTTTAAATAAATTTTTAAGATTTTCTCGATATTCATTTTTAAAAATAAACTTTCCTAAAAATTCGTTGTTTTTACTGATATAAACCGCCGTTTCAAGGTTTTTGGATTCCTGATTATTGTATCTTGCGGAGCCGATCTTGTAGATGTTACCTCTCACGCTTGCCTCATAGCCTTTTCCGGAAATTTCCTGAAATTTTTCAACAGGATAGTAATCGTCATTTACGTCAATAAAATCATAGAGCGATTTTGAAAGTGGATGATTAGAATTCTTTAATAGAGTTTTAATATTCAATAAATCAAATTCTTTAATCTCAACGCCTTCGTGTTTTATATTTGATTTTTTTCTATGAGTGATCGTTCCTGTCTTATCAAAAACAATGGTATCCAGCTTGGCGATTTTTTCTATCGTTAAAGTATCTTTTACATAAAATTTGTTCCGTCCTAAAATCCTCATAATGTGACCAAAGGTAAAAGGAGCAGACAGCGCAAGCGCACATGGACAAGCAATAATTAATATTGCAGAAATAACCTGAAACATTTTATCTAAATCAATAAAATACCAGTAGATTCCAGATGCTAAAGCAATACCTAAAATAATGAATGTGAAATATTTGCTGACGTTATTCGTTAAGGTGTCTAGTCCGGTCTCGTGTTTTTTAAATGCCTCCTTATTCCAAAGCTGTGTTAAATAACTTTGGTCGACATTTTTAATGACTTCCAGTTCAAGAGAAGATCCTATTTGTTTTCCTCCTGCAAAAATTTTATCTCCCGGTTGCTTGCTGATCGTTGCGCTTTCACCGGTAATAAAACTGTTGTCTATATTTCCTTCGCCGTTAATCAAAATGGCATCAACAGGAATGATTTCCTGATTTCTTACTAAAATACGGTCTCCGATTTTAATTTCCGAAAGGAGAATATTGTCCTGTTTTCCTTCAAAATCAACCTTCGTAACGGCAATAGGATAGAAAGATTTGTAATCCCTGTCGTATGAAAGTGCATTATAAGTTCTTTTCTGAAAAATTTTACCTAAAAGCATGAAAAACAGTAATCCACATAAAGTATCAAAATACCCCGGTCCGTAATCGGTAGCAACCTCGTAAAGACTGCGGCCGAAAAGAACGATGATCCCCAACACAATAGGAACATCAATATTTACAATTTTATTTTTCAGTCCATACCAGGCCGATTTATAATAATCAGATGCCGAATATACCACTACAGGAATGGCAAGCAGGCACATTAAAGCTCTGAAAAGACCTTTGTAATGTTCCATCCAATAATCTTCGCCACCGATATATTCCGGGAAAGAAA
Source organism: Chryseobacterium taeanense (assembly GCF_900099685.1). Classification (GTDB taxonomy): domain Bacteria; phylum Bacteroidota; class Bacteroidia; order Flavobacteriales; family Weeksellaceae; genus Chryseobacterium; species Chryseobacterium taeanense. Next base: position 316,894 of record NZ_FNDW01000003.1, on the reverse strand, counting down.
GAAACATTCCGTTTCCAAAGGCAAAAGCAGCAATAGCAAATTTTACCAATAAGGATTTATCTAAATGTTCAACATTTTTATCGGCTGTTTCAAGATTGATTACGGGTTTGTATCCCAGATTTGTAAGGAAATTGGCTAATTCGCTTAATTTTAAATCATTATGATTAAATGAGATCTGTAAAGTTTTTCTTGTAAAGTTTACCTGAGAATAATTAATATGGTTATTCAGAGTATGAAGGCTCTCTAATAACCAAATGCATGAAGAGCAGTGGATTACAGGGATTTTAAAAGTTACCAGGCTGGTGTTTCCCTCGGAAAAGTCAGTTACTTTCTCAAAAATTTCGGGAGTATCAAGATAATCGAATTGCGATGAGCTTTCATCAGGGCGGATTCCCGCCTTTTTATTAAGTTCGTAAAAGTTACTTAAATTATTGGTGTTCAGTATTTCATAGACCGATTTGCAACCGTTGCAACAGAAAATTTTTTCATCAAATAAAATTCTTTCTTTTTCGATCCCCTGACCACAATGAAAACAGTTCTCGCTCACCTTCATAAATTATTGAACTACAAAATTATAACAATTTTTTTTGTTTATCGAGTTAAAAAGTTCTATTTTTGTGATAAATGTCATATAAAATGTCGCAGGAACAACAGATTGCAATCGAAGATAGGTTCGCCAGAGTTTTTAATGATAAATCATTTAAAGAACGACTTTCCAGTGCTGATTTTGAGAAATATATCAATGCTAAAAAGAAACTAAGTTTTCAGAAGCATGATACGATTTTTGAAGATGGCGAAAGTCCAAAAGGAGTATTTGTACTGGAAAAAGGGGCGGCTAAACTTTCAAAGTCCGGAGCATTTGGGAAAGACCAGATTCTAAGATTCATCAAAGAAGGTGATATCATCGGTTATCGTTCTCTGCTTTGCGGGGAAAATTTCCAGGCAAAAGCGGAAGCCATGACAGATATCGAGGCTACTTTTCTGCCGGCAGATATATTTATGTATCTTCTGGAGGTAGATCCACAGCTTTCTTTTGTTATGCTTCAGAAAATTTCTTACGAACTGGGCGAATCTTCCAATACCATTACTTTCCTTGCGCAAAAAACCGTAAGAGAAAGACTTGCAGAAATCTTGCTGCTTCTGGAACAGAAATTAGGTGTTGATCCGGAAGGTTTCATCAAAATCTCTTTAACGAGGGAAGAGATTGCCAACATTATCGGAACGGCTACGGAAAGCGCCATCCGTCTCATTTCCGAATTCAAAGGAGACAATCTCATTGAAGTAGACGGAAGAAATATCAAAATTCTCAACCACGACAAATTAATGAAACTCGGTCACGTCGTTTTATAAAATCATACAAAATTCAAGTCGGCCCAGCGCCGACTTTTTAACGTTTAAAAAATAGATACATTATGTCTGTTCATTCTGAAATTAAAAAAGTTACCACTGAAACCTTGCGCAAAATGAAATTTGACAAGGAAAAAATAACGATGCTTACGGCATACGATTTTACCACTGCTAAAATGGTGGATGCAGGAGGAATTGATGCGGTTTTGATTGGTGATTCTGCGGCTAATGTAATGGCTGGTTTTGAAACAACGTTGCCGATTACTTTAGACCAGATGATCTACCATTCTCAAAGTGTTGTCAGAGGAACCGACAGAGCTTTAGTGGTTGCTGATTTACCTTTCGGAACCTACCAGAGTAATCCGGAAAAAGCCCTGGAATCGGCGGTTAGAATGATGAAAGAAGGAGGTGCTCATGCCGTGAAAATTGAAGGTGGAAAGGAAATTTCAAAATCGATAAAAAAAATCATCAATGCCGGAATTCCTGTGATGGGACATTTAGGTTTAACGCCTCAGTCGATTTACAAATTCGGAACGTATAAAGTACGAGCAAAAGAAGAAGCAGAAGCCGAAAAATTAATTGCTGATGCACAACTCTTAGAAGAATTAGGTTGTTTTGCAGTTGTTTTAGAGAAAATTCCTGCAGATTTAGCCAAAAAAGTGACGGAAGCAATTTCAATTCCAACCATCGGAATCGGAGCCGGAGCACATTGTGACGGACAGGTTCTGGTATATCACGATATGGTAGGAATGAACAAAGGTTTCAGTCCTAAATTTTTAAGAAGATATCTTGATCTTTATACCGAAATAACAGGAGCCGTGGCACAATATGTAAAAGATGTAAAAAGTCAGGATTTTCCAAACGAAACCGAAAGCTATTAATTTTTATATTCAATAATGAAAAACCAACAATCTATTCAGGGAATTTTATCCGTCGTTGCATTGCTTTGTCTTGCTGCGGGGTGGTTCAATTTCTTTTCAGAAGATATAAATCTGTTACTTTCAAGGAAAGTATTTTATGTACTGATCGGGATCAGTTTTTTCCTGCAGGCTCCTTTTTTAAATAATAAAAATTTCGTGTACGCCATGTATGGTGCTGCTGCATTATGTATTGTGGGCGCATTGTTTCCTATAGAGTGGAAAATTTCAGGAATAAAAACAATTGGCCTCTTAGCGGGAATTATCCTTTCATTTACAAACAGACCCACTTACCGTCAGTAGATCATGGAGGAACAGATTGTTTATGAAGACAACCATCTTTTAGTGATTAATAAGAAAGTCGGACAGCTCGTTCAGGGTGATAAAACCGGCGATGAATCATTATTGGATTCAATTAAAAACTTCATAAAAAAGCGAGATAATAAACCGGGAAATGTTTTTCTTGGCTTGGTTCACCGTATCGACAGGCCTACTTCGGGTTTGGTGATTTATGCTAAAACTTCCAAAGCGCTGTCCCGTTTGACGCAGATGGTAAAAAACCGTGAGATCGCGAAAACATATTGGGCCGTTGTGGCAAAAGAAATGATTCCTGAAACCCAAAGGCTTATTCATTATTTAAAGAAAAACGAAAAGAACAATAAAGCTATTGTTTTCCCGAAAGCGATGGAAGGTGCCAAAGAAGCCATTCTCACGTATCATGTGATTAAAACTTTAGACAATTATCTGTTGCTGGAAATTGATCTTGAAACCGGGAGACATCACCAGATCAGAGCGCAGTTATCTAAAATAGGAGTTCCGATTAAAGGTGATTTGAAATACGGATCTCCCCGTTCAAATCCTGATGGAGGAATTAATCTTCATGCCAGAAAACTGGAATTTATTCATCCGGTTACCAAAGAAAATATTGAAATTACGGCTCCGGTTCCACAGAATGACGCGATCTGGAAGGCTTGTGGAGAATAATATTAATAATAGAAGAAAAATTAGAAGTTAGAAGATGGAAGCTGGAGGTTATTCGGTTTCCATTTTTTATTTTTGTAGGAGCTTTTTCCCGCTTTCCATTACAATTCCTCATTACGCGGCTTCACTTCGTTTCGCCGCTCCATTGCGGGATTTTCATTGCAATCGGGGCTAGGGTGTGAGTCGGTTATTTTGCTATTGACAAAATATCCAGAGGGATTATCATAATGTAAGAATCTTCATAAACCCAAAATCTGCAAATCAGCGAGATATTTTTTTTACGCAAGTTTTAATTTAAATATAATATATTAAAGAAAGTAAATGATAATCGACGAGTTGATTTAATGAAGCTGTGTTTTCAAACTCCCATCCTCCATCATCCTGCTTCCATCTTTCTCAAAAATTTTGTCCATTCCAAAAAAAGCTTTACCTTCGTTTCAACTTTAGGGGTGTCTGTTGACAAAAACAGGCTGAGATTTTACCCTTTGAACCTGATTTCTAGATCATACTAGCGTAGGGAAAAGTGAAATGACTTTGCGGTACATTCTATTGTACCATCATAGGCATTCCTAAAGTAAATGTAAAAATTTTAGGAATGGAACTCACAATCAACCATACATTAAGAACATTCGATATACTTCCTGAAACATTGGAAGCATTATTGGCTATGGAAATTTCTCAAAAGAGAAAAGGTATTGCCGTAGCGCTCAATAATCGTATTATTCCGCAGGCGTTCTGGGCGGAAACATTTCTCAACAACAAAGATTCAATTTTAATCATCACTGCCACTCAGGGCGGTTAATTCCACATAAAAACAAAATTGTATGGCTCATCACATCACCCGTTCGCCGTTTCCGAACTCAAAGAAAATCTACGTTGAAGGTAAAATTCATCCCATCCATGTAGCAATGCGCGAAATAACACTCAGTCCGACAAAATTATCCAACGGATTTTTAGAGCATAATCCACCGGTTACCGTTTACGATACTTCAGGACCTTACACTGACGAAAATTCTGAAATTAATATTGAAAAAGGGCTTCCGAGAATTAGGGAACAGTGGATCTTAGATAGAAATGATGTAGAAATTCTTGACGGAATCACATCAGAATACGGGAAAGCTCGTCTTTCCGATTCAAAGCTTGATGATTTGCGTTTTTCTTACAATCACAAACCAAAAGTTGCCAGAGAAGGAAAAGAAGTAACTCAGCTGTACTACGCAAAGCAGGGCATCATCACTCCCGAAATGGAATACATTGCCATTCGGGAAAACCAAAGGATTGAGCAGCTGGATTCCGTTTCCAAAGAAATGGCTTTTCAACATGAAGGCAACAGCTTTGGGGCAAGAACCCCGAAAAGTAAAATCACTCCCGAATTCGTAAGAGATGAAATTGCAGCAGGAAGAGCCATTATTCCCAACAATATCAACCATCCTGAAAGCGAGCCGATGATTATCGGTCGGAATTTTTTAGTTAAAATCAATGCCAATATCGGAAACAGTGCCGTTTCATCAAGCATAGAAGAAGAAGTGGAAAAAGCAGTCTGGGCTTGTCGTTGGGGAGCAGACACAATCATGGATTTATCCACCGGGAAAAATATTCACGAAACAAGAGAGTGGATCATCAGAAACAGTCCGGTTCCGATTGGGACGGTTCCGATATACCAAGCATTGGAAAAAGTAAACGGAGTTGCTGAAGATTTAACATGGGAAATTTTTAGAGATACCTTGATTGAACAAGCGGAGCAGGGCGTGTCTTACTTCACGATTCACGCCGGCGTTTTGTTGAGATATATTCATTTAACGGCAAAAAGAGTGACGGGAATTGTTTCCAGGGGAGGTTCCATTATGGCTAAATGGTGTCTTTTTCATCACAAGGAAAACTTTTTATATACTCACTTCGAAGAAATCTGTGAGATCATGAAAAAATATGATGTGGCTTTTTCTCTCGGTGACGGCCTTCGTCCGGGTTCCATTGCTGATGCCAATGATGAAGCACAATTTGCGGAGCTTGAAACATTGGGAGAATTAACGAAAATCGCCTGGAAGCACAACGTTCAGGTCATGATTGAAGGACCAGGGCACGTTCCGATGCATATGATTAAAGAAAATATGGATAAGCAATTGGAAGTATGCCAAGAAGCACCTTTTTACACATTAGGACCATTAACGACTGATATTGCACCGGGTTACGATCACATCACTTCGGGAATCGGAGCGGCAATGATTGGATGGTTTGGTTGCGCGATGTTGTGTTATGTGACACCAAAAGAACATTTGGGGCTTCCAAATAAAGAAGATGTAAAAGTTGGAGTGATTACTTATAAGCTAGCTGCCCATGCTGCAGATTTGGCAAAAGGTCATCCCGGAGCGCAGTACAGAGATAATGCATTGAGCAAGGCAAGGTTTGAATTCCGTTGGGAAGATCAATTCAATCTTTCATTAGATCCGGAAACGGCAAGATCTTACCATGATGAAACGCTTCCTGCTGACGGAGCGAAGATTGCGCATTTCTGTTCGATGTGCGGACCGAAATTCTGTTCGATGAAAATCACCCAGGAAATCCGTGAATCTGCGGAAAAAGGTATGTTCGACAAGTCCCAGGAATTCATTGAAAAAGGAAAGGAAATTTACATATGATTATTGTAATCACTCCGGAAGAACATATTCAGAATGAAACTGAATTGATTAATGAATTATTTCATGAAAGGCTGGATCTTCTTCATATCAGAAAAACGTTTATCAGTCAGGAAGAAATGGAAGTCTTTATCCAAAAGATAGACATGAATTTTCACTCTCGATTGGTTCTGCACAGTCATTACGATATAGCAAGAGAGTTTAATATTTCAAGATTTCATTTCAGAGAAATAGATAGGCAAAATGGATTGTTTAAACCTTTTAAAAATAAACTCATTTCAACTTCGGTTCATGACATCGAAACTTTTAATGAATTACATGAAGAATGGGATTATGCCTTTATCAGTCCCGTTTTTCCAAGTATTTCTAAAAAAGGATATGGAAAAGATTCGACGATTTTGAATGATATGAAAAAAAGAAGCAATTCAGCAGTAAAACTGATTGCGTTAGGAGGAATTAATGAAAATAATATTCATGAAGTATTCAACAGTGGAGCTGACGGCGTAGCTTTATTAGGTGCGATTTGGAAAAGTAATCAACCGTTAAAAGTTTTCAGAAAATGCAGACAGAACGTCCTTTCGTGATGAGTATCGCAGGCTACGACCCCAGTAGCGGAGCAGGCTTACTGGCAGATATTAAAACATTGGAACAGCTGAAAGTTCAGGGATTGGGAATTTGTACGGCAATGACGGTTCAGACAGAATCACAATTTTTCAGTATAGAATGGCAGCCTTTGGAAACAATTCTTTCATCAATTGATATTTTGATGAAGAACTATCCGATAAAAGCAATAAAAATAGGCGTAGTAAAAGATGCGGAATTTTTAATTGAAATTATTAAAACCATAAAGTTAAATAATTCTGAAGCCATCATAGTCTGGGATCCGGTGTTAAAAAGCACGTCCGAGTTCTCTTTTTTTGATCTGAATACCATTCCACAGCTGAAAAATGTATTGTCACAAATTGATTTACTCACACCAAATTACAATGAATACAGGATTTTACAAGAAAATCGTCTTTTGGATAATGCAGAAAATTCATGCTCTGTGTTAATAAAAGGAGGGCATCGCGAAGATAAACCCGGAACAGATACTTTATGGAAAAATGGAATAGAAATTTTAATTGAACCTAACGATAAAAATCAAGTTTTCTACCCAAAACACGGTTCCGGTTGCGTGCTTTCATCCGCCATCACAAGTCATTTAGCAAAAGGCGAAAATCTGGATACTGCCTGCCGAAAAGGGAAATCATATATAGAGAAATTTTTAACAAGCAACCCGACTTTATTGGGATTTCATTCTTAAATGAATCAATTTCTATCATTTGCTGAATGAAGTGCCTTTGCGAACGAAGAATATATAAACACTTTTTACAATTAACCTTGCGCGCCCTTAGCGTTAAAATAGAAAATGGAAAAATTACAATACATCTCTCAGGGCTTCACGATAGAAGATCAGGAGCTCAATATCCGGAAAGCCCTTGATAACGGCATACAATGGATACAGGTTCGCTGGAAAAATGCTCCGGAAAACGAATTCATTAAGCTTTGTGAAACTTCAAAAAAACTTTGCTCAAAATATCAGGCCGTTTGTATCATCAACGATCACGTTCATATCGCAAAAGAAATTGATGCACACGGAGTGCATATCGGGTTACAGGATATGCCGGTAGAAGCTGCAAGATTTATTTTAGGTGAGGATAAGCTCATTGGTGGAACGGCTAATACATTTCAGGATGTACTTCAGAGAATGGCAGAATCCTGCGATTATATTGGACTGGGACCCTTACGGTTTACACAGACTAAAGAAAAGTTGAGCCCTGTTTTAGGTTTAGGAGGCTATCAGAATATCATAGAGGAATTAAAAGAAAAATCATTTGAAATCCCTAAAATATTCGCCATTGGAGGCGTTGTTCTGAACGATATAGAACTATTACAGCAGATCGGAATTTATGGGGTGGCGGTTTCAGGACAAATTACGGGTAAGCCTACCATTATCAGTCAATTTAAAACAGCATTACAATGAAAAATCAACTATTAACAATAGCAGACAGAACCTTCGAATCAAGATTATTCTTAGGAACAGGAAAATTTGGAAACCTTTCAGAAATGACGGATTCCATCATTGCTTCAGGAAGCGAGTTGGTAACGATGGCATTGAAACGTATCGATGCGCATTCTTCAGAAGATGATATTTTAAATGCTTTAAAACCAACAAAAGCTCACCTTTTGCCCAATACATCCGGTGCGAGAACTGCAAAAGAAGCGGTACTGGCAGCGCAGCTGGCAAGGGAAGCATTGGAAACCAACTGGGTTAAGCTGGAAATTCATCCCGATCCGAAATATTTGCTGCCCGATCCAATTGAAACTTTATATGCTACAGAAGAATTAGCCAGATTAGGATTTGTGGTGATGCCTTACATTCATGCCGATCCTGTGCTGTGCAAACGTCTGGAAGATGCAGGAACAGCAGTGGTAATGCCATTGGGAGCACCAATCGGAACTAATAAAGGACTGAAGACCTTGGATTTTTTGGAAATCATCATCAGCCAGACGAATGTTCCTGTGGTGGTAGATGCCGGAATAGGAGCGCCTTCCGATGCAGCAAAAGCAATGGAAATGGGAGCAGACGCGGTTTTGGTAAATACCGCCATTGCCGTAGCCAGAAATCCGGTGAATATGGCATTAGCGTTTAAAGAAGGAGTTATTGCCGGCCGAAGAGCATTTGAAGCCGGATTGGGAGCGATTTCTCAGCACGCAGAAGCATCAAGCCCGCTGACTTCTTTTTTGTTTGATTAATCTGAACTTCAACAAGATTGGCGAGCCCTGAAGGGGCGACCTAAAAAAGGATAGGATGCAATCCTATCAATATAATGATAGAATATAGAATATAAAGATTCCATAGAACAACACGCAGAATCCTAAAGTCTGTTGACTTCAAAATTCGCGAGTCCCGAAGGGACGATCTAAAAGAAGATGGGATGCAATATTATCTAAAGAAAAGCATTACACATAATTTGAATTAAATTAAATCAGATGAAGAGTTTTAACGACCTTTTTGAACAATATCAATGGGATGAAATAAAAACGAGACTAGAAACCATAACCTTGTCCGATGTTGAAAGAAGCCTTCAGAAAGACAATAAAACAATAGAAGACTTCCTGAATTTTATTTCACCTGTTGGCGCTCAGAAATTGGAAGTCATGGCGAAAATGGCGCAGCAGCTCACCTGGAAGCGATTTGGAAAAACAATCCAGCTGTATGCTCCGTTGTATCTCAGCAACGAATGCCAGAATATCTGTACCTATTGCGGTTTCAGTTTAGACAACGCTATTAAAAGGAAAACACTTTCCGATACAGAACTCATGATTGAAGCTTCGGTGTTAAAATCAATGGACGTAAATCATGTTCTGCTGGTCAGCGGAGAAGCCAATAAAAAGGTTGGAATAGAATATTTTCTGAATGCCATTCGTTTGTTAAAACCACACTTTGCCCATATTTCTATTGAAGTCCAGCCTTTGTCTGAGGAAGAATACCGGCAGCTGCATGAAGTAGGTGTGAATGCTGTTTTGGTTTATCAGGAAACCTATCATCAGGAAGTGTACAGAGAATATCACACAAAAGGCAAGAAGTCTAATTTCAGTTTTCGTCTGGAAACACCCGACAGAATTGGGAAAGCCGGAATTCATAAGATAGGGCTCGGGGTTTTACTTGGATTGGAAGACTGGCGGGTGGATAGCTTTTTCAATGCTCTTCATATCGATTACCTTCAAAAGCAGTACTGGAAAAGCAGGTTTTCAGTTTCATTTCCCAGGCTGCGGCCCGCTGAAGGAATTATAGAACCCAATTTCATTATGGAAGACAGAGATTTACTTCAGTTAATCTGCGCTTACAGAATCTGGAACGAAGATCTTGAAATTTCTATTTCGACAAGAGAAAACGAAAAGTTCAGGAATCATATTATTTCATTAGGCGCAACAACAATGAGCGCAGCTTCCAAAACCAATCCCGGCGGATATGCGGTAGATAAAGAATCTCTGGAACAGTTTGAAACCAGCGATGAAAGAAGCATGGATGAAATTAAAAGCATCATCAGAAAAGCCGGATATGATCCCGTCATGAAAGATTGGGATGCTATTTATAGTTAAATTAAATAATTTCAACCATTAAGATTTTATTTGAAGACTTAATCATTTAAGTGAGCAAAAATCTAAAAGTTAATTTGATTAAGCTGTGTTTTCAAGCTTTGCGGAGCAAATTTTTATTTGCCTTTACTTTCTAAGAGTAATATGTAAAGTTGAATTAAACTTTGCGTTTCTTTAGTTTGTAATTAAACGAAACAGGTTAAATTAATACACATGATAAAAGAATATCCATTGTTATCATTTGCTGAGTGTTAACGCCTTCGCGACCGATAAATATACACAATCATTTAAGTTAAAACCTTGTGCCCCTTGCGTTAAACCCAACCCAAACTAATCAATGTAATCAAATGAAAAAAGAAGACATCTTCGCACGCTACAGCCGGCAGATATTTATTGAAGAAATAGGCTTGGAAGGCCAAAAGAAAATAATGAATTCCAAAGTTCTGGTGGTGGGAGCCGGAGGTTTGGGAAGCCCTGTTATCCAGTATTTGGCCGCCGCCGGAGTGGGTACTTTAGGTATTGTGGATTTTGATGAGGTAGAGCTTCATAATCTTAACCGCCAGATCATACATAATGAAAATTCGGTAGGAGAATCAAAAGTAAAGAGTGCAGAAAAGTTTGTTAAAAGACTAAACCATCAGGTAAAGATTATCGGGATAGACAAGAAACTAGATCATTCCAACGCTGTGAAAATTATTTCAGAATATGATATCATCGTTGATGCTTCTGATAACTTTGCTACGCGGTACCTGGTGAATGATAGCTGTGTCAACTTGCAAAAGCCACTTGTGTACGGAAGCATTTTGGGTTTTGAGGGGCAAATTGCTGTTTTCAATGTTAATGGCAGTAAAAATTTAAGAGATATCTTTCCCGAACCACCTTCAGAAGACTATATTCCTGATTGTGACAGTCTCGGCGTATTAGGACCGTTACCCGGAATGGTAGGAAGCATGATGGCTGACCTGGTGTTGAAAATAATCACGGGATTGCCCCTTCCCCTCAATAAAATGATATTAATTGATACGTTGAAATGGCAGTTTCATACCATTGATTTCTAATTTCAGTATTAAATTATCAGTAAAAGCAATCATTTAGACATTTTATTATTAAAGAGTATTTTTGGAAATAATGATAATTTGTTTATATTTGTTTCGGAAAAGGGCTTTAAAACAGGCTTTTTCTTTACAACACAATAAACATTTATGATGAAAACATTATGGCTTTCCGCTTTCGTGTGTCCCTCCGCAAGACTGCTATTGTTGCAGTTATTTTTCATAGCAATATCAATATATTTTCAGAATTTCTTTCCTTCCGGCTATATTTTTTTCTTTCCCAATGATTCTTTTGTATCAGAAGATTCATCAGCAAGCTTTTAATTTAGTTATAAAGTCAGATGTTGAAAAATATGAAAACAGCGGATGCTTTTTTCTGGAAAGTCTTTTTGTTTAAAAATCTTCTTTACATAATATATCCTTCGTTTAGATTAAAGTTTACTATAGATCATTGCGGTCGTCCTCCGCCAGTCCTATAGACTTTAAAACTATTCTTAATTTTCATTATGCTATGACGTTACCTTTTTAAAACCTAACGTAATAAGAATAGTAAGAAATCGAATACACTAATTTAATGAAGATAACAAGCTTAAACTAGTTTTTTAGGTTTAAGGTTACTCTTCAGGATTTAATCATAAACGTTATTTAAATACAAACAATGAAAAAATTTATTACAATTGCTGTTTCATTATGCAATTTATCTCTTTTTAGCCAAGTTGGGATTAATACAACCACGCCCAAGGCTACTCTTGACGTAACCGCTAAGACCACCGACGGTAGCAGGCCTGAAGGGTTTATTGCGCCTCGTCTTACTGGAGATCAAATCAAGGCAGCAGATGCGCAATACGAAATTGCACAGACGGGAACTATTGCATATGCTACATCGGCAGCTACGATTCCGAGGACAATCAAAACAGCGGGTATTACAGCACCCGGTTACTATTATTTTGACGGCGCTGTATGGAAGAGCCTAAGTATGGGAAGTGTTACAGCTTCAGTAGTGTCGGATTGTAATACAAATGGGTTTACAGGAAGCTATGCTAATGGAACAGCTATGGCATCGTCAAATAAGTTTTCTGTAACTGTTACAAACAACTCATTCACTACGGCAACGATTGCATTTCAGACCTCTGATTTGGCATTGAGTGGCGTTTCAGGCATTACTGTGGCTTCTGTAAGTCCACCAACCGTCTCTTTGATTTCAGGGCAGTCGCAGCTGGTTGAATATACGCTTAGCGGTACACCAACCTCTTCAGGGACTTTAATGGGAACCTGGGCAAAATTATCGTTAAACTGTGCAAAAACAGTTGCAGTAATTGAGCCGCCTATTACCTCACTGGATTGCGCAGGGGCAACTAAAAATGGGATTTTAATAGGGGGTATCCCGGCAAACGGTGTATCTGCAGTAATCAGCTATGGAGGAGGTGATGGCTCCGGGTATAATGATCAGACAATTTCATCCACGGGAGTTACCGGATTAACTGCTACCTTAGTGGGCGGTAACTTTACTCCAGGCGGTTCTTTAACCTATAATATTACAGGAACTCCATCCGGAGGAGGAACAGCAGCTTTCCCTATTAGTATAGGAGGAAAGAGCTGTACTCTTAACTTCACGGTAAATAACACTCCTGTTGTTACCTGTGGCAACACGACACAATCTCCTGCAGGCACCTTGATAAATAATACTGCTTATACCGGTTCTTACACAATGTCTTATACCGGTGCTACGGTGGGCGTAAGCTATCCTGCACAAACATTTACCGTAAATGGTTTGACATTAGAAAGGAGTGCTGGTACATTCACCTCTACAAGTGGTACGATCACCTATACGCTTAGTGGTACCTATACAGGTGCGAGTAACCAGATTGTTACTTTTAATCCGTCATTGGTTGCAGGCTCCACGTGTACTGTTGTATATGGTGATGCTATACGAGGTGCGCTTGAAGCAGCAGCAGCAGCAGAAGGAACAGCATGTACAAGCTGTGCTGCTTATGATACAGCATCGGTAAACGATTGGGTAAAGGTTACTGCAGCCGAATATGCTGCGGTTTACAATACTGCCAATATTCCCGGAGCTACTTTAGTTGGTCAGGCGAATGCGCAAATGAATACATCATCATTAATTAATCAGGGAAGTAATTACACTTTTGCGAGCAATGACAATGATGCTCCGGTACCAGCAAATAGTTATATGATCGGTTTTTCTGTGGTTATATATCAGAACCAAGATGGCTATAATAATAACGTAAAAGTATCAGCTTCAAGAACAACAGGTTTTACCCAAATGGGGAATAAATTCAGAATAAAAGGCGGTGGCAGAATGTATTTCGTTTGTAAACGACCGACTACAACAACACCTAACACTTCGGGAAATGGTTATTTGGGTTCCTATCTGTCCGTTGGAGTAAAGAGTACTCTGGTGGGGTCTAATACTTATTATTTTAACTATCATTCTGGCGGGGATGAGAGCTCAGTTCCTTTCAGACAGAATAGCTATGGAGGTAATTATGGGGTTATACTTCAGCAGGGTATAGCAACAACTACAAAATCTTGGTAATATGCTTTTAATGAAAAATAGTCTCTTATATCTAAAAGTTCAATATGTCAGTATATTGGCAATTTAAGTTTTAATATACATCTTTATATACACATATTTTAACTTTTACATTTATCATGTAATAAATCCTACCCCCAAAGGTTTCAAAACCTTTGGGGTTTATTAGTTACCTTGTCTCTTGTTTGAAGAATGGTTTTGTTGGCTGTTCATGGGTTTTTAGCACTAAAAGAAATACTAATTTCAGTTTGACACTAACCCAAATCCTTCATCGCCCGACGAAGCACCCTCTCATCGGGCGAGATAAGGATCTTATCTCGGGTGTCATAAGAGGGTCTCATCGACCGATGAGACCCTCTCTCGTAAATTATCTCTCTGAATGATATTTATTTGAATAGAAAGTCGCGCTTTTATAGTTTAAGAGAATAAATATTACCATCGGTATAGCAATCATCTTGTGCTTAAACACTGCCAGAGTTGAAATTAGAGCGATGTGTATTTTATTCACTTTTGTTTGAGAAAACATAAATTATATTAACGATAATTTAATAATTATGAATAATTTAATATACAAAGTGTTGTTTTTTTTGGATGTTATTATATTTTATGTAAATTTGTAGACATAAAAGCAGTCTTACACGACTCGCCTTTTGCACACGATGAAAAAAGCAGCGCAATTAATGAGAAAAGTTTGGAAACAGAAAGCCTCCCACACAATAGGGAAGCTCTTCTTTTTTTTCATTATTGCCGGTTTCAATGTACACGCTCAATCATACTCCGGGGCAGATGCCGGAATCTACATAGAAAAAGGAACGTCCGTTTACGTAAAAGACGGAGTTACAGTATCCGGACTGGAAGATGACGGATACATCACTGAAAATTCAGTCAAAATAGTTGCTGACAATAAAAATCTCCTCTTAGGTAAAAAGAAAAACAATCGAAAGTTTGCTGAACTAAAAAAGCCTGCAAAAGCTCAGGATGTTCGAAAGCCACAAGATCCAGCCACTTCCAAAACCATTTCTTTACCCTTTTCAGAGAACAGGTATAGATTGGGACTTGCGGGTGGTAATGGCAGTATGGCGGTCGTTACGGGCAATCCTTCTGTAAAACATATTGCGGTTTACGAAAGATTCAGCTTTGAAAAATACATCATATTCAGGGAAGAGGAACGTGTATCGTATGCTACCATTCTTAGCCCTGTCTCAGGAATATTAACGATTCACTTCTCTCGGCCTCCCCCTTTTAATAGTATTGTATAAACAGTAGTGTATTCAAAAGAATATAACACAATACTATTAAAATCTTATAATGAAAAACAAAATTTATTTAATGACAATATTCTGCTTATTGACAGGATATTGTAGTAACATGCTCAAGGCGCAGACCGGCCCCGGAGGGGTCGCCGGTGCGTCACTCTGGCTGAGGGTGGATGATTCCACTACGCTCACGACAGATGCTAATGGCAATGTGTCGAAGTGGAGTGATTTCAGTGGTAATGCGAATGACATGACACAGTCAACGGACACTAAGCGTCCCGCATATATCAATAATAGCTCAGGAAACATAAATTTTAACCCTGTAGTATCATTTAACGGAAGCAATAATGAACTTTCCGATAGTAACGGGGTTTTTGGAACTTCTACCAATAGCAATGCAACAGCTTTTGTCGTAAGCTCGGTGAAGACGGTTCAAAACAGTTCTATATTTTATGAAATAGTTAAAAACCAATCTAATGCAGATGCTCAATTTACTTTACACGCCCCTTGGGGGAATAGTATTATGTACTGGGATGGAACCGGTACGAATAGAATTGAGACAGCATGGGGAGGAGCCGTGAACACCCCCTACATATGGACGGGTTGGAACACTTCAAGCCCGACTAAGACCTCATTGAGACGAAACGGGACAGAGATCGTTTCTGGTACCGCCATGAACAACTACAGTGGACAAAATAAACCGATGTATATTGGTTCTCTTGGCGGGTCAAGTTATTACAATGGCTCTATAGGTGAGGTTATTATATATAAGACGGCACTCTCAGAAGCACAACGTATTCAGGTAGAGTCTTACCTTGCGATTAAATACGGAACCACACTGCCTTCCGATTACAATCTCTCAGACGGTACCACAGTCTGGAATAAAACAGATAACAGCGGGTACAATAACAACATCGCCGGTATCGGTCGGGATTTTAATTCCGGGCTGCTTCAAAAGCAATCGCAATCCGTAAATAGCGGTTTCCAGCCGATTATTGCAAAGGGTAATCTTGCGGCTACGAACAGCAGTAATAGCAACGGCTTTGCCGTGGACGGTGACTTCCTGGTATGGGGATCCGATACAGGGAGTACTACTTTCTCAACGCCTTTTGCATTTAATGGGTTAAACTACCGAATGCCTCGTATCTGGAAAATGCAAAAGACAGGAAGCGTAGGCATTGTAAAAGTAGCCATCCCGGTAAGTATGTGGCTGGGTGCGGTTACCCAGCCTACCTTACTAATCAGTGGTGATGCCACCTTTGATGGCTCGGATAGTAATTTCTTAATGAAGAAAGAAACAATTGGTGGGATCGACTACTACGTGACGGATCCTATTAATCTTAACATCACTTCAGGGCAATACTTCAGCTTTGCAGGATTTGTAACCGCGCCAGGAGGAGTATTAGGAGAAAAGCTGTGGTTAAAAGCGGATGTAGGTACTGATACTACTGCTGATGGGGCGAGTCTGACGGTGTGGAATGACCAAAGTGGTTTGAACAGAAATGCAGGTAATGCCAATAGCGTTTTCTTTAGAGCTGGTAATAATAATGCCTATTCAGCCAATTTCAATCCTACTGTTGATTTCACAACTACAAACTCCCGCATATATAATGTAACAGGAGGCATGGTAAGTACAAGTACAGCAAGTATCCATTTATTTCTGATTTCAAATCCCAGAAGTGGTGCATCTACGGATAAAATGCTTGGTGCATTCACTAATTTAGGCTCTTCAGGGAGCAATAACTGGAATGAGCTACCATCTGTAAGAATATCAGGAAGCTATCATGCTGAGGCGGGAAGTACAGGAGGTACCGGATCAACTATTTCTTATAATCCGGCAATTTTGGGAACAACTGTACTAACTAGTTTATCGGTAAGCCCATCAGCAGGTGCTGTTACCTTAAGACAGAATGGAGCACAAGCGGGTAATCTGACCGGAAAATCACTTCAAAGTGGAACTCAGGGATATGTTTTAGGAAATGATGTATTTGGTGGTGGAGGTAATAATATTTCTGCATTGTTTACAGCCGGTGAAGTGATTGCTTATGAAGGTGAGCTCACAGGAGCAACATTAAGCAAAGTAGAAAGTTACCTTGCTCTAAAATATGGTGTAACAAAGTCAGGTGATTATATATCTTCAGATGCTGTTGCCTATTATAATTCTACTTCGAATTCTGGTTACCAGAATAACATCGCCGGTATCGGTAGAGATGATGCGTCAGGTCTGAACCAGAAGCAGTCGCAATCGGTAAACAGTGGCATCCAGCCTGTGATCGGAAATGCGAATATATCAGATACTAACGCCAACAACAACAATAATTTTGGTGCCGATAAGACCTTCATGATGTGGGGTTCAGATACAGGCAGCACCAATTTTGCCACGGCATTTGCTTTTGGCGGGCTGAATAACAGAATGACACGTATCTGGAAAGTACAGGAAACCCAAACGGTAGGCAAGGTAAGGGTTGCGTTAAAAGTAAGTGATCTTCCGGGAAGTGTAACCAAACCAACCTTATTGGTAAGTGGTGATACAACGTTTGACGGTCTTGATGACAGGTTCTTAATGACTAAAGAAACCATCGGTGGAGTAGATTACTATGTAACAGATATCAACGCTAATATTGACTTGTCTTCAGGGCAATACTTCAGCTTTGCGGCTTTTATGACAGCGCCTGGAGGGGTGTTGGGAGCATCCTTGTGGTTAAAAGGAAATAAGGATGTATCATCTAGTTCCACAACCTTAACGCAATGGATAGATCAGACAGGGAATAATAATTTTTCTGTTACTAATACAATACAAACAGGTACGCAGACAATTAATTTTAATAATGCAGTCTATTTTAATGGATCAGGCTACCTGACTGGAGATAGGGCTATATTATTTAAAAATGGCTATGGAATGTATCAATTTTCAGCCGGATCCGATGCTTTTGCAAACACAGTTATTTCAGGTACAAGCTCGACCTACGGTAACGCCGCATATTTCTTTAAGGGTCAGAGAATGGCTGCTGGAGATAATGATGCAGATGGAACAGGGGGTGTAACATATGTAAATACTACTACAGATATTGGCTATAATAAGCTTTTGGCAAATATGGATATTATTGCTGGTGCTTCCGCCTCATCTACTTTAGCTTACGTTAATGCAGGTAAGCTTGTAACACAATTATGGGTGGGTTCAGGCAATATGGCTAATCATAATTCTATACCATATGTTGGGCGTTCAAATGATAATACAAACCAAGATAGGTTTAATGGATTACTTGGAGAATTGATTATGTATCCTTCATCTCATACCGATGTAGAGCGCTTAAGGATTAACTCATATTTGGGAATTAAATATGGACTAACTTTATCCCGTAACAATAATGGAAATGCAACTTCTGGAGAGCCTATAGTAGCGGGAAGCATTTTTGAAGGAGATTATATAGCTTCAGATGGTAATACAAAATTTTGGAGTACTGATGCAACTTACCAGAACAACATCACCGGGATCGGTAGAGACGATGCTTCTGCCTTGAATCAAAAGCAGTCACAATCGGTAAACGGAGGAATCCAGCCTGTTATCGGGAATGTAAACATTGCCGATAACAATGCAAATAATGGCAATGACTTTACTTCAGACAAAAGCTTCCTGGTTTGGGGTTCTGATACAGGAAGTACCTCTTTTGCAACACCTTTTGCCTATGGAAGCTCCAATTTCAGGATGACCCGAATCTGGAAAATACAGAAGACAGGAACAATAGGAACGGTAAAAGTAGCCATACCGGTAAGTCAGTTGCCGGTGAGTGTAACCATGCCGTCATTATTAATCAGTGATGATGCTACTTTTGATGGCAGTGATGCCAGAAAGGCTATGACACAAGTATCATTGGGAGGAGTGCAGTATTATGTAGCAGAGGTAGATACCAATTTAGATGGATTTACTTCAGGACACTTCTTCAGCTTTGCAGGATACGTAACTGCGCCGGGAGGAGTTGCCGGGGTATCATTATGGTTAAAAGCTGATGCAGGAACTTCTACAGTTGTTGATAGTACTCCATTATCATCTTGGGCAGACCAAAGCGGTAATGGAACCAATGCATTACAGGCTACAGTTGGAAATCAGCCATTATATCGTACTGTACCTTCTCAGCTAATGAATTTTAATCCAATTGTGTCTTTCGATGGAGTTGATGACTATATTGATGCAAATAGCTTTATCAATGGTTCCACAAATACATTGTTTTCTGCTGTAAGACCACCTGCAGTAACTGATAGCAATGTTAGAAATATATTAAGTTTTGGTGCTGTAGGCACAAGTAATGGAGGAGAGTTCAGATTAAATAACGGAACTGTAGAATTCGGGCAAAATAATGGTAGCTGGGTGTCAATAATCAGTGCAACGACTGTTGATGCAGGAATCCCACAATTATTTGGGTCTTCTATGAGCAATACTACCAATGGAGCTAAGATTTATAAGAATAATTCAATAATAAAAACAGGAACGATCAATCAAATTCCTTCACCAGCAAGCTTAGTAAGCATAGGCTCAAGAACAATTGCTGGTCGTGCGCTTTACTTTAGTGGAGCAATTCCTGAAGTTATTACCCATAATACTGTTCTTTCCGATATAGAACGGTTAAGAATTAATTCTTATTTAGCCGTTAAATATGGTGTGACGTTATCCAAAGATTCCGATGGTGATACTAATTCTGGAGAAGAAATAGGAACTGGAAGCGGCATTTATGAAGGAGATTATTTAGCTTCCAACGCAACAACAAGATTCTGGAAATCCGAAGATGGTACTTATCAAAATAACATCGCCGGAATCGGAAGAGACGATGCTTCCGCGTTGTTGCAAAAGCAGTCTCAATCAGTAAATACAGGATCTCAGCTTATTATGGGTCTTTCCACGGTGGTGGCTACCAATGCAGCCAATACCGGAACGCTTAACAACCTGCAGTTCCTGATGTGGGGGGATAATAATGCAGCCAATACAACTCCTTTTACAGGAATTTCCGGCTACAACACAAGGTTAAGCAGGGTATGGAGAGTACAGAATACCAATGCGGTGAACCAAAGTGTTCAGGTATTGGTGCCATTTACGCTTGTCTCTTCCAGCAGCAGCTTATTATGCGGTACCGATGCTGCCTTTTCGGCCAACACCTACCAGGTGTATAATCCGAATCCGAATACTGTAACCATAAACTCGGTGGTTTACCGTGTATTTACGGTTCCTGCTGTAATGGTGAACCAGGCTTCGTTCTATATGACCCTGGCTTTCTACGAGCAGTCACCGGGTGGGGTAAGAGATGAGGTCTTATGGCTTCGCGGTGACACAGGCCTTACCAATACGCTTTGGGAAGATCAAAGTCCTGCGGTTAACAATAATGACCTCCAATTTAGCACCTATGCCTGTAATGAAAACCCAAGAGGGCAGATGGTGTTAGGAGAAACTCTGAATTTCAACCCCGTAGCAAGCTTTGGAGACAATGACAACTGGGTGTGGGGATACACACCTGCCAACATTTCACGTCTTCAACACGCTAATGCCGATGTAGCCATTGTGTATAAGACTGACGGTGCCTATGCACAGGACGTATGGGGTACAGATTGGGGAGGTGCATTTGATGAACGTTCATTAACTACTACCCAAATCGCCAACGATAATACAGGAATTGGCTATAGCGGAGGTAATTCAGGGGCTGCTACGATCAATGTGGCTTCCTTCCAGGGTACGGTTTCTGGCGGATCCAATGTATTGATTAATGGAAACAATGTGCTTAACTTTACAGGGTCCACCACCTATTCGGGTTGTAACAACATCCGTTTAGGCGACGTAAAAGGTGCGGGCAATGTCTTCAAAGGAGTAGTAGGTGATATGGTCGTGTACCAAAAGAACATGAGTGCGATCGATCGTATCCAGCTCAACAGCTACCTGGCATTGAAGTACGGAATTACACTTGGAAGAAACAACGACGGAAAACTGCCTGTTGGCGATATGGTATCGGCTTCACCGGTACAAATATTTGAAGGTGACTACCTGGCGAGTAACGGTACGACCAAAACCTGGTCATCCGATGCGGTGTATCAGAACAACGTGGTAGGGCTTGGAAGAGATGATATCTCGGCTTTCCATCAGCGTATTACCACGAGTCAGTCGGCGACACCGGATATCATTACCCTGAGTACCGACAGTAATTTTGCGAATAAGAACCAGAGTGGTACTAACGGGCATACCGATATTGTGAATGACAAGTTTTTCTTTGTCACCGGAAATAATAACGCGGCAACATCTTATGCTAAAAAGTTAGGTTTAAGCAATGGGCTTAATGCCTTGATGAAACGTATATGGAAAGTACAGAGAACAGGTACAGCGCAGGATGTCTATATCAAAACGACAGACAATCTCGCCACCTATCTTGTGTATAGTAATGATCCTACGTTCTCTTCCAATGTTCAATATCAACAGCTTATGGCAGGAGTAACACAGCAGGGCGTACAGATCCCTTCAGGATCCTATTTTACGTTTGCTACCTTTATGAAGTGGCCTGGTGGTGTAGAAGATGAAGTGGTATGGCTTCGTGGCGATATTGGTCTTACAGGAACGCAGACTTGGTTAGATCAAAGTGGAAACAATAATAATCTCCGTTTTGACATCAATGACTGTTTAGGAGGTTCAGCAGGCCAGATGACCTTGGGGAAAACCTTTAACTACAATAGCGTAGCAGGATTTGGTCCCGGTACAGGCTGGACCTGGGGTATGATCCAGGCAGATATTTCCCGTGTATCATCTCCTGATGCAGACGTGGCTATCATGTACAAAGCAGATGCGGTAAAAGAGCAGGATGTATGGGGTACAGACTTAGGTGGTATCCTTGATGAGCGCTCTCTGCTTACCACCAAGATTGCCAACGATAACCATTCAATTGGATACAACGGTGGTAATAGTGGTTATGCTACCATCAATATGGCTTCGTTTAAGAATACAGTTTCCGATGGATCAAACGTACTCATCAATGGAAACAATGTATTGAATTTTACAGGCAGCACTACTTACAACGGATGCAGTGTAATCCGTTTGGGAGATGTACCTGGAAACAGGGAAGATTATAATCCTTTTACAGGGGTCTTCGGTGAGTTTGTGGTGTTTAAGAAAAATATCACAGCATCTCAACGTATTCAGCTTAACAGCTACCTTGCTTTGAAGTACGGTATTACGTTAGGCCGTGATAATAATGGTAACGGAACATCAGGCGAGAACATATCAGCTCCGATTCAGGAGGGAGATTACCTGGCCAGTTACGATGGTACCGTTCGTATCTGGGAGAGCGATGCTGTTTACCAGAACAATGTGATCGGTATCGGCAGAGACGATATCACAGCGCTTCATCAGCGCATTACGAAGAGCCAGATGCCGGTATCGGATATTATCACATTGAGTACAGATAATAACTTTACCAACAACAACCAGAGCGGGGCAAGTGGGCATACCGATATTGCTAATGATAAATATTACTTTATCACAGGACACAACGGGCAGCCGACAACCTTTGCCTTAAAGTCAGGGTTAAGCCACAGTCTGAATGCTATCATGAATCGTGTATGGAAAGTACAGCAGACCGGAACACCTCAGAATGTCTTTGTAAAAGTAGACAACGTGAGAGCAACCTACCTGATCTACAGTACAGATCCTACATTCTCATCAAATGTTACCTATAAAGTACTTGCTTCAGGTGTAACTGCCGGTATCCAGATTCCAACAGGAAATTACTTCACCTTTGCGGCCCCGCTTAACGGTCCGGGTGGGGTAACTACTAACCTGGTGAGATGGTACCGTGCCGACAGGGATGTGGTGACAGGCTCTACCCTTACATGGAAAGATCAGACGGTTAATGCAGACGCGACCCAGTCGGTGGCAGTCAACCAGCCGGTGTACAATACATCAGGAACTTCCCTGTTGAACTTTAACCCGTCGTTCACCTTTAATGCGGATACAGTCAATTCTTCACTATCAGATTTCATGTCCTTCAGTGATGCGGGAATGGCAAATGGAAGCAAGATAAGATCGGTATTCGGTGTGGGTAGAACTTCGGTCACAGGAGGAACTTTCGAGTGGCTTACCAGCTATGGTACGAGTGCTGACGCTCAAAACTTCGGACTGATGAGATCGGGTAATAATGTTTTGGTGACAACGTATGGTCATGATTTTAGCCCTTATAGTTCAGCTTCTCCTTATGCGTCTAATACACCGGTAATTTCGTATGGGGCAGCTAACAATAGTAATATTTATGGAACGTATAATGCCCTTCCGATTGCAAGTACCACAGCAACAGCTCCAATAAATACTGTACTAAACATAGGAAGAATAGGGACAAGACAGTCAGGAAGTGAAAACTGGAACGGTGTTATCGGGGAAGTGATCTATTATAATACGATCCCGTCTTCTACCGATAAGCAGCGTATCGATTCTTATTTAGGATTGAAATATGGGGTAACACTGGGTACTAACAGTTCTCCGTTCACCTATTTGTCATCCGATGCAGTTAACAATACTTCTTTCTGGACAGGCAGCAATACCTACCAGAATAATATTGCAGGGATCGGTAGAGATGACATCAGTGATCTCTATCAGAAACAGAGCCAGAGTGTAAACAGTGGCAAGCAGGTGATCATTGGTCTTGATAACATAGCGGCCACCAATGAAGCCAATACAGGAACCTTTGATACCAATCTTCAGTTCCTGGTATGGGGAGACAACAATACCGATATGTCGGGTGATACTTCAACATTCACAGCCTTATATCCTTATCAGGAGAGACTTAATAGGGTATGGAGGGTACAGAATACCAAGAATCTTTCAAAAGATATCCAGGTATTGGTACCGGCAACATACATCAAAAACCTGAAAGTGTCTTCACTGCTCTACAGTACGGATGCTACATTCCCTGCAGGAAGCCAGGTGTTTGAGAGCAATACTGCCGGTGTGGTAACGATCAACTCAGTAGACTATAAAGCATTCACCATTCCTGCGGCGCAGGTGAATCAGTCGGAGTTCTTCTTCACCATGGCGTACTATCAAAAGTCACCGGGAGGAGTAGCAGGTGAGAACCTGTGGCTGCGTGCTGATGATGAGGAAATAGTTTCCAACGCAGATAATGCATCAGTAGCAACATGGAAGGATCAGAGTGGTAACAACAGCCACGGTACACAGGTCGTTTCCGGTCAGCAGCCTACGTACAGGAACAATGTGACGGATAATATGAACTTCAACCCGGTACTGGCCTTTAATGGTGGTCAGAACTTCGATATCACAGGAACGCTGGGTATCGACGGTCAGAAGAATGTAGCTGTTTTCGCAGTATCCGATATATTGGGTGCGCATTATTTCCTTCAGCCAAAAGTGGCAGGGGGTAATCTTCTGCAGTTCAGCTCTGCCGGTGCAGGATATGTTAACCTGACATTAGGCGGATCTTCAGCCACCAATACTACGGCCGCACCTTCAGGAGGTTCTTCAGAACTATATTCAGGATGGAGAACAGCAGCAGGAGATGTATTGTACAGCGGGATCAATGCCAAACAGCTTAACACTCTAGCTAACAGTACCAACTGGACAGGCGGAAACCTTGTCATGGGTAACGCTACCAACGGTAAAATTCCGGAAATGGTCGAATATTCTTCGTCACTGGATGATACGAAGCGACTGAAGGTAAACAGCTATCTTGCCCTGAAATATGGTATTACCATCTATCAGCCAACAACAGGTCAGGATTATCTGGCATCAGATGGAAGCAAGAGCTGGACAGCCGATGCGACGTATAAGTACAACATCGCAGGAATCGGAAGGGACGACCTTACGGCACTCAACCAGAAGCAGAGTCAGAGTGTGAACCGAGGTGCAACGGCCAATATTGAGACTGACAGCCAGGTGCTCGTAGCACTTAATGCTGTAGAGGCAAGCAATAAGGCCAATACCAATACCTTCAGCTCAGATATGCAGTACTTGGTATGGGGAGACGACAACGGATCCTTAACCACCAGAGTGGCCACAGGAAACGTAGCATCCAATGGGCTCACCTACACCAAGCGTTTCAGCCGTGTATGGAAAGTGCAGAACAAAGGGAACTTTGCCGATAAGATTGGCGTTTACTATCCTGTTTCAGCATTCGGAAATGCATCGTCCAGTTCCATAGGACTGATCTTTGCTTCTACCGCTGCCAAACTAAGCGACGGTACCGCTTTCGTGATCGCCAACAGTGGAAAAGAAACGATTAATGGTACGGAATATTATGCTTTCTATGTATCCGGAGGTGTCGTACCTTCACTCAATTACATGTCCTTCACCACGGCTACTTCGGTATGCTATAAGCCTGCGGTAACTTCCGGAACAGCTTTAGCGACCAAAGCGGGAATCACAGCTCTTGGAAGAGCCGGTGTAAATGCCGACAACTGGCCGATGGTAAGAAAAGGAGGCTGGATGGCTCTTGAAGCAAAAACCAAAGGTATGATCATCAACAGGGTGAGATTCAATGATTCCAACCAACCTGTGGCAGATGATGACACGACTCCTATTCTGACTTCTCCGGTGGAAGGGATGATCGTGATGGACCTTACCAACAGAATGCTGAAAGTCTATACCGTGAAGAACGGAGTTGCCGGATGGTATGAGATCGGTCAGCAGACCTGTCCTGATTAAATAATGAGATGCATCAGCTCTTTCCCGCACGGCGCACGCTGTGCCGTGCGGAAAGGCTGATCTTTTTAACAACTTAAATAATAAAAGACAATGAAATCAATACTAATTGCAGGAGGGCTGCTGGTCTCATCGGTCTGCTTTTCCCAGGTGGCGATCGGCAAAACTTCGGTTACCAACAACTGGGTATCCCTTGAGTTCGGAAACACTGAGAACCGGGGCCTGATACTTCCTTGGGTAAAAGTAGATCCTGATACGAAAACTATTCCCGATATGGTAGACGGCATGATTATTTTTGATCCTGCCGATGCCCAGGTGAAAGCCGTCGTGGCGGGAACCTGGCAGACCTTGAGCGCTGCCGATCCCAATGCCGGGACACTGGCTGCGGTAGATACTTCGCTTCAGGAGACCAAGCCGGAAGTTTCATCCGCCATGGTAAGGATAGGAGATACTGAGAATCCTGATCTTAAAGGGATCCTGGTACTCTCAGATACCGATAAAGCGATGGTGCTTCCCAAAGTGGCAAGTCCGCATCTGAACATTATAGATCCCGCTCCGGGATTGGTGGTCTACGATACCACGGCCCATCAGATCGCCGTTTTCAATGGCCAGGGATGGAGCTTCTGGGGACCGAAGTAATCTTCAGCAGGGTTTTTCAATGATCGGCCGGGGATGATAATCCCCGGCCGGTTTTTAAAATATCAGTTAAAATGAAAATCTGTAAATAAGTCAAGCTCTGAAAATAATTTATGAATGATGACACTTTAAAGCAGATACAACGAATAATAATTAAAAAATAAAACAATGGCAAACATACTTCACAGAATCAAAGCGTATCTCTACGATAACACTTTAACCAAAGACAATCCCAACGATTTTACGGCGCGCACGGTGAGCGAGCGAAGCCTCAATGTACAACAAATCTGTCAGGCAGCGGTATCCCGTGGCGGTGCAGATATCTCTGCCTCTTCAATGGAACACGCCACCGAACTTTTCCTGAAAGAAATGGCCTACCAGCTATGCGACGGCTTTTCGGTGAATACAGGGTATTTCACCGCAAGCACCACCATCCGCGGGGTGTTTGATAGTCCGTCGGAGACGTTTAACAAAGACAAACACAGCATTATCTTCCAGTTCAACCAGGGAGAAAAGCTGAGAGCAGAGATTCCTAATATTGAAGTCAATATTCTTGGCGTAGCAGAATCTTCTGCGGTGATCCTACAGGTAACGGATGTAAAGAGTGGTTCGGTAAATGACCTTCTTACGCCGGGCAGAAACCTGAAGATTGTAGGAAGCAAGATTAAAGTAACCGGTGATGATTCTTCGGTAGGAATCTATTTTGTAGATGCCACAACACAGGCTAGAACCAAAGTAGATTCTTCCGATATCGTTACCAACAATCCTTCGGAGATTATCCTGGTAATTCCTGAATTAGCAGCGGGAACTTATAACCTGGAAATTGTGACTCAGTTCACCGACAGCAGTATGCTGAAGCAACCCAGAACAGCATTACTTGATAAGCCTCTTACGGTAGAGTAATTTCAGACCGGACGGTGCCACTCGTACTGTCCGGTCAATGCCATCCGTACTGTCCGTTCACTGACACTCGGGCGAACCGCTCAGTGCCACAGGTACGTGTGGGGTGGTGTCACGGATGTGAACCATTCCAAAATAAAATTTAAGATTTATTCAACAGCTCCGGCTTGGGAAGGTTTCCCGGCCGGAGTTTTGGCTTCGGCTCCGCTCAGCCAACTTTGTGTGGGAGGATTTTGGGGGAGAGTGGCTTCGAGAGCCTCAGCCACCTTACTTGGAGAGTTTGAAGGTTTGAGAATGTGAGCGGTGAAGAGTTTTAGGTGTCACAGAAATTCTCCTCCTCTGGAGGGGTGGCGAAAATTCAGAATGAATTTTTGACGGGGTGGTTCTAATAAGATTTTCATAAAAACCGCAATTATAACCATTCCGATTGTCATCCCGTAGGGATCTAAGCACGAATCTTTCCATGCTGACTTTAAGAGCTTTGCCGAGATTCCTACCGGAATGACAAAGTGCGTGTTTTAGTGTTTGAGAGTCTTAGAGTGAGAGTGTTGGAAAATTGAAGCAGGTGCAAAAATTTCCCTCGTTGGACGGGGAGGTTTAAGAAGACCGTCACAGAATAACCAGCATTATAACTTTCTTGCGAACCCTAGCGTTAAAGTAGTGGTATAGAGAAGCCTGAGACCACTCGAATACTCTCGGTGTAAAGGAGTTTGGCTTCGGCTCCGCTCAGCCGCCTTTTAGTGGGAGAGTTTTAGGGTTTGAGAGTCTGAGTGTTTTAGTGTGGGGGTGGCGTTTTAGAGTGTACGAGTATAGAAATCTATTGAGTATTCATCGAAATACTACGAAGCCTTCGACGGACTCAGCCTGGCACCGCAAATGAAAAAAAGCCATCAATCACGATGGCCTTCAGATGTACTTTTAAAAAGTAGTTTCCAATTTATCTAACTATAACATATTTGGTAGTTCTGCGTTCTGTCAGGAGACAGAAGATTGATGTTTACAACCAGGTTACAACACCGGTTTCAACATCATAATTAGCGCCTACAATCTTGATCTTACCGTCCTGCTCAAGCTTTCTGAGCGTAGAACTCTGCTTACGGATATCGTCAATCGCACTTTTTACATTCTGATGATTCAGTCTCTCCAACAGTGAACTGTTTGCTGAAGAACGTTCTTCACCATCTTCTATCACCTCTTTGATGATCGGATCAAAATGGTTGATAAGGTGGTTTAGGTTATCCATTCCAAGACCTTCGATTTGTGCGGCATCCAGTCCGCCTTTTAATGCACCACATTTGGTATGTCCCAATACGACAACCAGTTTGGAGCCGGCTACATTACATCCGAATTCCATAGATCCCAGGATATCCTGATTCACGAAATTCCCGGCAATTCTGATACTGAAAATATCTCCCAGTCCCTGATCGAAAATAAGCTCTGCGGAAGTACGGCTGTCGATACAGCTTAAAACCACTGCAAAAGGCCATTGCCCTTCACGGGTTGCATTTACCTGCTCCAGAAGATCTCTGTTGGCTTTCAGGTTATTGACAAATCTCTGGTTTCCTTCTTTTAAAAACTCTAATGCTCTTTCAGGTGTAATGGTGGATTGAGTTTCGTGAGTATGTGCTTTCATATAATTTATTTATATTTTTAAAGTTAAAAAATTGTATTAAACAATGAGCCTTACATGGCTCTTTTGTGGGTGACTACGATATGAGAATTTTCGTCTCTTTCATAGTCTCTGTATGACGTTTTGAACCCTAAGAGTTCTACATTGATGTCTTCTTCTTTAGCCCTGATATTGGCAAAATCCTGAATCATCTCTAAAACATCGGTAGCAATATAAGACGTTCCCCTAGCATCGATGATTACCGTAGAATTGGACTTTATATTCTTCAATGTTTTCTTAATGGCTGCTTTATTAAGGAATGAAACTTCCTCAGCCAGTTTGATACTGATCCCGTCTGCATCATCAAGCTTTTCCCTGCTAAGATAATACGCTCTTTTCATATTTCCCTGCAAAATGTAGAAAACGGATATAGCCAGCCCGATTCCTACTCCTTTCAACAAATCTGTTGCCACAACAGCCACAACAGTAGCCACAAACGGAATAAACTGGAATTTGCCCAGATGCCAGAAATGTTTGAAAGTCGCCGGCTTCGCCAGTTTGTATCCCACCAAGATCAATACGGCTGCTAAGGTCGCAAGAGGAATAAGATTCAGTATAAACGGGATAGATAATACACATATTAAAAGGAGGACACCGTGGATGATAGCAGATAATTTTGACGTTGCTCCCGCGTTGGCATTGGCAGAACTTCTTACCACTACTGAAGTCATCGGAAGTCCACCGATAAATGAGCTCACCAGGTTTCCGATTCCCTGCGCTTTAAGCTCAAGGTTGGTATCTGTAATTCTTCTCTGCTGATCCAGCCTGTCGGATGCTTCAATACAAAGAAGGGTTTCAATAGACGCTACAATCGCAATGGTAGCCCCGGCGATCCAGACTTTCGGATTGGCAAATCCTGCGAAGTCGGGAAGGGTGATAAGATTTTTAAAATCATCCAGAGATTGCGGAACCGGAAGAGACACCAGATGTTGGGTCTCTATAGCCAGTGAACTTCCTGTCGCTTTGAAGATTTCATTAAGGACGATTCCTGCAACCACTGCTACAAGAGCTCCCGGAAGCATTTTTATTCTTTTTAAAGCATGAACTTTATCCCAGATAATTAGAATGGATATAGAAACCAGGGTTACAACGATTGCACCCGGATGAATAGCTCCTAATAATTCTGAGAAATAACCGAAGTTCAGTCCGTTGTCGAAAATCGATTGATGGCCTTCGTAATCTTTATCAAATCCCAATGCGTGGGGAATCTGCTTTAAAATAATGATGATCCCGATGGCCGCAAGCATTCCCTCAATAACGTTATTGGGAAAGTAATTGGAAATACTTCCTGCTCTTACAAATCCCAGAATTAACTGGATAACGCCTGCAATAATTCCTGCGCAAAGAAAAATATTAAATGCACCGAGATCGGTAATGGCTGTAAGAATAATCGCCGTTAATCCGGCCGCCGGACCCGATACCGAGATGTTGGAGTTACTTATTGAGCCTATTACAAGACCTCCCACGATACCCGCAATAATCCCGGATAAGGGTGGTGCTCCTGATGCCAGCGCAATCCCTAAACAAAGGGGTAGCGCTACTAAAAATACGACGAGTCCTGAAGGGAAATTCTCCTTTATTCCTCCTATTAATGATGTTTTTTTCATGATATCAAACTGCTGTGAATTGAACTGATTTATCTATAAATCAATTGCATAAGATTGGAAATTTAATTTTATAATAGTACATGAGTATCCGATATCAGAATTTGATATGCATACATGTAAAAAGCCGATTATAAGAATTAAGCTTCCGGAGGCGGAGAAAATATGGTGAGTAAAGGTGACAGATGAAAGGAATCATCTACCAGCACAAAAGATCTTTCTTCCAGGGAGATTTCGGAGAATTTAAGGTAATCGAAAACATCCAGGGTTTTTGGAAGTGCCTTTTCGTAAACAATAAAAGATGATGGGTGAGAATGTGGTTCTTCTTCAGTGATTACAACATTCGTTCCTGTGAGATCCCAGCCGAAAACCGAGGCAATACCCGGTAAAGCCGTGAAGTTCAGAAAAAACAATAATGTAATAATACTCCAGAGTTTCATTTCACATTTTTTTAGAAAACCTATTTGGTCTTTCTGCTCATTACCCAGTCAGAACTCGTAAGGTTGTAGATCTTTTGGATGTCTTTGAGAATTTTCTCAAAATCGATCTCCAGATCAATGATCTTACCTGTTCTGAGGTCAAATACCCACCCGTGAACAACAGGATACTCTTCTAAGATGTACCGTTCCTGTACACAGGCCATTTTGACAACGTTGATGCACTGCTCCTGAACATTAAGCTCAACAAGTCTGTCATAACGCTTGCCTTCATCCGTGATAGAATCCAGTTCGCTCTGATGAAGTCTGTAAACATCGCGAATGTTTCTAAGCCATGGATTCAGCAATCCGAGATCCTCAGGTGTCATGGCTGCCTTTACTCCGCCGCAGTTGTAATGGCCACAGACAATAATATGCTTTACTTTGAGATGTTCTACAGCATACTGAATAACCGCCGTGGAACTCATATCCAAAGTATTGACAATATTGGCAATGTTTCTGTGGACGAAAACTTCGCCGGGCTTGGCTCCCATCAGTTCTTCTGCTGTTGCCCTGCTGTCTGAACATCCGATATACAGATATTCGGGAGTTTGGGTCTTTGCAAGATCCTGAAAGAAATTGGGGTTGTCTGCCAATTTGGATTCTACCCATTTTCTGTTGTTTTCAAAAATAACTTTGTACGATTGTGACATAATTTAATATCTATAATTATTTATTTCGTGTAAATTATTTTCAAAATCAATAGACTAAATCAATAACACTACAAAAATAGAATATTTGATGAAAAAGCAAATACTTTTAACAAAGTTTAATATTAAAATATGCTTAAAATCATGCTTTCTATCCTATTCCTAGGCAAATTGCAATTCATAAAAGATACACGTGATGTATATTTTGGATAAAATTACAAACAATTCATAGAAAATCAATATTAAATTAAGATTAGATTTTATGATTGATATATCCTTTCGTCGCAGTTTCTGAAGGATATATGATGCCCGGGTTTCCCATGACAACAGAATGCGAAGGAACATTAAAATTGACATACGCATTCGGGGCAATAAGCACGTTGTTACCAATCGTGATTCCTCCTACAATTACAGCATTTGTGCCGATCCATACCTCATCACCTATTACAGGGAAGCCTGCATTTTTACCCCGGTTTTGCTGTCCGATGGTAACGCCTTGTGCGATATTGCAGTTTTTCCCGATTTTCACTTTGGGATTGATGACCAATGCACCCCAATGTCCCAGATAAAGACCTTCACCGATTTCCGTTTCCGGATAGATCTGATAACCGTATTTGATCTGATAATGCCTGAGCAGCATTTTCCAGAATAAATTTAAAATTGGTGTTTTCCTGTATTTCTGTGCTTTTCTGAAAATATAAATAAAATGCAGGTTCGGATTTATGCATCGGACAATAATCTGTAATCCGGAAAGCCATTTTCCGCTTTCCCTGTAAAAATCTTTTTGAATGGTAGAATGAGCCATGGCAATTTATTTATATATAATCAATGATTTCCTGAAGATGCTGTACGGATTTTTCCAGAGTAAAAGGAAGTTCGGACTGTTCAATTCTCTTTTTGTATTCTTCAGCGACACTTTTATCGGTAAGAAACTTTTTCATACCCTCATAAATTCCCTCTTCAGAATTTGTGGTGATGTTTCCCAGCCTGCCGTCCTGAAGAAGATCCCGTATTCCGGAAACATCAGTTGCAGAAACAGGCTTGTGGAAGATGAGAGCTTCCGCAATAACCGTAGGAAAACCTTCATGCCTGGAAGATAATACATAGAAATCCGCTTTTTTCAGGTAAGGATAAGGATTGCTGGTGAATCCAAACATTTTAGCTGTTTCTTGAATTCCTAATCTGTTAAGCTGATCCTGAATAGTATCAAAATCGTAGCCGTCGCCGATAATAAGCAGCTGATGTTTTAATCCTTCATCGATGAGTCTTTTATGTACATTCAGCAGTCGGTCGTACCCTTTTTGTGGAAATATTGTACCAATGCTTATAAATGTTGGAAGACTTTCTGTAAAAGGAAAATTATGAATTTTAACATCTGCTTTTCTTAGTGTCTCATTCCGGTCAATCGGGTTAAATATTTTGATGACAGCCGTTTTCTCATCTTCGTTTTGTGCCAGATCGTACATCCCGTCGCGGATTTTATTGGAGATAACAAGAATCCTGTCATATCTGAAAAATTTACGAATTATCTTAGGAGTATAACCTCGTATACTGAAAATGTCGTTATGCACCCAGATGATTTTTTTTGAATTTTTCTGCGGGCTTGAAAGTATTTCTTTATAAAGACCATGAATGCCTGCGATCTCTACGTCGTATTTTTTATTTTTTAAAATGAATCTGTAAAGCAGAAAAGGAAACCAAAGAAACATTTTTTCATAAAGAACCCTCAACGCTTTTATAGGAATATCTTTAGGTCTGTTGGTCGTTATCATCTCACCTTTTATCAGGTAGTAAAGATTTATCCAGGAAGGAACTTCCTTTATGTATATTCCGGAGTATAGATTCAGGAGAAGATCAATTTCATATTTATCCGGAGGGATATTTTTCAGAAAATTAATTAATACCTTTTCTGCCCCGCCGTGGCGCAATGAACCGATACGGATAAGAATTTTTTTCTTTTTTATCATTTATATTGTATTGATCTGATTTAAACGATTAGGACTTTCTTTTCCGACAAGGTTTTCAATGATTTCTTCTACTGCATCAAAAATCTTCTGATTGTCGAATTTACTTTCAATATTGATAAGATTTTTTTGAATATTTTCTAAAAGATCTCTGTTGGTGAGAAACTCCTTAATTCCGTTGTATAAGCCTTCCTGAGAGGATTCTGTGAGGTATCCGTTCGTTGAATGTTCAACCATTTCAGGTACACCGCCTACTGCTGTTGCTACAATAGGTTTCTGAAGAATCAATGTTTCTGCAATAATGAGCGGCCAGCCCTCGCTTTCAGAGGGCATAATGTAGAAGTCTGCATTTTTCACATACGGATATGGATTCATTTGAGTGCCGAGAAGCTTGAAAGAATTTCCGACTCCCAGTTCATCAATTCTCTTAGAAAGCAATTCATAGTCTTCGCCATTTCCAATCACATAAATATGGTGGGTATAACCATCGGCTAAAAGTTTTTGGTGTGCTTCGAGAAGCGTTCTGTATCCCTTCCTGATATGCAGTCTTCCTACTGAGACAAAGGTGGGAAAGTCCTCAAATTCTGGGATAAAAGCCTGTGCTTTCTTCTTTAGCTCCTCGATCGGAATGGCATTGAGTATCACTTTTCCGGGAGGGAATTGTACATCGGGATATTTTTCATTCAAAACATCTTTGCACTGTTGAGAACCATAAATGATATAATCAAACTGCTTCATGCTGTTGAAGATATCGTCACGGTACGCGTCAAAAGAAGGAAGTGTAAGATCTGAATGAAGCCAGGCAATTTTTTTTGAATTTTTATTGCTTGAATTCAGGACCGTTTTGTAAACCGCATAGGTTGTTGCAATTTCCACATCGAATTTGTCTTTCAGGATGCGATCTGCAATTGACGAATCTTTACTGGCTTTGTTAAGCCTGAATCTTCTTATTATCAACTGTATTTTTCGGATCATTGAATTTTTTGAAAGATCTTCCCTACCTTCTGCGATATATACTTTCCTGATGTGGGAAGGAAATTCATTTCTTAGTTCTCCCTGATTGATATTAAGGCATATGGTAAGCTCAAACTTATCTCTGTTGAGGTTATTGAGCATGCTTAAAACAACCTTTTCCACCCCTCCCATTTCCATGGAGCGATGCCTGAACAGAACTTTTATTTTATCTTTTTTCATCATTAGCTAAAAATTTGCTGAATATAAAGGGTTGCCTTTTTCTTTATTTTTGAAAGAAAGTTGTTCTGATATTCAAGAAGGCTATAGATTTCATCTGCATTTCTGAATTCATGCGGTACAGGTCTTCCATTGATTTTTTCTAAATTTCTCCGTTTCATTGCATTGAAAATTACTTTTGCAAAATATTCTCTTGATTTCGGTTTATTTTCATTTTGTGAAATTCCGCCTGAGTGCATTCGGTACAGATAATTCGGCTCATTGATAAAATGCACTTTTCCTTTTTCATACATTTTAAGGTAAAGATCCTGATCTTCCGCAATTTTCATAGAAGAGTCTATCTTTTCTGTCTGGTTGTAGATTTCTTTTTTAAACGTAACAAAATGAGCAATTTCGATAGGACTGTTAAAAAAATATCGAGACTTATTAATAACCTGTTTTCCGCCATTGAAAACTTCCTGAGGATTAAGATTCTCATCACACTTTGTAAAAAGCGAATAAGTAAGCACGACTTCCGGTTTCTTTTTATATAGATTTATGCAGGAAGAAATAGCTGTAGGTAGTATGGCATCATCCGGATCTACAAAGCCACAGATTTCTCCCTCGGCGAGCTCTATCAATCTACTTTTGGTAATTCCGACACCACTGTTTTCTTCACTATAATAAATTTTGAACCGTTCGTCATTTCCTACAATTTTTTTAATGACTTCTACAGAATCGTCTGTGGAAGCGTCATCAAGAATCACGGCTTCCCAGTTCTGATGCTTTTGGTTCAGAATAGATTGATAACAGTCTTTAAAGTGTTTGCCGTTATTGTAATGGGCGATTAATATCGAAAATTTCATTATTTGTGTTATTTACGGGATAATGTTATACGATTTGCGGATAATTTTGAAAAATAGAGTGTTGCGTTTTTTATATAAGTAAGATGGAAGATTTTTGATTTCGTCAATATTTTTATTAAAAATCTTCCTGAGCTCTCTTCTTTTGAGTGCATCATAAAGTACGAGGTGCCAGTTTTTATATAAATTTTCTTTATTGTTTTTATTTTGCGAAATCCCGTTTTCATGAATTCGATACAGATACAGCCCTTTTTTTATAAAATGAAAGTCCCCTTCTTCATACAATTTTAGATATAAATCCTGATCGACAGAAGATGTTAAATGTTCATTTATTTTATCAGTTTTTTCGTACTCAGTTTTCCGGAAAGTAAAAAAATGGTTTACTTCAAAATCAAGATTCAGGAATTTTTTTTGCTTGTTTTTTACTTTCCTTGAGTTAGCAAATAGTTTTTGCGGAATGAGATCTGAAGAACAAATATAAAATTGAGAATAAGCAGCAATGATATTTTTATTCTTGAATACTTCAATACTTTCTTCTAAAGCATCGGGAACTAAAGCATCATCAGGATCCAAAAATCCTAATATATCGCCTGTAGCAAGTTCTGCACATTTTTTTTTAGTATATCCTACGCCTTTATTATTTTCATTTTTATAAAAGAAAAATCTTTCGTCGTTCGCAATCAACCTTTTGATGGCCTGTTTTTCAGATTCCTTAGAGCAGTCATCAACAATAATTACTTCAAAATTGTGATAGGTTTGTTTTATGATGCTATGAAAGCAATCTTTAAAAAAAGTAGCATTATTATAATGGGCAATAAGTATTGAAAATTTCATTTATTTATGCTTAATTGTTATAAAAACAGGATTTGGTTTCTTTGCATTCAGGTATTGTAGATTACAAACCTTTAGTGACGGGCTTGCTGATAAGATCCTGATGGTTTATAATAATGGTATTAGGTGATACATCTTTATAGATTACACATCCCGCACCTATGATGCAGTTATCTCCTATAGTAACTCCTTTTAGAACCGTAACATTACTTCCAAGCCAACAATTGCTTCCAATTTTTATCGGAGCAGTTTTGAATTTATCAGGATAAACTTTAAATGTGGGGTCTGTTTCATAACGATGGTTGTGATCGTACAGTTTTACGTTTTCCCCAAATAATGTATTGTTTCCTATGGATATACTTTCAAGGCAATTAATAGAACAGAAATTATTCATGAAAAAATCTTGTCCAATCTCAAGGGATGCGTTCTGTTGAACAAAAATATGAATGAAATTTCTCAATGAAGCAGAATTTCCTATGGTAAGCTTTTTAATATCGTGATGAAGTACAAAATGATTGTAATTTCCTAGTTTAAGGTCTTTAAAGGAAACTTTTTTATGTTTTTTGAGGAGATAGATCTGGTTTTTTCTCTGAATTTTCTCGAAAATTTTGAAAGCCATTGGTGTAAATTTTTCGTCATATTTGTATTACAAATATAATCGTTTTGTGTAATTAAAAAAAATATATATTTTTGTTTTCAAATTTAACACAATGAGTGAAATATCAAGAGTTCTCAAAACATTTGTTGCCTATCTCAAAAGGCCTGATCTCTATCCCGAGCTGGGAAGAAAAATCATTAAAAATACAGTAAACCGAAAGAGTGCTTTCAAAGGAAAAGAAAAAACAAATTCCTGGGCTGCTTCGGTTGCAATTTCCCAGAAAGAAGCAGTTTTTAAGCTTTTCGCCATAAATATTGAAGACTTCAGAGATCAGTATGCTGAAGTTTTGCAATCTGCAAACCGCAGAGAGAGAGAATGCCCTATTAAAATGGGCGGCCCTGGAGCATTGGAACTTATCTACTATGCTTGTGAATTTACTAAAGCAGAAAATATGATTGAAACAGGTGTTGCTTACGGTTGGTCTTCTCTGGCTGCATTGCTCTCTTTAGAGAAAAGAAACGGGACTTTGTACAGCTCGGATATGCCTTATCTTGCACAGGATGGCGATCAGTATGTAGGATGCATTGTTCCCGAGAATCTTAAAAAACACTGGAAATTATTCCGTTTTGCGGATAAGGAATCTTTACCGAAAATCTTTGCTGAATGTTCTTCTTTTGATGTTCTACACTATGATTCCGATAAAAGCTATAATGGCAGAATGTGGGCATACAACGAAGTGTATGGCAAACTTAAATCGGGTGCGGTGTTCATAAGTGATGATATAGGTGACAATTCCGCATATCAGGATTTCTGTGAAAAAAATAATATTGAAACGACTGTGGTAGAATATGAAGGAAAATATATCGGAGTCTTTGTGAAATAGACTTTTAGATGTATTTTTGATCCGTGAAAATAGGTCAGATTACATTTACCCGATTTGTCGCTGCCATGGCGATCGTTATTTCTCATTTTAATAAAGATTTATTTTTATATAAAATCCCTTATATCTCTGATGTTTTCTTAAAGGCAAACGTCGGAGTAAGCTATTTTTTTATTCTTTCGGGTTTTATCATGATTGTTGCTTATCACAGAAAGGCCAGAATTGATTATAAAGATTTTTACAGAAACAGATTTGCCAGAATTTCCCCTTTGTATGTGGTAGGATTACTGCTGTATCTTGTGACCAGATATTCTGATTTTAGTTTTTATAAAGCTTTTTTATACCTTTTGGGCATTCAGAGCTGGATACCGGGAAAAGCCCTTGTTCTTAATTTTCCGGGATGGTCGATCTCCGTAGAATTTTTATTTTATCTTCTATTCCCTTGGCTGTACAATTATTTTTATTCAAAAGGGAATAAAAGCATATGGGTTATTGCTGTTTTAATCTGGATAGGAACTCAGTTTTTTACAAATCTTTATGTCGATTCCCATGCATATAAAGGACCGCATACGATGAGTCATGAATTCAG
This sequence comes from Chryseobacterium taeanense, assembly GCF_900099685.1. GTDB lineage: Bacteria > Bacteroidota > Bacteroidia > Flavobacteriales > Weeksellaceae > Chryseobacterium > Chryseobacterium taeanense. Next base: position 278,506 of record NZ_FNDW01000003.1, on the reverse strand, counting down.
CCATTATTTCCCTATGTGGCATGTCAATGAGTTTTTGATTGGAAATCTGGCCGGCTTATTTTTTGTGAACAACCGTAAGAAAAAGAATTACGATATTGCCATTGCTTTAATTTTTATAGGAATTTTACTATCCTTGATTTTTATTCCGCTTAATTTTCATAATGGTTTAATGGCATTACTTTTTGTTCCGTTGATTTATTTGATTTCCTGTAATAATGGGCTGCTGACAAAAGTATTTTCCTTAAAACCTTTGGAATTTCTTGGGGAAATTAGTTATGCTATCTATATTATCCATATTCCCGTGCTGTATATTTTGAGGTCTGTTTTGTGGGATTATTTTCAGATATATCAGAGCAATACCGTATTCTGGATTTACCTGATAGTTCTGATGGTTGTATCAGCATTTTTTTACCGTTTTATCGAAAAGCCGACAAGAGATTATTTGAAAAGAAAAGCTTAAATTCATTAAGTTTATGGTTTACCTGTAATATCAGATGTACGAATATAATATTCAAATTCATGATGATCTGTAGCGTTAGATTCTATTATCTGGTAGTTTTTATCAATAAGAATTGCTTTGAAAAGCAACAATCTGGCATCATTTCTCTCATTATTATCATTTATATTTTTGTAAATGATAAACATTTTTTTATCTCTGGATGAGCTGTCAATTAATTTTTCATATCGAGAAATGTAAGTTTTGATGTTTTCAGAATAAATAAGCACCGTAACAGAATTAAATATAAGAATACCGATAATCAATATTTTAATATAGTTGATCGTATTCTTTGGCAAGTTAATAACAATAAAAAGGATGAGATATAAATAAGCATTACTCTGAATACGGATAGAATCATCAATATAAGTTATATAATAACTGTAAAAAAGACTTACGAGAATACCGCCGAATCCGAAAAGTAAATATATACTAAAATCACTTATTTCCTTTTTTTTAATTAATGCATATAATACAGGAAAAAAAATCATTCCTAAACCTACATACATATGGAAGAAGGATATTTTAGCTAATATTCCTTTATGGAGTATTGCATTAAAGATGCTGAAATTCTTACCAATAGAGAAAATCATTTTCGGAACAAAAGCACTGAAAAATTCAATATGTTTTACTTCAAGATGACTTCTCTTTCCAAAGATATATCCGCAGTATAAATAATTAATTATTAGATATATAATAATTCCGAGTGCAGATAATGTAGCAGTATTTAAAAAAGATCGCAAAGAATATTTTTTCTTTAAAGTGATATAAAACATAAAAAGTATTGACACTGCAAATATGAATATTCCGGAGAACCGTACTGAAACCAGCAAGAAGAATAAAAAGAATAAAGTAATTGAACTTTTTGCACTAAACCCGCTATCTATAATTTTAGATATGATATAAATAATAATATAATTGATGAAAAAATATAAAGGCTCAGAAATGCTGTAAGAATAAAAGTTTATTAAAGGATAAAATGAAAAAACAATTAAAGTTTGAGAAAAGTAAAATTTCTTTCGGTACGAAAAAATAATAATTCCGAGATATGAAAACAAATTAATCAGTTTGGATGCGGAAAAAAGACTTCCAGTAATAAAACTTAATGTTTTAATCGTTAAGGGATAACCTAACGGAAAATTAACTTTATACTTCCAGAAATCATTTGCCTGATTAAAATATTGAATACTGTCCGGGGTAAGCATCCCTGAAGAGTAAACCAACCGTATGTATATGAACATAAGAGAACAGGAAATGACCAAAAAGTCTAACAAAGTATTTTTACTTTTCATAAAAAGAATTATTACATCAAATCCCGTCTGAAATTAATATTATATAATCCGGAACGGATGCTCGGGTAATCAGTGACCAAATATTTTAAAATCATAAACCACTTCTTAAAAAAAGGAGCTATAGCAATTTCAAAACTGCGGGTCATTCTTTTGATATGGATTTTAACGTCATCAGGAATAGCTGCTTCTCCTTCTGCCCAATCATTAACTTCTCTCCAAAGCATGACTCTCGTGGTGGCAGGATTTATTTTTCGAGTATCCACTTTTGTAATCCGGTTATTTTCATGAACACCTCTCATGGCAATGGGCTCATTTAATATCCCGGGATAGAGATTCGTGAAAAATGACAACCGGAACAGAAATTCAGTATCCTGATGCAGTCTTAATGTTTTTTTGAAAAAAGTATCCAGCTTGTATAATGCATTTTTACGAATCGTTAATGTATCCAGATGGATCAGCCCAAAACTACCTTTCATACCCAACTGTCCTGGAAAAACATCTTCGGGCTTGTGTTTTTTATATATTGTAGTTAATCGGTTTCCAAATACTTTATAGTAATCGGCCTTCGCTTTTTCGGAATAATAATGAACTCCCAGCGCCCCATATACCCCATCTACATTAAGCTTTTTAAATAATTCCTTCTCAGCGTCAAATCTGTTGGGCAAATAATAATCATCGGCATCAAGAAATGCGATGAAATCACCTGTAGCCTTTTCAATTCCGAGATTTCTTGAAGGTCCGGCACCATGATTCTCTTTATCCGGATGTTGAAAAAGTTTTACTCTATCATGAATCACTGCCAGTTTCCTGCAGATTTCAAGAGCATTATCCGGAGATTTATCTTCAATCAAAATAACTTCATAAACCTCAGAGAATTGAAGGGCAGATTCTACAGCCTGTGTCAAAAATTTTTCAGCATTATAGACAGGAATGATAACGGAAATTTTCATGATTATGATTTATAATAATTGTATCGGTATCTGGTTCTTAATATTTCGTAGTTCTTAATGACTTCCCAAACGATATTGAAATATTTTCTCAAACCCTTTTGTTGGGAAAGATCAAAAGACTTAAAGCTTAAATAAATCCTTTTTCGGTATTCTGAAGGTAAATTGTTGGTAACAGCCCAATGGTAGAGAGACTGCCACAAAATAAACTGTCTTTCATTATATTCCGGAGAATATTGAATAATCTTGGTAATTCTGTTGTTATCATGAACCCCTCTTATTGCGACCGCTTTATCAATAATACCCGATTTTAAATGACAGAAATAAGAAAGCTTTATATTAAAATCTGAATCCTGATGTACTCTTAGGTTTTCATTGAAGCGAAGGTTATATTTTTCAATTGCAGACTTTTTTATGGTGAGCGCATTCAAATGAAAAAACGTGCCGAAAATCTTTGGGGTAAGACTGAGCAAACCCCTGAAAACCTCCTCACCTTCGGCTGGATAGTTTACGGTGGTAAGAGGTATATCTTTAAATTTTGCCTGAAACTCCTGTCTGCCTTTTTCTGTAAGATATTCAACGCCGATAGCGCCGAACACACCATCAATTGCAGGATCTCTGAAAATTTCTTTATCCGCTTCAAACCTGTTGGGAAGATAATAATCATCAGCATCCAGAAAAGCTATAAAATTACCGGTAGCTTTTTCAATTCCCAGATTTCTAGAAGCTCCGGCACCATGATTTCCTTTATCATGATGTTGAAATAGTTTTATCCTGGAATTTCCTGAAGCTAATTTTTCACAGATTTCCAGTGAGTTATCTGTTGATTTGTCTTCAATCAGTAAAATTTCTTTCACTTCATCAAAATGCAGGGCAGATTGTACAGATTTTTCTAAAAACTGTGCTGCATTGTAAACCGGTATGATGACAGAAATATTGAGCATTATAAATATTTTTGGTTATTGTACGCCCAAAGCGCCAGTTGCAGTAAATTCCAGTGCTTATGATTCTCGTTAAGGAACTTTTGGGTCATTTTAAAATCAATATAATCGAATACTTTCTGAGCCGGATCTTTTAACAAGTCATCGGACAGTTTGATGAGGTTTTCTTCCTCAAACCAGCTTTTTACACTCATTCCAAAACCTTGTTTTTTTCGTTTTCTGATGTTTTCCGTCCAGTAAGATCCCATTGCTTCGCGGAGAATAATTTTATCATTTTTGTGATTGATTTTAAGATTTTCAGGAAGCTGAATGCAGAACTCGGCAAAATCTATATCAAGAAAAGGAGTTCGAACTTCCAGTGAATTCGCCATTGCCATCCTGTCAGATTTTACCATCATATTTCCCGGAACATATCCTTCAAGATCTATTCGCATAATATCATTGAGAGAACTGGTGTTGGGGGAAAAGCTAAATGACTGTTGGTAGTTTGCTGAAATTCCCAAGGCCGTTCTTTCTTCTTTATTGAATGCATTTCGTACAAAATTCTGATGAAAATCGAGTATATTTTCATATTCAAGGTTTTTCTGCGTTAAAAAGGAAACAGGTCTGAACTTTTGATATAACCTTAAACCAAATTTTGCAATGATGTTTTTATAACTGAAATGATTTCTCAATAAATTTTCAACTCTGTAAAAATCATACCCTCCGAAAAGTTCATCGCCTGCATCTCCGGAAAGAACAACCGTGAGCTTTTCTCTTGCATTTCTGCAAATTTCAAAATGAGGAATAAAAGATATATCTGAAAAAGGCTCATCAAAAAACGGAGATATTTTCAGCAATGATGTAGCCAGATCTTTTTTCTTTTCATGAACTTCAATATGATTGGTATGGTATTTTAAAGCAATTTCTTTTGCATATTTCAATTCGCTTTCTGCATGATCGTAACCAAAACTGATGGTAGTCTGTTGAGGCAAAAAATCCGCAACCAAAGCAACAATGGAAGAAGAATCCAGCCCGCCGCTCAGAAAACTTCCTACTTCAACATCCGCAACCAGTTGCTTTTGAACGGCTTTTTTAAGTAGATAATTAAATTCTTCTTTTGCTTCAGAAAGATTCAAAACTCTGTCTTTCACCGGAAGGCAGTAATATCTTGTTACGCAAATTTCACCATTTTTCCAGATGAGCTGGTGAGCCGGCGGCAACGTGTGGATGTTTTCATAAATGCTTTGATGACTACTCACATAACCGTGTTGCAGATAATATGATAGAGCTTCCTGATTTACCTTTGCCTGAATAAGTCCGGATGCAAGAATCGCCTTGATTTCCGAAGCGAAAATAAATTCATTGTTTCTTCCGATTGTATAATAGAAAGGTTTTTCCCCAAAACGGTCTCTGGCACAAAAAAGCTGTTGTCTTTCATTATCCCAAATGGCAAAAGCAAACATTCCAGGAAGTTCGTGGATAAGATTTTCCTGTTTCCTCTGATACATGGCCAATATTACTTCTGTATCTGAACTGCCGCGGTAAGGATAATCATGGTATTTGTTTTTAATATCCATATATCCGTAAATCTCTCCATTAAGTACGATGCATTCTTTTTTTGTAACTGAAAACATAGGCTGCTTTCCTGTCTCGGAAAGGTCAATGATGGAAAGCCTGCGATGGCCAAGAGCTGCATTGTCGTAAAATTCGGAATGTGAAGAATCGGGACCTCTATGAGCAATGGCATCGGTCATTTTTTGAAGTTCTTCCTTATAATTCTTTGCATTGTTGGCTATGATTCCTGCTATTCCGCACATAGGATGTATTTATTAATGAAGTTCATTTATACTTGATGTTTAAGTTCTATTTTTTATAAATAGTTTCTAAAAATTTTATCCAAATAATCTGATGGAGAAATATCTTTGAAATAATCTTTTACGATTATATCGAATTCCATATCATATAATGCCCCTTTTTCCACGGTTTCATAATTTGCTTTTTTAGCCATAAATATTTCCATTCTTTGTATAATTTCCAATGGTGTAAACTGATACGGATAAGCAAAATCGATACGTTGGTTATTAAAATGATTTAAAAAGGAATACACAAATTCTGCAATGTCATCGGCATCAACTAATATTCGACCTGCATTTTTATGAAGCGAAATTTTTTTACCGGTTTCAATAGCGTTTTTCAGAAAATTGATTAAAGTATTTGGATTTCCACCTTTTCCAACGGCGTTTCCTATTCTGAAAATTGTAAAATCATCTGAAATTTCAGAAATGAGATGTTCAATATTAATTTTATGCTGCACATATGGACTTGCAGATTTAGAACTATCATAAATGCTGCAGGTTGAAAAGTAAACCAGCTTCTTGTCTTTGTGATGATCTAGAGCAGAACGTAAAAGGGAAATTTCTCTTTCAAATTCAGCTCTGACCGTTTCCTGTGAGTTTGATACTCCCGAAGCGAAAAAAAGAACATCATCGCTGTCATGTTTTCGTAATGCATTAGCCAGCATGCCGTTTCCGATAATCATAATATTTGTGTTTTTAATTTTTATATCAGACAAGAATATCACTGATTGTTTTTGAGGGCATAATACCGATATCTTGTTTTTAAAAGTTTAGGGTTGAAAATGGTATATATGATGTAATTAAAATATTTTTCAATTCCTTTCATACAGGCGATTCTGGATGATAAATATTTATATCTGAAAACTTCAAGAGCTGTAGCAGGCATTTTCCGTTGTTTTTTACCCCACCGGTACAATGATTTAAAAACGAGTGACTGATGATAAAAATATTCCGAAGAATAGTTTCTGATTTTAGTGATCGTGTTATTCTCATGCCCTGTTCGTACAGCAACCGGCTCACTGATAAAGCCCGATTTCAGGTACGCCAGATAAGAAAGCTTAACGATAAAATCTTTGTCTTCCCCGATTTTCAGTTTTTCATTCAACCTCAGTCCCGTTCTTTGCAGAGCCGCCTTTCTGATGGTGAGGGCAATCATCGAAAAAAATGTTCCATGTTCTTTATTGATCTCAGACAGGCCTTCGAAAACCTCAAGACCTTCTGCTTCCTGATAAACCGTGGTAAGATTATCGTTAAGAAATTTTTCCAGGTATATTTCTTTTCCTTTTTCCGTTACAAATTCTGTGGAGATGGCTCCATAAACGCCTTCTATGTTAGGATTTTGAAAGTATTTTCTTTCAGCATCGAATCTGTTAGGAAGATAATAGTCATCAGCATCTAAGAAGGTGACGAATTCTGAAGTAGCCAGGTCCATACCCAGATTTCTGGAAGCGGATACGCCGTGGTTTTTTTGGTCTGCGTGCTGAAGAACTTTTACGATATCATGCTGTTGTGCCGCTTTTAAGCATATTTGGAAAGAATTATCTTTCGATCCGTCATCAATGAGCAGTATTTCTTTGACTTCGGGGAACTGTATCGCAGAATTCACGGCTTTTTCAACAAAAGCTTCTGCGTTATAAACCGGTATTATTACTGTAATGGTCATTTTATTTTGTGTTTTCTTCTTTCAGTACTTCCAGGTATCTTCTGCCATATCTGCGATCAGGTTCCAGGTAATTTCCTTCAGCCCATTCATTCCAGGATTTGATGAATATGATATTTTCATCATCCGGTTTATTTTCTACGAAATTTATTGCTTCACGTATATGTTTTCTGAAATGCTCAGGTGTAGAATCATGAAGAATCAATGTTTTTCCTTTACTTCTCGGCGAATGATCCCAGTTTGGGAAAACAGTAGGAATAATATTGTCTTTTTTTGATTCGTCTCCCAGCAAAACTTTTATAGCATCCTCATATTTATAGACAGGCAGATTTGCAGAAATATTTTTAAGCTTATATTTAAATTTCTCTTTTAAACTAAGCTTAGGTTTTGGAAGTTGTCGCTCAACTTCATTCATTCGGACAACATTTACGGCATCTAATCCAAGATCTAAAAGGTCCTGATATCTTCTGTAATCGAAAAGGTGGCCTATAAAATAAATCCCTTCCAGTTCGTTTTCTTTGGCTAAAGAATTCCATAAATCCATAAAAAAATTAACGTCCGGGATATCAAATGGTTTGTAAATGACAAACAGGGGTTTATTATTGACGCGGATATACCTTTTATCTTGAAAAGCAGGCAACAATTCATAAAAATGAGTGACATAATCTTCGGTTCCCGGATATTTCTGCTCCGCAAGAATTTGATTATTGAGTCCGTGCCATACCCCTTTCCAGGTTTCATTAGCCCATGCAAGGCAAAACGGAAAATCAGGTTTTCCTGTTTCTAATACTTCTTTGAAGGTACGTTCCAAAATTCTTTTTCCGTTTCCAAACCAATAATGCCAATAGCAAAATCCTTCAATGCCGTGTTCTTTGGCAAGTTGCGCCTGCTGCTCTCTTACTTCAGGAACTCTGAGGTCATAAAATCCAAGTTCTGAGGGCAAATTTGGCTGATGGTGTCCCGGAAAAAGCGGTTTTGCTTTCGTTACATTCGTCCATTCTGTAAAGCCTTTTTCCCACCATTCATCATTTTCAGGAATAGGGTAATATTGAGGGAGATAATATGCTATGGCTCGGGCTTTTGTTTTCATTTTATGTTTTTAAATATTCTTACCAGCTTTTATAATAAATTTTTTGAAAGAAAAGCAAAGTATTATAGGTGACATTTCCTGCGTTATTTAATATTAACTTTTCTGTAAGCGTTTTATTATCAAGTTCTTTAAGGTAGTTTCTGTGGCTTTCTGTCAGTTTTTTTTCTTTATACGCCTGATGTATAAGTTTTAATATTTTCTTCTTCATGACAGGCTGTTCTTTGTGTTTTAAATAAATGTCGAAAAAAGAAGCATTTAAAAAATTTTTCTTTTTATGGGAGTTTGTAGCATGTATTCTATAGCTGCATGATTTGTAATCATCATAGATGAAATTATATTTTTGACTTAACCTCAACCACATATCATAATCTTCAAAGGTTAATGTTTCGTCCCAACCCCCAATTTCCCTTATTATAGAAGATTTCGTGACACAAGACATGGCAGGAATGAAATTATCATTAAGCAAAGTCTCGTAAAAGTTTCCGGATTCAATGCTTAAGTATTTATGAAAATAGGGAATGAATGTATTTTGAAACCGTACCGAATGATCGTCTATTAGGTAAGCATTTGAAAATACCAAAGCTTCATTTTGGGAAGAGTTTTCAAGAATGTTAACATGTCGTTCCACTTTATCATATTCCATCAAATCATCTAATGCTATGGTGATAATATATTTTCCTTTCGAGAGATTAAGCAACTCGTTTAAAGATTTACAAATACCTTGATTTTGAAGATGATTAATGAACTGAATATTTAGTTGTGGATTATTTTCAATCCAATTGTTGATAACTTTCACCGAATTATCTTTGGAAAAATCATCGCAGATTAAAATTTCAATATTACTGTAAGTCTGTAATTTTATACTTTCCAGAGATTCTACAACAAACCGCTCCTGATTGTAACTAAGACATAAAATCGAAACAAGTGGCAACTGGGTCATGATTTCTTGAATTTATCTTTTATGAGAATTAAGTTTTAAAATCGATTCACAATTTCTATGACTTTATCCGTTTCTTCTTCGGTCATTACAGGAGAAATAGGCAGGCTTAATACTTCTTCGTGAATCTTTTCACTTATTGGAAAAGATAAGCTGTTCCACTCTTTATAGGCTTTTTGCTTATGAGGAGGAATGGGATAGTGTATCAGAGTTTGAATGCCATTTTCAGTCAGATATTCTTGAAGCTTTTCACGGTTTTGTACTCGGATTACAAATAAATGCCAGACATGCTCATTTTCATCAGTCGGGAATAGTGGAAGAATTATTTTTGGATTTGATATTTTCGAAATATATTTTCTTGCAATTTTTTTTCTGGTTGAATTTTCTTCATCAATATATTTTAATTTAACCCCCAACACAGCTGCCTGAATTTCATCTAATCTTGAGTTAAGTCCCTGATAGATGTTAATGTACTTCTGATCGGATCCATAATTGGCTAATGCCCTAATTATTTTTGCTAAATTTTCATCATTGGTGGTAACAGCTCCGGCATCTCCCAATGCGCCAAGATTTTTTCCGGGATAAAAGCTAAAACCAGCGGCATCTCCCAGATTACCTGTTTTTTTACCTTTCCATTCTGCGCCAATAGCCTGAGCGTTGTCTTCAATGATTTTTAACTGATATTTTTCTGCAAAGTCTTTAAGCTTATCGGAAAAAACAGTTCGGCCATATAGATGAACAATAAGAATTCCTTTTGTTTTTGAAGTAATATTTTCTTCAATTTTCGCAATATCAATATTATAATTATTAATGTCTGGTTCTACAAAAACAGGCACTAATCCATTGTCTGAAATGGCAAGAATAGAAGCTATGTACGTATTGGATGGTACGAGAATTTCATCTCCTTTTTGCATAATTCCCATTTCTATATATCCACGAAGTATGAGCCGTAAAGCATCTAATCCATTAGCCACACCGATAGTATGCTTTGTTCCTATATATTGAGAAAGACTGCTTTCAAAAGCCGAAAGTTCCTGTCCCATAAGATACCACCCGGAACGAAAAACATGAGAAAGTTTTTTTTCTATTTCGTCCTGATGTGTTAAATTAATTTTTTGCAGGTCTAAAAATTTAATCATCTTTTTATTATTTGTAGTTACAGTACTGCTCTAAGGACTGATGTATTTTTTGTGTTAAAATATTTTTATATTGTTCTGTTCCAAACAGTGTTAAGTGATTGGTATCATACATATAAGGGAAGCTATCTGAAGATACTTTTTCAATATTTTGATCGAGTAAGTCTATATATTTTTTGCCTAAATAGCGCTTTAAAAAAACATTGAAATTTTGATTTTCTTTTATATCTTTTTCCTGTACATACATATTTGCGTTATATTTTTTCTTTATATAATTGTACGTAGGATAATCTATTACATAAATGTCTGTCATGCCAATATAAATTGTTGGAAGATTATATTTTGAATAATATTTTTCGGTCAGTTGGATATTCTTTTTTATTTCTTCTTCAGAATACCCCGAATAATTAGCATTAATAATGATAAGATCTATGCTTTTATAATATTTTGGGATGTATTGTGTAAATACGTAATTAAAATACTTTACAGGATTTTCGTAAGCACTTTTAGAATTTTCCATGGGATATGTAGCATCTGCAGTTATTTGGATAAGATTGGAATTTTTTATACCAGAAAAGATGTTGTGAAGTGTTTTGGAAAACATTCCTGCATGGCTGTCTCCTAAAAGAATGATATTTTTTTTATCCGGAACAGGAATGTCTAAATGTTTTATAAATGATTGATAATCTTTGTTATATAAAAGATGCTTTGCATTAAACTTGTATTGTTTTTCAGCGGCTTTACTGAACTTATAGTTTGAAGCGACATTTATGAACTGGTATTCTTCGGTGTAATTTTTTGCATCAATTTTTGTAATAGAAAATGAGATGATAAATGCTATCATACTCATTGCCAAAATAGACGAAGTCTTCTTAGAGTAGTCTCTTTTTTCTACAAATTCATAAGAAAGTATGGCGAAAACAAATGAAAGCAATATGGTTAAAATACGATACTTTAAATTAATATTTACTTCAAAAAACAGTAGAAATACATAAAACGGCCAATGATATAGATACAGAGAATAAGAAATATTTCCCAGATAGATCGATGCTTTATTTTTATATATCCTGAACTCATAATTCATACAGATAAGCAATGCCGTAAAAAATACCGGAATTATAGCATATGAAGATGGCCACTTAGAAATATAGAAAAGAAAAATGAAGCATCCCAAAACCGAGAGACACAACAGAGCTACAACTAATTTTATTTTTGACGGAATTTTTTGTGACTTTTCTTCAAATAAAAAAGCAAGTCCACCCAACATCATTTCCCATGCTCTGGGATAAAAAATATAAAAGGAAAAATCTGTATCATTTATATTGTGTAGAAGCATCGAAAGAAATGAAATCGACACCAGTAGTAAAAAGATTATGGTGAACTTTGTTCTCTGGTTGTTATATATTTTTTTTAATAAAAGTAAAATGATAGGATAAATTAAATAAAACTGCCATTCTACAGAAAGAGACCAGGAATGTAATAGAAAATTGTATTGCGAGGAAGCATCGAAATATCCATTGTTGAGGTAATAATAAATATTAGAAAAGAATAAAATACTGGAAAATGCACTTCTTAAAAAAAATACAATCTGCGGTTGTAGAAAAATGAATATTAATATTGTAAAGATAATAATTAATGCCAAAAGAGCAGGAATGATGCGTATTACTCTTCTACTATAAAAGTTCCATAGATTAAAGTTGCCTTTATCGAAAGAAGACAAAATAATTTTTGTCATTAAATAACCCGATATGACAAAGAATATATCAACACCAATAAATCCGGACTTAAACCACGGAAATTTATAATGATAAAAAAGAACCGCGAGTACAGAAAATGCCCGCAAGAAAGAAATATCGTATCTGAATTTATTGGCTTCCAAGTTCTTAATTTAATCGTGTTCGTATCCGTTTTTGTTTTTCCAGTTATCAAATCCATCTTCTTCCCAAGGCATGCCTCGAGAAAAGTTGTAAGGCCATGGATAATGTGATCTGCCTGTTTCTTTTGATTTCATTTCGCGAACATCTTTGATTTTTTTTCCAGGATTACCTATTATCAAAGAATAATCTTCAAAGCTTCCTCCTATTAATGACTGAGCGCCTACTAAACAATGTTTACCGACTGTTGTTCCAGGTAATAAAACAGACCCCACTGCTATCTGGGAAAAGTCGCCTATTACAGGACCTATACACATATCGGAAGGAGGCATGGGATCATTGGTAAATACTACATATGGGTAAATAAAAACAAAATTTCCAATCGTAGAGTTTTGGCCGATATGCACGTTGCTGTGAAGCCAGCAGTTATTACCAAAAGTAACGTAGCCTTGTATATCGGTAACCGTACCCAATCTGCAATTATTTCCAAAAACAGAATTTTCCCTTACCGTAACACGATGTCCTGTGGAGAAATTATTTCCGAATCTCGAACCTGCATATAGTATGGTGTGGCTTCTTATCAAAGCATTTTCACCGATGACGGTTTCAGGATTTATATAATCATCTTTGAAATAATAGTCATTCAGAGGTTCTCCGATAATACAGTCATTAGCAATAATAGAATTATCACCAATTGTTACATAGTCATAGATTACAGTATTGTCACCAATTTTTACATTTTTGCCTATTACTGCTTTATCACTTATAAATACATTTCTGTTATTAAATTTCATATTCATAATTTTTAAAATCCTGATAATTTCTAAAATAGTCGCTTTCATCATATAGCTCGGAAGCTAAACATAATAAAACAGCGCTATGACTAAATTTAATATCTCTCCAGATAAGTCTTGGCAGATATAATCCTTTTGAAGGAGAATCGAGTACAAATGTTTCTTCCATTCCATGTAAGTTGATGGTATTGAATTCAATTCTTCCGGAAACTGCAAATATGAGCTGCTCTAATCTTTTGTGGGCATGGCCTCCTCTTACCACATCCTGAGGAGTATAATACGTCCAGTACACACGCTTGATTTCGAAAGGTATATTTTTCATATTTTCGGCCACGGTAATGAAGCCAAGAGAAGAATTACCAATTTTATCTAAACAGAAATATTGCGGATTATTCATTAGCTGATGATTTTAAAATCCAACTCAGGTCTTATAACTCCCGGGAGAAGCTCCATGTTTTTTCCAAGCTTAATATTTTCCACTTCAAAACCTATTATATTGGATATGGTGTACAATGGAATTCTTTGATTTTCACCAAAAATGAGTTTGAAGTAAAAATTTCCGGCATTAAGCAAATTCTTCGGAATGTCAAATTCAATACAATATTCTTTAGTTTCCGAATCATTATCCGTTGTGATAAGAACACCCGTATGAAAAACAGCCACTTCTTCATAAGTTCTCAGCTCAAAGGTTGCGTCTAAATTTATTCCAGGCCTATAATTAAAGAATCTTAATTTTACAGACACTCCGGAATTTATATCTAATAATTCTCCCTGTGTAGCCTTGGCAGAAAATTCAAGAATCTTTATATTCTCATTTCCCAATGCTGTTTCAATGGATCCTTCATGAATGTATTTGTTCTGGATTTCAGAATTTTTCTGATATTCAACGACCGTATCGATAATATCTCCTTCATAAACCAATTGTCCCTGATTCAAAAGAATTCCCTTATTACAAAGCTCTTTTATGGCTGTCATATTATGGCTTACGAAAAGAATCGTCCGTCCGTCTCCTTTTGTGACATCATTCATTTTGCCCAGACATTTTTTCTGGAAATCTGCATCTCCTACGGCTAAAACTTCATCTACGATTAGAATTTCCGATTCCAAGTGGGCTGCAACTGCAAAAGCAAGACGAACATACATTCCTGACGAATATCTTTTCACAGGCGTGTCAATATATCTTTCTACACCAGAGAAATCAACAATTTCATCAAATTTTCTGCTGATTTCTTTTCTGGTCATACCAAGAATGGCTCCGTTAAGAAATACGTTTTCTCTTCCTGTCATTTCCGGATGGAAACCCGTTCCCACTTCCAGTAAGGACGCAATTCTTCCTCGTGTGTAAATTTTCCCTGTGGAAGGTTTTGTTACTTTACTCAAAAGTTTTAGGAGGGTAGACTTTCCTGCTCCGTTTCTCCCGATGATTCCTACAGCATCTCCCTGTTTAATTTCAAAATTAATGTCACGGAGTGACCAGACGTAATCAGATTCTCCCTTTACAGTCCGGTCATTAGCTTCGCCAATTTTCAGATACGGATCTTCTTTTCCGCGCATTTTGTGCCAGAATCTGTTGAGATCATGAGATAGGGTTCCGGTGCCTACCTGTCCTAATCTGTATTGTTTTGATATATTTTCTGCTCTTAAAGCCAACATACTTTTAGAATTTATAAATAATAAAACTTTAAACGGTGTCCATAAAAGTCTTTTCCACCTTATTGAATGTAAGAGTACCAATCATGAGGAGTAAAAGGATAATGATTGTACTAAAAATAAGCATGACAGGCGAGAATTTTCCAATCCCAAGCCATGCGTATTTGAAACACTCAAAAATTCCTGTTAAGGGATTATAAACAGCAAGGTTTTTGAAAAAACCGGGTAATGCTGAAGTAGGATAAATGACTGGCGTTGCATACATATATAAGCTGACTCCGAACCCCAAAAGCATGCTCATGTCTTTATATTTTGTTGTAAGGGCAGAAAAAATCATCCCTGTTCCCAAGGCGAATAGTGCCATAAGAATTATCAAGAATGGGGTTGCCAAAATCCATAGGTTGGGCTGTATTTCTTCTTTAGATAAATAATACATCCAGGCGATCAAAAATAAAAGAAATTGTATCCCGAATCGCATCAGATTAGAAATTACAATAGATAAAGGAGTTACGAGCCTTGGGAAATAAACCTTACCAAAAATACCGGCATTTCCCACAAATGTAGAAGAGGTTCCTAAAAGACACGATGAAAAATAATTCCAAAGCGTAACACCGGAAAGATAAAATAATAAAGGTGGTGCGCCATCTGTAGGAAGATTGGCAATTTTTCCGAAAACAATAAGATAAGTAATGGTGGTGAAAATCGGGTTAATAAAAAACCAGACAGGACCTAAAATTGTCTGCTTAAAGCTTGATATGAAATCCCTTTTTACAAACATGTAAACGAGATCTTTGTACTTCCATACCTCTTTTAATTTTAAGTCAAACAAAGAATGCCGGGCTTCAATTATTTCGGTCCACTGTTGTTGTGGTTCATTCATCTGTGTATAGTTTTATGCAAATTTATATTATTTTAGTAATATTTCATATTTTTTTTCTTAAAAAATTATCATTTAGTTAAAAATTAAAAGTTTAGTAACCAATATTAATATTCAGTACACAAATAAAAAAACTGACAAGCCGAATGTCAGTTTTATTTTTTAAGTTAATATATTTATTTAACAAGATTTTTAAGATACTCGCCGTAACCGCTTTTTCCGTATTTTACAGCAGTTTTAAGGAGCTGTTCTTCACTAATGAATTTATTTCTGAACGCAATTTCTTCAATACACCCTATTTTGAACCCCTGTCTTTTTTCAATTACCCTTACAAATTCTGAGGCATCATTCAGTGATTCAAAAGTTCCTGTATCCAGCCATGCTGTACCTCTATCGAGAACGCCCACTTCCAGTTTGCCTTTATGAAGATAAACGTTATTTACATCGGTTATTTCAAGTTCTCCTCTTGCAGAAGGCTGAATGTTTTTTGCAATTTCTACAACTTCATTGTCGTAAAAATATAAACCTGGGACGGCATAATTTGATTTTGGTTTCAATGGTTTCTCTTCAATGGATACCGCTTTGAAATCATTATCAAATTCTACTACACCATATCTTTCAGGATCTGAAACATGGTAAGCAAAAACTACTCCGCCTTCAGGGTTTGTTTTATTTTTAAGTAATGTTCCCATTTCGGAACCATAGAAAATATTATCACCCAGTACCAATGCAGCTGCATCGTCTCCAATGAATTCATCCCCCAGGATAAATGCCTGTGCCAATCCGTCCGGACTTGGCTGAACAACATACTGAATATTACAGCCTATCTGTGAGCCGTCACCCAAAAGTTTGATGAACCCTTCCTGGTCGTGCGGGGTTGTAATGATTAAAATATCCTTGATTCCTGCCAACAATAATGTTGACAGCGGATAATAAATCATTGGCTTGTCATAAATTGGCATCAGCTGTTTGCTAACGGCAATTGTAAGAGGATAAAGTCGGGTTCCTGATCCTCCGGCTAAAATGATACCTTTCATTATTATTCAAATTTTTACGAATATTTCGAATTTATCAAATTTCGTATTGTTTATAAATTAATAATACGTTTGTATTTTAAAGATTTTTCTCCAAAATTAATAAGAATGCCTAGCTTTTTATTTGTTGCTTTCAAATAATTGAGAAGCTGTCCGGAAAAATTTTCATGTAAAAATGTTGTTGATTTTAGTTCTATTACAATTTCGTTGTAACACACATAATCAGCTTTATATCTTTTATTTAATTCTTCTCCTTTAAAAAATATTTTAAGCATCTTTTCTTTCTCATAAGGAATATTATTTTTTATAAATTCCTTTTCAAGAATTTCACTATAGACAGCTTCTGCAAAGCCATTTCCTAATGTACTATGAATATCCATACAAATTCCGATTATTTTATAGCTTTCGTCTTTGTAAAGAATTTTTTCAGGCATCAATTCGTGAAATTCGTTTTAATTCGTCTCATTTGAATACTGCGAAGCATAATATTTCTGGTAGTCTCCGCTTGTCACATTCTCCAACCAGTCTTTGTTTTCAAGATACCAGTCAATCGTTTTTGCGAGGCCCTGTTCAAAAGTTACGGAAGGTTTCCATCCGAGATCTTTGTTGAGTTTGGTAGCATCTATGGCATAACGCTTATCATGGCCAGGTCGGTCTTTTACGAAAGTAATCAGCTTTTCAGAATATCCTTCAGGTCTGCCAAGTTTTACATCCATCTGTTTGATAAGTTCTTTCACCAAATCAATATTCTGCCACTCATTGAATCCTCCGATATTGTAGGTTTCTCCTGTTTTAGCTTCGTTAAAAATCTGATGAATTGCTTTTGCGTGATCGATTACAAAAAGCCAGTCTCTTGTATATTTACCATCACCATAAATAGGCAAAGGTTTTTCATTAATGATATTTGAAATGCAAAGCGGGATTAACTTTTCAGGAAAATGATTCGGACCGTAATTATTTGAACAATTTGATACGATAAAAGGCATTCCGTAAGTATTGCCATAAGCCCTTACCAAGTGATCTGAAGCAGCCTTTGAAGCAGAATACGGAGATTGCGGGTCGTAGGCTGTAGTTTCCAGGAAGAATCCTGTTTCTCCCAAACTTCCATACACTTCATCGGTAGAAATATGATAGAAAAGGTTTTTTCTTTTTTCGTCAGGAAATCTTCCGTGCGTATGATCTGGGTTGAGTGTCCAGAATTCTTTACATAAATTCAAAAGATTGGCAGTTCCGTTTACGTTCGTATTGATAAATGCCATCGGATCCGTGATGCTTCTGTCGACATGGCTTTCGGCGGCGAGATGTACGACCGCATCAGGATTATATTTTTCGAAAATTATTCTTAATTCTTCAGGATTTGTAATGTCTGCTTTCTCGAAAACGTAGTTGGGCTCATTTTCAATGTCCTTCAGGTTTTCAAGATTTCCTGCATAAGTAAGTGCATCAAGGTTAATGATTGTACTTTCAGGATTATTTTTTACAAATTCTCTTACAACGTGTGAGCCGATAAATCCTGCACCACCTGTAATGATTATATTTTTCATTTTCTTTAATTTACAATAGTTCTGCGGCCAATGCTTTTATAGTAAAATCCGTTTTGTTCAGGTATTTCCAGAGGGTACATATTTCTTCCGTCAAAAACAGCTTTATTTTTCATTTTTTTAGCCATTAATTCAAAATTAGGATTTTTGAATTCAGGCCATTCTGTTGCTATGAACAAAGCATCTGCGCCTTCCAGTGCTTCATACATGCTTTTGGCAAATTGTATTTTATCTCCCAGAAGTTTTTTAACGTTATTTTCTGCAACGGAATCATACGCTACAATTTTTGCGCCTTTCTCCAGTAAAATAGAGATATTGTCAAGTGAAGAGGCTTCACGGATATCATCGGTGTTTGCTTTAAATGCAAGTCCCCACATTGCAATTGTTTTCCCTTCGATGTTTCCGTCAAAATATTTTTCAATTTCGGGAACTAAAATTACTTTTTGCGCAGCATTTATCTTTTCTGTAGCTTCCAGAATACGGAAATCAAAATCATCATTTTTTCCTGATTTTATTAAAGCTTTTACATCTTTCGGAAAACAGCTTCCGCCATATCCGATTCCCGGGAATAAAAATCTGTGTCCAATTCTGTCATCGCTACCCATTCCAAGTCTTACTTTATCTACATCTGCGCCTACTTTTTCGCAATAGTTGGCAATCTCGTTCATAAAGGTAATTTTTACGGCAAGAAAGGAATTTGCCGCATATTTTGTAAGCTCGGAAGATTTTTCGTCCATGAAAATAATAGGGATTCCGGTATTGGTAAAAGGCTGGTAGATTTTTTCCATAATCTCCTTTGCTTTCTCCGAGCTCGATCCTACAACTACTCTCGAAGGATTCATGGAATCTTCAACGGCAAAACCTTCTCTCAAAAATTCCGGATTAGAAACTACATCAAATGGAATTTGTGTCTTGGACTCGATCACTTCCCTCACTTTATCGGCTGTACCTACCGGAACCGTACTTTTATTAACGATAACCTTATAATCTGTCATCATTTCACCGATATCATTGGCAACTTTCAGCACATAAGAAAGATCGGCAGAACCGTCTTCTCCGGGAGGTGTGGGCAAAGCCAGATAGATCACCTCACTTTTGTCTAATGCTTCCTTTAAATTGGTAGTGAAAAATAATCTTTCGGATTGTATGTTCCTTAGGAACATTTCTTCAAGGTTCGGCTCATAAATGGGAACTACGCCGTTTTTCATACCTTCTACTTTTTTTTCATCAATATCTACACAGTATACTGAATTTCCAAGTTCTGCTAAAGTCGTTCCTGTGACTAATCCTACATAACCTGTTCCTACAATAGTAATATTCAAAATGTATGTTTTTTAAATTAATACAAAAGTAATAAAAATACAATCATGCTAAACTTTTAAATAATAAATAACTTATCCTGTTGATAATAAGTTATTTTGCTTTTTTAATAAAAAGTTGTATATTTGCAGTGGATTTACGGAAAAACATGGGAAGGCCTTCGGAAGAAAGCCTTTTTTCGTACGGGTAAATCAGCATTTTAAATAACGTATGGAGTTTAGAAAAAGAATTGAAGAATTATTAAATGAGTTCCTGGAGACAAGAAAAGATCTGTTTCTTATAGATCTAAAAATCTCTGCAGGGGATGATATTACGGTGATTTTGGATGGTGATAACGGAGTTTCTCTGCAAGACTGTCTGGATGCAAGTCGCGCTATAGAATTTAATATGGATCGTGAAGAGCATGATTTCAGCCTTCAGGTAATGTCTGCCGGATTAAGCGAGCCGTTGGTAACTCCGAGACAATTTACCAAGAACATCGGAAGAGAAATTGAAGTATTGTTGAATGACACTACAAAAATTGAAGGCGAGTTGTCAAAAGTAGATGAAGAAAAAATTACACTTATACTTCGTTACCGAAAACCTAAAGACATCGGTAAAGGAAAAGTAGATGTGGAGGAGGAGAAGGAAATTCCATACTCTGAGATTAAAAAAGCATTAGTAACAATTAAATTTTAAAAAGAAAAAGAATAAATGGACAATATAGCGTTGATTGAATCCTTTGGTGATTTTAAAGACGAAAAGGGGATCAGTAAGATTGATCTAATGGCGATTATTGAAGATTCACTGAAAACTCTTTTGAGAAAAAGATATGATTCAGACGATCATTTTGATGTGATAGTAAACCCTGATAAAGGAGATTTTCAGATATTTTTAAATAAAACCATTGTAGAAGATGAAATGTCGGAAGATGATGATCTGGAAATCGAAATCTCTGAAGCTAAAAAAATAGATCCTACTTTCGAGGTAGGTGAGGATTTTACTATGGAAATTCCTGTTGCACAGCTCGGAAGAAGAAATATCCTTACGCTGAAGCAGATTTTGGCTACGAAATTGCAGGAACACAACAACGCGATGTTGTATGAGCAGTTTAAAGACAGAATCGGGGAAATTGTAGTCGGAGAAATTCACCATATTCGCCATAAGCACGTAATTTTATTGGATGATGAAGGAAATGAATTTATCTTGCCTAAAGAAAATCAGATCCCATCCGATTTCTTTAAAAAAGGTGAAAACATCAGAGCTATTGTTGAAACGGTAGATTTCAAAGGTTCAAAACCACAGATCATTATTTCCAGAACTGCACCTAAATTCCTTGAGAAATTATTAGAACTGGAAATTCCCGAAATTCAGGACGGAACAATTATGCTGAAAAAGGTAGTAAGAATTCCTGGTGAAAAGGCGAAGATTGCAGTAGATGCTTACGATGACAGAATTGATCCGGTAGGAGCTTGTGTGGGTGTGAAAGGATCCAGAATTCATGGCGTTGTAAGAGAGTTGAGAAATGAAAATATTGATGTTATTCAGTGGTCGAAAAACCCTGAGATTTTAGTGAAGAGAGCATTAGGAAATGTTACCATCAATAAAATCGACATTAACGAAAACAGTACATACGCTTTGGTATATACACCTGTTGAAGAAATCTCGAAAGTGATCGGAAAACAGGGACAGAATATCAGACTTGCTTCTTGGTTGACAGGTTATGAGATTGATGTACACAGAGAATCCAGCGAAGATGATGACGTTGAATTGAAAGAATTCAATGATGACATCGACCAGTGGATTATTGATGAATTCAAGAAAGTAGGTCTTACGACTGCGAAATCGGTTCTGGATAAAGAAACTGAGAGTTTATTGAATATGGTAGATCTTGAAGAAGAAACCATTGAAGAAGTGAAACGTATTCTGAGAGAAGAATTTGAAGATTAAGATTTTAATTAAATTTTAATAAACAGTAAAAAAGAAATACTTTAATTTTAAGAATTAAAAAACAGTAAATAATATAGATGCCAAAAATTAGATTAAATAAAGCGGTTAAGGAATTCAATATTTCCATGTCCAGATTAGTAGAATTTTTACAGTCAAAGGGCATTGAGGTTGAAAGCAATCCTAACGCTCAATTGGAAGAAGCGGCATATTCTGCATTGGAGGCTGAGTTTGCCAAGGACGGCGAACAGCGAAAGGCTTCCCATGAGGTGGTGATCACAAAAGTTCCGGAAGAAAAACTGGAAATTGAAGAAAAGAAAACCCCTGAAGTAATAAGAGCTAAAGCTAATAAACCGGAAACTAAGATTTTAGGTAAAATAGACTTAGAGCCTAAAAAACCTGAAGTGGAAGAAACTCCTGCTCCGAAACCGGAACCTGTGGTGGAAGAGAAAAAAGAAGAGGCTGCACCTGAAGTGAAAGCAACTCCTGAAAAACAGGAATTCAAAGTTCTGGATAAAATAGATTTGTCTCAGATCGAGTCTAGAAACAGACCGGTGAAAAAAGACAAACCGAAAACAGAAGATAAAAAAGAAGAAACGAAACCTGTGGAAAAAACAGCTCAGGCGGTAAAAGAAACGCCAAAACCAGCTGTAGAAGTTCCATCAAAACCTGTAGAAGAGAAAAAAGAAACTCCAAAACAGGAAGAAGAATCGCAGGAACCTCAGAAAATTGAAACCGTTTACCAAAAACTTGACGGTCCTAAAATTGTTGGTGAAAAAATCGATTTAACACAGTTTGCCCCTAAACAGGGAGCTGGTGCTAAAAAGAAAAGAAAAAGAATTGAAAAGCCTGGAGGCCAGAACCAACAGGGAGGAAATAACAATCAACAAGGCGGTCAAAATCGTCCTCAAGGTCAGGGTGGACAAGGCGGAAACCGTCCTCAAGGCCAAGGCGGAAACCGATTTGGAAACAATAATCAGGGAGGTCAAAACCGTCCTCAGGGTCAGGGTGGCCAAGGTGGAAACCGTTTTGGAAACAATAATCAGGGTAATCGTCCTCCTGGACAGGGTAATCGTCCTCCAGGACAAGGTGGAAACCGATTTGGAAACAACAGACCTGGGCAAAGAACAATGCCTGTTGAGCTTACGGATGAGCAGGTGAAAAATCAAATCAAGGAAACTCTTGAAAAATTAACCAATAAAGGGGGGAAATCAAAATCTGCGAAACATAGAAAAGATAAGAGAAACTTCCGTAGAGAGCAGGATGAACGTCAGCAGGAAATTGATGCGGCAGACAGAACATTAAAAGTAACGGAATTCATCACAGTAGGTGAATTGGCGAGTTTAATGAATGTATCTCCTACAGAAGTAATTTCAGCTTGCTTCTCATTAGGTGTAATGGTTACTATGAACCAAAGACTGGAAGCAGACACCTTGTTATTAGTAGCTGATGAATTTGGGTATAAAATTGAATTCTCTGATGCAGATCTTGAAGAAACTGAAACTGAAGATGAAATTGATAATGAAGAAAATTTAGTTTCAAGAGCACCAGTAGTTACCGTAATGGGTCACGTTGACCACGGTAAAACATCATTACTGGATTACATCAGAAAAACGAACGTTATTGCAGGTGAATCCGGAGGAATTACCCAGCACATTGGTGCTTATAACGTGAAACTGGAAAATGGTCAGAGAATTACATTCTTAGATACGCCTGGTCACGAAGCCTTTACCGCGATGAGAGCTAGAGGTGCACAAATCACCGATATTGCAATTATTGTAATTGCTGCGGATGATGATGTAATGCCTCAGACAAAAGAAGCGATTGCTCACGCTCAGGCTGCACAAGTGCCGATGATTATTGCGATCAACAAGGTTGATAAACCAAATGCAAATCCGGATAATATTCGTCAGCAACTATCAGGCTTAAATCCACCTGTTTTAGTGGAAGAATGGGGAGGAAATGTTCAGGCACAGGAGATTTCAGCTAAAATGGGTAATAATATTGATCTTTTGTTGGAAAAAGTATTATTACAGGCAGAAATTCTTGAATTAAAAGCTAATCCTGCACGTTCTGCAAATGGCGTTGTTATTGAGGCTTCCTTAGATAAAGGTAGAGGGTATGTGGCAACGATGTTGGTGCAATCTGGAACTTTAAAAGTTGGAGACTATGTTGTTGCTGGTAAAAATCATGGTAAAGTAAAAGCATTACTTGATGAAAGAGGTAAAAATCTTGCAGAAGCAGGACCGTCAATCCCGGCTACAATTTTAGGTCTTGACGGAGCGCCTACCGCTGGTGATAAATTCAGAGTATATGCTGACGAAAGCGAAGGTAAGGCCATTGCTAATAAGAGAGAACAGCTTCAGAGAGAATTATCAATCAGAACTAAAAAGCATACGACGCTTGAGGAATTGGGAAGACGTATTGCTTTAGGTGAATTTAAGGAATTAAATATTATTCTTAAAGGTGACGTAGATGGTTCTGTGGAAGCACTTTCTGATCAATTACAGAGATTATCAACAGAGGAAATTAGTGTGAAAATTCTCCACTCAGGTGTTGGGCAAATCACAGAATCTGATATCAACCTCGCCGCAGCATCTGATGCAATTATCATTGGATTCAACGTTAGAGCTGGAGCTAATGCAAAAGACTTGGCTGACCGTGAAGAAATCGAGATCAGAACGTATTCTGTAATCTACAAAGCGATCGACGAGGTGAAAGAAGCGATGGAGGGAATGCTTTCTCCGGAAATTCAGGAGCAGGTGATTGGTAATGTTGAGATCCGTGAAGTATTCAAAATTTCAAAAGTAGGAACAATCGCAGGTTGTATGGTTCTTACCGGTAAGGTTACAAGACAATCAAAAATACGTCTATTGAGAGATGGTATCGTTAAATTCGAAGGAGAACTTGAAAGCTTAAAACGTTTCAAAGACGACGTAAAAGAAGTTACCAAAGGCTACGAATGTGGTTTGAACCTTAAAGGTTACAATGATATTGAAATTGGTGATATCCTTGAGGTGTATGAGGAAGTTGCAGTGAAGAAGAAATTGAAGTAATATATATAGTGTATAACTATGATTAACCCGCTTTTTATAAAGCGGGTTTTTTTATTAGTAATTAAATTTATAATAATTCTAAATAAAATTTTAACATTTAACTAATGTGTGTTAAAATTTTTCATTCAGCAGTATTTGTCACTTAAAAATATTAATCATTATTATTTTAGTATAAAAAATTCGTTAAATCAATTGTATCTATGTCATGATAACAATATTATTTTGATAAAATGTGAAACATAAAAATTGTCTGTGTTAAAATTTATTAACATATTTGTTTACTTTTTTTAAAAATATTAAAATTTGTTAATATGAATGTGAAATTACGTGTATTAAGTGCTGGCGTTATGTTTTTTATAGGAGGACAAACGGTTTTAGCACAAAAAGCAAAGAATGATACTGTAAAAGAGCAGCAGATTGAAGAGGTTGTAATGGTTGGTTTTGGACAGAAAAAGACGGTTACGGAACTAACAGGAGCTGTAGGTACCATTAAATCTGATGCTATTGAAAATGTACCTGTTGCATCAGTGGATAAGATGTTACAAGGAAGAGTATCTGGAGTGCAGACAGGAAATGCTTCAGGGCAACCTGGTGGATTTGCAAGTGTGAGAGTAAGAGGTATTTCATCAGTTAATGGAGGAGTAAATCCTATTTATATTATTGATGGTGTAAGAGTCACTTCTGGAGACTTAACGAGAGGAGCAATCACTGCTAATGCTTTAGCTAATTTAAATACGGATGATATTGAAAGTATGACCGTACTTAAGGATGCTGCTTCAACAGCTGTTTATGGAGCTGATGCCGGAGCCGGTGTAGTTATTATTACTACAAAATCCGGTAAAAAAGGAAAACCAAAAATTAATATTAATTTTGAACATGGTACCAATTCCAGAGCAATTGAAGGGCAGAGAGGATTAAATACTGAGCAATACAGATATTTATTATCACATACATTTGGAAACTACTTCAATATTAGTCCTGAAGAATTTGTGCAAGAAGCTATTGCCGGAAATATTAATGCTGATTTGCAAAATATATACACAACTTCTAACAATACAGATTGGAGAAAAGTTTTAAGCAGATCTGCATACCAGCAATCTATCAATGCTTCCATCAGTGGAGGGAATGATAAGGTTACTTACTATAATTCAGCTAGTTATTTTTTACAAGAAAGTGAAATCAAAGGTTCTGATTTTAAGAGAATGGCATTCACAAGTAAAGTGAATTATGATGCTTCTGACAGATTGAAAATAGGATCAGATATTCAATTGGCATATAGTAAAATTAATACACTTAACAATGGTGGGGCATTCTCAAATCCTATTTTAACTGAATTATTTGCAAGACCTACGGATCCTGCTTATAATACAGACGGAACTTACTATCTTGGAGTTAACGGGAGATTAAGCAATAACTTGTTCAACAATGCTTACCTTGCAGAAAACAATTATTACAGAGCAGAAACGGCAAGAGTATTTGCAAATGTAAATGCAGATTACAAAATTTTAAAGAACTTAAATTACAGATTTGTTTTAGGTGGAGAATTCCTGAATGTTGAAAATAATACATATCTGAATCCTATCCACGGAGATGGATATCAGGTAAATGGTAGAAAAACAGAATCTATTGAAAGATTCTTCAACTGGAATTTACAGAATATCTTAAGTTACAACTTCAAAGTCGGTGATAAAAATAACTTTGATTTGCGTTTAATTCAGGAAGCGTATCAAAGACAGAATCATGCTGTGGGAGCGGGTGCTACTTCTGTAGGTTCTCCAACGCTAGAATCATTAAGTAACTTCGTAAAACCAGCTTCATTCTTAGGAGAAAGAGGGAGAAGTTCAAGAACTGGTTATGCTGCTACTGTAAACTATAATTTTGACAGATTGATAACTGTTGATGCAGCGTACAGAAGGGATGCTCTTTCTAATTTTACAACAGATCAGAAATGGGGCAATTTTTACTCAGTTGGACTTGCTGTAGATTTAGCAAGAATAAATTTTGTGAAAGATCTTAATGAAATTTCGCTATTCAAATTAAGAGCTTCTTATGGTAAAGTAGGAAATCAGATCTCGAGTAGCCCTTATTCATTGTATGCATTTACTACAAACTATAATGACTTGGCAGCAGCTACTTATGGTGGTGTTTATAATCCTGATTTAAAATGGGAGACTATTAACCCTTTAAGTGTTGGAATCGATGCGGGATTATTCAAAAACAGATTAACATTCACTGTTGAATATTACAATAAAGAAACCAAAGATCTTGTATTTGCTCAACCACTTTCTTTAGCACAAGGTTTAGCTTCTTATGACAGAAATATTGGTTCTTTAGTTAACAAAGGATTTGAATTTGCTGTGAATGGAGAAATCTTTAATAATGATAATTTCTATTGGTCATTAGGTGGTAACTTCAGCACATTAAAGAATGAGATTACTTCATTATATGGAGGACAAGATATAATTTCCGGCTCCACTATTCTTAGAGAAGGTGAATCTGTAGGAACATATTATATGAGAAAATGGGCTGGGGTAGATGCTTCAAATGGTAACGCTTTATGGTACAAAAATGGAGTTGACGGCGAAACTACTTCCAATTATAATGATGCTCAGTTAGCTGTACAAGGCAGTAATTTTGCTAAATATTATGGTGGAGTTAATACAAGGGTAGCGTACAAAGGCTTCAGTTTAGAAGCGTTAGCAACATTCGGCTTTGGCGGTAAGGTTATTAACGATTGGGCGAATTATACACAGTCTGATGGACAGTATAGCTACAACTATGTTGGTAGTACGGATCAGCTGGATTTCTGGACACCTGAGAATCCTAATGCGGCAAATCCAAAACCTGTCTATAATAATTCTAGTTTATCTAATAGAATATCTACAAGATATTTATCAAAAACAGATTATTTAAGATTAAGCAATATTAAAATCGGATATAAATTTAATGCTGATATGCTTAAGGGAACAGGAATGACAGGATTTGAAGTGTATGTTCAAGGAAATAATATCTGGACACATCTTTATGATGATACTTTAAGATTTGATCCTGAAAATAACCTGACTACAACTAATAACCTTAATTTACCAATACAAAAAACGTATTCATTAGGTTTTAACCTGCAATTTTAAAAAAGATGAAAATGAAAAATAGTATATTAAAATATGTATTTATATGCATGTCTGCAGGAACATTATTAACGTCTTGTAGTAATGATTTTATTGAAACTGAATTTTTTCAGTCTATTGAACAGCGCCCTCTTGTTTCTATTGAAGAGATGGAGTCTACTGTAAGAGGTCAATATAATGCAATGAGAAGTACAAATTATTATGGTTGTGATTTCCTTATGATCGCGGAAATCAGAAGTGATAATATGTTTTCCAATAATGCAAGTGGCTATTACAATACGGTAAGTAATTATTCAATGTTGTCGAGTGATGCCTATGCCTCTGGTCCTTATACACAAATGTACAGAGTCGTTGCATTGGCGAATACTGTAATTAACAATCAGCCGGCTTCTCCGCTTACGTGGAAAGCCAGTGCCGATCCTGCTGCTATTACTGCCAAAGCAAATTATCTTAAAGGTCAGTCTTATGCTGCAAGAGCATTGGCATTCTTTGATGCTTTAAGGCTATATGGGCAGGAATATTCAGGAGGTACTGATGGAATTGTTATTCCTACAAAATACGATCCAACTGCACTTCAACCAAGAGCTTCTGTTACTCAGGTTCGTACTCAAATTGAAAGCGATTTTGATCAGGCTATCGCCTTAATGAGTCCAGCGTTAGATAATTATACAGATAAAACAGTTTTAAATACGATCTCAGTAAAGACTTTGATGTCAAGGTATTATCTTTACAAAGGAGATTATGCAAAAGTAAGAAGCTTAGTTAATGATGTTGTATCAGCTGGTAAATATTCTGTTATTGGAAGAGGTGATTATGCTAATAGCTTTAGAAGTACTTCTGCTCAAAACTCTATGTTTGAATTGGCTATTGGAACTTTAGGCGATTTAGGTACGACATCAGTATCATATAAATTATTAACAGCGCCTTCTGGTTATGGAAACATGAAAGTTCTAGCAGCTTTAAGAAATACTTATAGTACTAATGATATAAGGCTTAACGGAGGTGTCACTTCAGGTGCTATTCTTAATGGTATCACTACAGGATTAGTTCTTAATGGTAAATATGCAAATACTTTTGATAATATAAAATTAGTTCGCTACGAAGAAGCTTTGTTAAATGGAGCCGAAGCTGAATTAAATGCAGGAGGAACCCCAAGTAAAGCGGTAACATATTATAATCTTATTTTACAAAATAGAATATCAAATTATACTCCTGTCACATCAGTGACTCTTGATGACATCTATCTAGAAAAGAAAAAAGAATTCGTAGGAGAAGGATTTGGTATGTTTGATCTTTTAAGAAGAGGACAGCCGATTACGCAGAGAAGTACTGCCGGAGCAGCGGTTCAGGTAAGGAATATTGGAAATAATTTATTAGCATTCCCAATTCCAAGAGCTGAAATTAATGTTCCTGGAACACCAGTAGTTCAAAATCCGGGCTACTCCAATTAGTACCAAGATTTAAGTAATAATATAAACTATAAAGCCGTCTCAAACTTGAGACGGCTTTTTTATGTCTATTCTAAAATAAACTGGCAGAATTAGTTTTTAATAGATTAATTAAAATTTAGAACTATTCTAAATAATTTTTTTCACATAAAATAAATCTAGTGAATAAAATTTAATAACAGATTTTTTTTTATAAAAATAAATTATGAGATAAAAAAATTAATTAAAAATCGAAGTTTAGTTAAATTATATATTTGATTATTAAGGAGTTGTGTGATTTTGTTGTTTGGTAATTTTAATATTTATTAACATATTTGCCATTGTAAATATTAAAATTTGTTAATATGAATGTTAAATTACGTGTATTAAGTGCGGGAGCGTTGTTCTTTTTGGGACAAACGGCTTTTGCACAAGAAACAAAAAAAGACACTATAACTAAAGAAAAGACTATTGAAGAAGTAATTGTTACTGGCGCATTGGGTATTAAAAAGAAGCAAGATGCAGTAATTGGTAGTAATGCAGTTATTAAAACAGATGAACTTAAAAAAGCGGGAAATCCAAATGCCGTACAAGCATTAACGGGGAAGGTTTCTGGATTACAAATTAATGTTCCTAACACTAGCGTGAACTCCCAGGTAACTATTAATCTTCGTGGTCAGAGATCAATTACAGGTGACAATAGTGCGCTTGTTGTTATTGATGGGGCAATTTCAACTGCTACAATTTTCCAGCAATTGCCACCTGAAGTTATAGAAAGCGTGAATGTTATCAAAGGACAACAAGGCGCTGCATTATATGGTTCTCAAGGGAGTAATGGTGCGATAATAGTAACGACTAAAAAAGGAAGTAATTCAGAAAAGATTACTTTTACATTAAGTTCTAATATTGATTTTACATCAATTTATAAGCTGCCTAAAGTTCAACAAAGATATGGACAGGGATGGGTAGGCGAACCAACTGATTTTGATCCGAATGAATATGGTGGAACCAATTGGGTTCCTTACGAGAATGGTAGTTGGGGGCCGGATTATTCTACACCTGCTTTAGCAGGTCAGATTTTGCCGATTGGTTTGCCTCAGGCTGATGGTAGTTTTATAACTGGCGCTTTTGCTCCTATAAAAGATAATTATAAAAAGTTTTTTAAGACAGGTGTTCTGTATCAAAATGGTATATCGATGAATGTTGGAGGTAGAGATTCTTACGCGTTTTTATCATTGAATAGAGTACAGAATGATTTCGTAGTAGATCAGGATCAACTGAAAAGAAATAATATCCTCTTTAAAGCAGGTAAAAAGTTAGGCAATTTTAGAATCGATGGTGTTTTCAACTTGATAGATCAGCATACTTCTGAAACTGATCCTAACCTTTATAATGAATTATTGAATACACCTACAAACGTAGATGTTACTAAATTTGCTCATTCCGGGGCAATGGGTGCCTGGACGGTGTATGGTCATAATCCCAATCCATATTGGCAAATAGAAAATGTGAGATATGACAATAAGTCTACAACTTTTGTGGGTAACTTAAAAGCTGAATACGAAATTAATAAAAACATAAGTGTTTCTTATTTAGCAAATATGCGTACACTGTCTACTTTGGGGGAAAGTCATAATAATGGTTTTTTATATTCTGAACATCAATGGTCAAATTCAGGAACATTTTTAGATGGTTTAAATCCTGCTTCAGACATATTTGGTACTCAAGACGTAATATCTAATTATTATAAGAGTATAGGTAGGACGTTTGATTATTACGGTGATTTATTGGTTAATTTTAATTATGACTTAACTGATGATATCAATATGAAGTTAAACGTTGGTTTTAATAATACTGATGTTAGTTCTTCAGTTGTTACCCAAGGTGGTTCTAATCTGCAAATACCAGGTTTCTATCATATTAATAACGTTCAGAATCTCGATACAACGAGTAATTTGGCAAATACACAATCTAGAAGAAGAACTGTAGCAGGTCTGGCAAATTTAGATTTGTCTTATAAAGATTATTTATTCGTAAACTCTACATTTAGATACGAAGGAAATTCAGCGACAGCTACCAGACCTACTGGTACGGATGAATTCACAACTAAAGCTCTCCCTTATTATTCCGTTGGAGCGTCATTTGTGCCTACAAAAGCATTTGATGTTTTAAGAAATAATCATGTACTAAGTTATGCTAAGATCTCTGTTGGATATACAAAAGTAGGGAGTGCGGCTGCGATTCCAACTTATGGAACCGATGAAGTTACAGGTTTAATACCTGCAGGTTTTCCTTTTAACGTATCTTCATTTGCGATAAATAGAAATCCTACAGATCCAGATATTAATCCTGAATTTACCTATTCTAAGGAAGCGTCTTTACAGTTAGGGTTCTTTAAAGATAGAATTTCATTAGGGGCTGCTATTTATGATTTGAAGGTTAATGATCTTATTACAAGAAAAACTACTTCTTCTGCTTCTGGTGTTGCTACTTTTTTGGGAAATGTTGGAGATATGACTAATAAAGGACAAGAATTCGATCTAGAAATAGTGCCTTTCAGATCTAAAGATTTTGAGTGGAAACTGAGTGGTTCTTATTCTGCATATAAATCTAAAGTTACAGCACTTGATGGTGGTGTAGATAGGGTTTCATTGTTAGCTTATGCTCCTTTTGGTGTATATGCTAAAGTAGGTGAGGATTTCCCTCTAATTATGGGAACTACATACCAAAGAGATGACCAAGGCAGAGTAATTGTTGGTGCTAATGGTATTCCTTTGGTAAATTCTGACTTGCAGGTTCTTGGTAAAGTAAATCCTGATTATATTTTAGGTTTTAGTACTTCGTTCAGATACAAAGGGTTTACACTTTCCGGTACTGCAGATTATCGTACTGGAAATAGCTTTATAGCCTTGGTTAAGAACGGTATGTCGCAAAATGGTCAGTTAGAAGAATCTGCTAATTTTGATAGATCTAAAGGTTATATTGTACCTAACTCTGTACAATTAGTTGGTGGTGCTTATGTTGCGAATACCACTCCCGTTAATGGTGTAGCAAGTTATGCAAGTGTTGTTAATTATTTTGGGGCAAGTTATCCTGCAGTAGGTGAAAACTATATAGTGGACGGTACTACTCTTAAGATAAGAGAGATTGCTCTAAGTTATACTCTTCCAAAATCTTTATTACAAAACACATTTGTAAATAGTATGTCTTTTGGTGTTTACGCTAGAAATCCTTTTGTTTGGTACGCAGATTCTAATGCAAACTATGCAGATCCTGAAACTACAAGTAATACTGGTGCTATTAATAAACAACCAGGTCAAGCCTTGGGTACAGGTGGTCCAAATGCTAATGGTATAGCTCAAACCGGGCAGTATCCTACTACCAGAACTTACGGCTTTAGTTTTAGTGCAACCTTTTAAAATTTAAAATTATGAATAAAATTATAAATACAATCCTTATACTATCTCTCTCTTTGGGAGTGGTATCTTGTAATGATTATTTGGATATAAACGAAAATCCAAATTCTGCACATATTGAAGATGTCTCACCTAAACTTATTTTTCCGGGTGCTGCCGTTTCTATTCATGCCGTACAAACTGGCGGTGCAGGCTCTTTGATGGAACTTGGCGGCACAATGATGAATAGCTGGGCTCTTAATAGCTATTCTTTCACTAGTGGATACTTTGGTAGAGAATTTACTCTTAGTACAGTAGATAGTTCCTTCTATTCAGGTATTTGGTCTACAATATACCTGCAATGTGCGA
The DNA here is from genome assembly GCF_900099685.1 of Chryseobacterium taeanense. Lineage (GTDB taxonomy): Bacteria > Bacteroidota > Bacteroidia > Flavobacteriales > Weeksellaceae > Chryseobacterium > Chryseobacterium taeanense. The sequence continues at coordinate 245,778 of NZ_FNDW01000003.1, read as the reverse complement.
ATTTTAAGCTTATAGAAGATTATAATAATGCAGATCGTACGCAAGATAATTATGTTGCTATGGCAAAAATTATGAAGGCTTTCTATATGCAATATATTGTAGATCTTTATGGAGATGCTCCTTATTCTGAAGCTTTCAAGAGAAGTTTTAATACTACTCCTAAATATGATGATGATCAAAGTATTTATAAAGCTCTAATTTCAGATTTAGATGCTTCAATTTCTTTAATTGATAATGCTGGTTCCACTGCAATTGTGCCAGGTGGAGAAGATGTTATTTTCTCTGGTTCTATGGGTAAGTGGAAAAATTTTGCAAGAACAATCAAATTAAGAATGCTATTAAGAATGTCTAATGTTACTGGAGATATGGCAACATACAGAGATTCTAAATTAGCAGATTTTAATGGTTTAACTGATGCAGATTTCAATATGGGTAATGTAATAGTAAATCCTGGTTATAGCGGTGCTAATGATGATAAAATGAATCCATTTCTTGTTTCGTACAGAGTAAATTCTGCTGGTGCCACTGCTGCAAGGTATAACTGGATAACAGTATCTGAACATATGGCAATAGCTTTAAATGGTAATACAGTAGGTAGTGTAACTCCATTTTCAACTCTTCCAAGTGATGCTAAATTTAATGGCATTGTAGATCCTAGAAGGTTTAGATTATTTTCTTCAGTAACTTATCAAGGAGTGCCACAAGTTAAAGGTACAAGACAAGGAGCCTTACCGGGAGAGTCTGGTGCTCCATTAGACTTGACTACTGTTTCTAAATTTGCTAATGGTAATTTTGCTGGTAGTGCATCTTTAACAATTGCAAATGGTAATGCTAGAGGCGGTATGATAATGTCTTTGGCAGAAACCAAGTTTTTACTTGCTGAAGCAGCTCTAAGATATCCTACAATTTTTGGTTCAGATGCGCAAGCTAATACTTATTTCAATGCAGGTATAGATGCCTCCGCATCATGGCTTGGTACAACAATGGGTACTTATAAAACAGATATTGCAACTAGGACAGGCTTAGGATGGACAGGCTCATTTAATAATAAACTAGAAGCTATTATGACTCAAAAGTGGATTGGGTTAACAAACGTATCTCCTATAGAATCTTATATAGACTATTTAAGAACAGGATATCCTTTTACTCCTATGGCGGCTTCTGCAACTGTTGCTAATAAACCATATCGTTTAATGTACCCTTCAACTGAATTTTCTGCAAACTCTGCTAATGTACCAAATATTACTAGCCAACAGCTGTTTGTTAAAAATCAGTATACTCCATTCTGGAATCAAAATTAAAATTGATTATTTTTATTATGCCCTGCACATTATTGTGCGGGGTTTTTTATTCCCCATTATTTCTTATTTTTGCTGTACAAAAAAGAATAATGAAGTATATACTTTTCATAATAACTTTCTTTAGTTTTGTGGCTAATGCTCAGGTTGTTAATAAGACAGATTCAAACAGGCTTGATAAAAAGTTAGAAGCAAAAGACACCCTGGTCATCGATTCAGGAAAGAAAGACTCTTTAAAAATATTCAAACCAACTATAAATGACTATCTATATCAAACGCAATTTTCAGAAAAAAAAGTGTTTGATACGGTAATGACATTTGATAAAACATATATATATTCACAATACAACAATAGAGATAATTTTGGCAGAGTACAACCTGCGAATATTGGGGCTGGTTTCAACCCTATTTCCTATGAGTTTAATTCAGAGCAGAATTTGGCATTATTACCCACCAACAAATCATATGGAATTCTTAGTGTAAATGATATTCATTATTATGATGTTAAAACACCAACAGCCACTTTCATTTATCATAATGCCATGAAAAACGGCGCGGCTTTAAGATCTTCCTACACTCAGAATATAGGGAAAAGATTCAATTTTTCAATGGAATATAGTGGGTTGCGATCTCAGGGAATGTACAGGAATTCATTAGCATCTAATAACAATACTTTATTTTCAGGACATTATATTTCAAAGAGTGGAAATTATGAGTTATTTGCCCATTACCTTCATCAGAACGTAAACAATCAGGAAAACGGAGGAATTGCTGTAGACAGTCTCTTCCAGAATGGCAATAGTGATTCTAAAAACAGACAGAATATGCAAGTTAATCTGTCATCTTCAAGCTCTCAGTTTTCGTACCGCAGATATTACCTTACGCATCAGTTTGCTCCTTTCAATTCAGAAAAAATACCTTTTAAAATCAGACATACGATTTCTCATCAGGGAAATAAATATTATTATACGCAAAGTGCTGCAGAATCTTATTGGTATGATGCTCCACAACAGCTAGTGGATGGAGGACCTGTCTCGACAAAAAAATATTCAGACAATTTCAGCAATACGGTAAGTCTGGTTTGGGATAATGAAAAGTTCAAACTTGATGCAGGGGTTCGATATCAGATGTTGAAATTAGGATCCAGTGAGATTGTTCTGCCTTTACTTGAAATTCCTACAGAAATCAAGGAAAACAGAATTGGAGCCGTAGGTAATTTACAAATCAGACTTTTTGATAAGATTCAGCTAAATTCATTTTTAGAAGTTTCAAAAGGAAACCAGTTCGGCAATTACCTGAAAACGACAAACAATATCAAATTTGAGCCAGTAAAAGACTATTTCGTAAATGCTAAATTAAATTTTCAAACAGCTTATCCATCTTTTAATTATCTACTGAATACGTCAATTTATAATAATTTTAACTACTATTTCCAGAACGCTCAGAACCAGACAATAATGGAGGCAGGCGGAAGTCTCAACCTGAAATGGTTTAAAACTGAATTGTTTGCCAATTATTTCAGAATTGAAAATTATACTTACTTTGATATAGCAGCCATGCCGAAACAAAGCGAAAGCTCAGTCAATATTTCACAGATTGGAGGTGATGCCACTTTCAGCTATGGAAATTTTCATTTAAATACAAGATTGCAGTTTCAGAATGTGTTAACTAACAAAGACCTTTTGCCATTGCCCGGATTCATTGGAAGAGCCAATTTCTTTTACCAGTCAAAAGCATTTAAAAATGCCGCAGAAATTCAGGCCGGGATAAAGGTATATTATTTCTCGAAATTTGCATCCAGAGAATATTTCCCGATTCTTAATGAGTATATTTTACCAGGTGCCAATTCATTTTCAATTGGCGGGCAGCCGATCGCAGATATTTACTTTAATATGAAAGTTAAAAAAATGTTCTTCTTCATCGAAGGGCAACAGATCGGAACTTTAATTTCCCACAACAAAGCTTACGCATTTCCAAGTTATCCGGTCTATGATTTCAGATTGAACCTCGGAATTGTATGGTATTTGTTCAACTAAAATTAAATATAGGTTGAAAACAATTAACAAGATATCATTTCAGGATATAGAAAGCATTCCTCAACTGATAAAAGATTTTTTAAATCAGAAAATTGAGGGTTTTGAAGAATACACATTTTCTTTAGATCATTTTAAAAAGCAACTTCATCAGAAGCAAAATTCGTTCACTTCGGCGCAGAGAGAAATTCTTGCTGAAGCGTTGGAAGATCAACTTTCTGGTCTTAAATTTTCGTTGAGCCAAAGACAGAATTTGAATGATTTAAAACTTCAGAATACATTTACGATCACTACGGGACACCAGCTGAACCTCTTTTCCGGACCTGTTTTTTTTGTATATAAAATTTTACAGGCCATCAAAACGTGTTCTTATCTAAAAGAAAAGTTCCCGGAATTTAATTTTGTTCCGGTCTATTGGATGGCTTCGGAAGACCATGATTTTGCAGAAATTAATCATTTTAAAACAGAGAATAATTATTACGAAATCAATGAAAAATCCGGTGGGGCGGTCGGAAGAATTCAGATTACAGATACATTTTTCATTTCAGAATTTGAGAAAGAGTTTAAAGATTTTGTTTTTGGCACAGAGCTGATTTTAATGTTGAAAGAAGCTTACAAAGCTGGCAATACTTTAACGGAAGCTATTAGGATTTTAGTTAATCGATTGTTCTCCGATTTCGGCTTGTTGATGGTAGACGGAGATTCTAAGGAATTGAAAAAGCAAATAAAAGATACATTCAAAGATGAACTTCTCAACTTTACTTTGCAGAAAACCTCAAAAGAAAAAGTAGAATTCTTAACCGAAAAATATGGAAAAGTTCAGGTAAATCCTCGTGAAATCAATCTTTTTTATTTAACGGATACGAGAGACAGAATAGATTTTTACGGAAATAAATATATTATCGTTGATAAAAATATACAGTTTACCCAGGAAGAAATTCTCGACGAACTTGAAAAGCATCCGGAAAAATTTAGTCCAAATGCCTTAATGCGTCCTGTATATCAGGAAACTATTTTACCAAACCTGGCATATATTGGAGGAAATGCCGAAATCATGTATTGGCTCGAATTGAAAGACTATTTTACAGAGATCAATCTGCCGTTTCCAATTCTGATTCCTAGAAATTCAATGCTGTTTTTAAAGGAAAAAACACTGGGGAAAATTGAGAAATTACAATTAAAAATAGAAGATTTTTTCAAGAATTTCACAGCGATTACCAACGCTAAAATCTTAGACAATAATGAGATTTTATCATTGCTTCAAGACAAAGAAAATAAATTAATACATCAGTTTTCTGAATTAAAGAAAGCTGCTGAAACCACCGAGAAATCCTTTGGCAATATGGTGAAAGCTGAAGAAATACGACAGCTGAAATCATTCAAAAGAATGAAAAAACGACTGTTACATGCCGAGAAAATAAAACAAAACGAATTACTCGAGAGACTTGAAAATTTGTTTCTTGAAGTGCACCCTTCTAAAAACTGGCAGGAAAGAGTATATAATTTCAGCGTCTTTTTTGCAGACCATGGTTATTTCTGGCTTGCGAATTGTTTAGAAGAGATGGAAATTGAGGAGTCTAAATTAATAATCCTTGCCATTTAATTTTAAAGAAGTATTTTTGTAAATATAATGATCCAATATGATAAAGAGGTTTTTTATTCTGTCCAGTTTATGTATGGTTTTGGGAGTGTCTGCTCAGAAATCGCACACCGTCGTAAAAGGTGATACCCCTTATAATATTGCTAAAAGATACGGGCTTACAGTTGATGAATTACTTAAACTAAACCCTTCTGTAAAAGACGGAAAGCTTGCCATTGGTGAAGTTTTAATGATTAAAAATGATAAAACGGTAGTTTCATCAAAAGCGGTTGTTTCAACAAAATCAGCAGGTAGCGTTGAGTTGGGGAAGATCATTCTTCAGCCAAAGCAAACGATTTATGGGATTACAAAACAGTATAGAATTTCGGAAACTGATCTCAGAAAACTGAATCCTGAACTGGATTCCCATATGAAGATTGGTGACGAGGTTACCTTACCTCTTGAAAGTATTAAAAAATACGGAGCTAATCAGCAGGCCGTATCGTCAACCGTAAAACCTTCGGAAACAATAGTTGAAACGCCTGTGGTAAATGCTTCTGAAGGAGAATACATCATTCAGCAGAAAGATAATTATTATAGAATTTCAAAACAGTTTAACCTTACCAAAGAAGAGCTCTTTGCTTTAAATCCTGGTTTGGAAGAAAAAGGATTGAAACCTGGTGAAAAAATTTTAGTTAAAAAATCGAACGACGAAAATTATTCAGGAACAAACGTTTCTGAAGAAAAAAATAATTCGAAAACAAAGGTAGATTCAGGAAACGAAAAATCCTCAGCGACTGCAAATACTATAGCGGCAGATGATTATGTTACCTACACCGTTCAACAAGGGGATACCGTATTTTCAATAGTAAACAAATTCGGGATTTCTATTGATGAATTAATTACCCTGAATCCTGAACTTTCCAAAGGATTAAGAACAGGAATGGTTCTTAAGATCAAAAAAATGGATCCCGCTTATGTAAAGAAAAACGGAGATGCATTGAGTGTTGTCGTAATGCTGCCTTTCGGATACAGTACGGGAGAAACTCAGTACAGAACGATGGCAATGGATTTCCTTACAGGAGCAAAGCTTGCCATTGAAAGAAACGCAAGAAACGGACAAAAATTGGATGTGAAAATTGTAGACTCAGGAAACGAAGCTTCTTTCAGAAATTCACTCACACAGATCAATCCTGATAATACAGATTTAATCATTGGGCCATTCTTTAAATCGAATGTTGTTGATGTTCTCGATTTTACAAAAAATCAGAAAATTCCTATTGTCGCTCCTTTTGCCAATTCTCCGGAATTGTATAATTACAGCAACCTTATTATCGTTGAAACCAATGACCAGACCTATGCTGATAAAATTGTAGAAGAAGTAAAAGCTACATATTCCGATCAGAAGATATATATATTGGCCGACGCGAAAAAGGAAAACGCAAATTACATCAAGGCTGGCCTTGAAAAAGTACTGAAAAATCCTAACGTTACGATTGTAAATTCAGCTGCTGATATTCAGTTGGATCAGAATATGATGACAGGGCAATCTGCTCCGGTAATCGCGATTCTTGCAAGTGATAATGATGCTGTAGGTGAAGCGTTCGCCAATAAAGTAATTGCCTTGTCAAAAGAAGTTCAGGGTGTAAAAGCATTCAGTATGCATTATGCTCCGGTCTTTGAGAAAAAAGTAGATGATTTGGTTCAGGCAAATTTGGTTTATCTCATGGACAGAACAATTAATACGGAAGGAAATTTTGAAAAAGAAATTCTGGCCGCTTATAAAAATAAATACTGTAAAACGCCTCCTAAGTATGCAATCATAGGCTTTGACATCCTTAATGATATGCTGACGAGAGAAAATAAAAAAGGAGAAATTTTCAGGCAAATGAATAAAGTTCAGACTCAGCTGGCTACCAAATTTGAGTTTGTAAAAGCTAAAGCAAATGGAGCGTACGTAAATACAGGATACCGTGTTATCAGATTAGTTCCATAAATGATTTGATCGCTTATAAAGAATATTATTAACATTATATTTATATTTGCAAAATATTTTAAATTAATACATGAAAGCACTTGTGTTTCCTGGGCAGGGTTCTCAGTTCGTAGGAATGGGAAAAGAATTATATGATTCTAGAAAAGACATCAAAGATCTGATGGAATCTGCCAACGAAATTTTAGGATTTGATATCCTTTCTATCATGTTCAACGGAACAGATGATGACCTTAAAAAGACCGAAGTTACCCAACCTTCAATTTTTATACATTCTGTTGCTGCACTAAAAGCAGTAAACGGCCTCGGAGCAGAAATGGTTGCCGGACACTCACTAGGCGAATTTTCCGCATTGGTTGCCAATGGGGTTCTGTCTTTTGACGACGGACTGAAGCTGGTTTCCGAAAGAGCTAAAGCGATGCAGGCTGCTTGTGATGCCAACCCGAGTTCTATGGCTGCAATTTTAGGATTGGAAGATGCTAAAGTTGAAGAAATATGTTCCCAGATCAACGGAATTGTAGTTCCTGCCAATTACAACTGTCCTGGTCAGCTGGTTATTTCAGGTGAAACAACTGCGGTTGAAGAAGCGTGTCTAAAACTAAAAGAAGCCGGAGCTAAAAGAGCATTATTATTGCCTGTAAACGGGGCATTCCATTCTCCTTTGATGCAGCCGGCACAAGAAAGATTAGCAGCTGCCATAGAGCAGACTAAATTTAGAAAAGCGACAATTCCAGTATATCAGAATATTACGACCACGGCAGTTTCTGATCCTGATGAGATTAAGAAAAACCTGATTGCACAATTGACAGGTCCTGTAAAATGGACACAGTCGGTACAGAATATGATTAAAGACGGTGCTACTAATTTCGTAGAAGTTGGGCCTGGGAAAACGCTACAAGGATTAATCAAGAAAATTGATGGTTCGGTAGATATTGCTTCTGCAATCTAAAAATATAATAAAATCATGGGCGAAATATTTTCACCGGGAAAGCTGATGCTTACTTCAGAATATTTCGCAATAGACGGAGCTCTTGTCCTGGCGGTACCAACTAAGCTGGGACAAGAGTTTTCTTTTAAAGAAACAAACGACGGGAAATCCCTGATCTTCTGGGAGGCCTATCACCAAAATAAATTATGGTTAAAAGCTGTCATCGATTATAGGAATTGGCGGATCTTGGAAACCAATATCCCTACAAGCGCTGAGTTTATTTTAAAAACATTAAAAAACGTTCAATTGCTTTCCAATACAAAATTCAAAAACAATTTTACTTACCATCTTACGACCAATCTTCAGTTTCCGGCAGACTACGGCTTAGGAAGCAGTTCTACTTTAATGAATAATCTTGCAGAATGGGCAGATGTAGATCCTTTTTATTTAAATACGATAAGTCTTGGCGGAAGCGGTTATGATATAGCGGTGGCAAAAGAGAAATCGGCAGTGCTTTATCAAAACAAGCCGGAGATAAAATATGAAAAGGTAAACTTCAATCCTTCTTTTAAAAATGAACTGATTTTTATCCACCTGAATCAGAAGCAGGATAGTCGTGAAGGAATCAACTTTTACAGGTCAAAAAAGAAGTCCCAAAAATTGGTTGATGAATTTTCGGATCTTACAAGAAAAATTTTATTATGCAGTGAATTGGAAAAATTTTCCGACTTATTGTTAATTCATGAGCAAAAAATAGCAGAATTTCTTGAAATTCCTACAGTTAAGGATCGTTTTTTTGCAGATTGCCCCGTTTTTGTCAAAAGTTTAGGCGCATGGGGTGGAGATTTTGTCATGAGCTCAAAATTTGATGGCTTTAAGGACTATTTTTGGGACAAAGATTTTAACACTATTTTTGAATGGTCGGATATAATAGGTTTGTAATCAGTAGATTATAAACTTGTTTTTTTATTTGCCATTCTGACTTATATCATTATATTTAAACCACTTTTAACAATTAATTAATATTAATTTTGTTAAGACCCAAAAAAGAAATAGAAAATATAAGTAAAATGAAACACGCTAAAATCATCCAGGATTTAGAAAAATTAGGGATTAAAGGAAACTATGAAGTCATTTATAATCCTTCTTACGAAGCATTGTATCAGGCTGAAGTTTCTCCTGAAAATCAGGGCTTTGAAAAAGCTGAGCTTACGGAATCTGGTGCAGTATCAGTAAAAACAGGAATTTTCACAGGTCGTTCACCTAAAGACAGATACATTGTTCAGGATGATGTTACAAAAGACACAATTTTCTGGGACGGCAAGGTAAACCTGCCTACAACTCCCGAAATTTTCCAATCTTGTAAAGAATTAGTGCTGAATCAGCTTTCAACATCCAAAAAAATCTACGTGGTGGATGCTTTTTGCGGAACCAATGCAGATACGAGATTAAAAGTAAGATTCATCGTTGAAGTGGCTTGGCAGGCACATTTCGTCACGAATATGTTTATCCGCCCTTCGCATTTTGATCTGGAAAATTTTGGAGAACCGGATTTCACCGTAATCAACGGGTCTAAAACCACAAACCCAAACTGGGAAGAACAGGGATTGCACTCTGAAAATTTCGTTATGTTTAATCTTACTGAAAAAGTTCAGATTATAGGAGGAACATGGTATGGTGGTGAAATGAAAAAAGGAATGTTCTCAATGATGAACTATTACCTGCCGCTAAAAGGAATGGCTTCCATGCACTGCTCTGCGAATGTAGGCGAAGACGGAGATGTTGCCCTTTTCTTCGGACTTTCCGGAACAGGAAAAACAACATTATCTGCTGATCCGAAAAGATATCTGATCGGGGACGATGAGCACGGTTGGGATCATAAAGGAGTTTTCAACTATGAAGGCGGATGTTATGCAAAAGTAATCGATCTTTCTGAAGAAAAAGAACCGGATATTTTCGGTGCCATCAGAAGAGATGCGCTTCTTGAGAATGTTGTCGTGAATAATGGTGTTTCCGATTATACAGACAATTCTATCACTGAAAATACCAGAGTATCTTATCCTATTTACCATATCAATAAAATTGTTCTTCCTTCAAAGGCAGGACACGCCAAGAAGGTTGTCTACCTTTCTGCAGATGCTTTCGGAGTATTGCCACCGGTTTCTATATTAGATGAAGATCAGGCACAATATCATTTCCTTTGTGGTTATACCTCAAAATTAGCAGGAACAGAAAGAGGAATTACAGAACCGGAACCATCTTTCTCACCAGCGTTCGGAGAAGCTTTCCTTACATTGCACCCTACCATGTATTCAAAAACACTGATCGGAAAAATGAAAGAAAACGGAGCAAAAGCCTATCTGGTAAATACCGGCTGGAACGGAACAGGAAAAAGAATTTCATTAAAAGATACAAGAGCAATTATTGATGCTATTATTGATTGTTCTATCGAAGATGCTCCAAAGACGAGAATCCCGATCATGAATCTGGAAGTGCCTACATCTTTGCCAAATGTTTCTGAAGGCATCCTCGATCCTCGTGATACGTACAGTAATGTTGAAGAATGGGAAGAAAAAGCAAAAGATCTTGCTGCAAAATATATCAAAAACTTTGAACAGTATTGCAATTCCGATGAAGCTAAGAAATTAGTGAAATCAGGACCTCAACTGCAGGAGCAAACAATTTAATAAATGCAAAGCCTCATCATTTGATGGGGCTTTTTTATATAAGTTATTGAGAATCCTAACCGTCTTATTGTTGCTCAAATAATCTGTAAAATTCGTGTGAACCTGTGATGATGAATTTTAGCTTAAGCAGAAACCAGACTCAACAAAGCCAGCCTGTATCCATCCATCCCAAAACCTGACAAAACCGCATCGGTATTCGCTGCCGTTACAGACTTTTGACGAAACTCCTCTCTTTTATAAATATTGCTGATATGCACTTCCACTTTTGGCTTACCAATATTCTTCAGACAATCGGCAATAGCATAAGAATAATGCGTGAATGCACCCGGATTAATAATCAGGGCATCAAAATCGTCCTGCTGAAGCCGGTTGATAATTTCACCTTCAATATTAGACTGATAATAATCCAGTTCATGAGATGAAAACTCAGGCTTTAAATGCCTCAGGTAATCTTCCATCGACATGGTGCCGTAGATTTCCGGTTCACGGGTTCCCAGCAGGTTAAGATTCGGGCCGTTTATAATTAAAACTTTCATAGCATAAAATTAAATAAATCCAGCATCAGTTTGAGTATTGTTAGCTAAAAATATATTAGATAAATGCTGTAAACTTTAAAATTATTGTCAAAAGCTTGTATGACATTGGTTGCAGTGTTGTCTTTACACACAAAGAATGTATATACAGATTGAATTCAACCTACTCTTTATTACTTTAAATTTTGTTTTTCCTTTCTAATTATGTTTCTTAACCGTCGAATATGTAGGAATTGATTAAAAATATTCAGCCACTGTTAAAGGCAGTGGCTGACTTATTTAAAGTAACAAATACTCTTTTAAGTTTTAAGGAATGTTAGTTAATATTTATATAATAAGAACTATTTTTTCCTTTCGTTAATTTCTGCATTAAATTACTTTTATCAATTTTAATAGTATCCGAATCCTTAATTATTTTAACGCTTTTATATGGAAAATAATTGGGGTTCGGTACACCTAAATTTGAAAATAATAAGATATTTTGATTTTTGCTTAATCTATATAACTCTTTTGCACGCAAAGGATTTACTTTTTTTGAAACAATAGAATCATAAGCCGGACCTTTCTTACTTACCAAGCTGCTTTCAATTGCATGGTCTGTTTCAAGATATACATTATTTTGCGATCTGTTTGCAACATATATAACATAGCCAGGATCACAACTTGCCAGCAGGCCCAGAAGTAATATCATTACTGTTTTTTTCATATACTTTAATATTCATTAAATCGAGAGCAAGCTTTTCCTAGTTTGTCTGCGTTGCTCTCTGTATAGAAAGCGCTATAACTTTTGTGAAACAGTGTCAAAGATCGCATTTGGTCATATGATGATAATATTTCCCATGGTTATACCGTCTCCATCCATCTATTTGTTTACAGCAACAATTGAACCGCTCGAATATCTGTCTACAGAGCCAATACTACCTACTAGGTTGGTGATTTCAGCAGTTAATGTTCCTAAACTTAGAGCTGAAGCAACGAAAGTAACACCGGATAATCGGTTAATCTGTTTTAAACTGTTAACTTTGAGAAAGCAGAATCTGTAGAACAGCTTCACGGAAAAATCAGGAGAAGGGGAATTGCATTTACAAAGATTATGAAAAAAGATATCGAAAATAAATTAATAGATAAAAATACCAAACCCACCAGCATGAGGATTCTGGTGTATGACTTTTTGAGTTCTCAGGAAGCGGCTTTGTCACTATCCGAAATCGAAAATCATTTTGACAATGCAGACAGAACAACCATTTACAGAACTTTAAAAACGTTCGAAGAAAAAGGAATTGTCCACAGTATCCAGGAAAATAATACGACCAGATACAAACTCTGCCACGACGGATGCGGCGAAAATACACATAAAGACTGGCACCTGCATTTTTATTGTAAAATCTGTAAACAGACAACCTGTAAAGAAGATATTTCTTTCCCGGAAAATATGCAGACTGATTTCCGCATTGATGAAATACGCCTTTTTGCCAAAGGAATCTGTGAAAGCTGTCTGGAAAGTTTGCAATAGTATTGCATCAAGCTTATGTATATTTTTGATGAAAAGTTTAAGTTATGGAAGAATGCTGTAGTACAAAAGCAAAACAAAACCATCATCACGACCACGACCATGACAGTCATGATCACGATCATTCCCACGATACAGGAAATCAGTCTGTATTTAAGATGTTCCTTCCTGCTATCATATCTTTCGGATTGCTCCTCGCAGGCATTATGCTGGATCACCTGATAAAAACCGATTGGTTCACCGGCTGGATTCGTCTGGTTTGGTATTTGGTTGCCTATGTTCCCGTAGGATTGCCTGTGTTGAAAGAAGCTTGGGAAAGTATTACCCATGGAGATGTATTCTCGGAGTTTTTCCTGATGGGCATTGCTACAGTCGGAGCTTTTGCAATTGGTGAATATCCGGAAGGCGTTGCTGTGATGCTTTTCTATTCCGTTGGCGAAGTGTTCCAGGGAATGGCTGTGACCAGGGCAAAAAGTAATATTAAATCACTTCTCGATCAACGTCCCGATGAGGTGACTGTTATAAAAGACGGAAAACCACAGATCGTAAAAGCCGAAAATGTAAATGTCGGAGAGATTATTCAGTTGAAATCCGGTGAAAAGCTGGGGCTGGACGGAGAACTTTTATCTGAAATAGCTTCATTTAATACCGCTGCGCTGACCGGTGAAAGCAAGCCTGATACCAAAATGAAAGGTGATCTTGTGCTGGCGGGGATGATTAATTTAAATACTCTCAGTCAGGTTAAAGTAAATGCTGCTTACAAAGACAGTAAGCTGAGCAGAATTCTTGAGTTGGTTCAGAATGCGACGGCTCAAAAAGCACCCACCGAGCTTTTCATCAGAAAATTTGCTAAAATATACACCCCTATTGTTGTTTTTCTGGCAATAGCAATAACCCTGCTTCCTTATTTTTTCGTAGATGAATATTACTTCAGCGATTGGCTCTACAGAGCATTGATATTCCTGGTGATCTCTTGTCCGTGTGCTTTGGTGATCTCTATTCCGCTGGGTTACTTCGGAGGAATTGGTGCCGGAAGCCGCAACGGAATATTATTTAAAGGAAGCAATTTCCTGGATGTTCTGGCCAATGTTCAGAATGTTGTCATGGATAAAACCGGAACATTGACGGAAGGTGTTTTTAAAGTACAGGAAGCTGTTTTTATCAATGATATTGATAAAGATGAAATCCTTAAACTCGTTAATGCCCTCGAAAGTAAAAGTTCACATCCTGTGGCCACCGCCATCCACGAATATGTCGGAGAACCGGATCACTCTGTTGACCTGAATGACGTGGAGGAAATCCCCGGACGCGGACTGAAAGCCACGATTGATGGTAAAGAACTTCTGGTTGGTAACCTGAAATTAATGGATCAGTTTGACATAAGCTATGATATCAATACAGAAAATATTATCTATACTTTAATAGCAATTGCTTACGATAAAAAGTTTGCCGGGTATCTCACCATTGCAGATGAGATAAAAACAGATGCACAATCAGCCATCAGCAAGCTGAAAAATCTTCATGTAAAAACCACCATGTTGAGTGGTGACAAAACATCAGTAGTAAAACATGTTGCAGATCAATTAGGAATTCTCAATGCCTATGGCGACCTCCTTCCTGAAGATAAAGTCAATAAAGTAAAAGAAATAAAAGCAAAGAGAGAAACTGTTGCTTTTGTAGGAGACGGTGTGAATGACGCTCCTGTTGTTGCCCTCAGTGATGTTGGTATTGCCATGGGTGGATTGGGAAGTGATGCCACCATCGAAACTGCCGATGTTGTGATACAGGACGATAAACCCGGTAAAATTCCGATGGCTATTAATATCGGAAAGCAGACGAAAAAGATTGTCTGGCAGAATATCATGTTAGCATTTGTAGTAAAAGCGGCAGTTCTTATTTTGGGTGCCGGTGGTTTAGCCACGATGTGGGAAGCCGTCTTCGCAGATGTCGGCGTAGCTTTACTGGCCATCCTCAATGCTGTGAGAATCCAGAGAATGACTTTTACTTCTGAATAAATACAATGTAAAAAGAACTTTTCATTTCAATAGAACGGGCTTCAGTCCGTTTTTTTAATTCAAACTGAATATGAGAATAGTCATAATTCAGGGAAACCTCATAGCATGGTTTCGTTCCACCAGAAAGTTTCATGCAAGGGTGCAACAGGTTTTCTGGTGTTTCGGAAAGCTTCCTGCAGGTTGCAGCACGTTTTCTGGTATCCCGGAAAGTTTTCTGCATAGTGTAGCGGGCTTTCCGGAAATATCAATGGCTTTCATCATAATTGTCTCGTAAGAAGATTTTAAATTTTTATAATCGGCTAAATAATTTGGCTTCATCCAAAATTTAAAATAAGTACCGTACGTTTTTTCTTCCACCCGAAAGTCTCCTGCAAGCTTGTGACACGTTTTCGGACGTTCCCGAAAGTTTGTTGCGAGGGTGCAACAGGTTTTCGGATGTTCCCGAAAGTTTGTCGCAAGGGTGCAGCAAGTTTTCGGGTGTTCCGGAAAGTTCCCCGCAATGTGCAGCGGGTTCTCAGGAAAATATCGATGATTTTCATCATAAATGCCCGCTAAGAAAATTTTCAGTAGTATATTTGTGGCAAGAAATAAAAAAGGTTGAGGTTTTTCATTTCCATATTCATCATTTTTACCATTGCATTGCGTCCGGTTCTGCCAATAATCAATTATGCGGTAAACTATGATTATATTGTGAAAAATCTTTGTGAGAACAGAAATATTCCTCAATCTACCTGTAAAGGAAAATGCTACGTAGCCAAAGAACTGGCCAAAACGGAAAAGCAATCCAACAATAATCAGAATATAAAAATTGGTAGCGTGGATGTATTTATTTCCAATGAAATTCTTTCCTTCTCCACAGGTAATCAATACATTTATAAACTTAAAAATCCAACCCCGGATTATATCAGCTTTAGCACTTCAGAATATTTTTCCGGAATATTCCATCCTCCTTTAGCATAAAACTGTTTTCAGCTCATTTTTTAGTTGAATTTAACATTGAAATAAATTTGGCTATCATTTGTTGAGTGTTTAGTTTATGCTGAGCCTGTCGAAGTACCCTTGCGAACATATAAACATGAAGTTTTACAAAAAACTTTGCGAGCCTGGCGTTTAAACTAAATTCATTATTAAATTTAGTTTAAAAATCGACCTGTTTTTTCCATACAAGTATTAATTTCAATTTAAATAAAATGAAATCAAAAGTTATTTTAACAGCACTATTGTCTGTTTCCCTGATGGCCTGTGCCCAGGAAACCCCTAAAGTAAAGCACAAAAAAGCAAAAACAGCGGTTACTAAGCCTGTAAAATTTGCGAATGCGGTAGATCCTATCTGCAATATGCCGACAGAACCCGGAATGAAAGATACGGCAGTATATAAAAATAAAACGTATGGTTTTTGTAGTGCTTACTGTAAAGACGAATTCAAAAAGAATCCTGAAAAGTATGCCAAAAAATAAGAAGGATACTAGCTCCAAAACAAAAATTATTGTTCCTGTTGTCGTTATTGCTCTTCTCTTTTTGGGAATCGGAATGGGAATGGGATACTTCAAGAAAAGTCTCTATACGGTAATGAAAGTTCCTGCTTTTGAGCTTACCGACCAGAATAACAAGAAGATCACCGATAAAGATATGCTGGGAAAAGTATATCTGGTAGAATTCTTCTTTAGCCGATGCCCCACGATTTGCCCGGTGATGAACCGTAATATGCGGGCTATCGAAGATGAGATCAATAACCCGGATTTCGGAATTATCTCTATCAGCATCGACCCTGAAAATGATACTCCTGAATTATTGAAGGAACATGCGGAAAGAATAGGGGCGAAATCTCCTAACTGGCATTTCCTGACCGGAAACAGAGATTATATCGGTAAGCTGGCGGATCAGTTTAATATTTATGTAGGAGATAAGGAAGATGAAAGTGAAAGCCTGAATCATAGTGGAATGATCGCTTTGGTGGATCAGGAAGGAAATATCCGCTGCCGGTATAATAGGGAAAATATGCCGATTCTTTATTATTCAGGGTTGAATTATGAAGATCCTGAGGGAATAATTCCGAAGCTTAATGGGAAATATCATCCCGACCGGGAAATCCTGATTGAGGATATCAGGAAGTTGTTGAAGTAAAGAATGGAAGTTAGAAGATGGAAGCTGGAAGGCATTCAGATTAACTTCCAGCTTCTTGCTTCCATCTTCCATCCAAAATAAACCATATATAAAAATAAAAAAGTATGAAAATTATGAAAGTTGCTGCTTTGACGGCAGTATTTGCGGCTCAGTTTGCCATGGCTCAATTTAAGCAGACTCCACTTCCGTATGCTTACAATGCACTGGAAGGGAACATTGATGCACAGACTATGGAAATTCATTATTCAAAACACGCTGCAGCGTATGTTGCCAATCTGAATAAAGCAATTGCCGGAACACCACAGGAAAAACAAACGTTGTTCGAAATCCTGTCAAACGCTTCTAAAATGAGTCCGGCAGTAAGAAACAATGCCGGTGGACATTACAATCACGAATTGTTCTGGACTGTGCTGACTCCTGAGAAAAATACCCAGCCTTCAGCAAAATTAACAAAGGCAATTAATGAAGCTTTTGGCAGCATGGATGCTTTTAAACAAAAAATGAGTAAGGCCGGAGCAGACCGTTTCGGTTCAGGATGGGTATGGCTTGCGGTGGATAAAAATGGGAAACTGTTCGTTTCTTCAACGCCAAATCAGGATAATCCTTTAATGGATGTAGTGGAAGAAAGAGGAACCCCGATTTTCGGAATCGATGTTTGGGAACATGCATATTATCTGAAATATCAGAATAAAAGAGCAGATTATCTGGCTGCGATCTGGAATGTTACCAACTGGAAAGAAATCAGCAGAAGGTACGAAGAAGCGATCAGCAAAAAATAATCTTGATCCATGAATTATATTTGCAGCATATTCCTTACTTTATTTGTGGTATTCAGACCTCTGGTGCCACTGGTGGAGTATGCTGTAAATTATAATTACATCTCTGAAGTTTTATGTGTCAACAAAAATAATGTAGAGTTGCACTGTAACGGAAAATGTTATCTCAGTAAGCAGCTCTCAAAAGTCAACGATGTTGATTCTTCTCCTTTAAATAAAACAAAAATTCCGGGACAGAAATTACTTGATATCTACATTCTTCCCGATATAGCCGGAATTAATACAACAGAAAATACATTCTTATTGCATTTCGATTTTCTATTTATATCAGAATATTCTTTTCTGTTCCTGAAACATATTTTCAGACCACCGGTTTTTTAAGTTCAATTTTTCAAATCTTATTATAATTACTGAGAAGGCTTAGGCTTTTATCACTTCGTTGTTATTCTGTAAGAATTCCAGCAAAGTATTTATTGTTATTTCCAAAGCTTAAACTTTTCGGTTTAAATCGAATGTGATGTCATTCGATCTAAAAATTCTATTTAACAAAATTCAACTTAAAAAATCAACAATGAATATTTATAAATTTTTATCATTATTCTTTATTGCCTTTACTTTATTTACTTTTTCATCATGCAGCAGCAACGACGACGATGTTCAGGATACCACACCGGGAAATCTTCAGGTAAAGTTTGAAAACGGATTCAATAATCTTGGTAATATTGTTTTAAATCAAACAACACAAACCTCTTCCAATGGGCAGAAACATCAGTTTTCAACGTTGAAATATATCATCAGCAATATCACTTTAATTGATGAAAATGGCGGAGAATTCAAGTATCATGAAAATGACCCGGACAAAGGTGCTTTCATTATCGATCAGGCGGAAGCAGTGGCGGGAATTAATTATATAAACCTTACCGATATTCCAAAGAATAATTATAAAAAAATAAGATTAGGTCTGGGAATCAGTCAGAGCGCTTACCTTATTGGCCAGGAAGGTCAGGGCATTTTCTGGCAAAAAGCAAAAACTTCCGGAATGGCCTGGTCATGGGCGGCAGGATATGTTTTTACAAAGCTGGAAGGTAAATACGGAACTTCTTCATTAACCAACGAGTTTATGAATCATTGTGGAAATATGGGAAATACTACAGCGAACAACACACCTGATCTTTATCGCGAAATTACCCTTAATCTTCCAACCACGGCAAGAGTATCTCAGGATATAACTCCCTCCATTCATATTATAGCTGATCTTAATCAATATTTAAGTGGAGAAACCGCTTTGGTACTGGACAATACAAACGATTCGGCGATGGGCTCCAGCCAGCATCTGGTAAATGTTACCAACAATATTTCGAAAATGTTTAAAGTAGAACATGTTCATAATGATTAATGTACTCATAAAATTCGGAAGAGGGCTATCTCGCGCTCTTCCTGTTTTCTTTATTGTTAGTATGTTCATGCTGTCATCGTGTTCAGACGAGGTGATGGAGCCGTTAGAAAAAGACGAAGCATATCAGCTCGATAAACCCGCAGGTTTTCCTGACATAACATTTGATGTTACTGGAAATCCGATCACTGTAAACGGAATTGCTTTAGGCAAAAAGCTTTTCTATGAAGGTAAATTATCACGAAACAATACGATCTCATGCGGGTTTTGCCATATTCAGGAATATGCTTTTACACATCATGGCCATAATGTAAGTCACGGAATCGATGACAGACTCGGAATCCGAAATGCACCGCCGATACAGAATATGGCTTTCCTGAAAAATTATACCTGGGACGGAGTAGGGCATAATCTCGATGAAAGATCTTTGGTTCCCATTACTGCAGATTTTGAAATGGATAGCTCTCTTCCCGAAGTGGTTGGCAAGCTCAATGCAGATGTCGGTTATAAAAAAATGTTTAAAGCTGCATTCGGAGATGAGAATATTACGGGAGATCGGGTTTTGAAAGCAATTTCCCAGTTTATGGCTACACTTATTTCGGCAGATTCTAAATATGATCGTATGAAAAAGGGCATGGCTGTTTTTACCAGTGAAGAAAATCAGGGAATGAATTTATTTCAGAATAAATGTGCGTCATGTCATTCGGGAGATTTATTTACCGATGAAAGTTACAGGAATACCGGAATGTATTACAACAGTCAGTTTGATGACAGAGGACGGTACAGAGTAACTTTGGATTGGAATGACAATATGAAATTCAGGGTGCCAAGTCTCAGAAATGTAGAATATACTGCGCCTTATATGCATGACGGAAGATTTTATACGCTGGATGCCGTGTTGAATTTTTATTCAGATAACGTAGAAGATCAGCCAAACCTGGATCCTCTTTTGAAACAGAACGGACATCCGGGAATCGCGATGAACAGCCAGGAGAAACAATACATCATTGCTTTTCTGAAGACTTTGTCGGACAAAAACTTTATCTCAAATCCAAAATTTGCAGAATAATTATTGATTATGAAGAAGATAGTTTTTATAATATGCCTGATTATATTTCATGTAAGCCAGGCCAGATCTGTCGATGATAGCTTGTTTATTCACCATCCTTCAGATCTTTTTCTTATGGAAGACTGCGATGCTTGCGGGTGTGCAGCAGGAAATGGCTCTTCCGGATTTGAATCTTTGCTGAACCCTCAGTTTGTAGGCATCAAATATTTTGCTCAGCATTACAAAGCAAAAGAAAACCTGTTCGTTAATGATCTTACGCAGGATCAGTATTTTAATACCATTCAGCTTTGGGGGAAAATTCCACTGACTAAGAAAGTAAGTGTTTATGCCAGTGTGCCTTTTCATTTTCATGAGAAAAAGACTCTTCAGGGAGATGTAAAAATGCAGGGAGTTGGTGATGTAAACCTGATGGGGATTTACCGGCTGATTAATTCAAAAGATAATATCCATCAGCTGAACGGTGGAGTTGGGGTGAAAATTCCGTTGGGTAAGTTTGATGAGAAAGGTGTATCCGGTGTCAATCCGAGTTTTCAGTTGGGAACCGGAAGCTGGGATTATCAGCTGGCTTTAAATTACAAATTTCAGAAGGATAAAATTGCCGTTTTACTGAATACGGATTATACGATGAAAACCGAAAACAAAAAGCATTACCGTTTCGGAAACCAGTGGAATTATTCTGCGACAGGATTTTACAGGATTGCGGGGACAGAAAAATTCATTTTGTCAGGTAAAGCTGGCTTACAGGGAGAAGTTTATGATGCAAACCAACAGTTTAGCGAGATTCTTCCTAACACTTCGGGAAGTGCCCTATACGGAAAACTGGGATTTGAAATGTCTTACCGGAAAGTAAGCCTGGGAAGTGAAATGATGCTTCCTGCATATTCCAATTTGGCCGGAGGTGATATTGAGGCGAGATCACGGTTCAGTGTTTTTGTGAACTTTGGAATCTGAACTTTATTTATTTTAAAAAGAAAATATATCTCTTTTAACATCGTGTTTTTTAAGGCTTTCACAATTATTAAATGTGAAGGCCTTTTTGTTTTAGATAGGATCAATTGTTAATAGATGCGGATGTATAATTGCTAAAGAGAAGATGTGTATTAAATATGTTCTGATATTGGCATCCAGTTTATCACATTATAATCCTTTTTTTCCCTCAAGCCAATAACCTTGCGAATAAATATTACCTTGTAAGTTATCTTTCAGGACTTTTCTGAATGTCTGAACAGATTTTACGTTTCCTGTCAATATAAAATTTGCGGTATTCCATTCATCAGAGTTAAAAATTGGCAATTCATTTATCCATTCTTCATCTCTGAACGTATTTTTTTTAGAAAATACGGTATAATTTTCCAAGCCTAATAATTCAGGTATATTCTGATTCTCATCGTCCAATTCAAAATAAAACTGATATTGATGTTTATTCTTTTTCATGATTGGCAAAATGGAACAGGCAAGTCCCAAAGATGTTTCATCACCAAAAATAAATTGTTTCTTTATGCTTTCGTTATACACTTTTTTTCCTCTCGGAATGCTGATTCGCAGTTCGTCTTGCGGCTCCAGCGAGTCAATATACCGGCTTCCGACACCATTTCCGTGAATGTGAAAAACTATATCTAAAATTCCTTCATCGACATTATGATAGGAAGTGGTATAATTTCTAAACTCCGTATCACTTACACGAATAACATTGGCATGCCCGATTTGGAAGTTCATTCGTGATATATCACCCTGGAAACGTATTTTCTTAATGGTCGGATTGAGGTAAACGGTTTCCAATATTTTCATATCAGTCATTATGGAACCCGTTTTTTCCGTCAGATCAGCCGCCCATTTTGGTAATTTTGAAATCATCTTTATTGCATTAAAATCATAATACAAAGGAACAGATAATAGTATTGAAAAATAATAGAATGAAAGAGGTAAGTATAGGACTAATCGTGGTTTTTGTTTCTGAAAGTTAATGCAGTCATTCCGGTTGATTTAATAAACAGACGCGAAAAATAGGCATAATCTTCATAACCTAATTCGGCAGCAATTTCCTTGACCGATTTATTTGAATGATAAAGCAGTCGCTTAGCTTCCAGAATAACACGCTGCTGAATATGCTGAGTAACAGTAAATCCTGTTGTATTTTTCACACATTCATTAAGATAGGGAACAGAGATATTTAATTTTTGAGCATACCATGCCGGCCGTTTATCTTTAATAAAATTCTTTTCCAATGCTAATTTGAATGATTTTGATATAAGGTAAAAGCGGGAAATAGTATCCACTTGTTTTGTTTTTTTCAAATATTGGGATAGAAATAAAGAAATCAAAGTATTACAACTGTCTTTTAATGAGGACAGATATAATTTGCTTTCTTTTTCTTCAAATAGGTTGATGCACAACAAAAATGTCTGGCTGATGAGAGAAAAATGTTTTGAGCTTATTGGTAATGGCTTTGTGGGTGAGATTTCCTGCAATAATTTCAAATATTCTGGGTGTAGGTTTTCACTGTTGATAGCTAATAAGTAGAACTCTATATCTTCAGCTTTTAAAACTCTGTGAATCTGGTGAGGTGCAATATAAATTACAGAGAACTCTTTTATTTGGTGCTCCTCGAAATCAATTTCAAAATAAGATTTTCCTTTTTCCTGCAAAATAAAAAAATGATAATCGTGCCGATGTGAATATTCGGCTTCTTTTGAAAGTCGGAGATCAGCAATCGGATATTTCCCAACAGCAATACCCTTATTAAATTCCTTTGCTAAAGTGTTTACCGGAATTGATTTTGATTTGCGAGTCATGAAATTTTTTATCTTAAATAATTTACAAGACTTAAAGGTAAAGATTTTTTAATGTGACTTTTTATTATTTTGAAATTATTTAAAACGAAAAGCCTTGCAAATAAAATTGCAAGGCTTTAGATATTACTATCTTAAGATTTGTAGCCCGTAGGGGAATCGAACCCCTCTTACCAGAATGAAAATCTGAGGTCCTAACCGATAGACGAACGGGCCAGCTATCTTCCACTATTATAGTGTGTTAGTTTTTATAAGTTTCAACTCTTATCAATAATCATCAGGTTAGATAATGATTATTTTGTAGCCCGTAGGGGAATCGAACCCCTCTTACCAGAATGAAAATCTGAGGTCCTAACCGATAGACGAACGGGCCAACTATACTTATTAAGCTAGTTTGTTAACGTGCTTAGTTAATTTGCTTTTTAAGTTAGCAGCTTTGTTTTTGTGGATAATATTTTTCTTAGCTAATTTATCCAACAAAGAGATAACTTTTGGCAATTGTTCTGCAGCAGCAGCTTTGTTCTCTTCATTTCTTAACACCTTCATTGCTGTTCTAGCAGTCTTGTGGTAGTATCTGTTGCGAAGTCTTCTTACTTCGTTTTGTCTAATTCTCTTTAATGCTGATTTATGATTTGCCATATCGTTCAAATGTGAGTGCAAAAGTAAAAACTTTTTTTTTATCTACCAAATTAAATTTTAAAAAAAATTAATTTTCTTCTGATAAATATTTTCGGAGTTTATCAATTGCCTGTTCTATTTTAATATTCTCTTCTTCTCTTTCTAATTTTTTGATGGTAGCGGTAAGCATAGCCATCGCGTTGTTCCATTCTCCAGTGGTATTGGTGAAGGTAAGTCCGTCAATCGTGACTGCAAAATCGACTCTTTCTCCTGTTCTGTAAAGTCTGAAACTTATTTTTTCATCACTGCCTGTAATCCCGCCTTCATTGATCTTTAAATCGTAACTTTTTGGGTTAGAGTGGATTTTTTTAAAAAGCAATTTTGCTTCCTGTATTTTTAAATCCGGCATGATATGTATTTGTGGCTTTTATCAAGAAAAATCATTCTCTATTAAAGCGGTGCAAAGATAATATTTTTTTCTTTTAAACAAAATACACTGCTGATTTTTGAATCTACTTTTTGATAAGATATTCTCTATCAGAAACTTTTTCTTTTCAGTGTAATTGGATTTTATTTTAAAATCGTTTTAAAATAAAGTCCCTTTCAACAATTGTTAAAAGGGAATATGTGTATCGCAATACTTTTGTAGCCTATAGGGGAATCGAACCCCTGTTGCAAGAATGAAAATCTTGAGTCCTGACCACTAGACGAATAGGCCAAATTTTGAGGTTGCAAAAGTAATCATTAACTTTTTAACTTCAAAATTATATGTCATTATTTAAAAACTTTCTGAATGACCGTATTCTTAATGCCTTTGGCTTCAAGGTCTTTTTGAAGCTTCACCGCATCTTCCAGCGTAAATACTTTTCCGTAAGTATAGTAGAAAACTCCACTTTCTTTATTTCTGTCTACATCTTTCAATGTTTGGAGAATAAATGAATTTCCATTCAGTTTGGCTCCTGTATAGACTTCGATCGTATAATATCCCGTGCTTAGTTTCTGATTAGGCATAAATCCTACAGCGTATGCATTCCTGAACCCTGCATCTTTTGCGGTTTTAATATTAATATCTCTTACGGATGCTAGATTCGTTACTCCATAATAATATTTGTATTGTCCGTTTTCTTTAATAGGTAAAATGTAGTTCAGTCCTTTCAGTGCCGGATCGCCATCATTATATTTTGTCGGGGAACTCATCAATAAAATTCTGAAATCATTTTTAAGGGCCAGTTCTGCGAGCCTGTCTGGTTCCTGTTTTTTGGGAGCTGCCGGAGTTCCGGATTTTCGGTCAATGGCTTTTTTGTAATCAATAATAGCCTTATATATACTTTCTGCAATTTCATCCTGGCCTTTTTCAGAAGCCAGATAGTGGCTTTCTTCAGGGTGATTGATGAATCCTGTTTCAATAAGTACAGAAGGCATGGCATTCATACGAAGAACGTGAAGGTTCTTTTGCCAGACTCCTCTGGAGGTTCTTTTATCCTTATTAACAAAGTTTTCTTCTACCAGTCCTCCCAGGAGAAGACTCGATTCAAGATATTTACTCTGTTGAAGCTTCAATGCAATCAGAGATTCCGGGGAACTCGGGTCATAAGAACCGAAGGTCTGTTTATCCTTTTCATCTAAAAAGATCACATCATTTTCCCTTTTGGCCACTTCAAGATTGGTGTCATTCTGATCAGGACCCTGTACAAAAGTTTCCGTTCCGTAAGCAGTTGGTCTTTTAGAAGAATTACAGTGAATGGAAACAAAAAGATCAGCCTTACTTCTGTTAGCCAGATTGGTTCTGTCTGATAATGAAGGGTATTCGTCTATTTTTCTGGTGTAAATTACTTTAAAATCTTTATTTTTTTCAAGCATTGCCCCTACTTTTAAGGTAATGGCAAGGGTAATGTCTTTCTCGGCAATCCTTCCGATGTCTTCATAAGATCTGTTGGCTCCATGATCGGTTCCTCCGTGTCCTGCGTCCAAAACAATGGTGAATTTCTTTTGGGAAAAAATAAAGTTGGCCGACAGAATAAGGAGAAATGATAAAATTATTTTAAAATTTACTTTGTGCATCCTACAGTTTTAAAAATTATATTAATTTTGAGCCTTAATTATACCATAAATATAACAAATAAATTGGCCAAAACCGTCTCCAAAAATATATTACAAATTTTAATTATCCTAATTTTTAACAGTTTTTTAGCACAGCAAGCTCCTGAAAAACTGACTGAAAATACGGTTAATGATACTATTGCTAAACGAGATACGATTGTTCTGAAAAAAGAACCTCTGGAGGATGTTCTTCGTACCAAAGCAGACTATAACCGAAGAGATTTTCAGAAAAAAATGATTTATCTCAATAAAAATGCTCAGGTAAAATATCAGGATGTACAGATCGATGCAGATTATATTTCCATTGATGAAACCAAAAGTCTTATGTATGCCCGCGGGAAACAAGACTCTTTGGGGAAGTATATAGAACCTGCTGTCATTACACAAGGCGGGAAAAAGTATGAAACTGATGAATTTCAGTACAATACAAAGACTAAAAAAGCCATCGCTTTCAATGCGAGAACGGAAGAGAATGAAGGGGTAATTGTTGCCGAAAAAACAAAAAAATATAATGATTCTGTTTTTGCCATGAGAAGGGCAAACTATACAACAGATGATTATTTTATCAAGAAGAAAGATACGGCTGCGGATTATCATTTGCGCGCTTCCAATATTAAATTGGTTAAAACTAAAAATAAGTCTTCGATTATTTCCGGACCTATTCAGATGTATATAGAACAGGTTCCGACTCCTTTAATAATGCCTTTTGCGATCTTGCCTTTTTCGGATAAAAGGTCTGCCGGAATCCTCATTCCGAGTTTTGGGGAAAGGCAGGATGTGGGGTTTTTCCTCAACGGCTTAGGTTATTATCAACCAATCGGCGAGCATTTCGACCTTAAAATTCTTTCGGATATTTATACGAAGGGAAGCTGGAATTTACGTCCGGAAATGAACTATATGAAAAAATACCGTTATTCGGGAAACTTTTCTGCAGACATCGGAACGGCGGTAAGAGGAATTAAAGGTCTTGATGATTACAGTAGAACAAGTACTTACAGAATTGCCTGGAGGCATACACAGGATACCAAAGCAAATCCTTTCCTGAATTTTTCGGCATCTGTAGATATTGTGAGTACAAAATTCTACAACAATACACTGAACAATAATTATATTTTAAATCAAAACGTATTAAATACACAACAAAACTCTACGGTGACAATCACCAAAAGATTTTTGAAATTGCCGTCAACTATTACGGCGACCGCTTCGTATTCCCAGAATTTTGCGACCGGATTGTCAGATCTTCGTCTGCCGCAGATGAATGTGGCGATCAATCAGTTTTATCTTTTTAAATCTAAAACAGGAACTAGAACTGGTTTGCTGGAAAATATTACGGTGAATACGGGACTTAACCTTACCAATTTTGTGCAAACGGATGAAGGAGAGCTTTTCACTGCGGCAATGTGGGACAAAATGCAGACCGGTTTAAAAAACAATATTACATTAGGTACCAATACGACTATTGCGAAATATTTTACGTTCAGTCTGGGAGCGAATATTGACAATGCTTTAACGACAAAGACGGTTGATAAATTTTACGATCCGATCCAAAATGTGGTGGTCACTGAAACCAATAAAGGAATCGCAGGATATTCCACTTTTTCCACAACAGCAAGCCTTCAGACAACATTGTACGGACAGGCCAATTTCAAGAAAGGATCAACTATTGAAGCGATCAGACATATGATGACACCGAGTATCGGATTTACTTATTCTCCTGATTTCGGAGGTTCCGGTTTCGGATATTATAAAAATTATTATGATGCGAATGGAGCTTTAACGCCTTATTCTATATTTGACGGAGGAATTATCGGAAGCCCAAGCAGCGGAATGGTTGGTGCGCTAGGATTCAACATCGGGAACAATATTGAAATGAAGGTAAAGTCTAAAAGTGATTCTACGGGAGTAAAGAAGCTAAAGATTTTTGAATCATTAAATCTTTCCGGGAGCTACAATTTTGCGGCAAAAGATCATCCTCTTTCAATTATTACAATCAACGGACAGTCTTCATTTTTCAATAATAAATTAAATGTAAATACAAGCTTATCTTTAGATCCCTATAAAATCGTTTATCTTCCGGGGCAGGATGTTGGAATCAGGACAGAAGACCTTGGAGGGTTCAGTGTTCAGGGATTCAATGTTCAGCTTTCTTATCCTTTAAGTAGTGAAATTTTTGGTGAAAAAACTGATTATGCCAAAAAATATAAGGCGAAAGGGGAGGTGAGAAATGAAAATTATTATTTTGATGACGATAATTATGCCCACTTTAATCAGGCTTGGACATTAAATGTAAATGCCAATTATGCCTTTACCAAAAGTTATGCTTCAAGAACTCCGACAAGGCTGGCCTCTGTAGGGCTTGACGGGAGTATTAAGCTTACCCCGTATTGGAACATCAACGGAAGTACACATTATGACATGGTAACAAAGCAGCTGGCGTACACCAGAATTGGTTTTTCGAGAGACCAACGAAGTTTTACAATTAATTTCAACTGGGTGCCATTTGGCCAATATAAGGTGTATGACTTCTTTATCGGAATCAAAGCGAACATTTTAAGTGATGCTTTAAAATACAAAGACAGAAGTTTTACTCAGCCGAATGCACCATTCTAGCATTAGATTTGATATTTGATTATAGAAATAGAATATAAATTTTATATTTGCACCCAAAATAAATTCTAATGAAAAAAATAATCAACACTGTAAATGCTCCTGCAGCTATCGGACCTTACTCACAAGCCAACATGGCAAACGGAGTTTTGTATATCTCCGGCCAGATTCCTGTAGATCCTACAACAGGCAAATTGGTGGAAGGGATTGAAAAGGAAACGCATCAGGTAATGAAAAACCTTGAGGCTATTCTTACCGAGGCAGGGATGACTTTTAAAAATGTTGTAAAAGCTACGATCTTCCTTAAAAATATGGATGATTTTGCTGTAATGAATGATATTTATGCGTCTTATCTGGATGCAGAAAGTTTTCCGGCTCGTGAAACAGTACAGGTTTCCTGCCTGCCGAAAAATGTGGATATCGAAATTTCTATGATCGCTCATCAGGATTAATGAATTTTATAAGAAATACAATTGCGCTTATCGTGGGACTGGGAATTGCCGGGCTTACCATCACTCTTGGTATAAGAGTGTTTCCGCAATGGGTAACTTTCGATGCTTTTGCCCCGTTTGAACACTGGCAGCGATTTCTTGAAAGTATGCAGAACAATGATGCATTCTTTGGTTTTCTTTTATTTATTTCCGGGCTGGGAACCACTATAGGGGGAGTTGTAACAGCAATGATCGTTAAATATGCTAAAGTGGCTTACGCAATTCTGATAGGGTTTATTATGCTTTTTCTTGCCATGCTGGATGTTATCGTTTTTCCTTATCATCCTACATTTTATAAAATTTCAATTTTCCTTACTTTTTTTCCTTTTTCGTGGATCGGAGGTAAAATTGTAGAAATTATTTATGAACGGCAAAAGAAAAAAAGAACCTCCGAAAAGATAAATCAATCATAAACTAAAACGAAAATCGCTGCAGTCTTGCAGCGATTTTTTGTTGATATGAATGTTAAGTTGATTTCTTATGGCATTTTGAATCCTCTGGTATAAATCTGACCGTAACCATCCACAAATTTTACCGATACATTTCCTGAATATTTATCAAGAATTTTTTCAACATCTTTTTGTGAATTGACAGGTTTTCCATTAATTTCCATAATAATGTAGTTGTCTACAATTCCAATTTTAGCGATCTCACCGCCTTCTGCGACATTTTTGGCAACAACCCCGCTATTTAGGCCAAAGTTTGTTTTAACTCTTTCGTTAAGTGGTTCGAACTCGGCACCGATTTTCTCACTAACACTAAGATCTGCCTTTGTTCTCGTGCTGGTTCCTCCTTTTTGATCTCTCAATGTAACTGTTGCAGTATTTTCTTTACCATTTCTCAAATAAGTTACCACAACTTTATCTCCAGGACGTTTGCTTCCGATGGCAACAGATAGATCTGCATAATCAGTTACCGGAGTATTATCAATTTTAGTGATGATGTCACCTGTTTTTATTCCTGCATCCTCAGCGCCACTATTGTCACCAAATCCAATTACATATACTCCTGAACCAGGTTTAATGTTAGTCTTTTTCTCTCTGTTATAAAGCGCTATTTGCATATCGTTGGATAGATCTAAAGACTGAACCCCAAGGAATCCTCTTTGAACGATACCGAATTTTTTGATATCTTCAATAATTTTTCTGGCTAAATTGGAAGGTACTGCAAATCCATATCCCTGATAATAGCCTGTTGTAGATTGGATTGCTGAATTGATACCGATCAGGTCACCGTTCGTATTCACAAGCGCTCCTCCTGAGTTTCCAGGATTGATTGCAGCATCTGTCTGAATAAAACTCTCAATAGGATTAGCTGCTTTGCCTTCGCTTTTTAATATTCCGATCCCTCTTCCTTTGGCAGAAACAATACCGGCTGTTACAGTGGAATTTAATCCGAGTGGATTTCCTACTGCAAGTACCCATTGTCCGACTTCAATATTATCGGAATTCGCAAAATTCAGATAAGGTAATCCTTTTTCCTCTATTTTTAGTAATGAAATATCTGTATTCGGGTCTGTACCTACTAATGTGGCAATATAAGATTTTTTGTTGCTTAAAACGACTTCCAGTTTATTGGCACCTGCCACAACGTGATTATTTGAAATAATGTAACCGTCAGGCGAAATAATCACCCCTGAACCCATTCCCGATGGCATATTGTCAGGAGTCTGCTGTTGCTGACGTTGTCTTTGCTGGCCTCTGCCTCCAAATGGATCTCCAAAGAAAAAATCGAAAAGATCCTGCTCAGAAGCACGGTTGGCTGTTCTTGACTGATAGTTTTTAATAGTAACTACAGCCGGAACTGTTGTTTTGGCCGCTTTCACAAAGTCATCACCTACCGCAGCAGAATTCATGCCTGCAAAACTTACATTGGAAGCAGACTTCGTAAAGTATGACTGGTCGGTGTTGTCGGAATCATGATTGAAATATTGTAATGTTCCAACGGTAGTAGCTCCCGAAATTACACCTACTACAGCAAATGGTAATAGTTTTTTTAAAGTACTCTTCATTGTATATCTTCTTTATTGTTTTTAATTATTTTATACACTTTTCGTTTTTATTGTAAACAAATTTAATGCTAAATATGTATGCAGTTGGTATGTTTTGTTTCAATTTTAACTAAAATTTAACAGGAATAGGAATACTTTGTGCATTAAGTCATAATTGTCTTTTTTAATTAACATTTATTAAAATATTATTAAAGACAAAATGTCATATACTAAGATATGTTTTAATGATTAAAGTTAAAACATCATAGAGCATGTGATTTTGCCTGATAAATATTCTCAATTGAAAATTGCTTATCTTTGCAAAAATTTTCTCTGAAAGAATGACAAAAAGCGGAAAAATAGAACTGATGTCTCCTGCAGGCGATTTTATATCCCTTCAGGCAGCTATAGATAATGGAGCAGACTCTGTGTATTTCGGAGTAGAACAGCTTAATATGCGTGCAAGAGCAACGATGAACTTCACGATAGAGGATCTGCCGGAAATTTCCAGAAGATGCGAAGAAAAAGGGGTGAGAACATATCTTACGCTTAATACGATCATATACGATCATGATCTTTCTATCATCAAAACCCTTCTTGATAAAGCTAAAGAGGCAAATCTTACTGCTGTAATTGCAATGGATCAGGCAGTTATTGCCTATGCAAGACAAATTGGCATGGAAGTGCATATTTCGACACAAATCAATATCACAAATATTGAAACAGTGAAATTTTACGCTCTTTTTGCAGATACAATGGTGATGAGCCGTGAGTTGAGTATTTCGCAGATTAAAAAAATCTGTAGCCAGATTGAAAAAGAACAGGTAAAAGGCCCGTCAGGAAATCTTGTTGAGGTTGAAATTTTCGGACATGGAGCTTTATGTATGGCCGTTTCAGGAAAATGTTATTTAAGTCTGCATTCTGCCAATTCTTCTGCCAACAGAGGTGCTTGCAAACAGAATTGCCGTAAAAAATATACTGTTATCGATCAGGAAACCGGGTTCGAAATCGAACTGGATAATGAATATATGATGTCTCCAAAAGACCTTTGCACAATAGGTTTTTTAGATGAAATTGTAGATGCGGGTGTTAAAGTTCTTAAGGTAGAAGGAAGAGGAAGAGCTCCTGAATATGTTGCGACAGTAACGAAATGCTACAGAGAGGCTATCGATTCTATTGCAGAGGGTACTTTTTCTCAGGAAAAGGTTGCTGAATGGATGACGCAGCTGGAAACAGTTTATAACAGAGGTTTCTGGAGCGGTTATTATCTTGGTCAGGAATTGGGAGAATGGTCTTCAAATTCAGGTTCGAGCGCTACACAAAAGAAAGTTTATATTGGAAAAGGTAGACATTTCTATCCGAAATCCAACATCGCTGAATTTTTAATTGAGGCTTATGATCTGAACGTTGGTGACAGTGTACTGATTCAAGGTCCTACAACAGGTTCTCAGGAAATGGTGATTGAAACGATGATGGTTGATGAAAAAGGAAATTCTGAAAAAGCGACAAAATCGGATGTAATTACTTTTCCAACTAAATTCCGTGTGCGACCAAGTGACAAGCTTTACAAAATTGTAAAAGAAGTTAATTAATGGTTATCGTAACGCTTCAAAGAGATAAATGTATCGGCTGTAATTATTGTGCGGAATTTGCTCCTGAATATTTCAGGATGTCTAAAAAAGACGGAAAATCGGTATTACTGAAAACAGTTGATAAAAAAGGTTTTTACACACTTAAAACGCCGAATCCCGAAGCTTTGGAACCGTGTGATAAAGCAGCGAAAGCTTGTCCGGTAAAAATTATTTCAGTAAAAATGATCTGATTGCTATGCTAAAAGCCGAGCTTAGAAAAAAATATATGCAGAAAAGAAAAGCCTTGTCAGATGATGAGGCTTTCTTGTTATCCGAAAGGGTTTTTGAAAATTTTATAAATTATTTTAAACCTGTTTCGGGAGATAAAGTCCATATTTTTATTCCTATTTTCAGGTTCAAAGAAATAGAC
This sequence comes from Chryseobacterium taeanense, assembly GCF_900099685.1. Classification (GTDB taxonomy): domain Bacteria; phylum Bacteroidota; class Bacteroidia; order Flavobacteriales; family Weeksellaceae; genus Chryseobacterium; species Chryseobacterium taeanense. The sequence goes on along the minus strand of NZ_FNDW01000003.1, from coordinate 213,241 downwards.
ACAAGGCTCTTCATTAATTATTTTTTCAGCCGTAATATCCGTGTATTCGTCCCTAAAATAGTTGATACAAAGTTGATTTCTGTAGAAATTTTTGAAGATACGGTATTTGAAATCAATCAATGGAATATTTCAGAACCTGTTTCTAATGAAGATTCCAAGGTTTCTTTTTTTAATTATGTTATTACACCACTCTTGTATTGTGATCATAAAGGTAATAGAGTAGGCTACGGCAAAGGTTTCTATGACGGTTTTTTTGAAAATATTTCGAAAGAATCAAAAAAAATCGGAGTTAATTATTTTAACCCCGATGAAAATATCGATGATGTCTGGGAAAATGATATTCCGCTAGACTATCTTGTAACTCCTACTGAGGTGCTGTCTTTTTTTAGCAATGGATTGGAGTAGAAATTCAGGAAGAAAAATTTAAATTCTTTTTTTGTATTAGGAGTTGAAACCAGAATATATTGTGCATTCTTCTCAAACGTACCGATTGACTTATTTTTATTGTCAAAATACTCCACATTAAACTTGGCGAAATCCAGCGTGTCACGATTGTGCATATCCTTATAAACCTCAAGATTATTCACTTTAACGGTTTTTACCTTTAGACTGTCTAATTCATGAAACAGGTTTTTAAAAGTAAGACTGTCTGGCTTATGAAAATAACTTTGCATCTGTGAATAGATTACTGTGTCTATTTCCGTATTTCTATTTCCGGATAAATAAAGGGTAGAGAGATCAAGAAGTTCCTGAACTTTCTGCTTGGTGATAAAGTTAATTGCCTGTGCGCTATCCATCTGCACGGCAGGATAGGTTTTGGTATTATTGCTGTTTCTGAGCTTATCAAGATCGCTTATTTCTGTTTTTTTATTGTTACAGGAAACAAATGCAAGAAGCAATAGGGTGAAAACTAAAAAGTTATTTATTCTTTTCATCTGTTGCAATTTTAAATTTGATGGAGATGATTTTTCCGTTATTATCTTTTTTCATTTCTATTACACTTAAATTCTTCAGTGAAGTTGTAGGGGTTGTGACCAGAGTGATATATTTCTGCTTGTCCAGTCTTTCTATGCCATAAATATTATTATCATATATCTGATAAATAACTGCATTATTGCTTATAAGGCTTTCCAGTTGGTTTCTTTTTCTTTTAAGCTCCTCAGGATCTCCATTTGCATCTTTGATCGAAAAATAATAGGCTGCCATCTTATAATCATCCGGTTTTAATTCTATGATTTCTTCATCCGGGGCATTTTCAAGGCTTCTGTTGATTTCCAGGTATTCATAAAAAGGAGAACTGATCTGCATTTTCAGATTTTTGTCTTTGGTCGAATAATAAAAACATTCTCCGGGCTTTATTTTATAAAGAATAGGAGATTCATTTTCCTTAATGACTTTTATTTCCAAAGTATTCACTACACCCAGACCGCGGTCTGCATCGGTAAAACAGTATTTATAGGTTTTTGAAAAAATAACATCCTTAAAACCTAATAATCCTGTAAGAACAACCAGAACGGAAGTGATAAGAGCCCAGGCGTTCTTTTTAATAAAACTTTTTTTCGGTTTTTGTTCTTCCGAATTAGTTTTGGTATTTATATCTTTATTATGTATAATTGATTGATTTTCAGTATTTGATTTTTGTAAAACTTCATTATCGGCTGTTTTTTCTTCCTGTTTTTTTAGTGTAATGTCATTTTGAGGAAGGTTGGGAGCTGTAAAAACTATTTTTTCAATTTCCTTAAGATCATCATCGTCTAAATCTTCATCATCTTTCAGCAATTCTCCTGCAAAAAGATGTTGTTTCTTAAATTCATACCATGAGTCGTAGCCTGCATAAATACTCAATAAATTGAGCATATCGATTCTTGGTAATTTTGTGACAGGTGAATTTTTAAAATAGGTATAAAACGATTTTTCGCTAATGTTTCCTTTAGCTTTTTTTCGGAGATCTTCCTGAAAATATATAATGTCAATTCCCTTCCATTTAGAAATATCATCATAGGAAGGGGTGTATTCTTTCAAATATTGAGCCTGGACATCCTTTTTTAGCTGCTCAAAGTGTAATATATCTAAATCCGTCAATGTATTCTAAAATGATTAAATTATTGATTATCAGTTGTATTTATTTGTAAATCTATTTTACAAAGGTATTACAATTATTTTTCCTACACAAATTTTCTATCTGCCATACCTTTGTCTTGTTCAAATAATAGAACAGAGAAAAGATTTTATAAAACAATATTAACAAAATTAAATTTAATTTATTATGAAAAAGTCATTATTCGTAGCTGCTATCGCTGCTATCTCTCTAGTTGCTTGTAAAAAAACTGAAGCTAACTCTACTGAAGGATCTGTAGATTCAGTTAACGCTGCTGCTGATTCAGCTAACGCTGCTATCGATTCTACTGCTAGCGCTACTGTAGATTCAGTAAAAGCTAACGCTGATGCTGCTAAAGATTCAGTAAAAGCTGATGCTAACGTAGCTAAAGAAGAAGTAAAAGCTGAAGCTAAGAAAGAAGAAGCTGCTAAATAATTAGACAAGCTTTAAAAATAAAAGAACCGCTCACCCAGTGATGCGGTTTTTTTATGCCTTAAAGTTTAAATAACTAATAGTTATTAAATTTATCCTTTCTGTCTCAGGGCTTCATAACAAGTAATCGCAACAGCATTACTCAGATTCAGAGAGTCTATACTACCTGACATAGGAATAAGCGTATTCATTCCTTTGCCGATCCAAAAATCACTCAATCCTGAATGTTCTGTTCCAAATATTACCGCGGACTTCTTTGTGAAATCTCTTATATGAAGATCCTGTGAATTTCCATCCATAATGGTTGTATAGATATTAAATCCGTTTTGGGTAAGAAATTCCAATGTTTGTTCATTCTCTGATTGAAATACTTTCATTCCGAAAAGACATCCGACGCTGGATCTTATAACATTGGGATTGTAAAAATCTGTTTTTCCGTCGGAAACAATCAGTGCGTCAATTCCGAAGGCTTCACAACTTCTTAAAATTGCTCCCAGATTACCGGGTTTTTCTACCCCTTCAACAACAATAATCGTAGAATTTTCTTTTGGGATAAATGAAAATAGATCAGCTGCTTTTGTTTTGTAAATACCGATAATACCTTCTGAACTTCCGCGATAGGCTATTTTTTCATAAACTTTGTCACTCACCAGATGTATTTTCGCTTTGGGAAGATCTTTCTGAAAGATGTTTTCACATATAAAAAACTCAACAGGCTCAAAACCGAATTTCATAGCACGGTCATTTTCCTGTTGGCCTTCAACGGCAAAAACCTCTGATTTTTTCCGAAATCTGTTGTCTGTAAGAAGTTTAGTGATGTATTTTACCTTTTCGTTCTGAAAGCTTTCTATTAACATTCCGCAAAATTATGCAAAATTATTTTTAAGAGCATTTAAAACTGTTTTTTAGAAAATAAAAACTCCGATCAGCAGACCAGAGTTTCTTTAATTTGAGCTTCTATTCTTCAGAAATGTTCAGAGAAATCTGAGAATTGTCAATGAGACTTTGAGGAAGATCTTTTTTATTTTTTATACCAAGAGATTTCAGTTTTTGTGTTTGTATGACGAGATTGTCATTTCCTGTAGAAAGTTGTTTGTAAGCATCATTATAAACATTTTTTGCCTGATCGAGATTTCTTCCCAGCTTTTCGAGGTTTTCTACAAAACCTACAAATTTATCATAAAGTTTTGCGCCACGATCTGCAATTTCCATAGAATTTCGGTTCTGATATTCGCGTTTCCAAAGATCAGCGATCAGTTTTAATGAAGTGATAAGATTGCTTGGATTAAGCAATAATATTCTTCTTTCGTAGGCGTAATTCCATAAATTTTGATCTGCCTGCATGGCGGCGATATATGCCGGTTCACTCGGGATGAACATCATGACAAAATCCAGAGATTTTCCATAATCGTCATATGCTTTCTGGCTCAGCTGTGTAATGTGATTTTTAATGGAAGACAGATGCTGATTAAGTTTCATAATATATACATCCTGATCGGTTTCGTCTACAAGTTCAGTGAAAGCGGTAAGGGAAACTTTAGAATCGATAATGACATTTCTTTCATCCGGATATTTTATGACAGCATCAGGACGCATTTTTTTACCGGAAAACTCTGAAAACAACGCTTTGTTGTCTTCGTCGCGTAGTTCATGTTCCAGAAAATATTCTCTTCCTTTCACAAGACCGGATTTTTCCAGAATGCTTTCAAGAATCATTTCTCCCCAATTTCCCTGCGTTTTGCTTTCGCCCTTTAAAGCACGTGTTAATTTCTTTGCATCTTCGGAAATCTGCTGATTAAGCTCGGCAAGTTCCTTCACTTTTTCAGCCAGAGAAAAACGTTCTTTATTTTCTTTTTCATAAGCCTCATTAACGCGGTTTTTGAGATCTGTTATTCTTTCCTGGAAAGGTTCGAGGATTGTTTTAAGATTATTCTGATTTAAAGTAGTAAACTTTTCTGTCTTTTCTTCCAGGATTTTATTGGCAAGATTTTCAAACTGCAGTTTTGATTCTTCCTGAATTTTTGTGATTTCTTCTTTCTGCGTTTCAAGAGATTTCTGCAAACTTTCATTGATAGCCGAAAGTTCAGAATTTTTCGCAAACAGAGATTGTTTGTCATTTACAAGACTTTCTATCTGTGATAATTGTTTGGCATTAATTTGCTTTTGTTCCAAGAACTGAGACTGTAAAGAAGTGTATTCTGCAGAAATTCTTGAAAACTCGTTTTTAAGATCATTAAATAAATCAGACTGTTGTAGGTTTATCTTTTTTTCTTCGCTGATGGTTTGCGTCAATTCCTGGATTTTAATGTTTGAATTTTCCAGATCAGAATTGTTTTTAATATATAAATTGTTCAGCTCATCGTATGAACTTCTCGACACCATTGAAGATTTCAAAGCAAAATACAGAATGATTGCTCCAACGACTCCTCCTGCAATACATCCGATAATTAAATAAGTCATTTCCATGTTTCAAAATTACAAAAAGGAAACTTTATTTTTTACGGAAATCCTTAAGTTTTATTTTAAAGAAAAATTGTTGTTTATTTTTATTTTTGTATTTGTAAAATCAATTTGTTTTTCGTTATTTCAAGTATTCAAATATTAAAATTAGATTTAATGAAATTTTTAATCGTTTCAGCCATTATGTTTTCAGCTATAGTATCGGGTCAGGATTTTGCCAATTATGCAAAATATGAAAAGCAGAATATTGAAATATTATCTAAAAAGGTAGCTCCGAATACCGTTTTCATGGGCGATTCTATTACAGAAGGATGGTTTTCTACAGATCCTGCGTTTTTCACGAAAAACAATTTCGTGGGAAGAGGAATCAGTGGGCAGGTGACTTCGCAAATGCTTTTAAGATTCAGGGAAGATGTTATTAAATTGAAGCCAAAACGTGTGGTGATTCTTGCCGGGACGAATGATATTGCCGAAAATCAGGGACCGATTTCTTTGGATAAGGTTTTTGGAAATATAGTTTCTATGGTTGAGCTTGCGAAGGCGAATAATATCAAAGTTGTTCTTTGCTCCGTTCTTCCGGCTTATGATTTTGGCTGGAGAAAAGATATGCACCCGGCTGAAAAAGTAATTGTCCTCAACAAAATGATTGAGAACTATGCAAATACACACAATATTCCTTATGTGGATTATCATTCTGAAATGAAAGATTCACGTAACGGACTTGATAAAATTTATACTGAAGATGAAATTCATCCGACTGCAAAAGGCTATGAAAAAATGGAAGCTATTTTGATGAAAAAGCTGAATAAAAGCTAGACTGAATATACTTTTTATGCAGAAACGAAAAGAAAAAAATATAAAACATCCAATAACGTTGCTAAAAAGGTTGCTATAAAAACTGCCAGGTTTTCTCTTGTTTTATTTACGATCATTCTTATAATCCAATAGTTTATGATATAAACCGGAATAAGGAGGAAAAAATTAAAAGCTACCAGGAAATTCATTTTATAAATTGCAATGATTAGCAAGATAAAACTGATTACAGAAGAAGTAAGAATCGCATAGAAAGCTTTTAGTAATGTTATAGAATCTACTTTTAAGTTTTCAATATTTTTATGAATATGTGCATATTTAATATTAACAAGCTCTTCTATCTCTTTCTCTGATAGCAAATCTGATTTTATTAAAGAAAAACATTCTTGCTTTGAATATTTGGCCATATAATGCTGATGGATTTCTCTTATAAGTCTGTTACGCTCATCCTGTAGCTTTTTTTGGTTCTCTATTTTGAGCATAAAATTTTCCATAGAATCCCTCCTGGAAATTTCTTCTAAAAGATCTTGGCTTGCTTTGCCTTGATAATCTATTTGATTTTTATAAGATTCTATCAGATCTTTTTCAGAGAATTTACTGTAAAAACTCATGGTTATTGAATTTTATTAATTTTGAATCCTTAAGAATTCTTTAGCCAACTCGATCATTTTTGGATCTCCTGTATATTTTCCATGTTCGTCGGAGAGCTTTACGGTCGGGATCCATTCATGATTAGGAGCCTGAACGCCGATCAGCTTCATCACGATATTCATCGGTTTTAAGCCTACGTCATTGGTAAGGTTGGTTCCGATTCCGAACGACACGCCAATTTTTCCTTTACAGTAGTTGGTGATTTCTTCTACTTTTTCGAGATTTAAGCCATCAGAGAAAATAATATATTTGAATAAAGGATTAATGCCATGTTTTTCATAATGAGCAATTGTCTTATCTGCAAACACTAAAGGATCTCCGCTGTCGTGACGTACTCCATCGAAAAGCTTGGCAAATTTTTTATCGAACTGCTGAAAGAAAACATCTGTCGTATAAGTGTCCGAAAGAGCGACACCCAAATCACCTCTGTACACATCTACCCAATGTTCTAATGCCAGTTGATTTGCCATTTTAAAGCCATATTCTGCAGCGTGAAACATAAACCATTCGTGAGCGTGTGTTCCGATTGGTTTTACGCCATATTTCATTGCAAAATGTACATTTGAACTTCCGATAAAAGTTGAATCTTTCTTTTGTGTCAGGGTTTCCATGACCATGTTCTGGACTTTATAAGAATGTCTTCTTCTTGTGCCGAATTCAGCAAATTTTACTCCCAGTTTTGCCAGAGTTTCCGCTTTTTCAGAGGTTTTACTGATTACCGTTTCGTTGGAATCTCTCTCCAAATGGTTCATTTCGTAGTGGAGTTCGCTGATGAGTGCAAGCAAAGGAACTTCCCAAAGAATTGTTCTGTACCAAAGCCCTTCCACGATTACAGATAAATCACTTCCTTCCTGATGAATTTTAACCTCTGTCGGATCGAAATGATAGCCTTCCAGAAAATCGAGATAAGGAAGATCGATGTAAGGACATGTTCTTGCCATAAATTTTTTCTCTTCTTTGGTGAGTTTAAGTTCTGCCATTTTATTGACTGCTTCTCTTAAAGCCACATCGAACCCTTCCGGAAACTGATGTTTTCCTCTGTTGATGAATTCGTATTTTACTATAGAACCTGGGAAGAGTTTCACCACTGCATTTTGCATGGTTATTTTATAGAAATCATTATCCAATATGGAATTCAATCGTACGTCGTGCATAATTGTGTAATTTATACGCAAATTTAATTATAAAAAATAAAATCACCTAAATGTAAGGTGATTTTTTTAATTTTTTCTGATAAAATATTATTTTCCAAGATAAGAATTATACATCCATACTTCTTTTTCCTGTTCAGTGATGTAGTCGCTCATCTGGGAGTTGGTACCTTCATCGCCTGCTTTTTCAGTAATGTCTAAAAGTTCTCTCTGAAGATCAATTACAACTTTAAATGAATTTAAAATAATCTCTACACTTTTTGCCCCGTCGCTTACTTCCTGACTTTCTTTAATTGTTGCTACTTTTAAGTAATCAGAATAGTTGTGTGCCGGTGTTGCTCCTAAGGTTAAAATTCTTTCTGCAATTTCGTCGATTTTTAAAACCAAGCTGTTATACAGTTCCTCAAATTTCGGATGCAGTGTGAAAAACTGATCTCCTTTAATGTTCCAGTGTGAACCTCTTGTGTTTTGATAGAACACGGAATAATTTGCCAAAAGGATATTGAGTTTTTCTGAAATTTTTTTACAGTCGTCTTCTTTAAGACCAATAATGTTCGCGTTTTTCATATTAATTTAGTAGTTTATTTTCTGTAACAAATTTATGTAAATATTGTGCCGAAATCCATAAATCGTGATTGATGATAGCTATTGCGAAATTTTTTTAAATAAGTTTACTTAATATTGCAGCAAAGAAAATTAATGCTATGTTGAAATATAAAATATTGGCTGTCATAATAGTTATTGTATATTTTTTACAAACCTTTTTTGTTTCTTTCGGAGGTGTTGGTGCAGACAGTCTTTCATATTTTGGTATTGCGGCGGATCTTCCTGCTCCGAAAACGAATCTTTTTCCTTTAGGATATCCGGTTTTACTGAGATTAGCTCATTTTTTTTCTGAAGATTATTTTTGGGCTTCAAAAATTCTGAATGCATTGTTCACGATTATCATTCTGTTTTTTTCTTACTATAAGAAATTTTATTTTAGGGAAACGGTGCTGGTTTTCGCCGGGAAAACATTTTATTTCGTCTTTTTTAATGCAATGTCTGAAGGTCCTTTTATTTTCTCTATGTATTTCTTATTGTTTTTTTTACATCAGATATTTTCTGAAAATAAGAATCTTTATATAAATGCCTTCGGAGCTTCAATGATGATGATCTGTATGTTTTTTTTCAGATATTCAGGGGTTTATATTTACCTTTCTATTGTGTTGTTTGTGATTCTATTCTTTTTTAAATTAAAAGAAAAGACATATTTTAAAGCGCTGATTCTATTTATTATCATCTCAGGATTGGGAATAGGAAGTTACTTGTCGTTGAATTATTTTCATTTTGGAAGCTTTACGGGAGAAGGACTGAGAGGAAAAGCAGGCGATCATTCCTTTCTGCAACTGATAAGAAACCTGTTTGGTCTTGTAAATGCAGTCGATCCTTTTATTGCAATAAAACCGATTTCCAGTAGTTTCGGAAGTATTGCTTTTCAGTTTGTGGTTTTTGTTATAGACCTGTTTATTTTTCGCTATATGCTTCAATATTATAAGAAGGCAAAAGAGACTTCTTTGTTTAGTTTTCATATTCTTTTGTGGATCATGGCAGGGTTTTATGGAATTGCTTTATTGGTTTCAGGATGGTTTCAGCAAATTGAGGAAATGGGCGTGAGGCTCATGGCTGCTTCTAATTTTTGCCTTTTCTTTTCATTTCTTATTTTCTATTTTAAAAACAATAGTTCGGATAAAATGATTTGGAGAATAAGTTGTTTCTTTTTTGTCTTCCTTGTTTTGTATGGATTAAAAGATCCTGGCTATTATCTGGAAAATAAAAATAAGATTGAACCTCAAATGTCTAAATTTAAAGATAAAACATACCTTTATAATGATGAGAAAAATAGTATAACGGCTACAACATATTATTTCCCCATCATTAATAAATCTTTTAAATATAATCACACCAACAAACAAAAAGGTAAGCTTAAGGAGGGTATTGCAGGAACTCTGAATCCTAAAATAAAATGGATAAAAGAAGATACTGTTCAGGATAAGTCTAAAGTTTTATACACTTCACAATTAAAGCTTAATTGATTGATTAAAAACTATTTTCACTTCAAATGCTCTGTTTATGGGATTATTGTTAATTAAAATTTAATAAAGATTATAATTTCTGCATAACTGCTTGTTAATTAAAAAAATATTATTATTTTTGCACCCTAAAATAAAAAGCAATTAAATGCCTACTATTCAACAATTAGTAAGAAAAGGAAGAGCCACGCTTGCCAAGAAGAGCAAATCGGCTGCCCTTGATTCTTGTCCACAAAGACGTGGTGTATGTACGAGAGTATATACTACTACACCGAAGAAACCTAACTCTGCACTTAGAAAAGTAGCAAGGGTAAGACTTTCTAACGGTAAAGAAGTTAACGCCTACATCCCGGGCGAAGGACATAATCTTCAGGAGCACTCGATAGTATTGGTAAGAGGCGGAAGGGTGAAAGACCTACCGGGAGTACGTTACCACATCGTAAGAGGTGCATTAGACACTGCAGGTGTAAATGGAAGAACACAGAGAAGATCGAAGTATGGAGCGAAGAGACCTAAACCAGGTCAGGCACCAGCTGCACCAGCAAAAGGAAAGAAAAAGTAATCATTAAATAAGGTACAGAAACAATGAGAAAGACAAAAGCGAAAAAAAGACCGTTGTTACCAGATCCGAAATTTAATGATCAATTGGTAACAAGATTCGTAAATAACTTAATGCTTGACGGTAAAAAGTCAATCGCATTCAAAATTTTCTATGATGCATTGGATATCGTAGAAACTAAAAAAGGAGATACGGAAAAAACAGCCCTTGAAATCTGGAAAGATGCATTAACTAACGTAATGCCTCACGTAGAAGTACGTTCCAGAAGAGTAGGTGGTGCTAACTTCCAGATCCCGATGCCAATCAGAGCCGACAGAAAAATTTCTATGGCAATGAAATGGTTAATCAAATATTCTAAAGCTAGAAATGATAAGTCTATGGCTTTGAAATTAGCTAACGAAGTTGTAGCTGCTTCAAGAGAAGAAGGTGCCGCTTTCAAAAAGAAAACAGATACTCACAAAATGGCGGAAGCGAACAAAGCGTTTTCACACTTCAAATTCTAATCTGAAATGGGAAGAGATCTTAAATTTACAAGAAATATTGGTATTGCTGCTCACATTGATGCAGGAAAAACTACCACTACAGAAAGGATTTTATTCTATACAGGTGTAAACCATAAAATTGGAGAAGTTCACGATGGTGCTTCTACAATGGACTGGATGGAACAGGAAGCAGAAAGAGGTATTACCATTACTTCTGCTGCAACGACTTGTAACTGGAATTTCCCAACAGATCAGGGTAAGAAATTACCTGAAACAAAACCTTACCACTTCAACATTATCGATACACCGGGACACGTTGACTTCACAGTAGAAGTAAACAGATCTTTGAGAGTATTGGACGGATTGGTATTCCTTTTCTCTGCTGTAGACGGTGTAGAGCCTCAGTCTGAAACAAACTGGAGACTTGCAGACAACTACAAAGTTGCGAGAATGGGATTCGTAAACAAAATGGACAGACAGGGTGCTGACTTCTTGAACGTTGTAAAACAAGTAAAAGAAATGTTAGGATCTAATGCAGTTCCAATCGTTTTACCAATCGGTGCTGAAGAAGATTTCAAAGGTGTTGTTGACTTAATTAAAAACAGAGCGATCATCTGGGATGAAGCTGGACAAGGTGCTACTTATGAAGTAGTTCCGATTCCGGAGGACATGAAAGATGAAGTTCTTGAATATAGAGAGAAATTAGTAGAAGCTGTAGCTGATTATGATGAAACTTTGATGGAGAAATTCTTCGAAGATCCGGATTCAATTTCTGAAGAGGAAATCAACGAAGCTCTTAGAAAAGCTACTATCGACCTTTCTATCATTCCAATGACTTGTGGATCTTCTTTCAAAAACAAAGGAGTACAGTTCATGCTTGATGCTGTTTGTAAATATCTTCCTTCTCCATTGGATAAGGATAATATCGCAGGAACAGATCCAAGAACTGACGCTGAGATTGAGAGAAAACCATCTGTTGATGAGCCTTTCGCTGCATTAGCTTTCAAAATTGCTACTGACCCATTCGTAGGTAGATTAGCATTCTTCAGAGCTTATTCAGGAAGATTGGATGCTGGTTCTTATGTTTTGAACACAAGATCTGGTAACAAAGAAAGAATCTCAAGAATCTATCAGATGCACGCAAACAAACAAAATCCGGTTGAATATATCGAAGCTGGTGATATTGGTGCTGCTGTAGGATTTAAAGATATCAAAACAGGAGATACATTATCTGATGAAAAGAACCCAATCGTTCTTGAATCTATGATCTTCCCGGATCCGGTAATCGGTATCGCTGTTGAGCCTAAAACTAAAGCTGACCAGGATAAAATGGGTAACGCTTTGGCTAAATTAGCTGAAGAAGATCCAACATTCCAGGTTAAGACTGACGAGGCTTCAGGACAAACAATCATCTCTGGTATGGGTGAGCTTCACTTAGATATCATCGTAGACCGTATGAGAAGAGAGTTCAAAGTTGAAGTTAACCAAGGACAGCCGCAGGTAGAATACAAAGAAGCTCTTACTCAAAAAGCTAACCACAGAGAGGTTTACAAAAAGCAATCCGGTGGTAGAGGTAAATTTGCTGATATCGTATTCGAAATCGGTCCTGCAGATGAAGGTAAAACAGGTCTTGAATTCGTTAATGAAATTAAAGGTGGTAACATTCCAAAAGAATTTATCCCTTCAGTTGAAAAAGGATTCAAAGAGGCTATGAAGAATGGTCCGTTGGCAGGATTTGAAGTTGAATCAATGAAAATCGTATTGAAAGACGGATCTTACCACCAGGTTGACTCGGATCAGCTATCTTTCGAATTAGCAGCTAAAATGGGATTCAAAGAATCTGGTAGAGCAGCTAAAGCGGTGATCATGGAACCAATTATGAAACTGGAAGTTGTAACTCCGGAAGAATATATGGGTGATATCGTGGGTGACCTTAACAGAAGAAGAGGTACTGTAAACGGTATGGATGATAGAAACAACGCTAAAGTTATCAAGGCTTTCGTTCCGCTATCTGAAATGTTCGGTTATGTAACTTCTCTTAGAACGTTATCTTCTGGTAGAGCAACATCTTCTATGGAATTCGAAAAATACGAAGCTGCTCCTACAAACGTTGCTGAAGATGTAATCGCTAAGGCTAAAGGTTAATATTAAATTAGATTAAAATGTCACAAAGAATCAGAATAAAACTTAAATCTTACGATTACAACTTAGTAGATAAATCTGCAGAGAAAATCGTAAAAACGGTAAAGGCTACCGGTGCTGTTGTAAACGGACCGATTCCATTGCCTACCAATAAGAGAATCTTCACTGTGTTGAGATCTCCTCACGTAAATAAGAAAGCAAGAGAGCAGTTCCAGTTATCAGCTCACAAGAGATTGATGGATATCTACTCTTCTTCTTCTAAAACTGTTGATGCTCTAATGAAATTAGAACTTCCTTCAGGAGTAGACGTAGAAATTAAAGTGTGATAAAGGCTGAAAACAATTAATGTTTTCACTGCAAAATCAAACTTTGCTATGATAATAAAACCGTTCCTTTTAAAAGGGGCGGTTTTTTTTGTTTTCGAAGATTATTTTTATTTTATTACTATTATGTATTGCAAGGTTCTGTTTAAATTGTATATTTGTAAAAATGTTATTATGAAAAGATTACTTTTATTACTGCTTATGATGGGCATCTATATGAATGCACAGACTCAAAGATTTATTTATGAATTACAATTTAAAATGGACTCTACCAAAAATCAGCATGAGAAACTGAATTTTGTGTTGGATGTAAATCCAAAGGATGTAAAATATTATGAATACGATTATTTAAAATCAGATTCTATCAACAAAAAAAATGGAAATTACACACATCAGTATGGAGGGTGGTTTCCTTCTTTAAAACGAGAACGAAATTCATTTAAAAATCAAAATTATGAATTGATTGGTCATGATATGTTTACTTTTCCTACAGAAGATAAAATTTCATGGAATCTTACCAAAAAAACAAAAAAATTCGGTGAATATACCTTACAGAAGGCAACAACAAATTTCGGTGGAAGAGGCTGGATTGCATGGTTTAATAAAGATATAAATATTTCAGAAGGTCCATATAAATTCCGAGGACTTCCCGGACTGATTTTCCAGCTTGAGGATTCCGGTTCTAATTTTATTTTCACATTAATTAAAAATAATAACTTAAAGGAAACTTATGATACGGTCGGATTTGTTGAAACCTTTTATGGAACAAAACCTTTAGAAGTTTCAGAAAAGCTTAGAATCAAGAAAAAAATGGATTTTTATAATGATCCGCTGCAGGATATGAGAAAAGATTTTAAAGAAAATATGCAAGGAGAAATGTTTGTGATGGGCACAAAAATTACCAGCAAAGAACAGTTTAATGAACTGAGTAAAAAACTTCAGGAAATGCTTCGTAAAACAAACAATCCAATCGAGCTAAATAAAGCAATGAAATATTAAATAACCATAACTTATTAGTTACCTTAAAACTCTGCTATTTCGGCGGAGTTTTTGATGCGTATTCATATTAAAAAAGAACAAAAATGTCTAAAGCAAATCAAAGTATATTTGAAAGGTTTTCAAATTGGGCAACAAAATTTACGGGAAGTTCTTACGCCTTTATAGGGGCGACAGTAATAGTTGTCTTATGGGCTGTAACCGGACCGGTTTTCAAATACTCCGAAACATGGCAGCTCGTTATTAATACAGGTACAACAATCATTACTTTTTTGATGGTTTTTCTGATCCAAAAAGCACAGAATAAAGACTCAAAAGCGATACAGATCAAGCTCAATGAATTGATTGCTGCCAACGAAAAAGCGAGTAACAGGATTGTCGATATTGAAGATCTGACGGAAAAGGAACTGGATCAGCTTCATTGCTATTATGAAAAACTAGCAGATTTTGCAGAAGAAGATACCGATATCCATTCATCACATTCGATCGATGCTGCACAACGAAATCAGGATCACAAAGACAGGATTTTCAGAAAAAAACATGAAGAATGGCTAAAAGAACAGGAACAAAAAAAGGAATCTCGATGATTCCTTTTTCTTTTTATTTCATAAAATATCCAAAATAAGAGCAGCTTCCCATGAGGTCTCTTGCCGTTTCCGTATCAGCGTATTGGGATTTCAACATCGCAAAATAAGTTCTGTATCTCTGGTTTTTGATTTGATCGAGCCGAGCCTGGTAAGCGTCACTTTTCTCACTCCATTTAGGATCAGAATAATCAATTTTTGAAGGATTTTTAGCTTCATATTGATAATATTTTCCCTGTTCGGCACTCGCCATCTGGAAAAGAACTCTTGCTTTTTGCTCTTTATCAGAAGAAATTTCTAATGACTTTTTATAATAATTGATGGCCAGATCAAAATTATCCGGTTCTATATAAGTTCTGTCCAGAAAGTTTTTATAGTAATATTGATAAGGATTTTTCTGATCTGTATTTTGAAAATAATATTTTCCTCCGTTTGAATTGTCAATATCCATCACAAAAAGCTGTCGGTAATATCCAAGAACTGAAGTGTTGTACAAAAGATTTCCGATCAGTTGATTCGCTTTCCCTGCAGTCTGGTTTTTACCTGATCCTATTTTTTTCAATTGAATCAAGGCATTTGCCAATTCCAATTTATTCATATTTGGTTTGATGAAAGAAAATGCAGAGTAATCTTCTTTTTTCATGCTTTCTTCCGGCGAACTTTGGAAGCTTTCCCAGACATTATGCCCGAAAACAAGATCAGAAATATTACTGAAACCATTATAAGCTCCTGACGGATATTTAAGAGGACTAACTTTTTTGTCATCATAATTCCATTCGGTTCTTGGAATTCCTGAAAAGTTTTGCGCTTTCGAATAATAAGCTTTTGCTTTTTCAAAATCTGCCTGTCTCATTGCTCTGTCGCCATAGATCACTGCGAAAAATGCGTCTATATTTCCTACGTCATTAATGTTTTTGGCGATAATCTGCTGCTCAAATTGCGTTTTGTCAGTTTTTCGGTAAAAATCTTCCACACTTTTCACCAGACTTGAATTCGGGTTGTATTGAAGATCAGAAAGCTTATTGTTCATAAGGAAAGATTTGCCGTCTTCACCCTGAAGGAAATAACGGTTAGCAAGAACATCTTTAAGAAAATCGGCCGTCGAAGGAACTTCACCATAATAATTGTATTCGTCTGTTTCGGTGCTGTCTTTTTTCTCTTCCGGCTTTTCGATGAAATATTCCGAATAATTCTTCATTAAATAATCTTCGTATTCCGCATCAATTTTAGGTTGAGAAACGATATCATTTAAAACTTTCATCCTTTTGATTTGTTCTGCATATTCAGGATTATTGGTTTTAATATCGTTTAAAATTTCAGTACTTTCTTTGTAATCTTTTTTTAGAAATTTCAAATAAGCATCTGCAATCTGCCAGTATTCATCTTTGGATTTCTCTTTTGTTTTGGTGGTGAATTTTTCCAGTTCATCCAGAAAATCTTTTGTCTTATCATCATACCAATAATTGTTTTTTGAGAAGACCGGAATTCTGTTGGGATTTTCAAGAAGTTCATCATCGCTTTGATCTTCTTTGACATCATTGGAACTTTTGTCTTTCTTACTGCTGAAAAGGTTTTTGAAGAATCGGATGATCTTCTGCCAGAAGGAAAGTTCTTTTTTGGGTTCTTCAGTCTCTGTTTTGTTTTGAACCGTGCTATTTGTGCTGTTTTTCTGAACGGTTGTATTGTTGTCGTCAGTATAATAATAGATAGGAAGATAACTTCTTTCAAGTTCGTTAATACTTCTTACAGCCATCACTTTCAGGATTTCCGAATCTGGATTGATCTCAAACATTTTTTCCATGATAGGAATAGGATTGTTAAAATCTTCGTAGCCTAAAAGAAAGTAAGCCATATTTTTGTCTTCATCCGTTTCTGCTCGTTTTAGAATGTTATTAAAAGAAGCAGTATCCGAAAGTTTCATAGATATAAAGGCAGATTCTTTACGGCTTTTACTGTCTTTGAAAACCTGAAAGAAATTCCAGTTGGCTTCACTGTTCATTCCCAAACCTCTCTGAGCTCCTGCGAGCTGATCGAGTGCCATAATATACGGTGCGCCTTTCAAACGGAGAGGCTCTACATAGGTTTTGAAAGCTTTTAGTGCCGCATCATAATTTCTTGTATAATGATTGAAACGTACAATCTGGTAGCCATATCTTTGCTTGATTTCCGGATTTTTCGCCGCATTATACAAGGATGTAAGAGCGGAAATGGTTTTTCCGTAATCAAGATTGGTTGCATTTTTTCCTGTGCCCGGTTCTCTGTAATAAAAAGAGTCTGCACTTTCGATATAATTGATCTTCATGTAAGGCTCAAGATATTTAGCTTCTATCAGATAATCAATTCCTTCACGATATTTTGTGTAAAATCCGGGACCTAAGTTTACCAAAAGCTGATTGGATGGTGTCCCTTTTTTCAAAGCATTCAGGTCACTCATATTCATTTTATTTACCAGATATTCCGTTTGAGCATAGCTTAGCTGATTATTGAAATATCTTTTCCATGCATCAATATTTTCATCAGGAATTAAAGATGGTTTGAAATCGTTGTAAAACCTTGTTGAATAGCTGTGAAGAAAAGGCAGGTAAGATTTATCTTTAATAATACTTTGTGTAAAAAGATTAAAATATTCATAATCCGGATCTGACCAGGCGCAGGCTTCAGATTTGGAATAAAAAAGCGATAAAACCGCCAGTGAAAGGAAGTACTTTTTCATTTTATGATGGTGTTTTTATATGACAATTTTAATGAGTTTATTAATATAATTTTAAAAATTAAAATTTTGTCCTGTAACAAATTTACGGTCTAACTGATAATAAATAATATTGAAACGGTGTATTTTTTTCTCAAGGAAACTTACGACTTCTGTCAACTGCTGTTGTGAAACTGTTTCAACTTTAATCCTGAAACCTTTATTCATATAGTTTCCAAAATAAAAACCGTCTTTAAGGATTTCAATCTCATTGTCTGAAATCTTTTTAAAGTTTGAATTTTCCAGGTCTTTTTCAGACAAAGCATTAATGAGTTTGTGCTTTCCCAAATAATTGGTTACAATTCCCCATGAATATATCGGGAGTGCAACTTCAATCTTTTTTATAGGGTATTCATCAATCTTTTTCAGGTAGCTTTTTAGTGTATTGATGTCAAGAATTGAGTTTTTGTCAGAATTTTCCAAGGGCGACGACGTAGAGTAGCACATAAGGTACACTTTTTCTACCGGAGGAATCCCGGTTTGGATTTTATCTTTCACCTGGTGAAGTCTTAACGTGCAGGTAATTTCTTTTTTTGAAATCTTTTTTAATTCTTTTAGAAATTTAAAATAATCATCCCGTGTTCCGGCAGTCCAGTCGCAGTCGATTTGTATTTCCGGGACGGTATTCAGACTGTATTCTGAAATTTTTTTGTCTATTAATTTATTGATGCTGTTGGCGAGAAAGCTGATTTCATTATCTTGAATGTAAAGAAAAGTTCGGTTGGTAATGAAAACGACCGGAATGATTTTTTGTCTAAATTCGACACTTTGATCTTTCGTAATAACTCCTACAGGCTGGAATTTGCCAGCAGATTTATCCACATCAAAAAATCTCGTGTATAAAAGCGGAAGAGTCGCCTTATTCAAAACTTGCTTTTCTTCGGTGTCGAGGTAAAGTTTTGTTTTCCAGTAATAAAATGTGTACGGATGATTTTCCTTTTTGCTGCAGGAAAATATAATCAGCAGAATACATAAGAATTTGAATGTTTTCATTACTGATAGAAATCAATATCATCAAATGTGAAAGCAGAATTAATGGCTTCTACAGCATTACTTATGTTCTTTTCAAAAAAAAGAAAAGGATTACTGAATGCAATCTTCAATTTGGGTAATATCTTATATGTGTTTTTCATATTTCCGGAAGTTTATAAATAAATTTAACCTTACAAAAATCAAACCGTAATTTCAGTGATCGAAAGATGTCTTTTATCGAAAGATTTTAAGATTCACAAATTATTCTTTTTAATTTTCCATACAATATTTTCAAAAATGATCTAAATGATTAAAAATCAAAATATTTTGTTATAAATATTTGTCAGATTAAATTTTATTCATAAATTTGCACACTCATTTTAGGGGCGTAGTATGCCTACATCAAACGTAGAAATTACTTCAGACTTCCTGAAAATGATGATAAATAAAGGATAAATTTTATTATAATATAAACAATGTCAGGTATTATTGGTAAAAAAATCGGTATGACATCTTTGTTTAACGAAGAAGGGAAAAACATTCCTTGTACAGTTATTCAAGCTGGTCCGTGCTCGGTTTTACAGGTCAGAACCATTGAAAAAGACGGTTATAAGTCAGTTCAATTAGGTTTCGATGACAAGAGTGAGAAGAACGTTGGTAAAGCGTTAGCTGGCCATTTTAAAAAGGCTGGTTCTGCTCCTAAAGCTAAATTGGTTGAATTCTATAATGAATTCGTTGATGAAGTAAAAGTAGGAGAGGAAGTAAAAGTTGATTTGTTCACTGAAGGTGAATATGTTGACGTAACAGGAACTTCAAAAGGTAAAGGTTTCCAAGGTGTTGTTAAAAGACATGGCTTTGGAGGTGTAATGCAGGCAACTCATGGTCAGCACAACAGACTTAGAGCTCCAGGTTCTATCGGTGCTGGATCTGACCCTTCAAGAGTATTCAAAGGGATGAGAATGGCTGGTAGAATGGGAGGTAAGCAGGTAACTGTACAAAACCTTCAGGTATTAAAAGTGGATCAAGAACAAAATCTTTTAGTAGTAAAAGGTGCTGTTCCGGGAGCTAAAAATTCTTATGTAATTATCAGAAAATGGAACTAGTAGTATTAAATACATCAGGAAAAGAGACCGGAAGAAAAGTAACTCTAGACGAATCAGTATTCGGAATCGAGCCAAATCAGCACGCGGTTTACTTAGAAGTTAAACAGTACCTTGCTGCACAAAGACAAGGGACTCATAAAGCAAAAGAAAGAAGCGAAATCACGGCTTCTACTAAAAAACTTAAGAAGCAAAAAGGATCTGGTTCTGCAAGATACGGGGATATCAAATCTCCAGTTTTCAGAGGTGGAGGTAGAGTATTCGGGCCAAAACCAAGAGACTACAGATTCAAATTGAACAAAGCGCTTAAGAGATTAGCTAAAAAATCTGTTCTTTCTCAGAAAATGAGAGACAACAGCATCAAAGTTTTAGAAGATATGAGCCTTAACGCTCCTAAGACTAAAGATTTCATTACTTTATTAGATGCATTAACATTGAACGGTAAAAAATCTTTATTCATTCTTCCTGAAGCTAACAAGAATGTGTATTTATCTTCAAGAAACTTACCTAAAACTAAAGTAATGAACTTCAACGAAGTAAGTTCTTACGATTTAGTAAATGCAGGTGAGATCGTATTCTTCGAAGGTGCAGTTGAAAAATTCCAGGAAAATTTAAAGAAATAAATCATGTCTATTATTATTAAACCAGTTATCTCAGAAAAGGCTAATTACCTTACGGATTTAAGAGGTTCTTATTCTTTCTTGGTAGATACTAAGGCGAATAAAATCCAAATTAAAAAAGCTGTAGAAGCGGCTTATGGTGTAAAAGTAGCAGACGTTAATACAATGATTTATGCTCCGAAGGTTTCTTCGAAATACACTAAAAAAGGTCTTCAGGTTGGAAAGACAAACAAATTGAAAAAAGCGGTAATCAAACTTGCTGAAGGTGAGGTTATCGATATTTTTGCTGTAAATTAATTATTAATTATAAATAATAGTAATGTCTGTTAGAAAATTAAAACCTATCACCCCGGGACAGAGATTCAGAATTGTAAACAATTTTGAGGAAATTACTACCAACAAACCAGAGAAATCTCTAACTGTTGGTATTAAAAAGTCAGGTGGACGTAACCAAACTGGTAAAATGACCATGCGTTACACCGGCGGTGGACACAAAAAGAAATACAGAATTATTGACTTCAAAAGAAACAAAGCAAACGTTGAAGCAACTGTAAAATCTGTAGAATACGATCCAAACAGAACTGCATTTATCGCTTTATTAGAATATGCTGACGGAGAGAAGAGATATATCATCGCTCCAAACGGTATCAAAGTAGATCAGAAAGTAGTTTCAGGTGAAAGCGTAGAACCAAATGTAGGTAACGCAATGAAATTGAAAAACATTCCATTGGGTACTGTAATTTCTTGTGTTGAAATGAAACCTGGTCAAGGTGCTATTTTAGCAAGAAGTGCTGGTTCTTCAGCGCAATTAACTTCAAGAGATGGGAAATATGCGATCATCAAATTACCTTCAGGAGAATCAAGAATGATCCTTACTGAATGTATGGCAATGATCGGTTCAGTTTCCAACTCTGATCACCAATTAACAGTATCAGGTAAAGCTGGTAGAAGCAGATGGTTAGGTAGAAGACCAAGAACAAGAGCGGTAGTAATGAACCCAGTAGATCACCCAATGGGTGGTGGTGAAGGACGTTCTTCAGGAGGTCACCCAAGATCTAGAAACGGTAAACCGGCTAAAGGTTACAAAACTAGAAAGAAAAACAAAGTGTCTAACCGTTACATCGTATCTAAAAGAAAATAATTATGGCAAGATCACTTAAAAAAGGACCGTTCATTCATCATACTTTAGATAAGAAGGTTCAGGCAAATATAGAGTCTGGTAAGAAGACAGTTATCAAAACTTGGTCTAGAGCATCGATGATCTCTCCGGACTTCGTAGGACAAACTATTGCTGTACACAACGGGAAATCTTTTATCCCTGTTTATGTTACAGAAAACATGGTAGGTCACAAGTTAGGCGAATTTTCTCCAACAAGATCTTTCAGAGGTCATGGTGGTAACAAAAACAAAGGAAGCAGATAATCATGGGATCAAGAAAACAAGATAGTTCAATCGCAAGAAAAGAAGCTAACAAAGACGTTGTTAAAGCTTCATTAAATAACTGCCCATCTTCTCCTAGAAAAATGAGATTAGTTGCTGATATCATTAGAGGAGAGCAAGTAGATAAAGCTCTTTATATCCTTAAATATTCTAAGAAAGAAGCTTCTAACAAATTAGAAAAATTACTTCTTTCTGCAATTGCCAACTGGCAAGTGAAAAACGAGGGAGCTGACATTGAGGAAGCAAACCTTATCGTTAAAGAAATATTCGTGGATAGTGCAAGACAATTGAAGAGACTAAGACCAGCTCCACAAGGTAGAGGGTACAGAATCAGAAAAAGATCTAACCACGTTACATTAATCTTAGGTAATAAAGAAAATTAATCAAGGTATGGGACAGAAGACAAATCCAATTGGTAACAGATTAGGTATCATCAGAGGATGGGATTCTAACTGGTTTGGCGGAAACGATTATGGTGACAGAATCGCGGAAGACTACAAAATCAGAAGATACCTTGAAGCTAGATTATCTAAAGGTGGGATTTCAAGAATTTATATTGAAAGAACATTAAAATTAGTAACAGTTACAATTACTACTGCTAGACCGGGACTTATCATCGGTAAAGGAGGTCAGGAAGTTGATAAATTAAAAGAAGAGTTGAAGAAATTGACTAAAAAGGATATTCAGATCAACATCTTCGAAATCAAAAGACCTGAGCTTGATGCAGTATTAGTAGCTGACAGTATTGCTAAGCAAATCGAAAACAGAATTTCTTACAGAAGAGCTGTAAAGATGGCGATAGCAGGTACAATGAGAATGGGTGCAGAAGGTATCAAAGTTCAGATCTCTGGTAGATTGAACGGTGCTGAAATGGCAAGATCAGAATCTTTCAAAGACGGAAGAATTCCATTGTCTACTTTCAGAGCAGATATCGATTACCATATCGGTGAGGCGCTAACTCAGTACGGAAAGCTAGGCGTAAAAGTTTGGATCATGAAAGGTGAAGTTTACGGTAAAAGAGAACTTTCTCCACTAGTGGGACAACAGAAAAAAGGAGGTCAGTCAGACAGAAGAGATAACAGAGGAGGAGACAGAGACAACAGAAGACCTAGAAAGAACAATAACAATAATAACAATAATAATTAAAAATTTTAGATTAGACCATTTTGAATTTTAAATTACCGTTACTTTTTTAAAATAAAAAACAATCTAAAATCTAAAATCTAAAATCTAAAATTTAGAAATTATGTTACAACCAAAAAGAACCAAGTTCCGTAGAGTTCATAAGATGAAAATGAAGGGGAATGCCCAGAGAGGTAATCAACTTGCTTATGGAACTTTCGGAATCAAGGCGACAGAAGGTGCTTGGATCACTGCAAGACAAATTGAAGCTGCTCGTATCGCTGCGACAAGATATATGAAGAGAGAAGGTCAACTATGGATCAAAATCTTCCCGGATAAGCCAATTACTAAAAAACCAGCTGAAGTAAGGATGGGTAAAGGTAAAGGTGCCGTGGAATATTGGGTAGCTGTAGTAAAACCAGGTAAAATTATGTTCGAAATCGGAGGTGTACCTTACGAAATCGCTAAGGAAGCTCTTAGACTTGCTGCACAAAAATTACCTGTAGTTACTAAATTTGTAGTTGCTAACGATTTTGTTAAACCTCTTTAATCTTTGAATACAATGAAAAAAGCTGATATTAAAAATTTAAGCGCGGGTGATATTCAAGCTCAATTGACTGAAGCAAAAGCTCAATATTCTAAATTGAAATTGGCTCATGCAATCAGCCCAATTGAAAACCCGATCCAAATCAGAGATTTGAGAAAAACAATCGCTAGACTAAATACTGAGTTAACTAACAAACAATAATTTCATTTTACAATGGATAGAAATTTAAGAAAAGAAAGAATCGGAGTGGTTTCCAGCAATAAAATGGAAAAAACTATTGTTGTTAGTGAAACTACGAGAGTAAAACACCCGATGTACGGTAAATTCGTATTGAAAACGAAAAAATATACTGCACACGACGAGAACAACGAATGCGCAGAGGGCGATACAGTTTTAATCCAGGAAACTAGACCTTTGAGCAAAAACAAAAGATGGAGATTAGTAAGAATCATTGAAAAAGCTAAGTAATAATGTTACAAACAGAATCAAGATTAAAAGTTGCTGATAACACAGGTGCTAAAGAAGTATTGGTTATCAGAGTTCTGGGAGGAACCAGAAGAAGATATGCTTCAGTTGGTGATAAAATCGTTGTTACTATCAAAGATTCTACACCATCAGGAAACGCTAAGAAAGGTCAGGTATCTAAAGCTGTAGTAGTAAGAACTAAAAAAGCAGTAAGAAGAAAAGATGGTTCATACATCAAATTTGAAGACAATGCTTGTGTATTGCTAAACGCAGCAGGAGAAATGAGAGGAACACGTGTTTTCGGACCGGTTGCCCGTGAGTTGAGAGACAAAGAATATATGAAAATCATTTCATTAGCTCCTGAAGTACTTTAATATTTAAAATTTTAAAAAAATGTCAAAGTTAAAAATAAAAAGAGGAGATAACGTAATCGTAACTACCGGAAAGAAAGGTCTTAAAGGTGGTACAGGTGAAGTTATTGAAGTGATCAAAAAAGAAGGAAGAGACCCTAGAGTTATCGTTGCAGGACTTAACATCGTTAAAAAACACGTTAAGCCTTCAGCTTCTAACCCTCAAGGAGGAATCACTGAGAAAGAAGCTTCTATTCATATCTCAAACGTAGCTTTAGTTGGTAAAGACGGAAAAGCTATCAAAGTAGGTTACAAAATCGAAGGAGATAAGAAAGTAAGAATCAACAAAAAAACGGGTGAAACTTTATAATTTTTAAGAATACATGGAATATATAGCAAGACCCAAAAAAGCATATAAAGAAACGATTGTTCCTGCAATGATGGAAGAATTCGGATACAAATCTGTAATGCAGGTGCCTAGACTTGAGAAAATCGTTTTATCTCAAGGTTTAGGAGATGCTACTGCAGATAAGAAAATCATCGATTATGCTGTTGAAGAATTAACGAATATCACTGGTCAGAAAGCTGTTGGTACGATCTCTAAGAAAGACGAAGCTGCTTTCAAACTAAGAAAAGGTATGCCTGTAGGGGCTAAAGTTACGCTAAGAGCTAACAAAATGTATGAGTTCTTGGATAGATTAACTTCTTCTGCTTTGCCACGTATCAGAGATTTCTCTGGAATCAAGGCAGATGGTTTCGATGGTAGAGGAAATTACAACTTAGGGATTACTGAGCAGATCATCTTCCCTGAAATCGTAATCGACAAAGTGAAAAAAATCCAAGGTATGGATATCACTTTCGTTACTACTGCGAAAACAGATAAAGAAGCTAAAGCATTATTAACTCACTTCGGTTTACCATTCAAAAAGAACTAAGAAATGGCTAAAGAATCAATGAAAGCGCGTGAGCGCAAAAGAGAAGCGTTAGTAGCTAAATACGCTGATAAAAGAAAAGCTTTAAAAGAAGCTGGTGATTATGAAGGACTTCAGAAATTGCCTAAAAATGCTTCTCCTGTAAGATTACATAACAGATGTAAATTAACAGGAAGACCAAGAGGATACATGAGAACGTTTGGTATTTCCAGAGTAACTTTCAGAGAAATGGCAAACAACGGTCTTATCCCGGGAGTTAAAAAAGCTAGTTGGTAATAATTACTAATTAAAAAATAGGGACAATTAAGTTGTCTGGATACTAAAGATACAAAATATCAGACCGAAGTTTCTGAGGTCTGATATTTTACTCTTCAAGTCCTTACAATACTGATTGTTCTTTAACCAATAATTTATAAAAGAAAAATGGTAACAGATCCAATTTCAGATTTCCTAACAAGAGTAAGGAACGCACAAAGCGCAGGCCACAAAGTGGTGGAAATTCCTGCATCGAAAATCAAAAAGGAGATTACTAAGATTTTATTTGATCAAGGGTATATCTTAAACTACAAGTTTGAAGATAGCGCTGTTCAAGGAACAATCAAAATCGCTTTAAAGTACGACAAGCAAACCAACAAACCTGCTATCAAGTCTATCCAAAGAGCTTCTAGACCAGGTTTGAGACAGTACAAAGGTTCAGCCGAGCTTCCAAGAGTACTAAACGGTTTGGGTATTTCTATCATCTCTACTTCTAAAGGAGTAATGACTGACAAGAAAGCTAGAGAAGAAAAAGTAGGCGGTGAAGTAATCTGCTATGTTTATTAATTTTTAATCACAGGAAAATGTCAAGAATTGGTAAAGCAATTATAACAGTTCCAGCAGGAGTTACAATCACTGAAAAAGACGGTGTAGTAACTGTAAAAGGTCCTAAAGGAGAACTTTCTCAGGAGCTTACAGGTGGAATTACTATAGAACAGAAAGATGGTGAACTGAACGTAAACAGACCATCTGATGCTAAACAACACAAAGCGCTTCACGGTTTATACAGAGCGTTAATCAACAACATGATTGTTGGTGTAAATCAAGGTTTCGAAAAGAAACTGGAACTAGTAGGAGTAGGATACAGAGCTTCACACGCAGGTCAAAAACTTGAGTTAGCTTTAGGATTCTCTCACGGTATCGTATTAGAACTTCCAAGCGAAGTAAAAGTAGATACATTGACTGAAAAAGGTAAAAACCCAATTATTACTTTAACGTCTCACGACAACCAACTTCTAGGGATGGTAGCTGCAAAGATCCGTTCTTTCAGAAAGCCTGAACCATACAAAGGAAAAGGTGTAAGATTCGTAGGGGAAATTGTTAGACGTAAAGCTGGTAAATCTGCTTAATAAATTATAAGTATTATGGCATTAAGTAAAGTAGAAAAAAGAATAAGAATCAAAAGAAGAGTAAGAGGAAAAATCTCCGGATCTTCTGAATTGCCAAGATTATCTGTATACAAAAGTAATAAGGAAATTTACGCTCAGTTAATCGACGATAACAGTGGAAAAACTTTAGCTTCTGCTTCTTCTAGAGAGAAAGGTGTTGAGGCTAACGGAACTAAGACTGAAGTTTCTGCTGCTGTAGGTAAAGCTATCGCTGCTAAAGCTATCGCTGCAGGAATCGAAAATATTGTATTTGATAGAAACGGATTCGTATATCATGGAAGAGTAAAAGCTCTTGCTGACGGTGCGAGAGAAGGTGGACTTAAATTCTAATCATTAAATTTCGGAAAATATGTTAGGACTAGATAATATAGAAAGAGTAAAACCGGGAGGATTAGAACTTAAAGATCGTCTCGTAGCTGTTAATAGAGTAACAAAAGTAACTAAAGGAGGTAGAGCTTTCGGATTTTCTGCTATTGTTGTAGTAGGTAACGAAGAAGGTGTGATCGGTTTCGGTTTAGGAAAATCTAAAGAAGTTGCTTCTGCAATTGCTAAAGCAGTTGAAGATGCTAAGAAAAACCTTGTGAAAGTTCCTGTAATGAACCACACAATTCCTCACCAAACGACTGCAAGATACGGAGGTGCAGATATCTTCTTGAGACCTGCTTCTCACGGTACAGGGCTTATCGCCGGAGGTGCGGTAAGAGCGGTATTGGAGTCTGCTGGTATCCACGATATCCTTTCAAAATCTAAAGGATCTTCTAACCCTCACAACGTAGTGAAAGCTACTTTCAAAGCGTTATTGGATATCAGAAGACCTGAAGAGATCGCTAGAATGAGAGGAGTTTCTCTAAGTAAAGTGTTTAACGGTTAATATATAAAACAATGGCAACAATCAAAGTAAAGCAAGTAAGAAGCGCTATTGGAAGAACAAAAACCCAAAAGAGAACGCTTGAAGCATTAGGACTAAAGAAACTTCATCAAGTTGTAGAACACGAAGCTACTCCTTCTATCTTAGGAATGATAGCTGCAGTTAGTCACTTACTTGAAGTTCAGAAATAATTAAAAAATTCAAAGATTAAAAGATTAAAATATTCTTTCTATTTTAGTCGGAATTTTTTAATCTTTAATTTATTTAATCTTTAAATCAATAAAAAAATGAATTTAAACAACATAAAGCCAGCTGCAGGATCTACTTTCAATTCAAAAAGAATTGGTAGAGGTCAGGGTACTGGAAAAGGAGGTACTTCTACAAAAGGTCACAAAGGACAGAAATCAAGAGCCGGATATTCTCAGAAGATCGGTTTTGAAGGAGGTCAGATGCCTTTACAAAGAAGATTACCGAAATTCGGTTTTAAAAACGTAAACAGAAAAGAGTTTAGAGGAATTAACCTTGATACAATCCAGACTTTAATTGAGAATAAATCTATCACAGGAGATATTACAAGAGAAGTTATGATTGAAAACGGTTTAATTACTAAAAACGAATTAGTGAAAATTATGGGTAGAGGAGAATTGAAATCTGCGGTTTCAATCTCTGCTGACAAATTCACTAAATCTGCTGAAGAGCTTATCGCTAAAGCAGGTGGAAAAGCAATTACCTTATAATAATTACTAATGAAAGAATTTATACAAACCCTCAAAAATATTTGGAGTCTTAAAGAACTTAGAGATAAAATTATCTTTACTTTAGGAATTATCCTTGTGTATAGATTCGCATCTTATATCTCTCTACCTGCAATTAACCTTGCAGAAGTGGGAGATCTCTTAGAGCATTATAAAAATCAAGGCGGTAACAAGCAAGGAGCAGGTCTCCTTGGCTTGCTTTCGTCGTTTACGGGAGGAGCTTTCAGCCACGCTTCCGTAATGGCGTTAGGGATCATGCCTTATATTTCTGCTTCTATTATTGTTCAGTTGATGGGGATGGCTATTCCTTATCTTCAGAAGCTTCAGAAAGATGGAGAGTCAGGTAGAAATACATTGAATCAGATAACTAGATGGTTAACAATCGGAGTTTGTCTTGTACAGGCACCTTCTTATTTAACTTCTATTACTCAATTGTTCTTACCGTATGCTCAGTTCTCATCTGCTTATTATGTAGAGCCAAATTCTATCATGTTCTGGTTGCCAAGTATTGTTATTTTGGTTGCCGGTTCAGTGTTCGCAATGTGGTTGGGTGAAAAAATCACCGACAAAGGTATCGGAAATGGTATCTCTATCCTTATTATGGTGGGGATTCTTTCAAGATTACCAGAGGCATTCGTACAGGAAATAGCAGTTCAGAACGGAAAAGGAGGAATGGGGTCTATCATGATCCTTATTGAAGTAATTTTCTGGATGGTAGTGGTTCTTTTAGCGGTGGTATTGTCCGTTGCTGTAAGAAAAATCCCTATCCAGTATGTAAGCAGAGCTCAGGCAAGAGGAGGTGTAAACAGAAATCTAATGCAAGGAGCAAGACAGTGGATTCCATTGAAAGTAAATGCTGCCGGTGTAATGCCGATCATCTTTGCTCAGGCATTGATGTTCGTACCGGGATTATTGACTAAAGTAGATGAATCTAACACTTTTCTTGCTGGCTTCAAGAATGTTTTTAGCTGGCAGTACAATGTATTGTTCGCTCTATTGATTATTATCTTCTCGTTTTTCTATACTGCAATTACAATTCCGGTAAACCAGATGGCTGATGATTTGAAGAGAAATGGAGGTTTAGTACCGAAGGTAAGACCAGGAAAAGAGACGGCTGATTATTTAGATGATATTTTATCAAAAATTACCTTGCCAGGTGCAATTTTTTTATCTATCTTTGCAGTCCTTCCGGCAATTGTACACGGAAGCTTTGTTCAGACAGATGCGTTCGCCTTATTTTTCGGGGGAACGTCACTATTGATTATGGTGGGAGTAATTTTAGATACTGTTCAACAGATTAATACCTATCTGCTGAACCATCATTATGATGGCTTAATGCAGTCTAAATTATCAAGAACGACTGGATATTAATTTATGGCAAAACAAAAACATATTGAACAGGACGGCGTTATTACGGAAGCACTTTCGAACGCTCAGTTCCGTGTTGAACTGGAAAATGGGCATGTTCTTATTGCTCATATCTCTGGTAAAATGCGTATGCATTATATTAAATTATTACCTGGTGATAAGGTAAAATTAGAAATGTCTCCTTACGATTTGTCGAAAGGGAGAATTACATTTAGATATTAATTAGATATAAAAAACAATCTGCCAAATGGAACATGTGTTTCATTTGGCTATTGTTAAAAAAGATAAATATTTTCAAATGAAAGTAAGAGCATCAATTAAAAAAAGAAGCGCTGATTGCAAAATCGTACGCAGAAAAGGTGTACTATTCGTAATCAACAAGAAGAACCCAAAATTTAAACAAAGACAAGGCTAACATTAAATTATGGCGAGAATTTCAGGTATTGATTTACCAAAAAACAAAAGAGGTGTTATCGGTTTAACTTACATCTACGGAATTGGAAGAAGTACTTCTTCAGAAATCCTTAAAGCTGCCGGTATCAGCGAAGACAAGAAAGTCAACGAATGGAATGACGATGAATTGGCTGCAATCAGAAACTATATCTCTGAAAACATTAAAGTAGAAGGGGAACTAAGATCTGAAGTGCAATTGAACATTAAGCGATTAATGGACATAGGATGCCAACGAGGAATACGTCACAGACTTGGATTACCTTTAAGAGGCCAGAGAACGAAAAACAACTCTAGAACCCGAAAAGGAAAGAGAAAAACTGTTGCTAACAAGAAAAAAGCTAGTAAATAATCGTTAGGAATTATGGCAAAACAAACTAAAGTAGTTAAGAAAAGAAAAGTAAAAGTTGAAGCTATTGGTGAAGCTCATATTCAGGCTTCTTTCAATAACATCATCATTTCTTTAACAAATAAAAACGGAGAGGTTATCTCTTGGGCTTCTGCCGGTAAAATGGGTTTCAGAGGTTCTAAAAAGAATACTCCATTTGCTGCTCAGATGGCAGCTGAAAATTGCTCTGCTGTAGCTCACGAAGCTGGATTAAGAAGAGTAAAGGTGTTTGTAAAAGGTCCTGGTGCAGGTAGAGAATCTGCGATCAGATCTATTCACAATTCAGGAATTGAAGTTAGCGAAATCATTGATGTGACACCTATGCCGCACAATGGATGTAGACCACCAAAAAGAAGAAGAGTTTAATTTTTAGAATTTATCCATTATGGCAAGATATATTGGTCCTAAAACTAAGATTGCGAGAAAGTTTGGTGCTGCAATCTACGGAGATGACAAAAACTTCGAAAAGAGAAAAAACCAACCGCCAGGACAACATGGTCCTAACAAAAGAAGAGGTGCTAAAAAATCTGAATATGCAGTTCAGTTGGCTGAAAAACAAAAAGCTAAATATACTTACGGTATTTTAGAAAGACAGTTTGCTAACTTATTCGACAAAGCACACAGAAGTAAAGGTGTAACAGGTGAAGTTCTATTACAACTTTGCGAATCTAGATTGGATAATGTAGTGTACAGATTAGGTTTTGCTAAAACAAGATCTGCTGCTAGACAGCTTGTTTCTCACAGACACATTACTGTGAACGGAGAGCTGGTAAATATTCCATCTTATTTGCTAAAAGCAGGTGACGTAATCGCTGTAAGAGAGAAATCTAAATCTCTTGAAGTTGTTACAAACGCATTAGCTTCTAAAGCAAATTATGAGTGGTTACAATTCAACGATGAGAAGAAAGAAGGTACTTTCGTTTCTGCTCCTGAGAGAATCCAAATTCCGGAAGACATCAAGGAACAGCTTATCGTCGAACTTTACTCTAAATAATTTTTTAATCAAATTTTTGCTCAACCCAATAATATGGCAATTTTACAATTCATAAAACCCGATAAAGTAATTTTACTTAACTCTGATGATTTTAGAGGTCAGTTTGAATTCAGACCACTAGAACCAGGTTTCGGGCTTACAATCGGTAATGCTTTGAGAAGAGTGTTGCTTTCTTCTCTGGAAGGATACGCTATTTCATCTATCAAAATAGAAGGTGTAGAGCACGAATTTTCAACTATTCCAGGAGTAATCGAAGATGTTACCGAAATTATCCTTAACCTTAAGCAGGTAAGATTAAAAGCTACGGCAGAAAACCAGTCTAATGAGCAGGTTGTTGCTAAAGTTTCGGGGCAAACGATTATTACTGCTGGTGATTTAGGTAAATCTATCAACGGATTTGAGGTATTAAACCCGGATTTAGTGATTTGTAACCTAAACAATGATGTAACTTTCGAAATTACTTTCAATATAGAAAAAGGAAGAGGGTATGTGCCTTCTGAACAAAATAAGTCGAACAATGCACCTGTAGGTACTATTGCTATTGACTCTATTTTTACGCCAATCAAGAAAGTACAGTATAGCATTGAAAATTATCGTGTAGAGCAAAAAACAGACTACGAAAAACTTGTATTAGATATAGAAACTGACGGATCTATCAGTCCTCAGAATGCTTTAACAGAAGCTTCTAAGATATTAATTTATCATTTCATGTTGTTCTCTGATGAGAGAATCACCCTTGAAACGGAAGCTGTAAAAGCATCTATCCAATACGATGAAGAAACTCTTCATACAAGACAACTCCTTAAGTCTAAATTAGCAGATATGGATCTTTCCGTAAGAGCCTTGAACTGTCTGAAAGCGGCTGAAGTTGAAACACTTGGAGAATTGGTTTCTTACAGTAAGTCTGATTTGATGAAATTCAGAAATTTTGGTAAAAAATCTTTGACAGAACTAGAAGAATTAGTGCATTCAAAAGGTCTTAACTTCGGTTTCGACGTTGCAAAATATAAGTTAGACGCTGATAAATAATTAATAATGAGACACGGTAAAAAATTCAATCACTTAGGAAGAACAGCTTCTCACAGAAGTGCTTTACTTTCTAATATGGCTTGTTCTCTAATTGAGCATAAAAGAATCAACACTACTGTTGCTAAAGCTAAAGCTTTAAGAGTATATGTTGAGCCTCTATTAACAAAAGCAAAAGAAGATACTACACACAACAGAAGAATTGTTTTTTCATATCTTCAAAATAAAGAAGCAGTTGCTGAATTGTTCAGAACTGTAGCACCTAAAATCGCTGAGAGAAACGGTGGTTATACAAGAATCATCAAAACAGGTTTCAGACCAGGTGATGCTGCTGATACTGCTCTTATCGAATTGGTAGACTTCAATGAGCTTTACAATCCTAATGCTGAAGAGAAAAAAGCTACAAGAAGAAGCAGAAGATCTACAACAGCTAAAAAAGAAGCTGTGGTTGCTGAAGCTCCTGTAGTAGAAGAAAAGGCTGCTGAGCCAACGGCTGAAGCTGCTGATTCTGCAGAGGAAAAAACTGAAGAATAATATTCATTCAGATATAAAAGAAAAACCGTTCAGATTGCTGAACGGTTTTTTTATGTTTAAATTTTTGTCTTTACAAGTTGGATGATATTATTTCCCTGGTCTAAAATCAAACTGTCACCTTTTACGGTGGCTTTCATATCCATTTTTTCATACGTCGTTTCATTTCCCGTAGATTCTACCTTATTCAAGATAAAAGTCTTGTTGTTGCTTCTTACACTCATGGTTTTTTCTTCATAATTAAAAACTACTTTTACCAGGCTTCCGTCGGTAGCTTTGTAAACGTAATCTGTTTTTATATATTTTTTTCCATTCACATCAGTTTGATACTGAACAGTGGAATCTACTTTCCCGTTATCTGCTAATATCACTTCCGAACTGTCTGATTTTAAAACATTTTTATTTCCGCTCTCACTTTTTTTGCAACTTATTACTGACAGTGATATTGTTGCAACTGCTATGAAAATTCCTTTTTTCATGATGTTAATTTTTTTAATGTATTGATTGTTAAATATTTTCAAAAGTAAAGTAATTTTCACTAAATTTAGTAAAAACAAAAACTAAACCAATAAACGAAGCTTAAAACTTTAAAATATTACCCGAAAGAGTAATTGACATTTCTCTTTTTTCTGGTGAAATTTGCCTTAAACAAACCATAAACATGAGCATTTCCATAGCCATAGTAGAAGACGAAAAGAACTACAACAATGCGTTAAAGAAAGTCATCAATTATCAGGATGATATGAAAGTTGTTGCCCAGTTTTTCAATGGGAATGAAGCGCTGAAAAATCTTTCTGACATTTCCCCGGATGTTGTTATGATGGATATTCAGCTTCAGGATATGCTCGGCATTGAAATTATTGAGAAACTTAAAAAGGAAATGCCGGGAACGCAGTTTATCATGTGTACCAGTTTTGAAGATGATGAAAAAGTTTTCAGTTCTCTTAAAGCCGGTGCAATGGGATATCTTGTAAAGGGCGAAAGTATGGATAAGATCCTTTCATCAATAAGAGATGTATATAACGGTGGCGCTCCCATGAGTTTCTCGATTGCCCGAAAAGTTCTCAGCCACTTCGAGAGAAAACTTCCTGAAATAAAAGGTTTTGATGAGTTGACAGAAAGGGAAAAAGAAATTCTGGAGCTACTTTCTCAAGGTTTGCTGTATAAAGAAATCGCTGACAAAAAATTTATCAGTATCGATACTGTTAAAAAGCATGTTGGAAACATTTACAGAAAACTCCACGTCAGTAATAAAGTGGAGGCTATTAATAAACTTAACAATTTTAAAAACTAAGAATTATGGAAGGAAATCAAGATCTACTGAATGTAACAGGGAGAATTCATCAGCTTGTAGAGTATGGGATTTTTACCGTTGATGAACTAAGTCAAATACAATCTTTTTGCCGTGATGAAATTTCAAGACTAGACTCAAGTGGCTTTATAGAAAGAGAGGAAATCAACTGGGGGGCTTATAAAATTCGCGAACAAATGACCGGCGATGAAATAGATGAGGCAATGGCTAGAAGTATGACAGGTGAATTCAATAATTCAGATGATATTGCTGAAATTTATAAGCAAAGGCTTGATATATCTTATGAAGTTATCAAAGATTTATTTGGAAGTTATCAACAAATGAAAATCTTTATAGGAGCGAACGAAAAGAGACTGTTTTTTTTATTCGAAGATGAAACGGAGAAAAAATATTACACCTTAGATAACAATTTAAGAAAAGAGGAAATTACAAAAGGTGAATTTGATAATTACAAAACGGGGTATAATGAAGGACTTAAAACAGTATTAGATGAACATATTCGTCTGCATGATCCTACAACTTCAAATACCGAAACGTTTATGTTACGTAATACTTTTTATGATATGCTTAATGAGCAAAGACCAAAATATCCCAATCTTGTTATCTCTTTTAATCCTGCAATACATACTTCTGACGAAATGTTTGAAGTATCTTGTGCAAATGGATCTTCATTTAAAGCAAGCTATAAACATAGACTGACATTTATTATGATATTGGGATATTACCAAGGAAAAGACTTTGTCGGAATTCAAGGTAGAGGATTTTATGACAGAAACGGCCTTTGCCCGCCGGGATGTTAGATGAGTATTCTCAATATAACATATTACGTTGTCTTAGGGATGAACTTTATTTTTTCCATGATGTATAAAAGATCATGGAAAAATCTTTTTCCGGTTTATTTTGGGATTACAATCATCGTTGAAATATTATTTACAATGAAAGTAAATTTTGTAACCGAAAGATTGTATAACTATTTAGATATGTTTTGTATTGGATATTTCGGATTTATTTATTTTAAAGAAACCAATAAAAACCTTGTTTTAAAGATTGTCTGCTTCTTTTTTTTGATACTAAGCGGAATATTCATTTTTATATCAGAAACTGAATATTCCATTGTCACAGGATATTTGTATTGCCTTTTTTTAATTTTTATTTCCTTGTTTTGGATGTATCAAAAGATATCAGATAATAATCAGGAAGATAGTTTGATAAACTTAAGTTTTTTCTGGCTAAGTATTTCATTATTGTTTTGGGCTGTATTTTATATTTTCAGAATGTTTCCGATGTACTATTTTAACAACGAAGATGTCGGGTTTTTAGAGGAAATATCTAAAGTTTTTACTTTGATTAATATAATAACCTATTTATTATTTATGCGTAGCTTATTTTGTAAAAGATGAAAAATCTCCCCATAGAAATTAAGATAGTTTATATAACCGCAGCAATAGTAACAATGCTATTTATAGGCTTCATTGTTTTTGTCGTATTGATGTATAACCGAAAACAACTTTTAAACCTCAAAGAAAAACAGCTCAAAGAATCCGAACATCAAAACCAGCTTCTCCAGAAAGAACTTGAAAAACAAAAACTCATCGAAAAAGAGCGGGAAAGAATTTCTCACGATATGCACGATGATCTCGGTGCAGGAATTTCAGCTTTAAAACTTCAGGCAGAATTTTTAAAACAACGAGCTGAAAATGACGATCTGAAAAACGATATCGATGAGATGCTGAAAACCTCCGAAGAAATGAACCTTTCCATGAGGGAAATGTTGTGGAGTTTAAATTCAGGGAATGATACGCTGGGAAATTTTATCGATTATGCTAAAATGTATGCACAGAACTTTCTTAAAAAAACTAAAATTCTAATTATTACAGAAAGTGAAAATATAGATGAAGAAACTGCCGTATCAACGGAACAAAGAAGGAATCTGTTTTTATGCTTAAAAGAAGCGTTGAATAATGCGTACAAGCACAGTCAATCCGATCAGATTAAACTATCATTTATCCAAAAAGATAAAGAATTCATGATGAGAATTTCCGATAATGGAATTGGAATTAACCATGAAGAACCAGAGGGAAACGGACTGCGGAATATGAAACGTAGAATGCAGGAACAGAACGGACATTGTGAAATTACTACGGAAAACGGCACGCATCTATTTTTCAGAATAGAATTGTAATTGAATTTTGAATATTTAAATGCGATTTTGTCTGAAAATCACCTTTTTGTGGAATTGAAATAAATTAATTTTAATAATAACTTTGAAATATAAATTTAAAAACAAGCAATCATGAAAACGACAATTGATAACACATTTGAAGACTTTAAAACAGCATTAAATAATAATCCCGCACTTCAGGAAGAATTCAAGGCAGATCCCGTGAAAGCGGCCGAAAACCTCGTTGTTACAAACCCGAAAGATACTGATCCCTGGATTTATAGAATCATTGTTATATCTCTCGGATTAGCAATTTTCTCAATTATAATTACTCTAACTATTATGACAATCACTGTGGAGAAAGATGATTTTAATCCTCAGATCATCACCATTTTTACAGCTATATCATCAGGAGCCATCGGAGCTCTGGCTGGACTTCTTGCCCCTTCGCCTAACAATTCTAAATAATAAAAATTAATAACAATGAAACCTTTAACATTAAACCTTACTGTAACTGGCGGAACTTCAATTTTAGGAATTGTTTTTAAACTCTTTAAAAAAGGAAGTACGGTGCCAATCATTGAAATGACAAAAGACGCTTCTTTTTCACACGAATTCAACCTGGAGGATAACACCGAATATGATCTGTACATTATTGGTTCAAACCCAATTGCGGATGACAGAAGAACAGTAATTAAACTTGAATGTGACAATTTTACTTTTGATCCGACATCTGATAGAAACCCCGTTACCAGAACCGGAAAAGCTTATCTGGTCACCTATTCATTTAATACAAACTAAAGCCATGAAAAATCTAATCTTTAAATTGTTTTTCATCATCCTTCTTCAAAATTTCACGATAATTATAGCTCAGGAAATTAAGCTGAATGAGAGAACAATAAGTTCAGCCGGAGTTTACAAGAGAATACAGGAAACAAAAACAGGAAACTGGAAAGATGTTATGACAGATTTTATGCAGGCGGCTGTGAAAGATCTTACCGGCGATAAAAAATCATTCCAGTATAAAGCAAGTCTATTTTCAATAAAGTCCAGAGCTGACAGCACTTTGCTGGTCGATTACAATTATGCCCGGGAAACTTTCAGCAGAAATTTTCAGATTGCAGTAGGATTAAATCTTGATAATGACTACAAATTTGACGGTTTCCAGTACGGTTTTGATTGGGCAATTGTGAACAAGAGAGATTTGAGCATAGCCAAAACGTCAAAGGAATTAGAAGATCTGTTTCAGGGTTCTAATTCTATGCTAATTGACAAACTTCAGGCCTATAGGCAAATCCATAATAATGATGATGAATTTATAAGATTAAAACAAATTATAAACGATGCATACGAAAAAGGGCAATACATCCCTCGTGAAAACCTACCTGAAGAATTTTTAAATACCTTGCCGGAAGATTATACCCAAATGTCAAAAGCTTTTGAAAAACAGTTTAACGATGAAATTGAAGCCATAAGAATGCGTCCGTTGCTTACGGTAGGATTTCATAGCAATTTTAAAAAAGATGCTAAGTTTCTTGATGAATACGATGCCAGTTTAGTTTACCTGCAGGGACTGACGAAAAAAGGCAATAAAATGGAAATTGATTTTAGAAACCAGTTTAAAGCAAAAGACAGTTTGGCGACATCTTTAATTAAAAGAAAAGAATTTTCTTCTCAGTTAGGGTTAAATATTTCCATTCTCAAAAAAGGAGAAGAATCTTTAATAGAGTTTAAACCGAATTTTGAATTTAAAAGAATCTTCTCAGGTTTAATGGAAGATGAAAAAAACAATCAGTTTCTGGCAAATGCAGATTTAAGAATAAAAGTTTTAAAAAATCTTTGGATTCCTTTAGTTTTAAAATATGATATTGAAAATAATAATCTTTTCGGATTTCTGAATATCAGCTTTAATTTTGACGCGATAAAAAATGAATAAGCAATCCGGAATATAAGTTCGGTCTTTTTCTGATTTAATTTTAGAAAAGGTTTTATTTTTTAATCACGACAAACTATCACAATCTCAAAATTAACTAAAATTTAACTCTGAATAAACGTATAAATTAGCCTTCATTTGCTTTAAAAAGTCAAAAATTGATTAAATTTGTCTGAACTATAAAAAAACGAACAATGAGTTACATTTCTTACATAGAAGCGAGACAAATTTTAGATTCAAGAGGAAATCCTACAGTTGAAGTAGATGTATTCACGGAAAGCGGTGCGATGGGTCGTGCAGCAGTACCTTCCGGAGCGTCTACAGGAGAGCATGAAGCGGTCGAATTGCGTGATGGCGGTTCAGAATATATGGGGAAAGGTGTTCTTAAGGCTGTTGAGAATGTAAGAGAAGTAATTGCGCCTGAGCTCGTGGGGCTTCCGGTTTACGATCAAAACTTTATCGACCAGATTATGATTGATCTTGACGGAACGAGCAATAAAGGAAATCTTGGTGCCAATGCAATTTTAGGAGTTTCTTTGGCGGCTGCCAAAGCTGCTGCTACAGAATTGAGAATGCCTTTATATAAATATGTGGGCGGCGTAAATGCCAACACGCTTCCTGTTCCAATGATGAACGTTATCAATGGTGGTTCTCACTCAGATGCGCCTATCGCGTTTCAGGAATTCATGATTATGCCGGTGAAAGCAGATTCTTTCTCTCACGCATTAAGAAAAGGAACTGAAATTTTCCATAATCTTAAATCAATTCTTCATTCAAGAGGTTTATCTACGGCGGTAGGAGATGAAGGTGGTTTTGCACCTACTTTTAAAGGAACTGAAGATGCTTTGGATACCTTGCTTCAGGCAATCGAAAAGGCAGGTTACAAACCTGGTGACGATATCATGTTAGCGCTTGACTGTGCTGCTTCCGAATTCTACAAAGATGGAATTTACGACTACAGAAAATTCCAGACTCCGGATGCTGCCCAGTTCTCGAGCAGTGAGCAGGTTTCATATTTGGCAGAATTAGCTGCAAAATATCCGATTATCTCTATCGAAGACGGAATGCAGGAAAACGACTGGGAAGGTTGGAAAATGCTAACTGATAAAATCGGAGACAAAGTACAGTTAGTAGGAGACGATTTATTCGTAACAAACGTAGAAAGGCTTTCAAGAGGAGTAAAAGAAGGAATTGCCAACTCAATCCTTGTAAAAGTAAACCAAATTGGTTCTCTTTCTGAAACTATGGCAGCGGTGCAAATGGCTCAGAATAACAGATTCACCTCTGTAATGTCTCATAGATCTGGAGAAACAGAAGATTCTACGATTGCTGATTTAGCAGTAGCAATGAACTGCGGACAGATTAAAACAGGTTCAGCTTCAAGATCAGACAGAATGGCAAAATACAACCAATTGTTGAGAATTGAGGAAGCTCTTGGCGAAACTGCAGTTTTCCCAGGCTTAGATGCCTTTAAAATCAAAAGATAATTAATCGAATTTATAAATAACGGCAAGCGAAATTTTTAGTTTGCCGTATTTTGTAATAAGTAGTATATTTAGAAAAAAAATAAAGAATGTCAGACAACAAAGTAATATTGAATTACGACGGTAATTCGTATGAATATCCAATTGTGGATAGTACTATCGGAGACAGAGGAATCGATATTTCAAAATTAAGAGACCAAACGGGTCTTATTACTCTTGATTTAGGCTACAAAAACACAGGCGCTACACTTAGTGAAATCACTTACTTAGACGGAGATAAAGGAGAATTATTCTACAGAGGATATCCGATCGAGCAAATTGCTGATAAATCCAACTTCACAGAAGTAATGTACCTTTTGCTAAACGGCGAATTACCTACTCAGGATCAGTACAACTCTTTCGAATCAAACATTAAAAAATATAATTTCGTGGCAGAAGAGATGAAAAAGCTAATTGATGCTTTCCCTCGTTCTGCTCACCCAATGGGCGTTTTATCTTCTTTAACTTCCGCTTTAACGGCTTTTAATCCTAAAGCTGTGAATGTAAATTCTAAAGAAGAAATGGATCATGCTGCTGAACTGATGATTGCAAAATTCTCTCATCTTTGTGCATGGACGTACAGAAAAACTCAGGGATTACCGCTTAATCACGGAGACAACAGCCTGAATTATGTAGAAAACTTCTACAAAATGGCATTCAGAATGCCAAATCAGGAATTTGAAATCGATCCTGTAGTAGTTCAGGCGTTAGATAAATTATTAATTCTTCACGCAGATCACGAACAAAACTGTTCTACTTCTACAGTAAGAATGGTAGGTTCTGCTCATACAGGTCTTTTTGCTTCTATTTCAGCTGGGGTTTCTGCACTTTGGGGGCCGCTTCATGGTGGTGCAAACCAGGCTGTAATCGAAATGCTTGAGCTTATCGAAAAAGATGGTGGAGATGTAAACAAATGGGTGGCTAAAGCTAAGGATAAAAACGACAGTTTCCGTTTGATGGGCTTCGGACACAGAGTGTACAAAAACTTTGACCCAAGAGCGAAAATCATTAAAAAGGCGGCTGATGATATCCTTAATGCATTGGGTATTCATGATAAAGCTTTGGATATCGCGATGCAGTTGGAAAAAGTGGCTCTGGAAGACGAGTATTTCATAGAAAGAAAACTATATCCAAACGTAGATTTCTATTCAGGAATTATCTACAGAGCTTTGGGAATTCCTACAGAAATGTTCACTGTAATGTTTGCATTAGGAAGACTTCCTGGATGGATTTCTCAGTGGAAAGAAATGAGACTGAAAGGAGATCCTATCGGAAGACCAAGACAGGTTTATCAGGGTGCTCAGAAGAGAGACTACATCGATATGACCAACAGATAATATTTTATATTACTATATATCAATCCCAAAGCAAGCTTTGGGATTTTTTATTTTCAGAAAACTTTTTTAAAATAGGCAATTGAGATATTAAATTCATTAAAAATGATAATTAGTAATATTATTGATTTTTAAAGTAAAAGACCGTTTCACAATTTGTGAAACGGTCTCTTCAATTTTCAATTATGGGCATTGACATCTGTCACAAGTCCAGAGCGTACATGCTCCGGTTTCGTAGTCAAACTCACAACAGCGTCTTGCAGCGGATGCTCCACCAATAATAGATTTTTGCTGATCTCTGCCAAGTTTTTGCGCTTTTTTCAGCACAGAATTTTTTGTTTTCATAATGTAATGATTTTGATAGTTGATGTTGAATGGTTTAGATTAATTAATATATCACTAATATATGAAATTAAATTTAATGTAGATTAAAAAAAGTAGAAAAATATTAATTAAAAAAATATCTGTCAAAAGACCTTAATTAAGCAAACAATTGTTTTAGTCTATTAATTAACTCAAGTAAAAAACTGTAATAAGAACGTTTTTCAGATTAATACTGAAGGTTAGCACTAAAAACCCTTCAAAAGTTTCACAAATACAGACCTTTACTTATATTTGTAACAATGCATAAATCTTTATGAATCTAAATATTAAAAACGAAACAGGAAGGCTGAGATCAGTAGTATTGGGACAACCCAATTCAATGGGAGGAGTTCCTACACTTGAAGAAAGCTACGATGCTAAATCATATTACTCCATCGAACACAATATATACCCGCAGGAAGCAGATATCATCAATGAAATGAATGCTTTCGAATCAGTATTAAAGAAATATGATGTCGAAGTACTGCGTCCAAGTATTATCGAAGACTACAATCAGGTGTTTGCAAGAGATGTGGCATTTGTAATCGACGATAAAATGATTATCTCCAATGTTATTGCAGACAGAGCAGATGAACAGGATGCATACAGAAATATTTTTAAAAAAGTAGAATGGCGAAAAATCATAAACCTTCCCGAAACCGCTCATATTGAAGGTGGCGATGTGATTGTCTGGGACGATTTCTTATTCATCGGAACTTGCTTCAGCGAAGATTACAGAAGTTACAAAACTGCCAGAACCAACGAATATGCCATCGAAATTCTTAAAGAATACTTTCCTAAAAAAAGAATTATCGATCTCGAATTAAAGAAGAATGATAAAATTCCTTATGAAGGCATTCTACATCTTGATTGCACGTTCAATCCAATCAGTAAAGATAAATGCATTATCTATAAAGATGGCTTTGTAGACGAAAGCGATTACCGCCTTATTATTGATATTTTCGGTGAAGAAAACTGCTTCCACGTAACAGCGGAAGAAATGTTTGAAATGTTTCCCAATATCTTTTCAATCTCTCCGGAGGTTGTCGTTTCAGATAAAACGTTTACCAGAATGAACAATCACCTGAGGAACGAGTGGGGAATAACTGTAGAAGAAATTCCTTACCGTGAAATTTCTAAAATGGGAGGATTGCTGAGATGCTCTACCATGCCGCTTGTTAGAGAGTGATAAAGTTTGTGAGAATTTTTTAATCTTTCAATCTTTTAATTTTAAATCAAAGAAACTATGCAGACAACAGATACCGTATTAATGATAGAGCCGATTGCATTTGGCTTTAACGAAGAAACAGCAAAGAACAATTATTTCCAGAGCGAACAGAAAGGTTTTGATATTCAGTTTAAAGCTTTATCGGAATTTAAAATGTTTGTGGAAAAACTAAGAAATAAAGGAATCAACGTAATCACCATAAAAGATACATTAGATCCCCATACTCCGGATTCTATTTTCCCAAACAACTGGGTGAGCTTCCACAGAGACGGAAAAGTTGTTTTATATCCGATGTTCGCTTCCAACAGAAGAGTGGAAAGAAGAGATGATATCATTGAAACGATAAAAGACCAAGGATTTGAAGTTGCAGAAATCGACGATTGGTCTTTCCCGGAAACGCAAGGCCATTTTCTGGAAGGAACAGGAAGCATGATCTTCGATCACGATAATAAAATTGCTTACGGTTCAGTTTCATTGAGACTTGATGAAAACCTATTCAGAGAATTCTGTGAGAAATATGGTTTTACGCCTGTGGTTTTCCATTCATTCCAAACGGTGGGAGAAGAAAGACTTCCGATCTATCACACCAATGTTATGATGTGTGTGGCAGATAAATTTGTCGTGATTTGCCTCGACTGTATCGATGACGAACTGGAAAGAACTAAAGTCATCGAAACCATTAAAAATTCAGGAAAAGAAATCATCGAAATTTCAGAAGAGCAGATGCAGCA
Source organism: Chryseobacterium taeanense (assembly GCF_900099685.1). GTDB lineage: Bacteria > Bacteroidota > Bacteroidia > Flavobacteriales > Weeksellaceae > Chryseobacterium > Chryseobacterium taeanense. Next base: position 169,792 of record NZ_FNDW01000003.1, on the reverse strand, counting down.
ATTTGCCGGAAATATGCTTCAGGTTCAGAATAAAGAAGGTAAGAAATTTTTAGTCATGAGCGAAACTGCATATAAATCGTTACTTCCTGAACAGATTTCAGCAATAGAGAAATACTCCGAAATCATCTATTCAGACCTCAATACCATCGAGGTAAATGGCGGCGGAAGCGCACGTTGTATGCTGGCAGAAGTGTTCCTTCCGAGAAAATAATAACATCATCAACAAGCAATCAGCTTAAATATACATTCTGACTTTGGAAACAGGGTCAGATTTTTTTTTTGAATAATACAGATCTTCATACTAAAAACAAACAGACAAAATCATAAAGATTCCAAAGGACTTTTTATTTTGATTTTACTGATATCGGTAATATGTGTATATATTTCAGTGGTTTTGATATTAGAATGTCCCAATAAATCTTTTATGATTTTTAAGTCTGTTCCATTTTCGAGAAGGTGCGCGGCATAAGAATGTCTCAGCGTATGAACGGTTGCATCTGAAATAATATGTGCATCCCTCAATGCATTTTTGAGAATCTGCTGAACGCTTCTTTTAGAATATGATCCACCGGATTGGCCTTCAAAAAGATATTCCCGAGGACTGTATTCCCTGTAATATGATCTCAGTAGCTCCATAAGTTTTGGAGGTAAATTGACAATCCTGTCCTTTTTGCCTTTAGAATCTATTATAACAACTACGGCATCTGCAAATTTGATGTCAGTGATTTTCAGTGCCAGTGCTTCGCTAAGTCTCAGTCCACAGGCATAAATGGTAGTGAGAATGGCCTTGTGTTTTAGATTTTTGGTGATGTCCAGCAATTTTTTCACCTCTTCTTTGGTGAGAACTTTTGGCAGTGCAGATTCATACCGCTTGGGGAAAAGATGCTTTAGATTAAGATTCTTATTATAAAGCAGTTGATAAAACTTAACAATGCTGGAAAGGATAGTCGTCTGATGAGATGCCGAAACTTTGTGCACATTTTTTTTCCATAATACAAACTTCTCAATATCATCCGGAGATATGGCTTCCGCATCGGAATATCTGACAGAATAAATGGTAAGAAAATGCTGAACAGCACTGCAGTAATTTTTAATCGAAGACAGGCTATATCTCCCAATAATAAGTTTCTCTCTATAAGTATCTAATAGTGAGTTGATTTTCATGGTAGTTTTTATTAAATGTATGAAAATTATTCGCCCATACAAAAAAAATGTGGTATAATATTCTGATATATATACTGTTAATAAGTGAGTTGTATTGCAAATGATAAAATATGATTGGCGCAGGTTGTAAGAATAGCGTTGATGCAGTGCGTAAATTTGGGATAAATATTAATCTTTAAGGTTAATATTGCTTTCGTCAATCCTTAAATTTTAAAAGATAGCATACAAAACAAAAACAAATAACCAAAAACAGATAACCATGAACACAATTCAATTTGGATTAGCAGAACAGTATGATTCTGGTCGTAATTGCAATGTTGCTGCCAACAGTCAGTTTGCAGTAGAGGTACACAATTCGGAAGCTTCGTCGGATATGTGGTATCACGTAGGAAGTATGAATGGAGCTACCATCAACTGGGGAGGAAGCCATAACTACAGCAGTGGCTATCACCCTTCCATAGCGGTCAATAGTAACAATGTGGTTGTAGAAGTACATGAAACAAGTAATGTTTTTACCAACAGTATGTACTATAAAGTAGGAACCATCAATGGCACCGGCATAGATTGGGGAGGAGATGAAAAGTATGACAGTGGCAGACAGCCATGCGTATCTGTCAATGACCATGGAGTAGTAGTAGAAGTACACAAATCCCAGTCCTATGATTCCTTGTATTATCGGGTTGGTCAGATTAATGGAAAAAAAATAGATTGGGGAGACAGCCATAAATATGATGACGGAGTAACTCCCTCTGTAAGCATTAATAACGACGGTGTTGTGGTTGAGGTGCATAAATCTCAGGCATACAATAAACTTTGGTACAGAGTAGGCCGAATTAACGGTAAAAACATCACCTGGGGAAGTGCTCATGAATATCAGGACGGGATAGCGCCGAGCATTGGCCTTACAAATGATGGGACAGTCGTAGAGGTTCATGAGTCACAGGGACTGACAGGCTTATGGCAACTCGTGGGAAAAGTAAACGGAAACGAAATTGCATGGGGAGCTTCTTCTAATTTTGACTCTGGTGCAAATCCCCAGGTAGGTGTGGCTCTTAATGGGAGTGTAGCTGTTCAGGTTCATGAAGGAAGTATGTATCAGTTATGGTATTCCAATAGTAAAGTAATGGATACCGCCAACTTTATGAAAAATCTGTTGCCTGTGATCAGCAATTTACCACTGAAAAAAATGGTACTTCCGGCTACCCACGATACAGGAATGTATGCCGGCGGACTGGCAGGAAGAACACAGGATCTGAACCTGTATGAACAATTAAGCTCGGGCTCAAGATACTTTGACTTAAGATTAGACGGAAACTTAAATATACGCCATGGAATTGTCTACGGGCCTTCACTCGATTCAGTATTAAAGAACATAAAGCAATTCTTTGATGAAGGACATCAGGAACTAGCCATCTTAAAGTTCTCGCACTTTGATGATTTCTCGCAAACAAGTTATCAGAATATGAAAAACCTTATCAATTCATATTTAGGGAACTGGCTTTTCAAAACATTGCCACAAGGCGTTTCCAGATTAGCAGATGTGTCTATGGGGACTTACTTAAATGGTCAAGGAAGTATTTTAGTAGTGGTTGACGGAGATTGGGCGATAGATTATCCTGAAGCAGGCTATTGGGTTTACAGAGACTGGGATTCAGGTTCTCCGGCAAAAGGAAACCTTACGGTATATGACCAGTATTCCGATACAACAGATTTAGCAAAAATGGAGAATGACCAACTCGAGAAGCTTAGAAATTTTAATGGAAAATGTAAAAACGATCCCCAGGTTCCGTGTGATCTGTTCTTACTTTCATGGACACTAACACCGATAACGGCTGTGTGGTCCTACGCACAGGATGCCAATAGAGTATTAGGCAGAAAAATGATGACCCAGTTGCAGCCTAATCAATTTGGGTATTTTTCAAACCTGTTGTATCTGGACTATTTTCAATATGCCAGACCTGTATTTATAGCAGATATATTGTTTAAAAGCTACAATAAAATATAAAGAACACTTAACCAAAAACTAAAACCAAAACAATCATGAAAACAGCAACAAAACCAGAAACCCAAACCCATTGGGTTTTATTAGAGAATTTCACATTCACAAATGGGACTGACGTAGACCGTACCGTTTGGGAAAGTCCGCAATGGCAGCAATACAACAATCCCGACTTTTTTGGGCAAACCAATATCCGTAACCCGGTCGACTATCCAGCTCCAAAACCCGGATATGTACCGGTCATTAATAATGCAGCGCAATTATACCTCAGTACCAATGATCCGAATAATCCAAACAACACGACTTTCCTTGGCGCACAAATCGGAACGAAAAAAAAGTGGGGTCTTGCATCATATAACAGTGTAGCTTTTGAAGCGGAAGTCGTTTTACCAATATCAGGTTCGGGAGCAGCACCCGGTGGCGTAGTTGCGGCATTATTTGCCTACAACTTAATATCCTCAAGCCCGTTTTTACATGATGAAATCGACTTTGAAATTTCATCCAATTATTGGCAAGACAGCGGAGAGCAGATTAATACCAACGTATATGTTGTTACCGATGGCAGCATGAATAATTTTGATCAGGTAGTGAGTACTCCTACTCCGCCAAGCTTGTCGGGAACAGTGGTTCTGCGTATAGAATGGTCGGAAGAAGGGGTAAAATGGTACATAAATAAAGATAAAAATCCCACGCCTTTTTACACAGAAACAAACGTTCCGCAATCTGATATGAGCCTGGTTCTTAATTTCTGGGTTCCCGCATCCGGCTGGGGCTGGGCTTACAATGCTAATTTGCAGCCTACTGCCGCTCCCGGTACGACATGGACTTACCAGGTAAACTGGGCGAAGGTCTGGGTAATAGAAAAGACGATGAATATAACAGTTGAAGCGAATCAGACATGGCAAAATACAGGTTTAACGGTTGTGCCTGGCGATACCATTTCAATTAATTATCAAAGTAATCTATGGACAGCAGACCCTAATACAGACCAGGGTAAATTGTATGATGCTGCCGGATTCTCCGGAATAATAGTAGACCAACCCGGATACACCCTGCTTGGTGCCAACATGGGAGCTTTGTGCGGATTTATAGGAGAACAGCCTGTTGGAGACGGATCTGATAATGCATTTCTTGTGGGAGATGCATACAACGGAACCAGTCAGGAAAGCGGGCAGCTTTGGCTCTGTATCAATGATGATTTAAAAGGCTTATATGGAGCCGGTTTAAGAGACAATATAGCAAGCGTAATTGTTTCCGTAACGGTTTCCTGAACGTGATAATTTAGATTCAGGATAAAAGAAATTCTGCTGTATTGATAGGATTGGGCTTTATCCCAATCTTAATAAGCAAGAGAATATTAGACTTTAGCCAGAATGTAAAGTACGTTTTGGCTAAAGCTTTTTTATAATTTAAAAGGATACGGAGCATACAACATTAATTATAAATCTGACTTTGGAAACAAGGTCAGATTTTTTTATTCCCAAATCTTCGGAATTAGAATAAAATCTTCGGAAGTAGAGTTTTACCGAGGTCAGTAGAGCTATACCCAAGATAAGTAGACTCATACCCGAAGTAAGTAGAGCTATACCTAAGGTCAGTAGACTTATACCCGAGGTAAGTAGAGCTGTACCCAAGGTAAGTAGACTCATACTCAAGGTCAGTAGACTTTTACTCGAGGTAAGTAGCGCTATACCCGAGGTAAGTAGAGTCATACTCAAGGTCAGTAGACTTATACCCGAGGTCAGTAGAGCTATACCCAATGTAAGTAGAGTCATACTCAAGGTCAGTAGAATTATACCCGAGGTAAGTAGAGCTGTACTCAAGATCAGTAAGCTTATCCCCGAAATAAATGTCTGATCCTGATCGAAATTGGATAATCCCAAGGATGGTGAAAAAAATGATTAAAACTTTAGGAATTGCAAAAAAATATATATTTTTATCCCGGTTTTTAAAAAACACACATTTATGAAATTACAGAAAGAAGAATACGTTCCGATGGCGGACGTTCTATTAAGAAGCTTAGCTAGGGATTTGTCTGTTTTCGAGGCGGAAAATCATTTATTCAATTCCGGTTACCTGCAGGCCATGCAGAACAAAACAGATGAGGTACGCGTCAAAGAGGCTGCCGACCTGGTGCTTGTGCAGCAAAAGCAATCTACCGAAGATCTTTACATCCTGGGAGATCAGCTCAGCAAGCCTCTGAAGATTCTCAACATGGTCATCAAAAAGGCCAATGTAAAAACATCACTGGCCACCGATGTCCTGAATAAGATCAAAAAAAGAAATTTTGAAGGAGCATTAATGTCGCTTAATTCCCTGAAACAGATCATTTCTGTACAATCAGCATTATTACAGACCAACGGAATGAAGGCCGATATGCTGACCATCCTGGAAGATGCTTTTACGGCAATTACCGCGAAAAGCAATGAGCAAACCGCGTTTCAGCAGCAGCGTAAAGCATTTACATCGACGAACAATCACCTGTACAAAGAGCTTTACCGGTACATAAGCGAAGTCGCTCAGCTGGGAAAAATTATTTTCAACGGTGAGCAAAAAGCTTCGGAGTACACGATTGATCATATTCTTCCGATGCTTCATGCCGCAAAAAGAAACGGCAGCACAGATCCTACCTCGAAATAAAAATCTTAACGGTGGATAAATGATTTTCATTTTAAACATAAGCTTACAGATGCGTATTTGAACATATATCTGTCAAGCTTATGTTTTTTATTAAAGTCATTTCCATGATATAATACGACAGGTTTTGTCGCAGTACAACAATATCTTTGCTTTAGAAAACCAATGAATATTACATTGAAATAACCCGTTGGTATTTTGCGGAATTTTGGTATTGCTTTCGTCAATTCGAGTGTTTTTTCGTAACAGAGTGAAGAAAAAATGTATCGAGAATTTTTGAGTACGATTGGCGGACATTGTAACTTCTCGATACGCTTTTTCAAAGCTACTCGAAGTGACGTGTACGTTAATGCACAATACAAATGTCCTCCGTCTGTTCGAGTATTTTTTGGAGCAAAGCGGAGAAAAATGTATCGAGAATAATATTTATCCTCAATCCCAAACTTCTCGATATGATTTTTTTAAATCTACTCGAAGTGACGAAAATAACTTAAAATCCACAATGAGTTTAAATAATCGTATGATAATATTAATAAAAAATTGATATTACATATCTGTTGTGCGCGAAATAAAAGAATATTTTTACAATACTTTAAAATTAATAATTAACAACTCAAAATAGACGCTAAGTATGAACAGAATCTACTCAGGAGCATTGTTCTTATGCTCTGTCCTGGCCATTCAGGCCCAGGAAGTAGTCTGGCAGAAAGATATTAAATCTTCCACGCAGGATTTTTTAAGCCAGATTACCACAACCATCGACCAGCAATATTTGGTAACCGGAAGCACTATCCCATCCAACAACAAACAACCGTCAACCATCAACCAAAATAATGGTTATGACTATCATTTGATTAAGTTAAACCAGCAGGGGGAAGAGGTTTGGGAGAAGTATTTCTCGGGACAGAACCATGATTTTCTTTCGGCTACGGTGAATACGCAGGAAGGAGGGTTTTTGCTGGCAGGCACGAGTTTCAGTGGAAAAGGTCTGGATAAAAAAGAAGATTCCAAGGGAGGATCTGATATCTGGCTCATTAGAATCAATGAATTCGGGGATGAATTGTGGCAGAAAACCATTGGCGGCACTTCGGATGAAGAGGCCAGAGCGGTGATTCAGACAACGGATATGGGATTTTTTGTGGCGGGGAATGTTACCTTCGGCTCCGCTCAGGCAACGAGCCAATCAACGGATCCGCGTTCCCTGAGCGGAGTCGAAGGGAAAGCAACGAGAGGTTACGGGTCGAAGGATGTTCTGGTAGTCCGACTGGATAAAAACGGAAAAGAATTATCACAACTGGTGTTAGGTGGAAAAGGTTTGGATGAGGTGGAGAAAATGATTCCCACGAAAGACGGCGGAGCGTTATTGGGCGTATATTCGAGAAGTTCTGAGGTAAAAGCTGGAAGTGGTAAAACCATCAACTATCAACCAATAACAACCAACAACTACGGTGAGGGCGATTATTGGATCATTAAGCTTTCCAAAGACGGCAAAGTAGAATGGGAAAAGAATTTCGGAGGCAAAGGAGATGACCATTTGAGGACGCTGGCATTGACTTCCACGGGCTATTTAATCGGCGGTGAATCGAGATCGGAAAGATCAGGAAATAAAACTGCAGGTATTGAAGAAGGAACGGATCTGTGGTTGATCTCTCTTAATGAAAGAGGCGAAGAAATCTGGCAGAAATCGTACAATTTCAAGAACAGGGATGTGCTGATGGGGATGAGTGTAGTTTATAATCGATCAACTGACAACAATCAACCATCAACCAAGGGCATTTTGCTCGGAGGATACACGCAGGCAGAAGGACGAATTGAAACGGATGATGAGACGTTCTGGATGCTGTACTTGGACCAAAATGGCAATGAGCAATGGAGGAAACACGTTACTGGAGATAAGAGACAAAGAGAAGAGAGACTATCGGATATTAAGCTGAACAGAGACGGTTCGATTGTATTAGCCGGAACGAGTGCCGAGGAGTTGGGGAAAGAAAACTGGAAGATTGTAAAGCTTGGCGACAAACAGATTGACCAGTTGATCGAGAAGCAGGATATTAGGATTTATCCGAATCCGGTGAGTGATTATGCGTATGTGGAAATCAATATGGATGCCGGAAGCGGGATGTTGGGAGATGGGAAGACTGAAGCGGAGATTACGGTGTATGATATGGGGGGAAGGCAGCTGCAGAGCGTAAAAACTAAGAATAAGGTGACGAAGATTAATACGCAGCCGCTGGTGCAGGGAGCTTATCTGGTGAGCGTGAAAACAAATGATAATAAAACGGCGAGTGCTAAATTGATTAAGAAATAAGCGAATTCAATCCATGAAAAATATATTTAAAAAAGTACATTTTATTGTTTTTCTTTTACTATTTATAAACATTTTCGGCCAGTCAGCAGGTCCTAATCCGAATAAAGTTATTCCTATAAGCGTTCCACCATCCCCTACTGCATCATCTTTGGGACAATATGGTGATGTGCCTGTTAATAATTATACAGGCGTGCCAAATATTGGGCTTAATCTGTACACTGTTAAATCAGGAAACATTTCATTTCCCATCTCACTGGGATACCATGCATCAGGAATTAAGGTTACTCAAGAAGCAGGATGGGTCGGTTTAGGCTGGTCGTTAGACGCAGGAGGAATAATAACGAGGTCTGTCGTAGGTCTTGATGATTTGGGTGATGCATATGGATATCCTAAAGAAAGAGATATTCCAACTACTCCAACTGGGCATATTGACGGTAGTACAGGTTATACAGGTTTTGACCTAAACTATGACTACAATTCTGTAGCATCAGATTACAGGGACGGTCAGCCAGATAACTTCTTTTTTAATTTTTTAGGTAATTCTGGTAAAATGGTTTTAGATAAAACGACTGGTGCACAAACAACCATAAGCGGAATACCGTTAAAACTCAATCGTTCAAAATTCATATTTGATAAATCAACAAAGAAGTGGAAAGTAATCAACGAAAAAGGGTGGGAGTTTCTTTTTAATACCATTGAAGAAACTGAAAGTTATACGCCTGAAACTATTACTCAAACCGGTGGGACTATTCCTAATAGTTTATTGATGACCATTAGCAGAATGGATACACTTACATTTAACGCACCTAAAAAATCCATTTCTTCTTGGTATTTAGATAAAATTACGACCCCTGAAGGAGACGAAGTAAGTTTTGAATATGATATTGATATTAATCGAAATACAATTGGCCAAGTGATTAGAGGAGAGTTAGAAAGTGAACAATACAATAATACAGAAGAATTAGAGGGTTTTTTTTTCGGGTATTTGAGTGATGGAAAACATAATCATATCATATCAGCAAATATGCAAGGTAATAGTGAAGTCTACTTAAAAAAAATAATATTCAATGATGGGTATATAGTATTTTCAACGACTGAGAGGGATGATCTAAGAGTTCGGTATTCTCAATATAGCCAACCTTATTTAAAAGCAAGAAAGTTATCAAAGATGGAAGTTTTTGATAATTCTCATCATCTGATTAAAAAAGTTATCTTAGATTATGGATATTTTAATGAAAATACCAATGATGCGTTCGGTGACAAAAAAGAAAGATATTTACGCTTAAAATTAAAAAGTGTAACTGAATCTTTTTATGATAAAGCAACTCAAGGTTTTAAAAATTTACCCTCGCATATCTTTACGTACAATACTCAGCCACTACCTTCGAAAACATCTGCGTCAATGGATTATTACGGATATTATAATGGAGCTGACAATGAAAATGTTCCTGCTTTCAACGACTTGTCAAAAAGTATGTATAATTATAACAATCAACTATTTAATTCTCCATATGTGGTAACAACCTCTTCTTTTGCCGGTTTTGGTAACGATAATGGCGGTAAACAAAAATTTTTAATACCCGAGCAGATAATGAATGGTAGTTATTATAGAAGTAATGATTATCCATTCTTGACAGGAGCTAATCGTAGAGTAAATCCTAACTATAACCAATCTGGAGTATTAAAAGAAATAAAATACCCTACTGGAGGGAAAACTGTGTTTACTTACGAAACCAATGATTATGATACCGCAAGCTATGATAGTCAGGCTTACAGTTATAAGGATCATTATTATTTTTCATATGATGATTCTATGGATCCAAATGGTTATGATATACAGGAATTTACGATTACAGGTACAACCTTGATAAAAATTCATTGTAATATTAGAAGTTATTCCAGTGTTATATCAAATGCAAATATTCAAAATATGAGTGCTGTTTTGATGGATAGCAGTGGTCAGGAAATTATTAGTTTTAAACCAAATCAATCAGGTCAGTTTAATTTTAACACATTTGTAAGTTTTATGCTTGCTCCCGGAACATATCGTCTGAAAGCTGCGAATAATATTAACAGTGATGAATTAGAAGTTGCTTTAAGATTGTATTATACTGAGAGAATTCCCGAAAGAACGCAATTAGGAGCAGGGCTTAGAATTAAAAAGATTGAAAGTTACGGTGATAGTGGAAATTCTAATATCATAACTTCTTATAATTATAAATCAACTGATTATTCCTATGGTCAGCCGATGAATAAAATGAGAAATTTTTATAAGGAATTTGATGGTGAAGGTTTAATTGCTGGATACCAACTGCAAGGATTGGATTGGAACAATGGAGGCAGTAAAATCCTAATCAGATCCTCAGATCCAAGTACACAGCTAAGCTCTTCTGCACAAGGTAGTTTTATTGGATATCGTAAGGTTGAAGTTTCAAAGGAAGATTTTAATGGAAATAAATTGGGTAAAAGTATCTACCATTATGAGAATTTACCAGATACTGAATATCCATATTATTTTCCTGGTATACCTTCGAAAGTAAGTAACAATAATGGAAATCTTTTAAAACAAGAAGATTTTAACTCAAATAACCAATTGATAAAACTTATTGAAAATACATATGACCAAGATCCAAGTGTTAAGAAAGTGGCAAAAGGAGGTTACTTTAAAACCAGCTCTTATAAAACGCAAGCTGATACAAATTATCCTTATTATTTTGGTGGATACACAATAAATGCAGAGTGGTGGAGATTAAAAAATTCAAAGGAAACAATATATTCATCATCAGGAAGTAGTCCCGTTATGACGGAAACATCATATTCATATGATAATCCACTGCATTTCCAACCAACAAAAATTAAAGTGACTTTTTCGGATGGTAACATTAAAGAAACTAATACGTATTATGCACATGAGAAAGGTAACCAGTTAATGATTAATCGTAATATGATTGGAATCCCTTTAGAAAATATAAGCACTAAAAAAATTGGAGATTCTTCAAAAATATTATCTAAAAATGAAATTGTTTTTCCTGCTTCATTACCAAACTCACAATCAGGAAATCTAATTTTGCCATTGTCAGATTTATCATATAATTTACAAAGTAATTTAATGTCCAATGAAGTTACATACGATCTTTATGATGTAAAAGGAAATATATCTCAATATACAGTAAAGGGCAATACACCAATAACACTTATTTGGGGCTACAATAAAACAAAACTAATTGCAAAACTTGAAAATGCCAAACTTACAGATATTCCTCAATCATTAATTGATGATATTGTTAATGCTTCTGATAATGATGCCCAACAGTCAAATGATGCTTCTGAATCAGCTTTGATAATTTCATTGGATAATTTTAGAAAGAATAGTTCATTGTCTTCTTATCCGATAACAACATATACATATGATCCTCTAATAGGCTTAACTTCGGTGAGTAATCCAGCCGGAATGAGGGAAGCTTACATTTACAATTTTGCGAACGGATTAAAAGAAATTAGGGAAAATAGTAAAACAGGAAATATATTTAAAGAATATAAGTATAATTATGATTCCGATTCCTATTCCAACTTGATATTTAAAAATACTTTAAAATCTCAATCATTCATAAAAAATGATTGTACTTCTGGAATGGTCAGCACATCTTCTTATACTTATACTGTTACAGAAGGTCAATATACATCTAATATAAGCCAGGCAGATGCAGATCAACAGGCACAGGATGATATTAATGCAAATGGACAAAATATGGCTAATACAAATGGAACTTGTTATTATCCATATTGTGAATTCAATGCTCAATCTTCAAGCTCATATGTTATGGTTCAATATGCGCCATTTCAAAAGGTAAATAATGTGGTTAATGCCGAATTACATTTTATGGTTACATCGAATCAGGGATTGAATTGGTCTGGAGGAGTTTTATTAGGATATATTCCTTCTCTATGCTGGCCTACTGCAACATTTACAAAAACTTCAGGAAACTGGCAGGTTACGATTTACCAAGGATCTGGGCAAACATTATTAAGATGGACAGGAAGTGGAAATCCTTCTACAGGGACACCGTATAATATTACTTTTAACTATAATGTAAACTAATACCGATGAAAAAAATAATAATGCCCATAGGTGCTTTGCTGTTGTCCGGACTGTCGAATGCCCAAAACCAATCCAGTAGCACAGAGAACTATATTTACAGTAAAACCTACCTTGATTACGATGCAGTTACCGGACAGCCTACGAAAACCTCAGAAACCGTTCAATATTTTGACGGCTTGGGCAGACCCAAGCAGGTAGTGAATGTAAAAGCCTCACCACAAGGCAAAGATGTGGTAAACCATATCGAATACGACGGCTTCGGAAGACAGGTAAAAGACTATCTTCCCGTACCACAACAGGGAACACAAAACGGAGCCATTTATACCTCACCATTGAGTAATGCCACCCAACCCGAACTTTACGGTTCAGAGAAGATCTTTGCAGAGAAAATCCTGGAAAACTCTCCGTTAGATAGAATCCTGCAACAAAAACAGGTAGGTACTGCCTGGGATACAAAACCTGTACAGTTTGGTTACGATGTTAACATTGTTGGCGAAGTAAAGAAATATATGGCTACTTTTAATTATAATACTTTTGAGGCAAAAATTACAGCCTCCGGCTTTTACGGAGCTGGACAGCTTTACAAAAATACTGTTACTGACGAAGATAATAATAAAACTGTAGAATTTAAGAATGGTCAGGGTCAGGTTATTTTAGTTAAAAAAATGCTCACCGCAACGGAAAGTGCAGATACCTATTATGTATACAATGATTATGACCAGTTGGCATTTGTTATTTCACCGAATGCCTCGGAAGCGATTAAGAACCTTGCCGTGGGTGAGGAACTTCCTTCGGATGTATTAAATAATCTCTGCTATCAATACAAATACGACGGCAGAAACCGCCTGGTAGAAAAGAAGCTTCCGGGCAAAGGCAGGGAATATATGGTATATGATAAGCAGGACCGGTTGGTTCTTACGCGTGATGCTGTATTGGAAGCCCAGGGCAAATGGCTTTTTACGAAATACGATCAGTTTTCACGACCTATCTATACCGGTATTTTAGACAGTCCACCGGGCAGAGCTCAGCAGGTGGTGGCTGTGGAAGGTTTAGGCTCCAATAATGAAGTGAGAACTACATCAAGCTTCAACAATACAGGAATGGATGTTTATTACACCACCAATTCAGCCTATCCGCAGTATAATTATGTTTTGTTGTCGGTTAATTACTACGACACTTATCCTACTTACAGTTTCAATCCGGCTTTTCCAACAACGATTTTAGGAGAAACTACACTGACTGATACTCCGACCACTGAAGGATTAAGCACCAAAAGCCTTCCTGTAATGAGCCTGGTTAAAAATATTGAAGACGATAACTGGACGAAAAATTACACCTACTACGACAAAAAAGGAAGAACGATCGGAAGTTACTCGATCAACCATTTGGGCGGAAGAACCAAGGTAGAATCCAGGCTTGATTTTGCAGGCGTGGTTCAGCAGAGCATCACACGCCACAAACGACTGGATACCGATACTGATAAAGTCATTACCGAGAACTTCACCTATGATCCTCAGAACAGATTGCTGATGCATACCCATCAGGTGGACAGCAATCCCGTGGAATATTTAGCCCAGAACACGTATAACGAGCTTTCCCAGCTTTCCGGGAAGAAAGTGGGGGGGATATCTTCTTCAAGTCCGCTTCAGGATATCAGCTATAATTACAATATCCGTGGCTGGATGACGAAGATTAATGATCCTGCGAATCTTAATGGTAAACTATTCGGATATAGTATTAAATATGAACAGCCACAGACTACTAACTGGACACCGAGGTACAATGGAAATATTTCCGAAGTTGATTGGCAAACATCTCAGGATGGGACACAGCGCAGATATGTGTATATGTATGATGCTCTTAACCGTCTTACAGGTGGGTATTATCAGGAACCTAATTCGACAGTTATTTGGACTGGCTATTATAACGAATATTATCATTATGACCTAAATGGTAATATAACGACACTTAACAGGTTTTCAAAGCCAAGTTCAGGAACCACCCCTGAGCATATTGACGACTTGGTGTACAATTATACAGGGAATAGGCTGGATAAGATAACCCTTCCTACAGGAGTTATTAATAATCCATCAGGATACAATGCACTACAAAACACCATTAGCTATGATTTGAATGGTAATATGACAATTCATCCGGATAAAGGAATCACTGCAATTACTTATAATTATCTTAATCTTCCCTCGGTGGTTACAAATTCAAGTGGGAGATCCAGCTATAAGGTCGATTATCTTTACAGAGCGGATGGAACTAAAATAAAAAAGTCCTTAAATAGTTTTGTCCAGAGCAAAACAGATTATCTGGATGGTTTCCAGTACTTAACAAGTGGCTCCGATGTTCTATGTGTGGGCTGTCCACGGCCATCACCGGAACTCCAGTTTGTTCCAACGTCGGAGGGGTATTATGATTTTGTGGAAAATAAGTATATTTACAATTATGTAGACCATTTGGGAAATGTACGTGTAAGTTATTTCAACAATGGCAGTGGAATAGAAGTTCTTGAAGAAAACAATTATTATCCTTTTGGGTTGAAGCATGAAGGGTATAATGCATTGGCTGGAAATTCTGCTTATCAGTATGAGTATAACGGTAAAGAACTGCAGACGGAGACGGGAATGTATGATTATGGAGCGAGGTTTTATATGCCGGATATCGGGAGATGGGGTGTTGTGGATCCAAAAGCAGAATTATTAGAAAGTTCATCCCCTTATGTTTATGCTCTTAATAGTCCTATTCTTTATATAGATAAAGACGGTGAACTTCCAATATTAATTAATGGTAGAGTTTCAGAAGGAGATATAGATAGAGCAAGTCCAAGTTATTGGACTCAAGCTATAATCAATACAATAAAAGGTTCTGGAATTCCTAATCCTGGAGGTCAATTTCATTTTGTAGATGGAGATAGATATGCTCAACAAGATTTTTATGGAAACTGGAGTATACAGAAGGGAAATTATTTTTTAGGAAACACACCTGAAAATAGAATACAAGCAGGTAGAATGGCTATGAATAATGCTGAATTCCAAAGTATTTTATCTAAACTTGCAAAAGACCCTAAAACAGGTAAAATCATAGAAAAAATTCAGATATATACTCACAGTAGAGGAGCCGCCTTTGGTCAAGGTTATACAGAACGTTTAGTTCAAATGATAAAAGAAAATGCAGCTTTATTTGCAGATCCTGATAATGAAGTTGAATTCTCATATAATATGGCTCCTCATCAATCTGGAAGGTTGAAAGCTGTTGATGGAGTGGATACCTATACATTAGATCACAATCACGATGGATTATCCGGAAATGATATGAAAGGTGCGAAAGGTGCTTTCAGTTCCAATGAAAGGGTTAAAGGTTTTTTTGGGGCACATGATATATCTTCATTTCAAAAAGATTTAAAAGCATTTACATCAGCGGTTTTACAAGGAGGCACAAATCAACAAATTATTAATAATTTTGTACAAGAAATGAAGAAAAAGTATAATATAACTGTAACTGTTAGTCAATAATTAATATGAAATCACTATTAAAATTTTATCTTTTAAATATATTGTTATTATTGATCTTTATAATTATTTGGTATTTTTCCTGTTTTTTATTAGGATATGCAAGTAATAGTCAAAAGCACCAGTTTAAAATTTGGATGCTTTATTTTACAACTATTCTACTACATTTTATTTTATCTGGAATAATAATAAAAAGAAATTTTAAGGATTTGAGTATTTTTCATTTAATAATAAATGTTTTACTATATGCACTTGCTACAATATATCTCTATAACAATACTTAAGAACCCCGATCTTGCGTATTTGTAATCTGTGACAGTAATAAAGAACCCACTGCAATTGCGGTGGGTTCTAAACTTCGAAAATAACAAGTATATTTACAACTATGTAGACCATTTGGGAAATGTGCGTGTAAGTTATTTCAATAATGGCAGCAGCGTAGAAGTTCTTGAGGAAAACAATTATTATCCGTTTGGGTTGAAGCATGAAGGGTATAATGCATTGGCAGGGAATTCTGCTTATCAGTACAAGTACAACGGAAAAGAACTTCAGGAGACGGGAATGTATGATTATGGAGCAAGGTTTTATATGGCAGACATTGGACGTTGGGGCGTTGTTGATCCTATGGCAGAAAAAATGCGTCGTCATAGTCCTTACAATTATGCATTTAATAATCCTATTCGTTTTATTGATCCTGATGGTAGACAGAATGAAGATATTATTAAAGTTAATTCACAAGGCTACGTTCAATCTATTACTCCTCAAGAAGGTCCCCATGTTGTTGTTGATGAACAGGGAAATCAGTTAAATCTAAATGATCCTGTAGCAGATCAAGAGCAGTTACAAGAGCTTGTTGATTACGCAGGTACAATGACAGATTATGAAGTACAAGATGCAGAAGTCAGATTATTTACGCCTTATTCGGCTCAAGATATGGCAGATGCTTTTAATAAAATTGGCATTGGAAATATAAAAGATAAAGCACAATATCTTCAGGCTTTTGGAGAGCAATCATTCATTATGTTTCCTTGGATGAGTTATATGGGATCTTTAGGTAACGGGGAATTTGATTTCGCTGGAGAGATGGGAGATCTTGTTAGAACTGGTGAAAATTATCCGGCTTTACGTGGAGCTACAAATGTTCCAGAGGATGCAACAGGAGGATTTGTAAAATTTGAAGGAAGCAATACTTTATACAACGTATATGATGGAGGGAATTTTATGACAGGTAAGGCTTTCCAAATGATTGGAGCTCCATTGGATGTATTAAAAAGCGGAGCAGAATTTAATAGTAGATATATATCACGTCAGGGTCCTGATACTTCAACTGATAAGAAAGCATATACTACAGGGTATAATTATAACAGAGTAGGATGGAAAAAATAAGTATTAAAAATTTAGCAATTTTATCTTTTATAATTTTTTTGTTAAATTTTTCAGCATTTATCTTTATAGATATATTAGGATTGATTAGTCCATATTCAGCATTTAATAGAAAATTTAGTTTTTTTGTTTTATTTCCTTTGAATGTAATAGGTATATTAATATCAATTATTGTAATAATTAAGAATAGTTTAAGTAAAGGAAATATTATTAACTCTTTATTATGTATTCCTTTACTAGCATTATTATTTTACTTCTTCTTTCTGAAAGGAGTTTATCTAAAGTGAAATTGTAATATTGTGGATATCTTATCTCGCGGATTTATAATCCGTGAGCAACAATAAATAACCCACCGCAAAGTGCGTTAAAACTTCGAAAATAATAAATATATTTACAATTATACTGACCATTTGGGAAACGTACATGTAAGTTATTTCAATAATGGCAGCAGCGTAGAAGTTCTTGAACAAAACAATTATTATCCTTTTGGGTTGAAGCATGAAGGGTATAATGCATTGGCTGGAAATTCAGCTTATCAGTATAAGTACAACGGAAAGGAGTTGCAGACGGAGACCATTTGGGAAATGTGCGCGTAAGTTATTTACGTAATGGCAGCAGCATAGAAGTTCTTGAAAAAAACAATTGTTAGTAGATTTTTAAAATAATGGAAAATAAAAACACCGAAATAAATGAATTACTTGTAAGATTAAATGAAGAATCACTACAAGACTATAAAATTGTTGATTTTTGGGAAGCTGATACCACAGCAATAGGTATTCAAATAGGAAATAATTTAATATACATATCAACATTTAATTATGAAACAACTCATAAATACAATGTTATTATTGAAAAATATGATACTGGAGAAATAATTGAGCAAGAGAAAGAAATTATATATAATGAACTAATTGAAATGATTCAAAAAATAAAAATATAAATTTTAAATATGCTTCTCAAACGGTTGTCAATGCAAATAAATACATTCGAATTTATAGTAATGTAAGTGGGCATATTATTTTTGAAAAAGTAATGGGATATTAATATTTTTATTGAAAAATGTTAGAGGAAAATATAGATACAGAAAATTTATTTAAACTTTCTTCGGAGTATATAAATAATATACTAAAAGATGAAGAAATTTTGCAAGAATTAAAAGAATCTTGTGAAAATGAGAATATACAATTAATAAATAAGAGTATTTCTTATGTTTTATATGACAAGAATGAACTCTTTAGCAATAATTATAAAATCGAAATGAATATAGAGTGTAAAATTAAAACCATTGGTTCTTATATTTTATATTTAGATAAAGATCAAAATTTTATTGATGAATTTTTTGTTATAAATTAAAGTAAACCTCACCCGCTGGCAAGTTTATAATTTTGAGCAGATAACAAAACCCACCGTAATTACGGTGGGTTTTGTGTTATAAGGCAAAAACATTTTACCTCGAATATCTTTAACAACCACTACAAAAAAAATCAACCACTCAATTAAAGAACCCGAAAAACTTACCTATTTTTGTTTTTAAAGTTAAAACGTATGAAAATGCAGAAGTATCTTCTTTCACTCATGCTTTTGTTGGGGATGTTAAGTTTAAAAGCCCAGCAAAAGACATTTTGTAACCCGGTCAATATTGATTACGGCTATACGCCGTTCGAAGTTTTTTCAAAACAGGGAAAACATCGTGCGACAGCGGATCCGGTGATTGTTAATTTTAAAAATAAACTGTTCCTCTTTTCTACCAATCAGGAAGGATACTGGTACAGCGATGATATGCTCGACTGGAAATTCGTGAAAAGGAAATTCCTGAGAGATAACAAATATATTCACGACCTGAATGCTCCGGCCGTTTGGGCGATGAAGGACACCTTGTATGTTTTCGGATCGACATGGGAGCAGGATTTCCCGATCTGGAAAAGCACCAACCCAACAAAAGATGACTGGAAAATCGCAGTTGACACCCTGAAAGTCGGAGCTTGGGATCCTGCTTTTCATTATGATGAAGATAAAAATAAGCTGTATCTGTATTGGGGTTCCAGCAACGAGTGGCCGCTGTTAGGGACGGAAGTGAAAGTAAAAACACTACAGTCGGAAGGTTTTGTAAAACCGATTGTAAGATTGAAGCCTGAAGATCACGGCTGGGAAAGATTCGGGGAATACAATGACAATGTTTTTCTTCAGCCTTTCGTGGAAGGAGCGTGGATGACCAAGCACAACGGTAAGTATTATATGCAGTATGGTGCTCCGGCAACAGAATTCAGCGGATATTCTGATGGGGTGTATGTGAGTGATAAACCGTTGGAAGGCTTCGAGTATCAACAGCACAATCCTTTTTCATACAAACCGGGAGGTTTTGCCAGGGGAGCAGGACACGGCGCTACTTTTGAAGATAACTATAAAAACTGGTGGCATGTTTCCACGATATTTATTTCCACGAAAAATAATTTTGAAAGACGTTTGGGAATATGGCCTGCAGGATTTGACAAGGATGATGTGATGTATTGCAATACAGCGTATGGTGATTATCCGACTTATCTTCCGCAATACGCACAAGGGAAAGATTTTTCAAAAGGACTTTTTGCAGGATGGATGTTGCTGAATTATAATAAGCCGGTTCAGGTATCATCAACATTAGGAGGTTATCATTCCAATTACGCGGTTGATGAAGATATTAAAACCTACTGGAGCGCTAAAACAGGGAATTCCGGGGAGTGGTTTCAGACGGATTTAGGAGAAGTATCCACCATTAATGCCATTCAGATCAATTATGCGGATCAGGATGTTGAGTTTATGGGAAAAACCTTAGGCAAAATGCATCAGTATAAGATTTACGGCTCCAACGACGGTAAAAAATGGAACATGATTGTTGATAAAAGCAAAAATATGAAAGATGTTCCCCACGATTATGTTGAATTGGAAAAACCGGCCAAAGCAAGATTCCTGAAAATGGAAAATCTGAAAATGCCGACCGGAAAATTTGCCTTAAGCGGTTTCCGGGTTTTCGGAAAAGGAGCGGGGACAGTTCCCGGAAAAGTTCAAAACTTTGTCCCATTGAGAGCAGATCCTAAAAAATATGGAGAAAGAAGAAGCATCTGGATGAAGTGGCAACAAAATGCTGACGCTGACGGATATGTAATTTACTGGGGAAAATCTCCGGAAAAATTATACGGAAGCATCATGGTCTATGGTAAAAATGAATACTTCTTCACCGGGGCCGACAGAACGGATGCCTATTATTTCCAGATTGAAGCTTTTAATGCCAACGGTGTTTCGGAAAGATCGGAAGTTTTTAAATCAGAATAAAATTAAAAATAAGCGCTTTGAATTTTTTCAGAGCGTTTATTTTTTGTCAATATTTTTTAGAAATTCATCGGTTTTTTGGATTAAAAATTTGGCGTTTGAATCTTTTTCCCATCCGAGATGATCTCCGTTAAATTCATAAGATTCATGATAAACATTATTTTTATTTAGAACCGAATCTAAGATTTTCATTTGTGATAAAGGGACAACCTGGTCGTTCATTCCGTAATATGAAAGTGTAGGAGCTGAGGTCGTGCTGATCCAATGAACAGGACTTCCAAAGTTCATTAATGTTGTCTTAGTTCCAACAGTTTTCGGATCGATGAGTTGTTTTTCAACAAAGGTATAATCAACATAGTTTTTAAAACCTGGATCATTGAGATTAGCCGGACCCACAATATTAATAACGGCTTTTACTTTTTTATCTTTATCAAATTTATAAGCATACATCATCGATAAATGTCCACCTGCACTGTTTCCGAGAAGAATATATTTGGGATTAATTTTTAATTTCTTTTCTAAATAATTCATTGCTGTTTTAATGTCATCAGTCTGATCAGGAAGTGCAAAACTTGTAGCTGAAGCCAGCCGATAATCAACATTAACGAAAATCTTCTTTGGAAATTTTTTCATTAAATCAAAAGTAAAACTTGTCAATTGTGATTTTTTCCCGCCTCTCCATCCACCGCCGTGAATAATCATGAAAACGTCATTATCTTTTACCGTACTTTCAGGGATGTAAACATCCATTTTCTGCTCAGTTTCTTTCCCATAAGGAATATTTTTCTCTATTCTGAATGAAATATTATTACCAAAATCAATAGTCTTTTGTTGGCAACTGCTTAATATCAAAAGTAAAACTCCTAAGACAGATAAATATGTTCTCATATTTGGGCTTTTTATGATATCAATGAAGCAAAAATTGTGCTTTAACCAAAGTGTAGAAATAAAATAAAAACTCACCGGAAAACCGATGAGTTACCACAAAAAATAATCTATATGAAGAATGATTGATTTATCTTGTTCTGTTTTTGATAGCGTCAGAAGCACTTTCGATATCTCTTACTTTTTTCACTTTCTGATTTCCGAAATTGTAAGTGATGCTTACGTTTACGCTTCTTCTATACATATCATTTTTAATATAATTGTAATTTCCGTTAGCCTGATAATCTTCAATTTCTACGACATTGGTTCTAAGTACATCATTAAGATTCACAGCAAATGTCCATTCGTTCCAGTTTTTCTTGATGCTAAGGTCAAGGCTCATTAGGTTTTTCAGCATTCCGAGCTCGATCTGTTGTTTGTCAACAAAGAAATAATTAACCCCAAGGAACCACGTTTTCTTCTTGTCTAAACGGATGGTATTATTACTGGTAATAACAAGGCTGGTTGATTTTACATTATTTCGGTACACCAATGGATTTCCGTCTTTGTCTACAAAAGTATCTCCTGTCGTAGGATCCTGTGCCAGCGTTCCGTTGTTGATATTATGTTGAACTCCTGCGTTGAAATTCAGCGTTAAGTATTGTTTAAATAATGACTTTTGAACACCCAGCATGGCAGACATTTCCTGCTTGTCTCCAAAGTTTGTTCTGACGTAACGCAATACATTCTGAGACCCTATCTGGCCATCAATAGATTTTACATAACCCTGTAGAGGTACCTGTGTAATTTGATCTTTCACATAAGTATGGTTCAGGATCAGAAAGTATGAATTTTTATACATATACGTCAGTTCCTGATTGTAAGTGGAAGATGCCTTTACAAAAGGATTATTCTGAGTGTAATTAAAGTCTGTAAGATAATTTCTTACCGGATTAAGTTCCCAGAAACTCGGTCTTCGCATTCTGCTTGAAAATGAATAAGAAATATTATTTTTATCGTTGATGGCATAATTAAAACTCAAATAAGGAAGCAGGTTTTTGTAATTTCTTTCAATACTTTGATGTCTCTGACTTTCAATTTCATTGGTTGGGCTGTCTGCTGTGCCCAGACTGTTCGTAATCTCATATCTTGCTCCTATTTTTCCTGAGAATTTATCTGAAAGTTTCTTTTCAAGTGTCAGGTAAACTCCGTAAATATTTTCATCATATATAAAATGGTTAAAGTCCGGCTTTGGATTAGGATCTGTCCCCAAGTCTTTTAAGCTTCCATCATCATTAAACAGATAGGTGTAATTCTTAGTGTCATTATCAGTTTTTGTTTTATTGAAATTCCCTCCTACGGAAAAAGTAAAATCGTTTTTAAACTTTTGAATATAATCTACCGTTCCTGAAAAGTTATTAATGATTTGCGGAATGTCTTGGGTAATTGTTTTTATTGGAGTTAAGCTTTCATTTAAAGTATTGTTTCTGGAAAACTGGAATCTCTTATAATTCAGATAAGCAGCATTGGCGTTGAATTTACTGCCCAAAGAATCAAGCTTTATTTCATAATTTAAATTAACTGAATTATTATAATTTCTGGCATCTTCTTTATTTTTAGTCCAGCTGTGAATGGTTGTCATTACTCCGGCATTATTTGGCTGTATAAGAGTATTGTATAAATCAATCGTGGAATTATAACTTTTATTAGCCCAAGAGTTCCAAGATAAGGCAAGGTTGCTCTTTTCAGTTAGCTGATAATCAATATTTAAATATCCTCCAAGATTTTTATTCGGATCATCAATATCACCTACAGATTCATTCTGCATTTTATCTGTTCCGTTTCTCAATATGTAGGATTGCGGATTGATATTTTCCCCTCCACTAAGATTTGCATTGATGCCCAGTTTGTCTTTTCTATAATTTACAGAAAAACTTGCATTGCTCGAATTGTATTTGTTCTGAGAGTTAGACATTCTCATGTTTCCACTCGTTCCGTTACTCATTTTTTTCTTTAAAATGATGTTGATAATTCCGTCGGAAGATTCAACCTGATATTCACTTCCCGGAACAGTAATCACTTCAATTTTCTGAATGTTTTCAGCTGGCGTATTTTTAAGGAATTGAGTTAAAGATTCCGCATCCATATTGGTTTTTCTGCCGTTGATGTAGATAAGAGCGTTATTCTTTCCTACAATTTTCAACGTTTTATCATCAGTGGTCGATAATAGGGGAGTCTGTTTCAATAGATCAAAAGTAGTATTTCCTTTTGCGACAGGAGAAGCGGCAACATCGTACACAAAACGGTCACTTTGTTTTTTGAAAACCTGTTTGGTTAAAGTTACCCCTTCAATACTTTTTGTTTTTAAAGTGTCCTGCTTTTTTTCCTGAGCGAAAGAAAGTCCACTGAAAAATATAGCTGCAATAAGAATAGTCGTTTTCATGTTTTATTTTTTTTGAGAGTTTAATAGCTTGTATTTGTTATTATTTAACATTGCAAAGATATATAATAAATTAAGTATCTTGCAATACAAAGTACTTAAAATGTTTTTAAATAATATTTAACTGATTGATTTTCAGTAAATAAAATTTTAATTAAAATTTTAGATTATATTGTCTTTGTTATTATTTAGACAATTCAGGGTGAAATTTTGTTACATCTGATCTTAAAAAAATTAAAAGTCTATAAACAAAACAATTAAAAATGAAGGTGAAATTTTCGATAAAGCACAAAAAAAGGATCTGAAAAAGATCCTGTATATTTTATTCTCTGTCGAAACGGGCGAGCTTTTTATCAATCCAGATGGTGGCAAAAGGGAAAAATGCTGCAATCAATGAAAAGACACTGTCTTCATCATCCCAGACAAATATTTTTCTGATAGCAGGCAAAAATAAAAGATAAAGCGTAAAAAACAATCCGTGAATACTGCCTATCGTACTGATATAGACAATAGGGAAAATGTCTTCAGGATTCGTACGGATCCAGATCATAGCGGTAAAAAGAAAGAACCAGGAAACCGCTTCTGCCAGGCAAATATTTTTAAACCATTTGATTATTTTTTCCTGAGGATATTTTGAAAATAGTTTTTCTAAGAAATTCATAGCTGTTCAATTGATGATTAAGGCATATTCTAGATTAAAGAGTCAGAAGCTTCCGGCATCCATCCTTAAACAGATGCAAATCTACTTATAAAAACTACTACCATCCAAATACTCAAAAACTTCCGGTGGAAGCATCGGTCTTACATTTTTTCCGGTTTTGATCATATTCCGGATTTCCGTTGCAGACAGCTCAATCACAGGTGCTTTGATTAAAGAAATATTTTCGTGCTGCAGATATTCCGAGTCTTTTTTATCTTCCTCAAAAACTCTTGGATAAACGATAATATGATGATTTTTAACTAAAGTTTCAGCATTTTTCCATTTGTGAAGATTCTTCAGATTATCCTCTCCCATGATTAAGCTAAAAGAATAATCCGGGTATTTTTCATGGAGGTAAGTTAAAGTATCAATTGTATAACTTGGCTGAGGTAAAGAAAATTCTACATTGGAAGCACGCATTTTCGGATAATTCTTCACAGCGAGCTGCACCATATCAAGACGGTTATGATCTTTCAGTAAAGATTTCTTTTCTTTGAATGGATTCTGCGGACTTACCACAAACCAAAGTTCATCCATATCCGAATGTTCCAGAATATAGTTGGCAAGAATCAGATGCCCGATATGAATTGGATTGAAAGATCCGAAAAATAAACCTATTTTCTTCATAAATCCTAATCCCTGAATTTCACATCCTTAATATTCAGATAATGCGTCACATTTCCTTTCCAGTGGTTTTCTTCTAAGGTAAAAGCAAGGTCAAAATTTTTAGTTCTGAAATCATCTGCAAATTGCCCCAGCTTAAAACCTACACACTCAATATTTCTCCCGGTAGATTCCTGTCTGATATAAAACTTAATATGATTGTTATCTTTCCCCATCGTTTTAATATATCCGGAAAGCTTTTGATTGGTTAAAGCCAGGATCGGCTTCATATTATGAGGCCCAAATGGAGCAAGTTTTCTGTGAAAATTAATAAATTCCCGGTTGATCTCATCGATCTGGATTTCGGAATCAATCGTGATAGAAGGTTCTTTCTGATGCTCTTTTATTTTTTCGGAAACCACTCTTTCAAATTTTTCCTTAAAAGCATCAAATTTA
Source organism: Chryseobacterium taeanense (assembly GCF_900099685.1). Classification (GTDB taxonomy): domain Bacteria; phylum Bacteroidota; class Bacteroidia; order Flavobacteriales; family Weeksellaceae; genus Chryseobacterium; species Chryseobacterium taeanense. The sequence goes on along the minus strand of NZ_FNDW01000003.1, from coordinate 144,315 downwards.
TCTTTCTCCATCGACAGTCCTGCCGCAGCGTGATGTCCCCCGAATTTTAAAAAATATTCAGAACACATATCCAATGCTTCGTGAACATCAAAATCGGAAACAGATCTTGCCGAAGCTACCATTTCACCGTTATTTCCATCCGTAAAAACAAGAGTAGGTTTATAATACGTTTCAATTAATCGTGACGCTACAATTCCGATTACACCTTTATTCCATTCAGGATGGTAAACAATTGTTGTATATTTGGTTTCCTGCTGAGATTCAATGATTTGATTTAAAGCGGAAAGGGTGGAATTCATATCCAGCTCTCGCCTTTCATCATTGAGATCCATGATGTCGCTTACAATTTGGTGGGCATGCTTCAGATTATCGGAAACCATTAATTCAACAGCTGCTTTTCCATGGGAAATTCTTCCTGCAGCGTTGATTTTAGGTGCAATCTCGAAAACAATATTTGAAATTTCAAAATGGGAAAGTTTATCTTCCGGTATTAATAATCTCAGTCCCAGATTTCGCGTTTTACGAAGTATTTTCAGTCCCATTTTAGCCAAAACCCTGTTTTCGCCGGTCATAGAAACGATATCGGCAGCAATGGAAATGGCAAGAAGATCCGTAAGCTCAAATAGCTCGGCTTCAGGAAGTTTATAAATTGTATTTAATCCCTGACAAAGTTTAAAGCCGACACCACATCCGGAAAGTTCCTTGAAAGGATAACGGCAATCGCTTCTCTTCGGATCAAGAACAGCCACAGCATTTGGAATTTCATCGCCAGGTAAATGGTGATCGCAAATGATAAAATCAATTCCCAGATTTTGGGCATAATTAATCATATCCAAGGCCTTTATTCCACAATCCAGGGCAATAATTAATGAAAAGCCATTTTCTTTTGCAAAATCAATTCCTTCCGTGGAAATTCCGTATCCTTCCGAATTTCTGTCGGGAATATAAAAATCAAGATATTTTTTCTGAACAATTTTGCTGAGGTACAGGTACATCAAGGCAACGGCAGTAGTTCCGTCTACGTCGTAATCTCCGTACACCAGTATTTTTTCTCCGTTCTCAATCGCAGTTGCAATACGCTCTACAGCTTTCTGCATATCTGCCATTAAAAACGGGCTGTGGATATCGGTAAGGTTGGGTTTAAAAAATTCTCTGGCCTTTTGATAATTGTCAATTCCTCTAAGAACGAGGAGTTTAGATTCAAAAGTTCCAAAACCAAGAGACGAACTTAATCCATCCACAATTTCTTCATCGGGTTCGGGCTTGTAAATCCATTTTTGACTCATTTCACAAAAATAGGGAAATATATTTTAAGAGAAAAGTTTATTGTTGTAGCTAAATGTTAAAAAAAAACCGTTCAAATGATGAACGGTTTCTAAGTATTTAAGAATACATTTTCTCTCTTAATTCTTTTACCTTTTTATCAGCAAGGTACTCGTCATAAGTCATTTCCCTGTCGATGATTCCCTGTGGAGTCAGCTCAATGATACGGTTACAGACTGTGGAAAGCATTTCGTGGTCATGAGATGACAATAGAATGTTTCCTTTAAAGTTGGATAGTGAGTTGTTCAAAGTGGTGATACTTTCAAGGTCTAAGTGATTGGTCGGTTCATCCAGTAAAAGAATGTTTGCTTTTTGAAGCATCATTCGGCTGAACATACATCTCATTTTTTCACCCCCCGAAAGTACTTTACAAGATTTTAAGGCTTCATCACCGGAGAAAAGCATTCTTCCTAAGAATCCTCTTACGAATTCTTCGTGGCGCTCTTCATCATTTTTAGTAAATTGTCTCAGCCAGTCAACCAGGCTTAGATCTTCCTGGAAAAAGCTTGTGTTATCCAAAGGCATATGAGATTGAGTTGTAGTAACTCCCCACGCCACTGTTCCTTTATCTGCTTCTATATTGCCCGCTAAAATTTCGAAAAATTCTGTGATTGCTAAAGAGTTTTTAGATAAAACAGCAACTTTATCTCCCTTTTTAAGATTTAAATCGATATTTGAGAACAATAATTCTCCATCTTTTGTTTTTTCTAAACCTTTTACATCAAGAATCTGATCTCCAGCTTCTCTTTCCATTTCGAAAATAATTGCCGGATATCTTCTTGAAGATGGTTTAATATCATCGATGTTTAATTTATCGATCATTTTTTTTCTTGCTGTTGCCTGCTTTGCCTTAGCAACATTAGAACTGAATCTTGCGATGAAATCCTGAAGTTCTTTTTTCTTTTCCTCTGCTTTTTTATTGGCCTGGGCTCTCTGTCTTGTTGCCAATTGTGAAGCCTGGTACCAGAAAGAGTAGTTACCGGTGTAAAGATTCAGTTTCGCATAATCAAGGTCACCGATGTGGGTACAAACGGTGTCTAAGAAGTGACGGTCGTGAGATACAACGATTACTGTGTTTTCGTAATCTGCAAGGAAATCTTCTAACCATGAAATGGTATCGATATCAAGGTCATTCGTAGGCTCATCCAAGATCAGTACATCTGGATTCCCGAAAAGAGCCTGCGCCAAAAGAACTTTTACTTTATCCTTGTTTTCAAGCTCACTCATCATCTGCCAGTGCATGTCTTCTGTAATTCCTACGTTTGAAAGCATGGTCTGCGCATCAGATTCTGCTGTCCAACCTCCCATTTCATCATAGATCACGCCCAGTTCTCCTGCTTTTATTCCGTCTTCATCAGAGAAGTCTTCTTTTGCATAAAGCGCATCCATTTCCTCTTTTATCTCGAATAATTTCTTATTACCTCTCAAAACTGCTTCAAGCACTGTATATTGATCGTAAGCAAAGTGATCCTGCTCCAGAACCGACATTCTTTTCCCAGGTTCCAAAGATACGTGTCCTGTTGTTGGGTCTTGTTTTCCTGTCAATATTTTAAGGAATGTAGACTTTCCTGCACCATTTGCTCCGATAATCCCGTAGCAGTTTCCTTTCGTAAACATAATGTTTACCTCGTCAAAAAGAACTCTTTTCCCGAATTGTAAAGATAAGTTAGATACTGTTAACATATAGTTTTGTAAATTTGGCGCAAAAATACGAAAAGAATTTGGGTATTTCGTAATAATGTAGTATTCAAGTTTTTAATGTGGGGTATTTTTTATATATTTAAAAAGAAATTTTTAAGATGAAGATCGAAAAGACAGTAAATATAGTAAACAGGAGAGCAAGATTCGAGTATGAAATTCTCGAAGAATATGAAGCAGGAATGGTGCTTACAGGCACGGAAATAAAATCTTTACGTTCTTCCAAAGCTTCTATTGCAGAATCGTTCTGTCAGTTTATTGATGGGGAATTATACATTATTAATATGATGATTGATGAATATAAATTGGGTACATTTTATAATCATAAAACAAAAAGGGAACGGAAATTGCTGTTGCACAAAAAAGAACTTCAAAAACTTGAGAAGAAATTAAAGGATGCAGGAAATACCGTTATACCTTTAAAATTATATATCAATGAAAGAGGAAAAGCAAAGGTGCTGATTGCTTTAGGAAGAGGGAAAAAACTCTTTGATAAAAGGGAGAGCATTAAAGATAGAGAAAATAAAAGAAACCTCGACAGAATATTAAAGAAAAGTTAAAAATCATCGGAAAAACTTTGTATATAAAGAAAAATTATATTTATTTTGCATTATCAATTATTTAATCATTTAATTCTATGAAAAATCTAAAATTAGGAATTTCAGCATTGGCGCTTACTGTCGCTTCTACTGTGTTCGCTCAGACTACCAACAATCCGTGGATGATCGGAGTTGGTGCTCACGCGGAAAACCATATGGCACAGAGAGGTAATTTCAGTAATACGTTCTCTGCTAATAATTTGACGAAGACAATGTTCAATATGAACAACTTCTCTATTACTCCGCCATTATCTAAACTTACTGTTGCTAGAAATGTAGGTAAAGGTTTAGTAATAGATTGGCAAACTACTGTAGGTAATGTTGAAAACAAGAGATTTAACATGGGTAAAGAATTCATGTTAATGACAGGTCTTGGTTTCCAGGCTAAAGCTGCAGGTCTTTTATGGGATGAAGAATCTTGGTTCGACCCATATTTAAGAGTAGGTGCTAACTACCTGAGACATGACTATACATCTCTTACTTTCCCTAGAACTGATGCTAATGGCGAGGTTATTGGAAATGGTGATGGTGGTAACGAAAATGGTAAGGCAAATTTCTTTACTGTTGCTACAGGTGCTGGTATTAACTTCTGGGTAACTAAAAATTTCGGTTTAGGAATTCAGGGAGATTATGTTTCTACTCCTGGAGATAAATCAAATGTTGCAAACTTCTGGCAAGCTTCTGCTTCATTAAACTTCAGATTTGGTAACAGAGACAGAGATAAAGACGGTATTTTAGATAAAGACGATTTATGTCCTGATACTCCAGGTTTACCAGAATTCCAGGGATGTCCTGATACTGATGGTGATGGAGTTCCAGATAAAGACGATCAATGTCCAGACGTAGCTGGTCCGGTTGAAAACAACGGATGCCCTTGGCCAGATACTGATGGTGACGGTGTTATCGACAAAGATGATGCTTGTCCTACAGTTGCAGGTCCTGCAGAAAACAACGGATGCCCTTGGCCAGATACTGATGGTGATGGAATCTTAGATAAAGATGATGCTTGTCCTACAGTACCAGGTCTTCCAGAATACAACGGATGTCCTAAACCTAAGGTGCAAACTGCTATTGATGTTGAAACTAAATTAGGAAGTGTATTCTTTGATTTTAACAAAGCTACTATTAAAGCGGAATCTAAACCAGCTCTAGATGAAGCTGCTGAAATTATTAAGAAAGATGGAGGTAACTATCTACTAGAAGGTAGAACAGATGCTAAAGGATCTGAAGCTTACAACTTAAAATTGTCTAGAGAAAGAGCTGCGGCTGTAGTTGCTGCTTTAGATGCGAGAGGTGTAGATGCTAATGCTCTTAAATCTGTAGGTGTTGGTAAAGCTAAAGCTACTGTACCTGCTACAGCTTCTGATGCTGAAAGACAAGTGGACAGAAAAGTAGTAGTAAAAGCTATTGAAGATATGAATGAATGGAACTCAATGAAGAAGAAAGATTATGAAGATGCTCCAGTGAAAAAAGCTCCAGCTAAAAAAACTACTAAGAAAAAAGTAGTTAAAAAAAGAAAATAATTAAATTTTTCTAAATATAAATACCTCCAGTATTCTGGGGGTATTTTTTTTTTGTTGACTTTTGAGTAATTTTGTTAAAAATTTAAAAATAAAATGGGAAGAGCATTTGAATATAGAAAAGCTTCTAAAATGGCCAGATGGGATAAGATGGCCAAAACTTTCTCTAAGATAGGAAAAGATATTGCGTTGGCAGTAAAGGCTGGTGGAGCGGATCCCGAATCCAATCCAGCGCTAAGAAGGTGTATCCAGAATGCGAAAGGAGCAAATATGCCGAAAGATAATGTTGAAAGAGCCATTAAAAAAGCAAGCGGTGCAGATGCGGAAAATTATGAAGAAATTACTTACGAAGGATACGGACAAGGCGGAGTTGCTTTTTTTGTTGAATGCACCACGAATAACCCTACAAGAACTGTTGCCAACGTGAGAGCTGTTTTTAACAAGTTTGACGGTAACCTTGGTAAAAATGGTGAACTTGCATTTATATTTGACAGAAAAGGTATTTTTACCATCGATTTAGCTCAAATCAAAATGGATTGGGACGATTTTGAAATGGAAATGATTGACGGAGGTGCAGAAGATGTGGAAAGAGATGAAGAAGAAGTAATGATTACGACGGCTTTTGAAGATTTCGGTTCTCTGTCTCATAAATTGGATGAATTGGGCATAGAAGCGAAAAGCGCAGAGCTTCAAAGAATTCCGAATAATACAAAAGAAGTGAATGAAGAGCAATTCAAAGCTAATATGAAAATGCTTGAGCGTTTCGAAGATGATGATGACGTACAAAACGTTTATCACAATATGGAAATTACAGAAGAGATGATGGAAACATTGTAAAAAAATAATATAACATTCATATACAGTTAATTTTCAATTAGTTTCTTTGCATAAGATTATGAAAAGAAACGTTGAATTGGTTGTCATATCGGATGTTCATTTGGGAACTTATGGATGTAAGGCTAAAGAATTACTGAGATATCTTAATTCTATTCAGCCTAAAACTTTAGTGTTGAACGGTGATATCATTGATATCTGGCAATTCAAAAAGTCTTACTTTCCTAAGCCTCATCTGAAGGTGATCAAAAAGATCCTTTCATTGGCTACAAAAAATACAGATGTGTACTACATCACCGGAAATCATGATGAAATGTTCCGGAAGTTTACCGACTTCGAATTGGGTAAACTAAAAGTCTGTAATAAAATCTGCTTAGATATTAACGATAAAAAAACATGGATCTTCCATGGTGACGTTTTTGATGCATCCGTTCAGCATTCAAAATGGATCGCCAAGCTTGGAGGAAAGGGCTACGACCTGTTAATTATAATCAATAATGTTGTAAATTGGTTTTTGGAGAAAATGGGTAGAGAGAAATATTCGTTTTCAAAAAAGATTAAAAATAATGTGAAAAAAGCCGTAAAATATATCGGAGATTTTGAACTTACTGCTTCTGAACTTGCTATCGACAATCATTATGATTATGTAATCTGCGGACATATCCATCAGCCGCAAATTCGCGAAGTAATCAACAAAAAAGGGTCCTGTACATATCTGAATTCAGGAGACTGGATCGAAAACCTTTCCGCTCTGGAATATCATGATAAAGAATGGAAAATTTTTTATTATGAAGATCATAAGCATATACTGAAAGACGATGCGCAAGATGAAATAAAAGATATTGATAGTGCAGAACTTTTGAAAATAGTAACCAATTTTACGAAATGAAAATCCTGTATGCATTTCAGGGGACAGGAAATGGTCATGTGGCAAGAGCGCAGGAAATTGTTCCCATCCTAAAAAAATATGCTTCTGTTGAAACATTGATAAGTGGACATCAGTCGCAATTAAAAGCCGATTTTGATGTTAATTATCAACATAAAGGAATTTCTCTTCTTTATGATAAAACAGGCGGATTATCATATAAAAAAACATTTACAGAAAATAGTTTTGTTGAAGCATTCAAAGCAATAAGAGGAATTGACCTTTCACAATACGATCTTATTATTAATGATTACGAACCGCTTACCGGCTGGGCATGCAAACTGAAAAATCATCCGATGATTGAGCTAAGTCATCAGGCTTCGATGTTATTTAAAGAAACGCCAAAACCAGAAAAGAGAGATTTTTTTGGAGAATTGGTGCTGAAATATTATGTTCCGAGTAAACGAAGAATTGGTTTTCATTTTGAAAGTTATCATCCGCAGATTAAAAAGCCTGTTATCAGAAAAAAAATCAGAAATCTCAATCCGGATAAAAAAAGTTTTTATCTGGTATATCTTCCAAGTTTTTCAGATGAAAATATCATTAAAGTTTTAACTCAGATTCCTGTTGAGTGGAAAGTCTTTTCTAAATATTCTAACCTACAGTTCAGGGAAAAAAATGTTGAAGTTTTTCCTATCGATGAATTTCAGTATTTGCGAGCTTTTGAAAACTGCGATGGAATTCTATGTAATGCCGGTTTTGAAAGTCCTGCAGAAGCGCTTTTTATGGATAAAAAACTATTTGTCATACCTATTCATAATCAGTACGAACAGGAATGTAATGCCTGTGCTTTAGATAAAATGGGAATTCCGAATTCCAAGGTTTTAAAATTGGAAGAAATACAGGATTGGGTAGCTTCAGATCAACATCTGAAAGTAGATTATCCTAATGATATAGAAAACATAATATTAAATGAAGTTTTGTGTTTTGTTTAATCTTTTAAAGATTTGATATAATTAAAGATAAATAATTATATTTACATTATCTGAAACCAAATTATTAACACCAAAAAATTATTAAAATGAAAAAATCAGAAATCTTAAGAGCTAATGTTCTGTCTAAAAATGAACTGAAAAATCTTTATGCAGGAGATAAAAATCCTCCATGCGTGATCTCATGTTGTGACCCGAAATTACCACCGTGCGGATTTGTTAATTGCAATGGCGTACAATGTCCCGGACAACCAAAATAAATCGTATGACTTCAAATAAAAAGACCACAAAATGGTCTTTTTTAATTTATAAGGAATTGAGTATTGCTATTTATTCAGGAAAACATCGTCAACGTCGTTCATTCGCATCATGACAGATCTAGCGTAAGAACAGTGCGGATATACCTTCCAATTGTTTTCTCTCGCAAACTTTATAGCTTCTTCTACAAGATATTTTCCCATTCCGCGGCCTTCAAATTCAGGATGAACCAATACAAAAGAAATGATTAATTTATTTTCTTCGGGGAAAATCGTGTATGTTAATCTGCCTACCTCTTTAATTTCATTGTTTAAAGTGATGACACCGCCGTTTCCCGATTTATTATTTTCGAATCTCATATCATAAGTTTTAATAATCATAAAACTGCAAAAACCACACCGATATAATGAATTGTGAATTGTCATTCGTTTTCATGCGTCAATTTAAGAATGAATTAGATTCACCATTCATTGGCAAAGCAAAATTGAGAATTGACTCAATTAATTATCTCTCCCTGTGTAGTAATTATAATCTTTAATAATAACGCCTATAAACTGTCTTTCCGTCATTTTAGTAGGATCAATTTCCAGTTTTAGGATACTTTTTATTTTATCTGAAAGTTTACTGATGATCTGCCGGTCGTCTACTCTTAACGCTTTTAAATAATTATCTTTTATAATTCTCATATCATTATCACTCAGTGCAATCACCTGAGGAAAAGTAGGAAGGTAATCTTCTTTAATATTTTCCAGGATGGTATGAGAAATATTAATATTATTCTTTAAAGAAATGACTGCTGTTCCGGAGGCAATATCTCCCAATCGCTGATTGTTTTTAGAAATGATCATAGAGATCAGAGCGACCACTCCGACAAAAGAAGTATCAATAATTCTGAAAACCCAGCGGATCAGGTAATCTCCGAATCCTGCCTGATATCCATCGATTTTTACTACACGAATTTTCATAATCTTTTTTCCGGGAGTTTGTCCTTCCATGAGACTCTCAAGAACCACAGGGTAAATAAATGCCGGAAGGAGAAGGATAATGTAAATGGCAGCGATCGACCACTGATCCATCCCCGCAAGCACATAGCCAAGATCGAGAATATTGAAAAACGTATAAATAACAGCAATTCCATAGGCGATCTTTATCAGCATGTCGATAATGAATGCAACAAGCCGGTCTCCAATACTGGCGACATTAAAATTAATATTTACATTTTGTGAAGTATTAATCGCAATTTGAGACATAATTTTTATTATTTTAGCCTTAAGTTATGAGAGAAGTTTATTTCATTAAACAAAATAAAGAAAAATGGTTGGGAATCGAACAGGTTATTCAGGGTAAAATTAAAAAAAATCCTGACGATCTTTCGTCGCTGTACATTAATCTCGTCAACGATCTTTCTTTTGTGCAGACCTATTATCCGAAAAGCAATACGACAGTCTATCTGAATCATCTTTCTTCGCAGATTTTCCAAAAAATTTATAAAACAAAAAGGGTAGAAGAAAACCGCCTTTTGTATTTTTTTAAAACGGAAGTTCCTTTACTGGTGTATCAGTATAGAAGGTATTTGGGGTATGCATTTTTATTTTTTACACTGTTTACGCTGATCGGAGTACTTTCCGCGATATATGATAAAGATTTTGCGAATATTATTTTAGGGGAAGGATACGTCAATCAGACGATCGAAAATATAAAATCAGGAAATGCAGTTGGCATTTATCAAAGTGGTTCGACCTGGGGAAGTACGATCGGGATTATATTCAACAATATCGGAGTTGGAGCCAAACTTTATATTTACGGAATTTTCGGTGGTGTGGGTACTTTGTGGGCGCTCTTGTCAAACAGTGTGATGCTCGGTTCGTTCCAGTATTTTTTTTATGATTATGGCGCATTGCAGGACAGCGCGCGAGGTATCTGGCTTCACGGTGTTTTTGAAATATTTTCCATGGTGGTAGAAGCGATGTGCGGACTGATTCTGGGAGCTTCTATTTTGTTTCCGCGAACTTTTTCAAGATTTAATTCTTTTAAAAACGGATTTAAAGATTCCTTTAAAATATTTTTAAGTACGGTTCCGTTTACGGTCTGTGCAGGAATCATCGAAGGATATGTCACGAGACATGCGCTGGAAATGCCTTTGTTTTTAAATTTAATCATTATCTTCGGATCGTTGGCAGTGATCGGGTTTTATTATTTTTTCTATCCTTCCATCGTCAACAGAAAAATCAATAACCAAATTCATGATGCAGTTTTATAAAAAGAGAGATTTTGGAACTTTTATCACAGATAGTTTCGCCTTTTTTAAATTATACGGGAAAAATTACTTTAAAAATTTTTTACTTCTCAACGGTTTGCTGTTGATTCTTATGGTCGTTGTCATTGTCTTCGGGTATAAAGAATTCTTCGGAGCGATTTTCGGATCCAATATCAGCGGGCAGAGCTATTATTTTGAACAGCTTTTCAATGATAATCTCGGAGTATTCATTGTTTCGGGCATATTGCTATTCATACTGTCTACAGCATTAATAACTATTAATTTACTGTTTCCGGTTTTTTATATGAAAAGAATTGCGGAAGGAAATACTCATATTAAGACAGACGATATTCTTGGGGACTTCAGAGTAAACGGAAAAAAAGTTGCTGCCACATATTTTGGCTTGACTTTTCTTGTACTGCCGGTTGCGACCATTATTTTTGGAATTTCATACATCCTTATTTTTATTATTATCGGTCTTGTGCTTATTCTTTTTGTTGGGCCAAACCTTTTCAATATTGTTTCGTTTCTCTGTTACGATTATTTCAATGGTAAAAGAAGCTTTTTTGAATCATTAAGTTATGCTGTACGTTCACAGTTTTCTTATGCCAACAGAAGAGAAAAGTCTCCTTATTGGAAATACTGGGGTGCAACGCTTATCATGTTCATATTGTTTTATATTGTAAGCATATTTTTCTCATCTATTCCGATGATTATGTTCTTTATAAAACTTTCCACCACAGCCCCAGATGCGCAGTTTGAGCGTAATCCTTTTGTAGGAAGCTTTGGTATATTGTTTTTTCTTATATATGGTATTTCCTCAGTTATCTCAACGTTACTGATGAATGTTTTATATATCAATTCGGGGTTAATGTATTACGACAGCCGTACAGATCTTCATCAAAAAGTAGAACTGGCAGAAATAGACACCATTGGAATTAATGAATAGACTTTTTTTTATTTTATTGATTTTCATTTCTGCCGGCCATATTCATGCGCAGACTCAGGACGACCCGCCACCGCCGGTCGCAGAAGTTTATGTAGACTCTCTGAGTACGGGGCATTACAAAAATATGTATCGTGCAGATTCTGTTTTACTGCAAAAACCGATTACAGAAAATACACTTTACCCTAAAAAATTTAAAGACAGCATTCAGTCGAGGTACAAAGAAAAAGATTTTGACTATACAACGGTAAAGCCAAGAATGTCTTTGTGGGAAAAAATCATGGCAAAAATAGTGAAGATCCTGAACAGCATTTTCGGAGAGACGGTTTTTACAAAATCCGGAAACATAGCCGGTATTCTGGTGCGGTTATTTGCTATTATTTTAGTCGGTTTCCTGCTTTATTTTATTATTAAATATCTCATCGGAAAGGAGGGAAATTTCCTGTTTGGAAAGAAAAATAAAAAAGTAGATATTAAAGAAGAAGAGCTTCATGAAAACATCCACGAAATCAATTTCCCTGAAAGTATCCTGAAGTTTGAAAGATCCGGAGATTTCCGTTCGGCGGTACGTTATCAGTTTCTCTTTGTATTAAAAAAATTAAGTGATAAAAAACTTATCATCTGGAATCCCGAAAAAACCAATAAAGATTATGTTGCCGAGCTGAAAGCGCCAAATCTTAAAGATGAATTCTTTAATCTGTCATATATTTTTGATTATGTATGGTACGGAGAATTCGGTATTTCTGAGGAAAGTTATCAGAAATTCAAAAACCAGTATCAATCCTTTAAACCGTAATTTTTATCATGAATAAAACTTTCAAAATATATGCTGTGATCTTCATCGTCGTGATGATTATTCTGGCGTTATTTGAAGTAAACAAGGCGGAGACTACGGACTGGAGGAAAAATTTCGATATCAATCAGAAGTCACCTTTCGGGTTGTATGTTTTTAACCATGAGGTTAATACACTTTTTAAGAATAAAATTAAAAAAATAAATCAGACACCTTATGATTACTACCAGTCTGAAAAAAAACCTCATAATATTCTGGTGATAGAAGAAGACATTGACACAGAATCGTGGGGCAAAATTCTGGATCAGGTTTCTGAAGGATCGGATGCGATGCTTATTGTGAGCGAAATGCCAAAAGAGGTTTCGGACAGCATTGGCTATTATGATTCGCAGATTTCTTTTGAAGACAAAAATGTTTTGAAACTTACAGATAAAAAGTATCAGAATGATTTTATTCATCTGGATAAATTTCCGTCAGGAAGAGGTTTTACCTTCATAAAACCAGGCGTTGAAGTTTTAGGAAAGACCGTGGAGAAAAACAATTCCGACCAGGCCAATTTCATTAAAATTAAATTCGGGCAGGGAAATATCTATGTGCATTGCGAACCGCTTTTCATCAGCAATTATTATCTTCTAAAACGAGGAAATGTAAAATATGCTCAGGATATTTTTTCATATCTTGATGATCGCGAAACGGTTTGGTTTGTAGAAAATGATGCAAAAGTTTCACAGTTTTTCCTGAGGTTTATTCTCTCAAATCCGGCGTTGAAATATGCCTGGTGGGTATTATTGGGAGGACTTGTACTTTTTATTTTCTTTAATGCTAAGAGAAAACAACGAATCGTCCCAATTATCGAACCGCTAAAAAATACGTCGGTAGATTTTGTGAAAAGCATAGGCAATTTGTATCTGCAGGAAGGAGATTTCCATGATATGATGGCCAAAAAAGCGCAGTATTTTCTGAATAAAATCAGAATGGATCTTCTGATTGATACCCAGAATCTGGATGAAGAATTTGCCAAAAAACTTCATCTTAAAACAGGTAAACCTATAGAAATGATTGACGAAGCCATAAAGCTAATCAAAAAAGCACAAGATCCTTACGCACAGGTAATGAAAGAAGATCTTGCAAAAATGAATAAATTACTTGATGAAATAATTTAAAAAAATGTAACAATCTAAAAGTATAACAGTGTAACAATTCTCTTTAATTGGTAAACTGTTACATTGATAAATTGTTAAATTATATGATATGGAAAACTTTGAAAACCAAAATACAGAAGATCATTCTTCTATAAACCTTGATAAAAAGGAAGAACAGTTTCAGTCGAGAATTGATATGATTGAGCTTCGTTCCAGCCTGGATAAAGTTAAAACCGAAATTGGTAAAGTGATTGTAGGGCAGGAAAGTATGGTAGAGCATCTTTTGGCTGCGCTTCTGTCTAATGGACATGTATTGATTGAAGGTGTTCCCGGAGTGGCAAAAACGATTACAGCAAAGCTGCTGGCCAAAACTATTGACGTAGGCTTCAGCAGAATTCAGTTTACACCGGATCTTATGCCTTCCGATATTTTGGGAACTTCTATCTTCAACGTAAAAAATTCTGAATTTGAATTTAAAAAAGGTCCGATTTTCTCAAGCTTTATTTTAATTGATGAGATCAACAGGTCCCCTGCAAAAACCCAGGCTGCTCTTTTTGAAGTAATGGAGGAAAGACAAATTACGATGGATGGTACTCGTTACACGATGGATGAGCCTTTTCTGGTGGTTGCAACCCAAAATCCAATTGAGCACGAAGGAACGTACAGGCTTCCTGAAGCACAGCTTGATCGCTTTCTGTTTAAAATAAATGTAGGTTATCCAGACCTCGCGCAGGAAATTTCGATTATTAAAAATCAGCACGAAAGCAAAAATGAAGATAAAACAGAGGTGGTGAATCGTGTTATTACGGCGCAGCAATTAAAAAACTATCAGCATCTGGTAAAAGAAATCATCGTAGAAGCTCAACTGATGGAGTATATTGCCAAGATTATTGTAAATACAAGAGAAAATCAGTTCCTGTATTTGGGTGCATCACCGCGTGCAAGTCTGGCATTGTTAACCGCTTCTAAGGCTTTTGCCGCGTTAAGAGGAAGAGATTTTGTAACTCCGGAAGATATTAAAGAAGCCAGCTATGCCGTTTTGCGACACAGAGTGATCGTATCGCCTGAAAGAGAAATGGAAGGACTTACGGCAGACGAAATTATCAGACAAATTTTAGAAGGGATAGAAATACCAAGATAGAAATTGGCTGTTGGCTCAGAACCGTCAGTTGACAGTTTTTAGCTTGCTGCCTATTGCTTATAGCATTTAGCTAATGAAAAACCTATACATCAATACCCGATTTTTCTTTACGCTCATCGTAGTGGGAGTACTGTATGTCTTCGCATTTTTCTTTCCATTTCTGATGTGGGTGGCACATATTACTTTGCTGCTTTGCTTTCTTGCGGTAATGGTGGATTATCTTTTTATTTTTAATAAAAATAAAGGGATTTCAGCGCAAAGGATTTTGCCTGAAAAATTATCAAACGGAGACGAAAACCCTGTAAAAATTGATATTAAAAACAATTATGATTTTAAAATTCATGTAAGGATAATCGATGAAATTCCGTTTCAGTTTCAGAAGCGTGATTTCCTGATTGAAAAGGAAATTGAACGGGGAAAGAATACTTTTTTTCAATACATTTTGGAGCCGAAAGAACGAGGAGAATACAATTTTGGAAGCCTGAATGTTTATGTTTCATCATTGCTTGGTTTTGTTTCAAAAAGATTTAATTTTCAGAAAGATGCTAATTTAGCTTCATATCCATCATTCATTCATCTGAGAAAATATGAGCTCATGGCGATTCAAAGTGAGTTTTTATTGGGTGGAATCAAGAAAATAAGAAAGCTGGGACACACGATGGAATTTGAGCAGATCAAAGAATATGTTCCGGGTGATGATATCAGAACCATCAATTGGAAAGCGACTTCCAAAACAAACCGATTAATGGTCAATCAGTTTCAGGATGAAAAATCGCAACGAATCTTCATGCTGATCGATACAGGAAGGACAATGAAAATGCCTTTCAAAGGATTAAGTCTGTTGGATTATTCCATCAATGCGACGATGGCTTTGTCCCACATTATTCTGAAGAAAGGCGATCGTGCAGGAATGATGACCTTCTCTAAAAAAACGGAAAATAAAATTGCGGCTGAGAATAAATCGGGTCAGTTACGGAAAATTTCAGAAGCGCTTTATAATATCAAAACAGATTTTTTTGAAAGTGATTTTAACCGATTGTATCAGGACGTAAAATATTCCTTAAACCAGAGAAGTTTAATTTTACTGTTTACCAATTTTGAGACGCTTGACGGACTGAACCGACAGATGAAGTATCTTCGCGGAATTGCCAAAAACCATTTGCTGGTAGTGGTTTTCTTTAAAAATTCAGAGCTTCAGACATTGATGCATAAAAACCCTGAAAGTATGCAGGAAATTTATGATGAAATCATTGCCGAAAAATTTGAGTTTGAGAAAAAACTTATCATCCAGGAACTACGCAAATACGGAATTTATACTGTATATACATTGCCTGAAAATTTGAATATTGATGTTATTAATAAATATCTTGAGATCAAAGCAAGAGGAATTTTATAATGTCTAGAGGCAGCAGGCAGTATGCCATAAGCAGTAAGTGCTTTAAGTTTAATATATAAAGTTTTAGGTCTAATACATATAATTTTAAGTCTTAAATAAAAGTCTTTAAACATTAAGTATAAAATTTTAAGCGTTAAGTATTAGAGTTTAAGTCTTAAGCAAAAGTCTTTAAGCATTAAGTATAAAGTTTTATATATAAAGTATAGATTATTAATCATTAGACATAATGTATTAAGTATAAAGTTTAATCATTTAGCAATAAATAATAATGAAAATAACACTTAACAGAATCAATGACGATTTTTTGTTTGAATGCACCAATTCTCAGGGAAATTCAATCCTTTTAGATAATACTACCCAGCCGGGAGCAAAGGGAGTTTCTCCTATGGAAAGCGTCCTGATGGCAGTTGCAGGCTGTAGCGGAATTGATGTCGTTTCCATTCTCAAAAAGCAAAGACAGGAAATCACTGGCTTTAAAGCCGAAGTGGAAGGGGAAAGAATTCCGGTAGACGATGCCAAGCCTTTTAAATCAATCAAAGTAAAATTTCTTTTGGAAGGAAATATTGATCCTAAAAAAGCCTTTAAAGCAGCTCAGCTATCTTTTGAAAAATATTGCTCTGTTTCTAAAACTCTTGAACCCAATGTAGAAATTGGCTACGAGGTTTTTGTTAACGGAGAAATGGTTGAAGCTTAGCCTTTACCCATCATATAAAACAAAACGCGGATAAAAAAAATATCCGCGTTTTCAGTATGAATGTGTAGTGTAGTGTTATCTTTTAATTGTTTTCATGCTTTTTAATGAGCCGTCTTTCATTGTTAAGGTCAGAATATACATTCCTGATTTTATTTCTCCCACGAACAGTGATGAAGATGGATTTTCAACAGTTTTTACTACAACTCCCGAAAGATCTGTTAAAACTGCCTTCTTCACATTTTCAGCCTTTTCAATATGTAATGTATCAATAAAAGGATTTGGATATGCAATTCTCTCTTTTTCTTTTGCGGTTACCTCGCTTGTTGCCAAAGATAATGGTTCTAATGTAACCGTTACAGTAAGTGTGTTGTTATCTATTTTATTGTAATCTGCGTTGCAGTCTGATCCTCCATATGTTCTCCATGCTCTCATTTCAAAGTTTACCGTTCCTGTAAGATCATTCGCTAAAGTAAGACCGGTTCTGTTATAAGAATATGTACCTGTAGAAGATCCGGATCCGGAGGTTACTGAAGCTTCCGTGGTGTTGTTCGTGGTACAAACCAAAAGGCTTCTTTGCTCGGCCATCCACCCATTGGAAACCGTAGACATGGTGTACGAAACAGCGGTAGATTTTATTTTATATCCTGTCGGAACATTGATGCTTAAACTTCCTGGACAGCTTGTAGTAGATGTCGTTGTAACTCCTGAATTGTTAAACTGTGTATTAATATCTCCTGCTGTATATGTCGTGCTGATTTGCCCCGGAGTAAATTCTTTCATTTTCCAGAAACTTTGTGAAGAACCTCCGCAATTGGATCTTACCCAGAAATAATACGTTTGCCCTGTCGTTAATTGGTTAAGCGTTACCGAAGTACCCGAAGTTACACTCCCTGTAGGAGTTGTTGTTGCTGTCGGTGGGGTAGGCGAAGTGCTGTAATAATATTGATATCCGGAAGCCGGAGCGCTGGCAGATGCTGTCCAGCTTATTGTTGCTTCAGACATGGTAGTTGTCGCCGTAATATTGGTTGGCGTAGCGCAGGCATTGTAGGCATCTGCTGCGAAAGCGAAGATATTAGGGATTCCTCCTGTTCCCACTTTAGTTACTGTTACACTTTGAACGCTCTTGGATTGATTTGCTGTGCTAATTGCTAAAGGAATCTGATATAGTCTCGGATTAGTTCCCGAACCGGACTCAAGATTATCGTTTGAAGTATTAATCCTTCCGATTCCCTGGATTGCATAGCTGCTTCCTCCGTACCAGTCGGAAATACTCACTCCTGAGAAGGTTTCTGAAGTATTGTCGGTAAAATTAACATCTACATCTACTGTGCAGCTCCCACTTCCTCCTGTTGCGAGCATATATACAGTAATAGCCTGAAGAGGTGTAGAGAAAATTAAAGTTCCGTTATCATTGGCAGCTTCCAGCCTTAGACTGTTATTTGAACTGTAAGATCCCATCTGATAAGATAATCCGGAAGTAGAAGATACTACTGAATTGATGATGCCATTAATGGGAAGCCCGTAATTTAAAGGTGTGCTGGCTGATGTCAGTTGAAAATCGCGGGAGATAAAAGCATAACTTACGCCATCTACATCGTTGTTGGTAGAAGAGGCAGATGGGCCTACACCATTGGCGATAACATCAGCATTGTAACCGCTTGTAACCGGCATTGGCTGATATTCCTGAGCTTTAAGGTAATGATTGCATACAGTCGATAACGCCACGACTGCTAGAGGTAGTAGTTTTCCTTTCATAAATTCTATTATTAGGTTTAAGCGGCTAATATAGATATTTTATTGATAAAAAAGTATTATATTTTTAAAATTGATGGTAATTTTTCATGTATAAGTTAAATATAGTGTAGTTTGTTTAATTCTATATAGATTTTAACTATTGTATTAATGATTTTACATTGAAATAATAAATATTTCAACTTTTAATCATAAAAAAAAGCCTCTTTTTTGAGAGGCTGGTATTGTATTTAAGAATAATCGCTAAAATGTTAATCTTGGTTTCATCAGTTTTGCAACTGTCGCAGTCCACCCTGTCTGATGGGAGGCTCCGATTCCGCGTCCGTTATCACCATGGAAATACTCAAAGAACGTTACGTAGTCTTTAAAGTTTTCATCATAATTAAATTTTGCATTTCCACCGTTGAACGGTCGTTGCCCTACTTCGTCTTTAAGGAAAATAGAACATAACCTGTTGCTGATATTTTGTGCCACTTCATCAAGATTTTTCTTGTCACCACTACCGGTCGGTAGTTCAACTTTCAGGCTGTTTCCGTAATAAAAATAAAACCTTTGTAAACTTTCAACAATCAGGAAATTGATCGGGAACCAGATCGGTCCCCTCCAGTTGCTATTTCCTCCAAACATGCGGCTGTCACTCTCTCCGGGTGTATAATAGACAACATTTTCTGTTCCGTGTACAGAGAATACAAACGGATTTTCTTCATATACTTTCGACATGGCACGTATTCCGTAATCACTTAAAAATTCCTTTTCATCAAGCATACGACTTAGAACCTTTGTCAGTCTTGTTTTACGGAGAATGCTCATCAGGTGCTTTCTTCCCTGTCCTTCTTCTTCCCAGTGCGACACAAGCTTGGTAAGCTCAGGTTTATTTTTCAGTACCCAATCCATCCTTTCAACAAAATTCGGCATTTTATCGAGAAGATGATGATCTATGATTTCCACGGCAAACATAGGAATAAGGCCAACGATGCTTCTTAGTCTCAGTGAAACACTATCGCCGTTTCCGAGTTGTAGAACATCGTAAAAAAATCCGTCTTCCTCATTCCAGAGTCCTTTTGTGCCTTCACCCAGGTTTTCCATGGCTTGGGCTATGTAAAGATAATGCTCAAAAAATTTAATGGCCATATCTTCATAAACCTGGTAATATTGAGCTAGTTCCATGGCAATACGCATCATGTTTAAAGCATACATGGCCATCCAGCTTGTGCCATCAGCCTGCTCTAAATGCTGTCCGTCTTTCAGAATCATGTTACGGTCAAAAGCTCCGATATTATCAAGTCCAAGGAAACCTCCACCAAATATATTTTTACCGTTTTTGTCCTTTCGGTTTACCCACCATGTAAAATTCAGGAGTAGCTTCTGGAAGACTTTTTCTAAAAATAAAAGATCGGGTTTCCCATTCTGCTTTTCATCAATTTTAAAGACCCTGAAGCATGACCATGCGTGAACGGGAGGATTTACATCGCTCAAATTCCATTCGTAAGCCGGCATTTGTCCGTTCGGATGCATATACCATTCTTTGGTAAGCAAAAGCAGCTGGTTTTTGGCAAAATCTGCATCAATAATAGCAAAAGGAACACAATGAAAGGCCAGATCCCAGGTCGCATACCAAGGATATTCCCATTTGTCTGGCATGGATATGATGTCTTTATTGTGGAGATGATTCCACTCTGTATTTCGTACGTAATTATTAAAATCTCTGGGAGCTTCAAAATTAGGATCTCCTTTCAACCATTTTCCTACATTATAATGATAAAACTGCTTATTCCATAATAATCCTGCAAAAGCCTGTCGCTGTACATTTCTTTCATCCTCATTCACCACATCATTCTGAATTTCATTATAAAACTCATCTGCCTCTGCAATTCTTTCATTGAAAATAGCATCAAAATTTTCAAACGGGTCATCAAGCTCATCAGGAGAAAGCCTGAAATCAAAAGATTTTGAGCTTCCTGCTTCGATTATATCATCCAGCAAGAATGAGGCTTTTGTGCCTTCTTTTTCAGGATTTACAGTATTGCTTCCGTAGATAATATAATCATTGATCCCATCTTTAAAATACGTATTTCCAGTGTATGGAGCTCCGTATAGTTTTGGGGTGTTGGTTTCATTTTCACAGAAAACACTTTCTGCACCAATATTCCTGGAATAAAACTTCTTGATAGAAATGCTATCATGCTGAATATTGATACAGCCTTCATGTGAAGCGGATGTCTGCCCTTTGTAAGTATTATAACCCCATTTCCAGTTGTTTCTGAACCATACTGTAGGTGCGACAACAATAGGTGCATCAGCATTACTTCTGTTAAAAACCGTGACTCGGACTAAAAAATCGTTGTGATCTGCTTTGGCATATTCGATGAAAATATCAAAATATTCATCTTTATCAAAAATCCCGGTATCGAAAATTTCATATTCAGGTTCTTTTTTGCTTCTTCGTGCATTTTCTGCCCGGATTTCATCATAAGGAAAGGCGTTGATCGGATATTTATACAGCATTTTCATGTAGCTGTGGGTTGGGGTGTTATCCAGATAATAAAAAATTTCCTTTATATCTTCGCCATGGTTTCCCTGAGGATTACTCAGCCCGAAAAAGCGCTCCTTGACCATTTTATCTTTCTTGTTCCAAAACGAGAGAGCAAAGCAAAAAATCTGTTTGAAATCCGAGATTCCGGCGATCCCTTCTTCTCCCCAGCGATAGGCATAGCTTTCGGCATTATTATGATTGGCAAAATTCCATGCATCGCCATTGGGACTGTAGTCTTCACGTACATTTCCCCACTGCCGGTTACTCACGTAAGGTCCCCAGTTTTTCCAGTCTGTGTTTTGTAATCTTTGTTTTTCAGCAACCATATCTCATCACTTTTCATTACGAAGGTAGTTTTTTTGTCAAAAAATTCCAACCTCATTAATTTGAATTAAACTTAATGTATTTCTGCAAACTGCCTGCCGATGGATGTTTGAGATATTAAATTAAATTTTTATAAAATTTTAAAATAAAAGTTTTATCTTTGCACCATTCGTTCATTCAAATATTGAAAATGTTATCAAGAAAGGTTGAGGGATTAGACCCTATGAAACCTTAGCAACCCTTCGCGAAAGCGGAGAAGGTGCTACGTTCTACCAAAGTAATTTTTGGACAGATAACTTACTGAAGTTCTTTCAGCCATTTCCTGTGGCATTTTCAATTGTATTAATAAAATAGAATTGAAAGCAGAACTAAAACATATTAATTTTTCGTATCGTACAAATTCCGGCAAGGAATATCATATCCCGTTGAGCTATCAGCTTTTCGGGAAAGAGCTGTTTTCGGCACCGATCATTTTAGTAAATCATGCACTGACAGGTAATTCGGATGTTTCGGGAGAAAAAGGCTGGTGGAAAAAGCTGATTGGTGAAAATCAGGTTATCAATACCGAAAAATATACGGTTCTGTGTTTTAATATTCCCGGAAATGGCTATGATAATTTTTTTATTGATGAATATGAGAATTTTACAGTTTCGGATATTGCCAATATCTTTTTGCAAGGTCTTGAAATTTTAAATATTAAAAGTTTACACGCCATTATCGGAGGTTCTTTAGGAGGAGCAATAGGCTGGGAAATGTTGGCTAAAAATCCAAATCTTTCCGAAATTTTCATTCCTATTGCCTGTGATTTTAAAACCCATGACTGGCTCTATGCACAGTGTCTGGTTCAGAAGTTTTTATTAAATCAAAATGATGAGCCATTACAGAAGGCAAGAATTCATGCGATGTTGTGCTACCGAACACCAGAATCTTTAAACGCCAGGTTTCAAAACAAGTATAATCAGGAAAAAAAGAGATTAGAGTCAGAAGATTGGCTGATGTATCATGGGAAAGTATTAAACGAAAGATTTAGTTTAAAATCTTATAAGCTGATGAACCATTTGTTGATGAATATTAATGCGAATGAGAGTGATTTAGAAAAAATCCAGGCCCGAATGCACATGATCTCCGTTGATACAGATTTGTTTTTTCCTGCTTCCGAAATCAGGAGTTGCTATGAAAAGCTTAAAGAGAAAAAAGAAAATGTTTTTTATCACGAGATCACCTCAATTCATGGGCACGATGCCTTCTTAATGGAATACGAACAATTAAATACTATCATTAAAAATATATTGTAGAAGATGAAGAATGCTAACGAAATAAAATTTTTAAAAAACAGATCAATCATCAAATTTGAAGGAGAAGATTTCTTAGGTGAAATCGGGATTGACGGACGCATTTTTAAAGCGCTTACCCTGGCAAGAATCAGTGTGGGAGTAATTTCCCAGCAGGCAATCGAGAACGGACTTTCTATTCTCGTTCAGGAAGCAGATTCCGAAAAGGCGGTAAATTGTCTGATTGATGAATTTGAAGAGGAAAGAAAATCAGGAAAGGTTTCCCAGATTTACAGCATCAATAATGTGTCGGTTTTAGGTTTTGTTGCAGAAGATTTTAATAAAGTCTTAGCAGAGCTGGCAAGAAACAATGTTTTCCCGTTACTTTTAAATCAGATTGCAGCAGAAAAAAGAGTGAATATCGTTGTAACTTCTTCTCAGGACGAAAAAGCAAAAAATATCATCGAATCTGAAATTTCCAAAAAGCCAAAAACGGTTCACCTTGCAATTATAGGACATGGAAATGTTGGGAAAACTTTGATAGAACAGGTTTTAGAGTCTTCAGAAGAAATTAAGAGACGAAAAAAAATAGACCTCAAAGTCGTGGCAGTTGCTAATTCAAAGAAAATTGCATTCAACAAAAAAGGTTTCGGGATTAATTGGAATGATGAGATTGTAAACTCAGAAAATCCGTCTAATGTTCAGGAGCTGATTAATTTTTCAAAGAAAAATCAGCTGGAAAATCTTATCGTCGTAGATAATACCGCGAGTAAGGATTTTGTGAAAAACTATCACGCATTGGCCGAAAATGGCTTCGATCTGGTTTCTTCAAATAAAATTTTCAATACACTTCCGATTGAAGAATACCGTAAACTAAGATATACGTTGAACAAAAATAACCGACGTTATCTGTATGAAACCAACGTTGGTGCCGGATTGCCATTGATTGATACCATAAAATTGCTACACCTTTCGGGAGAAAACATCACCAGAATCAAAGGTGTTTTCTCAGGGACTTTGAGCTATGTTTTCAATAATTTTTCTTTGAGAAATGATAATTTTTCCACAATTATCAATGAAGCGTTGGAAAAAGGTTATACAGAGCCTGATCCAAGAGAAGACCTGTCAGGAAATGATGTGGCGCGGAAGCTATTGATCTTAGCCAGAGAATTAGATTTAATTAATGAATTTGACGATATCAATATTCAGAATCTGGTTCCGGAAAATCTACTTTCGGTATCAAAATCAGAATTCCTTTCAAGACTGGACGAGCTGGATGAAGAGTATCAAAAAATAAAAGAGAATCAAGAGTCCGGCCATGTGTTGAGATATGTGGGAGATCTTCATGGAGACTTACAGAAAGAAAAAGGCGAACTTGATGTAAAATTAATTTCTGTTCCTGCAACTTCCGCTTTAGGGCAATTAAAAGGTTCCGATTCAATCTTTGAAATATACACAGAAAGTTACGGTGAAAACCCAATTGTCATCATGGGAGCCGGAGCCGGAGCTAAGGTTACCGCAAGAGGCGTTTTCGGGGACATTTTAAGAGTAAGTGAAACAAAGTAATTAATGTAACAATATAACACTGTAGCAGTTTATCAATATTTAACCCTGTCATTCTGAACGAAGTGAAGAATCTCATTGTTGCATTGTTACACAGCTACATTGATAAATTAATTTATATGGAAAATTTTGAAACCATTGCCATAAGAACCCAGACAGAGAGAACTCAGTTTGATGAGCATTCAACGCCGCTTTTTCTTACTTCAAGCTTTGTTTTTGAAGATGCGGAAGATATGAGGGCAAGTTTTGCGGAAGAAAAATCAAAAAACTTGTACAGCCGTTTTTCAAACCCAAATGTAACGGAATTTACCGATAAAATTGTCAAAATGGAAGGTGCAGAAGCTGGATATGCTTTTGCAACGGGAATGGCAGCGATTTATTCAACGTTTGCGACTTTGTTAAATGCGGGCGACCATATCGTAAGTTGTCAGTCAGTTTTCGGATCTACGCACACTTTGTTCACAAAATATTTCCCCAAATGGAATATTGAAACAACTTATTTCAAAGCAGAAGATGCTGAAAATATAGAAAAATACATTCAACCAAACACAAAAATTTTATACTTAGAAACACCCACCAATCCTGCGATTGAAGTATTGGATTTGGAATTTTTCGGAAAAATTGCAAAGAAGCATAATTTAATTTTTATTGTTGATAACTGTTTTGCAACACCGTATTTGCAGCAGCCTATAAAATACGGAGCAGATATCGTGGTGCACTCCGCTACAAAATTAATCGATGGTCAGGGGCGTGTTTTAGGAGGAGTAGCTGTCGGCAGAGAAGATTTGATTCGTGAAATTTATCTTTTCGCAAGGAATACAGGTCCTGCAATGTCACCTTTTAATGCATGGGTTTTATCGAAAAGTCTGGAAACGTTAGCCATCCGTGTTGAAAAGCATTGTGAAAATGCATTGAAAGTGGCTGAGTTTTTAGAAAGTCACCCAAATGTAGAATTGGTGAAATATCCTTTTCTGAAATCTCATCCGGGTTATGAAATTGCCAAAAAGCAAATGAAATTAGGGGGAAACATTGTGGCATTTGAAATTAAAGGAGGAATTGAAGGTGGTAGAAACTTTTTAAATAATATTAAAATGTGTTCACTTTCCGCAAACCTTGGAGATACAAGAACAATTGTTACTCACCCGGCTTCTACAACGCATTCTAAATTAACGGACGAAGAAAGGAACGAAGTAGGAATTACGGCAGGTCTGGTTCGGTGCTCTGTGGGTCTGGAAAATGTGGATGATATTATTGCAGATTTGAAACAGGCATTGGATTAAAATTTTTTGGGCAGCTTTATCCGCCTTCCGCTCCCAATCTTTTTGCCAGTGCTTTTAGCCTCACAAAAAGGATTTCCGCTCAAGTCGGGCTGCAAAGATTGACCACATAAATTTGGAAAATTCGAATGTAATTCGGAAAATTTAAATAATTAAAAAATGAAAAATTCAGAACAATTATACAAAGCACTATCCGAGAGAATTTTAATACTGGACGGAGCGATGGGAACGATGCTTCAGCGGTATAAATTTGAAGAAGAAGATTATCGCGGAGAGCGTTTTAAAGATTGGGAACATCCGGTAAAAGGAAACAATGATTTGCTTTCCCTTACACAACCACAGGCGATTGAAGAAGTTCATAAAAAATATCTTGAAGCAGGAGCAGATATTATAGAAACAAACACGTTTTCGGGTACAACAATCGCTATGGCAGATTATCACATGGAAGATCTGGTGTATGAGTTGAACTATGAATCTGCAAAAATAGCAAGAAAAGTCTGTGACGAATTTACTGTCCAAAATCCTGATAAACCAAGATTTGTTGCAGGATCCATCGGTCCGACCAACCGAACAGCAAGTTTGAGCCCTGATGTGAATGATCCGGGTTACAGAGCAATTACATTTGAAGAATTGAGAATTGCTTACAAACAGCAGTGCGAAGCTTTATTAGACGGCGGTTCGGATATTCTCTTAGTAGAAACGATTTTTGATACTTTAAATGCGAAAGCCGCCCTTTTCGCAATCGATGAAATTCAGGATGAAAGAGGAATGAAAATTCCCATTATGGTTTCCGGAACAATTACCGATGCTTCAGGAAGAACATTGAGCGGACAAACCGCAGAAGCATTTTTAATTTCCGTTTCGCACCTGAATCTTTTGAGTGTTGGTTTTAATTGCGCGCTGGGAGCAAACCAATTAACACCGTATCTGGAGACATTAGCTCATAATTCAGAGTTTTATGTTTCAGCGTATCCGAATGCAGGCTTGCCAAATGCTTTCGGTAAGTACGATGAAACGCCTGAAGATATGGCGAGTCAGATCAAAGAATATACGGAAAAAGGACTGATTAATATTATCGGAGGTTGTTGTGGAACGACACCGGAACATATTAAAGCTATTGCAGATCTGGCAGCACAATACTCGCCAAGAAAATTGAAGAAATTTGTTTGAATTAATAGAATTTTTTAATTAAATCCTTAATAAAAGGAATGGTTTTTAATATTATCTTTAATTATCACACAAAATTAAATATAATGGAAAAGCCTGTTTATTTAAAAGATTCTAATGATGCCAAGTTGTTTAATGAATTAAGAAAGAAAGTGAACCAACGAGTAGAAGCAATTCCTGAAAACCGGGATATTTACATCCAGATCAAAGCCGTTATTCTGCCTTTGCTTTATGTTGGTTTGTATGTGTTTGCACTTTTTAATGCAGGCAAGCCTTGGATTTATATTTTAAGTTTCGTTTTGATGGGTATTTCTTTGGTGTTGATTTATCTAAATCTAATTCATGAAGCGGCTCACAACAATATTTTTAAAAGCAAAAAAATGAATGGTATGGTATTGCAGATCTTTGATTTTGTAGGTGCCAATTCCTATATCTGGAAAAAAAGGCATATTGCAAGCCATCATGCCTATCCAAATGTTGACGGTTGGGACACCGATATCGAACAGAGTGGTCTTTTATTGATTATTCCTTGGATTAAAGCTAAAGGAATTCAACGATATCAGCACAGGTTTTTCTTTTTGGTGTATCCGTTGTATCTATTTAATTGGATGTTTATCCGTGATTTCAGAGATTTTTTTGACAACAACCGGGTAATTCTTAAAACCCAGGGAGCAATACCGATGAAAGAAAAAATTAAAATGGTTGCGTATAAACTGTTCTATTTTTTCTACCAGATTGCTGTTCCTGTTTTGTTTTTTAAAGTTTCTATAAGTCTTGCATTGGGAGCCTGGTTTTTGCAGGTAATTGCGGCGAGTATTTTTGCACTATTCGTGCTACTGCCGTTACATCCGCTTCCTGACAATGCTTTTCCAAAATTGGATGAGAAAAACGGACTGCCTTTCAGTTGGCTTAACCATCAGTTTGAAGTGACCAACGATTTAAAAGAAAACAACTGGTTTGTACGAAATGTATTGGGAAATTTCAACTTTCATGTGGCACATCACCTTTTTCCGAATTACAGTTACGCCTATTATAATGAAATTACAGAGGAAATCGCATCGTTCGCGAAAGAGCATGGATTAGCGTACAAACGATTTCCAATTACGACAGCTTTAGGCAAACATGTGGATTTGCTGAAGCAAAATGCGAATAACGCATATTTTATTTTAGAAGAATAAATTGATGAAATATTTAAGATTATCAGGGCTTGAGCCACTGATTATTACGCCGGAAAGTAACTTTATCAACGTTGGTGAAAGAACCAATGTTGCCGGTTCAAAGAAATTTTTAAGATTAATAAAAGAAGAAAAATTTGCAGAAGCACTGGATATAGCCCGTCATCAGGTTGAAGGCGGCGCGCAAATTCTGGATGTCAATTTCGATGATGGATTGATTGACGGTAAAGCTTCCATGATCAAATTTTTAAATTTGATAGCTTCTGAGCCAGATATCGCAAGAATCCCTCTGATGGTTGACTCTTCAAAATGGGAAATTCTGGAAGCCGGATTGCAGGTTGCTCAGGGTAAATGTGTAGTAAATTCGATCAGCTTAAAAGGTGGTGAAGAAGAATTTATCAGACAGGCCAAAGCCATTAAAAGATATGGAGCTGCCGTAATTGTAATGGCATTTGATGAAGTAGGACAGGCTGATACTTATGAACGCAGAATTGAAATTTCAAAACGATCTTACGATATTTTAGTGAATCGTTTAAACTTTCTTGCAGAAGATATTATTTTCGATTTGAATATTTTCCCGGTTGCAACGGGAATGGATGAACACCGCCGAAATGCCATCGATTTCATCGAGGCAACCAGATGGGTAAGGCAAAATCTTCCATATGCATCAGTAAGTGGAGGTGTTTCCAATGTTTCCTTTTCATTCAGAGGAAATGATACGGTTAGAGAGGCAATGCATTCTGTTTTCCTGTATCACGCCATTCAGGCGGGAATGAATATGGGAATCGTGAATCCTGCGATGCTGGAAGTTTATGATGAAATTAATAAAGAACTCCTTGAGCTTGTTGAAGATGTAATTCTCGACAAAAGAGAAGATGCCACAGAACGACTTTTAGATTATTCCGAAAAGCATAAATCGGTTAAAAAAGAAAAAGTTGAAGATTTAGAATGGCGAAATTATCCTTTACAAGAAAGAATTACTCATGCTTTGGTTAAAGGAATCGACCGTTTTATTGAAGAAGACGTTGAGGAAGCAAGGCTACAGGCAGAAAAACCACTTCATGTGATCGAGATTAATCTGATGACCGGAATGGGCGTTGTCGGAGATCTATTCGGAAGTGGAAAAATGTTTTTACCACAGGTTGTAAAATCGGCAAGGGTAATGAAAAAAGCGGTGGCTTATCTACAACCCTATATCGAAGCTGAAAAAGACGGCTCAAAACCTGCCAACGGAAAAATTCTGATGGCAACCGTAAAAGGTGATGTTCATGATATTGGTAAAAATATTGTGAGCGTAGTGTTGGGTTGTAACAATTACGAAATCGTCGATTTGGGAGTAATGGTTCCGGCCGAAAAAATTATTCAGACTGCTATTGAAGAAAAGGTAGATGTTATCGGACTGAGCGGATTGATTACGCCAAGTCTGGATGAAATGGTGTACATCGCTCAGGAACTGGAAAGACAAAATTTAAATTTTCCTTTACTGATCGGCGGTGCGACAACTTCAAAAGCACATACTGCCGTTAAAATAGATTTAAAATATAAAAACGCAGTCGTTCATGTAAATGATGCTTCCAGAGCGGTAAACGTGGTAAGTTCATTGCTGGGTGATCGGAATAAAGAATATGTTGCAGATTTAAAAAATGATTATTCAGAATTCCGGGAAAAATTCCTGAACCGGCAGGTGGAGAAGGATTATGTTTCTATTGAAGAAGCCCGACAAAATAAATTTAAAATTGACTGGCAAAATGAAGAAATCTTTATCCCAAATCAATTAGGAATTACGGTTGTTGAAAACCAGGATTTAAGAGAATTGCTGCCTTTCATCGACTGGTCTCCGTTTTTCAGAAGTTGGGATCTTCACGGAAAATACCCAAACATTTTAGAAGATGAGGTTGTTGGAGCTCAGGCTAAAGAATTATTTAAAGATGCTCAGGTTATTTTAAAGAGAATTCTGGATGAAAAATTACTGACTGCAAAAGCTATTTTCGGAATTTTTAAAGCCAATTCTACTGATAAGGATGACATTTTAATTTTTGATGAAGATAATGAACAGAAAGTGAAATTTCTGACATTAAGACAGCAGGCTCAACGTTCAAAAGGAAAGGATTACTTGGCTTTAAGTGATTTTATTGCGCCTCAAAGTTCAGGAAAAACCGATTATATGGGCGCTTTTTGTGTAACGACAGGTTTTGGAACAGATGAACTGGCAGCCGAATATGAAAAAGCAAACGACGATTATAATGCGATCATGGTAAAAGCTTTGGCAGATCGTTTTGCAGAAGCCTACGCCGAATTTTTGCATAAAAAAGTAAGAACCGAATATTGGGGTTACGCTAATCAGGAAAATTTAACCAACGAAGAATTAATTGCAGAAAAATACAAAGGTATTCGTCCGGCTCCGGGATACCCTGCCTGTCCAGATCATCTGGAAAAGCACGCCATTTGGGATTTGCTGAAAGTGAAAGAAAATATAGGAGTGTATTTGACTGAAAATTTAGCGATGTTTCCGACGGCTTCCGTTTCCGGATATTATTTCGGAAGTCCGCATGCAAAATATTTTGGCCTAGGAAAAATTGCAGAAGACCAATTGAAAGATTATTCCATAAGAAGAGGAATTTCTTTGCAGGAAGCGAGAAAATGGCTGTCGCCGAATTTAGCAGATTAATAAAATCGTTTATGGTTGATAGTTGTTGGTTTTTGAACTTTTTGTAACTACCATCAACTAACAACTTTCAACAAGCAACAAAAATATAATAATGAAAATCACAGACCATATAAAAAACGCAAACGGAAAAACCTTATTCTCCCTAGAAGTCGTTCCGCCGCAAAAAGGAATCGGGATTGAAGATTTATATAGAAATATTGATCCTTTAATGGAATTTAAACCACCATTCATTGATGTGACAACTTCGAGAGAAGAGTATATTTACATCGATAAAGGAAATGGTTTAATGGAGCGCCGAATCACAAGAATGCGCCCCGGAACATTAGGAATCTGTGCTGCCATTCAGCATAAATATAATGTAGATACCGTTCCACATCTGCTTTGCGGAGGTTTTACCAAAGAAGAAACAGAATATCTTCTGGTCGACTGTATGTATCTCGGAATTGATAATGTAATGGCTTTAAGAGGAGATGCGATGAAAGGGCATCAGTATTTTGAACCTACGAACGGGGGACATGCCAGCGCAATGGATTTGGTTCACCAGATCAATAATTTGGGAAGAGGAAAATATCTACATAATGAAGATCAGGAGTGTGATGAACATAACAAATTTTGTGTTGGCGTTGCCGGTTATCCTGAGAAGCATATAGAAGCTCCTTCCATGAATTATGATTTAAAATGGCTCAA
This sequence comes from Chryseobacterium taeanense, assembly GCF_900099685.1. Taxonomy (GTDB): domain Bacteria; phylum Bacteroidota; class Bacteroidia; order Flavobacteriales; family Weeksellaceae; genus Chryseobacterium; species Chryseobacterium taeanense. The sequence goes on along the minus strand of NZ_FNDW01000003.1, from coordinate 113,440 downwards.
ACAAAAAGTAGACGCAGGTGCCGATTATATTGTGACGCAAATGTTTTTTGATAATAAAAAGTTTATCGAATTTGTAAAAAAAGCCCGTGAAATGGGAATTACAGTTCCTATTATTCCTGGGATTAAACCCATTGCCACTAAAAAGCATTTAAAAATTCTTCCTCAGATTTTTAAAATTGATTTGCCAGAAGAGTTAATTAATGAAGTGGAAAATGCTAAAAATAACGAATCCGTAAAACAGATCGGAATTGAATGGGCGATTAATCAGTGCAGAGAATTGCTGGATTTTGGAGTTCCTGTTTTGCATTTTTATTCGATGGGAAAAAGTGACAATATTAAAAAAGTAGCCGGAGCGCTATTCTAATAAAGTAAAAGTGAATTGATTTTAAGTTCTGCATATGCAGAACTTTTTTTGCTTAGGTTTCGGCGGCTTCGCCGCCGAAACCTAAGCAAAAACTCATAAAACAGGATGTCTTTCAAATTTTTTATTCCTGTCAAAAAGATATCGGTACGTTGCCAGTTTTCTGGTTACCGTGGTATCAAGATTTTCCGCAATTTTTATCATTTTAGGATTAAAATCCCCAATCCACTGCATCTCAGTTACTTTAAAATAGGTATGTTTTCTAAGGTGCTGAGTTCCTTCCCAGATCATGTATCCCTCAAGACCCTTCTTTTGCCACTCTGGAACAACACCAAAAACAAGACCTACCATTTTTTCATTTTTCTTAAACTTTTTAACCCAGAGAAATTTCAATTTTTCCCAGATTCCAAACTTTCCATTTAGGTACTTAAACCATTGATTCGTGTCCGGAATATTCATCCACATGGCAATCGGCTTTTCATTTTCATATACAAACCACGAAATGTGTTCATTGATAATAGGTTTCATAATCTTGAACATTTTTAGAATTTTAGTCTCATCCATACATTTTCCTTCACCGTGAGATTCCCAGGCTTTATTGTAAATTTCAGTAAAATCTGCAGCAAATTTCTCCAGATGCTTCTTCGTCATAGGTTTTGCTGAAATACTGGGATTCTTGCTGTGCTTAGCATGCATTATCGTAAAAATTCGGGAAACCTCGGCGAAAATAGGACGTGAAAAGCAAAGCTGTTCAAAATAGATCTTAAACCCATAATTCTCGAAAAGATCTTTGTAGTAAGGAAAGTTATAATTCATTCCATACAAAGGTTCAGTAAACCCTTCAGTAACGAGTCCCCAGAATTTATCACGTTCTCCGAAATTTATCGGGCCGTCCATGGCTTCCATTCCTTTTTGCTGAAGCCATTTTTTGCAATGGTCAAAAATAAAATTCGCCGTTTCCTGGTCATCAATACAGTCGAAAAATCCAATTCCGCCCGTTGGCTGTTTTTGGGGATAATTTTCGTTTATAAAAACGGCAACTTTTCCTAAGGTTTTATTTTTTTTGTTTTTAAATAAAAATCTCTCACACTCACCGGTTTTGAAAAATTTATTTTTAAGAGGATTGAAAATAGCTTCAATATCTTTATCTAAAGGCCTTATGTAGTTTTTGTCATGCTTATAAAGTCTCGGAGGAAACTCTAAAAATTCACGTTTCTGATTTTCATTTCGTACTTCTTCTACAGTAATCATATCTTATTTTGGTAGTGTATAAGAAAGATAATAATTTTCGTTTAAATCGAAATCATTTAAAAAGATATTATCCGTATTTTTGTGCAAATTAAATAAAAATGGTTGATTTTACCGATAACGACGATGATATTTTCACTGGAAAAGAACATACGCCCATAAGGAAAGATGCTTTTGAGAAATCGCCAGAAGAAAAGATCGAAAAGATTACCACACTTTTCGGAGAAATCATGGAAACATTAGGATTAGACATGACTGATGACTCTCTGAAAGATTCTCCGAGAAGGGTTGCGAAAATGTATGTGAATGAAATTTTCGGAGGGCTTCTTCCTGAAAATAAGCCGGGAATTTCCACATTTTCAAACAAATATAAATACCGCCAAATGCTGGTGGAAAAAGATATTACCGTATATTCGTTCTGTGAACATCACTTTTTGCCGATCATCGGAAGAGCACATGTTGCTTATATTTCGAATGGAGAAGTGATCGGTCTTTCAAAAATTAACAGGATTGTCGATTATTATGCAAAAAGACCGCAGGTTCAGGAAAGACTCACAATGCAGATTGTGGATGCTTTAAAAGAAGCTTTAGGGACAAAAGATGTTGCCTGTATTATTGATGCAAAGCATCTTTGCGTAAATTGCAGAGGAATAAAAGACACGGCAAGCTCTACTATTACAGCAGAATTAAGTGGTATTTTCAGAACCAATCCTATTACAAGGCAGGAATTCCTTCATTACGTGGGAAGTCATGCAAAATTGGATTAAATGATAAACAGAATTATTAATGATAAAATTTAAAAAAATCTCAGATAAAATTTTCATCACGACAATTATTTGTTGTGAAAGATTTTCTTGAATTAAACTTTTTAAAAATCATTTATCAATCATTAATTATCACTTATAAAGAATCATGCAATTAAAAATATATAACTCGCTTGCCGGCGAAAAAGAAATATTTAAACCCATCTTAGAAGGAAATGTAGGAATGTACGTCTGCGGACCGACCGTTTACAGCAATGTGCATTTGGGAAATGTAAGGACTTTCCTTTCTTTCGACTTCATTTACAGAAGCTTAATGCATTTAGGCTACAAAGTTCGGTATGTAAGAAATATCACCGATGCAGGTCACCTTACTGACGATGGTGATGTCAACAACGACCGTTTCGTAAAACAAACGCGCCTTGAAAAGCTGGAGCCCATGGAAATCGTTCAGAAATATACTGTGGATTTTCATAAAGTATTGGAAATGTTTAATTTGCTACCGCCAAATATTGAGCCGACAGCAACAGGACATATCGTTGAGCAGATCGAATTAACTCAAAAATTAATTGAAAGAGGGTTTGCTTATGAAAGTAACGGATCTGTGTATTTCGATGTGTTGGAATACAACAGAAGAGGTTTAAATTATGGTGAGCTTTCCAAAAGAAATATTGAAGAGCTCTTCGCTAATACCCGTGATCTGGATGGACAGGGAGAAAAGAAAAATCCACAGGATTTTGCATTGTGGAAAAAAGCTTCACCGGCGCATATTATGCGATGGAATTCTCCTTGGGGAGAAGGTTTCCCGGGATGGCACCTGGAATGTACTGCGATGAGCACGAAATATTTAGGGGAGACTTTCGATATTCACGGCGGTGGAATGGATCTTAAATTTCCACACCACGAATGTGAAATCGCTCAGGGGAAAGCCTGCAATGATGCCGCTCCTGTCAACTACTGGATGCATGCGAATATGCTTACCATGAATTCACAGCGTATGAGTAAGTCTACCGGAAATTATATTTTGCCAATGCAATTGGTGACTGGTGAAAATGATTTCTTCGAAAAGCCCTTCCATCCTTCGATTGTACGTTTTTGCTTTTTACAGGCACATTACAGAAGTGTTTTAGACATTTCAAATGATGCCATGATTGCCAGTGAAAAAGGATTTATCAGATTGATGGAAGCGATTAAAGCTTTAAATAATATTATTCCTAATGACGAAAAACAATCATCTTTTAGTCTGGAAGAATGGAAAAATAAAGCATATGATGCCTTAACGGACGATTTTAATTCTCCGGTTTTAATTGCGCATTTATTTGAAGCAGTGAAATACATTTTTGCATTAAATGATGGCAAAGAAGCGATTTCAGTGGAAGATTTAGAAGAGTTAAAATCTACGTTAAATGCACTTGTTTTCGATGTTTTAGGACTTCAAGTCATCGAAGAAAACAACAACGAAAAACTGGATCAGACGCTGAAGGTTTTAATTGAATTAAGAAATCAGGCAAGAAAATCGAAGAATTTCGAGTTGTCAGATCAAATCCGTGATAAACTGCTTGCCGAAGGCATCGAATTGAAAGACGGAAGAGATGGTACTTCTTACGTTTTGAATTAAAATTAAGTTTAAAGCTTTTAATTATATCTCTCGCAGATTTTACAGATTTCGCAGATTTTTTAAACATGATCTTCTGCCAATCCGCAAATCTGCGAGAGTTTTTTATGCGTAAAACTGTCATTTCGACGAAGAAATCTTATAATTGATTTGCTGACTAATGCATCTTTGCGAACCAAAATGTTCTCAATGATTTAAAGAAATAATCAAGCGAAAGTTGCATTGAAAATAAATTGTTTTCTCAACCTTAAATTTTTTATAATTCAATTCAAAAAATATGTAACTTAGTTATAATAAAATGATTAAAAATTAAAATTTATATCTATGAAAAAACATTTACTCCCTTTATTTCTGGTTTTAATCGGTATTAATGCTTCTGCACAACAGGATTTTTTTGCACTTGTCGGTAAAGATACTCCAAGTATTATTTTCAATGATTTCCGTGCGATTGACGCTGCGAATGGTATCTCCGGAGAAAAAATATTTACAGCAGATTCTCCTGCCAAAGTTTTCTCGCAAAGCAGAAATGGTTCTGTAACTGAGGATAAAAATACATATAATAACGCTCAGGCAATCAATATGGCAACATTGGCTTATGACTCTTTCAATAATAATTTGGTATATATGCCGATGTTCTCGTCGAATATTTATGTATTGAATGCAAAATCCAAGGAAATTACTTTGGTAGAAAACAGTGTAGCAAGAGTAACCTCCTGCGATATTAACTCTCACGTAACGAGAATGGCAACAGGGGCTGACGGCAATATTTATGCAATCAATAACGCAGGAACACAGTTTTTACAGATCAGCAGAAAAGGAAATCAATATGCAGTCACTGATCTCGGGATCATTAAGGATGATGCTTCCAATGGAAAGAATTCTTTCACAACTATTGAAACAGGTTTTGGTGGCGATATGATTGCTGATGCTGATGGCAGTTTTTATGTATTCTCGGCTGCAGGAAATGTATTTAAAGTTTCAACGAAGGAATTGAAAGCAAAATTTGTTGGCAAAATTTCAGGAATTCCGGATAATTATTCCGTGAATGGTTCTGCTGTAAATTCTAATGGAAAAGTGGTGATTGCCAGCGCAAAAGGAGCTCCGATGTATGAGGTTGATTTGAATACTTTACAGGCAAAGCATCTTCCCGGCGAACAAAATTTGCATATTTATGATTTAGCAAGTAAATATTTAGCAAATGATAAGGCGATCTCAAATAATGTTTTTGCAAATATTGATATTTATCCTACAAGAGTTGATGAAAATTTAATTAATGTAAACATCAATGATAAAGAGATCAAAGGAAATATCAAACTGAATATTTTCGATTTGTCCGGAAAAAATGTAATGAACCAGAATTTATCTGTTAAAAATGGTTCCTTGAATCAGCAGGTTTATCTTAGAAATCTGGTAAGTGGAGCTTATCTGGTAAATATCACCGATTCGTCAGGAAAAGTATTGCTGAACAAGAAAATTCTGGTAACGGAATAATCTTTATCTTTATAAAATAGAAGCCTTTTCAAATAATTTTGAGAAGGTTTTTTTAATGAATATTTGATATTCAATAAGTTTTATTTTTCGATATTATAATGTATTTTTATAAAAAAATGTAAATGAAGCTATATTTTAATGTAGATTACAGTACAAAAGTAGGAGAAAGACTTCAGCTGCTCATCAATGAAGAAGGCGCTGTATCACAGACTCATCCTATGTTTTACGAAGAAAATGGCTTATGGAAAGGTGAAGTAGACTATTTTTCAAAATCTATTTCTTATCAATATCAGCTGGTAGACGACAGAGGAAATATCTTGCGCGAAGAATTTGTTCCGCACCGTTTGAATTTTCCTCATAATTACAAAGAGTTTATAATTTTCGATCATTGGAACAATAAGAATTTCCCTGAAAATTATCTGAATAATAAAATTCTCCATAACAAGCTAAATGTATTTAAACCTGAAAAAATTTCGGTTTTAAAAAAACATTCTCACCTATTCAGAATTGAAGCACCTATCTACAATCCGAATTGGGAAATCGCATTATTCGGTAGTACGGCTTCTCTCGGGAATTGGGATTATGAAAAAGCAATTCACTTATCACAAACTGATTTTGGCATTTGGGAGGCTTCTGTTGAAATTCCTGAAAATGAATTTATTCAGTATAAATATTGCCTTTACGATAAGCAAACCGGAAAGATTATCGATGTGGAAAACGGAGAAAATCGCTTTGCACTAGCCAATAATTCCAAAGATGTTTTACAGATTATTTCTGATCATTATTTTAAGTTTAAATTGTATCAGATGTATCACGATGCAGGTGTTGCGGTTCCTATTTTTTCTTTGAGAACTGATGACGGCTTTGGGGTTGGAGAATTTTCTGATCTGAAAAAACTGGCAGACTGGGCAAATGAAACCAGTTTGGGAATCATTCAGATTTTACCGATCAACGATACAACGGCGAATTATACATGGACGGATTCTTATCCTTACGCCGCAGTTTCAGTTTATGCACTTCATCCGCAATATATTTCTCTTGAAAATCTTGATTTTCCTTTACCTGAAAATCTTATTTCAGAATATGAAATTGAAAAGTCTGAATTAAATTCTCTTGCGCTGATCGATTACGAGAAAATGATCTCAGGCAAATGGAAATATCTGAAAGCGGTTTTCAATGAAGATAAAGACAAAATCTATAAAGACAGGAATTTCAAAAAGTTCATTAAAGACAATGAATCCTGGTTAGTTCCTTATGCTGCATTTTGTGTTTTAAGAGACAAATACAAAACTCCTAATTTCAACGAATGGAAAACGCATAAAAAATACATTCCGGGGAAAATAGCTCCATTCTTTACTCCAAAAAGTAAAGATTATGATGCCTCTATGCTTCATGCTTGGGTGCAATATCAGCTTCATAAGCAATTGAAAGAAGCGGTTGATTATATGCACGATTTAGGTATCTCGATAAAAGGAGATCTGCCGATTGGAATTTACCGATATTCTGTGGAAGCATGGACAGAACCCGAGTTATTCGGAATGGATTTTCAGGCTGGAGCACCGCCGGATCAGTTTACGGAATTAGGCCAAAACTGGGAATTCCCGACCTACAACTGGGAAGCCATGAAAGCCGATGATTATAAATGGTGGAAAAACAGGTTTAAGGCATTAGAGCAGTATTTTGATGCGATGAGAATCGATCATATACTAGGGTTTTTCAGAATCTGGAGAATGCCGATTTCTGCGACACAGGGTATTCTCGGTTATTTTTATCCTGCCGTTCCGGTTACGCTGGAAGAATTCAATGCGTGGCATATTCCGTTTAATTTTGACAGATATTGCAAGCCGTTTATCAATGATGATATTTTGTGGAAATATTTCGGAGAAAACAGAGAAAAAGCATTTGAATTTATCACGAGTAATCAAGACGGAACGTATTCATTCAAAGAAGAATTCAATACGCAGAGAAAATTATCTGATTTCTTTAAGAAAAATCCTCGAGGTCCGATAGAAGAACAATTGATTTCGCTTTGTGCCAATGTTTTATTTTTAATTGAAGAAAGAAACGGGCAGGTCGTTTATCATCCAAGATTCAATGTATATCATACAGATTCTTATCAGTATCTTTCGGATTGGGAAAAGAAAACGATCTATGATCTGTATCATGATTATTTCTTTAAAAGACAGGATCATTTATGGTATGAAAAAGCGATGGAAAAGCTTCCGGTAATTCTGAATGCAACCAAAATGCTGATCTGCGGTGAAGATTTGGGACTTGTTCCGGATTGTGTTCCTGTTGTGATGGACGAGCTGGCAATTGTTGCTCTAAAAGTGCAGAGAATGCCTTCTGATAATATTCCTTTTTATAATCCTAAAAATGCGGGCTATCTAAATGTTGTGACAGCATCTTCACACGACAGTTCTACACTAAGACAATGGTGGAAGGAAAATTCCTCATTAACACAGCAATATTTTAATCAGCAGTTGGTTCAATATGGAAAAGCTCCCGATGAACTGGACGCTCATCTGGCTGAAATTATTATGAAACAGCATCTTTATAATAATGCCATGTTAGCTATTTTCCCGATACAGGAATTTTTTGCTACCGACAAAGATCTTACGAATAGTGAGATGAATAATGAAAGAATAAATAATCCAGCTGTTTTCCCACATTACTGGAGATACCGGATACATCTCAGACTGGAAGATCTTAAACACAGAACAGACTTTAATAAAAAGATATCGGATTGGGTAAGAGATAGCGGTAGGTTATAAATTTAACATTTGATTATCAATTATTTAATATAAAATTAAAAGAAGTTTTATCATAGGATTTAACTTCTTTTTTCGTTTCATATCAAAAAGATAGAAAAAGAAATTCGACTTATATTAACCAATTAACGACTATAGAAATGAAAAAAATATTGATCGGTTTTGCTTTGAGCATCGGGACTTTTTCCCTCGCTCAGCAGTATCCAAATAACGGTTGGGAGGATGATGGATATTATCAGAATGACGGAGGTTATTACAGTGATGAAGATGACCAGAACTATTTCCCGGACGACTATTATTACAACTATCCGCAGGATTATTATCCACAGAACTATTATCAAAGTAATTACAATGATTACAGAAACAGCATCGTCAGCATCAACTGGAATGTTTTCTTTACCCAAAACAGATTGAGTCCGTGGCAGATTGATCAGATTATCAGATTAAATAATCTATATGTAAGCTTTTCTTCATGGAACAGGTTCTACAGATACAACCCGGACAGATGGTATTATGACAGATTCTACGCTTTACAGAGAATTATGGGACCAAGGGTTTTTGTAGTTTTCCAAAATAATTATTACAGAGGATACAGCCCGGTGGTTTACTTCCAAAATTACAGAAGAACGCATTATGCAGCTATCTGTAGACCTATACCGAGATACAGAAACATAAACATCAATATCTACAGGGTAGACAGAGCGAGGTTCAGGAGAATGGATAATCCAAGTTTTAAAATTGTGAGATCCGACAGACCAAACAATGGTTTCAGAGGCCCTGTAAGAGATGGAAATAACGGAGGTTTCCGCAACCAGTCAGAGAAAAGAAGTAGCGATAATTCTGGTTTCAGAAGTGATAATAATGCGCCGAGAAATAACGGAGGATTTAGAGGAAATGATAATGCAGGAATTAGAAATAATGAAGGCTTCCGTAATGAAAGAGCTGAAAATAACGGAAACCGTGGCGGTGGATTCAGAGGTGGTGAAATAAGAAGAGAGGAGGCTCCGAGAAGAGAAAATAATAGTGGTTTCAGAAATGAAGGCGGTTCAAGGAGAAGTGAAAATTCAGCTCCAAGACAGCAAAATAATGGAGGAGAAAGAAGAAGTAACGGCGGTTTCAGAACCGGATTTGCAAAGAATTAATTTTCATATATTATATTTAAGTGGTGTGAAGGGCAGGTTTCTATAATCTGCTCTTTTTTTTATTTAAGTAATTAATATATTGATATTTAATTTTAACAAAATTTATGAATTTTATAGTTTAACTTTTATTTTAACTAATAATCAAAAAGATATAAAAGAAATAATTAAAAATTTAGAATATGAAAAAATTAGTATTAGCGATAGCATTTATCGGATTCGGAGGTTTAGCAATGGCTCAAACAACTCCACAGGACAAACAGGCAAAAAGAGCTGAAATGCATCAGAAGTTTCAGCAAAGAGAGCATGAACATCTGGCAAAGATGCAAAAAGATTTAAATTTAAATCAGGCACAGGTTGATAAAATCAAAGCATTGCAAGATAAAAGAAAAGCTGAAATGAAAGCCGATTTTGAGAAGAATAAAGGGGAAAGACAGGCAAGAATGGAGCAGATGAAAGCAAAAAGAGCACAGATGGATGCGGACATGAAACAGATCTTAACACCCCAGCAATACGATAAATGGCAGGCTGACAGAAAAGCTAAAATGGAGCAACGAAGAATGGCGATGAAAGAAAGAGGAGCTAAAATGCATAAGCCAATGAATACAATGGCTCCGGATGCAACAAAGTAGTTTATAATTTTGATTTTTTAATGTGTTAGAGGACGGATTTTTTTCCGTCCTTTTTTTACTAATTTTTATTAAAACTTTTGATTTCGGGGTTTTATTCCCTAATTTTGACAGTAAATTATTATTTATGATTAGCGAGAAAATTGCGAAATTACTTAACGAACAAATAGCCCACGAACAATACGCTGCCCAATATTATCTGTCAATGTCTGCATGGTTTTCAGGAAAAGATCTGGACGGAATTGCCAATTATTTCAGAGTGCAGAGCAAAGAAGAAATGATGCATGCCGACAAAATGTTTGATTATCTTAATGATGTAGGAGGAGAGATCATCATTGGTGAAATACCAAAACCTCCACATGAATTTCTGGGAGCAATTGATATTTTTGAAAAAGCACTGGAACACGAAAGAAAAGTGACAAAAAGTATTTTCAATATTGTGAAGAATGCTAATGATGAAGGAGATTTTGCAACCACTTCTTTTCTGCAATGGTTCATCAACGAGCAGGTAGAGGAAGAAGCCAATGCTTCACAACTGGTTACAAAAATAAAAATGGTAAGTGACAACCCATCGGCTCTTTATCTTTTTGATCAGGAGCTTGCACAAAGGGTCTTTAATCCGGATGCAACGGCTTAATCCGGTTTATATAAAATAGTTTCGGCGGCACCTTTGGTGCCGCCGAAACTTTTCTGTTTATGAAGATTTAGACATCCTTACAGGTAAATAAGCTGTGTCTTCAACACTTTTTTTCCAAGAGTTTCAAGGATATGTTTATAATTTTCGATCTGACGTTCATTTTTAGCAGATTCTTCCCCTGTTTTAAAATCAACAATGATATAACCTTCATTACTCTTTAAAATGCGGTCAGGCCTGTACACTCTGCTTTCGCCTTTTTCGGAAATCATAATGTCTTTTTCATTAATCACTTTCCATTTTTCATCGAAAAATTCGGAGTGGGTATCTATAATTTTTTCAAGTTCAAATTGTATCGTGTGGCTTTCTTCAATAGTAATCTGACCTTCGATAATGTAGCGCTCAAGAACTTTAGTAATGTCTTTTTTAGTGTTGATTTGTGATAAAAGTTCATGTACAAAAAGACCAATCCTCACTTTTTCATTTCGCACCTGGTAATTTTTAGAAGGAGTAGCTACCTTTATTGATGTCGTATTTTCACTGATATTTTTCAAAACACGGATGTCTTTGGTTTTAAAAGATGAGGTCTTTTCTTTTGAATGTTTCTTTAACAGTTCAGGATTTACTTCATAAAGATCAAACTCATCAAGATTTTCTGTGTTTTTTGACTGAAGAAATTCCAGCAGCTCAAGATTGTTGGATGTTTTATTGGCCTTTTGGATGTAAAAAAACAACTGTTCAACAGGTCTTGTAGTAGCTACATATTGTAGACAAAGTCGATCTACGAAATTTTTGTAAGAATTTTGTTTGTTGAATTTCTCAATCTCTTCATCGTAAATTTCCAGGTTCTTGTTGAACTGATTGATATTAACAGACTTCAGAGGAGTGTCCTGCGAGGTTTCAAACCAGTTGGTAAATTCAGCATCGCGGTTTTTATTCATCATCGGAATAAAAATAATCGGAAACTCCAGACCTTTTGCTTTATGGATCGTCATGATCTGTATCGCGTCAATATTTTCAGAAGCCTGAATTGTGTATTTAGAAGCCTCTTCATCCCAATACTTCAAAAATTCTTTTGTGCTGGCGCCTGCATTTTGGGTAAAGTTAAAAAGCATTTCAAGGAAATTCAGCAGGAAATCTGTTTCTTTATTCTCAACTGAAAACTCATTAATATAATATTCAACAAAATTATAGAGATTAAATCTCGGAAAATGATCCTGTTTAAGTTTTATAGAATATTTGTTCTGAATAAATATCAAAACCTCTTCATGTGAATTAATATCAAGAATTTCTTTCATTTCCAACGTGAAATCTGCCATGCGAATTCGTCCTAACTGATTCAGATAATACATCATCATGATCAGATTCGGCTTATTTTTCGGGTTTACTTCCCATTTTAAAAATTCAATGACCGCTTTTAACGTGTTTGAAAGTTCCAGGGTAAGCCCTTTGTCGGAGATTGTTTTGATATTGGTTTCCTCTCCTCTGTAATGCACTTTCAGATTTCCCAATTTCTGGGAATAACTGAAAATATCGAAGTTCCCGCGACAAAGAATTGTAATGTCGGAAAATTTAAAACCATTATCCAGGCTTTCCTGAATATCTTTACGCATTCTCTCAGAAGTATCGTTGTAAAAATCTTCATTCGTCAGGTTTTCAATTAAATTGACTTTCACCCGGCCTTCCATCGAAGATTTTGGGTTTTGTTCCGCATCTGTCCCGAAAATATTTTTGTGTTCTTCTTCAAGTCTTTCAGAATGAAATCTGTACAGATCATTATTAAAATGTACAATATTCCGTGCGCTTCGCCAGTTATCTTTTAATACCAAAAGCTCAGCTTCCTTTGGCGTGATTTCTTTTTTGTTGATAATATCAAGCATCAATTTGCTTTCTCCACCTCGGAAACGGTAAATACTCTGTTTAGGATCGCCCACCAGTGTGAACGAAGTATTTTCCGTCGAAATTGAGTGGTCTCTCAGCGGAAGAAAATTCTGCCATTGCAACTCGGAAGTGTCCTGAAACTCATCAAAGAAATAATGCTGAAACTGTGATCCTACTTTCTCATAAATGAAAGCCGAAGGTTCATTTTTTAAATTTTCGTTGATAAGAATATTGAACTTTGAAAGGAGAACAAGATCATTTTCTTCCTCTATTTTTTTCAGTTCATCCTGAATGTCTTTATTAACTTTTAAGGGGAGAAGTGCCGATAGAATTTTCTCTTTCTTCTGTGTTTCGATATAAAGCAGAATTAGCTGCATCCTGTTCTCCAGCAATTGATCCAGAATTTCCAGAATGTCTGTTTCCTTGTGTTTTGATTTTGCAGAAGATCCTTTTCGGTAATTGTTCACTACCGATTCTTCAGCGGTGGTCGGAAAAGGAAATCCAGATCGTCTTTGCTGATAAAAATCTAAAACTTTGGTGAAAAATCCACCGATTCCGTTTTTGCCCTGTGCAAAATCTTCAACCTCAATATTTCTTGATTTGAATAATTCGATTGATTTTTCGGCGAGCTCAACGGCTTGTTTTTTATGTAATACAATCTCTTTACGAAGTGTATTTTTAATATTTTCATAATTCGTGCTGTCGAAATCTTTATTGTTTTTAAGATGTTCATAATGAATATCTTTTACGAATTCTTTCGCTGAATCATAAAGGTTTTTATTTAAATTAATTCTCTCATTGTTTTCCAGGCTATAGTCGACATAATCCATGAAAGACTCGGAGATTACTTCATTTTCCCCAATCTGGTCGAGCATTTTATCTACTGCTTCTATCAGAAAAGGTTCGGCTTCAATTTCCAGGTTGAAGTTTTTAGCCAGTCCTAATTCATAGGAAAAACTTCTTACCAATCGCGAATTAAAACGGTCGATGGTTCCGATATTTAGAGTAGAATAATTATGGAGAACATAATCCAGGAGCTTTTTTGCACGGATGTGAAGCTCGTCTATTGTTATTTTTAAACCTTCCTGCTCAAATGCTTTCTGAATATTCTTAAGATCACTGTTTTCTGCAAAATCTTCTGAAGAAAAATTTCCCAGCCATGTCAGAATCCTTTCTTTCATTTCATTGGCTGCCTTATTGGTGAAAGTCAATGCCAGAATATTCCTGATCGACTGTTGCTGATTGGGATAGCGGAGACAGATCATCAAAAGCCGCTGCACCAGGGCATATGTTTTCCCTGAGCCTGCTGAAGCGTTGATAACTGTATAAGAATTTTGCATTTTGAGTAGAATTCAACCTGCAAGTTAATTAATTTTTGAATGGAATTTTAACAATTATAGTTCATGATTTAACAATTTAAGAAAGAAAAATCTAAAATAAATCCTAAAACGAGTTAAGTGTGGTTAAACTTTGCATAATATTTAAAAATAATTTTAGTTTTGCTCTAACAAAAAACTTTCCGTGAAAATTAAACTATTCTTTCTTTTATTAACTGTTTTTTTTATCAATGCAAAGGCTCAGGATTACATCTTCGGAAAAGTAACTTCTGAAAATAACGCCGAAATTCCTGACGTTACAGTCATTAATATCAGAACTGATGAAAGAGTTCCTACCAATCGCGATGGTCATTTTATGATTTCAGGAAGAAGCGGCGACGAACTTCGTTTCGTAAAAAACGGGTACGAAAGAGCTAACCGGAAAATTACCATAGAAAATATCAAAGAACCCATCAACGTAACGCTCATAAAAGCTGCCACGCTGATCGCAGAGGTTGAAATAAAAAAAGAAATGACAGGAGATATTAAAATCGACGCTAAGAATCTTAATCCTCCGCGAAAAGTACAAAAGCTGAAAAGCGATCTTGCGGGTTATATATCCAGAAGATCAGACCCTGCAGTTTTGGCACCAAGACCGGGAGAGTTTGTACAGCCTGTCACTAAAGGAGTATTTTCAATCGGGAAAGTTAAAAATAAGTGGGATGATGTTGACCTGCTAAACTATCTTCAAAATTCACTTGGAGATCAATTTTTTGAAGAGCTTAAAATTGATAAACCTCAGATACAACATTTTATTCTTTACATCTTGAGAACAGGTTTTGAAAGAAAAAAGATCCTGAAATACGGATACGTTACGGAAGCAGATATGAACAGATTCAAAAATGCTGTTCTGAGCAGGATTTCGGCTTACAAAACTCCTTAAATTTATCAGTATAATTTAAAAATGATGCGAATAAAACTTTTACTTTTTCTTTTATTTCCGTTTTTGAATGTATTTTCTCAGGAAGTCATGAAAGGAACTATCACTGATGAAGACGGAGTTGTTCTGAAAGGCGTTACAGTAATGAACATTTCTTCGGATAAGAAAAGCTATACTTCTGCAGACGGAACTTTTTCTATTGAAGCAAAGTCGGAAGATGAGATTCGTTTTGTACGCTCAGGCTTTGAAAGGTCTTCAATAAAAGCTAAATATTTAGCGGATAAAAATGTGACCATACAGCTGATAAGAATAGCACAGCCTATTGAGGAAGTAGAAGTTACCAAAATTACGGGTGATATTACAAAAGATTCCCGGGCGGTTGCAAAAGCAGATAAAGGAAAAATTGTAGAAGATGCGGTAGGGCTTCCACAGCCCGTAGGAAAAATGCGGGAAGAACCGGCAAATGTAAAGCAAGTGCTGATTCCTATTCTTCTGGGAAACCTTAATGTTCAGGGATTGTATGATCTTGTCAGCGGAGATGCAAGAAGAATGAAACGCCAGTACAGGTATGACGACCTTCAGGAAGATATTGTGTGGATCAGGGATAGAGTGGAGGACGATTACTTTACGAAAGAGGGAATTCCTGTAGAAAGGATTTCCGAGTTTATTGAGTTTTCATTCTTAAATAATCCGCAATCCAGAACTTTTGTCAGAGCCAAAAATCTGACGGGTACTTTGTCAAGAATGGAAGAAAGTTTTCCGGTTTTCATACAAAGGCTGAAGGATAGCAAATTGGGAAAATAGTTTTCTCAATCACGGCTTATTAAGATGATTTTCCAAAGTAATAAAGTCTTTTTTAGTGATAAACGATATCGTAAATTTCGTCTTTAACCTCTTTTACATTTTCAGGAGTATAATTGGAAAGCAGCCATAAGTCCAATGGTTTTTTATCTTTCCCGTAGCTTGGTTGTACGTACATCTCATCAATCAGGTGAAAGCCGTTTTTCTGATAGAACGAATAACGTCTTGCAGCATTTTCACCAAAATGTTCAGGTTCTATTTCCAGAATAATTCTCGGATAGTTTTCAAAGAGATAGCCTGTGATATGCGATCCCAATTTTTGGCTTCGAAATTCTTCAAAAACTTCAAAGTGTTCTACAAAAGTAAAATTACTGAGTTCCCAAACGATAAGGTAACCGATATTCTGAGATTCATGAAATACAGAAATTATTTTTGCTTTCGGATGAGAAAACAATGTGGTAAGCTTTTCCCAATCTCTTCTTTCGTCTTCGGGGAAAGTCGTGCAGTATGCAGAATAAATTTCCTGAACTCTGTAATCTTCAGAGGATGTGATCTGTAAAAATTCCATAGTTTAAAGATCAAAAACGTTAGGTCTTCTGGTGATGAAAATATCTTTTACCCAAAGCGTGAATGCCAGTCCGAGGTAAATTAAAAAGAAAAAACCAGCCGTAGCAAAAGTAGAGTAGATAAAGAAAACCCTGAGCTTGGATACCGGAATACCCAACTTCGCACCGGTTCTGGTAAGAACACCAAACCATTCTCTTTCCATTTTGTGACGGATGTTATCTAGCATTTTAAGATTCTTTTAAAAGGTTAAATCCAATACCGCAATTTAAGCAATTTTTCTCAACACAGGAATGCCTAAAGTGATAAAGCAAACTCTGGCTTTCCAAGGAAGTCGGGATCTTCGTTTTTAGTTTTTTCCAGCTGTCGATAACAGAATTCTTTTCCGCAGGAAGGCTTTTGTAAAAAACAAGTATTTCATCTGCAATTTCCTCGTTATAGTATTTATGATAAGTATATTTTAAAGGTAAAATGGTATTTAAAATGATAAGTTCGATAAAATCTCTGCTTAGAAATTTTGAATTCTCTACAGTAGAGATTTTTCCAAAATTGAAATGATTGTCCCAATATTCAGAGGCTTTTATATTTTTAAATAAATCGAATAATTCTTCGGACGATTTTACATGAATAATCTTTGAAAACAAATTTTGGTGACGATAATATAAATCGGCAAGCTGAGCCAGCCGAATCGTCGGGAAATTAGGCGGTCGAAGTCTTAAGAATTTCGGATGAAATTTTAAATCCGAGATATTGAATTTTGCTTTTAAAAACTCAAACTCCCTTTTCCAGATTTTCATGGTTTCATCTTTAGGATCTTCCAGCCATCCAGAAACTCCGAATAACAATGCTTCCAACTGTGTTCTGTTTTGGCGGATTTTAAGGATAATAGTAAAATCAATACTTTCTGCCAGATGTTTGAAAATATCAGCATTTACTTTCAGTCCAAAAGAGTAGGCAAGACTGTGAAATAAGACCGCTTCAAAATTATTTTTAAATTGATTGAGACTTTTCTCCAGTTCAAAAGATTTTTCATTAAGTTTTTTAAGAATATTTTCTTCGTGAAAATGTAACGGAATCTTATCAGGATTAAAGATATTCTCGCAGGCAATGAACTGGTTTCCGCTCAACAGTTTTTCGTACTTCCAAAGGATATTCTGATCGATGTAGTTTTTCAGTTCAAGAGTGGGAACATTTTTATTCCTTAGTTCATCTATTTCCATATCGTTGTGGTAAACAACATGCAGGATCATATTCTGATAATTGGGATCGTGAGAATGATTATGAAAAATCCAGTCAGAAGCTTTTACATGCAGCTCTATATGACCGGCTAAAATAATGTTATTGATTTTTATTTTTGCTGTTAAAAAATCCGGACCGGAATTGCTATTCCATTTTCCAAAATCTAAAATTTCAACAGAGTTTCCTTCAATATCTTTGAAATCAAAATGCGTAAAAACCTTATAGTTCCAAAGGTATTGGAATAATTTTTCTGTCATGAGTGTTTTTTTGTGTTGAGCTAATTTAGGGAATTTGTGTTATTTGTAAAACAAAAAAGACTACCCAAAATTTATATATATTTAAGAAAATGAATTTTTGTGAGGGTTTATTCAGAGAATAATAATCTTACGGTATTTATATAACCTTTTTCCGGCTACCACCTCAGCCTCTTTATGATCAAATATGAAAAATTGAAATGCAGAATTCTATCATTGCTTTTTCTTTTTAATACATAAGATACTATTTCCGGAACCGTAGCAATATACACCGATTTTTTGTCCTTTTATTAGCTCTGCAAATTGATTTTTTAAATGGATTTCTTCATCAATTAAATTGACTATTTTTTGAGCTTTATTTCTTACGCAGTTTTCTTCAACCTTCCCACCATTCTGAGAAAGCGGATAAACTTCAGGAAATTCTTTATGATCCGTTTTATCATTTTTGATATCAATAACCAAATAATCGGCATCCAGAAAAGCTGTCTTTTCATTTTTATTTCCATTTTCACAGCCAGATAAAGAATCTATTCCACCATTTTTTAGTTTATAAAATAATTTTTCAGCCTGAGTCTTTGATAATTCCTTTTTAAAAGTAAGGTCTTTGCTTCTCCTACTTTTTAAAGTTTTTTTTATCCATAATTTTGTTTCAAGATATCCAGTGATTTTACCATTATTATTTTGGTTAAGTTGTAAGGTTTGAGGTTTACCGCAAAAAGAAATTTTATATTCAGTGATATTCTGCGAAAATAAATTGATGGATAAATAAAAAAGGGGGAAAAGGATATAATTCTTCATTGTATGTCTTTTTAAATAAACTGGTAAATTGAACTGCCCCAAAAAGCGTCTAACTTTTTTGGGCAGTTCAATAGAGTTGAAATTTTTAAAATTCAATTCGCTCAGCAATTTGAGAAAATATTACTTTTCCCAATGCGAGCGACAATATGATCAAAACTTTTTTGACCATTATTGTTTTGTTAGAATAATGCTTTTAGGAAGTGGTTCAGGAAATGGGCTTGCATTATAATAAGGACAATCGGGTGTTATAATGTCTGTCCAATCGGAAAATGTAAATAGCATTTGGGTTTTTGTCGGATTTGTGAAATTTATCAATATGCTTCCCATCATATTACATATATCAGGGTCAATATATCCTAAAGAATATTTATCATCAACTTTTCTTATTCCTGAACCCGTAATTTTAGCATCATTATCTGAAATAGATGTATTATCAAACAATATTTGTCCATTAGAATCTTCAACTTTAAATTTACCAATTAATAAGTCTTTATAATATTTTAAATTACTATTATATTGATTTGTTATCTTTTTGAATGTAATTAAAATAGTTTTGCTATTCCACGTTCCTTTCCAAGTCCCTACATAATATTGCAACTCATTGTTAGTGTCTTTTAAATAAGCATTTTGAGGTATTTGTGTAAATGTTCTCAATGGATAAATTTGTGCCCTGCAAGATATCGTAAGGGTAAATA
This sequence comes from Chryseobacterium taeanense, assembly GCF_900099685.1. Classification (GTDB taxonomy): domain Bacteria; phylum Bacteroidota; class Bacteroidia; order Flavobacteriales; family Weeksellaceae; genus Chryseobacterium; species Chryseobacterium taeanense. The sequence goes on along the minus strand of NZ_FNDW01000003.1, from coordinate 94,303 downwards.
ATATTATAATTAAAAAGAAGTTTTTCATTGTTTAATATTTTAAAGTTAAGGACAAGGTGTTTTTGTGCCGTTTGTGTTAAGTTTAGAAGCTTTACCCGAACTTTTTTCTACATGGTAAACTTCTAATCCGGTTATATTTACACTTTCTGCTAAAAATTGTGCAAAAGTTTTCTCGACATTGAGTTGAGTTAGTTCATCAGTTCTAACCAACTCTTCATATTTATCTTTGTACCATTTTTTCCAATTATTAACTTGGTTAGGACCGATACTATAATCACCAGTTCCACTATACTGAAGCATATAATTTCCTTCGGATGTAATCACCATACAATAAGCATCTCCTATGCTTCCGTGTTCATCAGCATTTCTTACGCAATTTGTCAAAAAAGTGATAAGATCAGATGGAGAAAATATTTTTATTGGAGTTCCTCCATTACTTTCATTATTGTGAGAATGAATATACCCAAAATATTGATTTCCATCAGGTAATTTCACACTGTGGGTGCCTAATGAGTTTTCCATTGGTTGATACTGTATATCCGTAACAGTAGTATTAACTGGGTAGGCAGATGCAAAGCCCATTTCGTGGTCATAATCAAATACTTCAGGCTTATCTATAGCAGTTACTTTTTGTTTAAATTTTGTATTGTTAAGCATGTTCTCTGTTTTTTCGCAAGGTGTCTGGTTTACCACAATACTATCTGTAGGATTTTCATATCCTCCGCCCAAAGGTGGATAGTCATACCCTACGTTTCCACCACCATCATCCGGATTTTCAAAAGAATCGATGGTAAGGTCGGTACAAATGGTGTAGGATGAAGTCTCCCAGTGTCCGCTTCCGCTAGGATTGTTTTCATTGTCCGGATACCACGTAGAAAATGTTTTCACTACGCACACTATTTTTGATGCCATACTTACAGAAGATGCCGGAAGAGTTTTTTTGGGTCTGTCGGTCATCAGTTGATTAAAAAGGACAACTTTATCATCATCGTCAGAATACCTGAAATATACTTTTCTTCCAAATCGGGGAACTTCCAGAACTTCCACGATTCTGCCATTTCTGCGTACAGGAACTACAAGATAGCTTTCGTCAAACTTATCCATCGTCATTGCATATTCCCATAATGCTGCTCCATGCTCTTTACGGATCTCATTTTCATTTTCTTCGTAGATTTTAATAATATTTTTGATGTAGATTTCATCCTCTTTCCAGAGACTTTTAGAGTGATACTCTTCAGAAGCGGAGGCAGAATAGATCTCATCATGTACACAGGAGTTGAGAAGAAAAAGAAACACTGCCATGAAAGACAGCGATGAAATTTTTTTCGTCATAGTTATTGTAACGTTTTTTTGAGGTTTAAATATATAAATTTTTTATCACTTTGATGTGATACTGCAAATCTAAAATAAAATCCTGAAATTTTTCAAGTAATTTTTGTTTGAGCTCTTTTAAATTGAAACACTCGCCGTTGAGGTAAAAAGACTGGCGGTTGAGTCTTTTTATCTCAAAAACCAGTCTTTTAGAGTGGTTGTCGAGTCTTTTTACCTCGTCGGTGAGTCTTTTTGTGACAACGTTGACAGATTTAGTGTCAAAAACGACTCTTTTATACTCAATGACGAGTATAAAAGAGTCGTTTTACAGATAAGAGGAGATAACTTATTCTTTTTTAGGAACAGCCTTGTTTCCCCTTCTTACAAATCTTTGGCTGAGATCGTCATAAATGGGTTTGGCTGTAGCAATTCCTTTATCGGCAGCTTCTTTGGTGGTTCCGTAATAAAATAAGGCGGAAATTAAAGCTTCGCTTCCCGCAAGCGTTACCGTATCGTCGATGTCTGAAGCCAGTTGCGTGGCTAAATTTCCTAATGGGCTAAGGCCGGTAACCACGGCTTCATCTTTCAGAAATTCTGTTTTGTCCATGTAGGCAGGCGCAAATTCAGGATTGGTTTCAAGGTAGTCTTTTACTTTCTGTACGGTAGCAACGGTTTTGTCGCCCATTTTAAAAAGTTTTTTTCGTTGATCTACCGTTAGCCCCTGTAAATATGGAGCCAATAATGTTTTGCAGTCCTGTAGCTTTTGCGCTACATCATTAAGTACGGTCTGTGGGATTTCTACACTGATTTGATTGTTTGCACTCATCATTTATAATTTTAATTAATAGAAACTAAAATAATAAAAAACTTTTTAATTTGATTTAAATATTTAATAATCAGTGAAATATGAAAATATTTACTTTAAAATATTAAATGCGTTTATGATTTCAATGAAATTTTAGATTTGTATTAAAAAAATTAGCCAAATAAGAATAAGATAAAAAAAGCTGCATCAAAAAATGCAGCCTGTATTTAATTCTGTTAAACGCTTATGCTTTCGTCAGCTCTCTTTTAAAATTTTCGATGGTCGTTCTGTACATTTCCTCATAGATGGGAAGAATGTTTTTCAAATCGAATTTTATGGCCTGCTCTTTTGCGTTTTTTTTCATTTTGGTTAAAAGCTCTTCATTGCTCAGCAGCTTGATCGTGTAGTTGCTCATGGCCTCCACATTACCGATTTCTGCCAAAAATCCGGTTTCGCCCTGGATGTTTACCTCCGGAATTCCGCCCGCATTGGAACTTATGACCGGTGTATTGGCAGCCATCGCTTCTAATGCGGCCAACCCAAAACTTTCCTGTTCCGAGGGTAATAAGAATACGTCAGAAAGCTGAAGAATTCGGTACAGATCGTTTACTTTTCCGAGCAAACGGATCTTTGAAATAAGATCAGGATTTTCTTCTAAAAACTCATTGACCTTTTCCATATCCGGGCCTTCGCCGATGATGATTAATTTAGATTTTACTTTATTCTGAACATTTTTGAAAATCTGAAGTACTTCATTCACTCTTTTTACAGGCCGTAAATTGGAAACGTGAATAAGGATTTTTTCATCCGGGTTGGCAAACTGTGTTCGCTGGCATTCATTTCGTTCCTCAAATTCAGAATTGTCGATAAAGTTGGTAATCACCTGGATTTCCTTTTTGATTTTAAAGAACTGAAGGGTGTCTCTCTTTAAACTCTCGGAAACCGAAGTAATGGCATCGGATTGATTGATGGAAAACTCTACCGCATGTTTATAGCTGGGGTGCTGTCCTACAAGCGTAATATCTGTTCCGTGAAGGGTGGTTACCAATGGGATATCGTTGTCATCCTCTTTCAGCATCTGCTTTGCCGTAAAAGCTGCGTACGCATAAGGGATAGCATAATGGGCATGAAGGAGATCCAGTTTATAAAGATTTACCACACGATAAATCATCGAGCTCAACGCAATATCATAAGGCTGATACTGGAAAAGCGGATACGTCTGAACATTTACCCTGTGAAAGAAAATATTAGGATTCGTAATATCTAGTCTTGCCGGCAGCGCATTGCTGATAAAATGAACTTCGTAGCCTTTATTGGCAAGAGACATTCCCAGTTCGGTTGCTACAATTCCGCTTCCGCCATAGGTCGGATAGCAAAGTATGCCTATTTTCATTTATTTTGTTGGTATTTTTTAATTATTTGTACTGCAGTTCTTATCATAATACTCAATGAGTATTTGGGGATTATTATTTTTAATTACTATTTTTTCTGCCTCAAAATCGCTTACAAGTTCTGGGCATTTATCATTGAAGAATTTCCTGATATGTCTTTTCAGAATCTTATTTTTATTTATTGTCGGAAGATTTGTGTTGAAATAAATTAATTGCGGTTTTTCATCTTTATATTGAAGAAAGTAATTCACTAATGAAGATGGCACTGATGTATAATGATTTCCATGCATAATTCCTCCATCATAAGCGTAAGCGGTGTACATAGACAAGTTTTCATCGGTGTATATTTTGCTCATCCAAGAATACTGTGTTTTAGGTTTTTCCGATAAAAAATAGTAAGTGTATTCCTTTAGTACGGCAGTTACAGGCTGATTGTTTTTAGGATTAATATATTCTACCTTATCTAACAACTTTACGTTGATTTTTTCTTTCTTTTTTGAATCGTTTTCGATAAATAAAAGTTTAGGCTCTTCATTATTTACTATTGCAGCTTTTCCGGATCTTTTTGTTCCGTCCAGATAAAATAAAGTGGCATCATATGTTTGTGCATGAAGATGCAATGAAAAAATGACAATTAAAAAAACAAATAACCGAATCATATTTTAGGTTTAATTAGTAGAAGAATTAAGATCAATCCCCATCCCGGCTTTTAATTTATCATTTACCAAAACAGGCAGCCTTCCCCATATTTTTGTCTGTCCTTTTAAAGCTTTGGCAGTAGCCGTCATAGAATCATCGTTATTCTCATAAGCAACCAACACTGTGGAAACCTTTGAAATATCAATATCTTTCAAAGCATAAGCGCTTCCGAAAACACTAAGAATTACATTCTGATTTTTAGTAAGTTCAGATAAAATCTTTTTTGATGAGTCAGAAATTTTATAGGGCTTGTACGCTGTTGAATTATCTTTATGAAATCCTACAATCACGGTGGAATTGGCAGGGATTGTATTGATTTCACTTGCTTTTTTAATCATGATGTCAGATCCCATTTCATTAACGAAGGTTTGATAGGGAGCTTCTTCTAAAGGAACATAGTAAACCTGTTTGTCACGCAATGGAAGTAAGTTCTTTTCATCTTTTAATAAGGTTAAAGCATTAGCATATAAATGTTGAACCAATGTTTTGTGTGAATCATTATTTAAATCTGAATTGATATTGTCAGGATTTCTGGGAGTGTATTTATCTAAGCCTAAGAAGTATTTTGTCAGGAGAATCTTCTTTACGCTTTCTTCCACTCTTGACTGCGGAATTTCGCCATTTTCAATTGCTTTCTTGATGAGTTTTTTTCCTTCAGCAACCCCTTGTGAAAAAAGCATGATATCGTTTCCTGCTTTAAAAGCCAGAGCGTCCAATTCGCCCGGTTTGTATTTGTTGGCTACTGCACCCATGTTTAGTGCATCAGTGATGATTAATCCCTTATAGCCTAATTGATCTTTCAGCAGACCTGTGATGATGTTTTTGGAAACCGAAGCGGGAATTCCCTTTCCGGACTCCAGACTCGGAACATATAAATGCGCTACCATTACTCCGCCAATACCTTTATTCATTAAAGCTTTAAAAGGTGCGAGCTCAATACTATTCAACCTTTCCAGATTGTGGGAAACTACAGGAAGATCAAGATGCGAATCTGTGCTGGTATCGCCATGTCCCGGAAAATGTTTAATAGCAGCTAAAATATTGTTATCCTGAAGACCATTTGCATAGGCTAAAGCTGAACTGATGACATTATTAACCTCAGATCCGAAACTTCTGTTGCCAATGATTGGATTGTTCGGATTGGTATTGACATCCACAACAGGCGCAAAATCCCAATTGATCCCCATTCTGTGGCAGTCTTCAGCAATTTTGGCAGACATTTGATGAATGAGATTTTTGTCCTGAATGGCTCCCAACGTCATAGCCCACGGAAATTTATGAGATGTAGCAATTCTTTGATATACTCCCCATTCTGCATCCATTCCGATCATCAGAGGGACTTTGGATTTTTGCTGAAATTCGTTGACAAGACTGATCTCTCTTGCTGCATCATCCTGCATAAGAATCAGCCCGCCGATTTTATCATTGACTACAATATTTCTTACGTTACTGATTTCATTTTCACCTTTGTTTGTATATAATGCAACAATAAACAACTGACCCAGTCTTTCTTCCTGTGAAAGGTGTTTATAGGTTTTGTCTACCCAGTGATTTGCTTTTCTGAGATCTTCTTTAGAAAGATTTTGCGGAATATATTGGGCTGTAAGTTTTGAGCTTAAAAATAAGAGAACAAAGAGTGATGTATAAACCAGTTTCTTCATAATTTTTTGAATAATAACAAAAATACAATTAAAAAAATGAGGAAAACAATGTTTTTGAATTTTTTGGTATATGATTTGAATATGAATTATAAATAATAAACAATAACTAAACTTTTATAAAATGAAAAAATTTCTTCCAATTTTACTATTAGCCTTTGTAGGTTTATTTATATTCAGCTGTAAGGATGATGATACGGATTATGATACGTATTCGCAATCAAAAGATGTTGTAGGATCTTTTACTAGTTCAAATAGTTATGCATTCACACAGGGTATCGCTATACAAGGTACTGACGTTGTATTGGTATATAGATATTTGGGTGATTCCTGGCAATTGATTCCAAAAATGATGTATTTACCAGATGCTACAGGAATGCCTACAAACAGAGAATTTCAATATAATTTTGTTTTTGATACAAATAATGTACAAATTAGTATAGATGATCAAAATTTTAATCTCTCTACAGGACTTACTTCAGCTGAAGCAACTCAATATTTAAATAATCAAAGATTTAGAATTGTACTAGTTCCTGCAAGTGCCGGAAAAACTGTAAATTCTGTAGATACCAGTGATTATAATGCAGTGATTAAATACTATAATATTGATGAGTCTAGAATAAAGACTTATAAAGTTAATTAAGAATATATCTTTTCAGTTTTTTATAATTACAAAAAAAGCTCCGGAATTTATTTCGGAGCTTTTGATTTATTTGTCGTTGTCATCAAGGAGATGACCAAAATAGTCTTTCTTTGTCTGCAGATATCCTCTGCTTATTTCATTCGCCGGAATTTGTAAAGGAACTCTTGAATTCAGATGAATATTGCTTTCCTGTACATATTTTACCTTTTCAGGATTATTGGTAAGAAGATTAATGTCTTTTATACCCAACAGATTTAGAATTTCAATGGCCTCCCCAAAGTTTCTGTCATCGGCGGGAAGTCCAAGTTTTAAATTGGCTTCTACCGTATCAAATCCTTTTTCCTGTAAAGAATATGCTTTTAATTTATTGATGATTCCGATATTTCTTCCTTCCTGTCGAAGATAGATAATAACTCCTCCATTTTCATGGATATATTTCATGGCAGCATCGAGTTGCTGGCCGCATTCACATTTTTTTGAATGGAAAACTTCTCCGGTAATACACTCTGAATGGAAACGCACATTCACAGGTTTTGAAAAATCTGTTTTTTCTGCGACAATTGCCATATGAGGCATCCAGTCATTTTCGTTTTCGGATAAAGCAATCATTCGGAAAGTGCCATATTCCGTAGGAACATTGGACTCTGCCTGAATTTTAATCATTGAACCCCTTAATTAATTTTAATTTCCCTTTATATAATCTTCGATAGCAGAAACATTAGTTTTTAGCCTTACAAGATAGCGATTAAGAATTTCATCGTCATCATTGGTGAGGTTTGGTCTCAGTTTCTGAACTTTTTTATAAGATTTTTCAAAGTCTTTTATAGCTTTATTTTTTCCATTCACATTACCAGCATCTATTGCATAAAGATAGTTCTGTAAACTATACTTTAACTTTGTAATTTCATTGTTTAAAGCCGTATTTTTGAATTGGGGAAAAGTGGCGATCAGATTAGAAATTTCAGAAGCATTAACGTTACCTTTTATTTTAATATCAATACTTTTTCCTTTTTCAGAATCGGATGTTTTGGTTTCGCTATAAAAACTTGTAGACAACGGAGAAAAATTTGGTTTTTCCGTTGCGCAAGATGCTATTGTTAATAATACTCCAAAAAAAAGAAATCGTTTCATTTTTGCTGCCCCTTTTGATATAGGACTGGGTTAAGACTTTCGTCATTGTACATTTTCATTTGTTTGTACACTTTCATCTTAACATCACCGTTCTCAATATCAGCAAGCAACTGATTAATAGAAGTAGAAAGATCTTCATGCTGAGTAAGAAGTACATCAAGTTTGGCCTTACAATTGGCTCTGTGCTCTTCTGAAGCAGAATCTCTGTTTGCTTCTAACGACATATGATAAACCTTGAGTGCCAGAATTGATAACCGGTCTACCGCCCATGCGATAGTCTCAGTATTGATTTTTGCCTCAGGTTTAGGAGTTACACTTTCAAATTTTTTAAGAAACCAGCCGTCTATAAATTCTACCAGATCAGTTCTTTTCTGATTGGAAGCATCTATGACTCTTTTTATTTTAAGAGCTTCAGCCGGATCAATATTTTCATCTCTAATTATATCTTCCAAATGCCATTGAACGGTATCAATCCAGTTCTTTGCATACAAAATTCGTTCCAAAGTGTCTTTTTCGAACGGGTTATTAATTAGAGTGTTAACGTCATCAGACATGTGATAATCTTCAATAGATTGATTGAAGATTTTCCATGCAGTCTCTGTAAAATTCATTGATTTTTGAGAATTTTTAGTTGCTAGAAGAATTATTGTTGTTGGTCTTATTTTCAGAGCCAGGCTTATCCTCTTCCTTTACAGCATCCTTAAATTCTTTAATACCGGAACCAACTCCTCTCATTAGTTCAGGGATTTTTTTTCCTCCAAAAAGCAACAGAAGGATGATCGCTACGATCAGGATGTGTTGCCAAGATAATGACAATATTGTTAATGTATTCATTGCTAAATTTTTTACAAAGTTAATCTTTTTTAATAAGAAACCCAACCTAAAGGATCAACGGGTGTACTTCCGTTCCATACCTGGAAATCAAGGGTATAGGTTCCGTCGAAATCCTGACCGATTACTCCTACCGGGGTTCCTGCTGATACCTGCTGCCCTTTTGAAACACTTACGCTTCCTAAATTAGAGTAAATGGTGAAATAATTACCATGTTTAAGGATAACTGTTTTGGTTCCGTCACTATTTGCCAATACAGATGAAACAGTTCCCGGGAATACAGATCTTGCACGTGTCCCGGATGGTACGGCGATCTTGATGCCGTTATTCTCCTCTTCGATATTCTTAAATACAGGGTGAGGATGCCTTCCGAAACGATGGGTGATCTGACCAATTTTATCGGCAGGATATCCAAGTCTTCCTTTATTATCCGCAAAATTACTTCCTGCAACAGTTGTAACGCCATAGCTGGTCATTGCTTTTGTTTCTGCAGCTTTTTTGTCGTCTTCTTTCTTTTTGGCGAGTGCAGCTTCGGCGGCTCTTGCGGCTGCCAGCTTTTCAGATGCTTCTTTAGCTTTTGCAGTAGCTTCATCAGAAGCTTTTTTTGCGGCTAATTTTCTGGCCTCATCTCTGGCTGTTGCCTCTGATCTTTTAGCCTCTTCATTACGCTTTCTTTCTTCCTCAGCACGTTTGGCTGCCAGTTCGGATGCTTTTCTTGACTCGGCTTCGGCAGCAAGTCTTTCTTTTTCCAAGGCTTCTGCTTTTACCTTATTTTCAGCTTCAATTCTGGCTTTCTCCCGCTCAGCAGCAATTTTAGCAAGACGTATTTTTTCAGCTTCAGCTTTTTTTCTTGCTTCTTCTTCAGCTTTTGCAATCCTGATTTCTTCCGCAATAATTGATCTGATCTGCCCTTCCAGTGCTTTAGACTGTGTTTGCTTTTGTCTCAGCTCTGTTGTTAGTTTAGATTCGTTTTTCTTAAAATCTGCAACAAGTTTTTCCTTCTGAGCTTTTTCAGCATTGATTGTTGTTAAATCTTTCTGCTGGTTGATAAGCAAATTGGCTTTTTCTTTTACGGAATTTTGCTTCTGTATGATAGACTGCTTTATTTTTGCTGCGGCAGTGGTGATTTCTGCAGCTTTCTTATCCTGATAATCAGAGTATTGTTTTAAATATTGTACTCTTCTTATAGCCTCACCCATATTTTTGGCTGAAAGAATAAAAGTTACCTTATTCTGTACACCTTTGTTTTTGTAGGCATTGACAAGAACTTTAGCATAATTTTCCCTGAGGACTTTCAGCTCTCTGTTCTGGCGGTTGATATCAAGCTGACGAAGATAGATTTCGTCTTCAATGAATCTTTTTTCTTTTTGAGTATTGTTGTAAACCTTCTCTCTTAGTACCAGTTTCTTGTTTACATTATCAAGATAGGCTATGGAAAGTTTAGATTCATTTCTGGTTTTTGCTAAATCTGTATTTATCTGTGCAATTTGTTTTTTAAGTTCAGCATTTTGCTTTTGCAATTGTTCTTTTTTGCTGTTTTGGCCCTGATGGAGACCAAATAATAAAATACCTATTAAAAAGCTAAATTTCTTAATCATTTAATCTCAATTTTCTTATAACTGGACGGCACCGAGTAGGGTGTGTCGATCCTCGAAAAATCAAATTTCGTATTTTCCAGTAAAATCTGGCTGTTTTTTGAGCCTTTTATAATTATTTTAACATTTCTGGGCAAACGGATTCCGTTGATTTCTTCCCAATTACTGTATGATACATCAAGCTCGTCAGGAGACAGTACATCTTTCAGATTTACATTTAATAAATCATAGTTGGTATCGTAATTCAGCACAATATTGTACTCTCTTGTTTTTTCATCCGTTACAATTTTCTGGGTAACATTGGATGCCATTTTAAAGCCTTGAGAATTTTGAGTCAATGTAAACTGCGAATCATTGATTCTGACAAATGTTCGTCCCAAAAGGATTTTTTCAAGAGACTTATAATCAATGAAATTAACATTCAATAAATTATTAAGGTAATCAAAATCTGAATCGATGTATGTTTTGCTTGTTTTATCCTGTCCTTTTATTCCTTCGGGAGTAGCAATTCCACGGGCAACAGTGATGATGAATGCTGTAAGGTTCATCCAGACTTTTTTGTCTTTTTCGATATAAATTGTGGCATCGAGAGTAGGTACAAAGCTGCCAGTTTCAACATTGACTTTACTGTTTATTTTGATCTGCTCAAACTGAGGCATCGGGATCACATGTTCAAAAAACGGAAGTTTATTAATGACAGGCTGGTTGATGTCTTTCGGATTTCGATCATCTTCCAGTACAAATGTGCTGTCAATATTTATATTTTTATTGGCTTTTTTAGCTGAATTTCTCGTTTTACAGGAAGTTACAGCAAAAAGCAATAATAGTACTATGATCCAGTTTTTCATGTATTTACCTTTTCAATTTTAAAAATTACGTTGCAATATTAACGCCAAACCACACAAAACATTTTGTGTGGTCTGAAGATAATTATTTACGATAATATTTCGCTTATTTATTTCGACAAGAAATCAAGAACTGAATAGTCACCCAAAGAAATTTCCCTTGCCACACCGAAATATTGTGCAGAATTTCCGATCATGGAATTAGAAAGATTTCCGTGATTGATTCTTGTGTTTTCCTGAATCAGTGAGTTTTCAATGTTTGAGTTAACGATAATTGTATTGTTACCCAGCGATACTCCCGGGCCTACTTTAGAATTGGAAATTTTCACATTTTCCCCGATAAAGCAAGGTGGAATGATCAATGAATTTTCAATTTGAGCAGAAGCAGGATATTGAGACATTGTCTCTTTTTCGTATGCGAGAATTTTGCTGTTGGTTTCTACGGTGGCATTTTTGTTTCCACAGTCCATCCAGTCGTTTACTTTCCCTAATGTGAATTTTGCACCTTTAGCACGGAGGTTTTCTAAAGCTGTTGTCAGCTGGTATTCTCCACCGTTTTTAATGTCATTCTCCATCAGGTAATTGATCTCGTTCATCAGCTTTTCTGCGCTGTTGAAATAATAAATTCCAATGATAGCAAGATCTGAAACGAAAGTCTGAGGTTTTTCAACAAAATCTGTAATGAAACCATAATTGTCGAGTTTTACAACCCCGAAAGCGGAAGGATCTTCCACGCTTTTCACCCAGATTACCCCGTCGGAATTTTTATCTAAAATAAAATCTGCCCGGAATAACGTATCTGCAAAAGCGATTACTACATTTCCAGTCATGGATTGTTCTGCGCATTTAATGGCGTGTGCTGTACCAAGAGGGTCATTCTGATAATAGATGCTGCCTTTTGCCCCCAGCTTTTCAGCAATATGAATCAGGGATTTTTCAATTTCGTGACCGAAATCTCCGATAATGAAAGCGACCTCTTCAATTTCTTCTCCTGCGACTTTGGCAATGTCTTCTACCAGTCTCTGTACGATTGGTTTTCCGGCGATAGGGATCAGAGGTTTTGGAACGGTAAGAGTATGTGGACGTAATCTGGAACCACGTCCAGCCATAGGAACGATAATTTTCATAAATTATTTAGTAAGTTTTAATTTGTATAAAGATAATAATAAAACCGTTGCTGAAGTATATGACTTCTTTTAAGTATTATTTAAATAATGAAACCCATAGCAACAAATAAAAGACCAAAGTTATTTTTTAATTCTCGAGAGTAGCATTTCTTTTTCAGAATAGATCAGCATACCTGCATAGACTGCGAAAAGTAAATTGCCGACCCAGAGATTGTAATCAAAAAATTCTACAATCACATAGCTGAAAATAATTAACAGTCCTAAAAATAGTATCATTTTACTTATACGGTAAGGGATAGGATAGTATTTCTGACCTAATAAATAAGATGTCACCATCATTACAAAATATGCTATAAAGGTAACCCAAGCCGAAACCATGAAGCCAAATTTCTTTAAGAATACTAAGTTTAATATAATAGTTAAACCCGCTCCCAACCATGAAATAATAGTTCCGATTTTAGTCCTGTCCGTTACCTTGTACCAGGTTGAAAAATTATAATAAATTCCAAAACAAAGATTCGCAATTACGATAATCGGAATAATGTCAATTGCAGTCCAATAAGAGCTATTTGGGATTAAAATCTGTTTTAACCATGAAATATTGGCGATAATTCCCATGGCAACGGTTGAGGCAAAAAATGTAAAATATTCTGTTACTTTAGCATAAGTATTCTTTGCATTTTCGTTATTCATCTGTTTAAAGAAGAAAGGTTCTATTCCCATTCTGTATGCTGTTACGAATAATGTCATTAAAACTGCTAATTTGTAACATCCGCCATATGCTCCGGCATCCTCTTCCGGAATGAACCATATTTGAATGGCTTTGTCGAAATTTTCATTAAACATAAAAGCAAGACCGGCGATCATAATTGGCCATGAATACTTTATCATTTTTTTGAAAAGATCAACAGAGAATTCAATCCGAATTTTGAAAACTACGGGAAGAAGTAAAACGAATCCCATAAAACTAGCTGCCAGATTACTGTAAAACGGAAAAGAAACTTTTTCTTTTAAACCAAAGTCATGAGATATTTTTAAAGGGATATACAGAAATAAAGCAAGAGTTAAAACAGTCTGAAACAAAGATTGCAAAACTCTTACCATAGAATATTTTATTGGTTTGTTATTGTAACGGAGCCAGGCAAAAGGAATAACACAAAGATTATCAAAAAAAGCGATCCATGCGAACCAGCGGATGTATTCCGGGTTTGAGGAATACTTTAAAGTGTCTGCAATAGGTTGTGTGAAAATAAGACATCCCAGTAGAAAAAGTGTGGATAACCCGAACAGAAACCAAAAAGAAGTGTTGAATGTTTTCTTTTGATTGTCTTTTTCGGATGAAAAACGAAAGAAAGCAGTTTCAAATCCAAAAGAAAGAAGAATGTTAACAAAGGAAATTAATGCATAAAGATTTGAAAATATGGCGAAATCCTTTTTGTCAATCTGATCAATATATAACGGATTTAAAATAAATAGAATGACTCTCGGCATAATCGCCCCGATTCCATATATAATTGTTTCGTTAAGAAGCTTCTTCAAAATCTGAAATTTTTATGCAAATGTAAATATTTAGAAATTGATTTGTTGTTGGCGGGGTTAAAATTCGTTCATAAACCTTAATTTTGCTTTTATAGAAGCAAGAGATTAGAAGTTAGAAATTAGTGATCAGCATGATGTCTTATTTATAATGTATAATCTTCGAAACTAACTTCTAATTTCTAACATCTAATTTCTAAGTTAAAATGAAGATATTAATCAAAAATGTAAAAATCGTTAACGAAGGAAAAATCGTTGAAGGTGATATTTTAATTGAAAATGATTTAATTTCCAAAATAGATACCCAGATTTCTGAGGAAGCAGATCAGATTATTTACGGTTCAGGAAAATATCTTTTACCGGGAGTGATAGACGATCAGGTACATTTCCGTGAGCCGGGACTTACTCATAAAGGAGATATCGAAACTGAATCGCGAGCTGCAATTGCCGGAGGAACAACAAGTTTTATAGATCAGCCCAATACGGTTCCGAATGCTGTAACGCAGGAATTATTAGCAGATAAATATGAAATTGCTTCTCAAAAAGCGTATGCCAATTATGGTTTTATGATGGGAGGAACGAATGATAATCTTGAAGAGGTATTGAAAACAAATCCGAGAAATGTTCCTGGAATTAAATTATTTCTAGGATCTTCCACGGGAAATATGCTGGTTGATAATCCGGAAACCCTTGAAAATATTTTCGGTAATACCAAAATGCTGATTGCCGTTCACTGCGAGGATGAGGCTACCATTAAAGCAAACACCCAAAAATATATTGATGAATATGGTGAAGATATTCCTGTGAAATTCCATCACCTTATCAGAAGTGAAGAAGCGTGCTACAAATCTTCGTCAAAAGCCATTGAGCTGGCGAAGAAAACAGGAGCGAGACTGCATGTTTTCCATTTGTCAACGGCGAAGGAGACGGAACTTTTCAGAAATGATATTCCTTTAAAAGATAAAAAAATTACCGCAGAAGTCTGTGTTCATCATCTTACCTTCACCAACGAAGATTATGAAACAAAAGGTGGACTAATTAAATGGAATCCGGCCGTGAAAACGCAAAAAGACAAAGACGGACTTTGGGAAGCGTTGCTGGATGACAGAATTGATGTGATTGCCACAGACCACGCACCGCACACCTTGGAAGAAAAGCAAAATGTTTATACCAAATGTCCTTCAGGAGCACCGCTGGTGCAGCATTCATTGGTTGTTATGCTGGAGAATTATAAAAACGGAAAAATTTCTTTAGAAAAGATCGTTGAAAAAATGGCTCACAATCCTGCGATTCTTTTCAGAATTGAAAAAAGAGGCTTTGTGAGAGAAGGCTATAAAGCCGATTTAGTTTTGGTTGATCTGAATGAAAACTGGACGGTTGCCAAAGAAAATATTCTCTATAAATGTGGATGGAGCCCGTTAGAAGGAATGAATTTCCATTCTAAAGTAACACATACTTTCGTTAATGGGAATCTGGTTTACGAAAACGGAAAAATCAATGAACGGAAATTTGGAGAGCGCTTGCTTTTTGAAGTTCAGGAATAATTTTTAACAAATAACTGTACAATATTTATATGCTTCTCAAAAAACTTTTTGTTGGAGTCAGCCAAGTCTTAATGATATTTAATATTAAAAACTGTCCATTATTAATGCTCTTCTGATGATATGCATTACTTTTGTTATGAAATTAACGAATATAAAATGAATATGAATTTCAGACTTTCAATCGTGTGTCTTATGATGTTTGCGTTAGGGTTTTCGCAGGATCTTAAAGTAATGAGTTTCAATATCAGGCTGAATGTGGATTCTGATAAAGAAAATTCATGGACGAATAGAAAACAGGATGTTGCAGACCTTCTTACCTATTATCATCCGGATTATTTTGGCGTTCAGGAAGCACTGCCGGAACAGATGAAGGACATTAAGAACGGATTGAAAAACTATGATTATGTAGGAGTAGGGAGAGACGATGGAAAAGAAAAAGGTGAATTTTCTGCCATTTTTTACGATACCGAAAGGCTTCAGGTGCTGAAATCGGGAACGTTCTGGCTTTCCGAAACACCTGAAAAGCCCTCTAAAGGATGGGATGCCGCGCTCAATAGAATATGTACTTATACTGTATTCAGAGATAAAAAATCGAATAAACAATTTATGGCAATGAATCTTCACTTCGATCATATAGGAAATGTAGCAAGGGTGAAATCTTCTGAGCTTATTTTAAAGAAAATTAAAGAATTAAATCCTAAAAACCTGCCGCTTACCGTGAGTGGTGATTTTAACCTTACCGAAGATTCTGAGCCGATTAAAATTATGTCACAAAACTTACAGGACAGTTATTATCATTCTGAAACCAAGCATTATGGCCCGAAAGGAACTTTTACCGGTTTCAATGTGAATGAAATTCCTAAAGACAGAATTGATTATATTTTTGTAAAAGGTTTTAAAATTAAGTCACACAGACATATTAACGACAGACGCGAAAACTTGCTTTATCCGTCGGATCATTTTCCGGTTTTAGTAGATTTACAGTTTTAAAAAAAAGTAATTTAGATGTAAGCTAAAAAAATAAAATGGAGTTTTTCACAACGATGAAAGGCTCCATTAATTTTTATGTTTGCCCAAAAGTCCAAATAAGATCTTGTCTCTGATCTGGTCTGTGATTTCCGTAGTCGATTCTGTATTTCTCTTGAACCAAAAATAGGAATTATTCAGGGTGTGAAGAATAAACCGGGTTGTGAAAGATGGTGAGCGAAGTTCCCACTGTTCGGCTCTGTAAATATCCGAGATCAACTGTTCCACTTCCTGCTGATAATTCTTTCTCAGTTCTACAAACTCGCTAAGCCTTTCTTCAAGGTGCTTCCACTCATTGGAGTAAATATGTGTGACATCACGGTTCTGAAGCACTACGGATAAGTGTTTTTCAATAAACAGGTTCAGTTTTTCCTTTGGAGTGATATCCGTGTTTTTTACCTCTTGAAGCTCATCAAAAAACTCCTGGGCAATACCAAAACAGATCCATTCAAGAATTTCTTCCTTGGAACGGATGTGTGCATAAAGAGATGCGGCCTTGATGTTCAGTCTTGTAGCTAAATCCCTTACAGAGCTTCCCATGTAGCCTTTTTCCTTGAAAAGTTCTACAGCAACGTCTAATATTTTTTTTTGTTTTTCTTTAAGTTCCATCTGGTAAAACGCAAAAGTAATTATTTTGTTCGTAAAAAGGTATTTTGAAAGGATGATTTTATACGTAAGTATTCGTAAGATTGAATTGTGAGAAATTAAATGAAAGCCTTTTTATCATTCAACGGAACTTTACCATTTGTAATCCTGTTACATCTGACGGTTATGCTATGATTTATCACTGGAATTAATAAAATCGGAAATTTTGTCTAATGATTTTAAGTGTGAAAGTGTGAATTTCGGAAATTTTGTCTTTATTTTTTTTAAAATCAACAATTGAATACTTTTTGCGATATAGCTTTCGAATTAAATGATTGATAGAGACATTAAGATTAGAATTAGCGACTTTGATCTTAATGTTTTTTAATAACAAAAATCATTATTTTAAAAAAGAGAATTGTATAAATTTTGATGTTAATATGTAAACTTTAAACCATCAGCTATAAACCATCAACTAAATAATATGAACTTAAACCAATATACTGTAAAATCACAGGAAGCCATCCAGGCTGCACAACAGGTAGCTATGGAATTTGGCAACCAGAGTATTGAGCCTCAACATCTTCTTGAAGGTATTTTTCAGGTAGATGAAAATATTTCACCTTTCTTACTGAAAAAGTCTGAAGCAGATGCTAATTTGGTAAGAGAGCGTAACCGTGAAAATTTAGAAAAACTTCCTAAAGTGCAGGGAGGAAACATTTATCTTTCGCAATCGGCAAATAAAGTATTGCTTGATGCCCCGAATATCGCCAAAAAAATGGGCGATGAATATGTAACAATCGAGCATCTTTGGCTTTCCTTATTAGAAACAAATTCAGAAGTTTCTAAGATGCTGAAAGATATGGGTGTTACGAAAAATCTTCTGGAAGGCGGAATTAAAGAATTAAGAAAAGGAAGCAAAGCTACTTCTGCAAGCTCGGAAGAAACTTATCAGTCATTAGGTAAATATGCTAAAAATTTCAATGAATTAGCAGCAGAAGGGAAACTTGACCCTGTAATCGGGCGTGATGAAGAGATCAGAAGAGTGTTGCAGATTCTTTCGAGGAGAACAAAAAATAATCCGATTCTCATCGGGGAGCCGGGTGTTGGTAAAACTGCCATCGCTGAAGGAATTGCCCACCGGATTATCAGTGGTGATGTTCCCGAAAATTTGATCGATAAAACATTATATTCACTGGATATGGGCGCTTTAATCGCCGGTGCAAAATACAAAGGTGAGTTTGAAGAGCGTCTGAAATCGGTAGTGAATGAGGTGATTAAATCTGACGGGCAGATTATTCTTTTCATCGATGAGATCCACACACTGGTGGGAGCCGGAGGTGGTGAAGGTGCAATGGATGCTGCCAATATCCTGAAACCAGCCTTGGCGAGAGGAGAACTAAGAGCTATCGGTGCTACAACTCTGAATGAATATCAGAAATATTTTGAAAAAGATAAAGCGCTGGAAAGACGTTTTCAGAAAGTAATGGTGGATGAGCCTGATACGGAATCAGCAATCTCTATTCTTCGGGGAATTAAAGATAAATATGAGGCACATCACAAAGTAAGAATCAAAGACGAAGCGATTATTGCGGCGGTAGAAATGTCTCAGCGATATATTTCAGACCGGTTTCTACCGGATAAAGCGATTGACCTGATCGATGAGGCTTCGGCTAAACTGAGAATGGAAATCAATTCCAAACCTGAAGAACTGGATGTTCTCGACCGAAAATTAATGCAGCTTGAAATTGAACTGGCAGCAATTTCAAGAGAAGGAAATCAGACCAAAATTGATCATTTAAAAGAAGATATTGCAAAGATTTCCGAGCAGCGAAATGAAATCAACGCCAAGTGGCTGAAAGAAAAACAAAAATCTGAGGATTTAACGAATATAAAAAAGGAAATCGAAGCTCTGAAATTAGAGGCAGAAAGAGCTTCAAGAGCGGGAGATTATGCTAAAGTAGCGGAAATTCAGTACGGAAAACTTCGTGAGAAAGAAGAAGATCTTTCAAAGCTTGAAATTGAAATGCAGAACCATCAGAATGAATTGATTAAAGAGGAGGTAACTTCTGAAAATATCTCTGAGGTGATCGCAAAATGGACAGGAATTCCTGTTACAAAATTGCTTCAATCTGAAAGGGAGAAATTATTAAATCTTGAAACAGAGCTTCATCACCGAGTTGTGGGTCAGGATGAAGCCATCACAGCGGTGGCCGATGCCATCAGAAGAAACAGGGCAGGACTGAGTGATGATAAAAAACCGATTGGTTCATTCTTATTCTTAGGAACCACCGGAGTCGGAAAAACTGAGCTGGCAAAAGCGTTGGCAGAGTTTTTATTTGATGATGAAAATAACATGACGAGAATTGATATGAGTGAGTATCAGGAACGTCATAGTGTTTCAAGATTAGTGGGCGCGCCTCCGGGATATGTGGGTTATGATGAAGGCGGGCAACTGACTGAAGCTGTGAGAAGAAGACCTTATTCGGTTGTGCTTTTAGATGAAATTGAAAAAGCGCATCCTGATGTTTTCAATACGTTATTGCAGGTTTTAGATGACGGGCGTTTAACGGATAATAAAGGTCGTGTCGTGAATTTCAAAAACTCGATCATTATTATGACTTCGAATTTAGGTTCGCATCTGATTCAGGAGCGTTTCGACTCTGCTCAACGGGATAACGATGATAATATCAGCCCGGAAACTTTGGAAGAAGCAAAAGATGAGGTTTTCGATCTTTTGAAGCAAACGTTACGTCCGGAGTTTCTGAACAGAATTGATGAAGTGGTTTTATTCCAGCCGTTAAGAAAAAAAGAAATCGGAAAGATTGTTACCTATCAGCTGAGAGGTTTTAATGAAATGCTCGCAAAACGCAATATCATAATGACAGCTACCCAGGATGCTGTAGATTATCTGATGAATAAAGGATATGATCCTGCTTTCGGTGCAAGACCTTTGAAAAGAGTGATTCAGCAGGAAGTTCTCAATAAATTATCAAGAGAAATTCTTGCAGGTAAAGTAAATGACGGCGACAGAATCACGCTGGATTATTTTGAAGAGACAGGGCTGGTATTCAGGCCGACAGATTTATAAGTAGTTTTTTCATATATATTATTTTTGTAAGTAAGTGCTGTAGATGATTTCTGCGGCACTTATTTTTTGTTTTACTGAATTCTATAAACGCAAAGTCCACAAAGATTTTTTCATACTAGCTGTTTTTAAGTTCGCAAACGCGTTTCACTCAGCGAAGAACACAATTTTTTTGGATTGTGAGGTAATTAAACTGTTCTACAAATAATAACAACTTTTTTAGCTAAACTAAAAATTTATTTAAACAAGCATATCATAAAAAAGATAAGAATGATAAGGTTTTCCATAAATTTTTGGGTTTAAATAATCTTTTCTTTACAGCTAATTTTAAAATATAAATTTATGGGAACAACTATTGGAAACGTATTAATATCTTATGATATTAATACTAAACACACCGAAGTTAAAGCGGCTATGTTGGAATTGAATTATCATGATGTATTTACACAATATGGCAATACATACAATTTGCCGAATACAACACTATTTCATCAAGCTAAATCATCAGATCAGGTAATGGCCGACTTAAAAAGAGTTTGCTCAAATCTTTATGTTACTCTTGAAAAAGCAGTCGCAGTGAAAGCATCTGAATTTGTTGGTTATTAATCTAAGCCACTCGAAAGAGTGGTTTTTATTTGTCTTAATATCATGAATTTTTACCTGAGAGGGTTAAAATATCATTCCCAAATATAATATTAACAAATTAATCTTTCATCAAATGTACAATCCGTAAAAACCCCATATAATAATCAGGAAAAAACCGTGTCGCAGCAAAAGGATTTTTTACGAAATTAGCAGATCAAAACTAACATTTTTAAAAACTAACATTATGAAACCAAAAGCCAAGTTAGAAACTGAAGCGCAAGGTCTTAAACAGCCTTTAAGCATGATGACAACTGAGCTTATTCAGACTCTCGTAAACAACTACAGAGCGAATCAGTTGCTTTCTATAAAAGAAACGATAGGAATTGAAGACGCACATTCCATCCAGTTTGATTTTACGACGCTCAAAAGATTTATTTATGATATTGAAACATTGGCACTTGAAGGAAATTCAGGGATTAATGCAGAAGATCTTGGCATCAGGTTTTATTATGCAGCTTATCCAAATGCAGAAAACTGGGGCATCATGGGAGATACACCGATTGGGATAGAGTGTGCAGAGATGCATACATTGGTCATGGTTCCTACCATCAAAAGAAAAGGAGAAGACGGAGAGATAGGAAATTATGATTTCAATCCTTTAGATATAAACGGGAAAGGAACTATTGCAAAGGCTTTTGGGAAAGATTCAGGCATAGATCCTGAGTTTGTTTGCCAGAATCATGGAAATCTTGTCCCTCCGGATAATTCAAAGACAGAGTTGTTTTAATTACCTATAATTTTTATAAAACACAATGGGCGATTTCCAAAGAATAGTACAGGAATTAATGTTTTGGAGTGAAGGTTTTGCGGCTCTCATTTCGATTTTATATTATCAACGTATAAAAAACGAATATTGGAAATTTTTTGTGTTTTATCTCGTTTTTGCTTTTGTCTCCGAATCTATAGGAAAATGGGGAGATCATTTTATAGAATACAATAAACAGGCGTTTTACAATTATTTTGTAATACCTGTTGAGTTTTTGTTTTTTTACTGGCTCTATGCGGCGAAGTCATTCAACAAGCCAAAGCTCTTCTTTATACTGTCATTTATTTATCTCCTTTCATTTATTCCCGGCGAATTTTTCTATCCGCCAAATAAAGTCATGTTTTCTTTAAACTATACTTTGGGATGTTTAATCCTTATGATTCTGGTTATTATGGAATATTACAAACAGATTAACTCATCCAATATTTTAGATTTTGGTAAAAACAGAATGTTTTATATCAATCTGGGAGTTACGTTGTTTTATATAGGAACTTTACCTTTCTGGACTTTTTTTGAATTGCTTAAATCCTATAGGGAAATCTATAATATTTATTTCGCTTATTTTCTGATTTCAGGAGTGGTTATGTATGTGTTATTTTCAATTTCATTCTTATGGGGAAAACAGAACTCCTGATAATATTAATTCTCTTCAATACATTTTTTGTATTGTTTGTAGCTGCAGTGATGGTTTATATCCTCAAATACAGGCAACGCAAAAAAGAATATATGAATGAAATTGAAGTGAAAAATGAGATTCATAAGCGCGAGCTTCTTGCAACACAGCTTGAAATACAGCAGGTCACAATGCAGCAGATAGGGCGTGAACTTCATGATAATATTGGGCAGAAACTTACCCTTGTCAGCCTTTACATCCAACAGCTTTTATATGAAAATAAAGTTCCGGAAGTAAGTGAAAGGATCGACCAGGTTTCACAAATCATCAATCAGTCACTGCAGGATCTCAGAAGTCTTTCCAAAACATTGACGGATGACAATATTAAGCAGAAAGAAATCGTAACTTTAATACAGGAAGAAGTAGATATTACAAATGCTTTTAAAAAGTGCCACGTTGATTTTAAACATAATTTTCAACAGCTGGATTTAGGGTTTGTTCATAAGAATGTTCTGTTAAGAATTACCCAGGAATTTATTCAGAACAGTATGAAGCACGCCAATTGTAAGAATATTTTCATCAATCTCAACACTTCTGAAAAAGTACTTTGGGAACTTAATATTAAAGATGATGGTGTTGGCTTTGACGCATTAAATGCTAAATCAAACGGAATAGGCCTTACCAACATGAAAAACAGAGCTGAAATTATCGGAGCCGAGTTCAGTCTCGAAAGTCGGGAGAACTTAGGAACCACACTCAATATTATTTTAAAAAGACAGCCATGAAAAAAACAATAGTGATTGTAGACGATCACATCCTTATCGCAAAAGCATTAGAGGGAATTATTGGTAACTTTAAAGATTTTGAAGTTATTTATGTTGCTGAAAATGGTAAAGATCTGATTCATAAATTTGAAAATAAAAGCAAGATTCCGGACATTATTTTACTCGACATCAGTATGCCGATTATGGACGGATTTGAAACTGTACTGTGGCTCAAGGAAAATCATCCTGATATTAAAGTAATGGCATTAAGCATGCAGGGCGATGATAAAAGTGTCATTAAAATGATTAAAAACGGGGCAAAAGGATATTTACTGAAAAACACTCATCCTCAGGAACTGGAAAATGCTTTAATCAAACTTAATACCGACGGGTTTTTCTATCCCGACTGGGCATCGAAAATTATCTTTTCTAATATGAATAATGAAGAAACTGCTGCGAACGTAAGAATTTCGGAGCGTGAGAAAGAGTTTTTGAAGTACACAGTTACAGAACTTAGTTATAAAGAAATTGCAGATAAAATGTGCTGCAGTCCTAGAACTGTGGAAAGTTACAGAGATCAGCTTTGCGACAAACTCGATCTTAAAACCCGCGTGGGATTGGCTGTGTTTGCTATAAAGAATGGTTTTGCGGTCTGAATGCTGATTTAATGAATGTTTAAAATCGTTTAATAATATATATTGATTATTGTTTTAATTTGAATTATAATCAGGGCAATATTAAAAATGTTATTGATTGAATAATAAAACTAAATAACATTTTAGTGAAATACTTGCGTGTGAATTCCAAATTTTATAATTTCATTTTTGTAACAAAATATTACTTTTATGAAAAAACTACTATTCGGAGTTCTCATGTTGAGCTTCTTATCCGCTTGCAACAGCGACAATGTTTCAAATCAGTCTGAAGAATCAAATCCAAATGCTAGCGCATTATCAGGATCAGCTTTACAAAGAGGCTGTCCTTCTGAAGAGATCAGGAAAATTGCCCTTCAGAATAGCCCGGAACTCAGACAAAAATATTCTGAGCTTGAAACTAAAACCGAAAAATTTGTAAACGATCTTAAGCTCGGTAAAGTTTTATCCGACGGAACCGTAGAAATTCCGGTAGTGGTAAATATACTGTACAGAACTTCTTCAGAAAATATTTCTGCTTCCCGTATCGCTGAACAGATTGCTGTACTGAACGCAGATTATGGCGGAACAAATAGTGATGCGGCTAATATTCCAACAGCATTTCAAAGTTTAAAAGCAGGAGATGTAAAAGTAAGATTCAGACTCGCTAACACAGTGAGAAAATCAACCACCAAAACCAGCTGGAGTACCAATGATGCAATGAAAAGATCTTCAAGCGGAGGTATTGACGCGACAAGTCCTTCTAATTATCTAAATATATGGGTTGTCGGAAATATGGGACAAATCCTTGGCTATGCTACTTTCCCTGAATCTTCAGGATTATGGAACGATGGTGTAGTAATCGCGGCTTCTTATTTCGGGAAAACGGGTGCTTCAGCTCCTTTTAACAAAGGAAGAACTGCAACTCACGAAGTAGGACATTACTTGAATTTGAGACATATCTGGGGAGATGCCAACTGTGGAAACGATCTTGTTTCAGATACACCTACGCAGACAGGACCAAATTACGGAACACCAAGTTATCCTTTATATAATACTTGTGGCGGCGTACAAAGATCTGTTATGTTCATGAATTATATGGATTACGTAGACGATGCCGCAATGTTTATGTTCTCAGCAGGGCAAAAAACAAGAATGCAGTCCGTTGTAGCTTCATCAGGAGCGAGATCCGGATTGAGACTATATTAAATCTTTTCACTAATTTTTATAAAAAACCGGCTGTTTCAATCTGAAGCAGCCGGTTGTTTTTTAGAGAGACTTTTTATTGTCTTGAGGAGTGTAATCCATAAAAATTCCTCCGTCGATATTCACGGATTTTACTCTTTTTGTGATCGGAATTGTAAGCATCGTCTGCTTCTGATCTTTTTCCCATACGGAAGGTGAAAAGTGAAGTTTTTCAACCGATTCATCCTCGTATCTGATTTCTGCATCAAAAGGAATAGCAAAACCGCCAATATTACTGATGTTTACCGAAAGAAGATTATTTGCCTGGCTGGCTTCCGTAACCTTGAGGTCAATATAGTTGTTGGTGTAAAACCAGTTATTAAAGAACCAGTTGAGATTTTTTCCCGAACCGGTATTCATCGAATAAAAATAATCCCATGGAATTGGATGTTTCCCATTCCAGTTGTTCATATAATGATGAAGTGCTTTCTTAAACAAATCGTCTCCGAGATAATCTTTTAAAGCTAAATACGATAAGGATGCTTTTACATAAGAATTATTGCCATATCCCGCACCACTTACCTGCGTACTCATAGTGATAATCGGCTGATCCTGTTCTGCAGAAGGATCATTGATCCATCTTTTTACCCTAAAATTTTTGTAAAACTCATTGGCTTTTGCTTCGCCGTTCTCATCAATTCCGATGAGATATTCTAGCGTAGTTGCCCAGCCTTCATCCATAAAAGCATATCGGGTTTCGTTAATTCCCATATAGAATGGGAAATAAGTGTGTGCAATTTCGTGATCCGCGGTTAATCTTGCATCCTGAAAATCATCAGGAATACTGGTGTCGTTAATCATCATCGGATACTCCA
Source organism: Chryseobacterium taeanense (assembly GCF_900099685.1). Taxonomy (GTDB): domain Bacteria; phylum Bacteroidota; class Bacteroidia; order Flavobacteriales; family Weeksellaceae; genus Chryseobacterium; species Chryseobacterium taeanense. The sequence goes on along the minus strand of NZ_FNDW01000003.1, from coordinate 69,008 downwards.
TATCTGCGTATCCCTGAATGGCTGTCATCACATTATAAGGATATTCTATTCCCGGCCAGTTTTTTGAAAACCAATCCAGATTGTAGCGCATCCATTCTACATAATGTTCAAAATCCTTTGCGTCGGGTTTGTAAGCGGCCTGTACACTGGCTCTTTTGGCCTTTAGCTGAACACTGGAAGCATCCCATACATAATGATTGCTAAGTGCAAAACAGAAATCCGTGATATGACTGGCTTTAAATTTCCATACATTCCACTTATTCTGTTTCGTGACTTTCCCGGATTTCATCTCGTGCTCATTAGCTACATGAACTACCTTATCGCTCTTTAATGAAGACTTGTATCTTTTTAAATATACGGGCTGAAGAACAGCTTCTGGATTCAGGAAATCTCCTGTTGCCCAGACTACATAATTCTTTGGTGCAGTAATGGCAAAACTATAGTCATTAAAATCATTATAAAACTCCTGCCTGTCGGAATGAGGAAGCATATCCCATCCATTGTAATCATCATACACAGAAATTCTTGGGAAAGAATAGGCAACATAGAATGTTTCAGGATCAATCTGTCCTTCTCTTCCGCTTTGCACCGAAAGAGGATATTCCCATTCTATTTTTATTTCCGCTTTTGCTTTAGAATTTAGTGCGGAATGAAGTTTTACTTTTTCAACAGTTCCCCAATTTTCACTGTTTACATTATATTTTTTACCATTTACCACAAATGATTTGATGTGTAATCCTGATGTTAAAAAATCTTTGGAAACCATTCCTGATCTCGGAGCCTGAGGCTTGTGTAAATTATTTACAAACCGGATCGCAAGTTCATTAAGGCTGTTCGGACTATTATTGGTGTAAAGGATGGTTTCTTTCCCCGAGACTATTTTAGAAGTGGCATCCACTTTCACGTCTACATGATAAATACCTTTGTTCTGCCAGTAATTTTTTCCCGGAGCACCCGACAAATCGCGGGTTCCGTTTTCGTACGCCTTTTTGATATTTCTGGGCATGTATAGTTCCTGCGCGGAAAATTGCCATGAACTCAAAAGCAATAAACCCCAAACCAATCTTCTCATGTAAGTTTTGTAATCGTTTTAATTTAACATAAAAGTAATAAAAAATGACAATAAAATAAAGAATTGCCAGATTGTATATTCACTACGAAATGTCTGAATTATTTTTCCTGTTTTGAACTTTTAGCAAAATTTCAATAAAGTTCTCAACAACGGACAAAGATAAGGTAAATTTCGCCCTTTCAAATATCATAAATAATCAATTTATCAAAACAAAATAGAAGTTCTTATATATTGTTTTTCATTGTATTACTAAAATTTTCAATACAGTAGATCGGTGGATTTCCAATTAAATCTGGTGATCAGCTGGAATTAAAGAATATTTACATGATGAAAATCATAAAAATTTGTCAGAAATAAAAAATATTTTTACATTTACACCTAACAAGTGTTAGTTAGTTTGGTATGGATTTTTCAGTGGAATATTTACAATTGGATCAGTTGCGGGCTTTACAGTCTGAAAGATTGGTTAATTTGGTACGATATCTTGGTGAGAAATCGGAGTTTTATGCAGGGAAATTCATGGAGTCTGGGCTCGCACCGGAAAATATAAAATCCATTGATGATATTGCTAAACTGCCGATTACTTACAAACAGGATTTGAGAGACAATTATCCGTTTGGATTATTTACCGTTCCGAAAAATGAGCTGCAGAGAATTCACTGCTCCAGCGGAACAACGGGAAAACCAACGGTAGTAGGATATACAAAAGAGGATGTTGATATATTCAGCGAAGTGGTCGCAAGATCATTAAACGCAGCAGGTGCAAAACCGGGAATGCAATTACACAACGCTTATGGTTACGGGATTTTTACCGGTGGACTGGGACTTCATTACGGAGCTGAGAAATTAGGAATGAGCGTGCTGCCGATTTCAGGAGGAATGACGACAAGACAGGTAGATTTAATTATAGATTTTAAGCCTGAAGTTCTTTGCTGTTCACCTTCTTATGCTTTAACGCTGGCTGATGAATTTGCCAAAAGAGGAATTTCTGCGGATGAAATCAGTTTGAAATATGCCGTTTTAGGTTCTGAACCGTGGACTGAAATTATAAGACATCATATTGAAGAAAGGCTGGGCGTTCACGCGACCAATATTTATGGTTTAAGTGAAATTATCGGTCCCGGCGTTTCAATGGAGGATTTTGAGGAAAAAGGCGGAGCTTATATTTGGGAAGATCATTTTTATCCTGAAATTTTAGATCCGGTTACCAAACAGCCGGTACCATTTGGAGAAGAAGGTGTTTTGGTGATCACGACTCTAACGAAAAAAGCAATGCCGCTGTTACGTTACTGGACAAATGATATTACCAGTCTTTACTACGATAAAAAAGGTAAAAGAACCATGGTAAAAATGAGACCCATTCTTGGAAGAGCCGACGATATGCTGATCGTAAGAGGGGTGAATGTTTATCCAAGTCAGATTGAAGAAGCATTTTCTCATGTGGAGGGAGTTGTTCCTAATTATTATTTAACACCGGTTGAAAAAGAACAAATGTGTATTGCGCTGGATATTGATGTGGAAGTAGATGATGAATTGGTAAAGGCACAAAATTTAAGTTTAAATACCGACGATTATGCTATTTTTGTCGGAAATTTCGGGAAAAATATAGAAAACGAAATTAAAAAGAGGGTAGGAATCACAACGAAAGTTAAAATTCATGCCCAGGACAGTCTTCCAAAATGCGAAGGTGGAAAAATTAACAGAATACTTAAAAAATAAATGAATTCATTTTATAAACTAAAAACGGTAAAAGTTCAGAAAGATACTTCGGACGCTGTGAATGTAGCCGTTGAAATTCCTGATGAGCTGAAGGATAAATTCAGATTTAAGCAGGGGCAATATCTTAATTTTCGTATGATGATTAACGGAAATGAAGAAAGAAGATCCTATTCTATCTGCAATGCGCCGAGCGAAAAAAGTAACACGCTGGAAGTTTTGGTAAAATTGCTGGAAGGCGGAAAAGTTTCGGGATACTTCAACGAACATCTTCATATGGATGAACTGCTTGAAGTGATGCCTCCAATGGGCGGTTTTAATACTTCTTATCACCCGACTAACGTTAAAACTTACATTGGTCTGGCAGCAGGAAGCGGAATTTCGCCGGTTTTATCCAATATCAAAGAAAGTCTATATCAGGAACCGAATTCAAACGCTTATCTGTTTTACAGTAACAGAAGCATGAATCATGTGATGAAAAAAGCTGAAATTGATAAGCTGGTGCAGCAATTCAACGGAAGATTGAAAGTTATCTATCTAGTAAGCCGCGAAAAGCATGAAGATCAATTGTTTGAAGGAAGAATCTGCCCCGATAAACTGGAACAGCTTTTTGAAAGACATCCTGAAATCGATGTTAAAGAAGCCACCTATTTCATTTGCGGTCCTGCTGAAATGATCAAAAGCGTTGCAGATTATCTTAAAAAAGATAAAAAAGTACCTGCTATTCAGGTTTTATTTGAATATTTCACTGCTCCGGATGAAGAAAATACGGAAGAAATGAGTGATGAATTCAAAGCTATTGCCAATATTGAAAGTATGGTAACGGTAATTATTGATGATGATGAATATTCGTTCCACCTGAATTCAAAAAAAGAAAGTATCTTAGATAAAGCATTGAAAGACAATCTTCCTGTACCTTTTGCATGTAAAGGAGGCGTTTGTTGTACGTGTAAAGCCGAAGTTTTAGAAGGTGAAGTTTTCATGGAAAAAAACTATGCGCTTACCGAAGAAGAAGTAGCCAGAGGTTATGTTCTTACCTGCCAATGTCATCCTACAACGAATGTGGTGATGCTTAATTATGACGTATAATTTCATAAAATTGTATAATGAAGTTTATTAAGGATGAACATTATAAAATAACGCTATGGATCTTAGAAATACTTGCTACATTAGGATTTATATATTTAATAGTATATTTTGTTAATGCTTATTCGAATTATGAAATATTAGAAAATGTGCCCTATGATTTTAAGAAAGGAGGAGATAATAATTATCTTAGTCCCAATGAAAAAGGAGATGCCTTAGGTGGAGTTTTAAATCCAATTATTGGAATTGTAGCTATTTTAGTTACCTATTTAGCTTTCTATATTCAATATATAGCGAATAGACAAGTACAAAATCAATTTAAAATTCAGCAGTTTGAATCTCAATTTTATGAAATGTTGAGAATTCATAAAGATAATGTCAACGAAATGTATTTGACGTCTAAGGATGGAGAAAATTTTAATGGTAGGTACGTTTTGGAATCGATATATTATGAATTAATATTTTGTTTTAATACATGTAGATCAATAGTAGAAGCCAATTATAAACGTCAAAATCATAACGAATCAAATTTAAAAACAGATAAAAGTATTTTAAATTTTGTTTATTCAATTTGGTTTCATGGGGCTCAATATATAAATAATGAAAAATTTGACTTTTTACAAGTAGAATGTTTTAAAAAGCTTAAAAATCTTCAGAATGAGAAGAATTTACATGAGGATATAAAGCATCAAATTTTGAAAGGGAATCAATCTAGAGTTGCTCATTATTATAGACATTTATTTCAAACAGTAAAGTTTGTAGCAAATCAGGATGAAGATTTTATTTCATACGAAAATAAAAGAAAGTATTTGAGAATTTTAAGAGCTCAATTAAGTAATTATGAACAAGCATTATTATTTTTTAATTGGTTTTCAGATTTTGGTTATAAGTGGGAAGAGGCAAATAATTTAGGAAACAAGTTTTTTACTGATTATAGAATTATACATAATTTATATCCAGCTTTAATATTAAAAATGTTTGATTTAGATGCTTTCAAGTCTGATAGAAAAGAAAAAAATCGAGGTAATGATAGTATTTTTGAATATCAAGATTGGGGATATTAAATAAAATTTGAGAAATTATGGATTTAGAAAAATTTGTACAATACGTACACGAAGAAAATAAAGTAGAGCCAAAAGATGTAATGCCTGATGATTACAGGAAATTATTGGTTCGTCAGATCTCACAGCACGCCCATTCCGAAATCGTCGGAATGTTGCCGGAAGCCAACTGGATTTCCAGAGCACCGTCATTGAGAAGAAAAATGGCGCTTTTGGCAAAAGTTCAGGATGAGGCAGGTCACGGTTTATATCTTTATTCAGCAACAGAAACGTTAGGTGACGGAACGGTAAGAGCAGACAGAGATGCTACTTATGACGATATGCTTTCAGGAAAAGCAAAATATTCCAGCATCTTCAATTATCCGACGTTGAGTTGGGCTGATATCGGCGCAATCGGCTGGCTGGTAGACGGAGCGGCAATCATGAATCAGGTGATGTTGATGGGAAATTCTTATGGCCCTTATTCAAGAGCGATGGTAAAAATCTGTAAAGAAGAATCTTTCCACCAAAGACAAGGTTATGAGATTTTGATGGCGCTTTGTCGTGGTACAAAGCAGCAGAAAGAAATGGCTCAGGCTTCATTGAACCGTTTCTGGTGGCCGGCTCTCATGATGTTTGGTCCAAATGATGACAGTTCACCAAACTCTAAAATCTCTATGAATTACAGGGTGAAAAGAGAAAGTAATGACAGCCTTCGCCAGAGATTTGTTGACGTTACCGTCGCTCAGGCAGAGTTTTTAGGATTAACCATTCCTGATAAAGATTTAAAATGGAATGAAGAAAGACAGCATTACGATTTCGGAGAACTTCCGTGGGATGAATTCATGGAAATCTTAAAAGGAAACGGTCCTTGCAATAAAAAACGTATCGAAACCAAAAGAAAAGCGCAGCGAGAAAATGCATGGGTGAAAGAAGCGGCGGTAGCTTTTGCAGAAAAACAGGAAAAAATTTCAATATAACAATATACCAATGTAAAAATGTAACGATCCGATTGTCATTCTGAGCAAAGCGAAGAATCTAATTATTGTTAAACTGTTACATTGATACATTGTTAAATTAATTTTAATTATGGCAAATTTAGATATGTGGGAAGTGTTTATTCAGACTAAACCGGGATTATCCCACAAACACGTTGGAGTGGTACAGGCACCAACAGCAGAAATGGCTTTGCAGAATGCAAGAGACGTTTATACAAGAAGAAAAGAAGGGACTTCGGTTTGGGTTGTTCCAAGTAAATATATTGTGACTTCGGAAGGCGTGGATAAAGAAGCATTCTTCGATCCGGCGGATGACAAACTATATCGTCACCCGACATTCTACGAAATCCCGAATGATGTAAAAAATATGTAATAAAAGACTTTGGAGATAATAAACGAATAGATAAAAGACATTGAAGTTTGCTTGTCTATTTCTATCAGTCTATCATCTATTTGTCTTTAAATTTGATTAACAATGAACCCATTATACAATTATTTATTAAAACTGGCAGACGACAGCTTCATCATGGGACAGCGATTGTCTGAATGGTGTGGTGAAGGTCCTTATCTGGAGGAAGATATTGCATTGACGAATATCGCACTGGACGAACTTGGACAGGCCAACAATTTTTACGTGTACGCTTCAAGAGTTATTGATGACGGAAAAAGTGAAGATGATTTGGCATTTTTAAGATACGAACATGAATATGTAAATGCCCATTGGGTAGAACTTCCCAACGAAGATTATGCTCAGACGATTTTAAAAGTGTACGTTTTCGCGATATATCAGAAGCTTATGTATGAGGCATTATCAAACTCTGCAAATGAAGAACTTTCTGCGATAGCACAAAAATCTTTAAAAGAAGTAAGATATCACTATACGCACGCAGCTTCCTGGATGAAAATCTTCGCTCAGGGAACAGAAGAAAGCAAAACCCGATTGGTAAAAGCCATCGAAAATATCTGGGAATATACAAAAGGCTTATTCGCAAAAACAGAAGGGGAAGATGATTTGGTAGCTTTAAATATTGCTCCTAATGCAGATGCTCTTTACGAAGACTTTTTAGCGATCACGCAAAAAGATTTTGCAGATTTCGGCTTAGAATATCCGACAAATCCTTTCATGCAGCCAAAATCAAGAACGGGTTATCACACAGAATATTTCGGATATATTCTTTGTGAATTACAATATATGCAAAGAGCGTATCCTGGTTGTACGTGGTAATAAAATATACCAATATATCAATGTAGTAGTTTAACAATCTAACAATTTTGAACTGCCATTGAATTTACTCTTCGTTGGCTTTGCTGAGTAGAACGCCTTTGCGAACTTAAAAACAGTTAGTAGTGAAAAAATCTTAGCGCACTTTGTGTTAAAAAAAAACTTTTCAGAATCAAAAGATTGAAAAATCCTTTAGACATATTAGAATTAATTCCCGATCCGGAAATTCCCGTGATCAATATTGTGGAATTGGGCATTGTAAGAGAAGCGAAAGTTACCGGCGAGAATTCGTGTGAAGTAACCATCACGCCGACTTATTCTGCCTGTCCTGCTATGTTTACCATTGAAGAAGATATCATCAAGATCATGAAACAAAACGGCTGGGAGACAAAAGTCATCACCAAAATGTTTCCGATCTGGACAACAGACTGGTTGACGGATGAGGCAAGAGAAAAACTTCGTGCTTACGGAATTACTCCTCCTGAAAAAGGAGCAGATGAGCATCATATCGGAAAACCGAAGAAATGCCCGAGATGTGGTTCGGAAAATACAAAGCAGATCAGCAGATTCGGATCGACTTTATGTAAAGCTTCCTATCAATGTTTAGACTGTTTAGAACCTTTTGATTATTTTAAATGTCATTAATCAATTTGAAAATGTGTAAATTTGAGAATATGTTAATTAATAAAAATTGCTTAGAAAAACATTTTCAAATTATATAATTTTCAAATTAAAAAAATAATACTATGTACACACAACTCGATATTGAGAGCCACTTTGAAGGAAAATTAAAAATCGCTTACCTCAATCAGCCTGACACGATGAATGCGCTTACAAAGCCTTCATTGTCAGATCTAAAAGATTTTGTTAAAGAATGTAATGAAGATCCAACTGTGAGATGTGTTGCGATTTCAGGAAGAGGAAGAGCTTTCTGTTCCGGACAAAATTTAGATGATGCTTTTGTTACGGGTAAAGAACATCACGATCACGATATCATCAGAAAAATTGTAACCGATTATTACAATCCATTGGTATTAGAAATTACCCGTTGCAGAAAACCTGTCGTAGCATTGGTAAACGGCCCTGCAGTAGGAGCCGGAGCGATGCTGGCGTTGATTAGTGATTTTGTGTTGGCCAATGATAAAGCCTATTTTGCACAAGCGTTTTCCAATATAGGATTAATTCCTGATACTGGAGGAACTTATTTTTTACCTCGATTAATGGGGCGTCAGTTGGCAAATTATTTAGCTTTTACCGGAAAGAAATTGTCCGCGGAAGAATCAAAAGCATATGGTTTGGTGGCAGAAGTATTTCCGGAAGAGGAATTCAACTCAAAATCAATGGAGATTCTGGAAAAAATGGCAAATATGCCGACTGCAGCAATTAAATTAACCAAAAAAGCATTTGCCAATTCTTACAACAATACCTTGAAAGAACAGCTGGATTTGGAAGCCGACCTTCAACAGGAAGCAGCAGCCACAGAAGATTTCATCGAGGGTGTAAATGCATTTTTACAAAAAAGAAAACCTGAATATAAAGGAAAATAATTAATTTGAGAATGAGTTAATTTGAGAATTTGAAAATGAGAAATGATAGACATTTGAAATCTCCAAACGAAAAATTAATTTCAGATTTAAAAGAAATTCAATTAATTCTGTCTAAAATTATTTCAAGTTCAAAGTTAAAATAATTTTCAAATTAATTCATTCTCAAATTTTCAAATTTAAAATATGAATGTAGGAATCATCGGTGCCGGAACTATGGGAATTGGCATCGCACAGGTAGCCGCAACGAACGGATGCAAAGTTTTGGTGTACGATGCCAATGCAAAACAAGTAGAAACGGCAACTGTAGGTTTAGAAAAAACATTAGCCAAATTGGTTGATAAACAAAAAATTTCAGCGGAAAAAATGACTGAAATTTTAGCCAATATTTCTATCGCTACAGAATTAAAGGATTTCAAAGACTGTGAGCTCATCATTGAAGCCATCATTGAAAATAAAGAAATCAAAACCAAAGTATTTACAGAGCTTGAGAACCACGTTTCCGAATCGTGTATTATAGGTTCTAATACATCTTCCATTTCCATCACCTCTCTCGGCGCGGAGTTACAGAAGCCGGAGCGTTTCATCGGAATTCACTTTTTCAATCCCGCACCTCTGATGCCTTTGGTTGAGGTCATTCCTTCTCTACTTACGGATAAATCTTTACCCGATAAAATCTATAATTTAATGAAAGAATGGGGCAAAACGCCTGTCATTGCCAAAGACATTCCGGGATTCATCGTGAATAGAATTGCGCGCCCTTATTATGGGGAAGCATTAAGAATTGTTGAAGAAAATATTGCCACTCCTGAGCAGGTAGATGATGCCATGAAGACTCTTGGAAACTTCAAAATGGGACCTTTTGAATTAATGGATCTTATCGGCGTTGATGTGAATTTTTCCGTTACTACTACGGTGTATAAAGAATATTTTTACGATCCGAAATACAAGCCATCTTTATTGCAGCAAAGGATGTCGGAAGCCAAACTTCACGGCAGAAAGACAGGAAAAGGTTTCTACGATTATTCTGAAGGAGCAGAAAAGCCTGTTCCCCAGAAGGATGAAGTATTATACGATGATATTTTTCACAGAATTCTCTCCATGCTTATTAATGAAGCGGTTGAAGCAAAAAGATTGGGAATTGCCAGTGATGAAGATCTTGAATTAGCCATGCAGAAAGGCGTAAATTATCCGAAAGGTCTTTTACAGTGGGGAAAAGAAATCGGTTACGACTTAGTTTCTGAAGTCCTTGAAAATCTTTATGATGAATATCAGGAAGACAGATACAGACAAAGTCCGTTGCTGCGTAGAATGTAATCTATTTATTTATAGATTATTACTTTAGCAAATAATAAATTATGGTTAAAAAGAAATTGATTTCATCTTTCGCGGTAGCCTTTTTCTCAACAATTTTTGTAGGAGGTATATTTTACTTAACAGATGCTCGCTTTAAAACGACAGATGATAAAATGTTTAGTTGGGGATTCGTAATCATTTATTTTTTAGCTATGTTTATGAGTCGTCTTTTTATTGATAAGCTGATGAATTTTTTTAGAAAGACTAGTCGAAAAGATTTGATAAAATAAATGATTGATGGATATAAATGCATTCAGAGCTGAATTGGAAATAAGACTGAACATTGAAAAGGAGTACGTTTTTCAGGAACTTTCTGCGATAGATGATTACCAGGAAAAGCTGGAATTGTTAGGAAAGTTTAACGGAAAATATAAGGGGCTGATTAAAAGAATTGCTAATGAAGAAGGTATTGATCTAAATGCTCCTCACCAGAATGAATGTGAACCAGATTCAGAGAATCTTTCTAATGAGCAGATCATATTTGGTATAACCATGAATATCTATGATAAAATGGCAGATGATTTATACGAAAAAATAACACATCCATAACAATTAATCTGAAAAGTAAAAATGTATGCTTAAAAGAATTTTCACAAAGAAAAACTTTCTGCGTTCTCTCACAAGTGCAATTGCTTTTTTGGTTAGCTTTTATCTCATTAAACTTCTTTTTTACTATTTAGGATGGGATGATGAAAAAAGCATGAGTCTATATGGCTTTATATTTTATTTTGTCTTTGTGTTTTTAGCTTTATTCATTTTAGATGGCAGAGACTACACTTGGAAAGATGTGATAAAATTTAAAAATTTAAATAAGAATAAATGAACCCAAGACAGGTTGCAGAATATATGTTTGATCAGGATGAGTTTTCCCAATGGATGAATATCAGATTGATTGAAGTTAAAGAAAATTACTGTTTAATAGAAATGCCCATCAAGAAAGAAATGATTAATGGGCTGAAAACAGTTCATGGTGGAATTACATTTGCTTTTGCGGATTCTGCATTAGCATTTTCATCCAACAACACCGGAGATGCTGCTGTTGCATTAAACTGTATCATCAATTTTACCAAAGCCGGAAAAGAAGGCGATATTTTTAGGGCAGAAAGTATTTTGGTCAATGACACCAGAAAAACTGCTGTTTATGATATTAAAATTACCAATCAAAATAATGACCTGATTGCTAAATTTGTCGGAACAGTGTACAAAATAGGAAAGAAAGTAACAGAATTATAAATAAGCAGTAAGCTTTAAGCAATAGGCAGTAAGCTTTTTCGAAGCTGGACACGCCTATTACTTAAAGCCTAAAGCCTAAAGCAAATACAATGAACAACGTTTACATCATAGACTACATCAGAACACCAATTTCAAAATTATCCGGAGGGCTTTCAGAAGTTCGTGCGGATGATTTGGCAGCGGTAGTTATTAAAGAAATCATGGCAAGAAACCCGGAAGTTCCCGTGGAGGAAATTGAAGATGTTATTTTCGGGTGTGCCAATCAAGCAGGTGAAGATAACAGGAACGTAGCGAGAATGGCGCTACTTTTGGCTGGGCTTCCTTATAAAATTGGCGGTGAAACGGTAAACAGACTTTGTGCTTCGGGAATGTCGGCGGTGGCTAATGCTTTCCGTGCCATTGCTGCAGGAGAAGGCGAAATTTATATTGCGGGCGGTGTAGAACATATGACACGCTCACCTTATGTAATGTCAAAACCAAGTGCGGCTTTCGGTAGAGACAGCCAGATGTTTGACACTACTTTCGGATGGAGGTTTGTCAACCCCAAAATGAAAGAAATGTATGGTGTTGACGGTATGGGAGAGACGGCTGAAAATTTAGCTGATATGCACAACATCAGTCGTGAAGATCAGGATAAATTTGCCCTTTGGTCACAGCAAAAAGCAACAAAAGCACAAGAAAGCGGAAGATTGGCAGAAGAAATTGTAAAAGTTGAAATTCCGCAGAAAAAAGGTGATCCTAAAGTTTTTGATACTGATGAATTCATTAAACCGACTTCCTCAATGGAAGGATTAGGAAAACTTCGTCCGGCTTTCAGAAAAGAAGGAACAGTAACCGCAGGAAATGCTTCTGGAATGAATGACGGTGCGGCGGCTCTAATTTTAGCAAGCGAAGAAGCCGTAAAAAAATATGGTTTGAAACCTAAAGCTAAAATTTTAGGATCAGCCGTTGCCGGTGTAGAGCCAAGAATTATGGGAATTGGTCCTGTGGAAGCAGCTCAGAAAGTGTTGAAAAGGCTGAATCTTTCATTGGACGATATGGACATTATCGAATTGAATGAGGCCTTTGCCGCTCAGGCTTTAGCCGTAACAAGAACATTAGGATTACAAGATAACGATTCCAGAGTTAATCCAAACGGAGGAGCCATCGCAATCGGTCATCCACTCGGCGTTTCCGGTGCGAGAATCGTAGGTTCTGCTGCCATGGAATTGCAGAAACAGAATAAAAAATATGCCTTGTGTACCCTTTGTATCGGTGTCGGACAAGGTTATGCGATGGTGATTGAAAAAGTTTAAATCAATTTGAAAATGAGCTAATTTGAGAATTTGAAAATGATATTTAAAACAGGATAAATTTTCAAGTTAGCTCTTTAAATTAATCTTTAACCTTTGCTGAGTTAAATCTGCGATTCGACGAAGCCAAACACCTTTGCGAACGAAAAGGATGCAGGAAAATTTTCAAAAAAGCTTTGCGTTAAAAATAATTTTCAAATTAGCTCATTCTCAAATTTTCAAATTAAAATTATGAATATTTACTCATATCACGGAATTCGACCTATCATAAAACCTTCTGCTTACATTCATCCACAGGCGGTAATTATCGGGAATGTGGAAATCGGTGAAGAAGTTTATGTGGGCCCCAATGCGGTAATCCGTGGCGACTGGGGAAAGATCATCGTTAAAGATGGTGCCAATGTTCAGGAAAACTGTACGCTTCATGTTTTTCCGGGAATTGAAACCATTTTGGAAGAATCTGCGCACATTGGTCATGGCGCAATCATTCATTCCGGACATATCGGGAAAAACTGTTTAGTGGGAATGAATGCTGTTGTGATGGATAAGGCCGTTATTGGTGATGAATGCATTATCGGGGCTTTAGCTTTTGTTCCTGCAAATTTTACATGTGATCCAAGAAAATTAATCGTAGGAAGCCCGGCGAAAATTATCCGTGATGTTTCAGATGAAATGATCAAATGGAAAACGGAAGGAACAAGATTATATCAGGAATTGGCGAGAGAAGGAAAAGAAGCCATTTTACCTTGCGATCCTTTTACGGAATACGTTCAGCAGACTCCTACAAAAGTTGTTGATTATAGCATTTGGGATGATATTAAATAATTTTTTGTTCTTTACTAAACCTCATAGGTTTCCAAAACCTATGAGGTTTGAAATATAAAAACACAAATGAAAAAAAAATGTCAAACACAGAAAATTTTGAATGTGAATATGTATACCATATCTACACTCATGCAAATGGAAAAGATTTAATTTTTAGAGAAGAAGAAAATTATAAATATTTTTTAGATAAGCTTGTAAAATATATTGTTCCAATAGCTGAAATATATGCATACTGTTTAATGCCAAATCATTTTCATCTATTTGGTAAGATTTAAAAATCTGAATGATCTTCTTAATGAAGACGAGCATAAATATTTAATGAAACAATTTAGTAATCTGTTGAATGCTTACGCAAAAGCTTATAACAAAAGATATAACCGAAAAGGTTCTCTCTTTCTTGATTATCTGAAGAGAAAAAGGATAAACGATGAAAAATATTTTATTAAATTACTTCACTATATCCATAATAATCCTGTCAATCATGGATTTGTTGAAGATATTGGTAAGTGGAAATATTCATCTTATCATTCTTATATTAATTTGGCTAAAGAAAGTAAAATTGAAAGAACTGAAATGATGCAGTATTTTGAAACAGTAAATAATTTTATAGAATATCATAAATCAAATATAGAATATGATTTTCTATCAATTGAATAAATTATAGTAAAACTCAAACCTCATAGGTTTCTAAAACCTATGAGGTTTAAAAAGCGATTAACAACGAAAAAGTATGATCAAAAAACTTCTCATTTTCTGTAGTATTTTGTTTGTATTTCAGAATGTGATTTTAGCACAAAATGGGAATATAAAACCGCTTACTATTGGAGAAATCAGAACGATTAAGTCTAAAATTTTAAACGAAGACAGAGTTTTAAACATTTATCTTCCACAAAATTTTAATAAAGCAAAATCTTACCCCGTTATTTACCTCTTGGATGGAAGCATGAATGAAGATTTTATTCATGTGACGGGTTTAGTTCAATTTTTTAATCAAATGTATTCCATGCCGGAAACGATTGTGGTGGGAATTGCAAATATTGACAGAAAAAAAGACTTCACTTTTCATACCGATTTAAAGGATTTACAGAAAGATTATCCCACGACGGGACATTCTGATAAGTTCATCAGTTTTCTTGAAAAGGAACTAAAACCTTATATCGAAAGTCAGTTTAAAACAACTGATAAATACTTATTCGGACAATCATTGGGCGGACTTTTAGCGACTGAGATTTTATTGAAAAAACCTGAAATGTTTACTCATTATTTTATTATCAGTCCGAGTTTATGGTGGGATGATGAAAGCCTTTTAAAACAAGCAGGCCAGCTATTAACGAAAATTCCTGATACTAAGAAATTTATTTACATTTCTGTCGGAAAAGGCGAACATCCTGTGATGGTAAAAGATGCAGAAGATTTGTATGATGTTCTTAAAAAATCGAATAAGAAAAATTGGACGGTAGAATATAAAATGATGGAAACAGATAATCATGCAACGATTCTTCACAGAAGTTTGTATGAAGGACTTTTGAAATTGTTTCCGTACAAAGAATGACAAATTAAATTACAAAATATAATATGGCCAATATAATAATAAGAAATAAAAGCCTTTGGCATTCACAATTAGATTCAAAATTTAAAACTTATTCAGACGAGTCAGAATGGAAAGATTCAGATAATAGATTTGTAGCGTTCTTAGATATTTTAGGATTCAAAAAATTAGTTGAAAACTCGACTCATGAAGATCTCATGGCAAAATTTGAGTTTATAACGGAGAAAAAAAATATTGTAAATAATGGTAAAAGTGATAATATTAAGCCAATTAATATTGTAGCATTTTCTGATTCTATTGTAATTTTTTCCAAAAATGACTCTTTTGAAACCTTTGAGGTTTTTCTATATGCCATTTCGTGGATTTTTTCTGAAATTATAAAGCAACAAATTCCAATAAAAGGTTCTTTTGCTCATGGATTAATGACTGTTGACTTTAGCAAAGAAATATTTTTTGGGATGCCCTTAATTAAAGCATATGAAACGGAAGAATTAACCCATTTTATGGGATTAGTTCCTCATGAGTCAATAATTAATTACTTGGATGGTGCTGAAAATAAGTTAATTGATAATGTTTTTATTACTCAAAAAATCAATATGAAGACTGAAAAAGGAGAAAGTTATGAAATAGAGAAATTAGTATTAAATGCATATCCTTTTTTTGTAATTGATAAAAATGAACAATTTTCAGAAATTATGCAGAAGATGAGTGAGTCTATATATAAAGATAATTCTTTGAAAATTTATAATGAATTTATAAAAATTAAATAATGAAATTAAAAAACTATATCCACGGCGAATGGATAGAAGGTACCGGAAACGGAATTCCTTTGTACAACGCTGTGACAGGAGAACAGGTTGCTGTTTCCGATACGGAAGGTTTGAATTTTGAACAGGCGTTGGACTACGGAAGAACAGTAGGCTACAAAAACCTTTCCTCCATGACGTTCTATGATCGTGGGGAAATGTTGAAAAAAGTAGCGCTTTACCTATTAGAAAGAAAGAAAAAATATTACGATTTATCTTATAAAACAGGAGCAACTCATGTAGATTCGTGGGTAGATATTGAAGGAGGTTTCGGTACTTTTTTCACCTACTCAGGTTTAGCAAAAAGAATGCTTCCAAATACACCTTTTTGGGTAGATGGAGATACACAAAAAATTTCAGCAAACGGAACTTTTTTGGGAACACATATTTTAACACCGAGTGAAGGGGTTTCAATTCAAATCAATGCGTACAACTTTCCGGTTTGGGGAATGTTGGAAAAGCTGTCGACTTCACTGTTGGCAGGTGTTCCATCCATTGTGAAGCCATCTCCGTTTGGATCTTATTTAACGAATGCTGTTTTTCAGGATATGATCGAAAGCGGAATTCTTCCGGAAGGAGCTGTGCAATTGGTGTGTGGTGAGCCAGGAAATATTCTGGATTATGTTCAGGATGGAGATTCTGTGTTGTTTACAGGTTCTGCAAATACAGGAAGAAAGTTGAAATCTTTACCGTCAGTTGCAGGAAATGCAGTTCGTTTCAACATGGAAGCAGATTCTCTGAACTGTTCAATTCTAGGTTTGGATGCAAAACCGGGAACTCCGGAATTTGATTTATTCATCAAAGAAGTTCGAAACGAAATGACGACGAAAGCAGGACAAAAATGTACGGCAATCCGAAGAATCATTGTTCCTGAAAATTTAATCGGAGATGTTCAACATGCTTTGTCTAAAGCTTTAGATCAGACCAAAATCGGAAACCCATTAAGTAGAGAAACAAGAATGGGTTCTTTGGTAGGAAAACAGCAATACGATGAGGTTTTAAGAAAGATCAATCTACTGAAAGCTGAAACTGAGCTGATTTACGACGGACAGCACGAACTGGTAGATGCCGATTATGAAAGCGGAGCATTTATGAGTCCGAAATTATTCTTAAACGACAAACCTTTTGAGAAAAATATCTCTCATGATGTGGAAGCCTTCGGACCGGTTTCTACATTAATGCCGTATAAAGATGCAGAGGAAGCAGCTGCTTTGGCAAAAAGAGGAAAAGGAAGTTTGGTAGGTTCTATCATCTCTCACGACGACAATTTTGTTGCTGAAACTTCGTGGAAAATGGCTTCTCAGCACGGGAGAATTTTCGTGCTAAACAGAGACAGTGCCAAAGAAAGTACAGGTCATGGTTCGCCGCTTCCGACTTTAATGCACGGCGGTCCCGGAAGAGCAGGAGGTGGCGAGGAAATGGGTGGACTGAACGGTCTTCATTTCTTCCTTCAGAAAACAGCGATTCAGGGTTCCCCGGATGTATTAACCGCAATTACTAAAATTTACCAGCAGGGCGCTGAAAAGAAATATTCAGATAAACATCCTTTCCAGAAATATTTTGAAGAAGTGGAAGTTGGTGATTCTCTGGAAACCGCAGGAAGAACCGTTACGGATGCCGATATCGTGAATTTCTCTAATGTTTCGTGGGATCATTTTTACGCACATACTGATGCGACAAGACTTACAGGAACTATTTTCGATAAAACGGTTGCTCACGGATATTTCATCCTTTCTGCTGCGGCAGGATTATTCGTTTCCGGTAAAAAAGGTCCGGTTATCGCAAATTACGGACTGGAAAACTGTTCTTTCTTCAAGCCGGTCTATGCAGGAGATACGATTACGGTTTATTTAACAGCCAAAGAAAAAATCAACCGCGGAGTGAAGGGTAGAAATATTCCTTCGGGTGTGGTAAAATGGCTGGTGGAAGTGGTGAATCAAAGGGAAGAAGTAGTTTGTGTGGCAACAATTTTAACATTGGTGGCGAAACAGTCTCCTTTCATTGATTTAAATGTAAAAAGCATTCAGAAAACTTTAAATGGTTTAACGGAATCTACCCAGCCAAAATGGGGGAAAATGTCTCCTCAGCAAATGATCGAGCATTTGGAACACGGTATTTTGGTGAGTCTTGGTGAACCTGAAGCGGACAAATGTTTTATACCTGAAGAGCATTTGGAAAAATGGCAGGATTCTCTGTATAATCACAGAAAAATGCCGAAAGATTTCCCTGCTCCGTTCTTAGTGGAAGATGAAAAGCTTTTGGAATTAAGACATAAAAACCTGGAAGCGGCTAAACAGTCATTCCTGGAAAATCTTAAGAGATTCGTAATCTATTATAAAGAAAATCCGGAGGTAGAACACATGAATTTTGTCTTCGGAAAATTAAATAAAGAAATGTGGGAACTGATGCACCGAAAACATTTTACGCATCATTTTGAGCAGTTTGGATTGATTTAATTCAAAATGAAATATAAATTTATTATCCCTTTTGGTTTTGGCTGAAAGGGATTTTTTATAATCTTTCGTTAAAATAATTTGGAATGTTTGATTCAGAAATTTTTATTCACTATTTTCAATAATTAAAATCAATTCAAAAAATATTTAATAATGAACGAAAACTGGATGCAGAAGTATGAGGAAGTAAAAAATATATTGGTTTGTCCGACCGATTTGGAAACCTATTTTACTTCAAATGAAATTATGGAGCAACAATTAGAAACCATGGAAATCGGAAATGTTTCTCTTCCTTCGGGAAAAGTGGTAGTGAGAGATCCGCTGGTTTATCTGAATGCCAATCAATCACCTTATTTTGTTCAGGCTCCGAAAGGTGATTTTCCTGTGACGATTGCAGTCGTGAAATCCGAGGATTGGGGCGATCGATATGCGGTGGTAAAAGTGGAATTCACCAAAGAAAAACCTGTTGTTTACAGGGAAGCTTTAGTCGGAATTGAAGAATTGGCAGGTGTAACTGAAGACGATTTTTTTGGTTTCGCAGTAGATGCCGGCTTGGGGTGCATTACCGATGCAGAAGTGCTTCCGTTTGTAGATAAGTTTGCAGATGAAGCGGATGTTGATAATCTTTACGACGATTATTTTGCCGAAATTTTTGCACAGAGCTACAAAGATAATCCTAAAAATCAAAGAGATGCGGGGGATTGGATCAATTGGAAAGTTCCAAATACGGAGTATCATATTCCAATGTTTGCCAGTGGTTTTGGTGATGGTGAATATCCTGTGTATTTTGGATATGATTCTAATGAGAATATTTGCGGTTTGTATATTCAGTTTATTGATATTGAATTGGCTCTAAGTGAAGAAGGTGACGATGAAGATGTGGAATAAGATATGAATAAAACCTTTGCCAACCAAGTTATTACATTCAATCGAAATTTAAAATATGATGGAAATCTTCCCAGCGATTTTCAGGTTTTGAATCCTTATTTGGATAATCCTGAAACTATGGAAGTCATGCAGAAGTTTTATCAGAAATATTATAACGATTCAAATCAAAGGAAATTTATTATCGGAATTAATCCAAGTCGTCATGGTGCGGGAGTAACAGGAGTTCCATTTACCGATACTAAACGTCTGGAAAGTGTCTGCGGAATTCCAATGACTTCTGCACGCACACATGAAGTTTCTTCCGTTTTTATCTATGATATGATTGAACAGTATGGTGGAGCAGAAGCCTTTTATAATGATATTTATATTAATTCACCTTTTCCACTGGCGATTGTAAGGAAATCAAAAGTAAGCTGGATTAATGCGAATTATTATGATGATAAAGTCCTTTTTAATGAGGTTAAAGATTTTATGATCGATTCCTTGAAGAAACATATTAGTCTTAATATTGATACTTCACAAGTTTTTATCATGGGTAAAAAGAATGCGGATTTTGTCTCAATGCTCAACGATGAAGCAGATTTATTTGAAAAAATGACTGTGCTGGAGCATCCAAGGTACATCCAGCAATATAAATCGAAAGAGAAGCAATTGTATATTGACAAATATATTTTAGCTTTGAAAAAATAAAAAATCCCCTGAAATAAATTCAGAGGATCTTACATCACACACTTATGTATTAGAATCTTATAGGTATAATCTTTAAATCAGAAGTTTTCGTGGTTATTAGCCTTGGGTTGATGTAGATAGTTGTATGACTACCTTTTTATTATCTTATACGATTCTGAAGAGGATTTTACCATATAAACTCCTTTTGGAAGCTCACTGATATCTGTTTCATTTACTCCTTTTCTTGTCTCAATGGTTTTCACCAGCTGTCCGGATTGGCTGTAAACTTCAAATTTAGAATTCTCTGCAGTTTCAATTGTAAGAGGACCGCTCGTAGGATTCGGATACATTTTGATTTCCTTTTTGGAAGCTTTTACATCGTTAGCAGATAATACCAAGCCACTGTCTTTTACCCATGTGAATGCATCAAGTGCAAGATACTGGAAATTTCCACCGGCGGTAATCTGTATTTGATCTATGACGATGTTGCTGTAGTTCTGGCCATTCAAATTTGTAAGGTCAATCAAAGTATATCCATTGGCAGTACCTGTTGTTGCAGTAAATCCTGTCGTTTTAGTTTGTGTAAACTTTGTAATTCCTGAAAGTTTTCCTGTAATCGTAAGCGTACCTGCAACCCCCAGTGTTCCGTTCCCTGCAGCTGCATACACCCAGAATCTGTTTACTTTAAAAAGGTTAGAAGTGGTTTTGATACTGAAAGATGTTCCTGCAGATTGGTTTCCTAATCCTGAGTTATCAATATACCTGTTATCAGATGCGGTACCATTCCATCCTGTATTAGGATAAGCTGCCTGTATGTCGTAGGTATTAACATTTGAGATGATGTTGAAAATCACCCCGTTATCCGTGAAGCTAGCGCTTCCGTTAGATTCTGTCTCGAACTGTTCTGTGCTAGTCTGTCCAAACGAAAAGATCGAAATGAAAAGGGCACAGATGGTAGAAAGTAAAGTACTTTTCATGATTTTAAATTTATAGGTTGATAATTATTGTCTTGAAGGATAAAGGCCAACTACACAGATAATATAGTTAAGTCCTAAATATGGAGGCATATTATTGATTGGTACATTCTGCCCTGTAAAAGTTACTGAAGCCTGATTAATTACCGTGTCCGGAGCAGCATCTACAAAACTCGGAACTTGTATAAAATCTCTTCCCGCATAGGTTCCGGAAACAGCAATTGAAGAAGCGGAGGAAGGAGTTGCCGTAGTTGCATTCGATGTGGAAACTCTTAGCTGGCTTATCATTGAAGGAAGGTTTGAATTTAGTAAAGAAGTCGTAGGTGTTCCTGCGGCTTCTCCCAAAACAACACTTTTACCAGTGTTTGAAGTTCCGACTCCAATTGGCATACGACCGTTAAGGTTAGGCAAAGCAAATGTTGTTTTTCCGTCACCTCCATAAGTCGTACCCAGAATTGAGAAAAGCGCCTGATTCTGATTAACACTCAATAATGCACCATTGCATAGCATATATCCTTTAGGTGCAAAATTTCCTGCAAATAATTTGATGGTTCCAATTAATTCTTCGTCCATGATTATAATATTTTGTTGTTAGTATTTTTTAATGTAAAAATTATGGTCTTGGAGGATAAATACCTTCTACACAAATAATATAGTTGATTCCTAAATAAGGAGGCATATTGTTCACGGGTATATTCTGACCGATAAAAACAACCGACTGCGGATATAGCATGGTATCCGGAGCCTGATCTACAAAGCTCGGAACTTGTATAAAATCCCTTCCGGCATACGTTCCGCTTACAGCAAGAGATGTTGAAGGGCTTGGCGTTGCCGTGTTTGCATTGGCTGAAGATACTTTTAGTTGGCTTGCAAAACTCGGAAGATTGCTAGAAAGAATCCTATTTGAAGGACTTCCTGCCTCTTCACCTAGTTCGTAAGATTCTCCTGCGCTTGAAGTTCCTGCACCAATTGGTAAGCGACCGTTTAGGTTTGGCAATGCAAATGTTGTTATTCCATCGCCGCCATAGGTAGTTCCTAAGATGGAAAAAAGAGCCGTGTACCGTGCGATACTCAATAAATTTCCGTTGCAGAACATATATCCTCGAGGTGCAAAGTTTCCTGAGAATACTTTAATTACGCCCATTAATTCGTCGTCCATGATAATTAATTTTTTTCAGTTTTAAATTCCTACTCTTTACTGGCTTTTCGGATGCCGCCTTTGGTTACATGAATTATTATAATATTCACAGGTCAAAGTAACAACAATCATAAGTGCTCAGATAGAGTAGAAAATACCAAATTGAGCATTACGTATTTCTACGGATGCATTACAAATGTATCAATAATTTGTTAACAATTGTTAATTGTTGGTAAAATATTTCAATTTTTGTTGAAATATTTTTAATGATAATTATTTTATTTAATTCTCGTACTGAAGATTTATCTTTATTAAAAGGGTTTTGTGATTAAAATGATGAGTAAGTTGAGATAAGCATTTTTAAATAAAATTTGCGTAAATTTTTTATTAATAAGTTTATTCTGAAAAGAACTCTTTCTATTTTATTATTTTTGTAGTAATTCAATTAAAAATTAAAATGAACGAATTCGTAGTATCTGAACAGAAAAACAATATTGCTGAAATCACTTTCGGAACCCCGAAAAGCAATTCTCTTCCCGGAGCAATTCTGGAAAAATTAGCCCAAACTATTCTTGATGAAGGAGCAAAAGACGAAATAAAAGCGATTCTTATAAAAAGTGAAGGCGAAAAAGCATTCTGCGCCGGAGCTAGTTTCGATGAGTTGTTGGAAATCGAAGAATTGGAAAAATCGACAAAATTTTTCGGAGGCTTTGCTAAAGTTCTCAATGCCATGAGAAACTGTGGGAAAATTGTTGTTGTAAGAGTTCAGGGTAAAACAACAGGAGGTGGAGTAGGCATCGCGTGTGGAGCAGATTACTGTTTTGCAACAAAGGATTCTGCACTGGCATTAACGGAAATAAACTTAGGAATAGGTCCGTTCGTGATCGGTCCGTATGTTGAAAGAAAAATCGGAAAATCACAATTCTCTGCAATGGCCATTGATGCAGATTTCAGGTCAGCGGAATGGGCAGAACAGCACAATATTTATCATTCAGTATCAGAAAATATTGAAGAAATGGATGTTAAACTTGAGAAATTTCTTCAGACCCTGGCTTCAAGAAGCAATGATGCTTTAGCTTTGATAAAAAAAGTTTCCTGGGAAGGAACAGATCATTTTAACGAGCTGATGCCCGCAAGAATTCACATGAGTGCCAGTTTGATTCTTGAAGATTCTGCAAAGAAAAATATCCAGGCTATTAAAGAAAGGCTGAGAGCGAAATAGTTTTTTGTTTCTAAAATATTTACCGTTGGATTTTCCGGCGTTTTTTTTATGGGTAAACACAAACGGTAAATTCGCTTTAAAAGTAAACTTCTGAAATTATTGAGTTTAAAAATACGCTGATTCTTATTTTAGAAACAAATCAGGATTTGAGTTTCATAGATAAAGATCAGCGTATTTTTGTATTTTAACAGCATCATGCGAGGAAATTACTCCCACAGTTCTGAATTCATTCTTATATCAATTGGATTTTTTTGATTTAATCATAGCTTCCAGGGCATCCCACATTTCCTGCGGAATATCTTCAAGCATGTTAAATTCACCGGCACCCTGTAACCATTCTCCTCCGTCTATCGTAACCACCTCACCGTTCATATAGGCAGAATAATCAGATACCAGATACGCTGCAAGATTGGCCAGCTCCTGATGTTCTCCGACTCTTCTCAACGGAACTTTTTTCCTCATATCAAATTTTTCCTGAAGATCTCCGGGAAGTAGCCTATCCCAAGCTCCTTTAGTAGGGAAAGGTCCCGGTGCAATAGCATTAAAACGTATTCCATATTTTGCCCATTCCACAGCAAGAGATCGCGTCATCGCCAGGACACCTGCTTTTGCGCAGGCAGACGGTACAACATAAGCGGAACCCGTCCACGAGTATGTTGTTGCAATATTTAAGACTGTTCCGGGTGTTTTAGAATCGATCCAGTGTTTACCGACAGAAAGTGTGCAATTTTTTGTTCCTTTTAAAACAATATCCAAAATAGAATCAAATGCCGAATGGGTAAGTCTTTCTGTAGGAGAAATAAAATTTCCGGCCGCGTTATTCAATAGAATATCTATTTTTCCAAATTCTTTTAAAGCGGCTTCTTTCATAGCTTCTACCTCATTCCAGTTTCTGACATCGCAACTTACACAAAGAATTTTACCTCCCGTCTCTTCTTCCAGTTCTTTAGCAGTTGCCTGTAATTTTTCCAGATTTCTGGAAGTAATGACTACTTTTGCACCCAGTTGAAGAAAATATTTCGTCATCGCTTTTCCAAGACCGCTTCCGCCACCTGTTACGATAGCAACTTTATCTTTCAGGGCATCTTCCCGTAACATCGGTTGTGTATATAGATTCATAATTTTATTGTTTCAGTAAATTTAAGATTTTAAGTTATTCAAAGCGTTATAAATAATATGCGTACAATAGGAGCTTTTCTTTGGATTTCTGCGGCGGCGAAGCCGCCGCAGAAATAAACCGATTATAAGATCTCTTTATTACATTTTAAATTTAACTAAATTTACGTTCCTGTAAAAAATATTTATTTATGAAAAAGCCAGAAGTTTCTGTTTTTCTATTTCTTTTGTTTTTCAGTGTATATTGTAAAGCTCAGCATTTCGAAGAATTAATTCAGTATGTGAATCCTCTTATCGGAACAGAAAAGATGGGACATACGTATCCCGGTGCCACCGCTCCGTTTGGAGCCATACAGCTAAGCCCTGAAACCGATACAATCTCTTATGCTCTGAACGGTAAATATAATGGTGAGGTTTATAAATATTGTGCGGGATACCGCTATGAAGATAAAACGATCGTAGGTTTTAGTTCGACACACTTTAGTGGTACTGGACACTCTGATCTGGGAGATTTTTTAATAATGCCGACTGTCGGAAAATTAAAACTGAATCCCGGAACGGCGAGTCATCCTGAAAGTGGCAACAGAAGTAGATTTTCACATCAAAACGAAAAAGCAGAAGCCGGATATTATAAAGTAAAGTTAGAAGATCATAATATTCTTGCAGAGCTTACGGCAACAACAAGAGTCGGAGTTCATCGCTATACATTTCCAAAATCTGATCAGGCACATATTATTCTGGATCTGATGGCCGGAATTTACAATTATGACGGTAAAAACATATGGACTTATGTTCGTGTAGAAAACGGAAATACCATCACAGGATATAGACAGACCAACGGCTGGGCAAGAACGAGAACGGTTTATTTTGCCATGACATTTTCAAAGCCTTTTAAATCGTATGGTCAAAAGAATTATGACGGTAAAAAAGTTTATAATGGATTCTGGAGAAAATTTGACCAGACGAAAAACTTCCCCGAAATCGCCGGAAAAAACCTTAAAATGTATTTTGATTTTGATACCAATGAAAATGAAGCGCTTGAAATCAAGCTGGCTATTTCACCAGTGAGCCAAGCCAATGCTTTGGAAAATTTACAGAAAGAAACCGAAAACTTATCGTTTGATCAGATCAGGGCGCAGACCCAGGAAAGCTGGAATAAAGAATTGAATAAAATTGTCATTAAAGCCTCAGAAACCGATAAAATAAATTTTTATACGGCGATGTATCATACTTTTATCAATCCTACAACTTACATGGATGTAAACAGCGAGTATAAAGGATTAGACCAAAACATTCATAAAGCAGAAGGTTTTACCAATTATACTACTTTTTCGCTTTGGGATACTTATCGCGCGCTTCATCCTTTCTTTAATATTATTCAACCCAAAAAGAACGAGGATATGGTAAAATCGATGATGGCACATTACGATCAGTTTTCGATGAAAATGCTGCCGATCTGGTCGCATTATGCTAATGACAACTGGTGTATGAGCGGTTATCACAGTGTGAGTGTTGTAGCTGATGCTATTATTAAAGGAAATTATGAAGGTGATGCAAAAGAAGCGTTGAAAGCCTGTATCGCTACAGCTAACAAAAGAGATTACGAAGGAATCGGACAATATATTGATTTGGGATATATTCCTGCTGAAAAAAGCGGAACTTCGGTTTCCAATACACTGGAATATGCCTATGATGACTGGGCGATTGCTCAACTGGCAAAGCATCTCGGAGAAACGGAAATTTACAATCAGTTCATCAAACGTTCTGAAAACTGGAAAAATAATTTCGATAAATCGACTGGTTTTATGCGGCCACGGCTGGCAGATGGAACCTTTAAGAAAGATTTTAATGCGCTAAGCACACACGGACAAGGCTTCATTGAAGGAAACTCATGGAATTACAGCTTTTTCGTTCCACAAAATCCTGATGAATTAATCAAAATGATGGGCGGAAAGAAAAAATTTGCTTCACGGCTGGATGAATTGTTCACGATGCACTTGCCCGACGAGTTTTTTGCAGATACGGAAGATATTACGAGAGAAGGAATTATCGGAGGATACGTTCACGGAAACGAGCCGGCACATCATGTAGCTTATCTTTACAACTGGGCAGGACAGCCCTGGAAGACGCAGGCGCAGATCAGAAGGATTTTGGAAATGCAATACAAAGCAACACCCGATGGATTGGGCGGCAATGATGATGCCGGACAAATGAGCGCTTGGTATATTCTGAGTTCGCTAGGCTTTTATCCTGTTGCTCCGGGTTCGGAAGATTATGCAATTGGAAGTCCGGTTATAGATCATGCAATACTGAATCTGGAAAACGGAAAAATGTTTGAAATTGAAGCGATCAATCAAAGGCCGATGAATGTGTATGTTAAAAAAGTTGTTTTAAATGGAAAAGAAATTAAAGACTTTACGTTAAAACATTCTGATATTATGAATGCTGGAAAATTGACTTTTTATATGACTGCTAAGCCCAAAAAGTAATCTTGTAAATATGAATTTTAATCTTACTTGATTTTCACAGATGATTCTGTTGTAATTTTTTTTATTGTTAATTAAATTCAAAAAGAACAATCCGTAATTTACATACGACAATCGTTGTTTTGCATACATCAGCTTTTTAATTTCTGTAGAACTTTGTATCAACAAAAATCAACAGTATGAAATTGAAACAAGTAAAATTAGGAAGTCAGGGACTCATCGTTCCGAATATCGGTTTGGGGTGTATGGGAATGACGGGTTTTGGAGATGTAGATACATATGGTAAAACCGACGAAAAAGAAGCTATTGCAACCATTCACCGTTCTCTCGAATTGGGTGGTAATTTTCTCGATACTGCCGATCTATATGGACCTTTTAAGAATGAACAATTAATTGCAAAAGCGATTGAAGGAAAGCGTGATGAATATATCATTGCCACAAAATTCGGATGGGAAATTGATGATAACGACCAGATAACCTGGAAGATTAACGGAACCAAAGACTATGTGAAAAAATCTGTGGAACGATCTTTAAAAAACCTAAAAACAGATTACATCGATCTTTATTATATGCACCGTCTGGATAAAAATACACCGATAGAAGAAACTGTTGGAGCAATGAGCGAACTGGTGAAAGAAGGAAAAATCGGTTATATCGGGTTATCGGAAGTATCTTCAGAAACAGTAAAGAGAGCGCACGCTGTGCATCCGGTTTCCGCCGTACAAAGTGAATATTCTTTGTTTGAAAGAACGGTGGAAGAAAAAGGAGTCCTCAACACGTTGAATGAACTAGGAATTGGTTTTGTGGCCTACTCGCCTTTAGGGAGAGGTTTCTTATCTGGTCAGATCCGCACGATTGATGATCTTCCGGAAAATGATTTCAGAAGAGGAATTCCACGATTCCAGGAACAGCATTTTTATAAAAATATCGAATTAGTAGATGCTATTGAAAGTCTGGCTAATGAAAAGAATATCACCTCATCTCAACTGGCTCTGGCATGGATTATCAGCAAAGGAATTCTTCCTATTCCGGGAACGAAGCGCAGAAAATACCTTGAGCAAAATATTGAAGCTGCCAATATTCAGTTAAGCGATTCAGACATTCACAAACTGGAAAGCATTATACCTTTAGGAACAGATACCGGGGCTACCTATGATGAATTCGGAATGGGTCTTTTGGATTATTAATGTACCTTTAATTATTTAAAAATTAATTCAAACCTGACAGGTTTTTTTAGGCCTGTTAGGTTTTATGACGGAAAAGGCGCTATTAAATAAATATTTGAAATCATGAACACCATACAATCTATTTCGGCATTTCACAAGCTACTATCTCTTCCAGAGCCGAAGCATCCGATGGTAAGCGTAATTAACCTTTATGAAAGTATTTTTATTGAAGATGAGGTTTGGAATGGCTTCGTCAGCAAGCATTATTGTGTCGCCCTCAAACGTAATGCAAAAGGAAAAATAAAATACGGGCAGCAGCATTATGATTACGACAAAGGTGTTCTGAGCTTTACTGCTCCCAATCAGGTTCAGTACTTGGATCTGAAAACGATGGATTGCGAAAATACAGGATATCTGTTGGTTTTCCATGAAGATTTTCTGCTCAGGCATACTTTGGCAAAAACCATTTCTTCTTATGGATTTTTTTCCTATGCCGTGAATGAAGCTTTGCATTTGTCGGAAGAAGAAGAAAATGATTTGCTTGAAATTATGTTTAAAATTGATAAAGAATGCCAGCATATCGATCATCATACCCAGGAAATTATCTTGTCGCAAATTGAATTGCTGCTGAATTATTCTAAACGTTTCTATGAGAGACAATTCATTACAAGGAAAAGCGGCAGCCATCAGCTTTTAACGAAATTTGAATCTTATTTAAATGATTATTTTAATAAAGAATCGTCTGAAAAAGGGCTTTTAACAGTTCAGCAAATTGCAGACGCAATGAATCTTTCTCCGAATTATTTAAGTGATCTTTTGAGAATTCATACCGGGCAAAATACCCAACAGCATATTCATGAAAAGTTGATTAACAAGGCAAAAGAGAAGCTTTCAACAACAGAACTTTCGGTGAGTGAAATTGCTTACGAACTGGGATTTGAACATTCGCAGTCTTTTTCGACGCTTTTTAAAAAGAAAACAAATATGTCACCGCTGGAATTTCGGCAGTCTTTTAATTAATTTTTCTTATTTGAATTAAAGTGAACATTATTATAGCAAAATAAAACATTAAGATTTGTATTAAAAAATTTTGTGTATTCAAAAAAAACAATAACTTTGTAATTCAAAGTTCTTTTTATGGAATCGAAAAACTATTACGAAGACTTATCACATATTCGTTCTATGATGGAGCGTTCTTCCAGATTTATCTCTTTAAGCGGGTTATCGGGAGTTGTTGCTGGTTTAGCAGCAATTGTCGGAGCTGTTTATGTATATTTTGTTTTTAAAAGAGAAGGGATTGATTATTTTGACGGAGACCGAAACATTTTCGGACCTTCTTTGGTAAAAGAGCTCGTAATCATCGGAACTGCAATTCTTTTGGTAGCCGTTTTCAGTGGTTATATTTTTACCGCCAATAAAAGTAAAAAGAACGGATTAAAAATTTGGGATGCTACAACCAAAAGACTTTTAATTACCTTTGCAGTTCCATTAGTCGCTGGAGGTTTCTTTTGTCTGGGGCTTCTTTACCATCACCTTTTTGTATTCATTGCTCCGGCAACATTGGTTTTTTACGGGTTGGCTTTGGTAAGTGCAGAGAGATATACCCTGACAGATGTGAAATATTTAGGTTACTGCCAGATTATTTTAGGGATTTTTTCCATGTTCTTTTTAGGATGGGGACTTGTTTTCTGGGCTATTGGTTTTGGTGTACTTCATATTGTTTATGGAATGATAATGCATGTTAAATACAAATAACAATCACTTTTTACAGAGCTGTATAGTATAATGATAAAGATAAATCAACTCAACAAAGAATTTGAAAGCCGTGTAAGACTAGGCATTATGTCTGTTCTGATGGTCAACGACTGGGTTGATTTTTCAGAGATGAAAAATCTGCTGGAAATTACAGATGGAAATCTGGCAAGCCACAGCAATGCACTGGAAAAAGTGTCATATATTGAAGTGAAGAAAGAATTTGTAGGAAAAAAGCCCAAAACGTCTTATCGTGTAACGCAAAGTGGAAGAAGTGCTTTTACTGAGCATCTAAACGCATTGGAAAAATTGCTGGGTAGATAACTAAATTTTTTTATATTTTAACTTTGAATTGCAAAGTACTTTTAAATAATAAAACTAAAATTATGATTTTAAAAAAGCAAAAAACGTCAATTATTTTCGCTGTTCCTTCTTTACTCTTGGCTGCAGCATTTCTCGGAAATATTTTCATAAAAGACTGGAACTGGTCGGTATTTGATTTTATAATTGCTGCGGATATTCTTTTTGGGAGCGCTTTCTTTATAAATCTTGTTGTGCTTTCAAAAAAGCCTTTTATAATGAAAGTGTTGATTTCATTTATCATCCTGATGATATTCTGTCTGATATGGATAGAGCTGGCAGTCGGAATTTTTGGGAGCCCTTTTGCTGGGAATTAAGTCAATCTTAAATTTAATTCTTTATGAAAAAAATACGCGTGCAATTCCTTCTTTTCGTGTACGATAAAACCCAGAAACTTTACAGGAAATATTTCAAGAAAAAGAAAAGACAGTGGGAGTTTACCGAAAAACAGCTGTTGGAATTTCAGGAAGATTCTTTAGGGCGGAAATTAGGTGAATTTTACAAAAAACATGGTTTCAGCATGATTCCCAAAATGGAAAATCATGATGTTCATCATCTTATTACCGGTTGCGGAACTAATTTCGAGGATGAAATCGCCATGCAGTTCCTGCTTTTAGGAAACGGAAAACTCAACGCTCATCTTTTGGCAGCTATTGTTTTGGGAAGTATTATTTTACCCGAATATTATAAAATCTACATCAAAGCTTACAAAAAAGGACAAAGTATGCGCCCTTTCTATCATTGGGATTTTGAAGCGCTACTCTGGCAGAATTTTGAACACATGAAAAATTTTATTCAACAAAAAAATATTGAAGTTCACTTTTAAATATTAAATAAAAAACTATGAAAACACATCACTATATCTTCCTTACAACCGTTTTATTTATCATTCTGTTTTACGACCAAAATATCGGAATGAATCTTGGAATTATAACTATAATCTATTCTGTCCTTACATTTTTCAGAACACCTGCAAAAAATAAAACAACCACTTTCTTTTTTCTTTTTATTTCAAGTTTATTATCGGCGGCGGCGTTTGCCTGGTACGGAGATTTTCCCTCATTTCTGGCTGTTGTAAGCTCAGTGGTTTTGTTGGGTTACCGATCAAAAAACAGAAGAATGAAAATTCTTTTGCTGATTCCCGTTATTGTTACCAACTGTTCTACATTTTTATGCAGGTTTTTCAGTTTTGACAAATGGCTTCCCAAGAGAAAGATTCCGGGATTCTGGCAGAAAATGTTTGCGTTTATATTTATTCCGTTACTGCTGATTTTTGTTTTCTTTGGAATTTACTCTGCAGGAAGCGATCATTTTGCGAATTTATTCACCAATATTGAATTCGATATTAATTTCTGGCAGCTCATCGCCATTACTGCCTTGGGACTTTTTGTGGCATTTAATTATTGGAATTACGTTGTTGAAAAAAGCATTTATAAAACCAATTCCATTTTAAATAATGATTTTAATGAAAGGGATAAAACTCTGAAACCTACGTATTCTTTTTTTGATCTTGATACGGAAAGAATGAGCGGCGTGATCTCCTTACTGGCTTTGAATATTTTATTGATATTTTTTATCGTCACTTACAATTATGAACAATTTTTTGAAACCGTAAAAAGTCCATCACAGCTTTCTCAGGAAACTCATGATAGAGTTAATGTTGTGATTATATCCATCGTTATGGCCATTTTTGTGATTATGTTTTATTTTAAATCCAGTTTTAATTTTGATCCTAAAGCAAGTTTAATGAAAGTTTTTGCAAAAATATGGATCTTCCTGAATGCTGTTCTCGTAATTTCAGCATTGGTGAAAAACTCGGAATATATTGATAACTATGGCTTTACTTACAAAAGGCTCGGAGTGTATGCTTTTCTGATTCTTTCATTCATTGGTCTCATTATGACCGTCATTAAAATCCAGTTCAGGAAAAAAAATGCTTTTCTTTTCAATACGATGATGTGGTATGTTTACGGTGCAATTCTGCTTTGCAGTTACATCAACTGGGGCGGAATCATTACTTATGAAAACATGAAGCGAAAAGATTTTGATGTAAATTATAATAAGACACAAATCAATTTCAATGAAAAAAAATTACTGGAATATGCTGAAGAAAAGCATGATAATCATTTAAAAAAAGAAATTCTAAATCTGCAAAGAATAAAGTTTCAGCAAAATGAAAAATTTCTTTCCAAAGTTTTGTATTATCAGAGAATAAAGTAAAATTTAATGTAAGCCTGAGAACTTTTTGAAGTTATCATTTTTTAATAAATTTATTATTCAAAAAACATGAAAAAATATTTGAAGTTACGATCAATGGAATAATTTTAGCTTCAAAATATAATCAAAAACCAGATAGGTTTTTATCTTTTTAAAATAATTATTATGAAAAAATCCTTATTGCTAATTCCACTGATTATCATTTCCTGTAAAAAAGAATCGAAAACAATGGAAACGCCAGATACAGATTCGGTAGTAGTTTCAGAACAGACGGCTCCTGTGGAAAAAACAGATTCGGCAGCATTGAGAATGAAGGATTCTATTATTAACAATGCTCCCAAAACAAAAGAAGTCCTTCGTACAGGGGTAATGCGCGAGGTGAAAGATGGACAGATCATAAGAACCATAGACGGGAAACGTCTGCCTGTGACTTTGGGCGAAGAATTTACAAGGGATGGGCAGGAACTGATTCTAAAAATAACCGATTTTGAAGATCCGACACTGAAAGCAAAAATTTCAACAAAAGAAAAGGATTTTAATATAAGATTCAACCAGATTAAGTTGCCGAATGGTGATTATGACGGACCTTTCGGGAGAGATCTTACCTATGAAATAAAGAATAAAGGCGAAGTATGGCTCATCATCGGAAAAAGCAATATGGCTTCAGGAAATACCAAAGGGAATTTCACGGTAAGTATAGAGTAGTTTTAACAAATTGGTATAATTTCTGCTTGCAAAAACTTAAAATTTATCATTATGAAAAATATAATTTTGACAGCGGCAGTGGCCTCGCTCGCTATGGTAAGCTGCGGAACAGTGCAGTCGTTGGTTCAGAATACATTTCCTTATACAGCTAATGTTTTGATTTCAACAGGCGTTCCTGCAGATAAAGAAGTTTCTTCTACCGCAACTGCATCCAACGTGCAGACATGGTTTGGAGGAAACAACAATGCAAAAATAAAAGATGTAAGGATTTCGGATGCGAAAATTTCTGTAGTGTCGCCTTCTGGTGGGAATTTAAGTGCTTTTAAGTACATTAAAGTTTATATTTCATCCAGCGGAACCGGCGAACGTCTTGTCGCCTCTAGAGCGAATATATCAACAAATGCATCGAGTTTAAATCTTGATCTTGAAAATTCAGGATTTCTTGATGAAGTCGTGAAAAGTACGGGAGTTACCGTAAGAACGGTTTATGAACTGAAAAATCAGACAACTTCAGACATGAATCTTAAAGTAGCACTTAATTTCAGCAGTATTCCTGCTAATTAATTTTTTATAAAAGTTTTATTTGAAAAAACGTCTTTCAGCGATGAAAGACGTTTTTGATTTTTATGAATTAAATTTTATTTGAAATCCACCAGTTCAACGTCAAAAATAAGTGTTGATCCTGGAGGGATAATATTGCCTGCGCCATTATCTCCGTACGCCAGTTCAGCAGGAAGGTAGAATCTGTATTTTGCACCCTTGCTCATAAGTTGTATCCCTTCTGTCCAGCCTTTTATTACTCCTGCAAGACTAAGTTCTGCCGGCTTTCCGCCGTTTTTCTCCGTAGAATCGAAAATTGTTCCGTCTATCATTTTTCCGGTATAGATTACCGTTGCTGTACTGGTAGCCGTTGGTTTAGCTTTGCCGTCACCTTCTTTCAAGATCTCATACTGAAGGCCGCTGACGGTAGTTTTTATATTTTTATTCAGCTTGTTTTTAGCCAGAAAATCATTGCCTTTCTTTTTATTTTCTTCTGCTTTTGCTTTTTCGATAGCCATTCTTTTTTCATTCTGCTTTTGCATAAAGCCCTGCATAAAAGCACTCATTTCTTCCTTAGGAAACAATTTTGTTTTATCTCCAAATTCATCTTTCATAGCTTGGGCAAGTAAATCAGGATCTACGTTGAACCCTTGTCTTTTCATGTTCTGGGCGATATCCAAACCAATATAGTAAGATGCTTTCTGATCTTCCGTATAGGTTTTCTGTGCATATACAGAGCTTATTCCGGTGAGAATAAGTAAAGTAACGAATGTTTTTTTCATTTTTTGTTAATTAAAAATTCGGTGCAAATTTAAGATTTTATTGCAGAATCCATCACAATTGTTACAGGTCCGTCATTAATTAGTGAAACTTTCATGTCGGCTCCGAAAATTCCGCTCTCGGTTTTTAATCCTGATTTTGAAATTTCATCTTTAAAATAATCAAATAGCGGAATCGCTTTATCTGGCTTTGCAGCTTTAATGAATGAGGGGCGGTTACCTTTTTTATAATCGGCAATCAACGTAAACTGGCTGATACAAAGTATTTCTCCTTGAACGTCCTGAACAGAAAGATTCATTTTTCCTTCATTATCTCCGAAAATTCTAAGGTTTAATATTTTCTGTACGAGCCAGTCGGCATCACTTTTTTCATCATTTTCGTCAATGCCTACAAGAAGCATTAATCCGTTTCCGATTTCCCCGACTATTTTTTCGTCTACTTTTACATGGGATTCGGAAACCCTTTGTACGACAACTTTCATTTAATAATAAATATTTAAAATTTTCCCCGAAGGATCATAGTTATAAAGATAAGTTTTCGGCGGAACATTAGCCACTGCGGTAGGCTGTCCTGTTAATAAAATCCATTGTGCATTATCTTTTGGACAAACTACTCTGATGTTGTCCTGAACTTCAAGTGTTGTGTTATTATCCGGGCAAATATGTGGTGCGTTTCTATCGTAGATTTTAAAACCCGCATCTGATGCTCTCACCACAATAAGGCCTCTAGTTCCAGATTGTTGTTCATTAATATATACCCATCCTCCCACTTGGTTAAGGGAATAATATGCAGGGAGATTAAGATTAAGTGTGACGTTAATAGGACTGCTGGGGAAACAACTTACCGTATCTTCATGGCTTCCGCATGATTTTATAGCTAAATTACTGAATATCAATAGTGTGATTAAAGATAATATTGAAAAAGTTTTTTTCATTTCAATTTAAATTTTTATATATTTGTAAAAATTAAACGATTACAACTCGAAAACATTGTCCGGCAAATGTCGGATTATTTTTTTATACTAAAACTAAATTTTGAAAATTATGGCAAGCTATGTTACAAAGGAGGGATTAGACAAAATGAAAGCTGAGCTGGAACAGTTGGAAACTGTGGAAAGACCAAAGATTACTCAGCAGATCGCAGAAGCCAGAGACAAAGGAGATTTGTCTGAAAATGCGGAGTATGATGCAGCCAAAGAAGCTCAGGGAATGCTGGAAATGAGAATTTCTAAGCTGAAGGATATTATTGCCACTTCGAAAATCATAGATGAAAGTCAGTTGGATACTTCAAAAGTTTCAATTCTTACTACGGTAAAGCTAAAGAATAATGCAACACAGCAGGAGCAGGTGTTTACTTTGGTTCCTGATAATGAAAGTGATCTTAAAGCAGGAAAAATTTCTGTAAATACCCCGATTGCAAAAGGCCTTTTAGGTAAAGCTGTCGGCGAAACCGCAGACATCACACTTCCAAACGGAAATAAACTTTCTTTTGAAGTGTTGGATATTACTTTATAAAAAAATCTGACGGCTAATCTCTAAAAATATTTAGAAAAAATGAGCACAATATTTACAAAGATCATCAATGGCGAAATTCCCTCTTACAAAATTGCCGAAGATGAAAAGTTTATCGCTTTTCTGGACGCAATGCCTCTCGTAAAAGGACATACGTTGGTAGTTCCCAAGAAGGAAGTTGATCTTATTTTTGATCTGGAAAATGAAGAGTATAAAGATCTTTGGAGCTTTGCACAGGAAGTTGCTAAAAAGATTAAGAGTGCAATCCCTTGTGTAAGGGTAGGAGTGGCAGTTGTGGGACTTGAAGTGCCTCATGCCCATATTCATTTAATTCCTTTACATAAAATGGAAGACATGAATTTCAGAAATGAAAGGCTAAAACTTACTCATGAAGAATATGTCGAAATTCAAAACTCAATTATTAATTCTTAAAAAATAATAAACTCGTAAATTTTACGAGTTTTATTTAATTTATATTTATTATACATAAAAATGAATTCAAACCAGTGTTCTTTCTGCGGAAGAAAGAGAAATGAAGTGCAGATGCTGATTTCCGGTCAGAATGGTTTTATTTGCGAAAATTGTATTGAGCAGGCTCATGCTATTGTAAAAGACAGTTCCGCAAAAACAGGATTTTCTCCTGCCGAAAATATAGAAGAATTAAAAAAGCCAAAAGAAATAAAAGTATTTCTCGATCAATATGTTATTGGCCAGGATCAGGCAAAAAAACAATTGTCTGTTGCGGTTTATAACCATTACAAAAGATTACTTCATGCTCAGGACGAAAACCGCGAGGTTGAGCTTGAAAAATCAAATATCATCATGATCGGCGAAACCGGAACTGGAAAAACCTTGCTGGCAAAAACAATCGCCAGGGAACTTAATGTACCGTTCTGTATTGTAGATGCTACTATTTTAACGGAAGCAGGATATGTAGGAGAAGATGTTGAAAGTATTCTGTCCAGACTTTTAATGGTAGCAGATTACGATGTAGAAAAGGCAGAAAGAGGAATTGTTTTTATTGATGAAATCGACAAAATCGCAAGAAAATCAGATAATCCTAGTATCACGAGAGATGTTTCAGGAGAAGGGGTACAGCAAGGTTTGTTGAAGCTGCTTGAAGGAAGTATTGTGAACGTTCCGCCTCAAGGAGGAAGAAAACACCCTGACCAGAAATACATTCAGGTAAATACACAGAATATCCTGTTCATAGCTGGTGGAGCATTCGACGGAATCAAAGAAATTATTGAGCGAAGAATGAACAAGCAGGCCATCGGTTTTAGTGCTGAAAAAATCAATAAGACAGATGAAGATGAATATATTTTAACGAATATTAATGCAATTGATCTTCGTTCTTTCGGCTTAATTCCAGAGCTTTTAGGTCGATTTCCTATCATCACTTATCTTGATAAACTCACCAAGGAAACTATGGTAAGAATAATGAAAGAACCTAAAAATTCTATCGTTAATCAGTTCATAGAACTTTTCAAAATGGATGGTACAAAGCTCGTATTTACAGATGGAGCTATTGAGAAAATTGTGAAAGAAACTATTGAAAAAGGATTAGGAGCAAGAGGATTGCGAGGAACAACGGAAAAGGTGCTTGAAGACTATATGTTTTCTATTGGTGAAGAAAAAGAAATTGTATTAACTGAAGATAACATTTTTGTTAATAAGTAAAATATTTTTGTTTTTTAATGAAAAAAATATAACTTTGCAATTGAAATATTGTATAACACACAAATAATTACATACAATGAGAAAAAATTTATTTGCTATTGGCTTAATAGCAGCTAGTTGTTCTGTTCAGGCGCAGAATATATTAGTGCACGTTGATGACACCGCTGTTGCTTATGTAGGGAAAGGGACGCTTTTTTATACGGGTGGAGGTTTACAAACTAAGAAAACAGGTACTATTGAAAATCATGGCAATTTCATGATTGAAGGTACTACAAATGACACTTTTAGAACCATTGATGCTTCAAACAATGATAAAACGGAGGCGAACGCAGGAGGTAATTTTATCAATAAATTGAACGAGCCGGATAATGTTGCATTATATAATGACAACAGTGCAACAGAGACTCCTAAATATACTTATGGACAGTTGTATATCTCGGGACTTAAACAAGATAGTATTAGGGGTATTGTAGATCAGGAATTTAGAGCCATTTCGCATGGTACATATCAACAAATAGGACTACCTTTCTATTATAAAAGAGTAGGAAGTTTGAGTGCCGAGTTGGGTAAAACCTTTAATAATTCGAGACGTCAACAAAACGATGTACTCATGGTAAATAACGCTACTGCTGTTCCAATGAGTGTTAGCGTCTCTTCATACATAGGAAGTCCTGAATATCCTGGTATAGCTTATTATATGTTGGGGGCATCTGGTCTGAATGTCACTGATGTAACCAGAACAATCAAAGGACGTCCTTTAAGTGAAGGCAATGTCATTACGCTTCAAGATGCTGCTGCTAATGTAAATTTTGGTGTTAATGGTAATGCTCAAAATCAATATAATGAAAAGTATTATAGTTATCTTCAGGATGAATTTGTGACAACACCTTGGTCCGGTACATACGGAAGATATATGTATCAATATGCAAATCCATTCTTAACAAATCTTGATTTATCACAAATAGCTATAGATGATAGTAACGGTGATGGTGTCAATTTAAAAACAATTCAAGGTGTAAGACTGGAGGTTTCTGGTGGTGCCGTTCAGACTACATCAGGAGGAACTTTTGCATTAGGAAATGGTGCATATAAATATATTACATTTATGTCTGGCGTTCCGACGGGTGATATAGACTATGTAATGGTAAGGCCGCTGGGAACTTTTGTTATTAAACTTAGCAGTAATACCGTAGTTGATCCAAATGATAATAAGATTAATTTCGCAAATCTTAGAAGATTCAATTATTATAGCAGAAGTGCAGGTACGGACTATAATGTCACGGCCAATAGAAATACATTAACTAATACAGTAAAACAATTAGGTGTCATTGGTCTTGATGCTAATGGTAACGAGGTGGCAAGAACTTACTATGTTGTTTATTCTAATGGAACCACAGGGCATTCTACTACCGGAGCTTTAACACAAGTAAAGGCAAGTACCTCTGATCTGTTAGGAACATTTGAAGAAGCACCTACAGGTGGGTATGATACAAATTATATGAATCAGTATTGGTTATATATTAATGAAGCAAATGAGAATAACTTTACAGGAAAAAATATTAAGATGGTAAATTATGATCTTAATAAAATAAAATCCTACAAGTTCGAGATCAGAGAAAATGCTAATTTAGTAGCTAATGGAACTCATGCATTATCTTCAGGAATCGGTTTCTACTATAAACCTCAAAATGGAACCGTTCAGCAGGCTGTTCAGGGAGCAGTAATTCCTGTAAATACAACAGAATTTGATCTTTACTATGGAGAACCAAGCAATATTGTACTATCAACAGCTGATGAATCAACGTCTACACCTTCTCGTACTATGGTCGTTTATAATCCTGCAATAACCAATTATATCGTAAGATTTGATCCTAACTGGAAAAAGGCCGATATTGATGTTTATGATATGAGCGGTAAGCTGGTTATCACTAAAAAAGCTGTGGATACTTCAACAGATTTTGTCATTGAACTGGATAATAAAATTAAAAATGCTTATTTAGTAAAAGTTGTTTCCGAAAAAGGAGAAATCGTTACTGCCAAAATCTTAAAATAATAAATATGAAAGCAATAAATAAATTTATTCCTGTTTTTTTTCTATTCGGATTTCAACTTATCATTAATGCTCAAGATAAAGTTCCGCCACCTAATTCTAGTGCAAATGCGAAAGGAATTGTAGGGCCTGGAGTACAATCTTCACCAGTCGATATGTATGTGTACATTTTAGGGATTATAGCAATTATGCTAATAATATTCTTCAGTAGAAAGTATACAACCAAGAAAATATAAATTTTATTAAAATAATATTAAACTCTCTGATTACTCGGAGAGTTTTTTTATTTTTACCTTATGAAAAAGATTTTTACATTACCGGCTTTAATAGCTGCATTTTCATTACAGGCACAGTTCACCGTTACGATTCAGGCTCCTGCTGATTTTAAAGATCAAGATGCCATTTTATATACTTTAAATGGCTCCAAAGATATTATCTTTTCAAAAGAGCAAAGTAAGAATAGTAGCTGGACATTTAAATATCCCAAAAATTATATGGGAATGATGAAAGTCTATTTCCCGGGTTCAAACAATACATTTAATTTCATTTCTGAAAATATGAATGTAAGCGTAAAACTTGATACACAGGCTAATAAAATTAAAGATATTATTTATCTTGATGAAGCTAATGATCTCATGAGCAAATTTCAGGAAGGTTCTCAGAAAAAAGAACTTATACTTCCCGCGCTGGCTCAGATAAAAGAATATTATAAAGACAACACAGATTTTGGCAAAGCACTTAAAACTGAGATCAACAGATTAAGCGGAAGTTCTGAAGGCATCGATCAGGCAAAACATCCTTTCATTTATTATTACAATACAAATTACAGTAAGTTTCTTTCTAATGATGCTTCTAAAAAAGTAAGTCAGGACGATATTATTAATTTTATTGATAAGTCGAATGATATGCTGGAAA
This sequence comes from Chryseobacterium taeanense, assembly GCF_900099685.1. Lineage (GTDB taxonomy): Bacteria > Bacteroidota > Bacteroidia > Flavobacteriales > Weeksellaceae > Chryseobacterium > Chryseobacterium taeanense. The sequence goes on along the minus strand of NZ_FNDW01000003.1, from coordinate 28,647 downwards.
CATCATCATTGCTGAGGCCGGTTCTCGTTTCCTATCTTAATTCCGGAGGCAATACCAATGTCAGCACATCTGTAGATAAATTGCTCGACAGATTAAAAGTGGAAACTCCAAGAGGACAGACGGTTCTTTCTGAACTTATCGATATTTTTGATGTCTACGATATGCAGGATTTTAAAGATAAATATCTGGGATTGGCTAAAAATCTTAAATGTACGATTACAGATAGATTGGCCTCTACTTTAAAGTCAAACGCTAATGTCGAAATAGGTGCTGTTTTTCCTAATTATAAATTTCAGTCTCCTGTAAATACAACCGCTAAAACGCTTCATGATATAAAAGCCGATAAAAAAATTGTCATATTTTGGTCATCTACCTGCTCTCACTGTGAAAGTGAGCTTCCGCAGCTTTTGGCAAAATATAATGATTTGAAGGCAAAAAATATTCAGGTTGTTGGTTTGTCATTGGATGTGGACAAAGATTCTTACACTAAAAAAATCAGTGCTTTTCCGTGGGTAAATGATTCTGAATTGAGAGGATGGAATAGCAGCTATGCAGATACTTATAATGTTCATGCGACACCAAGCTATTTTATTTTAGATGCTAACAATAAGATTATCAGTAAACCAGAGCATGTGGGCGATGTTTTGGAATATTTTAAGTTAAAATAATTTTGGTTAGTTGTAAATATTTTCTATATTTGCACCACCAAAACGGCGAGGTAGCTCAGTTGGTTAGAGCGCAGGATTCATAACCCTGAGGTCACGGGTTCAATTCCCGTCTTCGCTACAAAAAAGTCTGTAAGAATTTCTTGCAGACTTTTTATTTTTTTGTGAAACAGTTCATCGAATGATAAAAAAAAGCTGAAACATTTGCCCCAGCTTTCAATAATCGTATTTTAAGTTTGATATCCCAGCAATTTTCTCATTTGGTAAAAGAATCTTTCGATTAACCGTAAATCCTGCGTTACAATTTCAGCATTGCCTTTTAATTCCTTATCGAAAACCAGATTTTTATTATAAGAAGTTTTCAGGCCTTTAGGAAGAGCAACATCTACATAGTAATTTCCATCTTTATCTGGTGACAATGAAATATTCTGCACTTTACCCTCTACAATACCATATTCCTGATAACGGTAATTATCGAGTTTAATGAGTACTTTTTCGCCTGCAACAATTTTCCCTGAATTAGCCGCAGGCACAGACATTCTTCCCACGAGTTTTTCTTTATTATCTGGTAAGATAGATAAAATAGCATCTCCGGCTTTTACAAACTGATTCTCGCCGAAAAACTGCTGAAAGCTGGCTTCCCCATCAGTGTTGGAAATGATGAGATAATTTTGTTCCCATTGTTTCAGCGATTTTCTAAGCTGTTCAAAGAGCTGTAAAGTTTGTGAAGAATACGTAATCTTATCCTTTTCTGTATTAATAGCCGCTCCGCTTTTTGTTTTGTTAACATTGGAAATTCCTTCTTCAATCTGTGAAAGAGAAAGATTTATATTTTCGAGATTCTGCTGTGCCTGAAGAAACTTTATTTTTTCATTTTCCAGTTCTACGGCAGCGATGATCCCTTGTTTGAATAATTCCTGGGAACGCTGATAGTTCTTTTTTGTAATTTCATATTTAGCCTGTTCCAGGCTTTTTTGTTGTTTAAGAGTCGATATTCTTATCTTATATTCGGAAAGGCTTTGATTAGCAGCCAGGTTTTCAGGTGCGTACGGTTGAAGTCTTTTAAATAAGGCTTCATCCTGAAATGCTTTTGCAAAACTGTTATAATCTCCTTGCAGTTCACCGAGCTTGAAATGTGAAGTTTTGTTTAATGGGAATTTTGCAAGTTGATCCGGTGTGATAGAATCAATCATTTTTTTCAGTGCCAGTACATCTTTGTAATTGGCAGTCGACTGCATGACCATCAAAACATCATTCTTTTTAACATGCTGATGATCTTTTATAAATATTTTCTCAATCTTTGAATTGGTACGGGCTTCCAACTTCTCCGGAGGGTTTTGAGAAGTTACCACAATCGAGGCTGGGATAAATTCAGGATAGCGTATAATGTAGCTCATTATAAGAATGAGTACAAGAATTAAAAATATAATTGTGTTTCCCCATCGGATCATCCAGTGAGGGGGCTGTGTAAGTATATCCTGAACACTTTCTGAGCGAAGTTCAATATTGTCTAAAACGTCTTTTTCCATATAAAAATAAAACTCAATAATCTTCAAAGCTGAAGATTATTGAGTATGTTTTAAAATAATCTTATAGCGGCAGGGTATAATCACACTTTGGATTATTGCCAGTCTCTACTCCGGGAATGTCTCCATCGGGACAGTAACGGTTGCATGCATTCCACTGTTTTACATTGTTGATGTAGCAGAAACAATTACACGGAAATACGGGAACAGGTCCTGCACCATGAATTTCTCTGAGTTTTTTTCTTTCGATTTTTTGTAAATTTTTCATAACTGATAGATTTTGAGTTGGTAATGGTTTAAAGTTAGTGAAAAACTTATCAGTTTCCAAGCTCGAGCTGGTTTTTTACAAGTCTGTAATATTCACCCTTTATAGCAACCAATTCAGAATGATTTCCCTCTTCAACCACTTTACCTTTATCTAAAACGATAATTTTATCGGCGTGTTTTACTGTAGAGAGTCTGTGAGCTATTACAATTGCTGTTTTCCCTTTAAAAAACTGCTCAAGATTTTCCATAATGACTTTTTCATTGTTGGCATCAAGTGCTGAAGTCGCCTCATCAAAGAAGATGTAGTCGGGTGATTTGTAGACGGCTCGGGCAATAAATAATCTTTGTTTCTGGCCGCCACTTACGCCGAGCCCTTCATTTCCTATTTTAGTATTGTAGCTTAAAGGAAGTTCTTCAATAAAATCCTTTATATTGGCCATTTCCACAGCTTTTCTCAGCTTTTGCTTATCAACATAATCTTCACCAATGGCAATATTATTGGCAATGGTATCATTAAATACATACCCTTCCTGCATCACAACACCGCAATGATCTCTCCAGAATCTAGGGGAAACGTTTTTCAATTTAGTATTTCCCAGCCTTATTTCGCCTTGTGTAGGTTCGTAAAACTTCATCAGTAGTTTTAATAATGTTGTTTTTCCACTTCCGCTGGCACCCACAATGGCGGTTGTTTTTTGGTAAGGTATATTTAAATTTAAATTTTCAAAAACGTAAGCATCTGAACCAATATATCTGAAGGAAAGATTTTCTATTTCGATATCTTTTTGTGGAAGATCATGAGTATATTGTTCGTCTTTGCTTTCTTCATCATCTTTATTATGGATTTCGCCCAATCTTTCAAGAGAGATTTTGGCATCCTGTGTTTGTTTAATAAAATCTATTAATTGTAGCAAAGGACTATTAAGCTGTCCAATGATATATTGTACAGAAAGCATCATTCCAAGGGTAAGATTGCCGCTGAGTACCAGTTTAGCCGAAAGAAAACTTACCAGAATATCTTTCATCTGGTTAATAAAATTTCCACCGACAGACTGCCATTGTTCAAGAGACAACGATTTTATTCTTATTTTAAATAATTTTACCTGCAGAAATTCCCAGTCCCATCTTTTTTGTTTTTCAGCATTATGCATTTTTATTTCCTGCATTCCATTAATCAGCTCAATGACCTTGCTTTGCTCCTGAGAAACCTGAGAAAACCTTTTATAGTCAAGTTCTTTTCTTTTTCCAAGGAAAAAGCTGATCCATCCGATATAAGCCGCCGCTCCGACAAGATAAACGACAAACAGCCTGTAGTCGTAAAATAAAAGTACAATGCTAAATATAATGAGGTTAACTAAAGAAAATAGCGTATTTAAAGAAGAACTGGTTAAAAGTTGTTCGATTCTGTGATGATCGTTGATTCTCTGCATGATATCTCCTGTCATTCTTGTATCAAAGAAACTTATTGGAAGTTTCATTAACTTAATAAAGAAGTCAGAAATGATAGAAATATTAATTCTTGCAGAAAGATGTAGCAAAATCCAGCTACGAATTACCTCAATTCCCATTCTTCCGACAAAGAGCATGATTTGAGCGAGCAGAACCAAATAAATGAAATTCAGATCCTGATTCTGGATCCCGACATCTACGATACTCTGGGTTAGGAAAGGGAAAATCAGTGATAATAAACTCCCTGCTAAAAGTCCTACAGCCAGCTGAATGACAAGTGATTTATACTTTAATAAATATTTAGAAAGAAAAGAAAAGCTGGCTTTACTTTCCTGGTCATCAAATTCAGTCTGAAAAAAAGCAGGTGTGGTTTCCAATATTAAAACAATACCTTCTTCGGTTTTTTCATCAGCATTTTCGCCGATCCATAATTTTATGAATTCTTCTTTTGTATAAGTAATTAAGCCATAGCCGGGATCAGAAACATAGACTTTGTTATTCTTGTCAATTTTATATACGACGACGAAATGATTTTTGTTCCAGTGTACAATACACGGCAGTGGAACTTCTTCGGAAAGAGATTCAAAATTGATCTGAACACCTAATGAACGGAAGCCCAGATCTTCGGCGGCATCGCTCAACCCCAGCAGGCTGCTTCCTTCGCGGGTCGTTTCCGAAAGGTTACGGATTTGCTGTAAAGAAATGCTTTTGCCGTAATGTTTACTTACGATTCGCAGGCAGGTGGGTCCGCAGTCTTTGGAATCCGGCTGGCGGTAAAATGGGAATTTCTTCATTAATAATTAAAATAAAGGCTGTAAAATCAGCCTTTAAACGTTTTATATTTTTGATTATTATAAAGATCCACATTCTGCAGGAACTGGATATACAGGTGAGTAGCCACATGGCATAACATTAGTAGCACCTGATGGAACCTCCGAACCTGAATGTTGAACAGGTATTCCTGTACTTCCCATAACATCACCTGGAATTTGGTAACAGTACGTTACATTATAACAAGTCGTTAAGCTTGGATCAAAATTAATCTTTTTACCCCCATCTATTTTTCTTAAATAATTACGGGATAGTTTTTTTAAATTTTTCATGATAAAATAATACTTGATTTTCCTACTCTATTTAGCTTTTCGGACTCCGCTTAATTTTTTCCTAATTTAGTGAATTTTGAATTATGAAAAAACTTTTCATAAAATCTCTTCATCCTCTGCCAATTCATCGATAAAATAATAAATGTCTTCACGGTCATATTTATCCGGAAACTGGTATCCATTAATTAAAATGATTGGTGTGAAGTTAAGTCCTGCATTTCTGTTTTCCGCTGACATCTCAATGAGTGGAGTCAAATCTTCATCGCTTGAAGTTGCTCCTGTCTTTTGTCTTATTTTATTTTCATCCTTGTTTTCAAACCAAAATTCAATAAGTTTTAAAAATTCCTGTTGAGTTTTATGTTTATAAGTGTACATGAAATCAGAGATAAGGTTCGTAAATTTTTCATTCTGTTTATCGGGCGAATAATTGAATCTTATCTGAACCGAAATTTCATCGGGATATTTTTCAAGCAAATTTTCCATGATTTTGTGTGCGTCTTTACAAAAGCCACAATACGGATTTGAAATGATAGAAAGATGAATTTTTGCCTCTTTATTTCCTACAAAAAAAGTTTCATTGTCACTGAAGTTTAACTTTTCTGTTTCCAGAAGCTCTCTTTTAAAAAGATCGTAGTTTCTTTTGAACCGCAAGTTTTTAGCATTCGATTTCTGCAGACTTTCTTTTGCTTCAAGTGTAGTATTAAGGTATAAGACTGAAGAAAATAGAACAACCCATAAAAGGATGCTTAATAAGGCAATTCCTGTGTCGAAATAGATATTTCCAAACAGAAATGTGCTGATGAAAAGCTGAGCTAAAAGAACAGAAATAATTAAAAGGCAAACTCTACAGAAAGTCTTTTCTACAAATCCCTGAATATAGAGAGAATAGCCGATAGCAATCATTGAAGCAAATGAAAAACCTTTCACCACTAAAGATGTTGCTGGTAGAAATAATCCTAAAACCGTAATTCCTGTAAAATAAATCAGTGAGAAATCGGAAAATTTAAGTCCGAGAATACTCGTTTTATCTTGTGTAATTATTTTATTACACGAATTGGCAGACTGATTACCTGCTGTATCACCACAAATACTCCCGATGACGGCAGATGTATTTCCGAATTTCTGATTGAAAATTTCAAGAGAAATGTAGACACCAGCCAGAGAAAGGATATTAAATACAGTCTCATACCAAGTAAGTGTAACAAGAGAATATATAAATATAATTGCAAAAATAGCATAAACAAAAGGTTTATAACTTGTAAAAGATTTACTTTCTGCTTTATCTTTTTCAAACAATAAGACAAAGTCTGTTGCTTTTTGGTAAAGTTCCTCTTTGTTTATAATTTTTGTCTTATCGGAATAAATGGAGTATTGATTGCCTGATTTTTTTACTACAGAAAAGGAATTATCAACAATAGCAATAAATTCTTCAGGAAGCTCTCCCCAATATTCTTTGTCAAGCTCATAAGCATCGTTTCTCACTCCCATAAAATTAAGAGTGTCACTAAAAGCTAATGCTGAAGGGTAATTTGGATGAGAATTGAACTGAAAAAGAAACTCTTGTTTGTCGAGCTTGAGATGATTAATGAGTTTTTCCAATAGCATATTAATATTTTTGTCTAAAATAGGGAGATGTTTGAAAAAAACAAACTTTTTTTTCAATTTTCCGGGATATATCGTATTTTGTTTATGAATATTTATTTACAAATATGATTTGTTTAAGAAGTTATATTTAAAATAATAAGAAATATTGATTATCTTTTCTTAATTAGGTTCTGCATTCCATAATGTTGTATTGCTTTTTGTTTTAATGGATTAGTACTCCATTCCTGCCATTCACCAGTATAAGGATTATAACCACATTTTAGGGGTTTTGAAATATCTAATCTGTCTGCGTTTGTATGAGTTCTTTCTGTATAAGCTCTGCAATCTGTACAGATGTAGCGAAACTCACAATCTTTACAGACTTCAATCTGGTCTTTTGTAAGATTCCAGTATTTTTTGAAATCTGGATGCTGTAAGGCTTCTTCTAAAGTCGTGTCTTTTATGTTGCCGAAGTTTTGTGGCATAGAAGGACAGTTTTTGATATTTCCCTCTGCATCAACTGATATTTTTTTATGAAGACAGGAGTTGTGGTGAAGGGATTCTGTAAATATCTGAATGTTTGGAGAAAAGTATTGGGGGCTAATTTTGCCACAACATCTATTATCCGTAAAATTTTTAATTGTGAAAAAGATATGACGGCCATCTTTACTTTCAGATTCAATATAATATTCTGTCGGAGAGTTATATATTGTAACTGATGCTAATCTAGTAGTGTTATTCAAAATTTCCTTCAGAACCAATTCATCTAAATCCGTTGAAAAATTTATAATAATAGAAATTGATGAAATTATCATTTCATTAAATGCTATATATTCTAAAATATTTTTTATACTATTTACAGATAGATTATTTTCGATTCTAACTTCAATAGATTTACAATTAATATCATTTAACTTTAACAGAATATCAAATATAAAATCATCCGATGAAAGTTCAATTATTGCATTAGAAATTTCAAAAGGATAGTAAAAACCTTGATCTAATTTTGGAAAATACTTTGGATAGTAAGTTAAGAAAACAAACTCTTTTTCCAGTAAAAAATTGAAATATTCATCTATAATATCATCATATTGATTTTCAAAAATATGTTTTATTTCCTCAATTGTTTTCTTGCCGTTGTATTTTTTTAATATGTTATATAAGTCGTTAGGGACGTACTCATAATTACATCTTTGTAAATCACAAATTATACTTCTGTTTTTTCCTTTTACAGGTAAACAATTAGAATATAATTTAAATTTTTTTTTCATCAGATTTTAGAAATAGGTTTGTAAAAAGAATTATAAGATACTTTATTTGATTGTATTTTTTTTATTGAAAAAAAAATATTGGAATTCTTGCCTGTAAACTTGTTTTTACTAGTTTGTTGAAGTAAAATTGATAACTTACTTAAATCTTTTTTTAATAATTTTTTCATCATTAATCATTAATTTCTCTGCAATAAATTTTTCTATATAATAATTACAATTCTTAGATACCCAGCCAAACTGCCCTTGTGGGTTTATTTCTAAAAACACAAACTCGTTTTCTGGTGTAAGAATTAAGTCTATTGAACAAGTATTTATTTTTTTGTGTTTTAGTAATTCTTTTAATTTCTTTTGTATAGTATTCTCCAATTTGAAAGGAATAAACCTGTTTTGCTTTGCATAATTATAATTTCTAAAATCTATTTTAGTTCTCTCGTCATTTTGAGAAAAAATTGCCATTGAAAAGAAAATCCCGTCAAAATAAAAAATTCTAATCTCAATTTCTTTTTCGATATATTGTTGAAAGATTGAAATTGCAAAGTTCTCATCTAAAAAATCAATATGTTCTTGCTCTATTAGAAAAGTTCCGGGTGAAGAGTATATATAATTTTTATTTCGAAACCTTATAAGATCTTTGATAGGCTTCGTGATTATTTTAGCATAATCTTTTTTAAATGCCTTTAGTTCAGATTTTTTATTAGTGATTATTGTGTCTGGCACTATCAAACCAATTTTTTTTGCTAAATATAAATCGTATAATTTGTTATGCTGACTTTCCTCAATATAGCCTCCATAATAAATGTTATTTTCAAAATAATTTTTCTTTTCAATAAATTTATTTACAACATCTTGTTCATCTAATATCTTGTAAGTAAATGGATATTTTTGAATTTCAGAAGGATTTAGCTGCTTAAAAGCTCTTCGGTGCCATATAACTTCACATTCAGATTCTTTTGTGTTTGAAATAGTTTCGCTAAAACTTGAAAAAATATCTGAATTGATTCGTCTAAACCTAACTCCTGCAGCTAACAAATATTCTATTACTTCATTACTAACCTGATCTTTACTTTCCGTTATAATTTTTATCATGGTATTGCTTAAAATAATCTTCAAAATTTATTTTAATACTTTTTTTCCTTAAATTCTCTTCTTCTTCTTTACCGAGAAATAATGTTACTTTATAAAAAGGTTCGAGTTTATATTTAGGGTTTTCTTCATTGTATAATTTATATAAAACATTACGAGATAATGATGTTAATCCGATCTCACTTCGCCTTTTCTCTGCATTTTGTATTTCTTGTTTTTTTTGTTGATCCCTATATTCTGGATAAATACTTTTGTTTATTAAACAGCATCCGTCATTTAGCATTATAAGGGGAAAGTAATTGTACTCTTTCTTTACAAATGCAAACTCCACTAGAGCTGCATAATCTTTATTTCTCATTTTGCCTTCTTGCACAGCTTTATATAATAATGGCTCAAAATCTACATGTTTGTATTTACCCATTTTCTGCTGATGGATAATGATGGCTTGATATTTAAAATTGGCGTACAGAGAAGAGTTGTCCATACCAATTAAATATTCATTGGGAAAGCCATATTTTTCAATTATTTTTTTTAGTGTAAAGGCATTGATACTGTCATTCTTAATAAAAATTTTACGTTCTTCAGCATTTAGATTTTGTACACTACCAGTACTTCTATACATTTGATCCCATTGTGCTAAGCTATCTAATGTTTTTCGAAGCTTATAGTTGAAATAATTTTTTGTACATATTATTTGCTCTATGAAACTTTTGTTCCTTTCCTGGAATTTTTCAAAAAAGACGAAAGCTTTTATTTCAGAAAAATTATATTGTAGGCATTTCAATTTTTTGTAATCTTGTTTCCCTCTTTCATCATTTTGTAATTCTGCATTTACTAAGAAACTATTATATATATCATCAAAAAAAGGATTTTCCTTTTCATTAAAAGCCTGATAATAATTGTCTGAAGCTTCCTGCTTGTTTCCCATTACAAGAGCGTACTCTGCTTTGTCAATACTTGCATAATACTTTTGTAGATTTTCGGGCAATTGACAATAGCTGAAAATTGCAAGTAAGCACAAAAGTAGAGTTAGTAGGATTTTTGTCATACGTTAAAATAAAAAATAATAGGACTTGATTCAAGCCCTATTTAAGTCTTTTAGTTACCTCCGTTACATCCACCCCAACCATAATAAGACCCATCGCTAAATATAAAGTCATCATTACAGCTTGTAGTTTCCCAAAGGTAGCATCCACTTGTGTATTGTCCATAATTTGGTGCAGTATATGCTGGTCCACCAATTCCTCCTATTTTCTTTTCCTTATTTTCGTTTTTTAATTGAAATTTTTTAAGACTTTCTAAATTTTTAACTTTCTTTTTTGCATTTGTCTAATTTTTAAATTAATATTTTTCAATTGCCATACAATCCCTGACATGGGCTTCTGATCAGTTTTAATTTATATTTGTACATATATAAATTAAATTGCTTAAAGCGCTTTATCCATATTGATTTTCAAAACTATAAAAAAACTATATCACATCGAATAGAAAAATTTGCAATTTTTTTGCAATTTTATGCAGATATTTGCGTTAAGTTTTAAAAATATTTTTAATAACCACGTTAGGATGATACAGCGAAAGTTGAGGAATCTCAGAAAGCAGAAATGTATGTCGCAGGAAAAAATGGCTAAAATATTATCTACAGATATTTCCAGCTATTGCCGCAAAGAAAATGGAAAGTCAAAGATTCATGATGATGAATGGGAAAAGTTAGCCAAAGCCCTTAATGTTTCGGTTGATGATATTAAAGAATCGAAAAATTCAGTATTTGTTCAAAATGATAATTCAACTTTCAACGATAATTCAGGAAATTACGAATACCAAAAATTCAATATACCGAATTCTATATTAGAAAATCTCCAAGACTACATCAAAATTTTAAAAGAACAAAATGAATCTCTAAAAAGAGAACTGGAGAGTTTTAAAAATAGTAATTAAAAATACTCAATATATTGAATGCCCCTAGAAGCGTCTTGCCTTTTAGGGGCATTTTCATATTAGTTACTAAATGAATTCTTTGAAATTTTAATATAAGTTTAAATTTCATTTTAACGATAAATATTTCACTGGAAAAATTAGATATAATCACCTTTTAATGAGTAATAGTGCAAGTTTAGAAGGAGAAAAACAGCTTTACAGAACGCACGGGTTGAGATTTGATGATTTGAATTCTCATAAATTTGTGAAAAAAAACTTTAAAATATTTTTGTATTTACAAAATATGTTGTAATTTTACAACGCCTTGAATGAGGGAACAAGTCAAGGTAATAAATTTTTTTTCATCATTTGTGTTTTTAGAATCGTATCGCCTGATACGGTTCTTTTGTTTTTTAAACCTTTTCATAATTGAGCAGAAGATCTATAAAATAAGAATACGTCACAGAGCCTTCCTGTTGATTACTTTTAAGGAAAATATTATTGGTAAATCCGAAAAAATCATCCAGTAATCCCTGATGTTTTAGGATGAAAGCCTTTTCGTATGCTCTATCTCTTTTCATTTCGGAAGAATAATTCCGGAGTACATTTTTTACAAATTCAGGATCTTTATCGGCTATATAATTTAATAAGCTTTTCAGTGTAAAATATTCTGTGCTGTAACGTAATTCTGAATTTTTTGAATTAATTCCTATTAAATATCCGATAAAATTAGCCTCCTGTTCTCTGGCAAATCCCAGCTGATGCGAGCTTTCGTGAGCAGATGTAAAAGGAATAAGTGTATTTGGTAGTTGTGAATTAAATTGTGATTCTGCTGTAAAGGGATTATAGTATCCCAAAATCCCGGTAAAGCTCATGATATTTTTAAAGAGACTTGGCTTGAAAGAATTAATCCCTAGAGCTTTTTTTGCCGAGATGTTTTCAGGAAGTAAGGTTTGTCGATATAAAATTTCTTCCTGAACAGATTTCAAATTAGTTATAATGAATATTCCGTTTTTATCTTCTTTTGTAAGTTTTCTAGTTTCTTTGCATTTCTGCAGATATTTCAATGCTAAAATTTTTGCTTTTTCGACAGTTGGCTCGTTTTGGCTTGTCAGTTTTTTGAGAATCAGAGTCTGAAAATACAGCATTCCCCAAAATATCTGATAGAGAAAATAAAAGATGTTTACTGATATAAAAATTTTTAATAAAGAACTTTGCCTGCAACTTTTCCTAAAACTTCTGATGGTATGGAAAAGGAGAAAAATGCTGAGGAAAATGTACAGTATATCTCCAAAAGAAAAAGGTATCCAGGAAAAAATCATGAGATGTGCTTTCTTTTGAATTTCAAAGAAACGTTCAAAAAAAGAGATCATTATGGCAGATCTTGAGAACGCATAGAACAAAAGAAATTGGGCAAGTAATAAACCTGCCCAGAATCTTTTCTTATGTATTATTTTTGTATTGTTAGTGACCACTGCCTTTTGTGATTTTATCAAGATCAATTCCCTGTGCTTTAAGGATTCCGCTTACTCTTATGGCGTAGAAGGCAAGATATGCAAAACAGATTACCCCCACAATATAACTAAAGTGAATATTAGTAAGATCCGCAACATATCCCTGGATAAGACTTACAATTCCACCACCCATAATCATCATAATCAGAAGGCCTGATCCTTCATTGGTGTGCTTTCCAAGCCCATTGATAGCCAAAGCAAAGATACAAGGCCATAGAGTAGAGCAGAAAAGTCCTACACTTGTAAATGCATAAACCGAAACCATACCAGTTGTAAACATACCGATTAATAAGGCTGCAATACCTGCAACAGAGAATATAAGCAGCATTCTTGCTGGGTTACCTTTACTCATGATGTCACAGATAATCATTGCGATAATAATCAATCCGTACACATAGAAATGTGAAAGATCGTGCTTTGCAATAGAATTCACCAGTAAGAAAACCCCAAATGCAAGATAAGGTGCCAAAAATCTTAATATTTTTTTGAATCCCGCACTTACATCAAAAGCTTCTACAGCTCCTGTCCAACGTCCGATCATCAAAGAGGCCCAATAAAGAGAGATGTAAGGAGCTATATCTTTAGTTTCAAAATTTAAGCTTTTTTCCATATAAGCGGGAAGATTACTTGCCGTAGAAACTTCCACTCCCACATATACAAATATGGCAATCATTCCCATAAAAAGTTGTGGATACTGAAAAGCTGATTTTCTATGTTCTCCGGGAACGGCATCATCCGTATTTTCAGTAACGGTTGGTGTAATGGCCGGAAGAGAAGAAAATTTCAACATAATAGCAACCAGAACAAAAGCCACTCCTAATATAAGATAAGGAACCTTTACGCTTTCAACGCTTACGTCTGTCGTAGCAGCAGCTGCAGAACCGAAAATTGCGAAAGATACAATAAGCGGACCTATCGTCGTTCCCAGATTGTTTATTCCTCCAGCCATCGTAAGTCTCTGAGAACCTGTCTCAGCAGGCCCTACTTCAATAGCAAGCGGATTAGCAACAATTTGCTGCAATGAAAATCCAAGTCCTACAATAAAAAGTCCAGAGATCATCAAAGTGAAAGAATGCAGGTTGGCTGCAGGATAAAATAGAAGTGTTCCTGCTGCAGAAATAAGAAGTCCTACAATAAGACCATTTTTATAACCGATTTTATTGACCAAATCCTGTTTAATACCTTTGGAAACAGCCATATAAATTAAAGAACCTACGGTGTATGCCACATAGAAGCATATCTGCACCAGCATACTTTCGGTTTGTGATAATTTAAAAGCTTTTTGGAATACCGGGATCAAAATGTCATTACTTGCTGCCACAAATCCCCAGAAGAAAAACACAGTAACCAATGGGATGAATTGTCCCCAATTGGTTTGTTTAGAATAATTTGACATATTTGTTGAAAATTTCTGAAAACAAATATATATTATTTCTTTTAATTATAGTGTTTTAGCAATGTTTTTTTTATTGTCTCAAAAGAAGACAATTTAAGTTCTTTTGGAGATGCGGAAGGGTATAAAATTCCGTTAAAATATACTTTTGCTTTACCGGGATAACCTTTAGAATTGTCAAACGGAAAAATTTCCTTTAATCCGACGAAAGTAAAGATCACGATCGGGGAATTATGCTTGGAAGAAAGCGTAAAAGCACCATCTTTAAATTCGTCCAGAATGATTGATGTATCATCCGGAACACCTCCTTCGGGAAAGATCACAATACTGTTTCCTTCTTCCATTTTCTCTGCGCATCTTCGGTAAACATCTGCGCGGCTTCTGGCGCTTTTACGGTCTACCATTACACATATCCTTTTATAGATCGTTCCGAAGATCGGGATTTTCACGAGTTCTTTTTTTCCTACGAAACAGATAGGATGATCGGCACACAGAATACACATCAGCATAATATCCATAATCGAAGTATGATTGGAAATAAAAACATACTGTTGATTCTTATCAAGTTTTTCATTGGAGAGTCTGGTAAGTTCGTAGCGTAGCCCCATGCCGTAAAAGATGCAGTAGCTCCAGTATCTTACAAAACGATAGGCATATTTATAATGCTTTTTATTAAATGATAACAGGTAAACAGGAAGTCCGAAAATTAGAGTAAAAACAAATGCCAGTATCAGAAGCCATGCCCGCCAGAGATAGTTTAGAGTTTTAGCTGTCATTTTTATCCGTTAAAAATTACTTTTTTCTTGATCGAATAATTAAGAATGGAAACCAATAAAATCGCTGCAATCTTACTGATAATTTCAGGACTCAATGTATATACGATGAGATCAATGGTATCTTTAAAAACGAAGCTGTAAAAAATCTGGAAAAAGCCGAGACTCAGTAAAGTTGAAATAAAAGAAACTACCATAAAGTAGGCAAATTCCTTTCTTTTGGAGTGTTTTCCTCTTTCAAAAACAAACCAGATACTCAGAAAATAATTCGTAATAATCCCACAGCTTGTAGAAAAAATATTACTCAAAGGATAATGGATTCCATGAAAATCTGTTTCACGAGGGAAGAACTGTGGTATTGCAGTACTGAACAGCTTAAAACTCCCAATTTCAACGACAGCGCTAAGCCCTCCAGCGATAATGAAGAATAAAACCTGTTTCTGCCGTAATAGTAAATCTCTCATCCGATTGATATAATGTGCAAATTTATAACTATATGTTAAACACTGAAAAAAGTTGTTAAAAATTTTTTTAGATTCAAAATAATTTCTAATTTTAGTTTTCAGAATGATGTAAACCCCACCTGATAATAAATTCATTTTCAACTCTTTGTGTTGATGGTTTTTTCTATCTTGTAATATGATTAAATCATACGATCCAAAAAATTTTACGACCACATTTTAATAATATTTGTATGAAACGTCAAAACAAATACAGAAAATTCCAGCTTCAGCAGAAAAATATTGAAGCTCTAGAAAAAGACAATTCACGCTTTAAACGTGTCTATTCCGAGTATGAAAATATGTCTGAGGAACTCTGGAATCTTGAGAATTCCGATAATGAACCTGTTCCCGATGATTTTATTAACGCTATGATCCTTCAGGCTTCTTATCTGGAAGATGAAATCGAAGACTGGCTCATACAGTTTAACGATAGAAAAAAGGAGATAAAGCAATAAAGATGAATTTGAAAACAAATTATTAAAGAGAGTTGAAAGTAAATTTAACTCTCTTTAATTTTTTTGTAATCCTTATAATATGAAACACACATATGTCATGTCAATTATCCCACATCTTACAAGATAAATTCATAATTTAGCATCCTTAAACTAAAATGGAAAATATGGTTGCTATTGTTGATAGTGGTTCTACAAAATCAGATTGGGTTATTCTGGACGATTTTAAACAAATCTTCCTGAAAACAGAAACCATTGGCTTCAATCCGAACTTTATCAGCAGAGAACTCATCGTTCCCGAAATTGAAAAAAATACAGGCATCACGTCCGTTAAAAATTCCATTAAAAAAATATACTTCTATGGTTCAGGTTGTGGCGTTAAGCAAAACTGTGACACCATTATCGAAGAATTAGGGAAAATATTTACCTATGCAGAAATCATCGTAAAAGAGGACCTCACGGCAGCAGCTTATTCCGCTTACAGAGGAAAGCCGGCTATCGTTTGTATATTGGGAACAGGGTCAAATTCATGCTATTTTGATGGTGAAAACATAAAAATTCAATTACCATCACTAGGCTTTCTTGTCGGAGACGAAGGTAGCGGAAGTGCTATCGGAAAACAATTGGTACGCAGATTTTTTATGCAGAAACTTCCTGAAGATCTTTCCGGAGAATTTGAGCAAACGTATAACCTCACCCTGGATGAAGTGCTGAAAAACATGTACCATACCACCCGTCCTAATGCCTTTCTTGCAGATTTCAATAAATTTGTAGTGGAAAGAAAAGAACATCCTTATTTAAGGAAAATGGTATATGAAGAAATGCTGAATTTCTTCGACTATCAGGTGATTCCCTACAAAGAATCAAAAGAAGCCGAAATCAATTTTATTGGTTCTATAGCTTATTATTATGAAGATATTCTGCGTGCAGCAGCAGCACAACTCAATCTAAATGTGGGACAAATTGTACAGAAACCAATCGAGAGTTTAGTCGATTACCACATTCAATATATATTATAATCAAAAAAAACAAAATTCTATATGTCAAGTAAAAACCACCGCGACGAAAAGAACTTTAATCAGGCCGCGTTAGATTATCATAAAGCCGAACCTAAAGGAAAAATCGAAGTGATTCCTTCAAAACCGCACTCTTCACAGAGAGACCTCTCATTGGCGTACTCGCCGGGAGTTGCAGTGCCTTGTATGGAAATTCACGATAAGCCGGAAACTGTTTACGATTATACCGGAAAAGGAAATCTGGTAGCCGTTATTTCTAATGGTACAGCGGTTCTCGGATTGGGAGATATCGGTGCAGAGGCTTCAAAGCCTGTAATGGAAGGGAAAGGTCTTTTGTTTAAAATCTTTGCAGACATCAATGTATTTGATATTGAAATCGATGAAAAAGATCCCGACAAATTCATTGATATTGTAAAAGGAATTGCCCCAACTTTCGGGGGAATCAACCTCGAAGATATCAAGGCGCCGGAAGCATTTTATATTGAGCAACGTCTGAAAGAAGAATTAGATATTCCTCTAATGCACGACGATCAGCACGGAACAGCAATAATCTCCGCAGCTGCGCTTATTAACTCTCTTAAAATCGCCGATAAAAAGATTGAAGAAGTAAAGATGGTGGTAAACGGAGCCGGAGCTGCAGCGATTGCCTGTACCAACCTTTATATTTCTTTAGGGTTAAAAAGAGAAAATGTACTGATGTGCGACAGTAAAGGGGTAATTAACCAGAGAAGAGAAAACCTGACACCCGAAAAGCTGGATTTCATCGCGCAAACCGATATCGATACACTGGAAGATGCTTTAAAAGGATCGGACGTTTTCGTGGGATTGTCAAAAGGAAATGTAATGACTCCTGCAATGCTTTCAAGCATGAACGAAAATCCGATTGTATTCGCATTAGCCAATCCGGATCCGGAAATTGCCTATGATCTTGCCATTGAAACCCGAAAAGATGTCATCATGGCAACAGGAAGAAGCGATTATCCTAACCAGGTAAACAATGTATTGGGATTCCCTTATATATTCCGTGGGGCATTAGATGTGCAGGCAAAAACAATCAATGAAGAAATGAAACTGGCAGCCGTTCATGCCATTGCCGATTTAGCTAATGAACCCGTGCCTGAAGCCGTAATTTTAGCGTATAATCTTCAGAATCTTCAGTTCGGAAGAGAATATTTTATCCCGAAACCATTTGATAACCGTTTGATAACAAAGGTTTCATGTGCTGTCGCAAAAGCTGCCGTAGAAAGTGGAGTAGCAAGGAAAACCATCACAAACTTTGATGAATACGAAAACAGCCTTCTCGACAGAATGGGACGGGATGAAAAGCTGGTAAGAATGATGCAGAACCGCGCAAAAGCAAATCCTAAAAGAATTACGCTGGGTAATGCTGAAGAATATAATGTTCTGAAAGCTGCTCAGATCCTGTATGAAGAAGGAATTGCCTATCCGAGCCTTTTGGGAAGCAAAAAGTATATTAAAGAACAGATGGAACGCTTCGGAATCAGCCTCGATGTTCCGATTATCGATCCTAGTGATGAAGATCAGAAGGAAAACAGAAAAAAATATAGAGAAACCCTTTGGAAGCTTCGCCAGAGAAAGGGTATGAATGAGTATAAAGCTAAAAGATTCGTTCGCCAGAGAGATTATTTCGGGCCATTAATGCTGAAGCACGGCGATACGGATGGATTGATTGTTGGCTTCTCCAAAAACTACGCTTCGACGTTAAGACCTGTTCTGGAAGTGATCGAAAAAGATAAAGGTGTTGATAAGATAGCTGCCATGATGATGATCTTGTCTGAAAAGAAACCGATTTTCTTTGCAGATACTTCCATCAATAAAAATCCTACAGCCGAAGATCTTGTGAATATTGCTAAAATGGCAGAATTAACGGTAAAATCTTTTGCCATCGAACCGAGAATTGCAATGCTTGGCTTTGAAAACTTTGCTGCCATCTCCGAAACTTCTAAAAAAGTAGCAAAAGCGGTGAGCATCCTTCACGAAAAATATCCTAAAATGATCGTTGACGGAGAAATACAGCCGGATTTTGCAATGGATTCTGAACATCTGAGCGATTATCCTTTCTCAAAATTAGGAAATACGCCGGCCAATACTTTTATCTTCCCGAATCTTGAGAGTGCGAATCTTTCGTACAAAATTCTCAGAGGGATGAAGCTGGCTCAGGTCATCGGTCCTGTTTTAATGGGATTAAAGCAGCCTGTTCACGTATTGCAGATGCGTTCAAGCGTCGATGAGATTGTGAATCTTGCGACCATAGCTGTTCTTGACGCACAAAGAAGAGAATTCAAGGAAAAAAAATAAATTTGATGTAAGCTTTTCAAATTTAGAAATATCACAAATAAAGACTTCATTTTGGAGTCTTTATTTTTTTTGTTTTGAAGGGTAAAAAAAATTATCCATATGAATTGAAAGATTTATATGGATAAACCGGAAGATTTATATGGATAATTTCCTAAAGTTATATGGGTAAATTTGAAAACTTATTCTGGTCAATCGAAAATACATTCCCGGAAAGTAATTTTCAAGTCTTTCGTTTTTGCGCCTTATCTTTAAAATTCAAATTAAAAATTAAGTTAAAAGCCATTCGTGTATGAAATGAAAACATTAATTAGTTTAATTTGCTATATTTGGGAGTTTTAAAAATTAATAATGATATTTTCACTACAAGGCATTGTTCAGGAACTTACGCCTACCTACGCAGTAATCAACGTCCAGGGCGTTGGTTACTATGTAGGTATTAGCTTAATGACCTCACAAACCCTTACCATCAATCAGGAAACCTTTCTTTTTATCCAGCAGATTATCCGGGAAGATGCGCATTTGCTTTTCGGGTTTAAAACCAGGTCAGAAAAAGAGATGTTCAATCTGTTAA
The DNA here is from genome assembly GCF_900099685.1 of Chryseobacterium taeanense. Lineage (GTDB taxonomy): Bacteria > Bacteroidota > Bacteroidia > Flavobacteriales > Weeksellaceae > Chryseobacterium > Chryseobacterium taeanense. Next base: position 9,241 of record NZ_FNDW01000003.1, on the reverse strand, counting down.
TAAGCGTTAACGGAGTAGGTGCCGTATCTGCCCTTATTTTACTCTCTACTTTAGCCCTTGATGAGATCGCTTCCGCTATCCTTTCAAGAAACAGCGCATTGATTCAGAAAGCCAAAGGAATAGGTGCCAAAACAGCAGAAAGAATTATTGTAGACCTTAAAGATAAAGTCCAGAAATTCAGCAATCCGGAAGAAAATATTTCTACGCTGGCAAATAATAAAGTGAAGGAAGAATCGTTATCTGCATTAGAAGTTTTGGGTATTCCTAAGCGGATGAGTGAGAAGCTTGCAGACAGAATCATCAAGCAAAATCCCGAGATTTCAATCGAAGAATTGGTAAAACAAATTTTAAAAAACATTTAACATTTGGTGGCAAATATTAAGTATTTCAATATATTCCTGTTCCTGTCGTTCATGTGCATGTCAGTAATGACTTTTGCACAGCAGAGACCGGCGGTTCGGGACACAGCAATCATAAAAAAAGACTATCAGCTGGCAGATCCTACACAGTATGAAGCCTATTATGATATAAAAACCGGAATGTATTATGTATATCCGAAGATCGGAAATACCATTACCGGACCTCCTACAGCCATGTCTCCCGAAGATTATAAAGAATTTATGATGGCGGAGCAGACAAGAGCTTATTACAAAGAAAAATCAGACCGCTACAGCCTGATGTTCAGAAAGGATAAAAGTGATGCCGCCAGAAAAGGATTAATTCCTTCTCTTACGATCAATAATCGTCTTTTTGAAACGCTTTTCGGAAGCAACAAAATTGAAATTATTCCGACCGGATACGTCTCTTTCGACTTCGCAGGACTTTATCAGAAGATTGATAATCCGTTGATTCTGCCTCAGAACAGAACGAGCTTTACCTTCGATATAGACCAGAGAATTCAGCTCGGTTTATTAGGGAAAGTAGGGGAGAATCTTCAGTTGAAAGCCAATTACGATACACAAAGTGGTTTCGCCTTTGAAAACAGAATGAACCTTGTATGGCAGGCCAAAGGTAGCTGGAAAGACCTTCAGCAGAAGGGATTGAACGATGTTGATAAACCTAGTGCCGGCGGCGAAGATAAAGTCATTAAAAGAGTAGAATTCGGTAACGTTAATATGCCGCTTTCTACCAGTCTTATTCGTGGTTCTCAGTCTTTATTCGGGGTAAAAACAGAGTTTCAGTTAGGAAAAACTTATGGTACCGTTGTGCTTTCCCAACAACAGGGGGAAGCCAGAAATATTACCGTGCAGGGCGGCGGTGTTATGAATACGTTTAAACTGAACGCCATTGATTATGAAGACAACCAGCATTACTTTGTCGGGCATTATTTCCTGAATAACTATGATAATGCTTTACTGAACTATCCTCAGATCAACTCAAAGATCAGCATCACCAGAATGGAGGTTTGGGTACTGGATCAGGGAAACACTAATTTACAATATCAAAAAAGTATTGTAGGGGTTAGAGATCTCGGGGATGCTCCGGGAGCGCTTCCCAATAATGACCAGACAGGTTTCAATCTTTACTCGGCAGTCAACGGAATACCGGGATTAAGAGATGCCAGTACGGCTTATAATGCCATTAAAGGAGCAAATCTTCCTGTTGCTTCAGGAGGTACAGAAACCTATGTTGACGGAGAACATTTTATCTTTAATAAAAAGGCAAGGAGATTAAATACCAACGAATATATCCTCCAGCCACAATTAGGATACATTTCATTAAACCAGAAATTGAATGACAATCAGCTTTTGGCGGTGTCATTTTCATATACCGTAAACGGAAGCAACCAGGTGTACAAAGTTGGGGAATTCTCTGAAGAAAGTACTGTATTGGTAGCAAAACTTTTGAAGCCGAATACTACGGTGAAAACTTCTTCTCCGATGTGGGATCTGATGATGAAAAACATCTATTCTCTGGATGCGGGACAGGTAAATCAGGATGGTTTTATTCTTAATGTTCTGTACAGAGATCCGCAGTCAGGAGGTAAGTTGAATTATCTTCCGGTGGCTAATAATGCACAGGTAAACAATGTCCCTTTAATCAAATTGCTGAATTGGGACCGACTTAATGCCAACGGTGACTTACAGACCAACGGAAACACAACAGGCGACGGAATTTTCGACTTTGTCAATGGAATTACCATCAGACCGGAAACCGGGAGGGTAATATTTACAAAAACACAACCATTTGGTAATTATATTCAGACTCTTTTGGGAAGCAACGATACGCAGTATGTTTTCTCGGATCTCTACAGCCAGCAGAAACAGGTCGCTACTTCCAGTAACCTCGCCCAGCGATACACCATCGAAGGCCGCTACAAAGGAACGCAGGGGCAGGGAATCTCTTTAGGAGCGGTAAATGTTCCTCAAGGTTCTGTAAAAGTTTCCGCAAACGGAGTTCAGCTTACGGAAGGGATCGATTATACCGTAGATTATATGCTGGGTACGGTAACCATCATCAACGAACAGGTGAAGCAGTCCGGTCAGGCAATCAATATTTCATTGGAAAATCAACTGACATTTAATACCCAGAGAAAACGTTTTATGGGATTAAACTTAGAAAGAAGATTTAATGAAAACTTTATCTTAGGAGCAACCGTTGTAAATTATTCCGAATCGCCGCTTACCCAAAAGGTAAATTACGGTCAGGAAGCCGTTAATAATACCATGGCAGGAATCAACTTAATGTACAACAACCAGCTTCCGTTCCTGACAAGATTAACTGATAAAATACCATTAGTAAATACAGAAGCTCCATCGAATTTGAATTTCAAAATGGAAGCCGCATATTTACTTCCGGGTTTAAATAAAGGAATTAACGACCAGTCTTATATCGATGACTTCGAGCAGACCACTTCAAAGATTACCTTAAAAGAACCAACAGCATGGAGTCTGGCTTCAAAACCTGAAAAAAACCAAGCTGATCCTCTTTTTACGGGCGCAGGTAAAAATAACGATATCACAGAAGGCTATGGAAGAGGTTTGTTATCCTGGTATAACATCGACCCGAGATTCTGGGGAGTGGGAGGTAAAGCACCTACCGGTATTACCCCGCAATCGGTTTCAAACCACGCTTCGAGAAGGGTTCAGTTCTCCGAAATTTTCAATAACAGAGATTTTGTTGCCGGCGAACAGACGTACACCAATACTTTCGATATTTCATATTACCCTGCGGAAAAAGGCCCTTATAATGCTAATCCTGCAGCAGAAAGTACAGCACAAAGATGGGCAGGAATCATGAGGCCGATCTCGGTTTCAAACTTTACAAGTTCTAATATTGAGTATGTAGAATTCTGGATGATGGATCCGTATGCCGATGGAAATGCGTTAGGTGCAAATCCAAAACTTTTATTACAGTTAGGAAACGTATCCGAAGATATCCTGAAAGACGGACAAATGCAGTACGAAAACGGATTGCCTACGCCTTCTGCGCCATCGGTGACAACTAACTCTAATTGGGGAATACAACCGAAGCAGCCACCGATTTTGTACGCTTTCTCAAGTGAAGGAGCAGACAGAACAGCACAAGATCTGGGATATGATGGATTAAGTTCAGATCAGGAAGCTGCGTTGTTTGGAAATACATTTGTTAATCCTGTTACCAATATATCCGACCCTGCCGTAGATGATTTCGTATTTTATATGTCTAGCAAATTTACAGGAAGTCAGGCGGCATCTGTGGTGCAGCGATATAAATACTTCAGAGGTCCTGAAGGAAATTCTCAGAGTAACTCTCTGGAAGTTTCTTCGCAAACTCCGGATTCAGAAGATATTAATAAAGATTACAACTTAGATCAGAGCGAAAGCTATAACCAGTATGAAGTAAGACTGGATCAGGCAAGTTTAGCATTGGGACAAAATAATATCGTTGATGTTAAAACTGTTCAGGCGCAGTTCCAGAATGGGCAGACTTCTCAGGTAAAATGGTATTTATTCAGAGTTCCGGTTTCACAGTATGTAACCACAGCGGGAGATGCAGATCCTTCAATTTTGAATAATGTAAGATTCGCAAGATTACTATTAACAGGTTTCGACCAGACTTCTACATTAAGATTCGGAACAATGGATCTTGTAAGATCAGACTGGCGAAAATATCCTAAGAATGTTGCTGCCTTCGGAAGTAATACTACAGCAGATCCTTCTACAAATGAAGGCTCAGCTGATGATGTTACTATTAGTAATCTTGAAGTAGGAAGCGTAAATATTGAGGAAAATGCTTTAAACCAGCCTCCATATGTATTGCCTCCGGGAATCGACAGACAGATTCTTAGCGGTAATGCAGGTGCACAGAGACAAAATGAAGCTTCTTTATACTTAAAAGTTAAAGAATTGGCTGTTACGGAGGCGAAAGGTGTATTCAAAAATACCAGCCTTGATATGAGAAGATATAAAAAGTTAAAACTTTTTGTTCATGCACAGGACCCTACTAACCGTGTTCAGGGGCTTGATAAGAATACAAAATTCTTTATCCGTTTCGGAAATGATGCTACAGACAACTATTATGAGTACGAGTCTGCCTTGAAAATTACACCGAGTACTGCAACTGCACCATTGGAAATATGGCCAATAGAAAATGATGTAGATCTGAATATTCAGGATTTTGTAGATGCTAAAATAAGAAGAGATAAAAATAATCCGGGTGATATTAGCAAAAGAATAATGGATCCCTTATTTGATGAAGGGGGGACTTATAAGAAATTATATATTAAAGGACGGCCTAGTTTAGGAAATGTTACAACCATCATGATCGGTATAAGGAATGGTTATCAGAGAGGCGAGTTGGGAGCTGTTCCTATAGACAGAATCCTTTGGGTAAACGAAATCCGTCTTTCCGAAATTGAAAACGATGGTGGTTATGCAGGGAATGCAAGTTTAAACTTTAACCTCGGAGATTTTGCTACGGTAAATACAAGTGCATCCTATACATCTGTTGGTTTCGGAAATATCGATTCTAAGCCTGCAGAAAGAAACCAGTCTACACAGTCTGCTTTTAGTATCAATACTGCTATTAATGTAGATAAATTCTTACCTGAGAAAACAGGGGTGAAAATTCCGTTAAACTATTCATATTCCCAAACCATCGAAGATCCGAAATACAATCCGCTGGATACCGATGTTGAATTTAAAAAAGCTGCTAACAGAGAAGAACTTAAAAAAGTAGCGAGAACATATACGCAACAACGAAGCATTGGCCTTGTAAACGTACATAAAGAAAGAATGAACCAGAATAGAAAACCTAAATTCTATGATGTCGAAAACCTTTCTGTGACGGCTGTTTATAACGATGATTTCTACAGGGATATTTATACCAAAAGAAACTACAGACAGTATTTAAGAGGATATGTAGATTATAACTATACCTTTAAACCTTGGGTAATTCGTCCATTCAACAAAATGATTAGCGACACGGCAAAATCTACGAAATATCTGAAATGGGTAAAAGAATTTAATTTCAATCCGATACCAACAAGATTCTCTTTCAGAACAGAGATCGACAGAAATTATAATGAGCTGGAGTTCCGTAATATTGATGCCATTTTAAATGGAAACTATAATGACGATTTCGGAGCAATCAAAAACAGAAACTTCTATTTCGGCTGGCAATATGGATTAGGATTTAATTTCACCAAATCTTTAAAGCTTGAAATCAATTCCGCAACAAGAACTTTGAATGATAATGTGGATGTAAATACAATGGATAACAATTCAATTTTCGGAAATGTTTTCAGAGCCGGAAGACCTGTATTGTACAACCATAGAGTTCAGTTAAATTATAAACTGCCGTTCCAGTATCTTCCGTACTTAGATTTCATTGATGCAGAAGTGGGCTACGGATTTACCTATAACTGGAATGCAAGATCCACTGTTCTTTTAGCAAGTCCGGATGGAAGTTTAGGATCGATCGGACAGAATACCAATGTGATTCAGGCTACCGGTACTGCTGACTTTACTAAGTTCTTCGGCCAGTTTAAATATTTTAAAAATATTTCCGCAACCCTTCAGAAGCGCAAACAGGAAATTGATTCACTGAATAATGCTTATACTCAGCAATGGGAGAAAAACAGATATGCTTATAAAAAATATAAGTTTAAAAACAGGCTCACTCCGCTTCAGAGCATGGCGTATTTATTGACTTCAATGAAGCAGTTGGATATCAATTATTCCGAAAACAATGGTACCGTACTTCCGGGATTGCTTTCTGCACCAAACTGGTATGGATATGGGCAGACATTAGGCGGTCCTACCATCGGATTCTTATTCGGTTCACAGGCAGATATCCGAAGAACAGTAATGGAAAATGGTTGGGTAAGTGACTCGGAATTTATGACAGATCCTTATGTAAGAATGTCTACGAGAGAGCTTCGTGGTAATTTGCAGATAATGCCGATGAATGATCTTCGAATTGATATCAGCGCGCTGCATAATTATAATAGAAACTTTACACATACCGGATTTAATTATAGAGATGCTAATACGGGAATTGCTGACCCTAATTATACATTTGCCAATGATATGGTGACTTACTCCAATTCTGTGGTTTTATTGAAGACTGCTTTTAAAGATGGTAGTGCAATTTATCAGGCAATAAGACAAAATGCTATGGCGCTGTCACAGCAAATGCCGGGAGCTTTGGAGCCAAACGGATTTAAAGACGGTTACGGAATATCAAATGCATATATTCTCATTCCTGCTTTCAGGGCAGCAGTGGAAGGCAAAACCCCTAAAATGATGGGCAATCCTAAAAAAGCAGGGCTTCCGATTCCAAACTGGAAGATTACATACTCCGGGCTAAGGAATGTTCCTATTATCAATGGTCAGTTTTCTAAGTTTGATTTACTGCATGCTTATCAGGCGACCTATACAGCGACAGGAGTTCAGTCGAGCATAGATTATTTTAATACACTTAATAATTATAACGCGACACAACGAGATATCAACGATGATTACATCAATCCATTTACATTTGCTCAGGTGGGTTATGTAGAAAACTTCTCGCCACTGATCGGAGTAGATATGACGATGAGAAACAATATGCAGTTTGGAATCCAGTATAATAGATTAAGAACACTATTATTAGGATTAGTCAATCATACATTAACTGAAGATTCAAACAGTGAATATGTTGTAAGAGTAGGATATATCATCAGGAATTTCAGGCTGGGAATGACCAACGTCGGAGGAAGAGGAAAAGCTAAAGGAAGCGATCTCAATATCAGAGGAGATTTCTCGCTAAGAGACAGCCGAACAAGCATTACCAATATCCTGTTGGATGATTCACAGGTTACCGGAGGACAAAGGCTGATGAATATTAAAGTTTCTGCAGATTATAATGTATCAGAAAATCTTAACCTTAGAGTATTCTACGAACAGATGACTTCAAAATATAAAATCTCAACAGCATTCCCGCTGTCAACAGTAAGGGCAGGGATTTCTGCAACGTTTACCTTCGGAGATTCAGGAGGTTTCTAATGAGAACTAAAATAAATTTAAATGTCCTTCAATTTTGAAGGACATTTTTTTATATCCGATATTTGAAGCTTGTAGAATTTTGAATACATTTGTACAAAATAAAAAATTAAAAATGAACACACCATCAGAATTAAAGTACACTAAAGATCACGAATGGATTAAGATCGAAGGTAACGTAGCTACAATCGGTATTACAGACTTCGCTCAGGGAGAGCTTGGCGATATCGTTTACGTAGATGTGGATACTGTAGACGATGAGTTGGAAGGAGGAGCGGTTTTCGGAAGTGTAGAAGCTGTAAAAACAGTTTCAGACTTATTCTTACCAATTTCAGGAAAAGTGATTGAGTTCAATTCAGAACTTGAAGATCAGCCTGAATTATTGAACTCAGACCCTTACGGAAACGGATGGATCATCAAATTAGAAGTTGCTGAAGGTGCAGATCAGTCAGAATTACTTTCCGCTGAAGAATATCAAGCCATCATTGGATAAAATTTCAAAAATATTTAGTAAGATACTGCCCATTTATTGGGCATTTCTTACTTATATGCTTCTCAAACCAGGAGAGGAGAATCACGAGTACTGGTTTATGTTCAACGGGATCGACAAAGTCTTGCATCTTAGTATATTTGGCGCATTAGGCTTTTGCTTTATGGCGGCATTTCCCAAAATAAAATTTTACTACTTCTTTCAGATCATTTTGATCTATGCCTTTCTCACAGAAATTCTTCAGGAAGAGATGGGACTCGGCAGATCTATGGAAGCTTTAGATATTGTAGCAGATATCATCGGCTGTCTCCTCGGATACTATATATACAAGCTTCTTGTTAAAAGATTTTTCTAATCTTACTTTACAATCCTTCATTGCTTCCAAAGGAAACTCATCCACTCTCCGCCTCTCCAATCGATTACTCTCCAACATTTTTTCTTGTAGCTTTTTCCGGCTCTCTGCTCATACTCCTCGCGCCAGGCTTTCCCGTCTTCCTTCCGCTCTACCGCTGCTGGCTAAGGCTTTCTTTCCATGCTGCGGGGTACCGCTACGATCCGGGCTAGGTGTTTTGGTGTTTACTTTCGAGGATCATCTTTCAAAACAGATAGTGAGTTCTTAAAACAAATGATCTAAAACCGTCCACTACCTTCTTAGAATAAAAAAGAATAAAATCAGAATCTGCGTTCTCTGCACAATCTGCGAGGGATTATAAACTTGTTTAAACTAATTTCAGAATTAACCACAAAGTCACAAAAGATAATTATTACGCAATGATTATAGTATTTCAAGTTCATAAAAGAATAAAAATCGAAGCTTTTTTAAGCTATTGTGAACTTTTTCATTTGTAGTTATAAACTTTAAACAAAAGCATAAACGGGCTTTCCAAGCACCAATATTTTCCGAGACTCCTTACTTTGAGCTCAAAAACCAAACATTAGTTTAAAATTATTGTATTTAATTTTCAGGAAGTTAAGATTAAATGTGAACGAAATGTAAATTTTCCGTTAAATAAATTAGGATTGTAATGTAATAAGTTTCTATTTTTGCCGCACTGAAAACGAGAGATAGTAGGTAGCGCAGAAGAGCTTTTAGATAAGCAAAAAAAGAATCTCATGTTTATTAAGGTTAAAATAACCAAAGTAAATAGGTACGGATTAATATTTATAAAGCGGGATATATTTTAGAAAATTTTTTTAAAATAAATGTTGCGTGATAATAAAATATTAGTATCTTTGCAGTCCCAATTAAAGGGAGCGCAGGAGATTATTGATTAAGGTTTAGAGA
>NZ_FNDW01000020.1 GCF_900099685.1 Chryseobacterium taeanense | reverse complement strand
GAATAACTCATCTCAGATTCGCCGAAAATCAAAGCAGGAGCATCCGAAAATTCTACAACACGATCTGATAATAGATCTAAAACTGTTGTATGACCTGTGAAAGTATTTGAACTATCATTGAATTCATGCAAAATCAAATCCAATTCACAAGATGGAAGCATCTGGATTTCTTTGATACTGATCTCAGGATTCGCTGTTACATCATCCACAATCTTCTGAAAATAGCCTGCAAAACGCTCAATGCTTTCCCGTTTAAATAAATTCCTTGAATATTCGAATGATAAAAAAAGCTGGTCTTTATCTTCAGAAACTGTGAGACTGATATCAAATTTTGCATCTACATGATCATGCGAATAAGAACTCGCGATAAGATCGCCCATCGACAACTCAGGATCCTCAAAATTCTGATAAGAGAACATCACATCAAATAAAGGATTTCTTGAGGTGTCTCTTGCTACTTTCAGATCCTCAAGCAAGGATTCATATTGATAAAGCTGGTTTCCGAAACAGTCTAAAGTCATGGATTTTACGCGGTTCAGAAACTCGGTATAGCTTTCATTTCCGTTACAGTCGGAACGAAGCGCCAAAGTATTGACAAACATCCCGACCTGATGTTCCAAATCAACATGATCTCTGCCTGCAACAGGAGTTCCGATGATTAAATCATCCTGACCTGTCAGTTTTTTAAGCAAAATATAATACAGCGATAAGGTGGTCATGAACATCGTTCCGCCTGCTTTTCCGGAAATATTTTTTAATTTTTCAGTCTGTTCCGAACTTAAAGAAAAACCAACCCGGTCTCCTTCATATCTTTTAACCAAAGGACGCGAATAGTCTGTTGGTAAATCAATTACGGGAATTTCGCCTTTAAACTGCTCCAGCCAGAAATTTTTATGAAGTTCCAAAGATGAATGATGCTCCGAACTCTGCTGCCACTCCGAATAATCTTTATAATGAACTGACAGAGACGGCAGAGATTCGCCACGATATAAAGACATGAAAGAACGAAGCAGAATCCCGTTGGAAACTCCATCTGTGATGATATGATGCATATCAACAGCCAAAATATGCTCCGTTTCTGAAAGGTGAAGCACACAAACCCTCAAAAGCGGACCTTTCTCAAGATCAAAAGGTCTTATGAAAGAGGTTAATATTCCTTCTATTTCAGATTCTGAACATGAATATTCTTCGATATCAAAATCCATATGATCATCAATATACTGAACCGGAACTTCAGAAACCACCCCGATTCGGGTTCTCAATATTTCGTAATGAGAGATCAGGGAACGGAAAACCGACTGTAATAGATCCGAATCCAAAGCTCCGTGCAAACGAACAATCTGAGGCATGTTGTACGCCAATGAACTGTTATCGAATTTATAGATAAAATACAGCCGTTTCTGAACGGAAGATAAAGCATAATATTCTTTCTTCGGCGCAGCAGGAATCGGTGTATAACCCGAATTATGCTGAGAAAGATGACGGATATGACGAATCAATGCTTCCTTGTTACCCCTGATCTCCTCGATCAGTGAGTCGCTGTGAAAGTCTTTTGGGAAACTTAATTCCAAATTATCTTCTGACAGAGCTATTTTGATATTATTCTGCTTTAATTTATTAATTAGTTCGTGCATGATTATATTATTATTTTTTTTATATTATTATTTTCGTGTTGGTCATTTGATTTATCTGCTGTATGGCTAATCCACATCTGGCTTTCTATTATTTTGGCAATGAGCTGAATGGTGGTATTATAGAAAATTTCCTGAAGAGAGATCTTCGTGTTCCAGCGCTTTTCGATTTTATTGGCTAGAGAAACGGCTTTTAAGGAATGTCCTCCCAATTTGAAGAAACTGGCATTTGTGCTAATCAATTCAGGATCAATATGAAGAATTTCCGACCAAATCTGAGTAAGTCTTTCTTCAATTTCATTTTCAGGCTCAAGATGTATTTGTTCTACTTCAATTTCCAGAGAGGTTAGTTTTTTTCTGTCGGGTTTACCATTTACCAGCATTGGAATATCCTGTACAATGCAATAGGAAACCGGAACCATGTAATCAGGTAATGATAGAGAAAGAAATGTTTTCAATTCAGTATCACCAAGCGTTCTTTCCGATTTATAAAAAGCAAGAAGATATTTATGATTATTTTTCTCTTTGCATATTACAATTGCCTCGCTGATATCAGGATGATCTAAAAGTCTGTTTTCTATTTCTTCCAATTCAACTCTGTATCCTCTTATTTTAAGTTGATTATCTCTTCTTCCTGCAAACTGAATATTTCCGTCAGACAGCCATTTTCCCAGATCTCCGGTAGAATAGATACGCTGTCCTTTTATGTTTTTATTCTCGATAAACTTTTCATGTGTTAAAGCAGTATTATTAAGATATCCTTTTGCCAAACCTTTTCCTGCGACATAGATTTCTCCGGTTACTCCTAAAGGACAAGGTTTCCCGTACTGATCCAAAATATATATTTTTCTGTTGGCAATAGGTTTTCCTATAACAGATATTTGCGACAGATCTTCCAGTCTGTAATATGTGATACAAACAGTAGATTCTGAAGGTCCATAAGTATTGTACACAGGAAATACTTTAATAAGACCGTCTATATGATTTGCTGATAAATTATCTCCACCACTGATAATAGCCCGAAGACTTTTCCCAAGAAGATGAACACTACTGTTGATTTCATTTAATACTAAAGGAGTTGTACTCAGTATCGTTGCCTGATACATATTAATATTCTGAATAAGGTTCTCTGCATCGCGCCCTCCTGAAGACACAATAATAATAGCTCCTCCGGAAATCAAAGCCGGGAATATTTCTTCCACAGAAGTATCAAAAGATAATGATGACTGCTGTATTACTCTATCTTTTTCGCTGATGGAAAAGTAATCTCTGAATGTTAAACTATAATCTAAAAGAGAATCATGCCCAATGACAATACCTTTAGGAACTCCTGTACTTCCTGAAGTATAGATTATATATGCAGGACAATTTCCTGTAACCTGAATTTCAGGAGATTGATCAGATTCCATTTCCACCAGACTTTTTTCAGCGATGATATCTGTTAAATCTGTTCGAATATGTTGACTAATCTTGTGAGATAAATTGGTAACGACAGTATTCATTTCAGACTCCTCAATAATTGTATTGATTCTTTCGACAGGATATTCCGGATCTAATGCTACATATACAGCTCCAATCTTTAATATGGCAAGTAAGGATACAATCATATCCATACCTCTTTCAAAATGAACTCCTACAATATCTCCTTTATTTATTTTTTTTGAATGAATAAGGTAATTCGAAAGCTGATTTATCTTTTTATTTAATTGAAGATAATTTAATGACTGATTTTCACCTATTATTGCAATATTGTTTCCATTAAGAATAACCTGCTGCTCGAATAACTCCAGTATTGTTTTATCATTTCGGTAATCTACATTTGTATCATTGAATTCATGCAAAATCAAATCCAATTCACAAGATGGAAGCATCTGGATTTCTTTGATACTGATCTCAGGATTCGCTGTTACATCATCCACAATCTTCTGAAAATAGCCTGCAAAACGCTCAATGCTTTCCCGTTTAAATAAATTCCTTGAATATTCGAATGATAAAAAAAGCTGGTCTTTATCTTCAGAAACTGTGAGACTGATATCAAATTTTGCATCTACATGATCATGCGAATAAGAACTCGCGATAAGATCGCCCATCGACAACTCAGGATCCTCAAAATTCTGATAAGAGAACATCACATCAAATAAAGGATTTCTTGAGGTGTCTCTTGCTACTTTCAGATCCTCAAGCAAGGATTCATATTGATAAAGCTGGTTTCCGAAACAGTCTAAAGTCATGGATTTTACGCGGTTCAGAAACTCGGTATAGCTTTCATTTCCGTTACAGTCGGAACGAAGCGCCAAAGTATTGACAAACATCCCGACCTGATGTTCCAAATCAACATGATCTCTGCCTGCAACAGGAGTTCCGATGATTAAATCATCCTGACCTGTCAGTTTTTTAAGCAAAATATAATACAGCGATAAGGTGGTCATGAACATCGTTCCGCCTGCTTTTCCGGAAATATTTTTTAATTTTTCAGTCTGTTCCGAACTTAAAGAAAAACCAACCCGGTCTCCTTCATATCTTTTAACCAAAGGACGCGAATAGTCTGTTGGTAAATCAATTACGGGAATTTCGCCTTTAAACTGCTCCAGCCAGAAATTTTTATGAAGTTCCAAAGATGAATGATGCTCCGAACTCTGCTGCCACTCCGAATAATCTTTATAATGAACTGACAGAGACGGCAGAGATTCGCCACGATATAAAGACATGAAAGAACGAAGCAGAATCCCGTTGGAAACTCCATCTGTGATGATATGATGCATATCAACAGCCAAAATATGCTCCGTTTCTGAAAGGTGAAGCACACAAACCCTCAAAAGCGGACCTTTCTCAAGATCAAAAGGTCTTATGAAAGAGGTTAATATTCCTTCTATTTCAGATTCTGAACATGAATATTCTTCGATATCAAAATCCATATGATCATCAATATACTGAACCGGAACTTCAGAAACCACCCCGATTCGGGTTCTCAATATTTCGTAATGAGAGATCAGGGAACGGAAAACCGACTGTAATAGATCCGAATCCAAAGCTCCGTGCAAACGAACAATCTGAGGCATGTTGTACGCCAATGAACTGTTATCGAATTTATAGATAAAATACAGCCGTTTCTGAACGGAAGATAAAGCATAATATTCTTTCTTCGGCGCAGCAGGAATCGGTGTATAACCCGAATTATGCTGAGAAAGATGACGGATATGACGAATCAATGCTTCCTTGTTACCCCTGATCTCCTCGATCAGTGAGTCGCTGTGAAAGTCTTTTGGGAAACTAATTTTCAGCTGATCGCCAATAAGCCCGATTTTCACATTTTTCTCGAGAATTTTTAGTAAAAGTTTTTCCATGGATATTTGTTTTGATATGTCAACAGTTTTTTATTTAAAAATTGATGATAGAATTTTAAAGATTTACTACATAATTTCTCGATAATTTATTTTTGATTCGTCTTCTTTTTTTATTGTCTCTTATGTATTCAAAAAAATTATAATACTGATTAACTGTAATATCCCAGGAAAAGTTCTGGCTCATTGCTCTTTCAATAAGTGCATCCCAATTGTCTTTTCGATGATAGTAGATATCAGAAGCTTCCTTGATAGCATTTTTCAGGCTTTCATTTTTAAATTCATCAATATAAAAACCTGTACTTATTTCTGATGATTCGGTATGTGGAATTACAGTATCTTTTAAACCGCCTATAGGTCTTACAACAGGGATTGTACCAAAAGCCAACCCGTAAAGCTGTACCAATCCGCATGGCTCAAACACAGAAGGACACAAAATCATATCGGATCCGGCTAAGAATCTGTGAGCATTTTCTTCCGTATAATTAGAAATATAGCTGAATCTTCCTTTAAATTTTTCTTCAGCTTTCGTTAATCTTTTATGGATATTTCCTTTTAACCCTCCTGCAGGACGACCATATATAATTAAATTAACATCTTCATTCAGAATATTTTCTATACTGTCCATTGCGACATCTTCGGAACTCCAAAGATCTACCAGAAGATTGATTCCTTTTTGCTCGGTTAAACGAGCCATCATTAAAACAACAGGTTTTGAAAAGTCATCAAATTTCATTTCTTTAACTAATTCCTGCTTATTTTGTTTTTTCTTCTCTTTATAGGTATTTTTGTTATAATGATATTGTATAAACGGACTAAATTCCGGAGACCAATGCACATCATCTATTCCATTAGGTAAAGAAAATATATCTTTTTCTATAAGATCCAGAAATTTGAGTCCGGAATGAGGAGCTGATTTTTGTATAAGTTCCTGAGCATAAGTTTTACTCACTGTTGCAACATAATCTGCGTTTTTAAAAGCCAATGCAAAAAATGTAGCTGTGCCATATTGTTTATAAATAGAATCCAGTTCAGTTTTAACTTCAGGATCCAGAAAATCCAGAAGGTCAGGTAAAATCTCCCCTTGAAATTCATAATTATGAATTAGAACGACTGTTTTACATGCTTGTTTTACATTTAATTTTTTAATGTCTTCCGTATAAGCCAGACAACCGCATACATGCCAATCATGCAATAGAATCAGTTCCGGTGAAAGGTTCAGATTCTTGATAAGCTGAATGGCTGCTTTCGCAAAATAAAAGTAGATGATATAGGGGAAATTTTCTTTATACGGCATTTCTCCGTCCTCATCTGATGAATCGCTCTCACTTGTTTCCATATCACTGAAAATATTACTATCGGACATATTAATAAAGTAATAATCTACTCCTGACTGATTAATATGGTAATAATGAAACTCGTAATATATATTCTGAATTTTGATATCAAAACTTCCCATAAAATTGAGATCATCTCCCTTCATTCTATTTTTGTAGTAGAAAGAGATCACAGTATTGGGTTGATTTTTAGACAAATAAGTAGGAAGTGTTCCTAAAACGTCTCCTAGTCCTCCTCTTTTATAAAATGGTGCAACTTCGGATGCTAAATGTACTATCATAGTTGGTATTTATTAGTTTATACATAGCTAGACTAGCGATGCAAGTTTATTTTTATTAGTTCCAGAAATAAGACTGCTATAATGAGAATCAGAATTCTTATAAAAGACTACTTCAAATGATTTTGCCTCTACGACAATTGTATTTTTAGTATCAGAATCCAAAATAAATTCATGAGAAATATTGTTAAAATTGAAGCAGAAAACCAAAGTCTTATCATTTAAACTTCTTTTTACTATAAGTTTTTTTTCTTTGTTATTAATAATGGGAAAAGAGAAATTTCCATAATTGAAAATATCATAGAAATCTTTTCTAAGATCATTGAGGTCTTGCAGTAATTTTATAGAGCCTTCATTTTCTACATATGAAACAAACTCCATACATCCTCTATTCAACGGATCTCCTAAACCAAGCATTTCCGTTTCTTCCCCATAATAAATAACCGGTGTTCCGGGTAAGGAATATAATAAAGCAAATGCCATATCATACTTTTCTGAATCTTTAATAATAGATCTGAACCTAGGCAAATCATGATTACTCAGAAAATTCCATGAAAGGCGGTTAACTTTTGAAGAATTGCTATAATTCATCTCTAATATCTTAGAACACATCGTTTTAAGAGATATATTTTCCTGCACAAAAAACGGAATCATGATATCCAGATAGAGTGAGAAATTTGTAAATCCGTCAATACCAGTTTCAGAAGAAAAAACGGAAGAAGTATTGTGCCAGTTTTCTGCAATAATCAGAGCTTGCGGATTAATCGCTTTTACTTCATCAGTAAAGATTTTTATAAAATCATCGGGCATTTCTGTGCAAACATCTAACCTCCATCCATTTATCTGAAAATTTTTCATCCAATATTTAACAATATTTTTAAAATAATTTCTTACTTCGTGATTTGCCAGATTAAACTGCGGAAGCTCATGATATCCATGCCAACAACTGTACTGATTTTTTTCTTCCGGCTTCAGTGGAAGGTTATAAATTTCAAACCAATCCAGATATTCAGAATTTTCTCCCTTTTCACAAATATCTTTAAAGGCAAAAAAATCTCTGCTGCAGTGATTTAGCGAAATGTCTAGAATCAGCTTCATACCTCTGTCGTTCATTTCCTGAATAAGCAAAGCAAAATCCTCTTCAGTTCCAAATAAAGGATCGATCTTCATATAGTCTGCACAATCATATCTGTGATAACTTCTCGACAGAAAAATCGGGTTCAGATAAATGAAGTTAATACCCAGACTAGAAACATAATCAAGCTTTTCTATAATTCCCTGAATTGTCCCACCAAAAAAAGAGGTATAATCGGGTAAATCTCCCCACTCTTTCAAATCGACATTGGCATTATGATTTCCTTTCTTTAAAAATCTGTCCGGAAATATCTGATATCCTGCATTAAATGCCGGAAATTCAGCAAAATTTTTCTGTTCCGACAAATTGATTTTCATCATACTTCTGCTATCAATTTTATCTTTTAAAGAATTTTTCTCATGTAGATATTTGACTTGCTTATAACCTGAGATCTTGATACAGTAATTAATTTCATCATCATTCAGCTGTATTCTGCAACTCCAGTAAGACTTGTTTTTATGGGAATACTGTTCAGACAAATGAAATTCGTTCTCATCTATTACTATACTCACATTTTCTATCCATTGCTGATGTGTAATAGCTCTTATTTCCCATTCAGCATCTTTTATATGGCTAAAAAATATGGGGTTGTTTTCAAACTGAACAGGACAGAATATTTCGGTTTCAAAAACTATAGGTGATCTTTTAAGAGAATCATATTGAGAAATCATTGCTCCGTTATTATTCATGGGCTTATCGAAATTCTCATTTAAAAAATAATGGAAAAAAGATCTTCCTTTGGGTAAATCAGCAGTTAATTCAAAAAGGTCATTTCCTCTGCTTTTCATTTCGGTTCTAAAATATCTTCCTTTTACGGGGAAAAAACCGACATGAACTTTCTCAATATCTTTTTGGTTTGAAATGTACATTAAATCTTTTTTCATATTATAATAAGTTTTTGCTTTGTTCTACAAACAATTCGTTAATCAGGATTTCGGGCTTCGCAAATAATTGATCTATCAAGACATTACAATCTTCAACCAATTGCTGAACTTCTATACCCGAAAAGTGTTTAATATTATAGTTTATCATCATTTTAATACAATTATCGTATTGGATAAAATCACAGCCAAATACAAAATATCCGAAACCACTACTTCTGTGTAAAGGGGCAATTTCCATATTATAACGCTCGTTCTGAACCTGATAATTGATAAATATTGGAGCCAGAGTGTCAAGATTAAGATCAAGATCATGCATTATTTTTTCATATGGATAGAATGAATATTGTGAAGTTTCTAAAAACGTATCAGAAATATTCTCTAAAAACTCTCGTATACTGAAATCTTCTTTTACAGATAAACACAAAATTATTTCTGAAGCAAACCACCCAATTATATTTTCGAATTCCTGCAATAACCTTCCGGAATGAAGAGTAGCAATTCTTACGCTTTTGTTTTTATTTTTTCTGTAAAAAGTAATAGCGAAAATAGCAATCAGCATATTAAAAATACTTGATTGATAAGTATTTGCCAGTTTATTAAGTTTTTTAATCCTTTCTTCTTCTATAAAATTCTGGTAAAATGCTCCCGGATCTGGATAAATGTTATAGATATCACCAAAAAAATCCGGAAGGTCTTTCCTATCTTTTTTTCCAAGCGCAATATTCAGTTCTTTTTCCAGCTTAGTGATGTAGCTGTCTTGATAATTGTCGCCGATGATAGAATCTTCCTTTAAACTATTTAATATTTTTTCCCTATACCTGTTTATTTTATTTTTCCCTGAAGAGCTTTTTATATAATTATACACCCAAGATGCGTATTCTTTAGACTGAAATTTTAATTCCGGTAATTCCTGCTGATCTTTTTTGATAAAATAATTATAAAGAAGGCTAATTTCTTTTTTTATAATATCTGCCGAAACAAGGTCCGAAATAAGGTGATGCATTGCAAAAATAATCCCCTTATTATCTGCGTCATATTCAATTATTTTCACTGCGATAATTGGTCCGTTTTCAAAATCGAATACATTGGCTTTCAGATCCTGAAATTCTTCGGATAATATTTCGTCTTTGTTATCTACCTGTGTAAGATTTATATAAGCAATTTCAAAATCATCAGATATTTTGGGATGTACTTTCTGCCTGATTTCTTTATCTTTTATCAGGAATGTTGTCCGTAATATTTCATGTCTTTCAATTAGCTTATCAATTACTTTTCTGATTATTTCATTATCACTTCCAGGCAATTCTACTGTAAAAACGATATTAAAAGCATATTTTATTGTAAAAAAACGTCTCAAAAACTCGCTTTTCTGTTGAGGCGTCGCTTCATATGTTTCCTGCAGCTTTACTTGTAAAAGAGTATCTTCAAGTATATCGTAGCTATTGCTTGTATCACTTTTTTTGGTATTGAGAGAGCTGATATAATCAATCAGCGACTGTTTATTTATTTTAACTTCTTCTATAATATCATTAATATTATCATTATCATTTCCATTAATTTTTAAATTCAGTTTATAATTATTATCTATACTTACTTTTATATTTTTTTCATATAATTTTAATAGTAATTCTTCCATAGCATTTATCTTTAAATCCAGTTTATTATCAGGCTGCCCGTACAAATAATCTTTTTATTTTTATGATTGTGTATAAAAATCCCGTATAAAAACCTAAAAAAGGCATAATTAGGGATGTGTTTTTCAGAGGCCAAAACCCGTCTTTGTATAATCTCCTGACAAAATAATTAGAAAATTCTCCGAACTTAAAGAGAGGGCTTTTCCAGCAATAGGCATAGGTAAAACCAACCTCTCCATCCATCGGAACTACCGCATGATACCAATAAGGAGGAATATATAAAGCATCTCCTTCTTCAACATGTGCTATCATCGGTTTTAAGTCCAGATTTTCCTTTAATTTTTTGCCTTCCAGATAATGTTCATTCATTAAAAAGTCATTAACATATTTCGGATCCGGAATATCAGGAGGCAGTATAGCTACTTTTTTGCCTCCGTTAATCTGGCACATTAGTGTCTCATCTATATTATGATAATGCCAAGCTGTAGCCGCTCTTCTGTACATGAAAAATCTTCTCTGATCATACATTCTCGGCTTCATTAAACCTGAAAGAAAAGAAAATCCGGGAGTATCTTTGATAAGCTCTGAAAAATTATTGCCTTCTTCTACTTTCTCTGAAGGAATACTTAAAATATAATCTTCATTGCTAAATAATCTTTTAATTGCACCATGAAATGAAATGTCTTCAGAATCCTGACTTTGTCTTTCACCCATATTATAATTCATGTGCGGATAAACCGTTATATCAAAATCTTCACAAACCGACAACCAATATTCCGGCTCTTTGAATTTATTGATAGCCGGCCAATGTTTTATGGCTCCTTTAATAAGGCACGCTTTGTTGGGAAGAACCCAGTTTTTATAAAATGACTCCTGATCCAAAGAACTTGCATCAACAATGGGAGCATCTTTCGCGTTACTAATTCCGGGAATGACTGAAAACATATCATTTCCTAATCCGTCAAATTTTTTTTGCGTTTCTGTATTCTCTAAAAGATTTTTCATGAGATTCTTTTTTTGGTTAGTTTAAAACTTCATCTACTTTATAATCATTTGAAACATATTCTACCTTACCCATATTCATTTTTAAAATTTTATCTGCTATATCAAAATAATGATCATCATGTGTGATGGCGATTATTATTTTTCCCTGTCTTTTCATTTCGGGAAGCAATTCTCTGTAGAAGAATCTTCTGTATTCAGGATCCTGATCTGCAGCCCATTCATCAAATAAATAAATAGGTGAATCTTCCAGATAGCACTGCAGTAATGCTAATCTTTTTCTCTGACCGCCGGAAAGACTAATTGTATTAAATCTGTTATCATTAATCTCAACTTTTTCGTCTAATCCTAGAATTTTCAAATATTCGCTTACTTCTTCAGATCTGTTTTCCAGATCGATACTGTATAGTTTTCTGAATAAATGACACGGGCTAAAAACCGCAGAGAAATATTCACTTAAATGAGACGAGCTTACACGCTTATTGTTTATAAAAACTTTCCCGGAAATAGGCTCATAAAGACCTAAAATAAGTTTTGCCAAAGTTGTCTTACCACTACCGTTTCCTCCGATGATAAACAAAATTTCTCCTCTATTCACTTCAAAATTTACTCCCGCAACAGCAAACTGTTCTTTGGTATCCGTGTTGTCGTATTTAAATGATATTTTATCAAACTTTACAGATTCTATGATATTTTTATCAAGAGTTACCGGAACTTTTTTCAGATCAATACTTTCAGGAATCTCCTTAATGAAACTCTGAATACGTTCCCATGAAATTTTCAGCTGCATAAGTGTTGGTATTGAAGAGAAAATAGCACCTAGAGGTCCGTTCAGATATAATAGTACGACAATCAGACTGATTAGTGTAGAATTTTCAATTTCTGGGAAAATCTTAGGAATTCCGAATGCAATAGCACCCAACATTAATATAAAAGTAGTCTCACCGACAAGAAAACCATTAATAAATTTAACATGAGCAGTAGTAGTATTATTGGTATAATCTTTTACAGTATCTGTAATATCTTCTTTAAAGGCAATTTTCTTTCTGTATTGAAGACTTATTTCCTTGAATCCATCACTAAGATCATTCAGAAGATCCATAAAAATATTTTGGGTATCTCTTGCTTTTTCGAAATAGGCTTCCGCTGTTCTGCTGATAAAAAAATATAATGCAGAAATACTCAAAATAAGAACAATGATAAGTATTGTTGCTAAAAATTCTTTCGAAGCCAAATATAAAAAAGCACCGGCAACAGTAATGAAACTTGTAACGAAACCAACAATGATATTGGCAGAATTACCGATTGTACCTACATCATCATTAAGGGTTGAATAAATTCTTCCTCTATTAATTTTTTCGAATTTTTGATAGGTTGTCGATAATATTTTATCAATAAGATTTATTCTTTTCGCATAAATAAGATCTCTGGTAAAATAAATTAAAGTTCGCTGTACATACTTACGTCCTACGATATAAGTTGTAAGTGTAAGAAAATAATAAAATGCCAGATATTTCAATTCTATTGTACCACCAATTGACGAAGTAATAATAATAACTACTGCCATATTGGATAATCCGGAAAAAATGCTGACCAAAATAACTTTAGGAAGTTTTTTTCTAAAAGAGCTGTTTCCTTGAAAAAATATTGATGCAAAATAGGCAAGATAACTCAATCCCATTGCCAAGCCGAATAAGGCAATCATGACGTTAAAACTTACCGGCATCCAGATTGCTGCAGACTTCCAGCTAAATCCTCCCATTGCGGCAGGAAGAAGGTAAATCCCAAATCCTAACAGACTAATGAATAAAACAGAATATATAATATCTCTTGATTTACTCAAGGTTATTTTTTCAAAACGTCTTTGCTTTCTGATGATCTCATATATAAGAATTCCCAGATGGAACAAAGCTGCAATCACAAAAATTCCCATAACAAAAGAAATTATCGAATAAAGCTTATCATTGCCATCTCCTGGATTATATTCTTTTTTAAGAGTTTCTGCTGACAATATTCTCATCATTTTATCTCCGATAACATTTGTATAACTACTGTTAGAGTTCGCTAAAACCGCCACAGCAATCTTTTTTTCGGGATTTAATGAAACAAATGATGTAAAATTCGGGTTTAGTCCTGAATGAGACAGTTCACCGTTTCCGCTTAATGATACTTCCCATCCTGTAGCATAGGAATAAAGACCGTGAGGAGCTACTGTTTCATCTCTAAGCTGAGTATTTTTAGCAGCATAAGTAAGATTTGATGGTGCAACTCCAAGCTGAAACTGAAGCCACTTTGCCATATCAGTACCATTCTGAATTACATATGCTGCAGCATTATTACCTCTGAAAGCCGGCGCCGAATAAGGTCTTGCTTCGAAGTATCCAATCTTATAACCTTCTGCCATATTTTTATTTCCGGAAGGAATATCTCCTATGAATGTATTGGTAAGTCCCAATGGCCTGAATATATTTTGCTTCATGTAATCTTCGAAAGAAATTCCGCTTTTCTTCTGGATAATTAAAGCCAGAATATCATAATTGATGGTTGCATATTCGAACTCTTTGCCTGGTGCATTATCCAGCGAAATACCGACAACATTCTTCACTGTTTTTTCTAACGCATCCTTACTGCTGCTTTCAGGAATTCTCGAAATAGTCTGCCACGGAATTCCCGAAGTATGATGCATTAATTGTCTCAGGGTAATGTTGACAGGTTTATTTTTATAATATACTTTAAACCACGGCAAATAATCTGAAACGTAGCTATTTGGATTGATGTTATTTTCACTTATAAATTTCTGTACTGCAAGTCCTGTAAAGGCTTTACTGCAAGAAGCCAGTTCGAATAATGTATTATTATTTACCTTCTGCTGTTTTTCTATATTTGAATAACCATAATTTTTAATAACCTGTTTTCCGTCTTTTATAAAGACCAAACTAAGCCCAGGAATATCTCCTTCTTTCATTAATTCTTTAATCTCTTCATCCGTAAAATTACTTACACGTTCTTTATTCTTCTCTTGCGAGTGAAAACATTGAACAGCAATTAAAGAGAAAACTAAAATTAATTGTTGTAAAAATCTCTTCATCATATATTTATGATATTTATTTATTATTTATTTTTTTGTAGATAAATTTTCAGGAAATACTTTTTTGCTTTTCAGTTTTAGATTTCCGGGCTTCTTTTACAAGTTTCATTGCAAGAATCTCTGCAGGATCAATGATTAAGATGTTTTCTATGTACTGCTCGTTCATTAAAATTGAAAGTTCTGTACATCCAATAATAATCGCTTCTGCTTTATGCTTCTTAAAAAATTCCATGGCATGAGCAAGTAATTTGTTCTGCTCTTCACGTTTAGTATCGGGATAAGCTTTAAGACCCATTTCTTCATCATAAATCAGGCGGTGAATAACATTATCCTGAAATTCATTATCTGGAAGTATGACATTATACCCTAAATTTTCAAGCAGTTTCTTATAAAGACCAGATTTATAGGTTCCGTTCGTGGTCATTAATCCTATTTTTGAAAAATCAGGATAGTTCTCTGTTAAATACCGGCATGTTTCTACCGGCATATGGACGAGTTTTATCTGACTTTTTATTACTTTGAGCTCTTGCTTAATGGTATTATATATTTCAGGGGCATAAGATGTATTACATGCCAATCCTATAATATTAGCTCCGGAATTTTCGAGTTTCCTGATGATTTTTGCAATATTAATAGCGGGATTAATATCTGTTTCTCCCTCCAGAAACTGTGTTCTGTCGATAATATATTTTGGCAGTGATGCAAGAATGACTGAAATATGATCCTGATCGGTTGCAGCATCCGTATGCTTTAAAATCTTATCGAATAGATTGAGACCTGCTTTCGGACCCATTCCGCCAACGATGCCGATAATATTATCATTATGTATTGTCATGTCCATTGTTCAGTTTATTTTTATTCTGACATCGCCACAATAACACGCCTGTCACCCGTAAAAGAATTTCTGCCGTGAGTTACAAGCTCATTATCTACGATAAGAAGTTCATTTGTAGACCATTCTGGGAAAATAGTTACCGTTTCAATAGTTTTAAGGATTTCTTTTACCATGGATTCGCTTATTTCAGAACCATCTCCAAATTTTACATAATGTGGGAAGTTTTCCGGAGAATCATAGAGAAGTTTCATAGACTCAAAAAGATCTTCACCTAAATGACAAGGATGAAACTGATCGATCTGATTGAACCATAGTTTCTCACCAGTAATTCTGTGCTCTATAATTCCTTTACTGAATTGTTCTAATCTCAGACTATTGTTATCTGTCCATTGAAATTTGATATTGTATGAATTACAATATTCTTCAACTTTACTTTTGTCATCTGTTTCAAAAGTATCTATCCACGATGTTCCGAAACCGAAATCTCCACCATGTAAGTTTCTTATGTAAATAATTCCTTTGGCTTCGACTTCTGATTTTATCTCTTCCGGCATTGCATTAAGTATTTCTCTGCTGTCGGCTAAAAGGGTTTCCCCTCCTGTTTCCGGAACCTGTAAACAGCTAAAGAATAATTTATTAGGCCATTTTGCTGAATATGACAGCTCATTATGCATCGTTATCTTCTGAGTCTTGTCGTATTCTGTGGATGTATATACGTGATCCGTCAGTTTGGTTCTTGGAGAGTTTCCATCTATATAATTTAAAAATTTTTGCGATATGGAATCCACAATATGTTGAAAAGTATCAAGAGAATCAATATCTATCCCTTTAAATTTTATGGCACCGTGCTGCAAGATATCGTTTTCAAAAATTTCTTTATTTTCCAAATAATAAGCAATAAAATCATTTGGGCTTATTTCGTTAAGATCAATAATAAACGGTGTATTTACTATTACTGAGTTATTCATTTTTATATATTTTGAGATTAGTATTTAAAAAGTTTTTTTGTACACGTTTTCTTCACAATTCTTTATATCATCATCAAGATTCCATAATCCGAATCCTAACTCTTTAGCTTTTGTAAAATTGGAAAGCGCTTCTTTATATTGTTTTTTATCCATATAAATACGTCCCAATAATCCGTATGAATTTGCTGATTTAGGAAAAATGGTGATATTATCATTCAATAACTTCAATGGAAGATCCGGTTCTTTTTCTTTATAGATTTCAGCCAGTTCGTTTAGAGTATTTTCATCCAACTTTCCATCTTTTTTAAAGTCTTCAACACCTTTCTCCAATCCTTTGATCCCTTTATCTCTGTAAATTTTTTGAAGACTTATAGAACTGCTTGGATAATATTTGAAAAAATTGTCCTGAAATAAAAATTCGACATTAAAGTGACAAGTCATTTCATTAATTTCTTTTGTAATAAGCTTACCTTGATCGCTATTAGTGAAAAACACAAATCCTCTACCATGACTAACAGAATAAAACAGCTCTGCTCTGAAACCATCATTATTACCACTAAATGAAACTACTGTATCTTTCTTACTCGGTATCGTAAAAAAACCTTCTCCCATATATCCGGTTGATTCATCATCACCCAATACTTTTATTGGTTTTATCATATCCTGTATTCTTTCATTTGAAAGATTCTTCTTATCGAACATTGAAATGATAAATCTTGCGTAGTCTTTTCCTGTTGTATGAGCTCCTGAAGCTGGAACGGTTTCATAGTTTTTCCATTTTTCAACTTCATCTTTCATTTGTGTATATCCTATCGCGTAATCTGATGGTAATTCCTTTACAGAAGATTTGGCTTTTCTGTACTTTAAGTATGTATTTTTCAATTCAAATGGAGTAATAACCATTCTTTTAACATAGCTTTCATAAGGTTCCTTCAGTATTTTCTCAATTACCTTAGCCAAATATTGAAATCCTTCTCCAGAATATACAAACTGCTCTCCAGGATTGCTTACTATTTCCAAAACATCTTTTTTATTGTTCCAACGCCAATTTTCAATTCCCGAAGTATGGCTAAGAATCATTCTTGTTGTAATACTTTTATATCTTGGATCATGCTGCAAAGGTTCATATTCTAAATATTGATATAAAGGTTTATCAAGATCCAGTATTTTGTCCTCTATAAGTCTCTGAGCCACATATACCAGATACATCTTGGTTAAGGAAGCAGCTTCGAATACGGTATTTTTATCAGTATCCTTATTACTTTTGAGATTTTTTTTCCCGTAAAAATTTGAATATACAATCTGATTGTTCTCAATAATGGCAAGAGAAACACTGGGAACTCCCAATTCGTTAATCATAAGATTAATTTTTTTGTCAAAATCTTTTGTATCTATCGTCTTGTTATCAGAAATGAAAGAAGTCATCTCCTGAGATTTCAGCTGACAATTACAGCTCATAAAAATGATTAAAAAGAAACATTTTAATAGTTTTTGTATTGTATATTGATTCTCCTGCAATATTTTTTTTAGTATCATATTTTGTTAGTTTTCTGGTTTATATAATTATGTTTTCCGAAAAATCTTCTGCTTCAACTAATGAAATTTCGGTAGAAAGGAAATTAATTAGCTTAATATATACTGCCTGTTTCTGAATGGTTGTTTTTTCAAAAACTTCTTCTAAAGGGAATGTGATATCGAATCCTTTATTAATTTTATTAATCAGCATCATGGCTTTCAAAGAATGCCCTCCCAACTCGAAAAAGCTTTTCGCAGCACTGATATTCTCGCCCGAAATAC
>NZ_FNDW01000004.1 GCF_900099685.1 Chryseobacterium taeanense | reverse complement strand
TATCTTTTGTGACTTTGTGGTTAATTCTGAAATTAGTTTAAACAAGTTTATAATCCCTCGCAGATTGTGCAGAGAACGCAGATTCTGATTTTATTTTTTTCTTTTTGTTCTAAAAGAAAGATTTTTAGATCAAATGTTTTAAGAGATCACTATCTGTTTTAAAAGATGATCCTCGAAAGTAAGCACCAAAACACCTAGCCCGGATCGTAGCGGTACCCCACAGCATGGAAAGAAAGCCCTAGCCAGCAGCGGGAGAGCGGACGAAAGACGGGAAAGCCTGGCGCGAGGAGTATGAGCAGAGAGCCGGAAAAAGCTACAAGAAAAAAATGTTGGAGAGTAAATCGATTGGAGGGACGAAGAGTGGATGAGTTTTGAAAGAGAAAATAGGTTTATATTAAAAGATGAAGTTATCATATATTAATACCGCATTATTTATGTCGATCATTATTAAAACTTTCGTATTGCTTCCTTTCTTCAAAATATATTATTAAATTTGAATATGAGTTTTGGAAAAGATTTATTAAGAAAAATAAAAAACGCTGAGTTGCCAGGAGAAAATGCTCACGGTATTTTTTCACCGCCGTATCGTCCGGTTTTCACGTATGATGAAGTTTTAACAAAAAATCCAAAGCTTGCCGCTGTAAATATTATTCTTTATCTTAAGAATGATGAATGGCATTTTCCGCTGATCCAAAGAACCATCAATGAACACGACAGACATAGCGGACAGATTTCGTTACCCGGTGGAAAACGTGAGGAAGCGGACAGTGATTTTGCTGAAACGGCAGTCCGTGAAACTTCTGAGGAGATCGGGGTTGAGAAGCATTACGTGAGAATAATCCGGGAAATGTCTCCTATCTATATTCCGCCAAGCAATTTTTATGTTTATCCTTATATATCTTATACGAAGAAAAACCCTGAATTTATTTTACAACAAAGCGAGGCGGTGGAAGTTATTGAATTTCCGATCACCTGTTTTCTGAATCTTCCCGATGAACCGGAGATTATGACATTGCCTACCACAGGAAAAAGCGAAGTTCCTGTAATAAACTTCAACGGATACATTATATGGGGCGCAACAGCGATGATATTAAGCGAATTCAGTCAGTTGCTGAAAAAAATGTAACTTTGCACTAATGTGTTTTAATTGAAAGATGGCGAAGAAAAACATTTTCACCGATGCGTTCGGAACTCCTTATTTTTTAAAAAGGTTAATCATTTTTATATTGGGAATTGTATCTTACCGAAGATTCAATGGCTTTAACAAACTGAAAATTACGGGTACTGAGCATCTTGTGGATCTTCCGGATTCCAATGTTTTGTTTGTGTCTAACCATCAGACGTATTTTGCGGATGTTGCAGCAATGTATCATGCATTCTGCTCCGTGAACAACGGATATCTGAACACGATCAAAAACCCGATCTATCTGCTGAATCCTAAAATTGATTTTTATTACGTTGCCGCGGAAGAGACTATGAATAAAGGAATTTTACCTAAAATATTTAAAATCGCCGGCGCAGTGACTGTAAAAAGAACATGGAGGGCTGAGGGTAAAAATGTGAGTAGGATGGTAGATATGAGCGAAGTGGATAATATCATGAAAGCCCTGGATAATGGTTGGGTAGCCACTTTCCCACAGGGAACTACTTCTGCTTTTGCTCAGGGAAGAAGGGGTACGGCAAAACTGGTGAAAAATCAGCGGCCGATTGTAATTCCGATAAAGATAAATGGCTTCCGCAGAGCTTTTGATAAAAAAGGACTCCGTGTAAAAGTGACGGGCGTAAAGCCTACAATGGAGTTTAAGGCACCACTCGATATTGATTATGATAAAGAAAATGCTCAGGAAATTTTACATAAAATCATGACTGCCATTGAGCAGACAGAAGATTTTAATGTTTTACACAGTTATGATGAAGAATTGAAAGCTAAAAAATCAGAAAAAAAGGAGTCCGGTAATTAAAGTATAAAATTATGAAAAGAATATTAGGAATCTTATTCGCCATCATAGTATTAGTATCGTGTAACAGCCAGAAAGTGTATTCGGATTTTGATATCAGCTACTCTAAAAGCGGAGGCTTGGTACCTGTCTACGAAAATCTTCTGATCAAGGGAAATAATGCCCACTACTCTTTTGAAGGTGAAGGCAAGAAAGTAAAACAAAATTTTAAAGTACCCGATGAAGATTTGAAAAAGCTGAACAATATTCTTTCTCAAAATAATTTCAGAAGAATACAGGAAGATCATAAGAAGATTTATGATTTTATATCAACTTCTATCAATATTAAAAAAGGCCCCAACGAAGGCAGTAAAACAGATGCCAGTGCTATTATGCCCAATTATAAGACGAACTGGACAAATATTACCAATGCTTTTCAGGAAATCATTAATAATAATGTAAAAAAACAGTAATACAATTGAAGACTCATTTCATTGCTATTGGCGGAAGCGCCATGCATAATCTCGCCATTGCACTAAAGGATAAAGGATATCAGGTAACAGGTTCGGATGATGCTGTTTTTGAGCCTTCGAGATCCAGACTGGAAAAGAAAGGAATTTTACCCGAACAAATGGGCTGGTTTCCGGAAAAAATCACTTCTGAAATAGATGCGGTAATTCTTGGAATGCATGCTCATCAGGATAATCCTGAACTGGCAAGAGCTAAAGAATTAGGGTTAAAAATATATTCTTACCCTGAATTTTTATACGAGCAATCAAAAAATAAAACACGTGTTGTCATCGCAGGTTCGCACGGCAAAACTACGATTACTTCCATGATTCTCCATGTTCTGAATTTTCATCAGAAAGAGGTAGACTTTATGGTTGGTGCGCAGCTGGAAGGTTTCGACTGTATGGTAAAGCTAACCGAAGATAATGACTTTATGGTGTTAGAAGGCGACGAATATCTTTCTTCGCCTATCGATCTCCGCTCAAAATTTTTATTGTATCAGCCCAATATCGCTTTGCTGAGCGGAATTGCTTGGGACCATATTAATGTTTTCAAAACTTTTGATGATTATATCGAGCAGTTCAGAAGATTTGTGGCAAGCATTACAGCAGGCGGTGTTTTAGTTTATAATGAAGAAGATCCGGAAGTGGTAAAAGTTGTGGAAAATGCTGAAAATTATTTCAGAAAGATCCCATACAAAACTCCTGAATACGAAATTGTAAGCGGAAAAGTTCATTTAAAAACTGAAATGGGAGATGTTCCTCTTTCCGTTTTCGGGGCTCATAATCTGCTCAATATGGAGGGAGCAAGATATATCTGCCATACGTTGGGGATTATGGATGAAGATTTTTATGAAGCTATCATGAGCTTTAAAGGTGCATCAAAGCGTCTTGAAAAAGTAGAACGGGAAGATAACGGAACGCTTTACAAAGATTTTGCCCACGCTCCCAGTAAAGTAAAAGCTACGGTAAAAGCTTTTCAGGAACAGTTTAAAAATGAAAAAAAATACGGCTTTCTGGAATTGCACACCTATTCGAGTTTAAATCCTGTTTTTCTTGAGCAATACGACCACGCCATGGATGGTTTGGATGAAGCTGTTGTTTTCTATTCTGAAGATGCTTTAAAGATTAAAAGAATGGAACCGATCTCTCCGGATCTGATTAAGGAAAAGTTTAAAAATGAAAATCTGAAAGTTTTCACCAATGCGGAAGATCTTCATGCTTACTGGAATACTTTAGATAAAACCCGGGGTGTCTATCTAATGATGAGTTCGGGTAACTTTGGTGGTTTGGATTTAACGAAATAATATGAAATGAGACAGCTGGTACTGCCTCATTTTTTTTATAATCAATTCTGATCTTAATTTCCTGCATTCAATATTTTTGCAATTGCAATGGCATCTGAAATAGTATCGACGCTGTAAATCTGCATGACACCTTGTGTTGTTGCAGCCTGAGCAAGAATATTTTGTTGATTTTGTGCTTGTACAGCATTCTCAAACATAAGACCTGTAGAATAACCAGCTGCCTGATAAATACTTCCTAACGCAATAGCCGGAGCATCACCGAGAACTTTTACATTAGATTGTGTCACCGCGTCTGTAATCTGTTCATTTACTTTTGTTTTCATAATTTTAGTTATTAAGTTAATGGTAAAGTTAAATGATATTTTCTAATAAAAAAAGAAGCAATAAATATTTATTACTTCTTTATATTATATTCGTGATTTAAATTAAATATCCGCAACCGCATTCAGCATTTTTTGTTCCCAGGCAGGATCTTTAGGATCAAAAAACAGTCTTTTCCCGGTGTCTAAAGAACGGACAATATTCATTTCATCTCCTGTCAATTCAAAATCGAAAACATTGAAATTTTCCTCGATTCTTGAAGGCGTAACAGATTTTGGAATCACGCAGAAGCCTTCCTGAAGGTGCCATCTTAAAATCACCTGTGCAACGGTTTTGCCATATTTTTCACCGATTGATTTTAATTCTGTGTTATCCAGCAAGCCTGCATTTCCGTTACCTAGCGGGCTCCATGGCTGAGTAATAATATTATTTTCCTTATTATAAACCTGAAGTTCTTTCTGCTGGAAAATAGGATGCAGCTCAATCTGGTTGATAACCGGAAGAACCGTTGAAGCTGATTTTAATTCCTCCATTTTTTCAACAGGGAAATTACAAACACCAATCGCTTTGATTTTTCCTTCCTCATACAATTCCTCCATCGCTTTCCACGCACCGATAAAATCTGCGTAAGGCCAATGGATCAAATACATATCAAGATAATCCAGCTGTAATCTGTCTAATGTCCTCTGAAAAGCTCCTTTAGCTTTTTCATATGAAATGTCCTGAACCCAAAGTTTTGAGGTGATAAATAATTCGTCCCTGTCTACTCCGCAGTTTTTAATCGCACTTCCTACAGCAGTTTCATTCTGATAAATGGCAGCTGTATCAATCATTCTGTAGCCGGTTTTAATTGCTTTAATTACCGCTTCTTCGCATTCCTGCAAGTCTTCCATTTGCCAAACCCCGAACCCTAAAGCGGGAATATCAACTCCGTTATTCAATGTAATGACAGGCTGTCCTGTATATGTTTTCTTCTGCATTTTTTTAAATTTTTATTAATTTATTGTTTGTAGATATTTATATAAACCTATATCACTAAAGTATTTTCTTTTCCCATAACTTTTCTGAACAATCCTTTAATATGATCGATCTCTTGTGCATAATTTGTTTTTTTCCGACATCCGAAATACAAGGTATTTTCAAGACTTTTCTCTCCCTTCCAAATCAGTTTTACAGTACCATCCTCAATTTCCTTTTTACAGAGAAAATCGGGAACGACTGCCAAACCTGTTCCGCCTTTCAGACAACGCACAATTGAATTCAGGTTCGGAACGATATAATTGGGACGGAAGTTCGGTTTATGTCCGAAATTCAGTATCCAGAACTGAAAAAGATGTTCCATATCTCCCGCTGTACCATACCATTTTTCATTTTTAAGCCATTCTTCCGCGTATGCGGTTCCTTTTTCTAAAGTATTTTCAAACTGTTCTTTATCAACATCTTTTCCTCCTACAAGAATGATCTGCTCGGAAGAAAATGCTTCATGCTCAATATTCGGCGAAACTCCTTTTTTGGGAGTAATAATTAAATCTAAAATTCCTTTATCTAATTGATCGAGCATTTCGCGGTATTCTCCGAAACTGATGATCAGATTGAACGGCAAACTGGAAACATACTGCTCCAGCGTAGTCTGAAACGTTTCAAAACACATGCCGACACTAATCGTAGGGGTAAGTTTTTCAGTAGATTTCTGAAAGTTTTTTTCCACTTCCTCCAGTTTTGTCAATGGTTCAGAAATAGCATTAAATAAAACCTTTCCTCTTTCTGTAGGAATCATTTTCCTTCCAGTCCTGTCAAATAACTTATATCCGACATATGCTTCCAGCGAACTGAGATGTAAACTGACTCCAGGTTGAGAAATGAAAAGCGCAACTGCAGCTTCTGTAAGTGTGCCAGTTTTATAGATTGCCTTAAAAGTTCGGTACCATTCTAAATTGACCATCGGTATTACTTTTATAATGTAAAGTTATCTAAATAATTATCATTATAATATTTTAAGCATTATTCAAATTCACCAAAATTCACAATTCAAACATTAAAAAAATGACTATCAACTATTTACATTTTATATTATTTAAATAATACTTAGGTATGATTTTTATTATTTTTCTTATACATGATAAGCTAATATCTTTGTTCCAGAAAAATTTAAACAATGAAAAAAGTATTAATTATCAACGGCGGACAAAACTTCGGACATTCCGGAGGAAAATATAATAAGACTGTAGCAGAAAATACACTGAAAGTATTAAAAAATTTCAATAACGTAGAAGTAAGAATCACAAATGTAGATGAAGGCTATGATAAAGATGAAGAAGTAGCAAAATTTGTATGGGCAGATTATATTATTTATCACACTCCGATCTGGTGGTTTCAGTTGCCGAACGGCTTAAAAAAATATATTGATGAAGTTTTCACAGCTGGCCATGCCAAAGGAATCTACATGAGTGATGGCAGAACCTCCGAAAATCCGGAAATTAACTATGGAACCGGCGGCATGCTGGGAGGAAGAAAATATATGGTCACGACAAGCTGGAATGCTCCTGAGACTGCATTTACACTTCCGGGAGAATTTTTCAATGAAACAAGTGTTGACGACGGACCATTATTCGGGTTTCACAGGATGAATGCGTTTGTTTCGCTCGAAAAAATGGAAGGTTTCCATTTCCATGATGTAGAAAAAAATGCGGACATACAGCGAGATATGAAGTTATACAGAGAACATCTAAGTGAAGTATTTCAAAAAGAATTACAGCCTCAATTAGCGGTTTGAGAATTGACGGAGTTATCAAAGCAAAAGATAAATTCAAAGCGCTTCTCACCAAAGAGAGGCGCTTTTTTGAATAATTTAAATTGAAAGTCTATTTCGCTACCGGCATATGAGTCGAAATAGCGATTCTGTTCCACATATTAATAACAACAGCAGCCATGATGATATCTGCAAGCTGGCTTTCATTAAAAAATGATTTTGCTTTTTGGTATGTTTCTTCTGAAAGTCCTTTCTGACTGATTAATGTAACCTCTTCTGTAATTTGTAAAATGATCTGCTCTTCTTCAGTAAACAATTCTTTTGCATCTCTCCATGCATTCAGAAGAAAAATCCTTTGAGGTGTTTCACCATACTTTAATGCATCTTTTGTGTGCATATTCAGGCAAAACGCACAGCTGTTAATTTGTGAAGCCCTGATTTTAATTAATTCCTTTTGAATCGGCGTTAAAAAACTGTTTTTAAGGGATTCTTCCATTCCTATTCCTGCTTTGTAAGCAGCCGGGTGAACTGTTGTCCAATCGAATCTTGCGCTCATACTATTTTATTTTAAAATTTCTGAGACAAAGTTCAATCTTATCAACGGTAAAAATCTTAAACTGGTTTAAGAACGTAATTTTGCCCTGATTTCACTTAAATATTCCGGCGTAAAACCTAAAAATGAAGCAATCAGATATTGTGGAATTCTCTGGATAAACCACGGATAGAGTGTACTGAACTTTATATAAGATTCTTCTCTAGAAAGCTCATAAAGATACCGGATTCGTCTTTCTGAAGCTGCACAAGCACGTTGATACACCATTCTGAAGTACTTTTCCATTTTCGGATGCTGCTTCAACAATTCTTCCTGAGCCTGAAGATCAATTTTCAAAATCATTGATTTTTCTACCGCCTGAATACAGAAATCAGATTTGAGCTGTCTTTCAAAAGCAAAAGTATCGGTGATCCACCAGTTTTCAATAGCGAATTCGGTGGTTTGTTCAATGCCTTTTTCATTAATGAAGAATTTTCTCAGACATCCTTTCACAACAAAAAAGAGTGATCTGCAAACTTCTCCTTCAAGCATCAGATTCTGCTTTTTCTTCACTTCCAACACCTGGAAAAAAGATTGAACAGAAGCAAATTCTTCTTCATTAATACTGATAAATTTATCTAAATGTGTTCTGAAAGTTTCCATGATGAAAATTATGTAACCAAACTTAACTTTATTTTTTTAGTTTTACAAAGACAAAACAAAGTATCATGGAAATTGTAGCCAAAATTTTAATTGCAGTCGTAGC
Source organism: Chryseobacterium taeanense (assembly GCF_900099685.1). GTDB lineage: Bacteria > Bacteroidota > Bacteroidia > Flavobacteriales > Weeksellaceae > Chryseobacterium > Chryseobacterium taeanense. Next base: position 304,048 of record NZ_FNDW01000004.1, on the reverse strand, counting down.
CATCGAACATCTTTATATTCTCTGGATGGAAATGTTTGCCTGGGAAACAAAAGGAAAAGAAGTTTTCAAAGCAGCTCTACCTGCCGAAATGTTTAAACCTACAAAAGGACTGGCAGCAAACCAGGGACTTTATAATGGATTTTTGTCTGCCGGACTGATTTGGTCTTTTCTCATTGAAGACCCGAAATGGCAAGCCAATATCGCATTGTTTTTCTTAGGATGTGTTGCCGTAGCCGGAATTTACGGAGCCATTTCAGCAACGAAAAAGATATTTTTCGTACAGGCATTGCCTGCGATTTTAGGAATTATTGCGGTACTTTTAACATAAAGTTATACTTAATAATTTAAAATTTCATTGAGTTTTTGCTTCATCTCTTCGGGAGTGAAAATTCCTTCGTGGTAAACAATTAAATTCTGATTCTTATCTAAAACAATCCATAACGGATAAACCGGCTGGTTTTTATTCTTTGATAAAGCTAAAGCCAGTTCATGAATTCCTGAATTTCCGTTGGATGAATAGAGAAATCCTTTTCCCTGGAAAATTATTTTTTCTTTTGTTTTTTCTGCTTCAAAACTGATGAAGTGAAAATTTTCATTGATTAATTTTACCAGATCTTTATCTTTATTTAGTTCAAAAGATTCAATTTTACAAACCGAACACCAGCTTGTATAGATATGAATAATAATTGGTTTTGCATTTTTTTTCTGCTGAATTTCCAAATCTGCGAAAGTAACCGGCTTGATCTGTGAAAAACAAAAAAACGGACACAACATTATAAATAGAAATATCGTTAACTTTTTCATTTCAAAGTGTATTTTAAGCCCAGAAATCCTCTTATCTTTTGCATCGGAGCATATCCGTACGTTGTATCGAAAGTATAGTGATAAGGATTGCCTACAGGATCATTAACATATTTATCAAACGGATCAAACGGGCGCATCAAGGGGGTTTTCGGAGTGAAATTAAAAATATTCTTCACTCCGCAATACACTTCAAATCCGGATTTAAAGCTTTTAGAAACCTGAATATTGGCCAATGTATAAAACGGTGAATGTTCGGGACGGTAATCATCCGGTAAAACCGGCAGTCGCATAGGCCCATAAAACTGGCCAGTAAAGTCAATCGTCAAATTACTTGCAAATCTATAGGTTATGTTATAAGTTCCACTCCATTTCGGGGCGTGAAGCTGTTGCGATTTTTGCCTATCATCATCAAACTTCTGATAAACATCAAGATACGTAACTCCCAGTCCTACATTTAAAGGAAAGCTGAAATTGTAATCGACATTTAAAGATAAACCTCTCGAAATTCCATATCCTTGAAGGTTATCATAAATAATTTTTTCTGGGTCAGAATCAAAATCGCCGACTATTTTATTGCTGAAATACGTATAAAAAGCGGAAATATCAAGGTTGATCAGATTTTTTCCCGCGGGAATTTTCCAGATATAATTCAGATTTCCGTTGATTGATTTTTCCGGTTTTAAATCGGATTGAATAACCACCTCTCGAGAACCTGTAAGAGCAGCATGATCTTCTGTAAAAAGATTAACTACCCGAAAGCCTGTTCCAAAATTAAATCGCAGTGTATGATAAGGATTTGGTGAAAACTTCCAGGCAAAACGGGGAGAATGTACAGAATGGTGAATTTTATCATAATCCATTCTATAGCCTGCAAGTAAAGTATTTCTCTCATTAATTTCCCACTGATCCTGAACAAAGATTCCGAAAATAGGAGATTTCATCGGAGCATTCGATATGCCATCGGCGGATAAAGTTCCGGGCGTGTTATCATCATAAAAAGTTCTCTTGAACGTAAAACCGGCAGTAAGATCATGATTTCCAAATTTTTTATCCCAATACGTTTGGGTAAAAATCACTTTCTGAGTCGCAGTAAAAGGATTATCTCCATAAAATGAATTCTGGTCATGAAAATTATACGAAAACTGTGTGATAATATTTTCTTTCAAAGGCCATTGATAAACACCGAAAGCTTCTACCCTGTTTGTATAAATGCTTTCGCCATACACTTCATTACTTCCTCTGTACGATTTGTTCCATTGCATTTCTCCTCCGAAACGGTCTTCATACAGATATCTGAGTGCAAAACTCGCCTGCCGGTTTTCTTTTCGCCTGAAATTCCATTTATTAAAGACCGAAATTCTGTTCTGCAGAGCTGCATCCGTAAAATTGTCATTATTTTCATCGAATTTCTTTTCAAAGCTGAAATAATTCAGGCTTAATAAAGAAGCTACATTTTTTCCCAAATTAAATTTGGTTGATAAATCGAGATTGTTTTCACTCCAGGTTGTTGTCATGAGATCAATACTTAATTTCGGGGCAGTCAGCGCATTTTTGGTGATAATATTGATAACTCCACCCATTGCTTCAGAACCATAAATAGAAGAAGCAGGACCTTTCACCACTTCTATTCTGTCTACCAGACTATTTGGAATTCCACTCAGCCCATACACCGTAGAAAGTGAACTGACGATAGGCATACCGTCAATTAAAATCATCGTGTAAGGTCCTTCAAGACCATTAATATGAATATCTCCTGTATTACAAACCGAACAATTCAGCTGTGGCTTTACTCCGTTGACCATAGATATGGCTTCAAAAATATTCGGTGTCGGATTTTTCCGGAAAAATTTCTGACTGTATATTTCTACAGCCACAGGACTTTTTGATCTGCTTACAGGCTTTAAAGTTCCTGTCATAACTACATCATCAATGTCTTTTGTCTTAATCGCCTTTTTACTTTTAATTGCAATTGAATCTATATTTTGGGAATCATTCATATTTAAACTGTCAGTCTTCTGAGAAAAACAAAACCCAGAAAAAAAGACAATAAAAAATAGTATTCGTTTCATGAAATTAAATTTGTTAGACAAAGCTAACAATTAATTTTTAATAACAAAACTTTTATAAAATATTGTTTAAATTGAATTCATGAAAAATTATTACATTTGAGAAACTTCATATAAAAGTAAAATGAGATATCATCAGTCGGGAAATATTCCCCAAAAAAGACATACGATCTTTAAATCTCCGGAAGATAAATTTTACTATGAACAACTTTTCGGAACGGAAGGTTTTCATGGAATTTCTTCATTATTATACCATATTCACCGTCCGACACAAATTAAATCAATTGGTGAAGCCAAAGATGTAAGTCCGAAAATTGCCGTTGATAAAAATGTAACGCCAAGAATGTTTAAGGGAATGAATGTAACTCCCGAAGATGACTTTCTGGACAGCAGAAAATTCCTTATGGTCAATAACGACCTGAAAATGGGACTTTCGAAGCCTAGGAAATCAATGGATTATTTCTATAAGAATGCTGAGTGCGACGAGCTTTTATTTGTTCATCACGGCAGCGGAACACTTAAAACTTTTGTAGGAAATCTTGAATTTGAGGTAGGCGATTATCTTATTATTCCAAGAGGAACCATTTATCAGGTTGATTTACAATCGGACGATACCGTTTTGTTTGTACTGGAAAGCCACTCCCCGATTTACACTCCTAAAAGATACAGAAATGAGTTTGGTCAGCTGCTGGAACATTCTCCGTTCTGCGAAAGAGATATTTTTGCTCCGACTTTCGTTGAGCCAAAAGATGAAAAAGGAGAATTTTTAATTAAAGTAAAAAAAGAAAACCAGATTACGGATTTCATTTATGCAACGCATCCTTTCGATGTTGTTGGCTGGGACGGATATTTTTACCCTTATAAATTCAACATCAAAAACTTTGAACCAATTACGGGAAGAATTCACCAACCGCCACCGGTTCACCAGAATTTTGAAGGACACAATTTTGTGGTTTGTTCGTTCTGCGCAAGAATGTACGACTATCATCCGATGGCCATCCCTGCACCGTATAACCACTCGAATATTGATTCGGATGAAGTATTATTCTATACCGAAGGAGATTTTATGAGTCGTAATCATATTGATTTAATGGACTTTACCCTTCACCCAGGAGGAATTGTTCATGGCCCGCATCCCGGAGCAATGGAAAGAAGCATTGGGAAAAAATTCACCGAAGAATATGCGGTAATGGTTGATCCTTTCCGACCGTTAAAAATAACGGAAGAAGCACTGAAAGTTGAAGATCCTTCTTATAAAACTTCATGGCTTGAAGATCAGGACAGGACATTGAAAGACCGCTCACAAGAATAATAATTATTTAATTTAAAACATAAATTGAACCGGATTTTAGCATTCGGTTTTTTTTATAATTTTCATCAACATGATAAAAATCGTTTGATATTTGGTCTTAATAAAAACAATATAAAGTATCTTTAAGTCAGAGAAAAAATATATAAAAATTTCAGTATGTATAATTATATCAGTGCAGAAGAAGCAATTTATACCATCAAAAGCGGAAATCGCGTATTTTTCCATGGAAGCGCATGTACTCCCAATTACCTGATCGATGAGCTTGCAAGACAGTCTCACCGCCTGGAAAATATTGAAATGGTTTCCATTACACAGCAGGGAAATGTTGAAATTGCAAAACCTCAGTATAAAGATAAATTTTTCGTCAATTCATTATTTGTTTCTTCACCTGTAAGAGATGCCGTAAATTCTGACAGAGGAGATTTCGTTCCTGTATTTTTAAGTGAAATCCCTATTCTTTTCAGAAAAAATATTCTTCCTTTGGATGTTGCTTTAATCACAGTTTCTCCACCCGACAAACATGGTTTCTGTACTTTGGGAACTTCCGTAGATGTTGCCAGAGCAGCGGTAGACACTGCTAAAATTATTGTTGCCATCGTCAATCCTTTAATGCCGAGAACACATGGAGACGGAATGATTCATATCAGCAAAATCAACAAGCTGGTTTGGCATGAAGAAGAACTTCCGACTGTTGATTACGGATCAAAAGTAGGTCCTGAAGAAATGGAAGTCGGAAAAAATGTAGCAGAACTTATTGAAGACAGATCCACTTTACAGATGGGTATCGGAACCATTCCTGATGCGGTTTTAAAATGTCTGGGAAATCATAAAGATTTAGGTGTACACACAGAAATGCTAAGTGACGGCGTTGTTGATTTAATTCAAAATGACATCATCAATAATAAATATAAAGGATACAACGACAATAAAACGATTACAAGCTTCTGTTTCGGAACGAGAAAACTCTACGACTATGTGGATGACAATACGGTATTTTCCTTCGATGATGTAAGCACAGTAAACTTCCCGATCAATATCATGCGCAATAAAAAAATGGTTGCCATCAATTCAGCCATCGAAATCGATCTCACCGGACAGGTTTGTGCAGATTCTATCGGAACCATGCAGTACAGCGGAATCGGCGGACAGATGGATTTTATGAGAGGTGCCGCATTGAGTGAAGACGGAAAACCCATCATTGCCATCACTTCAAGAACAAAAAAGGGAGTTTCCAGAATTGTACCTTATTTAAAGCCGGGAGCAGGGGTCGTAACAACAAGAGGCCACATCCACTGGGTTGTTACCGAATATGGAACCGCTTATTTGTATGGTAAAAATTTAAAACAAAGAGCACAAGAGCTTATCAGCATTGCGCATCCGGATGACAGAGAAATGTTAGAAAGAGCAGCTTACGAAAGATTTAAACATTAAATCATAAGAGCAGCTATATAATTTACGTTTAATGATTAAACATTAAATAAAATAGCTTTTTGTCTTAAAGTGAATAATTTTCATTTATAAATTTTTTATTAAAACTTTAACTAACAAGTGTTTGTTTTTCATTTTAAAGGTTTCGCAGAATTTTGTAATTTGCAAACAATAATATAAAAGTAAAAATAGAAATATGTCAACACTTACATTTGCCGAAAAAATTGCTCAAGCAGAGAATTTCCTGCCGATTAACGGTACAGATTACATTGAGTTTTATGTAGGAAATGCAAAACAGGCTGCCCATTATTACAAAACCGCATTCGGTTTTCAGTCTGTAGCGTATGCCGGTCCTGAAACAGGAGTGAGAGATCGTGCTTCATACGTTCTTCAGCAGGGAAAAATCAGATTGGTACTTACGACAGGATTAAAATCTGATTCACCTATCAATGAACACGTAAAGAAACACGGTGACGGCGTGAAAATTTTGGCACTTTGGGTGGATGACGCTTATAAAGCTTTTGAAGAAACAACTAAAAGAGGAGGTAAACCTTATCTGGAACCGGTAACTTTAACCGATGAAAATGGTGAAGTAAGAATGTCAGGAATTTATACCTACGGAGAGACGATTCATATGTTTATTGAAAGAAAAAACTATACAGGTCCTTTCATGCCGGGCTACGAAAAGTGGGAAAGTGCATATAATCCGGACGAAACAGGACTACTGTATGTTGACCACTGTGTAGGTAATGTAGACTGGAACAGAATGATCCCGACTGTAGAATGGTACGAAAAAGTAATGGGATTTGTAAACATTCTTTCTTTCGACGACAAGCAGATCAACACAGAATATTCTGCCTTGATGTCTAAAGTAATGTCAAATGGAAACGGGTATGCAAAATTCCCGATCAATGAGCCTGCTGAAGGTAAAAAGAAATCTCAGGTAGAAGAATATCTTGATTTCTATGAGGGCGAAGGAGTACAGCATATTGCCGTAGCAACAAAGGATATCATCCATACGGTGACTGAGCTGAAAAGACGTGGCGTTGAATTCCTTTCCGCTCCACCAGAGGCTTATTACGATATGGTTCCTGAAAGAGTTGGACATATTGATGAAGATATTAAAAAACTTCAGGACTTAGGCATCCTTATTGATCATGATGAAGAAGGCTATTTGCTGCAGATCTTTACAAAACCTGTTGAAGACCGCCCTACTCTTTTCTTTGAAATCATTGAAAGACACGGTGCGCAAAGCTTTGGAGCAGGAAATTTCAAAGCTTTGTTTGAAGCTTTGGAAAGAGAGCAGGAAAGAAGAGGAAATCTTTAATTTTAACAACAATATTGAGTTTTGTCAGGATCAAAAGTCTTGACAAAACTTTTTTTTAAACACATCATTATGAAGAAAACATTTTTAGGAATTCTATTTGTCGGAGCGCTTTACACCGCAAAAGCTCAATACGGAACAATGGACCAGATTCTCACCAGGCTCGAAGAGCGTTCGGGAGTCAACCAAAATCTGGAATCTGTAAATATTGACAATAAAAAATTTGTTTTCATCAAAGATGAAGCAGACCACACAGAACGTGATTTTATCGTTATCAAAGGAAATAAAGCTACTTATGTAGAAGTATTTGATGATAAAAAAACAGGAGAAAGCAACTCAAATGTATTTTCAGGTGATATTATCCGAAAAAAGAATATTATTTCTTTAAGAGCCGATATGCTTGAGAATAAAAAAGTTCCGATTCCGCTTACCAAAACCTTACTTTTAACAAAACAGGATAATATTTTGTACCTGATTGATGTCAACACAAAAGCCAGATGGATTGATGAAGAAGCTTTCTCTAAGGCGAAAAACAAAAAGTAAATACTTCTAAACACTAAAATTAAAAATACAATCCACAAATTTCACTATTATTTATTTAGTGAAACTTGTGTTTAAATCTAACAAATTAAACGCTAACAAATTATGAAATCATTTGTAGAATATTCATCAGATTCTGACTTTTCAATATATAACATTCCTTTTGGAGTCGCAGTTTTCAATAAAGAATATATTGGATGCTGTACAAGAATAGGAGACCAGATTATTGATCTTGCGACGCTTTACGACTTCGGATATTTCGAGGAAATCGAAGGGCTGATAGACAATGTATTTGAAGCTTATACTTTAAATGAATTTATCGAACTGGGAAAACCTGTAACGAATGCTGTCAGATTGAAAATTCAGGAATTGCTGCAGGAAGATTCTATTCTTTCCAAAGATGAAAAGACTATTGAAGAGGCTTTTTATGATCTTGATAAAGTAAAAATGATGATGCCGGTACACATCCCGAATTATACAGATTTTTACAGCAGCATCGAACACGCTACCAATGTGGGAAAAATGTTCAGAGATCCGGACAATGCCTTATTACCAAACTGGAAACATCTTCCTGTCGGATATCATGGAAGAGCATCTTCAATTGTTGTTTCAGGAACGGAAATCAACCGTCCGAAAGGTCAGATGAAGCCTGGAGATGTTGAAAAGCCAGTATTCGGACCATGCAAGCAATTGGATTTTGAGCTCGAAATGGCATTCATCATCAACAAAAACACGGAAATGGGTGAGAGTATTTCTACCAAAGAAGCCGAAGACGCTATTTTCGGAATGGTTATTTTCAATGACTGGTCAGCAAGAGACATTCAATCTTGGGAATATGTACCTTTAGGGCCATTCTTAGCAAAAAACTTCGGATCATCGGTGTCACCATGGGTAGTTACTCTCGAAGCATTAGAACCTTTCAGAACATCTTCTCCTACACAAGATCCTGAGGTATTGGATTATTTAAAATTTGAAGGTGATAAAAATTATGACATTAATCTTGAAGTTTATATTCAGCCTGAAAACGGTGATCAAAACCTTATTTCAGAAAGCAATTATAAGCATATGTACTGGAATATGACCCAACAACTCGCGCATCACACCGTAAACGGATGCAACGTGGAAGTTGGGGATATGTATGCGAGTGGAACCATCTCAGGAAGCGATCCTAAATCTTTCGGTTCTATGCTTGAACTTACCTGGAGAGGTCAGAACCCAATCACTTTAAGCAACGGTGAAGAGAGAAAATTCATCAATGACAACGACACCGTGACAATGAAAGCCTGGGCTAAAAAGGACGGAATACGCGTTGGTTTCGGTGAAGTTTCCGGTAAAATTATTCCTGCCAAATAATCTAACAACAAAAGGTACTGTGTTAATAAAAAATGAAAACACTCATTCCATCCGAAATAACTCCCGTACAGCTGCAAACAGTAATGCAGACTGCCATCTCACCGAGACCGATTGCACTGGCATCAACAGTTGATAAAAATGGCAACAGCAATTTATCGCCTTTCAGCTTTTTCAATATGTTTAGTACGGTGCCTCCGATCTTAATCTTTTCACCATCGAGAAGAGTACGCGACAATACGACAAAACATACCTTGGAAAACATTCTGGAGGTCCCTGAAGTTGTGATAGGAACTGTAAATTTCCCAATTGTTCAACAGATTTCATTAGCGTCTACCGAATATGGTGACGGTGTGAATGAATTTATCAAATCGGGGCTTACCATGAAAGATGCAGATCTTATTCAGCCTAAATTGATTGAAGAATGTCCGGTAAATTTTGAATGCAAAGTTTTAGAAGTAAAACCATTAGGTGACCAGGGCGGTGCAGGAAATCTTGTAATTTGTGAAGTGCAGAAAATTCATATCAGGGAAGAATACCTGAACGATGAAGGAAATCTGGATCAGACAAAGCTCGATATGGTCGCGCGTCTGGGCAGCAACTGGTATTCAAGAAATAATGAAAATAATCTTTTTGAAGTCCCAAAACCGCTGGTAACAAAAGGAATCGGATTTGATCTTCTTCCTGATGAAATTAAATTGAGTAAAATATTTACCGGAAATGATCTGGGAATGCTTGCCAATATTGAAGTTTTGCCAGAAGGTGATTTTCATGCAGACGAAAATATTCATCAAAGTGCCCAAAGACTACTTTTGGAAAGCAAAATTGAAGAAGCCTGGAAGATTTTAATAAGATAAAAGTAAAAGGAGCGAAAAAATTTCGCTCCTTAATTATATGATTAAAGTTTAGTAACAACATTGCCAACGTCCGTTAGCATCTTTGCTTTCCGTACCAAAATTAGGCGATGTACATGGAGGTACAATACATCTGCCAGATCCGTCACTCAGATAATTTCTGTGACATCCAGTTGCACATACTAAAATTAAATCTCCTCCAAGAATTTGTTTTTGAGACTCTCTGCTTAATTTCTGAGCATTTTTTAAATTTGAATTTTTCATAATAATTGATTTTAGTGATTTATATTTATCACTAAATTATGAAAAAAAATTATAAGTACATTTTTTCTTTAATAAACATGATACATTTTTCTGTTACTTCTCTAAGATATAATGGCAATTCGTTTTTTTCCCAAGGCTCTCTTGCTCCAAAAGTATGATCAGCATTTTCTATTAAGTACAGTTCAGAATTCGGATGCAAAATATGAAGATGTTCTGCGTTTTTCACGTTTACACTTTCATCGCTTGTTCCGTGAATGATTAAAAAATGGACTTTAGCCATTTCCGTCGCTCTTTCCACATCAAACCGGTGAATATCTTTTTCATAATCTTCATAAAACTGAAAATAATGGGGCATTTCCTGTTTTGTGCGCCCATTCAATACGTAATAAACACCCTCTTTTTTCCACTGCTCAAAAGCTTCATTCTTTGGAAAACGATCCAGCGTATCAACACTTGCAAGCGTAATCAATCCATGTATTCTTTCATCTTCATAGGTTTTAATTATAGAAATTCCACCTCCTCTGCTATGACCGATTAAAATAATTCTTCGGCTATCAACATTATGGTTTTGAACAAAATAATCGATCACAACTCCAAGATCTGAGAGTTCTTTTGAATAATTATTGTTTCCGAATGCTTCCAGATCAGCAAAATTATGAGGATCTTCCACCGTTGTTCCGTTGTGCGAAAAATTAAATTTAACAAAGAAAAAACCAGCGCTTGCAAACTTTTCAGCCATTAAATTCCATGCGCCCCAGTCTTTATATCCTTTATAACCGTGAACAAAAATAACAAGCGGCAGTTTCTCCCTTTCTTCAGGATAAAATGCATCTGCCAGAAAATCTTTGGTTTCAGGATTTGAAATGATAATATTTTGTTTTCTCGTGGTATTCATATTTACTTTTATTTTAAAAAATCAAATTGATTTTCACTTAAAAATATCAAAAATAGAAATAAACACAAAGTAAAAATCTTATTTTTGCTTCATGTTGGATTTAAGAACGGTAACCGTCGTGCGTTACATTTTGCCGCTTCGTGAGGGAGGTTCTCTTCCTGCTTTGGCAGAAGCTGATGATGATTTTAAATATGTTTTAAAATTCCGTGGCGCTGGTCATGGAGTTAAAATGCTGATCTCAGAACTTTTAGGTGGAAAAATAACAGAAGTGTTGGGAATAAAAATTCCTGAACTGGTTTTCGTAAATCTTGATGTCGATTTCGGAAGAACCGAAGCCGATGAAGAAATCCAGGATCTCCTGAAATTTTCAGAAGGACTGAATCTTGGACTTCATTATCTATCCGAATCCATTGCTTATGACCCGAGCATAAAGATTGATCCGCTTCTGGCTTCAAAGATCGTATGGCTGGATGGATTTATTACCAATATCGACCGTACTTTTAAGAACACCAATCTTCTGATGTGGCATAAAGAACTGTGGGTAATTGACAATGGCGCTTCCTTCTACTTCCATCATTCATGGCAAAATTTTGACACTGCTGCAAAAACCCCGTTCAAATATGTAAAAGACCATGTTCTCCTTCCACAGGCTACAAGGCTGGATGAAGCCGACCGGTTTGCAAAAGAGGTTTTAAATGAAAATATATTCCGGGAAATTGTTAATCTTATCCCTGAAGAATGGCTTCACTGGAATGATGTCGATGAAAGTCCTGAAGAAATTCGCGACATTTATTTTAATTTCCTGAAAACAAGACTGGAAAATTCTGAAATCTTTTTAAACGAAGCTAAAAATGCAAGAGGATAAAATTTACGAATACGCTGTGATACGATTGGTTCCGAAGGTTGAAAGAGAAGAGTTTTTCAACATCGGGCTGGTAATGTTTTCAAAGAGAGAGAAATTTATCAAAGTCGCATTTTATTTATGTCCTGATAAATTTAAACTGATGAGAAGCAAGCTTGATTACGATGATATTATCCAGAATCTTGAAAGCTTTCAGAAAATTGCCAATGGCGATAAAGACGGTGGACCCATTGCTCAGCTTGAAATTCCCGAGCGTTTCCGTTGGCTCACCGCAGTTAGAAGCTCTGTCGTACAGACTTCCAGACCTCATCCCGGCAAATCGAAAGATCTCGACAAAACTTTCGAAAAGCTTTTTGGAGAACTTATTCTTTAACAAAAGTAAATTGAGGGGTTTGGTAGACTTTTTGAGGGGTTTGCAAATTAAACTCAGCAAAAATTTATTCTATGAAATTTTCTACGAACAATAAATTAATGGACAGGTTTATGACAAACCTGTTTTTTGTTTTCTTTTTAAGCATTTATCACTTCGGGTATTCACAAGAGCTACCGGAGATGAAGCTTCCTGCCAGCACGCTGCTTCCGGAAAGAACGGCTTTTTCTGAAAACATTATTTACAAAACAAATTCCGCGGGCAACCCGGTTGCTTTGGATATTTATAAACCTAAAAATTCAGTTTCCGGAAAGCTGCCGGTTGTTGTTTATGTACATGGCGGAGCTTGGGCAAAAGGAGATAAAACAGTGAGAGCTAATAATTATATTGAAAGTTTCATTTTGAAATTAGTTGAAAAAAACTTTGCGGTCATCAGTATTGATTATACCTTAGTAAGCGATAAAATTCATTTTCCTTTACCGATTGAAGATACGAAAGATGCGGTAAGATGGATACGTAAAAATGCAGAAAAATATAATTTTGACCCTGATAATATCGGGTATTTCGGAGTCTCTTCGGGAGCGCATCTCTCATTACTTGCGGCCTATACAAATGATAACGAATATACAGGGAGTCCTGAACTTTCAACATATTCGGCTAAGGTAAATTATGTGGTGGATAATTTTGGTCCAACTGATCTTAATAAACTCCTGCACACCAGATTAGGAAAAGTTCCGGTATCTATTGTCGGATTATTCTTTAAGCCTATTGTAGAGATCCGGGAAAAGCTGGTTTACGGAATTTCGGGTTATAGCATTAAAACAGAAAAAAGGAAAGCGATTGATTATCTTGAAACCGTTTCTCCCATCAATGATGTGGAAAATGGAGTTCCCACGTTCATCTTACATGGAAACAAAGATAAAGTCGCCCCTTTAAAACATTCTAAAAAACTATTGAAAAAGCTTAAAAAGAAAAATATAGAAGCAACATTAGTTGTCGTAAAAGATGGTGTACATGGTTTTGGGACAACCGATAAAGCCTACCTGGATCAACTTACGGATGAAATGGTAAATTTTATCATCTCAAAAAAGAAATAATATATTTAAATGTAAAGCCGATTCTGTAATATAAAATCGGCTTTTTTATGGTAAATAATTACAGTTAAAATCTATTTTTTCAATTTCTCAACTCTCTTTATTTCATTGAGCAATAAGGGAAAAGCAGGTTGAGCCATTCCACCATGATCGAAACCCTGAAGCTCGTACAACATTGTATTTTTATGACCTTTCAGCTTCATCATTCTGGCCATGTAGGCATTTTCTTCATACCTTCCCAGCAGTTCTTTTTCGCGATCGCCCGTAATTAATAATAATGGTGGAGCATCTGCCCTGATGAAATGGAGTGGTGCATATTCATCAATTCTGGCATCCAGTTCATCAATCCCTTTTTCTTTTCTTGTGGTAAAATGAGAGATCATTTGTCCACTGAAAGGAATAATACCAGCCAATTGATTGGCATCAATTCCATATTTATTAAGATACATTTTGTTTAAACCAACCATAATCGCAAGATAGCCTCCCGCGGAGTGACCTGAAATAAAAATCTTATTTTCATCTCCGCCGTATTTTTTGATATTGTTGAAAACCCATGCAGTAGCCGCTGCAGCATCTTCAATATATTTCGGAGCGTTTACTTTTGGAGAAAGTCTGTAATTAACTCCGATCACGGCAACTCCCTTGTTTTTTAAAGCTTCAGGAATTTCTTTTTGTCCACCTGTTAAACCTCCGCCATGAAACCAGATTACCGTCGGGAAATTCTTCACATTTTTCGGAACATATACATCCAGAACACATCTTTCATTGATATAAACATCAGATTTATTTGTCTTTTCATCGTAATAATGAATATTTTGAATGGTATTGTACTCCTGAGAAAATAACGGTAACGAGAATAATGTGATGATTAAAAATACGAGAATCCTTTTCATTGTAAAACTTTTATGGCTAAGATACGAAATCTATATTTTCCCACAGATCACACGGATTTGCAAAGATCAGCATATAAAAAAATCTGCTAGATCTAGTTAAATCGGCGAGAGTAAAAAGAAATCCCGCTGATGCCGCTGATGCCGCTGATAAGAATGCATATAAATTCGATCAATTAGTAAGGTATAAAGAAAATGACCACAGAGTACACGGATTTCACAGATCAGAATATAAAAAATCTGCTCAATCTCTAAAATCTGCGAGCGTAAAACAACTCCCGCTGATAACGCTGATAAGAATGCATATAAATTCGATCAATTAGTAAGGTATAAAGAAAATGACCACAGAGTACACGGATTTCACAGATCAGAATACAAAAAATCTGCTCAATCTCCAAAATCTGCGAGCGTAAAACAATTCCCGCTGATGCCGCTGATAAGAATGCATATAAATTCGATCGATTAGTAAGGTGTAAAGAAAATGACCATAGAGTACATCGATTTCACAGATCAGAATACAAAAAATCTGCTCAATCTCCACAATCTGTGAGTGTAAAAAGAACTCTCGCAGACTGTGCTGATGACGCAGATCAGATGCAAATCTGAAGGCTACCTGTAAGAACCTTAAATCTTCGTCAGTTTAGCATATTTCAAAATCAAATTTTTCTCGCCTTCATACATGAAAACTACCTTTGCTTTTATATTCTGTGGATCAGTTCCATCCAGAAATGTCACTTCACCAACTCCGAAACGGTCGTGTCTTACTTTATCGCCCACTTCAATATCCTGAGAAGAAGCGCCGCTCGGATTAATAATTTTTGCTGTACTTACAGGTTTTAGCTTTCTCGGTTCGGCAACAGGTTTGGAATCTCCGCTTCTTTCGATGGTTTTCTTTTCAACCTTTTTGAAGCTTCTCATTTCAGAAGGGTGTTCGTCGAAAATATTTGATTTTAATCCTGCATTATTGATAAAACGTTTCTCGATCGCCGGATTTACAAATTCAATATATTCATCATCAATTTCACTTAAGAATCTTGAAGGTTCCGCATCGGTAATTTTCCCCCACTGGAAACGTGAAATCGCATAGGAGAAAAATGCCTGTTTTTCGGCTCTTGTTAAGGCTACATAGAACAAACGTCTTTCTTCTTCAAGATCCTCTCTCGTGGCAGAACTCATAAAGCTAGGGAAGAGATTTTCTTCTAACCCAACCAGATGTACCACCGGAAATTCAAGACCTTTTGAGAGGTGAATGGTCATTAACGAAACCATATCTTCTTCATTATTTTTATCCTGCGTATCTGCCGAAAGCGCGATATTTTCAAGGAAATTCGGCAAACTCGGATCTCCGTCTTCCAGCTGCATCTGCTCTTCAATAAATCCCTGCATGGAATTCATTAATTCCTGAACGTTCTCTACACGGGAAATACCTTCCGGAGTCTGATCGTCTTTTAAAAATTTAATCAAACCACTTCGTTTGGCAACTTCCATGGCTACATTGTAAGCGGTTTCTGTTTTCAGTAATACCTGAAATGCTTTTATCATCGACCAGAAGTCGTTCAGTTTATTTAAAACGCCATTATTAAATCCTAAATGAGGCGAATACATCGGAAGGTTATCCAGCACTTTTGAAACCGAAACATTCTGAGCATCGGCAAATACGACCAGCTTATTCTGAGTCGTTTCCCCGATTCCCCTTGTAGGATAATTGATAATCCGCATTAATGCTTCCGAATCGTTTTCGTTAACTAAAAGTCTTAAATAAGCAATCAGGTCTTTTACTTCTTTCCTTTGATAGAAAGACAAACCTCCGTACACTTTATACGGAATATTTTTTCTTCTCAAAGCATCTTCAAAGGCACGAGTCTGCGAGTTGGTACGGTACAGAATTGCAAAATCACTGTACTTTCTCTGCTCACGGTTTCGGGTTTCCCAGATATTTCCGGCAACGAAATTGGCTTCATCGGCATCGGAAAGCGAACGGTAGACTTTAATCTTCTCCCCTTCTTCATTCTCACTGAAAACGTTCTTCTTAAACTGCTGAAGGTTTTTTGCGATCACCACATTAGCCGCATTCACGATATTCTGCGTAGAACGGTAGTTTTGTTCCAGCGAAACCGTTACGGCATCCGGATAATCTTTTTTAAAATTTAAAATATTATAGATATTGGCACCACGGAAAGAGTAAATGGACTGTGCATCATCCCCTACCACGCAAATATTTTCAAATTTTGAGGCTAAGGCTTTAACAATAAGATACTGTGAATGATTGGTATCCTGATACTCATCCACAAGAATATATCTGAATCTGTCCTGATACTTAGCCAACACCTCAGGGAATCTTGTCAATAATTCGTTGGTTTTCAGCAGCAAATCATCGAAATCCATAGATCCGTTTTTGAAACACTGCTCGACGTATCGTTGGTAAATCTGCCCGATGAACTTCATATTGGCCTTCTCATCAGCTTCCATGAGTTCAGGATTGGCGTAATAAGCCTTTACCGTAATCAGATTATTTTTATAGGTGGAAATTCTTGCCTGAACTTTTTTAGGTTTATAAAGATCGGCATCGATATTCATGTCTTTGAGTACTTTTTTAATAACATTCAAAGCATCCTGCTGATCGTAGATTGTAAAATTGGAAGGATATCCCAGGTAATGTGCTTCACTTCTCAGAATTCTTGCAAAAACCGAGTGGAAAGTTCCCATCCAAAGACTTCTTGCATTGCTCTGCCCCACGACTTTGGCGATACGTTCCTTCATTTCTTTCGCAGCCTTGTTGGTAAAGGTTAAGGCTAAAATATTAAAAGGATCCACCCCATTTGTAATGAGATGTGCGATACGCATGGTAAGCACACGTGTCTTCCCGGAACCCGCACCTGCGAGAACCATTAGTGGTCCCTGTAATGTGGTAACGGCTTCAAATTGTGATTCATTCAGTCCTTTCAGATAATCCTCCATGCTGCAAAAAATTTTTGGGAACACAAAATTAGTGTATTATATGGAGAATTCAAACTTTGGTTTTGCGTTGTTTGGCTTAAAACATTTTTTAGCTTTCCAGAAAGCTTCTCGCAACCTTGCAATGAGTTTTCTGGTAAACCAGAAAAGTCGCCGCACCCTTGCAACAGGTTTTCGGGAGTTCCCGAAAGTTTGTTGCAACCTCGTAACAAGTTTTCGGGAAAGCATGAAAGGTTGCTGCAACCTGCAGGAAGCTTTCGGGAAAAATTTTCAATGTTCCTTGTTTAAACAAAAAAAACCGACAGAAAACTGCCGGTTTGTATGTAATATTATTTCAAATAATGTCTTATCCTGTCGACCATGTCCCCCAAATCAAATGGTTTGGCAATAAATTCATTGGCTCCTGCATCGAGTGCTGATTGTTCCAGTCCGCGGCTTGCCGACATAATGAGTACAGGAATATCCTGAAAGTTCTCGTGTGCTTTGATGAGCTTGCAAAAATCTCTTCCGTCTTCGCCGGACAGCCACATATCCATCAAAATAACATCCGGTTTCTTATCAGGATCAAGGGCGTTATACATTTCGGAACCTTTATAGAATTTAGAAACTTCAAATCCTTCAAAATCCAACATCATTTCAATAGAGTCAACAATCGCGGGACTGTCATCCACTACTATAATTTTTGCAGCATTAGACATGGTATAATTTTATTAATTTTTAATCTTTGGGATTCTGAAGCAAAAATCAGACCCTTCTCCTTCTACGGACGAAACAAAAATTTCACCTCCTGTTCTTTTAATAATTTCGGATGAGATATACAGCCCCAGACCCAGCCCCGGAAAAGTATAGTCTCGGGACGCACTGATGCGGTAATACTGATCAAAAACCTTTGCATGCTGGTCTTCCGGAATTCCAATTCCGAAATCCCTTACATTAAACTGGGCATCATTACCATTCAGACCAGTAGAAATATGAACTTCATCTGCTTCCGGTGAATATTTGATAGCATTGCTGATAAGGTTGGTCATCACCTGTGAGATTCTGTGACGGTCTGCAAAAACTTCACCTATTTTATTGGTCCGGCTTACAAAAAGTTTATGTCTTGAGGTCATCTGTTGCTCTTCTACCACTTCGTCTACCAGTTTATCAAAATCAAAATATGACTCGTTAAGCTGAATCTGACCTTTCTGTATTTTGGTAACATCCAGCAGCTCATTGATAAGACCTGTAAGTAAATCGATCTGGTAATCCATCCTCCCTGCTACATTTGCATTTTTAGGATCTCCTGCCTTTTCAAGATTAGTTTTTATGTATTGTGTGTATAATTTCAGGCTGGTAAGCGGTGTTTTCAGTTCGTGGCTGGCAATACCCAGAAAATTATCTTTCTGAGTTTCGAGCTGTTTGAATTCATCGATATCGGTAAATGTACCTGTCCATTGTTTTATATCTCCGTTTTCAGAAAAATTGGGAACCGCTCTTCCGAGAAACCAACGATATGTTCCTTTATTTTCCGGATCTTCAAACTCGAATTCCATTACAAAAGGAGTCTTTGTTTTTACACAATTTTTCCATACTTCATCAGCTATTTCGGCTGTTGCCGGTTTCATCATCTGTTTTACCAACTTTGTCTGATTGTCATTTGCAGTTGAACCCGTGTATTTGTACCAGCTTTCATTCATGTAGGTAATCTCTCCCTCATTATCACAGGTCCATACAAACTGAGGCATCGAATCTGCGAGATCCCGGAATTTTTCTTCCCGTTCCTGTATTTCTTTTTTAGCCAGTACGAGATCGGTAACATCTGCAGCCATGTTCAGAATAGCATATACTTCTCCGTTTTGGTTTTTCAGGGGTTTATAAGAAAAGTTATAATAAAATGTCTGAAGTTTTCCATCTACTACGAGATCTACTTTATCTTCTTTTGCAGAATAGGTTTTACCGGTTTTAAAAATGTCTTTCAAAATTGCTATAAAAGGCTGTCCTTCGAGTTCCGGAAGCGCATCATCTAACTTCATACCAATAACAGCAGCGTTTTTACCCCAGGTTTTCAACATCTTTTCATTGGCAAGTTCTATATAAAGATCTTCTGTCTGGTATATTGCAATTGAATAATCGGAATTTTTAATGAGATCTTCGAAACGGTATTCACTGTCTTTCCATCTTCTTTCCGATACGATCTGATCGGTAACTTCTGTAGCAACAATGCTGATTCCTATGATTTTTTTGTCATCATTATAAACAGGAGCATAAATAAAATTAAAGAAATGCTCTTCATATTTACCATATTTTTCAAGAAATACAGATCTTTTATTACCTTTAAAAATTTCACCGCCGTGGTAAACGCTTTTAAAAATATCTAAAAAACCTTGAGAAATTATTTCGGGAAGAACTTCAAACAGCGGTTTTCCTATAATGGAAATATCTCTTCCCCACAACTCAAGCATCTGCGGATTGGCATTGTGAATACAAAAATCATCGCCAATAAGCAGAGCCATAGCCACGGGAGCCTGGCTAAACAGGGTAAGAAGAGAATCATGAGATATATTTTGCTCTAAAAAGCTTTTCATATTAATTTGTTATTTTTTGTAAAAATACTTCATATTCTGAACAGAATAAAATTAAACAATACCACAGAGAAGGTATTTTTAATAAATATACAACTTTCAGTTCCAAAAAAATTATGTTGACAGATTGTAACAATTACATTAAATTTGACACTAATTGACAAAACAATTTCTATTTATGAAAAAGCGACTTCTTTCGGTTGCTGCAGCGGCTTTCTTCGGAATGGCTCTGAATGCACAACAAATTAAATTTGAAGAGTATGACTTACCAAACGGTCTTCACGTAATTCTTCATCAGGACAATTCTGCACCGGTAGTAACAACCGGGGTGATGTATCACGTAGGAGCAAAGGATGAAGTAAGAGGCAGAACCGGCTTCGCCCACTTCTTTGAACACCTTTTATTTGAAGGAACACCGAATATTAAAAGAGGTGACTGGTTCAAGATAGTTTCTTCAAACGGAGGACAAAACAACGCTAATACTACAAATGACAGAACGTATTATTACGAAACGTTCCCTTCTAATAACGAACAACTGGGTCTTTGGATGGAAGCTGAGAGAATGCGTCACGCCGTAATCAACCAGATCGGTGTAGATACTCAGAGAGAAGTTGTGAAGGAAGAGAAAAGATTAAGAATGGACAACCAGCCTTATGGAAACCTTTTCACTACCATTCAAAAAAATCTGTTCACCAATCACCCGTACAACTGGCCAACAATCGGTTCTATGGAAGATCTGAACTCTGCAAAACTGGAAGAATTCCAGGCTTTCTATAAAAAATATTACGTTCCGAATAACGCTACTTTAGTGGTTGCAGGAGATATCAAACCTGAAGAGACTAAGAAATGGATTCAGGAATATTATGGAGGAATTCCAAAAGGAACTGTTTACCCTAAAAACTTCCCGAAAGATGCTCCTATCACTCAGGAGAAAGAGGTAACAGCGACAGATCCTAACATTCAGCTTCCTGCTTATGTTTTCGCTTACAGAACTCCGGGTAATAAAGAGAAAGACGCTTATATTTTAGATATGCTTTCGTCTTACCTGAGCAGCGGAAAATCTTCTGTTTTATATAAAAAATTGGTAGATCAAGATAAAAAAGCATTGCAGGTAGCGGCTTTCAACCAAGGTCTTGAAGATTACGGAATTTTCGCATTCTTCGCTATCCCGATGGGGCAAACTACAAAAGCAACGCTACAGGCTGACATCGATGCTGAAATCAAAAAGCTTCAGACTACATTAATCTCTGAAGAAGATTATCAGAAGCTTCAAAATCAGTTTGAGAATCAGTTTGTAAACGCTAACTCAAGTATTCAGGGGATTGCTGCATCGCTGGCAACCAATCATGTACTGATGGGCAATACAAACTTAATCAATAAAGAAATCGACATTTACAGATCTATTACAAGACAGGATCTTCAGAATGCTGCTAAAAAGTATCTTAATTCAAACCAAAGAATAATCATCAATTACGTACCTGAAAAAAAGTAAGCCCTTAATAAGGTAATAACAGTGATTATTAAAATTAAATTTTTACAAATGAAAAAGCAATTAACATATATAGCTGTAGCATTTTTCTTCACAGGAATGATTTCAGCACAAAAAATTGATCTAAATGCAATGCCGAAACCGGGACCTACTCCGGCCATCAACATTGCAAAGCCAAAAACTTTCCAACTGAAGAATGGCCTTACAGTAATGGTTGTAGAAAACAACAAATTACCAAGAGTAAATGCCAGCCTTACAATGGACAGACCTCCTTACTACGAAGGAAGCGTGGTGGGAGTAAGTGAAATCATGGCAGAGCAGTTCGAAAACGGAACAATGAATATGAGCAAAGATGATTTCAACAAAAAAGTTGATTATCTTGGTGCTAATCTTAATTTCTCTTCAAACGGAGCTGCAGCAAACTCACTTTCTAAATACTTTCCTCAGGTTTTAAACTTAATGGCTGATGCTATTATCAATCCTAAATTTTCTGCTAAGGAAATTGAAGATTCCAAGGAAAGAGCAATCGAAGGTTTAAAGTCTGAAGAAAAAAATGCATCCGCAATTGCATCAAGAGTTTCTAACGCTTTGATGTACGGTAAAAATACTTCGAGAGGAGAATTTGAAACGGTAGAATCAATCAGCAAAATCCAATTAGCTGATGTTCAAAATACCTATAAAAAATATTATGCTCCGGACAATGCTTATCTGGTAATTGTAGGAGACGTAAAATTCGACAAGGTAAAACCTATGATCGAAAAGGCATTCGGCGGATGGAAAAAAGCCAACACACCAATTACCCCTATAGAACCGGCATCCAATGTTGCTACTACAGAAATTGATGTTGTTGATGTACCTTCAGCAGTACAATCTGTTGTTTCCGTAAACAACCTGAATACTTTGAAAATGAAGGATCCGAACTATTTCGCCGCTACTATTGCCAACTACATTCTTGGAGGTGGTGGTGAAGCGAGACTTTTCATGAATCTTCGTGAGAAAAACGGATTTACTTATGGAGCTTATTCCAGCATGAGCGCAAGCAAGTATTCTCCGCAATTCTCTGCCAGTGCAAGTGTAAGAAATGAAGTGACAGACAAAGCTGTAAAAGAATTCATGAATGAACTTAACGGAATCTCTACTGTTAAACCTGAAGAACTTGAAAACGCTAAAGCAAAACTGAAAGGTTCTTTCATCATGTCTCTTGAGCAGCCTGCAACAATTGCAAGATTTGCCTTGAACCAAAAAGTTCAGGATCTTCCGGATGATTTCTATACCAATTATCTTAAATCGATTGATAAGGTGACATCTGCTGATGTTTCCAGTGCGGTAAATTCTACGATTTATCCTAATAAAAGCAGAATTTTTATTGCCGGAAAAGCATCCGACATCTCTGAAGGTTTGGAAAAATTAGGTTACCCTGTAAAATACTATGATAAGGATGCAAATCCGGTAGCAAAACCAACAACTCAAAAGATAGATGCTAATGTAACGGTAGCCTCAATAGCAGACAAATATATTGATGCTATCGGAGGAAAAGCCAATCTTGCAAAAATTTCTTCTTACTCGATGGATGCTTCTATGTCTATGCAGGGGCAAAATATTGATTTTAAAATCGTAAAAGCTCAGGGTGGAAAAGAACTTACTACCGTTACCGCTATGGGACAGGTAGTTCAGAAGCAGGTATTCGACGGAAAAACAGGATACTCTGAACAAATGGGACAAAAAGTTCCTATGAAGCCTGAGCAGATTGCTGAAAAACAAAAAAATAAAGAACTTTTTGAAGAGTTAAGTTTTGCAAAATCTCCCGATTACAAACTTGCAGGAATTGAAAAAGTTGGTGGTGAAGATTCTTACGTTATAAAAGGTGGTGATACAACATATTATTACAGTGTAAAAACAGGATTAAAAACAGGAGAAACTAAAACTGTAAAAGCACAGGGACAGGAAATGACTGTTCCTACTACATTCTCAGATTATAAAGATGTGGCCGGCGTGAAAATGCCATACACCATCTCTATAAACCAAATGGGAATGGATATGACGATGAAAGTAAAATCTTACCAGGTAAATCAGGCTAAAGATTCTGATTTTAAATAAGAGATTTCTATTTAATAAAGAAAACGGTAACAAATGTTGCCGTTTTTTATTTTTATCAAATATTTGATTTAATCTTTCTTTGCCGTTCAGTAAAAAAAGATTAAATTTGCCCATTCAAAAAGATATCAAATTAATGGATTCTATATTTATACTATTGATGGTTCTTATTATGATCGCCAGTATCCTTCTGGTAATCATCGTTATGGCTCAAAACCCAAAAGGTGGAGGTCTTTCCAGTACATTTGGAGGTGCATCTTCTGCTCAGTTTGGAGTACAGAGAACCAACGACTTCATGGAAAAAGCGACATGGACTTTAGGAGGAACAATTATCGTTCTTATTCTTTTAAGCGTTGTTATTACAGGTAAACCTTCTGCAGCACCGGTTCCGGTACCTGCATCTAAAGAAGCACCGGCTAAGCAATCTGCCGTACCTGCGAATAGCACAGCGCCAGCTCCTACACCGGTTCAGACTCCTGCTCCGACAAAATAAGCAAATAATATTTTTACATAATAAAAGCAGCTCAACATGAGTTGCTTTTTTGTTTTTTGCCCGTAAATGGTAAATGGAATAATTTTTATTATTTTCTGAATGAATTCCAGTAATCATCCTGCGCATCGCCAAACAGACATTCGATAAAAGAATCCAGAGACATTTTGTACAGCACATCCTGATTTAATTTCTTAAAATCTATTTTAAAAAATTCAGGATTCATCTGTATATTTTCACGGTCAATCACCAAAACATTATCCGGAGAATAAAAGGGATAATTAATAATATCCGAATTCGTAGTAATAAGTTTCTTACCCGAAGCTAAAACCTCAAAAGTCCTGATCGTAAGACCATTCTGAAAGGGTTTATTGATATCGACCACTGATTTAGTTTTTCTGTAGAAATCGATGATTTGTTGATGATTTAGTTTTTCGAAACTTACTTTTTTGATATCAAACTGCTTAAGATTTTTATCAATAATCTTTTTTAATCTGAAAGCTATTTTACCCATCGCATAATAATAAAAATAAGAATTAAGCTTGAGCTTGTCTGCAACAGCACGGATTTTCTCACCTACAATATATCTGTCTGTATGTGCACTACCAATAAAAACCATATCATAAATCGCAGCTCCAGTATCGTGATTCAGATTTTTGTATTCATCCACATAAAAAAGTGGACGGAAATTCATGTTATAATTGACAGAATCACGATATTCGAATGTAAATTTTTTATCAAAAAACTTGAGATTATCAATTAGATCAGGATACTCCGTGAGAGGATCAAAATTATAATAGATCATTTTGATCCCAGGATTACTATCCTTTATCTTTTCCAGAAAAAAAGAAGGGGTTGCCTCACCTTTAATGAGAAAAAAGTAATCATACTTTTTATTCTTTATCTCATTTAAAATCCGATTGTAGTAAGCATTTATTTTTAAATGATACCATTTTTTATTGAGACGAATGATCCCTTTTGAAATATTTGAATTGGAAGGCCTTTCGTCATAAAAATCAACCTCAGCACCGAAATCAGAAAGTCTTTTTGCTATGGCTTTTTCATAATTAAAAAAACTTACTGATAAGAAAAGTATTTTTTTACCATTTAAATCGATCATTTTAAAAGTCCTTTTACTTTCATTTCATCCAGAGATTCTTTGAACTTCACATCCTGAATATTTTGCTGTAAAACCCAATTGGTAAATTTTGACATTCCTTCTTCAAAAGATATTTGTGGCTTAAAATTCAGTTTTGATTTAATCTTACTGATATCCGCAAAATTATGCCGGATATCTCCCAGACGAAATTGTCCGGATATATTTATTTCAAAATCTATCTGATAAAACTTTTTCAGATTTTCTGCTACTGTGGTTACAGACGTTGAAACTCCTGTTCCTACATTAAAAATTTCTCCGTTTGCCGCATCATTTTCAATACACTTCACTGTAGCTTCCACGGCATCATTGACATGGATAAAATCCCGTGACTCATTTCCATCCTCGAAAACATTGATATCATTTCCGTTAAGAATTTGCGAAGAAAAAATTGATAAAATACCTGTGTATGGATTCAACAGCGATTGTCCCTCACCGTACACATTCTGAAATCTCACCGCAACCGGCGCAACGCCCATAGAAGAACAGGCCGTCATTACCATTTGCTCCTGTGCATATTTTGTAATTCCGTAGATGGATGTCGGATGTATCTTTGATTCTTCATCGGTCGGCAAAGCACGAAGCATCTGCCCGTCGGGATAAATAATCTCAAAAATACCGTTTCGCATTTCTTCTACATTTCTCGGTTTGGGATAAATAAGTCCCAATTCCGGATGAAGGTATTTGCCTTCACCATAAACGGCCCGTGAAGAAGCAATTACTACCTTCTTTACGCTGTGTGGCTTGTTCACCAAAAGATCAAGCATCATTGCCGTTCCGGAAACATTCACTTCCGTATATTTTTCGATCTGGTACATCGATTGTCCAGTTCCGGTTTCGGCAGCGAGATGAACGATCACCTCCTGCCCTTCAATCGCTTTTTCCCAGTCCTGGAAATTGACAACGTCTCCTTTGATAAAATTTACCTTACCTAAAATACTTTTGTACAAGGGAGAATCTTCTTCAGGATTATCTCCGTGAATCTGACAGGAAAGATTGTCCATGACCGTAACGTCATACCCTTTTCTTTTCAGTTCCAAAGACAATTTACTGCCGATAAATCCGGCTCCTCCTGTGATAAGTATTTTCTGCATACTTTATTTTACTTTTTCCCATTCCTGGGTTTCGAAATTATATTTTTTAACAACCTTTGCCGGTGCTCCGACAATAACACAGTAATCCGGAAACTCGCCTCTCACAACGGAATTTGCGCCTACGATACATTGCTTTCCAAGCTTTGTTCCTGCCATGATTGCTGATCCCATTCCTATGTAGCAGTTTTCTCCGATAACGGTATCACTGATGATATATTCCTGATTGACTACATGTTTATCAAGCTCTTCATAATCATGATCGATATTGGTGATGAATACGTTCGCTAATATCAGAGAACTTTTTCCAATCACAAGATTTCCTGCGGAAGTAATGTGAACGTTCTGGGAAATCACTACATCATCCTGTATATGAATATTTCCTTTGCGATGCACTTCCATTCTGAGATGGGGAAATATCCGTACTTTTTTACCTATAAAAACATTTCGGGTTCCCATCAGAAATAAGGGTTTCCCTAAATAAGAAGGAAGACCAAACTTTCCGAAAAAGGGAGCATACAGCAAAGCTCTTAATGCCCAAAAGATTTTATAAATCATACCCTGCTTTTAAAAATCCTTACAATATATTTTAATTTTGAAAATATAAAAAATAAAATATATTCAAAATAGTTAATTCTTTTCAATTGGTACATCTCACGAAGATTTTTTTGTATCCCTTTCTCCATTTCCGGAAGATTGGCTGAAAGACCGGAGACGCCGAAAGATCTCTTCCCTCCGCCGGTATATACCAGTTCTTCTCCAAGAATGTACATTGAATTGTTTTTGGAAATCTTCATCCAGTAATTAGCGTCTTCGGAATATCTTTGTGCTTCATCAAAAAAACCTGTATTCTCCAGAACCTTCGTTTTGAATAAAGCGGTGGAAGTTTGTCCGTCAATCCTTACAAGTAATTTTCTTACGGTCATTACTGCAAGATTTAAATGATCTTTTTTATAAGGGAACCAGATTTTTTCACCATTTCGAAGGCTTGTAATAAAATCTATATTTAAATATTCATCCTCCAGAAATTTCATCTGTCTTTTAGTTTTCTGCGGCAACCATTCGTCGTCGGAGTCCAGAAAAGCAATATAATCTCCAGTAGCGAGTTTCAAACCTGTATTTCTGGCTTTGGAAACACCTCCATTTTCCCGGGTAATAACTTTTATATCAAGTTCGGAGTGTGAATTCCTGTAGTTTTCCGCTAATAGTTTACTCTGATCCGTCGAGCCGTCATTAATGATGATAATCTCAAACTGCTTCAGGTCGTAATCCTGATTTCTCACAGAATCCAAAGCTTTGACTATCGTCTTTTCGGCGTTAAACATTGGTATTATTACAGAGATCATATCGGAAGAATTATATCAGGATTTTTCTTCATTATAGGGCAACCTGTTTACAATCGATCTTCCCAGAGATATCTCGTCCGCATATTCCAGCTCATCTCCTACAGAAATTCCTCTCGCTATGCTGGAAAAACTTATATCAAAGTTTTTAAATTTCTTGTAAATATAATATGCCGTTGTATCCCCTTCCATCGTAGCGCTCAGAGCAAAGATGAACTCTCTCACTTTACCGTCATTAATCTTCTTTTCAATGCTTGGAACATTCAGTTGGGCAGGACCAATACCTTCCATCGGGGAAATTTTACCACCTAAGATCAAATATTTCCCGGTATATTTCCCGGTATTTTCGATGGCGATCACATCACGAACATCTTCTACAATACAGATCAGTTCGTCATGTCTTTTCGGATTACTGCAGATCTCACAGACCTCAAAGTCTGAAAAATTATGACATTCTTTGCAGTATTTAATATCATTGACAAGGCTGATCAGGGAATTTCCAAGGCTTACTGCTCTGGAAGCCGGCTGTTTTAATAAATGTAATGCTAAACGCAATGCCGTTTTTCTGCCTATTCCCGGCAATCCGGAAATTTCATCCACCGCTTTTGCCAAAACTTTACTTGGGTAATCCATAACACAAAAATAAGCAAAAAGATGGGGATTCGGAACATTTTTAAGGAGCTGTCTGAAGTTGAGATTCTGACCAGGATATCAATTTCCGGAAAGTTTGTCGCAAGGGTGCAAGAGACTTTCCCGGCTTCCGGAAAAGTTGTTACGAGGGTGCATGAAGCTTTCCCGGTCACCGGAAAGGTTGTTGCAAGCGTGCAGGAGATTTTCCGGGAGTCGGGAAAACCTGTTGCAAGGGTGTTTGGAACTTTCCCGATGTTGATGTAATTTAACCTGAGTTCGGGATAAGAGATATTTTAAATAATTGATTTTTCAAAATAAAATTATTCTATCGCAAAGAGAAACAAAGAAATGTTTAATTTTTGAAACGCTTTTAAGTTAAACAATGCCACTTCGTTTATCAAAGTAATACAAGAATTTTGTATTACTTTGATAAGTTTCACGCCTTTGTATATCTTAAATTTTTAAAAACTAAGTGATTAATAACTTTTGTTTAGCTTTTATATAAAATTATCCCGAACTCAGGTTAATTTAATTCTTAAATCTTCTTAAAAATCCCAGTTTTAAGCTTAAATTGACGTTAAGGTACCCTGCTTTTAAAACAAATAACATTATCTTTGGGCTACGAAATATTAACTTGAAAATAAACTAAAAAATGGTACTTAACAATTTAAATTATCCTCTGGATTTTAAATTTAAGATTACAACATTAGCCAGTGATTTCAATATCACGGATAAGAACGGTAATTATGTCGCGTATGTTCGTCAAAAAATGTTTAAGCTGAAGGAAGACGTTATTGTATTTAATGACGAGAGCAAATCCAAAGAACTTTTCAGAATCAAAGCCAATCAGTGGATCGATTTCAACGCTTCTTATTCTTTAACTGAAATTGCTACGGGCAGAAACTTCGGAAGAATGGCCAGAAAAGGGATGCGTTCTATCTGGAAAGCCAGCTATGATATCCTGGATGCCAACGATCAACCCAAATTCAAAATTCAGGAAGACAATGCCTGGGTACGTTTTTTTGACGGAATGGTCGGCGAAATCCCACTCGTCGGAGCATTTACCGGATATTTCCTGAATCCTTCCTACACCGTGACCGGATTAGATGGAAAAGAATATTTTAAACTTAAAAAAATGCCGTCATTCTTTGGAAGAAGATTCCAGCTTGACCGCCTTATTGATATTGATGATGAAGAGGAAAGCCTTGTAATCCTTTCGTTATTGATGATGACGCTTCTTGAAAGAGCAAGAGGATAACCTTTAACAACTAAAAACAATGAAATATTTAATCATTTTCTTTTCTGCTTTTCTGCTGGTTGCCTGTAAAAAGGAACAACAAACCACTCAGATTTCTGCTCCGGCAGATTCTGCTAAAATCGTTCAGGATACTGTAGCAACGGATATTTCTTCAGGAAAAATTGCTGTTGATACATTTCCTTTTCCGACAGAAATCAAGGAATGTTCATGTTATTTTGCCAAAAGCAAAGCCGATTTCCTGGCCGAAAAATATATTTATGCAGATGATGCTGGAAAAACCGCTTACATGAAACTTGACGGAAAAAGAATCGCTATGAATCTGATTTCTTCAAATGATATGGAAGCCGATGAAGAGCTGAGCAAAGAAATAGAAAATGATGATTATAAAATTTCCGTAAAAGGAAAAAAAATAAAAGGCGAAGAAGCTCTGTTGTTTGAAGGTACTTTAACGATCGAAAAACCAGACGGAACTATTGTAAAGATGCCCATCTATGGAGAATGCGGTTGCTAAACTGCTTCTGGCTTCTGCCAAAATTGCTGCTTCCGGATTATCGGAAGCATTTTTAATTTTGTAATTTTGAGAAAAATAAATTTCAATGGAACTATCTACTATAGAACCGCAGATTATCTGGAAGAATTTTTCCAAATTAAATGCTGTTCCGAGACCCTCAAAAAAAGAAGGAAAAGTCATTGCATTCATTAAAGAATTCGGTGAAAATTTAGGATTGGAAACAACGGTTGATGAAGTCGGCAATGTCATCATCAAAAAACCGGCAACACCAGGAATGGAAAACCGTAAATCGGTGGTGCTTCAGTCGCATCTTGATATGGTTTGTCAGAAGAACAACGATGTTAATTTCGATTTTGATACGGAAGGTATTAAAATGGAGGTAGATGGCGACTGGGTAAAGGCGAAAGGCACAACGCTGGGGGCTGACAATGGCCTTGGAGTGGCGACGATCATGTCGATTTTAGAAAGTACGGATATTCCGCATCCTGATATCGAAGCTCTTTTCACGATTGATGAAGAAACCGGAATGACGGGTGCTTTGGGTTTAAAACCCGGACAGCTTACCGGTCAGATTCTTCTCAATCTGGATACGGAAGAGGATGATGAAATCGATATCGGCTGTGCTGGGGGTATTGACGTAACCATTTCGCAGGATTACATTATGGAAGTTGCGAAAGGCCAGATTATCAGAATCGAAGTTAAAGGTTTGCAGGGCGGTCATTCAGGAATGGATATTCATAAAGGTTTTGGAAATGCCAATGTGATTTTAGGAAGAATCCTTTATAAAGGGTTGGAAAAAGAAAATATTCAATTGATTTCTATTGATGGCGGCGGATTGAGAAATGCCATTCCAAGAGAAGGCGTTGCCATAGTTTCTGTACGAAATGCACAGGAATTCATCGATGAAGTAATTAATGGCCTTAAAAAGGAAATCCTGGAAGAATTTGCGACAATAGAACCTAATCTTCACATCAATATTGAAAGTTCAACCACTTCAGAGAAAGCTCTTTCCGAAGAAGATTCAAGAAGAATCATTCTTACCCTGAAATCTCTTCACAATGGTGTTTACAGAATGAGTCCTGACGTACAAGATCTTGTGGAGTCTTCCAATAATATTGCAAGAGTAGAATTAAAAGATGGAGAGCTTAAAATTTTAAACCTTTCCCGTTCTTCTGTAGAATCTTCAAAAGATTCTGTTGCCGAACAACTAAAATCTGTGGCTGAGCTGGCGGGAATGAAGACTGTTTTCAGTGGTTCTTATCCTGGCTGGAAGCCTAAACCAGGTTCCGAGATTGTAAAGTTGATGGAAAATCTTTATACGGAGAAATTTGGTGATAAGCCTCATGTAGTCGCTTGTCATGCAGGTCTGGAATGCGGAATCATCGGAGCAAACTATCCGGAAATGGAAATGGTTAGCTTTGGACCAACGATCAGAGGAGCGCACTCTCCTGATGAAAAAGCGAATATTCCTTCTGCACAGAAATTTTGGAGCTTTACAAAGGATATTTTAGCGAATATTCCTTTAAAATAAGATTATAAAATTACTATATTGAATATCCAAAGTTGTGATGGCTTTGGATATTTTTGTTTTTGAATCTTTGCAGATTGTTATATAAAATTATAAATTTGAATAAATAATACAAGTTATGAATACACGGACTCTCAATGAAAAACTTGAATTAATTCAATGGCTATCTACATTGGAGGATGCTTCTATTATTAAAAAACTGATTCAATTCAGGAAAGAAGAAACCAAAGACAGGTGGAATTCAATTTCGGAAGAAGAAAAAAAATCTATTGAAAAAGGAATATCAGAAGCTGACAATGAAGAATTAAAATCTCATTCCGAAGCCAGAAAGTTATATGGAAAGTGGCTATAAAGTTTTTTGGACTCCAAATGCTTTAAATGAACTGGAACAAACCATAGACTATCTCCAAAATAATTTTACGGATAAAGAGATCAAAAAACTTATTCATAAAATTGAAAGCTCGATAGAAATTATATCTCAAAATCCTTTTATATTTCCTGTATCCGAAAGCAAAGATGTTCACAAGTAATTATTCTGCAATTTAACACTATGTATTATCGTGTACATGATAGCGATGTGGAAATTTTATCTTTCTTTTCAAACAGACAATCTCCTCAAAAAAGAAAAATTTAATTCTAATTTAATCGTGAAAAGTATCACCATATTCTGTGGATCGAGTTTCGGTTCGGAAGACATTTATAAAAAACAGGCAACACTGCTTGGACAAACGCTGGCAAAAAATCATATACAGCTGGTTTATGGCGGCGCAGACGTTGGCTTAATGAGAGCTGTAGCAGATGGAGCTTTACAAGCAGGTGGAAAAGTAATTGGTGTTCTCCCCTATTTTTTACAGTCAAAGGAAATTGCCCATAAGCAACTGACGGAACTGATTCTAGTGGAAACCATGCATGAAAGAAAAACCAAAATGAATGAGCTCTGCGACGGTGTCATCGTACTTCCGGGAGGTTATGGAACGCTGGAAGAATTCTTCGAAATGATTACCTGGGCACAGCTCGGACTTCATCAGAAACCGATTGGTATTCTCAACATCGACGGATTCTATGACGATTTAATTAAACTGGTTCAAACAATGGTTAGCAAAGGATTTCTAAAGCAAATCAACCGCGATATGCTGTTGATAAGTGATAATATCGAAGAACTGCTGGAAATGATGAAAAATTATGAAGCACCGAAGGTTGGGAAGTGGATTTCGAAGGATGAAGTTTAATATTTTTAAGGAATGCTATTAATTTTTAGAGATAAAATTTTAAGCATTCCTTATTATAAAATCACTAAATTTGATTTAAATATTAAAAGTTATGAATTTAGAAGCACGTAAAATATCGCTCGTTCAGGAATTTTTAAGAATTGATAACGAGAAAATTATCAATGCCTTGGAAAATGCGCTTCATAAGATTAAGTCTGAAAATTTTGATGAGAATTTAAAACCCATGTCAATAGAAGAATTTAATGATGAAATTGACAAGGCAATTAATGATGTGGATAATAACAGGATAACTAATGTTGTAGATTTAAAAAACAAAATCCAGAAATGGTATTAGAAATCTTTTGGACTCAGCTTGCAGAAGAAAAGCTGCATGATATTTTTCAATATTACAAATACAAAGCAGGAATAAAAATTGCAAAAAAAATTATTACCGAAATTATTGATAAAACTTTAATCTTAGAGCAAAATAATAAAGCAGGACAAATTGAAGAATTATTAATTAATAGAAAATATGAATTTCGATATCTTGTTTCCGGAAATTATAAAATCATCTATTATATCAATAAAGAAATCAATAAAATTATTGTTGCAAATGTTTTTGATTCGAGGCAGAATCCTTCAAAATTATATGAAACAAAATAAATGTAACGATTGAATAAATAAAAAACTCCCGAAGAAAATCTTCAGGAGTTTTTTATAATTTGGATTAATTTAAATTTCTAAGGATAAGGAGCAATTTCCACTTCAAGGCCTTCCATTTCAGGAACGATATGCAGCTGGCAACCCAGTCTACTATTTTCTTTCACATGGAAAGCTTCTCCAAGCATGGCGTCTTCTTCAGCGCCCATTTCTTCAAGTCCGGGATCATTAACCACGTAAACCTGACAGGAAGCGCACATCGCCATTCCTCCACAAACCCCGATGGTACCTTCTTCTGCCAGTTCGTATGAACGAATGATTTCCATTAAGTTCATTGACATATCTGTAGGGGCTACAACATCGTGGGTTACACCTTCTCTGTCGGTGATTTTTATATTGATATCGCTCATTTTAGTTGATCGTTCTTTGTTGATAGTTGATAGCGGTCAGTAGTTCTTTAAACAACAAACCGATAACCGGCAACTAAATTAGTCAATTTTTTTCACAACCGCTTTCTCAGCTTCTTTTCTGCTTCCGTCGAATCCGTCTACTCCACTTACTGTTGTATATTTCAGAACGAATTTTTTTCCGGGATTTAATCTGTTGTAAACACTCTGACACATTAAAGTTGCCTCGTGGAAACCACAAAGAATAAGTTTCAGTTTTCCCGGGTACGTATTGATATCTCCGATCGCATAGATTCCTTCGATATTAGTCTGATAATCCAGGGCGTTATTTACTACGATTGCATTTTTCTCGATGTTCAATCCCCAATTTCCGATTTCGCCCAATTTTGGGGTCAATCCGAATAATGGAATAAAATAATCCGTTTCCATATCGTAAGGGTCCTGTCCGTCGATGGCTACGGTAATGGACTCAACTTTTCCGTCACCTTTGATAGCGGTAACTTCGGCAGGTGTAATTAATTTGATTTTCCCCTGATTTTTAAGATCCTGAACTTTTTCCACTGAATCCAACGCGCCACGGAATTCGTTTCTTCTGTGGATCAATGTTACCTCACTTGCAACATTAGAAAGGAAAATACTCCAGTCCAGCGCAGAATCTCCTCCACCGGCAATAACTACTTTCTTATTTCTGAAATGTTCAGGCTCTTTAACGAAATATTCAAGCCCTTTTTCTTCGTAATCAGCAACGTTTTCAATGGTAGGCTTCCTTGGTTCAAAAGTACCCAAACCACCTGCGATAGCGATAGCTTTAGCTCTGTGAACGGTTCCTTTATTAGTAATTACCTCAAACCATTCATCATCAACTTTGGTATAAGAAACAGCTGTTTCTCCCAACGTAAAGCCGGGCTGAAATTGCTTGATCTGCTCCATCAGGTTATCAATAAGCTCACCTGCATTTACAGACGGATAACCCGGAATATCGAAAATAGGTTTTTTAGGATAAAGCTCAGCCAACTGTCCTCCCGGTTGAGGAAGCGCATCAATAATATGGCACTTCATTTTCAGTAAACCTGCTTCAAATACAGCAAAAAGCCCGGTTGGTCCGGCTCCTATGATCAATATATCGGTCGTTATCATAATAATAAGATAATTTAATTATACTTGTGGCTGCAAATTTACTAATTTTAATGCGAAGCATATTTAATTCAGTCTAAATAAAAAACTGAGATTTATCAAATATCTTCCAAATTTTTAAGTTATTGCATTTGGCAACGTTTTTGTAAAATTTTGATTATGAAGAAATGTTTAAGTATAGTGTTAATATTTTTATTCACCTTTAGTTTCAGCCAGATTACCAATATCTCTGACGGTGAATCTATTACTTTAAGAATCCATTACGGATTTCTTAATGCAGGGACAGCTAATCTTACAACACAAAAGACGGTGTATAAAGGAGTTCCTCATCTTTATGTAAAAGGAACAGGACAAACGACCGGAGCAGTAAGGGCGTTTTTTAAAGTTGATGATCTTTATGAAAGCTATATCAATATGAATACGGAACTTCCGAGTTTCTACGTAAGAAATGTAAAAGAAGGAAGCTACAGACAACATCTTGAAACCGTTTTCAATCACGAAAATAATACGTTAGTTCTAACGGATAAAAAGACTCCAGCGAATGGCTCCAAAGTGATAAAATCGGTAAAAGGTGTACAGGATATGCTTTCATGCTTTTATTATTTGAGAAGTAAAAGTGCTACTGAACTTAGAGTTGGGACGGTAATTAATATGAATGTATGGATTGATGATGAAATGTTTCCTTTTCAGCTGAAAGTGACCGGAACAGAAAATCTCAAGACAAAATTTGGTACGATCAATTGCCTTAAGATCATTCCTTCCGTGAAAAGCGGGCGGGTTTTTAAAGAAAAAGAAGGGGTAACCATGTGGGTGTCTAATGATGCCAATCACATTCCTATCTTATTGAAAGCTGAACTGGCTGTTGGCTCTTTAAAGGCAAGTATTGATGGATTTAAGAATGTAAAGTACCCGCTGAGGTTTACAAAATAAAATTATTTAGGTCTGTGTTTTCACAGACTTTTTTATTGAATATGTAATAAATCTTCATTTCAGATTGTCATTTAAGTAAAGAAGAAGTTTTGTAAGAAAAACTTACATTATACAGAATAGTTTTTAATTACGTTTTGTTTCTTAAGTCAGTAATTAAAAACAAAAACCTCCGAAAGTTTTTCGGAGGTTAATTTTGCAACCTGCAATTACCTAAGAAGGCTCTGCTTCCCAAAAGAGCCTTACTTATTATTCATCATTTGTGCTTCAATCTTTGATTCTTTTTTAATATTTCATCATTTGCATTTTCAGAATCAAAGATTTAAATAATAGCTATTATTGTGGTACAAAGATACCACTACCATGCTACAAATTCCGGTAAAACGAGTAGATATAAATCGATAAGGTTGTAGATATTTTTCTACAAAAAATCAGAATGATTTTTCATTAAGTCAATCAGTTCTACGATATTTTCAATTTTGAGTTTATGAAATATCCTTTTTTTTACTGTACTGATGGTGTTTTGTCTTACATTGAGCGTATTGGCAATTTCGAGATTCCCATGACCTTTGGCATACATCTCGGCAACCTGCATTTCTCTATCAGTTAATAAAGATAAAGGATTAATAAGAGTTCCGGTACGTAAAGAACTCATCAACTTAATCTTAGTAACCGGTGAAATATATTCGCCATCATTCACTATTTTAAGAATAGCTTTCTGCACCTCGCTCTCTTCGCTGAGCTTACTTAAAAAACCATCAGCACCTGCATTCAGGAATTTGAGAGAATGAATATCTTCCTCAATCCCTGTGAAAATAAGAATCTTCATTTCTGGATGTAAACTTTTAATTTCCGGAATAAGATGAAGACTGTTTCCGTCAGGAAAATGCGCATCCATGATAGCAATATCTATTTGATGAGCATTGATGCAATCTTTGATCTGATGAATGCTAGAGGCCTGAAAGACTTTATAGTCTATCCCAATACCATCAAGAAGCAATACAATTGCCTGCCTGATAAGACCATGGTCATCTGCCACCAAAAAACTTGTAACCTGAGCCTCTTGATTCATGGGCTTATTTTTAATGTAAGAGAAAAAAAGACAGAAGTTCCTGCTTTTTCTTCGGCAGTTACAGAGATGCTGCCATTGTATAATTCTACCAGTTCTTTACATAAACTTAAGCCCAGCCCCGCACCAACATTTTGAACATCATCTGACAAAGCCCCCTGATAGTAAGGTTCAAATATCTTTTTAAGATCCGATTTAGAAATTCCTGCACCAGTATCGACAATTTCTGTTGACAATAATACAGTATCATCATCTGTCTTTTCTGCTTTTGTGTTGACCGTTATTTGCCCGTTTTCAGTAAATTTATTGGCATTTCCGAGAATATTCATGAAAATCTGATTGATTTTCGTTTTATCCGAATAGACGATGAGATCTGGATTTATATCAATATTTATCATAAATTTATTGTTCCTTGTCTGAATATAAGGTTCAATAAAAGTTAAAATTGCGTTTATCTCACTCTTAAGGTTAAAAGACACCGAAACAAGTTTGTTTTCTACGCGTTGATTTTTGGTGTATTCCAAAATCTGATTAGACTGTAGTAATAAACTATTGCTTGTAAAATTGATCGACTTTAGATATTCTTTAATTTCGACATCTTCTGTTTTCTCACTGATTCTGCCGATGAGGATACTGATAATTTTCAACGGAGATCTTAATTCATGGCTCAACATACCTAAAAGCCGGCTCTTAAACTCAAGGTTAGCTTTAATTTGACTGTTGGCAGCTTTAATTTTTCTTTCATAAGAAAATGCTATGCCGGTAAGCATCATAATGAGTATAGATACAATAAACATGAGAATCATAGCGCCAAAAATAAGATTCATCCTCATTCTGTTATTTCTGGAATTCTGCTTTTTATACTCCTTTTCCAAATCGAACCTGGAATCTTTGATTGCATATTCATAAACATTCATAACGCCGTTTCCATACGTTAGCAGATTACCGAATATTTTATAAAAAGTAGCATTATTATTTTCTTTTTTCGTGACATTCATCTGTATTTTCCTGATTTGTCCTGTGTAATGATTATTTATTAGATGAATAATACTGTCAAATTCAGCTTTTATGTTAGTGGCATTAGGAGTTTTCCCTTGTTTTACTGTAATTACCGTACTTTCTTTCCGTACATTTTCTTTTCCGGAAATCGCATCACCCAGACGGCCGAAGAATCCTTTTTTCTTTACAGTATCCGAATAGGTTTTTGTCTCAATATTAAATTTATCAAAGTTGTAATCCAGATCGTACTTTGTGACTTTAGGAAAGTCTTTTTTGGTACTAAAGTTTGTTTTTGATGAATATTCGTATGTAGAATCAATCAGAGATTTCAGTTTTTTAACTTCTGTAGGACTATTCTTTTCTGAGGTCAGAGCACTTTTTAATCTGGGATATTTATTTCCATATTCGCCGATACTGTCAAGGTTTTTATCTAATTTATGTAAAGATTCAAAATACGACTTCAGATAATTTTCGTCTTCGGTGACGATGTATTTCTGAAAGTCAACCTGTGCATTTAAAAGCTCATTTCTAGAGCTATCAGTAAGGATTTCCAACGAATGGAGTTCCTTCAGCTGATTTTCAATAAATGCTAAATTTTTCTTTGTGATGAATTCATTATAAAAAAAAGCTGCAATAAGCATTTGTATAAGTAAAATACAAATAATCAGCGAGTAATGAACAATTTTTCTTGATCTAAAATTTAATTTTTCAAACATCAGGGTTATTTAAGGGCATAAAAGTAATAAAAAATCCTGTAAAAATAATTTACAGGATATAATATGTATGAGTTTTTAACTAATTTAAAGACTTTTAAACTGCTCAAGCGTTCTGATATCATTTTCGAAAAACATTCTGATATCACTCATCTGATAAAGAAGCATAACGATTCTTTCAATTCCCATTCCGAAGGCATAACCTGAATATTTTTCAGGATCAATATTAACGTTTTTCAAAACCGCCGGATCTACCATTCCGCAACCCATGATTTCAAGCCAGCCTGTTCCTTTTGTGATTCTGTAATCCGTTTCTGAGTTGAGTCCCCAATAGACATCAATTTCAGCACTAGGTTCTGTAAAAGGGAAATAAGAAGGACGTAATCTGATTTTAGACTTTCCGAAAAGTTCCGTTGTGAAAAACTGTATCGTTTGTTTAAGATCAGCAAAACTTACATTCTCATCAATATATAAACCCTCAATCTGATGGAAAATACAGTGAGAACGTGAAGATACTGCCTCATTTCTGAAAACCCTTCCCGGAGACAGGATTCTGATAGGCGGTTTATTTTCCTCCATATAGCGAATCTGCACAGAAGATGTGTGTGTTCTCAACAAAATATCAGGATTCTGTTCGATGAAAAAAGTATCCTGCATATCTCTTGCCGGATGATATTCCGGAAGATTCAGTGCGGTGAAATTGTGCCAGTCATCTTCAATTTCAGGACCATCTGCCACAGCAAAACCAATAGATTTGAAAATCTCGATGATTCTGTTTTTCACAAGATTTATAGGGTGTCTCGACCCAAGATCCAAAGGAAAAGCAGGTCTCGTAAGATCTTCCTTTTCAATTATAACAGAAGATGCTGAAGAATTTTTCAAATCCTCCAGTTTTACATTAACTGCCTGCTTCAAAGTATTGATCTTCTGACCGAAATCTTTCTTCTGGTCATTAGGAACTTCTTTAAATTTTTCGAAAAAATCATTCAGAATTCCTTTCTTTCCATTGTATTTGATACGGAAGTTTTCGATCTCTTCTTTTGATGTGGCACTGAAGCTGTTTACCTCAACCAGTAACTCTTCTATCTTTTCTATCATTGTTTTACCCTTTCAAAATGTTTTGCAAAAATACGGTTTTTCAGCGAAATATTTTTCCTTAAATTGTTAAAAAAATCTGTCCCATTCAGAGACAGACTTCAATCACTTATTTCACTTAAATAAAAAAATTATTTTTTCTCTAAAGCCTTCACATTGATCTGAAGTGTAATTTCATCTTTGATAACACCGTTTTCTACAGGGCTCTGAAATTTAACGCCAAACTCTTCTCTACTGATATCTTTTGGTTCTGTTGCAATGCTTACCATTCCTTCCTTCAAAGAAACATTCGCTTTGAACTGAACAGGTTTTGTAATTCCTTTTACAGTTAAATTTCCATCTAGCAAAGTATTATAATCTCCTTCAGCAGAGGGCGTTACTTTTGTAATTTCAAAGGAAGCTGTGGGGAATTTTTCCACTTCAAAGAAATCTCCGCTTTTCAGATGTCCGTTCAGTTTTTCCAACTGTCCTGCATTATTTTTTAGGTCTTCGGAAGTAAGAGAAGTCATATCTGCTACAAATTTTCCGCTCTCAAGTATTGAATCTTTTACAGTAACATCGCCGCTTTCAAATTTAATGGTTCCAAAATGGCTGGTATTTTCAGATTTAAAAATTTTATATCCTTTCCATTCTACTCTACTGTTTAAAGTATCTACCGTAAATTCTGTCC
Source organism: Chryseobacterium taeanense (assembly GCF_900099685.1). Classification (GTDB taxonomy): domain Bacteria; phylum Bacteroidota; class Bacteroidia; order Flavobacteriales; family Weeksellaceae; genus Chryseobacterium; species Chryseobacterium taeanense. The sequence continues at coordinate 264,004 of NZ_FNDW01000004.1, read as the reverse complement.
CATTTTTAGCAGTAACAGCTTCATTACTTTCCGAAACAGGTTTTTCCTTTTTACACGAGATCATGAAGGATGCAACCAAAAGCATAGAAAAAACTACCGAAAATAGCCTTTTTTTCATAATTTTAATATTTTATTACTTGTGCTAAAATAATAAAAAAAACCGTTCTTTCCTAGAAACATTTCAATTCATTACATTTGTAATATGCTATTAGAAATAAACAATTTATATTTTTCATATTCCCAGGAAAAACCTTTGTTTCAGAACCTTAATTTAAGGTTTGAAGAAGGCAGTATCATTGCGCTCGCCGGTGAAAGCGGCTGTGGTAAATCGACTTTATTGAGTCTGATCTACGGTCTCCTCGACTGGCAAAACGGCGAAATTATTTTTGACGGCGAAAAACTGATGGGACCTAAAGGTAATCTGGTTCCGGGTGAGGCAAAAATGAAATTTGTAGCCCAGAATTTTGATCTTATGCCTTATGCGACGGTAGCTGAAAATGTAGGTAAATTTATTTCTAATATCAACCTCACAAAGAAAAAAGAAACCGTGAGTGAGCTTCTCGAAGTTGTCGGCCTTGAAGATTTTGCCAATATTCTTCCAAAATACCTAAGCGGAGGGCAGCAGCAGCGCGTTGCCATTGCCAGAGCGCTTTCTGTGCTTCCAAAGCTTCTGATTCTTGACGAACCTTTCAGCAACCTTGATTTTCCTAGAAAAATTGAACTCCGCGAAAAATTATTCCGCTATGTAAAACAGCAGAATATTTCACTGGTTATTTCTACACATGAATTACAGGATATCATTCCGTGGCTGGATGAAATTGTTGTATTACAAAACGGAGCAATCGTTCAGGAAGGAGATCCTGAAAAAGCTTTCAAAAATCCTTACAATCCTTATGTAGCTAAGCTTTTTGGTGAGGTGAATATCTTTAACGATAATGAAGTGACTGACTTTGGTATCCGTAAATTTTCATATTATCCCAAAGAAATAAAAATTTCAGAAAATGGTATTGAAGCTGAAGTACAGGAAAGCCGGTTTGCCGGAAATCATTATTGGAATAAAATAATGGTAAAAAATAAAGAACTGATTATCTATACAGACCAGAGAATTGAAAATTCTGTAAATATTACATTTGATTGATTCTTACTCTAAAAGTTCATGAGAACGGCCAAAAACTAGCCCCGATTGAGCGGCGTGTTTGAGCTCTTTTTCTTTTTCGGAGGCTGCCGGCGGCAAAGCCGCCGCAGCCTCCGAAAAAGAAAAAAAGCGAGTAGCGATAGCGGGAAATAGCTCCTGAAAAATCATCATTAAATATCAAACCCTGTTACACTCTACAATTATAAGATACAGATTATCCAATAGTTATTATGGAATTGTGCATAAAAAAAATACAAATGCAAGAATCTTGTTTAAAACTTTTTCTTACATTTGTACTTCCACAGCATAAGGAAATTTTTGGTTAATTCTCTTTCTGCCTCCTAAAACGAAAATTAGCAGTTCTGCAATCTAGTTTTTTGAAAGATTACACTGTCCAATTCTTTCCTTTTTTTATGCCTTTTTCACAAATTCTGATTTCAAAGCCATAGCTCCAAAACCATCTATTTTACAGTCAATATTATGATCGCTGTCAGGTCTCAGGCGTATATTTTTCACTTTTGTTCCGGCTTTTACAGGCTTTGGCGCTCCTTTTACAGGAAGATCTTTAATAACGACTACAGAATCTCTGTCTTGCAGTTCATTACCATTTGAATCTAAAATTTTTCCTGAATCTGATGTTGTGGCAGCTGCTTCTTCAGGGTTCCATTCGTAGAAACATTGAGAACAAACCATCATATTATCACTTGGGTAAGTAAATTCGGAGCCGCATTTCGGACAAAGTACAGTATCACTCATATTTTCAATTTTTTGCAAAGGTAGGTTTTTTGAGTGATGAGTTAAAAAAATTAAGAATTATAAATTAACACGCACTAAAAAAGTTGAAACCGACTCATAATTCATAACTTACAATTTATAACTATAAAAGTTTAAATTTTCGTATTTTTGCAGATTCAAAATAGCAGAACCCAATTTTATGGAACTTATTCACAGAAACTTAGCCATCGGTATTCACGATGCTTTACAGGAAACATTTTTTGAGAAAAACAAATATGCCGATAAAGTGATCGAAAGACTTTTAAAAGCAAACAAAAAATGGGGAAGCCAGGACAGAGCTGTTGTTTCTGAGATTTTCTATAACATCATCCGCTGGAAAAAGCGCCTTGAATATTATATGGGAGAAGGGGTAAAACCCAACAATGTCTACAAATTGATACTAGCCTACCTCCTCTGGAGTAAAACCAATTATAAAAAGTTTGAAGAATTTGACGGAATAAAGATCGCCGACATCCTTACAAAGCTTAAAAAAGGAACTGTTCCTACAAAAGCAATTGAACATTCCATTCCCGACTGGCTTGCTGAAACCTTGGAAAAGGAGCTGGGTGAAAAATGGGAAAAGGAAATGTATGCTCTAAACGAACAGGCACCGACTGTATTGAGGGCCAATTCTTTAAGAACTACCACAAAAGAACTTATCTCCGACCTTGCTGATGAAAATATCACATCTTATCCTATAAAAAATTACCCAGATGCCGTTCAGCTGGAAGAAAAAAAGAATGTTTTTCTTACCACAGCCTTTAAAGAAGGATTATTTGAAGTGCAGGATGCCTCTTCACAGAAAATCGGGTATTTTCTTGATGTAAAAGAAGGTCAAAGAGTTGTTGATGCGTGCGCCGGTGCCGGAGGAAAAACACTTCACCTCGCAGCTTTAATGGGAAATAAAGGACAGATCATTGCTTTAGATATTTTTGAATGGAAACTGGCAGAGCTGAAACGCCGCGCAAAAAGAGCAGGTGCTCACAACATCGAGACCCGTATGATTTCTGACAATAAAGTAATTAAGAGACTTCATGACAAAGCCGACAGATTACTCATCGACGCGCCTTGCTCAGGACTCGGTGTTTTGAAAAGAAATCCCGACAGCAAATGGAAAATCGACCAGGATTTTATCGACAGGATTAAAAAAGAGCAGCAGCAGATTCTTCAGGATTATTCTAAAATGCTTAAAAAGGGTGGAAAAATGGTGTATGCAACATGTTCCATTTTACCTTCAGAGAACAATGGACAGGTTGAAGAATTTTTGAAAAACAATCCTAATTTTAAGATGCTCAAAGATGAGAAAGTAATGCCAAGCGAAGGCTACGATGGTTTCTACATGGCTCTGATTGAAAGAATTTCTTAAAATTCATAAACATATAAATAAGACAACTACTCTGTATTCAGGGTAGTTTTTTATTTAAACATAAATCAGATTCTGTCAAAATATCATGTAACTTTTTGCATAATTTTACCGACATATAATTGAAAACTAATCGTTCACAAAGTTGGTATTAAAATTTATCTTTGTGAAAACCAACAGCCTATATGCAACATAAATTTTTATTCAGCGTCTTTATCTTTTTATCATTCTTTACGTTCGCCCAAACGTATGAAATTCAATATGTAAGCTCATACAATGGAAAAATAATAAAAGAACAGCCTCTTACTTTAGTTTGGGTCAATGAAAAAGAAAATTTTATTCTGAATACCAACATAAGAGAACAAAAAGCAGAATTCCCATATGAAATAACGAAAATTGAAAAACCGTCAAATACTGTAATTTCTTATGCTTTTTTAAAACCTGGCGAAATAATTTCAACTTCCGACTCAGAATCTGTAGGAAAGCAAACCTTTGAATTTACCAATGAAACGAAAAAGATTTTGGGCTATACCTGTAAAAAAGCAGTGACCAAAATCAATTCAAACACCATTGAGGTTTGGTACACCAACGATCTCAAAATTCAAGGAGGACCTTCGATTCTCGGACAAAGCTTAGGGTTTGTTTTAGAGATTGAAAGAAATAAAAACTCAATGATTACTGCAAATTCAATTAAAAAAGTAAAAAAAACCGATATTGATAAAATCCTGAGCGGCAACGTTAAGTCTACCGATCAGCTTGGTTATAAAGATATGGTTTGGAAAAGCAGGTTCACAACTTTAAAAGTCTTTGAAAACGAAACCATCAGATTTTCAGATGAGTCTAAATCAGATAGCGAGATTAAAAGATTCGCCAAAGGAACGATTATCCTTAAAAAAATTAAGTTCCCGAAAATTTCGGAAGGTGAAAATATTTTCGTTGAATTAAAGCAACAGTCCAACGGCGATGCTTATGACAGAACCGGAACCGTATTTTTTATTCCTGAAGATAAAAAAGAATCTTTTCTGGATGGTCTGGAAAATGGCGTAAACAAGCTTCCACTGTATGACAACGGAAACGGAAAGCAGTATTTCGGAGTGGTTTCAACAGAAAATTATAATCCAGCTGTTGAAATGATGCGCTTCTTTACAGCTTTTGGAGTTAATAAATTCAATAATCTTCAGCTTAAAGATAAAACATGGCAGACGATAAGCCCGTACCGACAGGATATTACCGAACTTAAGCCTTCTTTAAATGAAAAAGAACTTTGGGTGGGAGCTTTTATTGGGAACTACGACAAAGGCGGACATAAAGTGAGTCTTGAAATTACCATCCATAAAAGCGATCAGAACATTCATAAAAACAATACTGTAATTCCTTTATTCAACACACTGAATATTATGGAAATGGCAGGTCAGGACTATTCTACAATGTTTGATAAGGATAAAGGTCTGGTTGTAGAATTTACATTAAAAAAAGATCTGAAGAACGCACAGCTGAGATACATCACCACCGGACACGGCGGCTGGGAAAACGGCGACGAATTTATTCCAAAAGAAAATTCAATTCTTTTAGACGGCAAAATGGCCTTCTCATTCACACCATGGAGATCAGACTGCGGCTCATACCGACTTTACAATCCTGCGTCCGGAAATTTTGCAGACGGTCTTTCGTCATCAGATTTAAGCCGTTCCAATTGGTGTCCCGGAACAGTAACCAATCCCAACTTTATTTCCCTCGGAGATTTGAAAGCGGGAAAACATACAATTCAGGTGAAAATTCCACAAGGTCCAACGGAAGGAACAAGTTTCAGTTCATGGAATGTTTCAGGCGCTTTGTTGGGTAATGAATAAAAAAAACCTTCTTGCAAATTAAATCTGCAAGAAGGTAAAAACACAAATGATGAAAAAAAATTATTTCGAGGCACAAAGTAAGAATAAAATTCTTAATAATAAATTATCATACATTAATAATTTTTTAATTTTTATTTTGTATATAGGCTATGAGAAGATGATAACGAAAAAAATTAACTAAAATCAGCTTAATTTTTATTTATAATTAAAATTTTACTTTATAAAATATTATTTGGTTAAAAAAATTAACTTGATAACATTTTTTATTGTTTATTATAAACCACAACTATATTTTTGTTTCAAATTAAATGATAAAATATGTGTGGAATTGTATGTTTGTTTGATGCCAAACAAAAAACTGAAATATTAAGACCTCAGGTTTTAGAAATGTCTAAAAAAATCCGTCACAGGGGTCCGGACTGGAGTGGAGTTTTTCAGGATGAAAAAGTAGTTTTTTCTCATGAGAGACTCGCTATCGTAGATCCTACCTCAGGAAAACAACCTTTATTCACAAAAGACGGAAAAGTAGCTCTTGCCGTAAACGGAGAGATTTACAATCACAGGGAATTAAAAGAAGAATTTCCTGATTATGAATTCCAGACCCAATCTGATTGTGAAGTTATTTTAGCTCTTTACAGAAAATACGGAAAAGATTTTATCGAAAAACTGAATGGCATTTTCGCTTTTTCCCTTTATGATACAGAAAATGATATCTACCTCATCGCCCGCGACCACATGGGAATCTGCCCGCTGTATCAAGGCTGGGATAAAAATGGAAATTACTACGTTGCCTCAGAGCTGAAAGCATTGGAAGGTGTCTGCAAAAAGATTGAAACTTTTCTGCCCGGGCATCTGGTGTACAGCAAAGACGGAAGCGAGCTTCAGCAATGGTATAAAAGAGACTGGGAAAGTTATGATTCGGTAAAAGATAATTATACTGATATTGATAAATTAAGAAAAGGCCTGGAAGATGCTGTTCACAGACAACTGATGAGCGATGTTCCTTACGGAGTTTTGCTTTCCGGCGGCCTGGATTCTTCGGTAATTTCAGCCATCACAGCAAAATTTGCCCGACAAAGAGTGGAGAGCGGAGACACTCAGGAAGCCTGGTATCCGAGACTTCACAGTTTTGCTGTCGGTCTTGTAGGATCTCCGGATCTTGCAGCGGCACAAAAAGCGGCAGAATACATAGGATCTGTTCATCATGAAGTTAATTTCACGGTTCAGGAAGGTCTCGACGCGATCCGTGATGTGATTTGTCATCTGGAAACTTATGATGTAACTACGATAAGAGCTTCTACGCCGATGTATCTTTTGGCCAGAGTCATTAAATCAATGGGAATTAAAATGGTACTTTCCGGCGAGGGTTCTGACGAATTGTTCGGAGGTTATTTGTATTTCCATAAAGCACCAAATGCCAGAGAATTCCATGATGAAACCGTAAGAAAATTAGGAAAACTTCACCTTTATGACTGTCTGAGAGCCAACAAAGCTTTAATGAGCTGGGGAATTGAAGGTCGCGTTCCTTTTTTAGATAAAGAATTTATGGACATCGCCATGACCATCAACCCTAAAGATAAAATGGTAAATGCAGCTGAAGGAAAAATAGAAAAATGGGTATTGCGAAAGGCATTCGAAGACATCCTTCCTGAATCTATTGTTTGGAGACAGAAAGAGCAATTTTCTGATGGTGTCGGCTATTCATGGATCGATACTTTAAAAGCAGTTGCTGAAAAAGAAGTGACTGACGAAATGATGACCAATGCAAGATTCAGATTTCCTTTGAATACGCCGCAAAATAAGGAAGAATACCGCTACAGATCTATTTTTGAAGAACATTTTCCAAGTGAGACCGCTGCAGCTACTGTTCCGTCTGTTCCGTCTGTTGCGTGCTCCACTCCAATTGCATTAGAATGGGATGAAGCATTCAAAAATATGAACGACCCAAGCGGAAGAGCCGTAAAAATACATGAAACGTCATATGAAAAATAGTATAAAGACCAGTTTATAAATTATATTTTTCTCCTGCTTTCAGACATCTAAAACCTTCAATCTGAGAAAAAATTTATCAATCCTGTAGCAATACAGGATTTTCTTTTGAAAGAACCTTAATAATATTGTTAGAATTTAACCGTTAATCAAATATATTATCTAATAAATAATTATATTTGGAAAACGAAAATATCAATTATAAAAAAATGAGAAGAAACATTACTATCTTATTTGCTTTGTTATCCATGACTTTGGCTTTCGGACAAGGAAAATACGGCAGATATCTTAGCTCCAAAAAACTTGCAATGGTGTATAAAAGGGTAAAGGATGCTGATAAAGAAGACTTTTATCAACAGTACTATTGGCTGGTAAAGGCAGAGCAACTGAAGACATATCCTCACCTGAAAGATATAAAACCTAAAATTTTATACGAATTCGTAAAAAAAGTAAATCCTCAGAACCCTACTAAAAAACTGGATGCAAGAGGAAAAGAATTAAGAGAAACAGCAGAATTATCTTTGAATCAGTATTTCAAAAATAAAAATCTTGATAATAATTCTGTATTAATGTATAATCTTGAAACCTACGTAGATCCTTCAAAAGGACAGTATTACACAAAGGTCGATGCTGAAAGAATCAAAGAACTTGTACCGAAAGAACTTTTTGCATTCAACTCCAACAACAGAAATACAGGAGAAGATAAAACATACTATCTTTGGATTGATAAAAAGAAAGACGATTTCAACATCGTAGACATTATTCCTGACGAAAAAGAGAATAAAGCTTTCTATGCAAGATTAAAACAATATCTTCCCAGCTATAAATTCTCGAAATACGTTCCTTCCGTAAAAAAAGGTACAAAAACGGACAAAACCGATAAAGAATATTATTACATCATGCCGTTTGAGCAAAATACCGACAATATCGAGTACAAAACAAAAGACTTCAAAACTTTCGAGCTGAGCCAGTACAGAAAAGCCGGCGACGAATGGAAAGGCGTTGAAAAACCAAGAAAATAATATGAAAGTCCTGCGAATTTCGCGGGACTTTTCATTTGATAATATTTCGATATCCGAAAAGTTCGGTAAAATTTTAACGTAAATCAATTAAGGAATAAATATTGCTTCAAAATGAAATTATACTATTCTTTGAACTAAAATAAATCTGGATATTGATTTTCCAGTAATCAGAAAATGTCAGATGTAATTTCGCAGCCCAATTCGATAAAAAAAATTCTACCCCTGATCCTGGCAACTGCTATCTTCATGCAGATGTTGGATTCTACCATACTAAATACTTCTCTGCCTGCCATTGCAAGGGATCTGAAAGAGTCGCCACTTAATATGCAGAATGCGATTATTAGTTACGTCTTAACATTAGCAGTCTTTATGCCGGCCAGCGGATTTCTCGCAGACAGATTTGGAACGAAAAAGATTTTTATTTTTTCATTAATATTATTCAGTGCAGGCTCATTGCTCTGTGCATTATCTCAGAACCTTACTCATCTTGTAATTTCACGGGTCGTTCAGGGTGTAGGCGGCAGTCTGATGACACCTGTGGGAAAATTAGCCCTGATAAAAACATTTGATAAAAATGAATTGCTTAAAGCCATGAATTTCGCCATCATTCCTGCGCTCATCGGTCCGGTTTTAGGACCCTTAGTTGGCGGATATATGGTTGATTACCTTTCTTGGCACTGGATCTTTCTCATTAATATTCCTATCGGTATTATGGGAATAATTTTAGGCTTAAAATTCATGCCCAATTACAAATCTGCAGACGTAGATTTTGATCTGAAAGGATTCCTGATTTTTGCTGCTGCTTCACTCCTACTTTCAATTTCTCTGGAACTTTTCGGAGATCTTCAGAATACAACACCTGTATTGGTTGTTTTTATTCTTGGCTTTCTTTTTATGTATTATTATTACCGTCATGCGAAAAAAGACGAGAGTCCTATTTTTCCTTTAAACCTATTTCAGGTAAGAACTTTCAGGGTAGGAATCGTTGGAAATCTGGCAACAAGACTTGGAATCAGTTCCGTTCCTTTGCTATTGCCTTTAATGATACAGATCGCATACAAACAATCTGCCGTTACATCCGGTTGGATTATAGCGCCTATGGCTCTTACCGCAATATTCGGAAAATCTTATGTCATCAAAATTTTAGATAAGTTCGGATATCGTCAGACACTCATGACCAATACTTTTATTATCGGGACATTAATCTGCCTTTTGGCAATCCCGGATATTAACACTTCGTTGTATTGGTTTGTGCCTATCATCGCTGTGTTAGGATTTTTCAACTCAATTCAGTTTACATCGATGAATACCATTTCCATTGCAGATTTACGAAATTTTCAGACCAGCAGCGGAAATTCCCTTTTGTCCGTTAATCAACAGCTTGCGGTTGGTTTCGGAATTGCATTCGGACTGATCGTTTTAAAAATATTTGAAAATTCTGACCTTATTCAGGGTGAATCTCATAACGCATTTCGATATACTTTCCTTACGATTGGAACCCTTACTATTATTTCCGGATTTGTATTCCGTAGACTTCATATCTCGGATGGAAAAAACATGAAATCGAAGGAAGACTAAAATTACACAGATTTATTATTTTTAATTACTTTCCGGATCTTTTCATTACCAAAAAGTTTAAAAAGACACTATAAAAAAACCTCCGAATGATGTCAACATAGCGGAGGTCTAATTATGATAATAATGAAATTTAAGCATTAAAATGCTCCTTTACCTTTTCCAGCACCTGTTCATCACTCATCTGCTGAGCCGTACCAAGCTGAATTTTCAGATTCTTAAACTGTGGAGTATCCTCAAGATAATGTTTAAATTCCTCCTGAATCGTGCCCGGCCCTATGATGTAAACTTGCTGCGAATTGATGAGCAAATGTTCAATTTCTTTGAAGTACTTCATCTTATTTGTTTGTTCCGCATTATTGCCGGCATTTTCACTAGAGTTTCCATGCTGAATTTCGGCTTCTACAGGATCACAAAGGAAAAATTTAAAAGCATTCTGTGCATCATGATTTTTAACGACAATGGCTTTTTCTTTATCCACCCAGATTCCCGCTAATTTTTTTTCTGACATAATTTAATATTTTAGTGATACATTATGATAACAAGAATGATGCAAAGTAGGCGTTAAGGGCTGTTAAAATATCACAGTCACAGTTCAGTATTTATATAGTATTAGCTTAATTAAATATTATCACACATCAATGCATCTGTTCTTTACCTGACTTACCTTTGTACTATAATACCAAACATTATGGCAACTAAAGAAATCGAAAAAGTTGTATCTCCAAAACCCGCTCATTTTGTGGGTGATGGCTTCAGAGTTCATAATTTTATTCCGGGAATGACTGGTCTGGATATGAAGAGAATGGATCCGTTCATCATGCTTGATTATAATTCAAAATTTCATTTTAATGGGACAGAGCAGCCGCGAGGTGTAGATGTGCATCCACACAGAGGTTTTGAAACGGTGACCATTGCCTATAAAGGACGTGTACAACATCACGACAGTGCTGGCGGTGGAGGAATTATCAGTGAGGGAGACGTACAATGGATGACAGCCGCAAAAGGAATTCTTCATAAAGAATATCATGAAAAGGAATGGGCAAAATCCGGAGGAATTTTTCAGATGGTTCAGCTGTGGTTAAATCTTCCGTCCGTATATAAAATGAGCTGCCCAAAATATCAGGCTATTCCCAATGCCAAAATGACTAAAGCTGACCTTGCCGAAAACGGATATATTGAAATTATTGCCGGAACATATAATGACCAGAAAGGTCCGGCTTCTACATTCAGCCCTGTTCATGTTATGAATGCAAAACTGAAGAAATCAGGAAAAGCAGAATTTAGCTTTCCTGCAGATTATAACACAGCTGCTTTAGTCATCGAAGGAAATATTACGGTAAACGGAGATAAAGAAATTCCGGTTAATCATTTAGTTCTTTTCAAAAACGAAGGCGAGACATTTACAATTGAAGCACAGGAAGACAGTATTATACTTATCATCAGCGGTATGCCTTTGAACGAACCGATTTATGCTCACGGTCCTTTTGTAATGAATTCAAGAGAAGAAATCATGCAGGCTTTTGAGGATTATAATCTGGGAAGATTCGGTTATCTGGCAGATTAATTTAACTTAAAGTTCAAATCTGTTTATTATTTTTCCTTATTTTTATGGAAAATGTTTACCGGATTCTATTATTATCAGCTTAATAAAAATTAATATATCATGTCGAATATCGGACTTATTATAGAAGAAAAATCAGCAGACATAGGAAATTTTCTGGTGGGCAGACTTTTACCTTTCCGCGAAAAGAGAGCAGTCGGACCCTTCGTTTTTATAGATCATATGGGACCTGCTGATCTCAATGATTATCAGAATCTTGATGTGCCTCCTCACCCTCATATCGGGCTTTCTACCCTAACTTATCTTCTGGAAGGTTCTATATTTCACAGAGACAGTATAGGCAGCGCCGTTGAAATTCAGCCGGGAGCGGTAAACTGGATGACTGCCGGGAAAGGCGTGGTGCATTCCGAAAGAACACCGGAATATTTAAGACATTCGGATAAACGACTGCACGGATTCCAGATCTGGGTAGGCCTTCCGAAACATCTGGAACAGTCGGAACCCACTTTTCATCATAGTGAAGCAGAGGAAATTCCTGTTTGGGAAGAAAACGGAATTCAATACAAACTGATTGCAGGCGAAGTTTTCGGCAAAAAATCTCCGGTTCCTGTTCACAGCAAATTGTTTTTTATTGAAATAAAAACAAAAGAAGTCAAAAAGATCAGCATTGGAAAAGATCTTTACGGAGAAGCCGCCATGTATGTTCTGGATGGAACGGTAACTACCGACGGTAATTCTTACGGTTCCAAGCAGCTTATGATCGCCAAAGATACCAAATTGTGTGAGTTTGATATGAGTGAAAATGGTACCGTTTATCTTTTCGGAGGCGAGCCTTTTGATGAAGAGCGCTTTATATTCTGGAATTTCGTAAATTCAGACAGAGAATTGATCGAGCAGGCAAAAGTAAACTGGAACGATCAGAATCATGAGGCTTTTCCGCTTGTTCCGGGAGATGAAGAAGAATATGTACCTCTTCCGAAAGCTATTTTAAACAGAAAATCTTAGGAAGAAATAAATTTTAGTTATGAAAATATTAGCATTTGCAGGAAGCACTTCTTCCACATCAATCAACAGAGAACTGGTAAAGTTTGTTTTAAAAGACTTTCAGAATGATGAAATTAATTTAATTGATCTAAATGATTTCGATATGCCTGTGTTTTCCGTTGACCGCGAGAAGAAAGGTTTTCCGGATGCAGCCCATCATTTTTTAAAGGTTATTGAAGATTGCCATGTGATTATCTGTTCTCTGGCCGAGCACAACAAATCTTACACTGCCGCTTTTAAAAATGTTTTCGATTGGGCTTCAAGAATCAATGTAAAAGTTTTTCAGAATAAACCGATGTTATTAATGTCTACTTCTCCGGGAGGATATGGCGGCGGAAATGTGATGAATACGGCAAAAACATTTTTCCCTCAATTTGGTGCAGATATCAAAGAAACTTTTTCATTGCCTAAATTTTACGAAAATTTCGATCTGGAAAGCGGTGTTATCGATCCCGAAATGCTAAAAGAACTGAAGAAAAAAATAGAAAGTTTTAAAGTTCAGGTCACAAACTAAACTGAAGATCATGCCCATCATCGTAAAAGCAAGCTTAGGCAGAGAAAAATATTACACAGAAGTGATTGCCGGTGAAAACACCCTGATTACGGATGAACCACTTGATAAAGGTGGCGGAAATAAAGGCTTCAACCCCTTTGAAATACTGGCAACATCGCTGGCAAGCTGTACTGCCGCGACCCTCAGAATGTACATCGACAGAAAAGAATGGAATATAGAAACGATCAATGTAGAAGTTGAACTGGAAAATTTCCCATTGACAAAAAGGGCTATTTTTAAAAGAAATATTGCTTTTGAAGGCAAGGTTATTGACGAGGAACGTATAAAAAGGCTCCGCACAATAGCAGATGCCTGCCCTATTCACAAAATACTCACTAACGATATAGAAATATTAACCAAATTTTCATAAATATGATTGAAGTAAAACATAACAACAACGAGAAAAACGGAAATTTTGAAGCATTTATTGACGGAAACCATGCAGGGCTTATGACCTATACATGGGCTGGCGACGACAGATTTATCATCGATCACACTGAAGTAGAAGAAGCTTATAACGGAAAAGGAGTCGGAAAAGAAATGCTGCTTTCGGCGGTAGATTTTGCAAGGGAAAGCGGTAAAACTATTATTCCACTGTGTCCTTTTGCTAAAGCTACTTTCCAGAAACATGAGGAACTTCAGGATGTTCTGGTCAACAAAACGCAGGCTTGATTTGAAATTAAAGCTCAGGCTAAAATCAAAGATTAAGGTAAAATAAATTCTTACTTACTATTACAACTCCTTTCGGAAAATATCCGGAAGGTTTTTTCTTTTTTGAGCAGAATATAAAAAAACTATATTTGCTAAAATTTAAATTAAATAAAAGCATGTCTCCGATTATATTATTATCCATTATCGTCGTCTATTTCGCTTTGCTGCTCTGGGTGGCTTACAAAACCGGAAAAGGAAGTGATAATGAAAGTTTCTTTATCGGAAACCGTAAAAGTAATTGGATGCTTGTTGCATTCGGAATGATCGGAACATCTCTGTCCGGTGTTACCTTCGTAAGCGTTCCCGGAGCGGTAGGAAATGATAAATTTTCGTATTTACAGATCACATTAGGTTATCTGATTGGCTATATCGTAATTGCGTATGTCCTGCTTCCTTTATATTACAGACTCAAGCTGACATCCATTTACGGATATCTTCAGCAAAGAATGGGACAGCTTTCGTATAAATCGGGTGCCTGGATTTTTATTGTTTCCAGATTGGTCGGTGCTACGGCAAGGCTGTATCTTGTTGTCAATATTTTACAGGTAGCCATCCTGGATAGTCTAGGCGTACCATTTATCGTTACGACTTTGATTATTCTGGCGATGATTATTCTTTACACATACGAAGGAGGCGTAAAAACGATTGTCTGGACAGATACTTTACAAACCTCTTGTATGCTTCTGGGTTTGATTATCTGCACGGTTTATATGCTGAACCATCTGGGATTGAGCCTTGGTGACAGCTTTACCGCAATGAATGAAAAGGGTTATACGAAAATTTTTGATTTTGATCCTAATCAGAAAAGTTTCTTCATTAAACAAATCCTTGCAGGAGCTTTTATCACGATTACCATGACAGGAATCGACCAGGAAATGATGCAGAAAAGCCTTTCGGTAACAAGACTGAAAGATTCTCAAAAAAATATGGTGACTTTAGGTTTTATTTTACTTGGTGTCATCTCATTATTCCTTTATCTGGGAGGTCTTTTACATCTTTATGGCGCTCAGGAAAATGTTTCCAGTGCAGGAGATCAGCTGTTTCCGGACATCGCGTTAAATTATATGCCGCCATTCATTTCGATTATCTTTATCATTGCATTGATTTCAGCTTTATTTCCAAGTGCAGACGGAGCGATGACAGCACTTACCTCATCTCTGTGTATCGATATTTTTGGAATGAAAGAGAAAACGCACTGGGATAACGGAAAGAAAGAGAAGTTCAGAAAAAAAATTCACCTTCTGGTTGCGTTGTCTTTTTTAATAATGGTCATCATTTTTAAAGTGATTAATGATAATTCGATGATCGGACTAATCCTTAAGCTGGCAGGATTTACGTACGGACCACTTTTAGGCTTATTCGCCTTCGGAATTTTCACGAAATATAAAGTCAAGGACAAACTGGTTCCTTTTGTATGTATTGCAGCTCCTGTTATTTCTTTCTTTATTGATAAGTATCAGGAAACACTTTTTGGAGAATTTAAAATAGGATTGGAACTCTTAATCATTAATGGTTTGCTAACATTTCTCGGACTTTGGCTTATCAGGAGAAAATAATTTATGTTTTATACATATTTATTACATTTCACTTATCATTTTCAAATGAAAAATTTAGTAATAATAAAAATATGATGATGTTTAAGTCATACTCCTTTAGATTATTAAATGTAAAATTAAATTACCTTACAATTAAAAATACTTATCATTAAAAATACGTTAAAAGATAAAAATCCGGGTACAAATCCGGGTTTTTACATTTCCGTAAGCCGCTAAAAAATTGTAGATTTGTGTGCATATAAATTCTAAGCAATGAGTAAAAGCATCGAAGAGTTAAAATCTCTTACTACGCAAATCAGAAGAGACATCTTAAGAATGGTTCACGCTGTGAATTCCGGTCACCCAGGTGGAAGTTTAGGTTGTACTGAATTCTTTACAGCCCTTTACGGAAAGGTAATGAATTATAAACTTCCTTTCACGATGGAGGGTAAAAATGAAGATCATTTCTATCTTTCAAACGGGCATATTTCTCCGGTATTCTATTCTACTTTAGCCAGATTCGGATTTTTCCCGGTGAATGAATTGGGAACATTCAGAAAACTGGATTCCAGACTTCAGGGACACCCGACTACTCACGAAGGACTTCCGGGGATCAGAGTGGCTTCAGGATCTTTGGGACAAGGTCTTTCGGTTGCTTTAGGTGCAGCTCAGGGCAAGAAATTAGACGGAGATACTTCTTTGGTATATACTTTACAGGGAGACGGTGAATTGCAGGAAGGGCAAAACTGGGAGGCTTTCATGTATGCCGCTTCTAAAAAAGTTGATAATATCATTTCAACAATCGATTACAACGGACAGCAAATTGATGGAAGCACAGACAACGTTCTTTCGTTAGGGAATCTCCATGCAAAACTTGAGGCTTTCGGATGGACAGTTCTTGAAGAGAAAAATGGTAACGATCTTGAAGCGGTAATTGCAATCCTTGAGAAAGCAAAAACTGAAACCGGAAAAGAAAAACCTGTAGCTATTATTCTGCACACTCAGATGGGTAATGGAGTTGATTTCATGATGGGATCTCACGCTTGGCATGGTAAAGCTCCTAATGATGAGCAACTGGAAACAGCATTCAAACAATTGTATTTAGAAGCTCCTGCTGACTATTAATAATAAATGATGAGTGATAATTGATTTTAGAAAATTATTCATCAATTATCACTCATCATTAATCAATTATAAAAATTTAAAATCCTCATGAAATTTACATATACAGAAAAAAAAGATACACGTTCAGGATTCGGAGCCGGACTTGCTGAACTTGCAGATACTCATCCAAATGTAGTTGCACTTTGCGCAGACCTTATCGGATCACTAAAGATGGAGAAATTCATTGAAAAAGCTCCTGAAAGATTCTTTCAGACAGGTATCGCAGAAGCGAATATGATGGGTCTTGCTGCAGGATTAAGCATCACAGGGAAAATTCCTTTTACAGGAACTTTTGCCAACTTTTCTACATCGAGAGTGTATGATCAGATTCGTCAGTCTATTGCTTATTCCAATAAAAATGTAAAAATATGTGCTTCTCACGCAGGTCTTACGTTAGGAGAAGACGGAGCGACTCACCAGGTTTTGGAAGATATCGGAATGATGAAAATGCTTCCGGGAATGACAGTAATCAACCCTTGTGACTACAACCAGACAAAAGCTGCAACTTTGGCAATCGCTGATTTTGAAGGCCCTGTTTATTTAAGATTTGGTAGACCGGTAGTTCCAGTTTTCATCCCTGAAGATATGCCATTTGAGATCGGAAAAGGAATTATGCTACAAGAAGGAACTGATGTTACAATCGTTGCAACAGGCCACTTGGTTTGGGAATCCTTAATTGCTGCTGATGAGCTTGAAAAAGAAGGTATTTCTTGCGAGGTAATCAATATACATACGATTAAACCTTTAGATGAAGAAATCATCTTAAAATCGATTGAAAAAACAGGAAAGATTGTAACGGCTGAAGAACACAATTATCTTGGCGGCCTTGGAGAATCCATTGCAGGAATGCTTGCAAGAAAAAGACCGACAAGACAAGAATTTGTTGCTGTAAACGATACATTCGGAGAATCTGCAACGCCTGCGGAACTAATGAAGAAATATAAAATTGATTCAACTGCGGTGAAAGAAGCGGTAAAGAGAATTTTAGCGTAATCAACTAAGAATAAATATATTTAAGTCTCCATTTTGGGGACTTTTTTTGTTAGTTGTAAGTTCCAGCCAAAGCCTCTTATATTGAAAATGAGAAAGCGAGCTAAAGCCCGCTCCTATTAATATTAAAAACTATCTTTTATCTTTTTACAAAATCATCTGAAAAATTTCCACTTCGGAATAATGGCCAGCATTCCGAAACCTGTAAAAAGAAAGAGATTGGTTACATCTGTGTACAAAAACGTCGACAGATAATAATTGTGCATAAAGAAATGCAAAACCAACAACGCAGGAAAGGCGAAGATGCCTATTTTTCTATAGAAAAACATAAGTACAAGACTTACAACCATTAATGCATCAATCACAAAAACAGTGTAAGCATACCAAGCCGGAATATTCAGAGTTTCGTGCTGCAAATACTCATCAAGATCAATCCCAAATCCCATAACTGTAAACAACAGCAATGCTGCAAATGCCAGAATAAATCCCCATCCTTTTTTCGGATCTTCGTCAAAATAGCTATATTCTTCCATAGGTACAAAAATAAAGAACTTATGAGAAATTTCATAAGTTCTTCAATATAATTCTTTTTAAATACGATTATACGTAGATTGCATTAATTAGTCTGTTTTTGTCGCTTAAGTATTCTTCCATAGAAATCATACTTTCGGTTCTCATTACATCCTGAATATCATCAATTTGATAGATAATTCTCTTAGCATCATCAGTATTTTTAGCTCTTACCTTACAGAAGATATTGTACTTTCCTGAAATTACGCTTGCTTCGATTACGTTTGGAATGGTTGACAATTCTTTCAGAACTTCCTGAGTTCTGTTTGATTTTGTTAAAAGAATTCCGATAAAAGCTGTAAAGTGATAGTCCAGCTTTCCATAATCGATGTTAAGAGATGATCCCAAAATAATACCTGCATCCTCCATCTTTTTCACTCTTACGTGAATTGTACCAGCGGAAACATCCATCTGCTTAGCAATTTCTGTAAAAGGCATTCTTGTGTTTTCTACTAAGAAATCAAGAATCTTCTTGTCTATTTCGTCCAGTTGATAGTTCATATTAGTTAATTACAATTTTCTTAAAAAAACAATGTATTTTTTGCAAATTTATGAAAAATAATTTAACTAAAAAATTTATACCAAACATTAACAATAATTAACACATATGATAAAAATCATTATAAATTTGAGACTATTTTGTATTTGATTTTATAGAATCTGTTTTTGTCTCAGGTTTATCTTTAGATGCTTTTTTATCTTTTTTCTTCTTTTTAAACAAAGAATTAAAGCTCTTGCTCCACACAATACCCCCTCCATAGGCCTGATTAGCAGTTCCATTTGATCCTGCCCCATTAATAACTCCAATATTTGATGGTTTAGAATATCCTCTTAAAATAAGACTTCCGTCATTTTTCTTAGAGATATCATATTCAATAGTTCCCTCTCCGGAGAGATAGTTAGCCTCTGTATTCTCAGTTTTGGTAAGAGGAATTCCTAATCCGGTCTTTACTTTAACTCTAGGTGAAAAAGCAAAACTTACCCCGGCATTTGCACGGTCTCCTCTGTTTGAGTACTGGTCTCCTTTTACATAATTAAGATCAATCTGAAATTCATTACTCATGGTATTCAAAACAGAACCTAATTGTTTTAAAAGCATATTGTATCCTGAAGATTCTGCAACACCTGCCACGTCAACGTCTACACCTCCGGTCTTGGAGACATTAAAGCTGTTTAGAAGCAATACAGATCCGAATTGGAGTACTTTTTCTCCTTCCTGGCTCATTTTCGCAGCCAGGGTTTCTTTTACCTGACTGGAAACATCTAGTGCCGTGACATTAAGATCAACTTTTGGATCTACGAGAGATTGCGTAATATTTGCCTGAAGCAAAATACTGATAGGCTGCAAACTTCCCATATTAAGGTATTCTCCTGCATTGGATACCATCCTTACATAATTTGCTTTAATATCAAGCGCAGGCTTCATCGCATCACCATCCCATCTGATACTGCTACCTTTCTCTATCTGGAAAGTTTTATTTAAAATAGCTTTGGAAACAAAAGTACCATTTTCTACCCTGTACATCCCGTTCATGGCAATATTCCCCTGTCTGCTCATCTGGAAACGCAGTTTTTCTGCAGCACCTTTTACTGTGATATTTCCTACATCATCACCGATAAGAACATTCACTGTAGTTCCTTTATCTACATCCAAAGCAAAATCAATATTCATATTGGCACCGGATTTTTTCTTTTCTTCGAGAGTTACGAGACCGTCTTTTCCTTCCTTAAGGAACCTCAGCATTTTAAATTCTTCAACATTGGATGTTGATCCTGAATTGAATGTAAATGTACTTCCGCTAAGCGCTTTCATATTTGGAGTAGAAAGGCTTAAACCAGATACAGGACCGTCAACATACAGATCTCCCTGTCCGTAAACTCTTCCCCAGAAAAGATCGTAATCTTTCTGCGTGGTATTTAAAACCAATAAATTATCTGCTCTCATTACGAGGTTGACTCCCATTGAAGAAAGGGTTTCAAACTGAACCGCACCGGAAATATTCCCTTTTGAATTTGTACGGCCATCATGCACTTCAACATTATTGAGAATCGCTAAACCTTTTGTAAGTGGAATTACCGTATCATCAAAGGAGTAATCGACACCGGTAAACAGAAGTTTCAGACCGAAGCCTTTTAAGGCAATATCACCACTATAATCCAGATCATTGAATTTTCCGCTGATCTTAAGATCTCCGGTAGCTTTTCCTCTTAAATTACCAAAAACACTGGTAACAAACTGCTGAGCGAAAGATATATCAAAATCTCTCATTTCCGCAGTAAGATCAATAATTGGTGATGAAGCATTATTATTTACAGTTCCGGTAACATGAAGACTGTTGTTGCCGATAACTCCGGCAGAGTTTACTTTAACATCTACATCATATACATTTAAAGAAAATCCGTTGGTGGCAGAAATCGTAATATCTCCCATATCATTTCCATTCATCATGATATCGTCGATCGTCATATCTACTAAGGGCTGTAGCGTACTTTTATCCATTCTGATTTTCACACTTCCATTGGCAAGACCTTTTATATTCATTGAATTTCCTCCCGGCTGCATTTCCATCAGTTTTTCTATGGCAAAATCATCAACTTCAGCGTCAATATAAAAATCTTTCGCAGATTTAAACTGAGCCTCTTTTACAAATAATGCACTTTTATCCGAATAAATTCTAAGATTTCTAATGTCGAAATCTTTTTCTTTTTTACGGTATGTAATGGAATGATTAAGCTCCGGGCTTGTATCAACAGCCCATGTTACATCATTAAATTTAACCTCGGTCGGTTCAAACCGGAATACAAAATCACCTCCGGCATTGGTAGACTGATTGATGTTGATTGCATATTCTTTCAGGTTATCATCAAGTTCATCTTCAGGGCTTCCATACTTGAATTTTGTTGCAAGATGAAGAACCGTATTGTTTTCATTTCTTCCGCTTAATGTGAGATCTTTAATAATATTTTTATTGTATTGTAGTCGATTGATCTTCGCAAAAATCTGCTCATCAAGATTGGCCGTATTAATTCTTACCATCACACTGTCTACCATTGCGCTATCTCTGGTGATGTTATCTCTTTCATTAATCGTGTACTCAGGATTTGCCGCAGCCAAAGCTTTATCAGCCTCGGTTATTTCCTGTTTTTTTGTCATGATATATTTTAAGGACGCAGCATCGAGATTTAATATAAGATTATTAGAATTTCCATCATACTGACCCTCAACTTTTGCGCCCTGTGGCAATTTAAGATCAGGCAGGAAATAGCTTACCAACCCTTGCTGCACATCAAAATTCATGGCAAAACTCTGACCTCTGTATATTTTTCTAGGGTCGGGACCTACAAGGATTTTATTTAATCCGTTCTCCACCATTCCTGAAAGATCGCCAAGGTTGTATCTCCCTGAAATTTTACCGTTTACAGCACCAGGAGCATCAACATCTATAACCCTTCCTCCGTTTTCTATGAAAGTTTTCAGCTTGGCAGTAGGAATAGAATATTTCTGAGTTGCTGTCGTAAAATTAATTCCATTTGCGTCTACATCTAAAGTAAGATCATTGATCGAAGACATAGCCATTTTACCCATTACTTTCCCGCTTAAAATCTGAGTTCCGGGTTTGTTGGTGAAATAATTTATATTGAGATAATTAACATCAGCATTTACATTCATTAAAATTCTTGAAGTGCTGAAATCGATTAATCCTTTAATATTTGCTTTTGCCTGTTCGTCATTGACTGTGATTAATCCGTTATATTTTTTATGATCCAGCAGACCTTCCAGGTACACATTATTGATCTCTTTATTCATGATATCAATACTGGCAATTCTCGATTTGGTAGTGATTTTCATCGTATTCACATCGAAGCTCTGACCATTGACATCAAATCTTCCGGAAATCAACCCGACTGATTTATTTTTTGTAATAACAGAAGTATTTAAATCTTTAACCTCAGCAATTCCCACGTATTTAGGCATTGAAGAACTATAATCGGTTAAAGAAAACTGAGTGATTTTTGCCTGCCCTATTCCTGTCATCAAATTTCCGTTGGCCACATACACCCGATTAGGATTTACACTTGCTGTTCCGTTATATTTCAGCTTACCGAAATCATCAGCAAAATTCTTCATCTTCGTTGAGATAAACGAAGGCATCATCGCTTTCAGATCTTTATAGGTAAAATCTGCAGAAAGATCATTCGTTTCAATTAAAAAATTACCTTTCAACAGATTATTGACTTTCATTGATCTTGTCGCGATATTCACGTCAGGATTTCTGATCAGGAAATTATCAAGCTTAAAATTATTTAGCGGACCCGCCATTTTTCCGGAAATGTTAAACGGCTTGAAATTGTCCCAGTTGGTCACGAAATAACTGATATCATAGCCACTCAGCTGACTTCCTTGTATGAGATTCATCTCCCATTTCACTTTATCGGCAAAATCTGCCCAGGAGCCGTCATCATGAAGGTTAAATTTAATATCTCCCTGTAAAAGTGAATGATCCGTGTTTAGAGTAAGATCCTTTAAAGAAAGATAATCAGGTGTCATCGACAGTTCCGTTGAAAAAGTGTCCACGAAATGAGATTTGTCCCATCGTGTCGTCGTAAAAGACATATTGTTGATGAGTGCTGAAATATTTCTTCCGTTTACTTTTACATTTGGGGCTTTCAGATTAAAATTGGTTGCGGTGAGCCACTTTCCTTTTTCTCCCGGTGAGTTCAAATTCACAATAGAAACTTTAGAATCTAAAATCTGTAGTCTTGAATCCAGCTGAAAAGCAGGCTTGCTGGGATCTCTTTTTTTACCGTTATCGAATAACTGTGTAAAACGGATAAAGTTTGAAATGCTGTCGCCTTTATATGTAATGACTTTTACATCTGCATTTTTTAAGGTTAAAGAGTTAAAACTTAAAGAATTATTTTTAGTGATATTTTTAACAAGAGAAAGCCAGTTGGAATTGGCAATAAATTCCTTTGACTGAATAAAATCGTATCCTTTATAATCTTTTATTTTTAATCCTTTGATCTTTACATTTCCGAAAAAATTCACCTCAACACTTTCTGTTGACATCTGCGCCTTAAAATCTCTGTTCACAATCTGTAAAGCCTGATCGGCCGCCCATTGTTTGGTAACGGGAAGATTAATCGCAATGAAAATGGAAACGACAAGACCAAGACCGAGCCAGAAAAGGATCAACAGAAGACGAGCCCACCAGGAATAGCTGGTCACGTCTTTTACCGCCTGTTTTCCGAATTCTTCAGCAGTTTCTACAGGATGCTTAATGGCATCCGAAGCCAGCTCAGAAGCTTCTTTCACGGTCTCCTTTACTTTGTCTCCGGCATTTCCAACCGCTTTTTGTACCTGATTACCTAGGTTTTCAGCTACTGATTTTTTGTTCTCATTCTCGTTATTATTCTCTAACTTTGCCATTATTATGAGCGACTCTATAATTTTAGGTATTGAATCGTCTTGCGACGACACATCAGCAGCTATTATCAAGGGAAATTCTATTCTGTCGAACATTGCTGCAAATCAGGCGATCCATAAAGAATATGGCGGTGTTGTTCCTGAGCTTGCATCACGTGCTCATCAGCAAAATATTATTCCGGTTGTTGAAAAATCTCTAACTAAAGCAAATATACAACAAAATGCAATTTCCGCGATAGGCTTTACCCGCGGACCCGGACTTTTAGGATCTCTTCTGGTAGGAACTTCCTTTGCTAAGTCTTTGGCAATGAGTTTAGATGTTCCGTTAATTGAAGTAAACCACCTCCAGGCGCATATTTTAGCGCATTTCATTGAGGATGCAAATCCTATGCCGCCCAAATTCCCATTTTTATGCCTTACGGTAAGCGGAGGACACACGATGATTGTGCTGGTGAAAGATTATTTTGAGATGGAAATCATCGGAAAAACGACCGACGACGCAGCCGGAGAAGCTTTCGATAAAATCGGAAAAATATTTGACCTTGATTATCCTGCAGGTCCGATTATAGACAGGCTGGCAAAAGAAGGCAATCCAGATACATTTAAATTCAATAAACCGAAGCTTGAAAATTACGATTATTCTTTCAGCGGAATCAAAACCTCCGTATTGTATTTTATCCAGAAAGAAGTAAGAAAAGATCCTGACTTTATCAAAAATAATCTGAATGATCTGTGCGCTTCCGTTCAGAAATCCATCATTGAAATCCTGATGAACAAACTGGAAAAGGCAGCAAAAGATTTAGATATTAAAGAAGTTGCCATTGCAGGTGGCGTTTCTGCCAATTCAGCATTAAGGAAAGCGATGGAAGATAATCATGAAAGACTCGGCTGGAATATTTACATCCCAAAATTTGAATATACCACCGATAATGCCGCAATGATTGCCATGGTAGCTCAACTGAAATTTGAACGGGGAGAATTTACAGATTTAAGAACGAGTGCTACGGCAAAATACGATTTGTAATGAAATTATTCTACGGAGAAATTGAAGGAAATAAAGTAACGATCAATAACGAAGAACAACAGCATATTGTAAAAGTTCTTCGGATGAAGGAAGGTGAAGCAATTCATGTAACCGACGGAAAAGGAAATCTTGCTTCCGGAAAGCTGATGATTGAAGGTAAAAAAGCGAATATTATCGTTGATGAGATCAAAACTGATATGCCAAACTTTAATCCAGCATTACATATTGCGATTGCCCCTACCAAGAATATCGACCGTATTGAGTTTTTTATTGAAAAAGCAGTGGAAATGGGTATTTCAGAAATTACATTATTACAGACTGAAAAAACCGAACGCAAAAACCTGAATATCGATAAACTGCGAAAACAGGCAGTAGCTGCTTCCAAGCAAAGTTTAAGATTTCATTTTCCGGTCATTAATGACAGCATTAAAATTCAGGATTTCTTAAAAAAGATTCATCCTGAAAATACATTTGTAGCACACTGTCATGAAAATCTTCACAGGATCGCATTAAAGGAAATCCCAACACTCGATCACATCACTTTTTTGATTGGCCCTGAAGGCGATTTTTCCGAAAAGGAAATTATGACGTTGGCGGAACACCATGTAAAAGCCGTTTCTTTGGGAAATCAAAGATTGAGAACGGAAACAGCGGGAATTTTTGTTGCAGCGTGGAATTATAATAATATGGAATGGTAAAGGTTTCTCAATGAATTAAGAAAAAACCTTTTCGAGATTATTATCCTTTAGATATTTATCAAAAATCTCCTGCCCGCTTCGTATAGAATTAACGGCCCATCGAATTTTCATTTTCAGAAGTTTTTCTTCATTAAGTTTATAATTTAAATCAGATCTTATAAGCTTTTGTTTCAACTCATACATACAGATGGACGCAGCAACCGAAACATTAAAACTTCTGGTAAAACCATACATCGGAATAGCCAGAGTTTCATCTGCAAAATCAAGAATTTCCTGGGAAACCCCTTCCATTTCTGTCCCGAAAACCAAGGCGACAGGTTCAGTGATTTTGTAGTCTGGAAGCATAGTGGCATTATTCTCTAGTGAAACAGCCAATATTTTATAGCCTCTATCACGGATTTTTTGGAAAGATTCCATATTTCTGGGAAGCTTTTCGACCTCAACCCAGGTATCGGCACCTTTTGTAACACGAAGATTCGGTTCAAAACTATATTCCTCCTGTAAAGCTACCACTTTATGAAAACCACACGCTTCCACAGAACGTACGATTGCGGCTGCATTTCGGAACTGGTAAATATCTTCCACGACAGGAAGTACAAAATCTGAGCTTTCCTGAGAGAAATGTTCAATTTTTGCCAATCTTTCTTGCGTTAAAAACTGTTTTAAATATTCAAAAGTTTTTGCTAAATCTTCCATCCATTTTCAAATCTTTGCAAATTAACGTAATTTTGAGGAATCCTCCTGAAAGAGGTATGGAAATCTAATAAAATTCATGTATGAAACGAAAAGTCCTTTTGATCTATACCGGCGGAACCATCGGGATGGAGAAAGATTATGAAACCGGAAGCCTGCGCGCATTTGATTTTGGGAACATCTTTGAAAAAATGCCTGAAATGACGCTGATGGAATGTGAGGTTTTCGTTCATCCTTTTGCAAAGCCTCTTGATTCATCCGATATGGGTCCGGAAGAATGGAAAATTATCGCTCATTATATTCATAAAAACTACAATAATTATGATGGTTTTCTGATACTCCATGGAACAGATACTATGTCTTATACGGCTTCAGCACTGAGTTTTATGTTGAAAGGACTAAAAAAACCAGTGATTCTTACCGGTTCCCAGCTCCCGATCGGAGATCTTCGTACAGATGCCAAAGAAAATCTGTTAACAAGTCTTTATTATGCCAGCTTGTATGAAAATGATGAAGCGGTAATTCAGGAAGTTGCGATTTATTTTGAATATAAATTATTAAGAGGAAACCGTACGCTGAAATATTCTGCGGAGTATTTTGATGCATATGCCAGTCCGAATTACCCTATTTTGGGACAATCCGGAGTACATTTAAATATTATAAAAGATAATCTTCATCGTTCTGGTTCTACCGTAGATTTCCATGTTGACGATCATATTTCTGAAGATATTATTTTCTGGAGAATTTTTCCGGGCATGAACTTGAATCATTTTAGAGAAATCCCTACAATGAAAGTGCTGATTCTTCAGGTATTTGGCTCGGGAACGATTTTCAGCAGTGAAAAAACAGTGGAAACCCTTCAGCAGATCAGGAATAACGGAACGGAAATCGTCGTAGTAAGTCAGTGTATTTCAGGAGGGATATCGTTCGGAAAGTATGAAAACAGCAATATATTTTCCAGAATCGGAGCCATCAGCGGAAAGGATATGACGGCAGAAAGTGCTATTACTAAAGCCATGCACCTTATCGAGAATCCGAATTATCAGGGAAGTTTCGCAGAAAACTTTTCCAAAAGTCTTTGCGGAGAAATTTCACACTAATTGCATTAATAATTTGGAAATCCAATAAATTCCATTATTTTTGCAGTCTCAAATAGAGAGGTGTCCGAGTGGTTGAAGGAGCTACCCTGGAAAGGTAGTATACGGGTAACTGTATCGAGGGTTCGAATCCCTTCCTCTCTGCAAAGAAAAGCGTTGATTATTTTCAATGCTTTTTTGTTTTTACCAAGGTTAAGCTATTAAAGCTCATTTTTAATTCTTCATAAAATTTTTACATAAAAAATCCCAGCCTGCAATGACCGGGATATTCATTTGAAAAGTCTCAACCCCTTTCCAAACTATAATTTAGCTATATGATGTTGGTGTATTAGTTTAGTTGCATAAGGTAAGGAACTGGTGGTTTATTTGTACTTTGAATTTAGCCTCGGATTTCAGCTTTACGTAAATCGTACTTTCAAAAAGTTCTAATTCTTTTAATTTATGGTCGATATATTCTGCGATCTGAACGATTGAGAATATAAAATCTCTGTAAACAGCCATATTTACCGTTTGTCCGTAAACAGGAAAATAAGCTTTCAGGAATGGCAGCGTCGACTGATGTTGACTGTAATTCACGCAATATCCGGCACCCTCTCTGGAAGTAATGACATCATAATCGTTAATCAAACTCATTACATCTTTGTCCTTGTTTTCGGAAATATGTCTGTTGATCTTGTCTAAAATATGCTGTGCATATTCCATCATGGTAATGGTTTTCCACTCAAACATATGATTCATATTTCTGGAGGTTTTAGGTTTTTTACCATTATCACAACCTGTACAGAAAGAAAGTCCAATCTTATCGTAAGAAGGAAAGAAGCAATCCTTGATCTGAATGGAAGCGTCTGCCTGAAGCCTGCCGTTCGCAAAATTATAATACAAATAAGGACTGTATAATTCTGAAAGTGCTTTCAGGTAATCGGTCTCGGATGTATTATGATATTTTTCAAACCATTTTTCAAGGTTGTTGTAATAGTGGTTGTGAAATTCATTAAAACTTAAATATAATGGCAGTTCCATAGCTTCGTTGTTTTGAT
This sequence comes from Chryseobacterium taeanense, assembly GCF_900099685.1. Lineage (GTDB taxonomy): Bacteria > Bacteroidota > Bacteroidia > Flavobacteriales > Weeksellaceae > Chryseobacterium > Chryseobacterium taeanense. The sequence continues at coordinate 236,188 of NZ_FNDW01000004.1, read as the reverse complement.
ATGACAAAGCTAATTGGGTAATGCGTCAAAACTTGACGTATTATTTTTTATTGAAAAACTTTTTTTAAGTGGTTTGTTTTGAACGCAAAGGAGCCCTAAGTTTTTCTTTTAAATGATTGAGGATATTTTCGTTTGCAAAGGCGCTCCACTCAGCAAAGGCCGTGAAAATACTTTTGCCGCACTCAGACAGTGGAATTTTTTTAACGTTCACAAACTATTTTTCTTAGCGCTTCGGCTTCCTATGTCGGCTTTTAGGGTGTTTATTGTTTGAGATCCTTCGACTTCTTCGCGTTCATTGCTAATACTATCTGTGTTATTTATCATCTACCTTTATCATTCATTACTTGCTTATTGCTCATTGCTTATTACCCATCATCTATTGTTTATCATAATTTCTCATGATATATTCAAAGTAGTGGATCATTTTCATGTAGTTTTCTATGCTGAGATATTCGTTAGTGCTGTGGATGGATTGTTTTTCGGCATTGTTTATTTTAATAGGCATGAATCTGTAGATGTTTTTGCCGACAATCTGGTATTTGTACGCATCTGTTGCGCCAACGGTGAGGTAAGGGGTAGCAATTGCTGAAGGATGAATTTCTTTAATGGCAGATTCTATTAATTTAAAAGCTTTTGTATTGGTTGGGGAAACGGCTGAAGCTTCTTTAACGGTATCAATTTCTTCTATTTCGACATCAAATCCTTTGGTGGCTTCGGCAATATGCTGTTTAACGTCTTTTACGGTATTTCCGGGGAGTAGCCTGAAATTAACTACAAATTCCACTTCAGGGGAAAGGACGTTGGGAGCATCACTCCCTTTCATCATGGTGAGGGCGGTCGTGGTACGTACCAACGCGTTGGTCGAATTATTTTTGGTGAGTTGGGAAAGAAGGATGGGCTTCAATAGCCATTGGTTGGCGATGGCCATCCTGTTGACGAAAGACATTGATCCGCCAACATTAGTGAAGAACTGATTAATAAGTGGTGTCACGGTCGGCTTCATCTGGTCTTTTTCAAGACGCTGCATGATGATCGCCGCTTTTCCGATAGCACTTTCTGTGGGAGGCATTGAGGAATGTCCACCGAGACCTTTGACTTTGATTTTAACAGAAAGGAAACCTTTTTCTGCACACCCGATCACGGCGACATCTGAGTTGATTCCATTGACACTCCCCTTTTCAAGAATTAAACCACCTTCGTCATATACTGCATCAAACTCAATATTTTTATTTTTAAAGTGCTCAGCTATTTTCGCAGCGCCTTGTTGTCCGCCGACTTCCTCATCAAATCCGAAAGCGAGGTAAATATCTCTTTGAGATATATGTTTTGTTTTGATTAGATTATTCATGGATTCCAGAAGAGAGAAAAGCATTCCTTTCATATCTATGGAACCTCTTCCGTAGATTCTTCCGTTGGCCACTGCTCCGGAGAACGGTCCGAAATCCCATTCTTCAGAAACTTCCGATACGGCAGGCAAAGGCTTATCATCAGGTCTGAAAATATTTTCACTTTTATTTTTCACCTCGGCCTCACCGGGAGGAACAACATCGGTGTGGGAAAGGAACAAGATGGGGTTAAGGGAAGGATTGCTGCCTTTCAGTCGGAATACCAAACCGTAAGTATTTACTTCAACAAATTCTGTATTCTGATAAACGAGGGGATAAGAAGCTTTTAAATATTGTTTAATAGTATCGAATGGGGAGTAATTAAATTCGCCCAGTTCACCAGATGAAACCGACGGGATCTTCAGTCCGCCTGATAGTCTCTGAATAGCGGAATCATCTTTCATCATTTTCCATCCATCGGAAGTATTGGCATTAACTTTTTTAAAGGGATAGGTAAATGTTTTGATTAAAACAATAATGATGAGGAGAATAATAATGCCAACTATGATGAAGATGAGTTTTTTCATGGGAGTTCCGGATTTGGTTATTTTAATTGTATAATACCTTTTCTGTTGTGCAGTTTAATAGTTTTGGATAAAGCTTATCAAGCTTTTGTTTTCAGCTTCTAAGTTATTAAATTACTGAACAATATTCTAAAAGGTATTATTCAAGTTGACTATACCTAAAACAAAGTTCAAAACATTTTACCTGAAGTTGCTAAAATACTAACCGCAGTTAGTAAAATCATAAACAAAGTTGCTCACATCTAAATTAAAGTTAAGAAAAGTATAACCAAAGTTGCTCACATCACACTCACAGTTGCAAGAATATTCATCGCAGTTGCTCATATTATACTTAAAGTTGCTCGTTTTAATCACAAAGTTTAAAAAATATAATCCGAAGTTGATCATATATACTTTGAAGTTGCCATAAACAATAATTCCTGTCTAAAAATTATCTTTCATGACAGGAATTCGTTCGAGGATTTTTAAATTTTAGATTTATGATTTTACCTTAGTGAATAAGATGCTGGAGATCTGTTTATATTGAGGACTTATAGCTCCGAAAACTGATTTTACATATTGTTTCACTTCTTTTGCAATCTGACACAATCCGGTGAGGTCATTATACAACACCTGATCTCTGGATAACCTTGCATTGGAATATTCGGTATTAGCATGAATAAGGGCAGTGTTCTTGTTTTTCATATCTGCCAGCTTATCCTGTAAGGCACTCGTCTTTAATTCTTCTTCATTGGGATTGTAAGCAGCGCTTTGTTCGAGTACCTGAATTAAATTGGAGAAGTGATTGATCTTGCTGTCGTAGCTCTGTTGGGAAGTCGAGATGGTTCTTGTTGGATTCTCGGTTTCTTCACCTGACTTTTCTGTTTCCGGTTTTGCTTTTGTTCTCCCCTGCAGCTTTTTGTTGTAGGATTTGGCATTGCTGAGCATTAGAGGATTTGTTTCTGAAACAGCCAATGCGTTAATTACTTTTGTCGCCAGCGGATTCAATTCTTTAAAAACTTCAACCCGCTGATTGGTGGCATTATCAAACAGCGTTTTTTTGGTTTGTGCGTCGTTCAATTTTAAGAGGGCATCTTCATATAATACTTCAAGACTGGAGATTTTCAGTTCTTCTTTTACGGGATTGTATTTGTCGCCATAGGCTGTACAAAAAGAGATGAGATCCTGAAGGTTAGCGATGTTTTTAGAGTGTCCTGTTTCGCTTACAGAGCTTTTCGTGTTTTTCATATTTATGTTCTTCGTTACAGTACAAATATATATTTTTATTTTATTATTTTGCGGAAAACGAAAATTAACGATTTGATTTCCAGAATTATATAAAATATTTAATCTTTTATTTCAATTTGAAGAATTGTTTTCATGGGAATTGAAAAACCACTGCAAAAAATGCAGTGGTTTTGATAATAATAACATCATTTTTCAAATCTGAATGTATTATTTATTTTAATTTCTTCTTCATAAGAACCTTTACTAGAGTTTGAGGTATTTAATTTTCTACTCTCGTCTTTTATTGTTTTTTTTATTCTGAGAGTTTTAGCATCAAGAACTGAGCTTACAAAAATATTATTATGATAATCGTACTTTGAAATAGTTAAAGTATCAATAGATTTTTGTTTTTTAATATCATAAGTTATCAATATTTCAACTTCATCAAACTTTTGATAAGTCATTTTATAAACCATTAAACATATACTATCATTTATATATGATTTATTCCTGAATTCATATATTATTGAAGTTAGTTTTTTATCCACTGGTGCCTCTAAAAATTGCTTCACTAAAGGATAAGGAATAATCTTGGGATGTTTTATATCTTCAAAACTATTGGTCCCCTGTAATAAATTATGAATATCAACAGTTACAAAATTTTTTTCAAAATTGTTTCTATCTACTTCTGACATTCTTTTATCTGAAAGTTTATTTAGCTGTTTTTCCCGATTCATTTTATCTGAATTACTTTCTACTTTAATACAATTAAAAATAATTAATAAAGCTATTACTGATAAATATTTCATTCTATAAATTTTAATAATTCAACCATCTCTTTAGATTCATTTTCCATGTGCCTGTATTAGGTCTAACTTCTGTCATAAAATATGTATTGTTATTATATCCTTGCCCTTTAAAATAACGGTTTGAGGCGTTTTTATAATAATACAAACGATTGACTACGGTATTCCTGCCATTTCCAACATTATCATAAAAAGAAAAATAATTGGCACCAACTTTATTATCATATCCCATACCGACTACAGTGATAAAATGATCTGTTAATTGATTATAATTATTATCATCATGAATAGCTGCATAGGTTACACCAATAACTATTGGCTTACCATTTTTTAAATTTGTTTTAAGTGTATTAATACCTCCATCAACGTCAGTCTTTAAAGCGACTCCTCCCATTTTCTTTTGCAATTGATTATCAACTAGCATTTGATGCGCCTCTTGTGGACTAGAAGCTACTGCCCCGCCTTCACTAGCTTGCATACAGGCAGCTTCAAAGCAGTTTTTTTTGTAAGGTACATAATCTTCGTTTTTAAGAACATCACTTATAGTATTCCATTTTTCAATTTGATGTGCTAAGAAATTAAATGCCGTAACCATCAATCCCTGTCCTGCGCCCATCCAGAAGTTTCCACCACCTAATACTGAACCGACACCACCGGTAACAGCTCCGTTAAACAAAGCAAACCCATCGCTTCTTAAAATATTATTTTCGCCAAGATTGGAGGTTGCTAAATCTAACAGATCATTAGATGCACTAGCAAATGCGCCACTTAATGCACCACTCCAAAAATTTCCGCCCTGCATGTACGAAAGTGTTCCCTGAGTAATGGCATGAGCACCGGCTCTCGCAAAAAGAGTACCCGTTTTTCCTAATGAGGCTGCGACCTGTCCACCAGCTCTAAAGATTTCTCCCACCCCAAATGTCAGGAAAGAAGTCATGGCAGAAAGGGTAACCGACTGAAATAAACTGCCTACATTAACAGGCCTATTCATATAGTAGTCATTACCGACAGAGACTGCTACCGCAACAATTACTGCTGTTAACATCATTGCTTCAATCACATATTCGCCATTAGGATCATTAAACATTAAAGGATTATTGAACACATAGCCATACTTATTATAATTTTGAGTATTGGTAGGATCCTGTATGTTTTCATCTGCATTTAAAAATCTTCTTAGTAAAGGATCATACAATCTTCCGTTCATGTGGATGATACCTATTTCCAAGAAATGTTCATGGCTGGTGTACCCTCTGTCTAAAACAAGATCTTTTGACATATTCAGGATGACATCCTTATCCGTAATGATAGCTCCGTTTCCTATCTGTAAGTGAGTGAAATTACCCCATGTATCGAAATGCCTTTGTTCTAATTTATTTCCGGCTTCATCACTAATTGCTAAGATACTCCCGATGTAATCTTTATGCAAAAATTTATAAGAACCGCTGCTCTCTGTAAAGTTCTTTAAATATACAATATTACTTTCATAAGGATTTCCACCAATATATAAAATGTGTTTTTCTTTTCCTGTCGTGTTGTCTTTTACAATTTCAAAGCTTCCGTCCTCACTGTAAAACTTCGTGAATTTCCCTTCTCCATCACTCGTGAAATTTCCTCCATATGTTACTTTCTGTCTCATTGAAGTTAAGCCATACTGGAATGCCACATCTCCTTTCATTCCATCAATGAATACAGGATCATTATTTTCATTATAGCTAATGCTTTGGATCAAATCATTATTATAGTTCTGTTCTCCTGTTGCATTCAAAGTCATTCCTGTAGGCTGGTAGATTTTAGCCGGATTTTCATACTTCATGGTGCCCACCTGATCGTTTTCCATGATCCTGCCTTTAAGATCATAAACATTTCGGTTAGAAGATGGTTTAATGCCTGTTACAGGATTCGTCCAGTTTACTAAACGGTTATTATCATCGTAATCAAATGATTCTATAATATTTAAGTCTCCACCTGTTGTTCTGCTTTTTAATTCATTTTTAATAGCATCAAAAGAATAGGAGATTTGTAAAATACCAGGTTTAATAGTCGACGAATGATTGACATTTGTTAAAAAGCCAGCAGAATCATACGAATTGTTAACGTCTGTTGCACCTAATTTTGCCTTTACGACCTGCCCCTGTGCATTGGTTTCTTTCAATTCCCACAGTGTTTTACCTGAATTTTTATCTTTGATTTTATAGAGATCTCCATTCCATTCGCTGTAAACATTCTCAACCTGTACCTTAGTCAGCACCCCTGAAGAATACAATTGTTTTTCGTAAGACGTAACTCTTCCTTTATCGTCATAAGTAATTCCTTTCTGAATAAAATATTTTCCATTACTGGTTTCTGAAGATGATAATAATCTTCCTTGCGGATCATAATAAACATTGGAATTATATGATTTGCCTTTCGATGTTCCTGTCTTTGAAGTAATCCTTCCTTTATCATCATAGGTAAAAGAAATTAATTTATTACTTGCTTCACCACCATCAACCGTGGAAATTTCTTTTTGGGATATTAGCTGTCCTAAATTATTATAGGTATATTCTTTAGTTCCTTTAGGACTTATAATTTTCTTAGTTTGTCCAAATCCATCATATTCATATTTGTAAATTCCATTGGAGGGATCATTAAATTCTGACTTTCTTCCCCAGGAATCATATTTAGTCGTAACAATATTTTCGGCATATTGTGCCTTAATCTGTTCACCTGCGGCATTGTATGAGAATTGTATTGTTCCTCCTTTATCAGTAGTAGACACTACGTTACCTATTGCATCTGTTGTTTTAGAAGTTGTTCTCTGATAGCCGTTGAGCTCTTTTGTGGTTGTAACTAAACCTGAGATTGTTGTTTCTATTATAAGCCCTTTATATGAAGTAGCAGTAACTTTTGTAGGAAATATGCTATCATCATAAGCAATGAGATTCCAAAGTCCTCCTAAACCATCAGGACTAAATGTCGGTTCCGATTCTGAAGTTTTTCTTCCCAGAACATCGTATAAAGTAGCTTTAGTAAGATACTGCCCTTGACCAAAAGCTTTAGTGGATACTTTATATTCCTGACCTAATTTGTTGGTAAACTTTTTTGAGATATCTCCGTTTGGATCATATTGGCTGACAATAGTGTTTTCATTTTCATCCCTTTCATATTTATATGTTGTAGTTCCACCTACATTCGTTTTAGATGTCAACAATTTGCCCCAATTATCATATGTATTGATCAAAGTATTGTTTAGAGGATCTATCTGTTTTTTTATTAGCCCCCAATTATTGTACTCAAAGTTGGTTTTTAAACCTAAGTTATCCGTTTTCTCTACGACGAATCTCCCCTTAGAATCATATATGCTTCCAGCGGTCTGAATTTGAGAATCAATACTATTGGTTACAGTTTTGTTCGTAATATTACCAAATCCGTCATAGTCGTAGGTTTCTAATAAATATTCAGTATTATCTCTATTCCATGTTTTTAAATTTTTTAATAAATTATTTTCATAGACATATTCTTCTTTAGAAACCTTTGTATCGCCATAAGCCTGTACTGTTAATATTTTGCTTTTAGGTTTACCAATGCTATAACTAGATCCCAAGTTAAGAATAGGCGGGTAATATTCTAATTCTGACATTGAAACAGCGTAGCCATCATTAATCTTAGTTACAGATTTTTTAGGCAGATATAAATTATCATATTGCTCTACAGTATGAACTGTTTTAGTATTGGTTAAAAAGTCTTTTGATGTTGTGATATACGGATTAATTGCTAAAACAATTTTGGGTTTATCTGCATTTGAAACAGTAGTGACAATATTTCCATCAAGCAATTTATCAATTTTATATTCATATTGTTTAAATGTTAATAACTGTCCATTATTCAAAGATATATCCGTTGGAAAAATCTTATTTTCATCTGTTGTTCTTATAGACCAATCTTTATAAGGAAGCCCCTCATTGGTTGGTGTCATTTCTGAGCCACTCCAGATTTTAGTATTTTCTAAACCATCAGCAAAGAATGTAGATCTTGCTGTTTGTCTGAAACCAATAATTCCTTTACCCTGAAGATGACCGATTAAATCTCTATATCTAAACTCTTGTTTTCTTTCTCCCTGGATAAGTTTTGAAACGACATAATAATTAAAGTTTCTAACTACATTAGCATACGGATAGTAAACTGGTGATGAAGCATAAAAAGATTGATAAATATTTCCACTTTGCAAATTTGAATATTCAACCTGCGTTTTGATACCGCTTTGCTGGATAGCTTTGATTCTTGAGATTAAATCAACTTTTGAACCTAGATTCCATGTAATCAGTTTAGTTTTATGTAGTATAACGAATTCAGTATTCAATTGAGACAATCTAAAAGAACCAAACATTGGCATATAATGCTCACCATACATTGAATAGTTAATATCCTCATCATTAACTGCCCCCAAATATGTTTCTTCTTTTGGATCAATACTATATGCATGCGTAAAAATTGGTTTTCCCATAGAATCTACGCCGTCATTTCTAAAGTAATTAAAACCATAGCTTGAATCAGGATTATTTACACAAAACACACAATCCCTGTACCATACCTGTGATTCAAAAATTAAAAAATCACTTTTACCATCTTTATTCAAATCAGGAGCCCAATAAGACCTTGAGGTTTGCCTATTTTTTCTAGGTGCTCCCTGTTGAGAAGGTTTATACAGATAAAGACCAGAATAATAATAATTTGTAAATGATTTTCCTGTCGAAATATACATATTCCAATCCGAAGAATCTACTCCAACAGGCACCATTATATCTGTTTTACCATCACCATTATAATCTCCAATTATAGGAGGAATTGAACCATCATGTTCTGAATTTGCTACCTGAATATCCGGATACTTTTGTTGAAATGTAAAATTTTGTAAATCAAAAGAGAGAAATCTCAATCCACCAAATATTCTGTCAAGAAGTTCTGTTTTCCCATCACCATCTAAATCAATATTTACAGCACGCTCAAAGTCAACATACATACCACCAATTTGCGAAAAAATATTATTTTTAAAATCGGCATACATATTCATTTCTGTACCTGTAGTTTCTTGCCATGTATAACTAAAACCATAATCTTGACAGGTCCATAGATGCTCATTCTTAAACATAAGAATAAGTTCGGATAAGCCATCACCATTAAAGTCTACTTCTTTTGCAGACATTTTATTTGAACTGCCTTCATAATAGCAATGTGAGGAATCCAAATCTGCAGATTCAAATAAATCAGGATAAGCACTTAGATCAATTTCTTTAGTAGCTATATTTATTAAAGATTCATTTAGATATTTATAAAAATATATCGTACTTTTCTTTGTATTTCTATTTATAGTTCCGGTAATTAAGACCTGATCGGCAAAAGGAGTATTATTATCAGAATATGTCCCTATGCATAATGCTTTACCAGTGTAATTAACATTGACAAAATTCCCATTTCCGTCAAGCCGTCCCAGCATTAGAGTATTTCCATTAAGAAAATCTAATTTTCCATCCCCATTAAAGTCTCCAGAAATAACATTTTCTCCTCTAATATCGTCAAAGCGACTATCCTGTCTAAAAAGATTATTATACCCTATGTCTTGTTCATTTTCAAAAACTATTGGATTGGCCGGTTCATTAGTAGCATTATATTCTGTGAGTGTTTTAACAAATTGGTAACTAGTGCCATTATCTCCATACTCTATAACATATTTTTTAAATTGATCCGTGTTTGACGTTAAAACAATTTCATTTAAAAGTTTATCTTGTGTGAATTCAATTCCTTGTAAATAACTAGATTCCCTAAGGTTTCTATTATTATATTTAAATTCGAGATGATTGAAGCATTCTTTTCCCAAAACTTCATTCCCACCCCAAAAAATATCAGATATCCTTAATATTCCAGCGTCATTACTATTTCTTATCAGAGTTGATGCAAAATGATAATTAATATAATTTCCCTGAACATCTTTCCACTTTACCATACTATATTCTAATGGTGTTCTTGCTACTTGATCACCAGATGGGGTTTGGCCATACCACGCTTTAGAGCCATCTTCAAAGGTCACCTCCCAATATTCTGGACCTTTCCAGTTCTTACCTGCTATAGATCCGAAAGATTTGATTTTTACATTAGAATACTTCTCAGTGACATACTCTGCTCCATCTTTCCCATATTCTCCCGATTTTAAAATCAATCTCTGCCCATTAAAGCTATAGTAATCACTATAATCTAATTGAATACCCTTTACCTCTCCATCTTTTTCGATAGTTTTCCCGATTCTTGAAATAGATGTGATTCCTGAAATATTCCACCCGTATCCAGCGATACCGTTGTTGGAGCCGCTTGTGTAAACTAAGTCAATCTGAGGTGCAACATTTTTCACTCCCGGAGGTAAAGCGATTGGTAATGTAAACTGCAATTGGCCCGCGCCATTTACTTCAATATTCCCTTTCGTATCATGGAAGCTTTTCCCTGAAGGAGCAGTGGTTCCCGATGGGTTATTCGCTCCCGCATTTGAATCAGCAGGTCCACCTCCTGGGTTTTCCGTTCCGGGACCAATCTTTGCCACAAAGGGATTCGATACACTTCCTGATGCCTGAAATCCCTGCGCCAATACAACCGTCTGCGGATCCTGAACCGTTCGGGTCGTTGTTTCTGCCTGATACAGGATGGTCTGGGAAAAGCCCATGACTGCACACAGGGACATTATAAATGATGAAAATATTTTCATTTTCATTGTGAGTAATAATTATTTGGTTAAAAGTTTTATCGTTTGGTAATGTTTTTACTGAATGCCCGTCCGTCTTTTAATGTGAAGCGTACTACGTATACTCCCCACTCATAACCAGTCATGTTAATTTTTAATTTTTTGTTAAGAGCCGGGATATTCTGCTGCTGGAATTTCCAGTGTACGGTACTGTGCTGATAGAGTGAAACGGATTCGATAAGGCCATCGACTTCTTCTGTCCAGTCTATTGTGAGATAATCATTAACCGGAACCGGATATAATCTAATCTGCTTCCAGAAAGATTTCTCATCCATTAAGGGTTCCTGTTTCGCAACACTTGCTGTTTTTGTTTCTTCCACTTTTTTTACTTCAGTGGATGCCGTTTTGCCTGCTGAGTTTGTTCCTCTGTATCTCTGGTTTCCGGCTTCATCGTATTTAAAATATACTTCAGTTTGTGAATATCCCAGAAATCCTATCAACAAAGAAGAAAGGGATAATATTTTTCTTTTCATAGTGTTTATTTTTTTGCGGATAGTAATTGCTGAACTTGTTTTTTAAGTTCTGAAATTTCATCAAATTGTAATTTTAATTGCTTATTTTCTTCATTGAGCTGTTTGATTCTTTTATCCTGCTCAATCGTGTACAAAGTAAGCTCTTCAATTTTTTGCAGAAGCTTAATCTGAAATTCCCCTACATTCACTCCTTCTTTTTCCATTTGTTTTGCAGAAGCGATTTCCGGAAGGTGTTTTTTCTCTTTAATATGTTTTTCCACCTCTTCAAGTTTCGGAAGATTGTAATCATTTTCAAAAACAAAATCGGCAGTTGGAGTAAGGGTAACCTTTATTTCTTTGGCTTCAAATTTTCCCTGAAGAGCAGCATTGCCGGCAGTTGTTATTTTCATCACCTCAGTCATCGTTACCGCAGAATTGATTGCCGTCGATTGTTGATTTGCTGATAAAAAAGAAAAACCTCCGTTGCCCATTGTCATGGCGAGTCTGCTGTTTAGAGATCCATCACTGGATAACCAGCCATCAGAAACCGTATTATCAGCCTTCACACCGAAACTCATAAAGGTGGCAGAAGAACTTCTTAAAGATCCCCAATTGTTTAATGAGCCATTTAAATACCTTATTGATAAAGCATTAACTCCTTCAGTTGAGTGTGTGCTTCCTATTCTGATATTTCCAAAGACATCAAGTTTTTCTGTCGGAGTATCAATTCCAATTCCTGTATTACCGCTTACAAACATCTGTCCGTCATGTCTTAATGAGAAAGTTGTATTCTCAGTTCCTGTGCCGGAAGTAATGTTTTTCATAAAGTAATGATCTGTATTGGTACTCAGGTTTGTTCGCAGTTCAAACTGGTTTGATCCCGAGGCTCCTCCTGTATTATTATATACGATAAGCTTACCTGTTGATGGCCATTTAGCGACCTCTACAAGTCCACCATTGGTTTCCAGTACTATTCTTCTCCAGTCTTGAGAAGGGTTCCCATTCGTTTTTCTGAACCATACATCCTGGTCGTCAAAACGACCCGCAAACTGCATTCCGTAAATATTGTTGGGAGCCGTATGTCTTACATCCAAGAGATGCCACCAGCCTCCACCTCCGGGAAAATTGACAGGATTACTTGTTTCAAAAAAACCACTTAGGTTTGTTGCAACACCGGCATCATCTCTCGTCGTAGCTAAAGATTGAGAATAAAATAAGGCACTTGTTAATAAGCCAATTAAAAATAGTTGTTTTTTCATTTTTCTAGGTTATTTATAATTTCTATGTATATATAAGGGTATACAAGACAATGTTTTCTCGTATTTATATTTAAAATTTGTGATTGGAAAATTTATAAATATCAGGAGATTTAATATTAACCGCAGATATATGATAATTAGCCGTAAGAAGAATACAGAAAGTAATAAATTTTCTCATGTTTTGAATTTTTAAAATTATTAGCTTAATTGGATCAAAATTATATAATTAGTTCTAATGATATGGAGAATAAATTTTATTTGATGTAAAATTAATACTCCATAAAATCAAAAAACTGTCGTGTTATTCTAGTGGGAAAATAAGTACTGAAGTAGACATTGAGTTCGGGAATAAAAATACATTCATCGTTTATATGTTTTTACCACTGCAAATATAAAATAAAATTTTATCACCTTAAGGTTATTTAAGATTAACATTATTTTACAATCTGAAATCAATAAAACATTCAGAATTCAAAGTATTTATTCTTTGTCCTCAATCTCCTGCATCCTCTTCTTAATAAAATCTGTGGGGCGTATCCCATTGATCTCGTAAAACAGATCGGAGAAGTTTTGCCGGGAGGCAATTCCGCATTCTTTAGCGAGGGTTTCGATGTTGTATTTAAGATATTTCCGGTCTTCAAAAAGTAAATTGGTAATGTAGTTGATCCGGAGCTGACTGAGGTATTTATTAAAATTTCCGCCTTTATATTCATTAATAACCTGGGAAAGATAGTTGGAGTTTGTACCCAACTGCAAAGCCAGTTTACTGATGGTAAGGCCTTTCTGCGTGAAACCTTTTTTATCTTCAAATAATTTCAGCTTCCTCAGAAGTTCTTCTACTTTAGTTCCGTTAAGGTTGGTTCTTTTTTCCTCTACATGAATAACCGGAGCTTCTTCAGGAATTTGCTGTTCTTGAACGAATTTTTCTTCAAGCAGGATATATTGTTGCCTGATTATTTTTGCTTTTTTCTGTTTTTTATTAAACAGCATGATGAGCCCGATTGCCCAAATAATCAAAAGAATAATAATGACGGTTACCAGATAATTGATTTTTTGCAGTTTATTTTTCTCTTCCAGAAGCGTTTTGGTATCGTAATCTTTATGGATCTTGGGAGAAAGATAACTGAAATCTTTAGACATGATACTATCTGCTTTCAATAACTGACCGGTATAATACAGCTGCTGTGCTTGATCTTTATGTTTTTTGCTGTAATCGATCAGGATTTCATAATTTTCCCTGAGCTCAGGAAGAAGAAACTGATGTTTATTGAAAATAGAATCAATCTTTTTGAAGTAACCGATAGACTGTTTAGTATCTTTGAGACCAAGATAGCTTTTTCCGATAAAGAAATAATTAACCGAAAGCCTTGCAAAGTCTCTACTTTTTACAATACAAGGAAGAGACTGGTTAAGATCGGACAAAGCCTGTTCATAATGTTTATCTCCGTACTCGGAAATTCCTTTTGATAAAAGAAAATAGGCTTTTTCCTGAGCATAGTCGCGGCTGTCTCCTACTTCAGAAAGTCCCTTTTCTATGGCTTCATTCATTTCTTTGTTCTTTCCTGAATGCCTGTAGCAGATAATCAGCTGATGAAGACTGTTGAAATAGCCTTTTTTATTGTTGTAAATTTCGTTAGGATGGAGGTTTGATTTTGATTTCTCTCTATAATATGTAAGACATTTACCAAACAGTTCAGCCGCTTCATCATAATACCCTAAATAGCTTTTCACTACGCCAATATGATACAGGTTCTGATATTTCAAATAGTCATTACTGGTATTTTTAGAATATTCGTATGCTTTCAGATATTCATTAAGGGCCAACTGATATTTTTTGTAATTGTAATAATAAATGACTCCTTTATCAATATGGGCAGTAATGATAAGATCTCTGTCGCGGGAAAGATCCGCTGCCCAGATCATACTGTCGGCATATTTTAATTTTTGCTCATCAAGTGAGGTATAAAAAATGCCGTCTTTATATCCCTGAACAAGCTTTTCGTATTTTCTTTCTTTTTTTGCTTTATCAATGTACAGCTGAATATAAGGAAGTGCTTTCACGTCATTCTCTTCCATGTTTTCGTATTGGTGTCTTAGTTCGTAGTACTGACTATACGATTCCTGAGAAAAGAATAACCCAAACCAAGCGGTACAAAATAAAAGAAATAGTTTTTTAATCACCTCGGTATGATTCATTATAAATAGCGGTCAAAATTACAAAAATTGAACGGTTTTTCTCCAACAAGTTTGAATTATTACGCAGGATCGAATTATTTCTATTCAATAGATATAAAAAATTAATAATCAAAATATTAAAAACTTCTTATTTATGAATTGGGACGTCATTATTTATGAATAAAGACAACAACTGTTTTTATAATTCAATGTAAGATGATATTTTTGAACTCAGGAAGCAGAATAAGAAAGTAATTGTATATTTTCTGAATTTGATGAGATAACAAAAAACTAATACCGAAGGGTAACAACTAATAACCCTGAAAACATAATGAGATAATAAATAATTTCACCACCTTCCTTAAAAGGAAATTACTTTTCTGGAAGGTTGGTTTTTAGTATTTAATCTCAAAACTAATAACCATTTTCTTTAAAGATATTAAAGATATCATATTCAACTGCGCGCACATCCTGCAGATTAATTTAATAAAAGATTGTTATTAATCTTTATTTGAATTTTCAGTTTTAATCGAAAAGAGACTGTTCCATTCGGGCAGCCTCTTTTCTTTTTAAAACATTAAGGATTTATAATCACTTCCAGCCTCCGCCTAAGCTCTTATAAATGTCCACAACTGTACTCAGTTGTTTTTGTTTAGCTTCTACCAGTTCCATTTTGGCATCCAGAGCATCTCTTTGGTTCAGGAGAACTTCCAGGTAGTCTGCCCTTGAATTTCTGAAAAGCTGATTAGCTATATCTATCGATTGTTCCAAAGCCTTTGTTTCCTCAGACTTCAGTTTATAATACTGATCTATATTTTTTACTTTAGACATTAAATTAGCGACATCCAGATACGCATTCAGAATCGTTTTATCGTATTCGTACAGAGACTGAATCTGTCTTGCATCGGCAGTCTGGAAATTTGCTTTGATTGCACTTTTGTTAATCAACGGTCCGGCCAGTTCTCCGGCCAAATTATAAGCAATAGATTCCGGCATTTTTACCAGATAAGAAGGTTTAAAAGCTTCCAACCCTAATGTTGCGGAAATTTCCAGTGAGGGATAAAACTCTTTCCTTGCCGCTTCTACGTCTAATTTTGCAGATTTTAATTCCAGTTCAGCCTGCTTGATATCAGGACGGTTAGCCAGTAACTGCGAAGGAATTCCTGTATAAACCGTTTGCGGAATGGTTGTCATAAAATCATCCTTTGATCTTATAATCGGTTGCGGAAAACGCCCGCAAAGTGCATTGATTTCGTTTTCTTTTTCAGTGATCTGCTGACGGATGGTGTATTCTGTAGCCTTAGACTTTGCCAGTTCAGCTTCAAACTTCTTTACTGCCAATTCGGTAGCTGTTGCTGCTTCTTTCTGGATTTTTGAAATTTCAAGCGCTTTCTGCTGAAGTTTTGTGTATTGCTGAATGATATCAAGCTGATTGTCGAGTGCCAGCAGTTCATAATAATTATCTGCTATTTCTTCAATTAAATTTGAAAGAACGAAGTTCTTGCCTTCCACTGTTGAAAGATAATGAGCCACCGCAGATTCTTTTTCTGTTCTGAGTTTTTTCCAGATATCGATTTCCCAATTGGCCATTAAGCCACCTTCAAAATTCCCAAGCGGATCAGGCATTTCTTTTCCGGGTTCGATCTCTGTAGTGGCATCACCTGCTCCTTCGCTGGTATAGCGCCCTGCCTTTTTCACACCCGCCCCGATTCCTGCGGAAACTGTAGGCGTTAATCTTCCTTTTTTAGCTAAAACACCACTTTTTGCAATTTCAATTTCCTGCAAAGTAATCATCAGCTCCTGATTGTTTTTTAGAGCTGTTTCAATGAGTGAAACTAAATTAGGGTCAGTAAAAAACTGTCTCCAGGGTGTTGTTCCGCTATTATTGTTTGCATCACCCTGATCTTCCTGATTAAAGTTCTGAGGCACATTTTCTTTCACCTCGT
This sequence comes from Chryseobacterium taeanense, assembly GCF_900099685.1. GTDB lineage: Bacteria > Bacteroidota > Bacteroidia > Flavobacteriales > Weeksellaceae > Chryseobacterium > Chryseobacterium taeanense. Next base: position 219,666 of record NZ_FNDW01000004.1, on the reverse strand, counting down.
CTTTTATTACGGTCGCCATAGGCGCCTTACAGCTTGCTAAAACAAGCGATAAGGCGATGGCTGCTATATATTTATTATAAGTCTTCATGTTTGTCATCGTGCTGATACGGTTCTGTTTGTTCTGTTAGAGGATTTTCTTCTTCATATCTTGCCAGTCTCGACTTTTCGGCAATGGTTCCGAAAATGTAGTATAGTCCAGGGATAATCATCAGACCGAAAATAGTTCCGATGAGCATACCTCCAGCTGCTGCTGTACCAATGGTACGGTTACCGACAGCTCCAGGCCCGGTCGCCATTACCAAAGGAATTAATCCGGCAATGAACGCAAATGATGTCATCAAGATCGGACGAAAACGAATGGCCGCTCCTTCGATAGCTGCCTGCGCAACAGGAATACCTTCTTCCGCCTTCTTCTGTACGGCAAATTCTACGATCAATACGGCATTTTTACCTAGAAGACCAATCAACATGACCATGGCTACCTGAGCGTAAATGTTGTTTTCCAATCCTAATAATTTCAAGCATAAAAATGCTCCGAAAATACCAGTTGGTAATGATAAGATTACCGGTAGCGGAAGGATAAAACTTTCATACTGTGCGGAAAGAATAAGATATACGAAACCTAAACAGATTAAGAAAATAAAAATTGCTTCATTTCCCCGGCTCACTTCGTCTTTGGAAATCCCTGCCCAGTCGATACCGAAACCTCTAGGAAGTGTTTTATCTGCAACTTCTTTGATGGCAGCAATTGCCTGTCCGGAGCTGTATCCCGGTGCAGGTGTTCCACTTACTTCGGAGGAGTTGTACATATTATGCCTTGTAATCTCCGACAAGCCATATACCTTTTCCAAATGCATAAAGTCTGAATATGGAACCATCTGATCTTTATCATTTTTAACGTACAATTTTAATAAGTCACTCGGCAACGCCCGATACTGTGGCCCTGCCTGAACAATTACTTTATAAGGTCTGTCGAAACGGATAAAACTCGTTTCATAGTTGGATCCTATCAAAGTTGATAAATTGTCCATTGCATTTTCAATTGTAACCCCTTTTTGCTCAGCAAGGTCATTATCTACTCTCAACATATATTGAGGGAAACTTGCAGAATAGAATGTAAATGCTGAACCCAATTCGGGACGTTTTTTCAGTTCCTTTACAAAATCGTTGCTTACTTTCTCCATTTTGTGATAGTCACCACTTCCCGCTTTATCAAGTAAACGAAGCTCAAAACCACCTGCCGCACCATAACCCGGAATTGACGGTGGCTGGAAGAATTCTATATTGGCTCCGGGAATATTTTTGGCTTTTTCTTCAAGCTTTTCAATGATTTCGGCAGCAGATTCTTTACGGTCTTCCCAGCTTTTAAGGTTAATAAGACAAGTTCCGGAGTTGGATCCTGTACCTTCTGTCAGGATTTCGTAACCCGCTAATGAAGAAACAGATTGTACTCCATCAATATCTTCTGACTCTCTCAATAATTCCCTTGCAATCTGGTTAGTTCTCTCTAATGTTGATCCCGGAGGGGTCTGGATAATTGCATAAATCATTCCCTGATCTTCCGAAGGAATAAATCCTGAAGGAAGTGAATTGCTCAGAAAGAATGTACACGCACAGAATGCTAACAGCAAAGGCAGAGTGACTGTTTTCTTTTTTACTGTTTTGTTCAGCATTTTCTCGTATTTACCAGCCCCTTTAGTAAATAAACTGTTGAATTTATCCAAAAAGATGGTAATCGGAGTTCTTCTCTTAGGCTTGCCGTGGTTGTTCTTTAAAATTAAAGCACATAAAGCCGGTGTCAACGTTAAAGCCACGACCCCTGAAAGAATAATTGCAGAAGCCATGGTAATGGAGAACTGACGATAGAAAACTCCAACCGGTCCTGACATGAAGGCAATCGGAATAAATACGGATGCCATTACCAAAGTAATTGCGATAATCGCACCGCTGATTTCGTGCATTGCCTCTTCTGTAGCTTTTAACGGAGATAAATGTTTCTCTTCCATCTTGGCGTGTACCGCTTCAATAACAACAATCGCGTCATCGACCACAACCCCGATTGCCATTACGAGGGCAAAGAGCGAGATCATATTTAATGTAATTCCGAATGCAGACATGACGGCAAATGTACCTACCAATGATACAGGTACCGCCAACGCAGGAATTAATGTTGAACGCCAGTCACCCAGGAAAAGGAATACTACAATTGCCACCAAAACGAAAGCTTCAAATAATGTATGAACTACTTTTTCAATGGAAGCATCCAGGAATCTTGATACGTCATAACTGATATCATAATGCATTCCTTTCGGGAAAGTTGTTTTCTCCAATTCTGCCATCAAAGATTTTACATTTTTGATAACATCACTTGCATTTGAACCATAAGATTGCTTTACGGTGATTGCTGCAGAAGGTTTTCCATTTAATGTAGAATAAATATCGTACATAGATGAGCCAAACTCAATATTGGCCACATCTTTTAATCTGATAAATTCTCCGTCGGATTTAGCTTTAAGAATAATGTTTCCATAGTCCTTTTCGTTGTTAAAACGTCCCGGATATTTAAGGATATATTCAAATGACTGTGAACGCTTTCCGGAACTTTCTCCTGTTTTACCCGGAGAAGCCTCTAAACTTTGTTGATTTAATGCTTCCATCACCTCGTCTGCTGAAATGCTGTAAGCCGTTAAACGGTCTGGTTTCAACCAGATACGCATGGCATATTCCCTTGTTCCAAGGATATCGGCAAAACCGACACCGCTTACCCTTCTCAATTCCGACATTACATTGATATCAGCATAATTGAAAAGAAACTTCTGGTCAGCTTTAGGGTCGTCACTATACAAGTTAATGTACATCAACATGTTTGGTTCTTCCCTTGTAATTTTCACCCCTTCACGCACTACTAGAGGCGGAAGTTTGTTAACTACTGAAGATACTCGGTTCTGCACGTTTACTGCGGCTACGTTCGGGTCTGTTCCCAAATCGAAAACTACCTGAATAGACGCTTCTCCGTCGTTTCCGGCATCAGAAGTCATATATTTCATACCAGGTACACCATTTAACCCTCTTTCTAGTGGAATAACTACGGATTTAATCAACAACTCGTTGTTGGCACCGGGATATTCTGCGGTGATGTTTACCTTTGGTGGTGAAATGGAAGGAAATTGGGTTATCGGCAATTTCACCAGTGATAAAACTCCCATGAAAACAATAATCAGAGAGATTACGATAGACAGAACTGGTCTGCGAATGAATTTCTTAAACATAAAATAATATGAATTATTAATGATGAATGATAGATGATACTTTTGAACATCTTTACCGATCAATTATCGATTATCAATTATCATATATTTTTTTACTCTGCTTTTAATTTTAATGAATTAAGAACTTTCTTCGGATCCTGTAATTTTGTCTGAACTTTCTGATCGTCTTTCACTTTCTGAACACCTTCCAGCAGGATCTTATCATTCTTTGCCAATCCTGAACCTATAACATAAACATCAGGCAGTTCATAGGCAACTTTAATATTTTTAGATCTTGCAACCCCATCTTTACCAATTACAAATACATATTTCTGATCCTGAATTTCATAGGTCGCTTTCTGAGGGATGATTAAAGCATTTCTCAAAGGCAATGTCATTCTTACTTTTCCGGTTTCGCCGTTTCTCAGTAACTTATTAGGATTCGGGAACTTTGCTCTGAAAGCGATATTTCCTGTTTCGTTGTCAAATTCTCCTTCAATGGTCTGGATTTGTCCTTTTTCAGGGAGCAATTCTCCATTTGCCATCAAAAGGCTCACCTCGTTACTGCCTCTGTCTGCGGCGTGCATCTGATAGCTAAGGTATTCCGGTTCGGAAACATTAAAATAGCTATACATATTGCTGTTGTCTGAAAGTGATGTCAATAAATCACCTTCATCAATAAGGCTTCCCAACTTACGCGGAATTCTGTTAATAATACCTGAAAACGGCGCTTTGATGTCTGTAAAGGAAAGATGGATCTGTGCCAGCTTTGCTTCTGCGTTTGCGGCATCAAGTTTAGCTTTAGCCATCGCTCTCTCGTTTTTGGAAACGATATTGTTGCTGGCCAGCGTACTTGCATTTTTGAGTTCGATAGATGCCTGCTCTACTTCAGCTTTGGCTTTCATAAGCTCTGCCTGATAAAGCTGAGGCATAATTCTGAATAAGGTCTGTCCCTGACGTACAAACTGACCTTCATCTACATAGATCTTCTCCAGGAAACCTTTTTCCTGCGCACGGATCTCAATGTTTTTTACAGATTGAATCTGAGCTACATATTCTTTATCAATCACCGTATCCATCGCTATCGGCGAGGTCACGGGATAAACTGCAGCTTCTTCTTTTTCTTCTTTTTTTTTGTTACAGCTGAACAATAAAAGACTGCTTAGCGCAATGCTTGCGACAACTCTTTTCATAATTTTAGAGTTTATATAAATCGTTAATGTTTTAATAGGAAATGGTAATAAGAGTCTACACGATGTAATGATTACCAGCAATACAACGCAGCATATTTCCGCTGAGCTGGTCGGCAGAAAAATAAAGTTGAAAAATAGTTTTTATATCCTGATAGAACGGATCAGAATGAATCTTTTTACATGAGAAAATTCAGAAAGAAAGCCGTGAATTGTTGGCTTTGATGCCTTGAAACTTTTTATACCAAAAATATAAACTAATGTAAATACACAAGCCCATACAGCAATCGATCGAAAGTTGTCAGAAAACTGAAAGTCATCTTCCATTAACTCCAATGAGTACACATTTCCTGCATCGTCAAGGGTTTGCTGAATAGAAAGTTTTTCGTACGTTTGATTGAGACGGTTGGTTCTTTTGGGTAAATTCTGAGAAGTATGTCCCGTATAATCGTTTTTCAACGTTCTGACATTAATCTTACTTTCCACAACGAAAAGCAGAAAAAGCGCTGTCAAAAAATATACTATATAGTTTCTCATAATTTCAAGGCACAAATGTAGTCTTTACCTTGATTACTTTTCAAAAAAACTATCATCCCGACCTCTTTTGTTAACAATATTTAACATTTATTTAAAATTACTGAATGATGTGAGTTTGCGCTCTAAACTTTTCTTTTTAGAATATATATAAATTTCGTTTACAACATATTATAAAATAATATTAGTAATAATGTTTTTTATGGCACTTCATTTGCATAAAATATAAACATTAAAAAAATGATTATAAATGTTAATTAATCACAATTATTTTTTCGGTACTTCATTTTAATAGTAAAAAATTTCTATCTCAGTAATAATACATATAGTGAATTATTTAAACGTATGTTATTTTAGATTTACCGAAATTCTACTGTTTACCAACTCTATTGATAAGTTTTTCATTTTTACATCAAAAAATATTTACACAGAAATATTAGAGTTATTAAATACAATTAACATTATTATAATAATTTATAAATATTTAACAAATTATTTTTATTTAAATTGTAATTTTATGGATAATTAACACCTTATTCATGAATCACATTAAAATCACTTACTATGAAAAAGTTACTCAAGATTACGGCCATCTTAATGATTTTTATTTTAACAGCATGTAAACATCAGGCAAAAGAAGAAACGAGCCTTGAGAATGTTGCCACTCAAAATAAACCCCTTCACCAAGACAAAATCACAAAGGATATTTTTACGGATGAATATGGAGAGGAACTTGAAGTTGCGCTTAATGAAACTCAAAACACGATCACCGTACGGCTTGCCGGGAAAACTTATGATCTGAAAAAAAGAGACGAATTACCAGATTATACTGCAAGTGATGCAAACTTCCAATATTCCGATATAAGAGGTGAGGTTACTTTTCTGAACAAAGATTATAATATGGTGTTATTTCATCATAGAAAAAGTAAAATATCAACAGGCAATACCAGAATGGCTTCTTATTAATTCAAGACCCAGAAAAAATATTAACAACTAATAAACACATCTATATAAACGAGAACACTTTTGCTTTGTGCAGAAGTGTTTATTTTTTTGTACTATCGCTTTTTGTAAATAATACAGCAGATAAGCAAAACAATATTAACAAGAACCGCAAAAGCATTGGAAAGAATAATGGGAAGTTCATCCTTAATAAAGCCATACCAAACCCAGAGTGAAAGCCCTGAAATGAGGACGAGAATCATCATCCACGACAAATCTTCAGCATTCTTTTCCTTCAAAACTTTTATCACTTGTGGGATCATCGATACCGATGTTAAAATACCTGCAATAATCCCGAGAAGATTCTCATCCATAATTTTATCTTTTAATCAAGATAAGAATTTTCGGGGATACTTACAATGATTATAATCCCGAAGGCTTAAATCTATCCAGAGAAACTTCTTCATGTAAAGGAATATTATTTTCAATGAAATCATACAGGCTTTTTGAAAAGTAACAACCGTTGAGAATTCCTCTTGCCCCAAGTCCATTAAAAACATACATATTTTCATATTTATGATGTCTTCCGATAATCGGTCGTCTGTCTTTCACTGTAGGCCTGAATCCGAAATTAACTTCCGAAAGACTGAATTTGTCAGGGTAAAATTCTTTTAGTCCGTTCATCAGCTGTTCTACTGCAGAATCGTCAATTTGATGATGAAGCTGTTCTCGGTCATAAGTCCCTCCATAAAAATATATTTTTTCATTTAACGGAAAAAGGAAATGCTTTTTCTTAATAGTAATATTTCCGGGAATTGGTTTTGAGAGTTCAACCTTAATATGATGACCTTTGTTGGGGTTAACAGGAATATCAGCAAAAAACGGATTTTCCTTGACACCCATCCCTTCACAAAAAAGTACATTTTTATATTTAAAATTTTTGTAAGTACTCTCAGAAACATTTAGCTCGGTGTAATTAAATTTTTCTTTTACAATATATTCTCCATTTTTTAAAAACTTAAATATACCTGCAAAAAAACCGCTAACATCAAGTCTTGCAGACTGACTAACCTTTCCTGATAGATAATCATTTTTTACACCATTTAAACGATCAAAATTTTTATCTAAAAAATTTTTGAGATCATCATTCTCGCATTTTTTTAACCAAAGCTGTTGTTCTTTTTCATCATGAAAAATTCTGTGTATCGGAGCTTCAATCAAATAATTTTCTTTCGTATATTCTTCAATTTGTTGAAGCGTCATTTTTAAAAAATCAATTTGTTCCTGAGCTTTCCAGAAGGTGGTAAACTTTTTAAGAACAACAGGATTGATAATACCTGCTGAAATCTGAGAAGCACTTTTTTTCTCTTCCGAAAAAAGGACGAAAGATTTTTTACTGATGATAAGCTGATGGGCAAAAAAAAGTGCGGCATAACCATCTCCGACAATAATATAATCTACATTCTTCATAATAAAAAAACCTGAGTAAAAATACTCAGGTTTTATATAATTATCAAGTGAAACTTTTAGTAATTCCACATATCATTTTCCATTTGCAGGATTTCCTCTTTAATCCTGTCACTTTCTTCTAACTGCTCGTCTGCGTCTCTCGGAATATAATCTTTGATTACACCATCACCTAATCCTGTAGAAGACTTGAAAATCACTGAAGAAAATCTTCTTGCATTAATTAAATCATCAAAGGAAAGGTCTGCGGAAGTATTCTTTCTATTGTAAACATAGTTATTAGCCAGAATATCTCTTGCATTTGGATAATATACCCAGAAAAGATCAATAAGATCGTTAGCTCCCGGTAAAGGTTGTCCATCCGGAGTTGTTCTTCCTATCAATTTAGGATCCGGACCCATTGCAGCAATCCCCAAAGGTCTGTACTTCAGCTGCCCGTCTCTCTTATCAATGAACCACATACCGAATACTTTTAAAACTTTAACTTTTTCAGTAGTAGTTTCATATACATCGGTAAGTTCTTTCTTTTCCTGTTCAGTCAACTGACGACCACTATTTAAAATATTGATCGCTTCATCATCAACTCTTACATCAACGAGTCTTGCTTTAATCTGCTCGGGAGTAAGTCTCTGTACGAAATTTTCATCATCATACACTTCCTTAATATCACCACTAAGAGCGCCATCAAGTAACAATTTGTACAAAGATTTGGTTTCTGTAGATAATAATCCGTTTGGATTGTTGTAATAGAAAGGCTGATTGATTTTGTCATTCATATCAATAACCTCCCAAACAAACATACTTTTAAGGATATCTTTTTCGTCAACAAATCCGTATTCCAAAGGTTTTACTGTTTTGTCGATAACGGTATCTCCTACTTTCATTTTGTTCTCAGCTCTCATTTTTCTGAATTCTTCAGGAGAAGAAGCATTCAGGATAGTCTGGGAAAATGCAACTCCCGAAACTACTACTAAAAAAATGCTAATATATTTTTTCATAATTTATTTATTATTGAGTATTAATTAATACAGGTGAAATATTTGGAACAATCATTGTACCTAATCCTACAGCATTTGCTTTGATATCAAAGATATATACAGGATCTCCTGGTCTCATACTTCTGAAAATTCCAGACGCTGCTTGTAATGAATTTCCTTGAACCTGTACTGAAGCTCTACCCGGTACTCTTATCATAAACGAAGTTACATTAAATGATACTGGGAAATCAAAGTCAGGAATAACAGCCTGAAGAGATTGATTTTCTAATGAACTTACAGGCAATGTTAAGATATTCTTACCTCTGATCTGACCTTGTGGCGGAGGTACATTTTTAATTCTGTACTCAAATACCTGAGAAATTGATTTTCCGTAAGGATCCGTTCCTGATAAAGTAATTTTCAATAAATTACCTGCACCCGGCTTCACATCCCATTTACCTGGTCCTGTACTTTTAACAGATGCTCCCGGAGCAGATAATGAAAGTTTAGCATTATCGGCACCTAAGATTGAACCTGAAACAGGGTTATCAAGACCTCGGTACATTACATTCATCTTATCAGCTGAAAGGAGTAAACCTTTTTGAAGTTTTACTTCCTGTGGACCTGCAATTACATTATAAGTATGCGTAAATGGATAGCTCTGTACTTTACCTGTAGCATCCGTTAATGTAATATTACCACTTAAAGTATGCTCTCCGATTCCGCTTGTATTTAAAGTTGCATAACCTTTACCGTTTTCCTGTCTGCTTACACCGGAGATATTAATTTTATTACTATTGGAATAGTTTCCTAACATCACAACTGCTTCAGCAGGTTTTCCTGCAACAATATCTACAGGTGCCGATACAATCGCTTCATAACTTGTGAATTTAATGCTTGCATCAACTTTTTCCTGTAACAACAATGCTAATGCATCAGACTGTACGTTTCTTGCGTCATTCTGAATAATCTCAAGATTAGACAACGCAGCGATAAGCGGCTGATGATAGAATTTATTCTGTAGCCAAGTTTTTTTATTAGGCGACTGTCCTTTAGGATATTCAGCAATCAATGACTTATTTGCTCTGTCAATTAAATCTCTTAATTGAGGATCATTTCCAAAAGTTGTATTAATAAAGTTTCTTACATCATCAATTCTAGCTTTCAGTTCTGTCGCTCCTTTTGATGCAGAATTCTCATCTCCGTCTTTAAAGAAGTATTTCGTAGTGGCTTCATTGTTATTAAGTGCTGAAAAATTCTCACTAACATCAATTAATTTACCTGTTTTAGGATCTTTTTCTACGAATTCAGATTCTTTTTTTAATTTATCTTTTATCTGATCAGCATGCGATACCAAAGCATTGATTTTTTCTTTTAACTTCTGGTATTGCTGCCAAGGCAGAGCGTAGGTATCAGGTACCTGCTGAGCTTTAGCCTCTAAAGTTTTCTCGAAAATATCTTCGTTTTTTCTTTCAGTCAATAAACGAGTATCTTTTAGAGCAACCGTAGAGTCATAATATGATCTGATGATTTCCGCATCAATATTTAGAGCCATCATCGCGATGAACACCAGATACATTAGGTTGATCATCTTCTGACGAGGTGTCTGTTTTCCTTGTGCCATTCTTCTTTTTGTTTTAGATTAAGTAGTTAAATTTTAGAAATGGTTAAGGAATTAAGACTTCATAGCAGTCAGCATACCACCATAAACTCTGTTTAAGTTATTTAAATTAGATGTTAAACCTTGTAATTCTTGGTTGAATTTTTCTGAGTGTTCAACAGATTTTTGCATATCTTCAACATATTTTTTAGCAAAATCAGACTGTTTTTGTCCATTTTCCAATTGCATTGCATATAGTGCATTCATGCTTTGCATATGCTGAGCAGCTAAATTTAATTGCTCGTTATATTTATGAGTAGAAGCAGAAACATCTACTGTCTGGTTAATCTGGTCAACGGAACTTGAAAATTTATCAATGCCTGATCTTAATCTTTCAAATAACTGTACGTCTAATTTAGCATCCTGAAGCATTTTATCTAATTTACCTGAAAGAGAGTTTTCAAGTTCAGCAAAATGATCTACCGTATTTCTGGATGTTACATTAGAATGTAACGGATTTGGGTTAGCATGTTTATCTAATAATTCCGGATATACATTTTCCCAAGCATAAGACTCTTCAGTTTTTGGTGGGTCGAAAGCGAAGATAATGAAGATGATTGCTTCCGTAATAAGTCCCACTGTAAGAGCAACGTTACCCGTGATAGGCCCAATATTGATGTGAGTAATTTTAAGCCAAGCTCCAAGAATTACAATTGCAGCACCGAACGAATAAAAGAAATTCATCCAAGCATCTTTAGTCTTAAACATATAAGTTAGTTTTTTTTAGTGTTAAAATAAAAATTGTATTGAAAATAATGGTTCGATTGAATTATCTGTTAATTTTTCTTGGCTTAACAGCAGCTTCAGGAATATCCTGTACCGTTCTGAATCCGATATAGCTTCTTGCTGAATCTTTTCTTTCCCAGTCTCTCATACCTGTCATCAGCATATATCCTACATCTTTCCAAGAACCACCTCTTACAGATTTTTTGTCATCCGTTTTATTTTTTGTTGAAGGATTTAATGTAGATGAGAATCCATACGAAGAATTGTTATAAGCAGATTCTGTCCATTCAGAAACGTTTCCAGCCATATCAAATAATCCAAAACCATTTTTCTTAAATTTCTTTACCGGAGCAGTATATGTATAAGTACCTTTTTTATCATCTTCCATGTAATTACCTCTTTTAGGTTTGAAGTTTGCTAAATAGCAACCTCTGTCATCCATTAAATATGGACCACCCCAAGGGTAAGTAGCATTTTCCATTCCGCCTCTTGCAGCATATTCCCATTCGATTTCTGTAGGAAGTCTGAAGATTAATGGTTTTTGCTTTCTTCTTTTTAAACTTTCGTTATAATCAGATTTTAATTTAGTTCTGAAGTTACAGTAAGCTCTGGCCTGATCCCAAGTCACCCCTACAACAGGATAATCTTTGTACGCTTTGTGCCAGAAATATTGCTCAAACAATGGTTCGTTATATGCAAAATGGAAATCTTTTACCCAAACCGTTGTATCAGGATAGATGGCGATGCTTTCACTTCTAAGGTAGTTTACACCTCTTTCTTTTTCAGCCATAGCAACATCCATATCTCCCCATCTGTAAGTATATTTAAGTTTACTAACATCCAGAATTCGTTCGTTGCCTACTCTTGAAGAAGCAGGTAAGTACATTGACTCAAGAACTTCTGCATATTCTACGTCAGGATATTTTGACGTATTCCAGTGCAATGGAACTTTCCAGTCGATCTTTTTTGTAGGATCGAAGCTGCTTTCGTTTCCCCCACCCTGCGATTCTAAATATTCCTGATATGGTGTTAAGTTTTCTTCTTTTTGAGCAAGGTATGCATAATCTCCTATGCTTGTTCCTCTTCCTTTACCTTCTCCGCCTTCTCCGGCAGCTTCAGCAAGCAGAGTTCTTGCGATAGAATCCCTTACATAATTGATAAAAACTCTGTATTCTGCATTAGTAGTTTCTGCCTCGTCCATGAAGAAAGAAGAAACAGTAACAGTTTTCGCCTGAGCTTTTTCAGGACTGTCTGTGAAATCCTGATCCGTTAAACCAGCCACAAATGAACCTGCAGGAATTGCAACCATGCCGTATGGTCTTTCTGCAACAAATGATTTTGTTTTTTCTCTTGGTATCAACTCTCCTTTTGTTCCTGGTTTCCCCACAGAAGAAGTACCACCACCTGAACAAGATACCGACGCTACTGACGCAGACAATAATAAAAGAAATATCCTTTTCATGTTAATTTTTATAATTAAGCCGTAAATATATAATTTTTTTAAGAAACTTTTAAGATTTTTTTTGAAATAACGAAAGAAATCTAAATTTATTTTATTTACAAGTATTTTTTATTCCACAGTTACAGATTTTGCGAGGTTCCTCGGCTGGTCTACATTGGCTCCTCTATAGACCGCAATATAGTATGCCAAAAGCTGTAAAGGCACGGATGCCACAATTGGTGAGAAGCATTCTGATGTCTCAGGAATCTCGATAACATAATCTGATATCTCGCTTACCTGAGTGTCTCCACAGTTTACTACAGATATCACCTTTCCTTTTCGGGCTTTAATTTCCTGTACGTTGCTTACAATCTTATCATAATGTCCTTTCTTAGGAGCGATGATAACAATCGGCATATTTTCGTCGATGAGAGCAATCGGACCATGCTTCATTTCTGCTGCGGGATATCCTTCAGCGTGAATATAGGAAATTTCTTTGAGTTTTAGAGCTCCTTCAAGCGCCGCCGGATAATTATATCCTCTTCCCAAATACAAAAAGTTTGTCGCATTTACAAAATCTTTAGCAATGTTCTGTACCAGTTCATGCGTAGAATCCAATACCTCTTCAATTTTTTTAGGAATAGCATCTAATTCAGCGATCAAGCTCATGAACTCGGCATTTCCTAAATTTCCGTTATGCTTACCTAATTTAAATGCAATTAAAGTAAGAATGGTAAGCTGCGCGGTAAAAGCTTTAGTGGAAGCTACCCCAATTTCGGGACCTGCATGGGTATATGATCCGGCATCTGTGATTCTTGCGATAGAAGAATCAACAACATTACAGATACCGTAGATAAATGCTCCTTTTTCTTTTGCAAGTTTTAAAGCAGCCATAGTGTCTGCTGTTTCTCCCGACTGAGAAATTGCAATTACAACATCTTTATCGGTGATAATTGGATTTCTGTATCGGAATTCTGAAGCATATTCTACTTCAACAGGAATTCTTGCATATTCTTCTATAAGATATTCACCGATAAGCCCCGCATGCCAAGATGTTCCGCATGCAATGATGATGATTCTGTTGGCATTTTTAAATTTTTCGATATAATCCCAGATTCCGGCCATTTTAATCACGCCTTCTTCTACCAATAATCTTCCTCTCATGGTATCATGAATAGATTTTGGCTGTTCGAAAATTTCTTTCAGCATGAAATGCTCATAACCGCTTTTTTCGATCTGTTCCAAACTCAATTTAAGTTCCTGAATTTCAGGTTCAATTTTGGAATTTTCGTTAATCGTTCTTATATCTACTCCATGATCCAATGAGATCGTTGCCATATGACCTTCTTCAAGATAAATGGCTTCTTTTGTAAATTCTACAAAGGGAGAAGCATCTGAAGCGATAAAATACTCTTTATCACCGATTCCGATTGCCAAAGGAGAACCTAATCTACCTACGACCAATACTCCAGGATAATCCTCATGCATTACTGTAATAGCATAAGCACCATACACTTCATTCAAAGCATATCTTACAGCTGTAGGAAAATCGGTTTCAGCATTAAGATCCATAAAATACTGAATAAGATTTACCAGAACTTCAGTATCCGTTTCAGATTTGAAGCTGAATCCTTTTTCAGTAAGCATGGTTTTAATGGTATCATAATTTTCAATAATACCGTTATGAATAATGGCAATTTTACCATTATTGGATAAATGTGGATGGGAATTTCTGTCACTGGGAACACCGTGAGTTGCCCAACGGGTATGCCCCATTCCTATTTTGGCTTTCCCTTTCAACTGACCGGAGATGCTCACAAGATCGTCTACTTTACCTTTGGTTTTTTCAACTTCAAGTTTATTATTTCCATCCTCCAGAACGATTCCGGCACTATCGTACCCTCTGTATTCTAATCTTCTAAGACCGTTAATTACTATTTCGTAAGCGTCTTGAAAACCTGTATATCCAACGATTCCGCACATATTATTATATCTAGTGTTTAAGTGTGTTTTTTATTTTGTACCGTAAGTAACTAAAAGTTGTACACGTTTAGAATTTCCAGCTTCAGTCCCTATAAATACTGCTCTGCTTGTATTAAAAGGCGTGGATGTAAATTTGTATCCCGCCAAGCCTGTTCCGTCAGAATTCTGAAGGAAAGAACCTAAATCTATTTTAAAATATTTGAATTGAGTTTTGTCTGTTGAGTCTTTACTACCTTCTTCCACCATTTCTTTTATCGATTGGGTAACGACAAAGTCGTAGTATGCCTGTTCCTGATCCAGATTGTAAGATTTGTAAATTGTATATCCCGGAATTCCCGCCAGTTTTAGCAAATCATTGGTGAAGCCTGCTTTTACTTTTGTTGGGTGATCTGAGCTTGGATCTATGTATTTACGTAACAAGGTAAACTCTGTTGGTTTAGCATAATTTTTATTATCCCATGAAGGATCTGTGTAAATTCTTATTTTGGCACTGATGATCCCTCCCTTTTTATCTGTGATATGACTTTTAATATCATTAATACTAGACTCCGGGATTTTAACTCCTATCGAAGGACCACCCATTGCCTGGGTATAAAGTTTTGCATCACCTGTTACTGTATTTCCAAGGCCTGCAAAATTTTCTAACGCAGAGCCCACTCTGTCATATTGATAATGACCAATGTGTGTATTTCCTGCCCCTAATACAAATGAGTAAGAAGTCTGTGGCCTTGTTGTAGTACCGTTCTCTGTTTTATCATATTTATAATACATGATCATTTCCATATCGTTCGGAGAGAACTGGAAAAGATATCCATCATCTTCAGCAACAGAAATTCTCAACCCATTAAAATATCTGATAAAGTTGGAAGCATCTGAAAGTTCAGGCTTATCTTTTTTTGCAATAATCTTATCTTGGAAAAACTGTTTATCCAAGGAAATTCTGATTCCGGGAGTTGAAGCGGTAAATAAGGCACTGCCGTCATCATCTTTCGTAACAGCTACAGAACTCACAGAACCATTAAAAACCTTTGAACCAATAACTTGCGAATTAAAGCTATATGAAGCATTAGATTTCACGGTATCAGAAGCAGACTTTAAAAAGGTAGTTACTTCATTTACGTTAATAGTTAAATTTCTTTTCGCCTTACCAAATTTCAATGCAGGATATGTATTCACAACTTTCTTAGCATTTACAGCACCATCAGCCGCTGTAGTATAAGTATAGTTGTCGTCTACCGTATTCGTTGTGACAGAATCGGTGGCATATCTCGGCTTTATTACTAAAACTACTGAATCCACCGTTGCATTAGTTCCGAAATCAGGATCGTATGTTGAAAGTTTTACCTGTGTTAAATATGATGCTTTCTGCATTCCAAACTTGCTTTCATCGAAAGCTCCCAGCACGCCATATGCAAGCTTAGCCGCATCAGTTCGGATCGTATCGTGATTATTGATATTGTAGGCAATAACATCAAAAGCTTCTTCTTTTCCTTGTGCAGCTCCGTTCAGAAATAGCTGTTCACCAAGAGCATCAACATCCGGCTCGCAATTATAAAGTATTACACTTCCAAAAACCACCAAAGAAAATATAGTGATTGCCTTTTTAATAGTATGAATCATTAAAAATGTGTTTTTTTAATAAAGTTGATTAATAGAGTCTACGTCGAGATATTCTGACTTTGAAGTTGCTGTTTCATTAAAAGCCTTGTCGAGGTCTTCATCAAGGAACTCATCCCCTTTCACAACTACATCAACATAGTCCATACTCTCGATAACAAAAGTTTTTACACTTGGGTTATCTAACGCTTTTAATCCCGAAATATTATCAAACTTCAGTTTTGAATCAATATTTGAAGCTAAAGGTGCATCCTTTTCATTATATAATGAAAGAACAATCTTAGCATCTTTGAAGTAGCTGTCGGACTCGTAGTATGTTTTCAGATAAATAGGGACAAAAGAAGACATCCATCCGTTCAGGTGAATCACATCCGGAACCCAATTTAGTTTTTTAATAGTTTCGATAACCCCTCTGGCAAAGAAAATCGCTCTTTCGTCATTATCCTCAAAAGGATTTCCTTCATCATCAAAATAATACGGTTTTCTTTTGAAATATTCTTCATTATCGATAAAGTAAACCTGAAGTCTTTCCCCCGGAAGAGATGCTACTTTAATAATAAGAGGCTGATCAAGATCATTAATGATAATATTCATTCCCGACAGGCGGATCACCTCATGAAGCTGAAATTTTCTTTCACTTATTTGTCCAAATCTTGGCATAAAAACTCTTACATCATTGCCTTCATTGTGCATCTTAAGTGCCATTTTATTTACCACTGCAGCCATATTCGTATCTTCCTGATATGGATACATCTCTGTAGTAATGTACAGTATTTTTTGATTCGGCATAAACTTCTATCTAATTTTTGTAAAAATGCTTTAAGGCGCAAAATTACGAAAAAACATTCAACATTAGTTTAATTAACATTTTTTTACGATAATTCGTACCGTGAAATTATCAAAACACATCCGAAGCATATCATTACTATATGATATTTTTAGTATTTTTGAATTACTATTAAAATAAACTATGGAAGTTTTAAAAAGCAAGAAAATTCTTCAGGATTTCATTGAAAGACAGAGAGAAATGGGGAAGAAAATAGGATTCGCCCCTACCATGGGAGCACTTCATGACGGTCATTTATCCCTCTATAAAACAGCCAGAGAAGAGAACGATCTGGTGATTTCATCAATTTTTGTTAACCCTACTCAATTCAACAATCCCGAAGATCTTGAAAAATACCCGAGAGATATTAACAGAGACATTTTAATTCTTAAAAAATCAGGACTCGTAGATGCGGTTTATATTCCTGAAATATCTGATATTTATCCTGAAAAAACAGAGAGCAAGCATTATGATTTCGACGGACTGGAAGATGAAATGGAAGGAAAATCCCGGCCGGGACATTTTGATGGTGTAGGAACCGTTGTGGAAGAACTTTTTAGACAAGTAAAACCAAACAATGCTTATTTTGGTGAAAAAGATTTCCAGCAATTGGCCATTATCAAAAAAATGGTTGAAAAAAATAAAATCCCGGTGGTAATAAAAGGAGTTCCTATCTATAGAGCTGAAAACGGACTGGCTTTAAGTTCCAGAAACCAAAGACTTCACGAAGACCGGAGAGAAGCCTCTAAAATTATTTATAAAACTTTAAATAAAGTTAATGAATGGTTCCGGGTTCTAACCGTTTCCGAAATCAAGCAAAGAGTACAGGATATCTTCGACCATCAAAGAGGTATGCAGCTTGAATATTTTCTGATTGCCGACGAAGAAACTTTAAAAGAAACAGATTTTTTCTACAAAGACCGAAAGTTCAGAGCATTCATCGTTGTTGTCGTAGATGGAATACGATTGATTGATAATATGCATTTGGATTAAAAAGAACAGACTGAGGCTGAGGTTTAGACTAAGACTTTAGACATTTACAATAAAAGATACAGGCGTTGCTTTTTGGTGACGCTTTTTTATTCGACTTAAAATATGGTTTTGAAATAAAAGAAACTATATAAAAAAAATCAAAGGCTTCTTGAGGAAGCCTTTGAAACACCAAATCACAAAATATTAATATGAAAAAAATTTACTTTTCAGTAAACTTGTGACCCGGCTGGGATTCGAACCCAGGACCCATACATTAAAAGTGTATTGCTCTACCAGCTGAGCTACCGAGTCGGCCACAATTTATACTAATAAATATAAAACAAAAATTTTATTTTTCAGTATTAATTATTTAAATTTTCTGCAGTGCCTGCGACTGGACTCGAACCAGCACATCCTTAGGAAACCACCCCCTCAAGATGGCGTGTCTACCAATTTCACCACACAGGCATAAAATTACAAAGTTTTAGTAATTTTTTCGCTAGTGACCCGGCTGGGATTCGAACCCAGGACCCATACATTAAAAGTGTATTGCTCTACCAGCTGAGCTACCGAGTCGGCCACTTTATTATCAAGTTTTCATTTGAGTAATGTCCCTTGTTTTAAGTGGTGCAAAGATATAGCTTTTTTTTATTTCTCAAAACTTTTTTGCAAATTTGTTAAAAAAAAATTCATGATAATTTCACTGGTCGGATACATGGGAAGTGGCAAATCTCACATTTCCAAAATATTAAGCGAAAAACTCAATTTTAAACTTATTGACCTCGATAAAGAGATTTCCAAAAGAAATAAATTAAGCATTTCTGAAATATTCGCAAAAAAGGGAGAAATCTCATTTAGAAAGCTTGAAAGAGAGGCGTTGGAAGAGATTCTCGCTACCGAAGAAAATGTGATTCTGAGTCTTGGAGGAGGAACACCCGCTTACTACAATAATATGGAAATTATCAATGCCAATTCAAAAAGTGTTTTTTTAAGAGCTTCTATAGCGACTTTATCGGAAAGACTGGTTAAACAGAAAGAAAAACGGCCTTTGATAGCCAACATTCCCGATGAAGATCTGCCGGAGTTTATTGCAAAACATTTATTTGAGAGAAATATTTTCTACAGTAAAGCACAATTCACTGTAAATACAGATAACCGGGAACCTGATGCAATTGTCGTTGAAATAATAGAAAAGCTCTATCTCTAGAGCTTTTTTTTCTTTTAACTTTCTTCAGAATCATCATTCGCTTCACCAAAAAAATCGTCCCAGTCGGTAAAATCAGAAGAAATATCATTCTCTACATAATCATCCATTTCTCTTCTATCTTTTTTCGTAGGCCTTCCCTCTCCTTTAATTCTGTAATAATCCTGAGACATTTTACGCATTTTCAGTAGTTCGTACTGTTCTTTATCCGTCACATCTTTTATGTGTAGCGGAACCAGTTTCGCTCCTATCCTGCTTTTCGGGATCTGAATTACCTTAATTTTATAGTCAATCTGATTTTTACGGATCTTAATCACATCTCCCTCCTTAACCTCCTTAGAAGACTTTACAACCGAATCACCAATAGAAACTCTGTTTTTTTTAATTTCCTCAGCAGCAATGGTTCTGGTCTTATAAAAACGAATGCTCCATAAAAATTTATCTATTCTCATAATTTTTTATACTTTTGCCGTTATATTCTTTGTAAAGTAATTAAAGTTTTTGAAATGAAAAAAATATTTTTATATATCCTTGCGGGATCCCTGTGTTTTTCTGCTTGTAAAAAGGATGATGAGGTTGAAACTTTTGTAGAACCTGATGATATAGCAGTAAGAAATTCATATGACGATCAGGCTATTCAAAAGTTTATGGATGAGAATTATCTCGATTCACAAGGAAATATAAAAGCTTTCAGTTCCACCGACACCATTGATGATAATGAAAAAAAGCTATCAGAGCTTAATCCTGTAAAACTTTCTTCAGGAGTTATTTACATTGTTAGAAGCGGAGCGCAGCCTGCCGACACTACTCCACCTTCAATAGAGGTTACATTACAAACAGATCCGACAGCTAATAACGCAACGCAGATCAGAACCATGATGAGAGCCAATTACTATCTGGCTGCAGAGAGCGACGGAAACGTTTCTTTTGGAAGTGCAGGAACTCTTTTAAATACCATTAACGGATCAGGATCACCTGTAACAGATCCGATGTTTTACTATGTTAAAAATTCTGTACTAACTAATACTAATAATTCTGAAGCAGCAAAGCAAAGAGGATATTATGAAATCGAAGGACTTCAGGAAGGATTAAAATATTTTAAAGGCTATGCCGACAAAGCAGATGGTGACGCTTACAATTTACAGGGTATTATTATTGTACCATCGAGAGCTGCTTTTGCGAGAAATACACACTACAATTATACAGGTTACTCTCTTCAAAATAATTGCTTTGTATTTAATTTTGAAATCTATAAGGCTAACATAAGGCCTGAAGATGATAAATAATAAAAAAACGCTTCATTTTCTTGAAGCGTTTTTTTATGTTTAAAAACCAGATTTACTTTTTACATTTCCTAAAATATCCGGGAAATAAAGATCTGACAGATGATCGAATTCATCACCTCTCATGAACATACTGGCATCCACTTCCTCATAAGAACTTCTTCCGGCAGCGGCAATAAGTTCATTACACGTATGAAGCGTATTTTTATGAAAGTGATATACCCTTTCGGCCTTATCGGTAACATCCAGCCCTTTGATAAGCATTTTATCCTGAGTAGCCACGCCGGTCGGGCAATTATTTGAATTACATCTCAATGCCTGAATACAGCCTAGTGAGAACATAAAGCCCCTTGCATTATTACACATATCTGCGCCCATAGCAACAGCCCTTAGAATATCTAAACTCGTTAAAACTTTTCCGCTTGCAATCACACGAAGCTTATTCCGTAAGTTGTAATTTTTCAGGGTTTTATTGACGAAAATCAATGCTGGCTCTAATGGCATTCCTACTCCATCTGAAAATTCCGGAGGTGCTGCGCCGGTTCCGCCTTCTGCACCATCAATTGTTATGAAATCCGGATAAATCTTCATCACATTCATCTGAACACATATGTCTTCAAATTCTTTCGTATCACCAATACATAGTTTGAACCCTACAGGCTTTCCACCAGACAAATCTCTCAGACGCTCTACAAATTTCAATAATCCTGACGCATTGGAAAATGCAGAATGCGATGGCGGAGAAATTATTGTCATTCCCGGTGTAACGTGACGAATTTTAGCAATTTCAGGTGTATTTTTCACTCCCGGCAAAACTCCTCCATGACCAGGTTTGGCTCCTTGTGAGAGTTTAATTTCAATCATCTTCACATTCGGAAGATTAGAATATTTTTTGAAAAGTTCAGGATTAAATTTTCCTTCATCATCTCTACAGCCAAAATATCCTGTTCCGATTTGCCAGCAAAGATCTCCTCCTTCGAGGTGATAAGGAGAAATCCCTCCTTCACCCGTATTGTGATAAAAATTCCCTTTTTTTGCACCTCTGTTCAGTGACATTTGTGCTCTGTCACTCAATGATCCGAAACTCATCGCTGAAATATTAAATAAAGAAGCATGGTAAGGCTGACTACACTGCTCACCCCCAACCCACACTCTAGGTAGTTCTTCTGAAGGAGATTTTGCATAAATGGAATGCTTTATTCCTTCATATTTGCGGTGATTGACTTCCAGCTGTGTTCCGAAAGCCACGGTATCGCTCAAATTTTTGGCTCTTCTATACACTGCAGAACGCTGATTCCTTGGAAAAGGTTTCCCATCCGTCTCTCTTTCAATAAAATACTGCTGCATTTCAGGTGAAATATTTTCAAAAAAATATCTGAAATAGCCTAATACAGGAAAATTTCTCAGAATAGCATGTTTGGTTTGATAAGTGTTATAAACCCCTAGTGCATAAATTGCCGTCAGGAGAATGGGTATCCAGTAATGTGCTCTGATTAGTAACGCTACTACCCACGTAACAACTACTAATATAATTCCCCAGGATAAAAATTTGTTCCTCATTAATAATCTTTTTACCAAAGATAAAAATTATAAAAGATTTTAATATAGTAATTTGAAGGTTTAGGCATTTGGTTTTTATAATACTCATCACAAATCAAGTGAAAAACTCACGGAATATCATACAAATTAAAACTCTACAATTCTATATTTAAAATAAATTTATTAAATTGCGTGATGTTTTCACGATACAAATAAAAATATGCTAATAAGATTTATTGTTAAAAATATATTTTCTTTTAAAGATGAAACAGAATTTAATTTGTTTCCTAATAAAACGCAAAGGTTAAAACATCATAAAGTAACTAAAAATGATTTTGAATTTTTGAGATACAGTGCAATTTATGGAGCAAATGGGTCTGGGAAGTCCAATTTAATTAAATCATTATCATTTTTAGAATTAATAATTGAAAATGGAGAACTTCCGATAGAAATTGATGATCTTAAGTTCAAATTGAATCGAGAAAATGCAAATCTTCCAATTTCTTTTGGAATTGAGTTTATAGCTGAAAATAACACTTTCTTTTATTCAATTACTTTTGAAAATAATAAAATTTTGAACGAATATTTGGCTCAAAGTTATAAAGATAAGGATAAATTAATTTTTGAAAGAAATTATGATAATAGCCAAAATATTGAATTTTATGAGGACTATTACAGATCGGAAAAAGAAAAATTATTTGAAGAAGTACTAGCAGAAAAGCTAATTCAGCCAAATGAACTTTTAATTACATTTTTAAGTAAAAAATATCCTGAAGAATTTAAATTAGTAAATACTGCTTTTGGTTGGTTTGAAAAAACATTAATTATAATAAAGCCAGATGCAAAGCCCGGTGGAATAGCACATATTTTAGATGAAGATGAATCTATACTCAATTTTGCTAATAAATTTATTCCAAGTTTAAATACAGGCATTTCCGAAATTGAGATTGAAAAAAAGAAAATTGAAGACCTTTTTGGTAAAGAAGGAAGGAAATTAAGAAAAAAATTACTTGATGATTTAAAAAGCGAGCCTGATACGCTTTCTGTGGCTACTAATAAAGAAACTGGAGAACAGGTTGCACTCGTATATGAAAACGATGAGATAATAGCTAAACGATTAATTACCAAACATAAAGATTCTTTTGGCAATAATATTGAATTTAATTTAGGTGAAGAATCAGATGGAACTAAAAGATTGATTGATTATATTCCTGCCTTTCAAGAGATAATTAATAGTGATAAAGTTTATGTTATAGACGAAATAGAACGAAGTATCCACCCAATAACGATTAAAGAAATTGTAACCAAGTTAACTCTAGATGAACAAGTTAAGGGACAGCTTATTTTTTCAACACACGAATCTAATTTGCTTGATCAAAATATTCTTCGACCTGATGAAATTTGGTTTGCACAAAAGGATTTTGAAGGTTCAAGTAAGCTATATTCTTTAAGTGACTTTAAAATTCATAATACTATTGATATTGAAAATGGATATTTAAAGGGCAGATTTGGTGGAATTCCCTTTTTAGGAAATCTAAAAGATTTAAATTGGTAGTATGAAATATTTAAATCGAAATAAAATATATCACAAGATCGAACCTTTTAAAAATGCTAAGAAACTTTATCTATTTTGCGAAGGAGATAAAGAGGTTAATTATTTCAGATATTTTCAAGGTTTTGCATCAAACATTGATATTATACCCATACCAAACGATAATGGTAAATCTGATCCAGTAAAATTAAAAGAAAATTCTGAATTACTTTTTTTTGGAAGCGAAGCAGTTAATTCAAAACTTACCCTTTCAGAAGAACTGCAAGATGAAATCTGGTTTGTGATTGACACTGATAGATGGAATGAAGGGGATAAAATCAATATTTTAAAAGCATATCTGGCAGAACGAAATAAAGATTATAAAGGATGGTTTGTAGTTCAAAGTAATCCGTGTTTTGAACTCTGGCTATTTTATCATTTTCATTCAGAAAGACCGAGATCTGATGAAGTATCTGGCTATTCGAGTTTTAAAGAGTACGTGAATTCAAAAATCATAGGAGGGTTTGATAATAGAAGTATGCCTTTAGAGATTCAAAAAGCAGCTCTAGCATCAAAAGAAAATTTTGAAATTCTTAATGGACAACCGACCCTTTATTCGACAGAAGTATTCTATCTAGCCAAACAGATAATTAGATTTACTAAATCTCAATTAGATTATTGCTTAGAAAACCTAAAAATCAGATGATATAATTTATTATACTAAATTTACTACTTAATAATGTAGATATGAAATAAGGATTGGAATAAAACAAAGTCAAATTAGTTTAAAATCCAATGAGGATTGAGAATCTACTTATATCTTAGCTAAAAAACTTTCGTAAGATGACTGCACAGAAACCGTGCCATCTGACAGTATTTTTTCTAAGTTCAGGAATTCAATCTGGTTAACAGATGCGGCATCAAAATCTTTCTGTACTCTCACATAATTTTCTGTGAAGCCAAACATTTTACCGTCTTTGTTTTCATGCTCCCAAAGTACAGGAAGCGTTTTTCCGAGCTGAGTCTGATAAAATGCCATCTTTTTCTTTTCAGAAAGAATTCTAAGCATTTTATTACGCTTTTTTCTTTCAGAAATGGGAACGATGCCTTTCATTTCGGCAGCCTCCGTATTTTCTCTTTCCGAATACGTAAAAACGTGAAGATATGTGATCGGAAGTTCATTAAGGAAATTGTAAGTTTCCATAAACAGCTCTTCTGTCTCACCGGGAAACCCCACAATTACATCAACACCAATTGCTGCATCAGGCATTACTTCACGAATTTTATTAACTCTGTCGTTGTATAATTTCGTTAAATAACGACGTTTCATTTTTTTCAGAAGCTCATCACTTCCGGATTGTAACGGGATATGAAAATGCGGAACAAAGCTTTTGCTTTTAGAAACAAGCTCTATACTTTCGTCTTTCAAAAGATTCGGTTCTATAGAAGAGATGCGGATTCTTTCAATTCCTTCCACCTGATCAAGTTCTGAGATCAGATCTAAAAACGTATGTTCGTGTTTTTTATTACCGAATTCACCCTTGCCATAATCTCCGATATTGACTCCGGTAAGAACAATTTCTTTAATATCTTTCTGAGAAATTTCTCTGGCATTTTTAAGAACATTTTCAATAGTGTCGGAACGGGAAATTCCTCTTGCTAAGGGAATTGTACAGTAAGTACATTTATAGTCACAACCATCCTGCACTTTCAAGAAAGCTCTTGTTCTGTCTCCTATAGAATAACTTCCAATGAAAAAGTCGGTTTCTTCAATTTCGCATGAATGAACAATTCCTTCATTTTCAGATTTTTCCAGATCATCGAGATAGCTCAGAATATTGAATTTTTCTTTAGCCCCCAAAACCAAGTCAACCCCTTCGATTTGCGATATTTCTTCGGGTTTCAGCTGCGCATAACATCCAACAATTACGACAAGACCTTCCGGATTTGCTTTCATTGCGCGTTTTACATGAAGTTTACACTCGCGGTCGGCATTTTCTGTGACTGAACAAGTATTAATTACATAGATATTCGCTTTTTCATCAAAGCTTACCTTTTCATATCCTGCATCGGTTAATTGACGGGCAATGGTGGATGTTTCCGCAAAATTTAATTTGCAGCCTAAGGTATGAAATGCGGCAGTTCTGTGAAATTGAGACATTTATTGATGCTGAATTTTGTGGCTGCAAAGATAATCAATTTAATACAAACTCTAAATCGATTCGGTCTATTGTTTGAATTCTTCATTCATTTCAGCACTTCCCTGAAAACAGACCGGCGAAAAATTACGAATCTCTTCGGGATCATCTTCCTGTAAATCTTCAATGCACTGTTCTCTTATATTCCAAATCTCTTGGGGAGTAAAAGGAATTTTTTCATCAAAAATCCATTTTTCAAGAAAATTCTTATGAAACAAAATTTTACCTGAAGTAATCTCATCGTAATCAATTTCTTTTTCAATCAATAATTTATTTTTAAACTGTACATAATCAGAGTTACTTCTTGTAAAATCATAATACTCATCTTCAATTTTTAGATAATTATGAGCTTCCGGAATATAATGTAAAGAAAATTTATCCAATGTGTTTTTAATTTTCACTGTGTATTCAGCGTCCATTTTAAAAATCCCCAAAATCAATTTTATATTTGGTTGATCGTTTTCAAGCGCCAGCTTTCTTAACGTAGCATGCTTTGTGCTGCAGGTTCCGCCGAAATCTTTAAAAATAATTTTTATGTCGTTCTTATCAGAATTTCTTTTGTAAGGCAACTCTGAAATATATTTACACGCACAATGAAAATCCGAAATATTTATTTTTAAAAACTCTTCGGAAACCAAACCTTTAGACTGTATTTTAAAATTTCTCATTTCATTTTAAATCATTGATTTATATAAAAAACTGCCACTTTCGCGGCAGTTTTTATTTTCTAATCTCTGTTTTTCACCATTACCCAGCCGGAATATTTGATCGGGGTATTCTTTTTATCGTTTTCATTCCATGTTACAGAATACCAGTAGGTGCCGGTAGGAACTTTTTTACCATCTATGGTTCCATCCCATTTATAACCTCTGAGTTTATCTGCCTGAAATACTTTATTGCCGTATCTGTCAAAAATATTAAATACCAGATTTTGTTTATTTCCCAGTGCAGAATAATCAATCACATCATTTACACCGTCTCCGTTAGGAGTAATCACATTCATCAGATTCGGGACAACAATTGTAATGGTGATCGGTTCACAATCGTAAGCATCTTTAAGATAAACATGATTATCACCTCTCGGCATATTGGCGAAAACATTAGACTCCTGCCAGTTGATCCCATCTGTAGAATATTGGTAAGGCGCAGTTCCTCCGTCAGCATTTATCGTTACTGTATTATTGGAAATATCAACAGAAGAAATTACAGGTTGTTCGGAGGCGTAGACATTTACCTTCTGTAAAGCGACACAATCTCCCGTTTTCAGTTTCACCCAATAACTTCCCACTCCTACGTTGGATATAACTTGTGTAGTTGCTCCACTGCTCCATTCATAGGATATAAAACCTGGCCCTGCATCCAGTGTGGTTTTATCTTCCATACAAATAATTTTATCCTTAAGAACGTCTGAATACACAGGCGGAAGAACAATCAGATTGACTTTTGCAATGGCATAACATCCATTTGCATCAGTTACTTTAATAAAAACCACTCCGTTGGGGGATATGTAATTTGCAGGAGTCGAAATCGGATTGGTATTATTTTGTGCATCCGCAAGAGATGGGTAATAACTCTTTGTGCCCGTTTGAGCCGTAACCGCAGCTGTAGTAAGATTAAACGATGCCGTGGATACATTCGTCGTAATGAAACATGATCTTAAAGTCGCTTCTGTAACTACAACCTGAGGGTAGAATTTTAAAGTAATCTGTGCAGTACCCACACAGCCATACTGAGAAGTAATTTTTACATATACAATTCCTTCAGCTGAAACAAATGCTGCGGGATTGTTGATTTGACTAATCCCTGCATTAAGATCACTCAATGTATGGTAATATTGTTTTACAGCGGTAGGATCTGCAAATACAGCAGCGGCTGTAAGATTAAATGTTGCGGTACCCGCATTATTGTTATTACAGCTATACAAGGTGACATTAGTTCCGGTAATATTTCCTTGTTTAAACTTAAAAGAGCCTACCTGTCTGCATGAATTGATCGGGTTATTGGGATCGGCGGGATCCTGATAATGAATACTGTAGTAATAGGTAGCGGTCATACTCACTGTCTGTGGTGTCAGTATAGGACTTGCTCCTGAAAGCGCATCATTCTGAGAAGTATGATAGGTAATCTGGAAATTGGAATTTCCATTCAGAATCCCCGTGGATAAAGTACTGAAATCGAAAACAGCAGGATTTTGACAAATAATAATTTCTCTTGGATCTGCCGGGTTCGCTGCAGGAGCTCCCGGCGGAGTAAAGGGCTGCGTCTGAATATTCGGATTCGTAAACGGAGAAGCCAGCGTTGCCGTTCCGCCCCATGTAAGGGAAAAAGGAGCGGTGATGGGATTAAAAACATCTACCCAATTGTCGATGTACAAATAATACGTTTGCCCCGGTAAAACATCAAGATATCTGCAGTAAGGCGTAAGAGAGCCACCTGCTGCACTGGTAATTGTACTCGTCATATTCAAACCCGTTGAAGCTCCCACACCTATAACCGTTGCTGCATTGCAGCGTATGGGTGCACCAAGGCTTCCACATGTCGAATTGGGGCCATATACTGCCCAGTCGTAATCTGCATCCGGATCACTAGGAACCAGATCAAAGGTAAGAGTTCCACCGGTTGCGATGGTAATTTTGTACCAGATCGAATTGTGTTCGCCGCTTATAAGGCAGCCTCCCAGATTTTCATTAGTAGCACCTATTCCCGATGGGGAATATGTAATGTCTGAATTTCCGCATACTGAAAGCGCAGTAGAGCAATCGGCCTGAGAAAAAAGATTTCGTGATAGTAAAAATAGAAAAAAGAGTAAATATTTCTTCATGCTTTTTCAATTTGGTTATTATTTTAGCGAAATAATGTTGCGTTTGTCAAATATAAACATTTCACATCAATTACTTCATATTTATTTAAAACAATTCACCAAAAAACCTAAAAATATAAGAAATATTTAAAGAATCATTTTATACTTGTGAGATTTCCGCAAAGATTTTCGAGATGAAAAATTTTATGAAAGGGACTTTTAACCTGATGCAGATGTTCTTTATCCTGAATAAAAGTATAACGGGAAGCGATAGAATTCATATCAGAAACAATTACCAGCCAGCATTCGTCTACAGAAGTATCGTAGTAAGGAAATTTTTCATTCTTTTTTTCAATGAGTTCAACAATTTTTTCAGAGCAGAGTTCGTCAAACAGATTCATATTGTATTCGTGGGTGATGAAAACATTTCTTCGATGAAAAGACTTTCTCAGGCTTTTTACACATCCGAACGGCTTTCCGCGTTTAATACTTTTATAAATATTTAAAATAATTTCCTGCTGATTTTCGGGTGTATCGGGACGGATATTTGAGTGGAACTCTAAAAAATAAACACCACGATATTTCGTAGTGTTTTCCTGTTCCAATAATATTTCTGCCTGACGGAAAATTTTGTTTAAGCTGCTTTCTATCTTTTTCATTTCAAGATGATTAATCACCTCGGTCAATTCTATTCCTATTTTTTTGTCGTTAAATTTTGCGATAAAGTCGGGGCTTTCGCAAGTTAAATCTTCAAATTTAACTTCAGGAAAATGATGCATAAAAGAATTAAGAAGTAAGATCTCTGCTTTTTTTTTGTATTTTTCCCTGTCATGCAGCGGAGATTCGTCTATTTTACGGTGATATTTCTCAATCGGCTTCTTTTTCAAATGTCGATTAAGATAATATAAGCTTAGATTTTTAATTAAATCTTCATCAGAAAATGCCTTTTTCATGTGCTTGCTTTTTATGGGTTATAGAACACATAAAACTTCCGGTTTCATGTCATGAAGTTTTGATTATCAAAAATTTACACCTAAAGATAAATAAAAAATCAATGCTAATCTTTTTTTTAAAATAATTTATCCAATAATTAACATATAGTTTACTTTCATATTTAATACCTTTGGCTTTTCAAATATAAAACTGTGATGCATGGATTTTAGAAACTTTACAATGCCCTTCAGCATTAATCCCAAATATTCTAAAAAAGTAGCTTATTTTTCAATGGAATTTGCCATAGAGCAGGTTTTAAAAATATATTCCGGAGGACTTGGATTTCTGGCAGGATCTCACATGAGAAGTGCTTACAATCTCAAACAGGATCTTATTGGAATTGGTATTCTGTGGAAATTCGGATATTATGACCAGGCAAGAAATCATGACCAGACCTTACAGCCTGTCTGGACCAAAAAAATGTACAGTTTCCTTGAAGATACGGGAATAAAATTCCAGATTGAAATCCACAGCGCACCAGTCTGGGTAAAAGTGTGGTATCTTGATCCTGAAATTTTCCACACCGCTCCGATGTTTTTTCTGTCTACAGATGTTCCTGAAAATGACCACGTTTCAAAAACCATCTGTCATAAGCTGTATGATGCCAATGAGTCTACCAAGCTGGCTCAGTATATCCTGTTAGGAAAAGGCGGTGCAAAACTGCTGGATGAAATGAATGCCGAAAGAGATATTTATCACCTCAATGAAGCCCATGGACTTCCGGCTGCCTTTCATTTATTGAAAAGATATAATGGAAACCTGAACAGAGTAAAAGAAAAACTGGTTTTCACAACACACACTCCCGAGGAGGCAGGAAATGAAAAGCATAATCTCAGACTTTGCTACGACATGTCTTATTTTTCAGGATTCAGTATGGAAGATGTTAAAAAAATTGAAGGATTTCCCGACGACCGATTCAATCATTCGCTGTGCGCTCTGAAAATGGCTCATATTGCTAACGGAGTTTCTCAGCTTCACGGCGTGGTATCAAGAGCGATGTGGAGCAAATATAAAGACATCTGCGAAATCACTTCCATCACCAATGCGCAGGAATTCAAATATTGGTCGGATAAAGTACTTTACAATGCGAAAGATGTGAACGACGAAACGATTTTCGATTATCGTAAAAAACACTTAAAAAAGAGGTTGTTTAATATTGTTGCCGACCAGACTGGCAATCTTTTTAACCCTAATATTTTCACGATTGTATGGGCAAGAAGATTTGCAGGTTACAAACGGGCAGACCTTCTTCTACAGGATAAAGAAAGATTTTACAAACTGCTGAATCATCCGAAATATCCTGTACAGATTATATGGGCAGGAAAGCCTTACCCAATGGATTTTTCGGCAATTTCTATTTTCAATTCACTGGTGGAAGAAAGTAAAAATCATAAAAACATGGCTGTTCTTACAGGATATGAACTTTCACTTAGCAAATCTTTAAAGCAAGGTTCAGATCTTTGGCTGAATAACCCAAGGGTTCCCAGGGAAGCTTCAGGAACTTCAGGAATGACAGCTGCAATGAACGGCTCCGTCAATCTTTCTACCGATGATGGCTGGATTCCTGAATTTGCAAAACATGGAGAAAATTCGTTTGTGGTTCCCAAAGCCGATTACCTCAATATGAGTGTGTACGAGCAGGATAATTACGATATGAATAAGTTATACGAAATTCTTGAAAACGAAATTCTTCCTGCATATTATGACAATCCGGACAAATGGAGAAAAATTCAATACAATTCGATGAACGACGTAAAAGATCATTTCAACAGCGACCGTATGGCAGACGAATATTATCAGATTCTTTATAACTATAATGGATAAATAAAAAGCGGCTCGAAAAATTTTTCGAGCCGCTTTTTATTACGAACTAGTCTTTTTTCTTTTTTTCTTTAGGTACTTTTAAACCTTCTTCTCTGGCTTCAGAAATACCTATGGCTACTGCCTGTTTTTTGCTCGTCACTTTATCTCCAGAAGAAGACTTTAATTTTCCTTCCTTGAATTCGTGCATTACTTTCCCTACTTTTTTCTGGGCTTTTTCTGAATATTTTTCTTTGCTCATACTATTTATATTTTAAGATATTGGTACCGAAACGCCTATTTCATACACTTTCGCCTGCTTAAGATATTTTGACCGCTCTCTTGATGTCACCGATTCAAAGTGGCCATTTTTGATAACAACAATTGGATCTTCTGCATTTTCAATTTCAAAACTTGCAATATATCGCTCATCTGGTGGTGATTGCTGCAACTTTGCTTTTATTTTTTGTAATTCGTCTGCATAATCTTTAAATCCGGGATCTGAAGAATGAATAAATTTATACTCATCACCCGCATTTACGAAATAATGCAGTTTTTTTTCCAGTAAGTGTTCTTCATTACATATTTCAGGATTGTCATTTCCGTCTCTGAAACATATTTCTACAAGTTCACCGTTTTTTTTCTGACTGTAGTCAGCTGCATCTTCATAACTGGAAAAACCTGTATAAACAATTTTGTCTTCCAGTTCGTATCTATTCAATTTCTGATCGTAAGCATTTGTTTCCATAATTATTATGTGATTTGATTTATATTAATTAATATTCAATTCTTTTGCCAAAAGTTACGGTTTTAATGCTTTTTTTCCCATTCATAAAATTGTTATATTTGAAATCTTTAAAATTAGAAATGAAAAAATTTATATTAACGCTTACAATAGCGGCTGCATTTCAAAGCGTTGCCGCACAGGAAATCACTTTAGACAAAATATATTCAGGATATTATCGTGGAAGAGGCATCGCCGGGATTACTTCCATGAAAAACGGAGAAAATTATTTAGTCATTGAACAGGGAGGAATCGCCAAATATTCTTACAAAACTTCTCAAAAAGAAGGCAATATTGTCGACGGACAATTTGAAAGCTATGAGTTTTCTGATGACGAGTCTAAAATTCTTCTGTTAAAGGAAAGTGAACCTATTTACAGACATTCATTTCTGGGAAAATTTGATGTTAAAGATTTAAAATCAGGTAAAACAATTGCGTTAAATGAAGGGAAATTTGTTCAGGAACCTAGATTTTCACCTGATGCGACAAAAGTTGCTTTTATTGCCGAGAATAATTTATTTTACCAGGATTTAAATTCAGGAAAAATTACGCAAATTACCACTGACGGCAAGAAAAACTCAATCATTAACGGGCTTGCAGACTGGGTGTATGAAGAAGAATTTGGGCATGCCAGACAATATGAATGGACAAAAAATTCTGATGCGATTGTTTTTGTAAAATCAGACGAGAGTGAAGTTCCGGAAATCTATATTCCTATTTACGGAAAAACGCTTTATCCATCTGAAATGCGATATAAATACCCAAAAGCCGGAGAAAAAAATTCTAAAGTTTCGGCACAACTGTATCGTCTTGACAATGCAAAAACAATTTCTTTGAATTTAAGTTCATTTAAAAATTATTATATTCCAAATGTTATTCAAACAGCAAAAGCTGACGAGATTGTTCTTATTACTTCAGAAAGAATTCAAAATGCTTCTGATGTTTTAAAGGTGAATACAAAAACAGGAAATGTTCAGAAACTATTTACCGAAACTGATGACAAATGGATTGATACTGACAGTCCGACTTTAGAATTTTTAGAGGATGATTCTTTCCTTTGGGGTTCGGAAAGGGACGGAAATCGCCATCTATATTGGTATGATAAAGACGGGAAACTGAAAAAACAGGTTACCAAAGGAAATTGGGAAGTAACCGATTATTATGGTTTTAATCCGAAAACAAAGGAAATTTACGTTCAGACGACAGAAAAAGGTAGCATTAATAAAGTGGTTTCTAAAGTAAATATCGAAAACTGGAAATCTCAGCTTATCTCAAACGCAGAAGGGAATAATTCCGCAAGCTTCAGTAAAAATTATAATTATTTCATAGAAACTTCTTCTACAGCTTCTAAACCATACACTTTTGTATTAAAAGACGGAAATGGAAAAATTGTAAAAGAACTTCAGAACAATGATGCACAGCTTCAGAAACTGAAGGCGGATAATTTCACGGAAAAAGAATTCTTCACTATTCCTAACGAAGCCGGTGACCAGATGAACGCATGGATTATTAAGCCTAAAAATTTTGATAAAAATAAAAAATATCCTTTATTTATGTATCAATATTCCGGTCCGGGATCTCAGCAGGTTGCCAATTCATGGGATAACGGAAATGCTTTATGGTTTGAAATGCTGGCTCAAAAAGGATATATCATTGCTTGTGTAGACGGACGCGGAACTGGTTATAAAGGTTCTAAATTCAAGAAAGTAACCTATATGAATTTAGGAAAATATGAAATTGAGGATCAGATTGCAGCAGCAAAATGGTTCGGAAATCAGTCATATATCGACAAATCAAGAATCGGAATGTTCGGATGGAGCTTTGGAGGCTATATGACCAGCTTGGCTATGACGAAAGGCGCAGACGTTTTCAAAATGGGAATTGCGGTAGCGCCGGTTACAAACTGGAGATATTATGATTCGGTATATACGGAAAGATTTTTAAGAACACCGCAGGAAAATCCTGATGGATACGATAAAAATTCACCAACTGAATATGCCAATTTATTGAAAGGAAAATTCTTATTAATCCACGGAACTGCTGATGATAACGTGCATTTCCAAAATTCCATGGAATTCTCAGAAGCTTTAATTCAGAATAGAAAGCAGTTTGATTTCATGGCTTATCCCGATAAAAACCACGGTATTTACGGTGGCCAGACAAGACCGCAACTGTATCAGAAAATGACTGATTTTATTTTGGAGAATCTTTGATAAAGCGGGAAGTTTGAAGCGGGATGCTAAAAGTAAAAATCACTCAGAATTTTGAGTGATTTTTTTATATAAATACAAAATTTATTTACAAACTAAGATTACTGAAAAATCAGCCTAATATATCATAGAAAAATAATTTTTATGTTAATACTTTTAAAAATCATAATGAACCAGTAAACTATAACTGGTTGGTTTCATTTTTTTTGCTCTATTATAAAAGTGATCTTTTTCTAAACAAATGATATTATCTTCAAAAATCTCATCATTATCAGTAATTGAAAGTTCAAAATATTCATCATACATAGAATCATCTTTAATATTTTCAAAATATAGTTCGAGTCTTATTTGAATCTGATCATCCTCATTATTAAATTTAAAAAATCGTTGAAACATTATTCTAAGATAATTGTAGCTTTTAGTTGTAACTGAAATACCTAAATTATCATATTGTAAAATAAAAATATAACTTGGATTTACTTTTAAATAAAAGTCAACTATTTTTACTTCTAAATAATGATGAAGCATCGCTTTAAAAGCATTATCAGTTATAAAATTATCTTTTGAGTCAAAAAGATTCAAATATTGTTCAACTGATTCCGTGAGAAGTTTTTCCATCTTTTATTTGCTCAAAGTTAACAAAATTCCATTATTATTTTTAAAATTCTATATTTGTGAAATTTGAAATTTATCAACTATGAAGACTAAACATCCTCAAGGACTGCTTTTCCTCTTTTTCACGGAAATGTGGGAGCGTTTCGGGTATTATCTTATTCTGGGAATTTTTGTATTGTACGTTATTGAACCAACAGGCATTAAAGGCGGACTTGGGCTTCCCGATAAAACTGCAGATGATATTTTCGGGACGTATATTGCTCTTACTTACTTAACCCCTTTTATCGGCGGATTCCTTGCCGACAGAGTTTTAGGATACATCAAATCTATTTATCTGGGAGGAGTTTTAATGGCAGCGGGATATATCGGGATGGGCGTTTTCAAAGATCTTACGTTGTTTTATTCTTCTTTAGCATTAATTATCATCGGAAACGGTTTCTTTAAGCCTACTATTTCCACCTTATTGGGAAATTTGTATTCTGAAGAACCTTACAAAGCGAATAAAGATTCCGGATACAATATTTTTTATATGGGAATCAATATCGGGGCGTTTATCTGCAACATTATTGCTGCTTTTATGCGAAACAAATTCGGCTGGGGTGAAGCCTTCATTACGGCCGGAGTCGGAATGCTTGTGGGACTCATTATTTTTACCATTGGAAGGAAGCATTACATTCACGCAGCTCAAATGAAACCTGTACAGGAAGGTGATACCAAGCTTTCTGAAATCTTGTTAAAAGTATTTGTTCCTGCTATTATAGCCGGAGTTATCGGATGGATCATTCCTGATAATATTTTCGGAAGTGACAGTACGGATGCCTTTATTTTTGCCTGTGTACCGGTTATTTATTTCTATACTTCTCTTTATTTTAAAGCAAAACCGGAAGAAAAATCATCTATCGGAGCCTTACTTTCTGTATTTCTGATCAGTATGTTTTTCTGGGCGGTTTTTAAGCAAAACGGAACAGCCTTAACTAGATGGGCCAATTATTATACCGACAGAAGCGTCCCTGCTTCCATGGAAAAACCTTTGGAGAGCATTTACATGGTTGATGGAAAAAGTTATGAAGACAAAGAAGTTCCTGTTTACGATGACCAGTATCAGTCTCAAAAAGACAAAGATGGAAAAGCCATTAAAGTACAGGGGAAGGATGTTTATTTTAAAAACATTTCTCCTGAAAAAAGAGCCATATTAGAAAAAAATCCTGAGGCAAAAACCTATTTATACAACACAGAATTGTTTCAGTCTATCAATCCATTTTGGGTGATTGCCTTAACGCCTTTAATTGTCGGATTCTGGGCCTTTTTAAGGAGAAGAGGAAAAGAGCCTTTAACACCAACAAAAATTGTTTTAGGACTTTTTATTTCAGGTTTGTCTTGTTTGGTAATGGTTTTAGCCGTTTGGGCCGGAGACAACGGAGCCATTAAAGTTTCGCCATGGTGGCTCGTTGCAAGTTATGGAGTGATTACGGTTGGAGAATTATGCCTTTCACCTATGGGATTATCTTTTGTCTCCAAGCTCTCACCTGCGCGGATTACAGCATTAATGATGGGTGGTTTTTTCCTCGCCAACTCGGTAGGGAACAAACTTTCAGGAATCTTGGCCAGTACATGGTACAGTTATGACAATAAAATGAATTATTTCCTTGTGAATTTCGCTTTATTGATATTTGCTACTGTATTAGGATTGTCAATGCTAAAGAGATTAAATAAAATCATGAAAGAAAAAGGACACTGATTCCTCATTAAAAATAAACAAAATCGAGCTGCAGAATGATTCTGTGGCTTTTTTGTTTAAATATAAAATTAAAACCTTGCCGAAAACTCAAAAAAAACTATATTTGTCAGTCTTAACAAAAATTTAACAAGTACATATGGATAATATTGAAGCATTAAATCCGAAACAGGATGAATTTGTAGAAAATAAAGGTTCCAGACATCCAAAAGGATTGTGGGTTCTTTTCGGAACCGAAATGTGGGAGCGTTTCAATTTTTATGGAATGAGAGCACTTTTAACGCTCTTCATGGTAAATTCCTTATTAATAAAAGAAGCTGATGCAGCGATCATCTATGGTGGGTTTTTAGCTTTATGTTATCTTACTCCGCTTTTAGGAGGTTTTATAGCCGATAAATATATCGGTAACAGAAACGCCATTCTTATTGGCGGATCTTTAATGGCCATCGGTCAGTTTTTACTTTTCATCAGTGCGTCAACATTTTCCGGAAGTCTGGATAGCGCTAAAATGATTATGTGGCTGGCGCTATTTGTTATTATTTTCGGTAACGGATTTTTCAAACCAAACATCTCCTCGATGGTGGGAAGTCTTTATCCTAAACAGGAAAAATCTAAATTAGACTCTGCCTTCACAATTTTCTATATGGGAATTAATATCGGAGCATTTTTAGGGC
Source organism: Chryseobacterium taeanense (assembly GCF_900099685.1). Lineage (GTDB taxonomy): Bacteria > Bacteroidota > Bacteroidia > Flavobacteriales > Weeksellaceae > Chryseobacterium > Chryseobacterium taeanense. Next base: position 182,717 of record NZ_FNDW01000004.1, on the reverse strand, counting down.
AATTTATCTGTCCATACTTAGGTGATGTAAAAGATGCTTCAACAGGAGTAAGAGATATTTTCGCTTTTAAATGGGGATTCCTTGCAGCTTCTATTGCCATGGTTGTAGGTACCGTAACCTTCTTTATTCTTAAAAATAAATACGTGGTAACACCTGAAGGGAGACCTATCGGTGGATTGCCAAAACATAATACCAGTGCCGATTTTGAAGAGGGTGAAACCCAGACTGCTAAATTCTCAGGGGCAGCTTTAGGAATTACCGGAGGATTATTTGTTATCCTGTTCTTTATCTTCAGATATTTACTGGTAGGAGAATTCGGGTTTAAGGCAGTAGAAATGGGACAGTTGATTAAAGGAATTATTTATCCTTTCATCTATGCGGCCGGTATTTCCCTAGCGTTCTTAATCATGAGTTCTGCTGAAAACAAGGTAGAAAAACACAGAATCTGGGTAATCTATATCGTATCATTCTTTATTATTTTCTTCTGGGCAGCTTTTGAGCAGGCAGGATCTTCATTAACGTTTATTGCAGACAACCAGACCGACAGAAATATCTTCGGATGGAATATGCCGCCTTCAATGGTTCAGATTTTCAACGGTATTTTCGTTGTGTTATTAGCCGTTCCTTTCAGTTTATGTTGGGATAAATTACGTGCAAAAGGAAAAGAGCCGGTTTCTCCGATGAAGCAGGCAATGGGTCTTGCTCTGATTGCTTTAAGTTACTTCATCATCGCCCACAACGTAAAAGATCTTGGAAATTCCGGATTATTAGCGATAAAATGGTTAATGCTTTTATATTTCATCCAGACTTGTGGTGAGCTTTGTTTATCCCCAATCGGTTTATCATTGGTTGGTAAATTAGCACCAAAAAGATTTGCATCTTTATTGTACGGCGTATTCTTCATTTCCAATGCTGCGGGATATGCATTGGCAGGTTCTTTGGGAGCGTTAATTCCGGCTACAGGAGACAAATTTACCAAAGCTCAGGAAATTGGAGTGAACCTTCAGGATGTTTTAGATAAAAAGGTTACGCTGAATGCAGATCAGGTTGCCGCTTTTGAAAAAGCACAATTACCTTTGGAGAATCCTACTTTCGTAGGATTTGAAATCCATAATTTATTTGAATTCTTCATGGTATTCGTAGTTCTTTGTGGTATTGCAGCTGTAATTTTAGCTTTAATTTCGCCAATCTTAAAGAAAATGATGCACGGTGTAAATTAATCCGCATCAAATAAAATATAATGTAAACCTCTGCCAAGTCGGAGGTTTTTTTTATTTTCGTATGTTGTTCCAAATGTTGACGCATTGTGTCGACAAATAAGCAGGAATAAAACCCTTAATTAAAACTTAATCATATACTATTATGAGTTTAACTTTAGATGAAATACAAAATTTCAAAGGAAAATACCCAAAACAAATCTGGAGCCTGTTTTTCTCTGAAATGTGGGAACGTTTCTGTTTCTATGGAATGCGAGGAATGCTCGTTTTTTTCATGATTTCCCAACTCAATTTCCATGAAAAAGAAGCCAACCTTCAGTATGGCGCAACACAGGCATTCGTTTATGCCTTTACATTTATCGGAGGTCTATTTGCCGATAAAATATTAGGATTTCGAAAATCTCTCTTTTGGGGCGGAATTCTGATGATTGTCGGAAGTTTGATTTTGGCAACAGACCCACACAAATTTTTCTTTTTAGGAATTGCATTTACAGTCGTCGGAACAGGTTTCTTTAAACCCAATATTTCATCCATGGTCGGGCAACTCTACAAACCTAATGATTCAAGGGCAGATGCAGGTTTCTCATTATTTTATGCCGGAATTAATCTTGGGGCATTGCTTGGAGGATATTTGTGCATTGCAATCGGTAAAGGAGAACTTTTCGCAAACTATATTCCTGAAGAATTAAGATGGCATCTTGCTTTTGGTTTCGCAGCTATAGTTATGGTAATCAGTCTTATTAATTTCGTATTTACGCAAAGAAGCTTAGGAACAATTGGTTTGCAGCCGGGTCATCCTGACAGCGAAATAAAATCGGCTCCCATCCCGAAATGGCAGGAATACGGAGTATATGTTTTATCATTGATTTTCGTTCCGATCATCATGATAATGGTCGCAAAAACGGAATATACAGACTATTTCATGTGGATTGTCGGGCCATTGACGTTGATCTACCTGTTCTACGAAATGACAAAAGTAACACCTTCTGAACGTAAAAAGCTTTGGGCAGCTTTGGTTTTCATCCTATTCTCTATCTTGTTTTGGGGAATATACGAGCAAAGCGGTGGTTCATTAAGTATTTTCGCAGCGAAGAATTTAAATAAAGATTTACTAGGTTTGGATCCAAATGGTGTTAATAATTCCGGAGGGGCATTCTTTATTATCTTTCTGGCTCCACTCATCGGACTGCTTTGGATCTGGATGAGTAAAAGGAAAATTGAACCCAATACCATTATTAAATTTGGTTTAGGCTTTATTTTCCTAGGATTAGGATATTACGTTTTATTTGCCACAAGGTTTTTCGCTAATCTTCAAGGGATTACTTCATTAAATTTCTTCACAATTGCATTGTTGGTTATTACTTTAGGAGAACTCTGCCTCTCTCCTATCGGATTGTCGATTATGACAAAACTTTCAACGAAAAATCTTCAGGGAATGATGATGGGAATGTGGTTTCTGGCTTCCGCTTATGGTCAGTATGTCGCCGGAATTATTGGAGCAGGCCTTGCAACAGCAAAAGACGGTTCCACAAACTATGATGCTCTCATCTCTTATACTGATGGATATAAACAATTGGGATTATATGCTGTAATTGCGGGTATTGTATTAATTTTGATATCACCATTTGTAAAAAAATTAATGCAGGAGGTGAGATAAAAAATAAGTAATTATGCTTATTTTTACATAAATGTCAAATCATGAAGAAAGTTATAAGCATAATTTGTCTTTTCGCCATCACTCTAAATTTTGCGCAGGTAAAATGGATGACTATGGAAGAAGCACTGAAAGCCCAAAAAGAAAATCCTAAAAAAATCCTGATCGATTTTTATGCAGACTGGTGTGGCCCGTGCAAGATTATGGATAAAAAAACCTATGGAAACCTTATTATAGCAGACATTCTAAATGAAAATTATTATCCTGTAAAATTTAATGCGGAAGAGAAAAAAACCATAGAAGTTTTTGGCAGAAAATTCTCAAATGCGAATACAGAACACCGAAAAGGAAAAAATTCTTTACACAAATTCACCCAATATATGAATGTGGCAGCGGTTCCGAGTACAGTTTTTCTCGACGAGCAAGGCGGGCCGATCACCATTTTGCAGGGAGAGCTTTCCGCAAAAGAATTAGAACCCTATTTGGAGCTTATTTCAAAAGATCTTTTCAAAAAAATCCGTTCGAGGGAACAATGGGAAGATTACCAGAAAAAATTTAAATCAAAAATAAAAGATTAAAACCAATACAAAGACTTTCAAATCCGAAAGTCTTTTTTAATTTCTAATTTTTCCCGAAATTCGTGGTTCTTTAAAAATGACTTTAGAAACTTCCATAGAATACGTCAAAGGAATAGGTTCCGAAAAAGCCAAGCTCATTAGAAATGTGCTGGGAATTTTCACCGTAGAAGATTTTCTTAATTTCTTTCCCATTCGCTATCTGGACAAAAGTAAAGTTCATAAAGTTTCGCAGCTACACGATGTGACGACCGATGTTCAGCTGAAAGGAAAAATTACGAATATTCAGGAAATACAGACTGGAAAAACAAAACGCCTTTCCGCTAAATTTAATGATGATACAGGATCGATGGATCTGGTTTGGTTTCAGTATTCAAAATGGCTGAAGGAGCAACTTCCTGTGAACAAAGAAGTTTTTATTTTCGGTAAAATCAATGTCTTTAACAATCAGTTTTCAATGCCACATCCGGAAATTGAAATTGAAGAGAAAAAAGACACTGAAAACCGTTTAAAACCCATTTATCCAAGTTCGGAAAAATTAACCAAAAGAGGATTAAATCAAAGATTTTTTCAAGTTGTCTTAAAAAATATCTGCAAAGAAATTCCTCATCTTATTCATGAAAATTTTCCGGATTACCTGATGAACGCTTTTAAATTTTTATCCAGGCAGCATACCTATCTCAACATCCATTTCCCTAAAGATATGGAACATTTTGAGAAGGCCAACTATCGTTTAAAATTTGAAGAATCTTTCTTTTTCCAGCTGGGATTCGGATTAAAAAAAATTCACCATAAAAGCCATACCATCGGAAATCCCTTTCCTGTAGTCGGAGATTATTTTAATGATTTTTACGAAAATCATCTTCCTTTTGCTTTAACGGGAGCTCAGAAAAGAGTGTTAAAAGAAATCCGGATGGATATGAAACGTCCGATCCAGATGAACAGGCTTCTGCAGGGTGACGTGGGTTCGGGAAAAACGATGGTAGCGCTATTGACTATGCTTATCGCCAAAGACAACGGTTTCCAAAGCTGCATTATGGCTCCCACGGAAATTCTTGCCCAGCAACATTACAACGGCATTAAGGAACTTTTAGAAAAAACGGAAGTTAAAATTAAACTTTTAACAGGGTCAACAAAGAAATCTGAACGAAATACCATTCATGAAGAACTGGAAAACGGTGAACTTTCCATTTTAGTGGGAACGCATGCTGTTTTGGAAGATAAGGTTAAGTTTAAGAATTTAGGATTAGCAATAATTGACGAACAGCACCGATTTGGTGTGGCACAACGTGCAAAACTCTGGGCAAAAAATAAAATTCCGCCACATATTCTTGTGATGACGGCAACGCCTATTCCGAGAACGCTGGCAATGAGCTTTTATTCTGATCTCGATGTTTCTGTAATTGATGAATTGCCGGTGGGAAGAAAGCCTATTATTACCGCTCACAGAAGGGAAAAAGACAGAGCATATGTTTATAATTTCTGCCGTGAAGAAATCCAAAAAGGAAGGCAGGTATATTTCGTTTATCCTTTAATTGAAGAATCTGAAACGTTAGATTACAAAAACCTGATAGCCGGTCTGGAAAATGTGATGGATAATTTTTCAAAATACAATGTCGCGATGCTTCACGGAAAAATGAAACCTGATGAAAAAGATGTAGCAATGAATTATTTTGCTTCCGGAAATGCGCAGATCATGGTGGCAACAACGGTAATTGAAGTGGGTGTAAACGTTCCGAATGCTTCTGTAATGGTAATAGAAAGCTCGGAAAGATTTGGTCTTTCACAGCTTCATCAGCTTAGGGGCCGCGTGGGGCGTGGCGCAGAGCAAAGCTATTGCATTCTCATGACTTCCGACAAATTGTCTAAAGACAGTAGAACAAGGATCAAAACGATGGTTGAGACCAATGACGGATTTAAAATTTCTGAAGTCGATATGCAGCTTCGCGGTCCGGGAGATATTCTTGGAACACAGCAAAGTGGTGTGGTAGATTTTAAAAGATTGGATTTAGTGAACGATTCAGCGATCATTAAAGCCACTAAAAATACGGTAGAAAAAATTCTGGAAGCAGATCCTTTATTATCAAGACCGGATAATCAGATCATTAAAAGTTATTATCTGAGACATTATAACGGTAAGAATAAATGGAGTAAAATTTCATAAAAAAACCGCGAAAAGAAATTAATCTTTACGCGGTCCCCCTTATAAAACTGTTATTTGAAGAAATTACTTTACTTTTTTTAGCTTAATATTTTGTGATTCGGTGTAAAATATATGTGATGTAATTTGGTGTGTTCAGCTTAAAATAAGTAAAAAACAAAATGAATTATGTTCCCAATCTGCTTATTTATAAAAACTAACTTGACATGCTAAAGAATAACATCATACATATTCTTTAACAATTCGAGTTTTCATGATTGTACCGTTTTGTTTAAAGATCTTCTGCGCTTGTAATTGGAAATTCATATAATTCATTTTGTTTAACTAACATTGTGATTTATATAATTTAGTTTAGTTCAAAAAACAACTGTCATTATTAACTTTTCTGTCAAATTTTGTTCTTATTATTAAAGATTAACCATTTATTTTTCAGTTTCATTATTTTCACTATTTTGTGAAGCTTGAAGTACAAATATAAAACTTTAAATTCAATATCAAAATAATCGGACAGTTTTTTTTCACACTTTCATGATAAAATTATTCTTATTAAGTCCTGAAGTATGATATTGCCAGGCGACAGTCATTATTTCCGTTACATTTTTTTTCAAATCTTTATAATTGTCAGGTTTTTTCATTAGAACATTCGCTCCGTTTACAAAAATCTCCTCTTCATCTTCAGAGGATAAGTGATCGGAATAAATTATGGCAGTCATGTGATCGAATTTATTATTAGCCTTTAGTTCAGACAAATACGAAATACAATTCTTCTGAGAAATATTAAAATTCAGAAATAAGATCTCAGGAATAATGGCATCTTTGGCATTGAGATGATCCATCATATCTTTAATACTATAGAAAGATTTTATTTTCACCTGGATTCTGAGATTCTGCAATATGTTTTTAAACAGGATGACATTTCCTTCGTCACCATCTGTCAAAATCACATTAAGATATTCTTTAATCATATCGCCCTGGAATATTGGTGATCGTACCGTTGAATTTTCCTTCTCATTGTAACAATTTTCTGAAACTGGGAAGGCGTAAGCCCCGTCATATTTTTAAATTGTGTGCTTAAATGTGCAACACTGGAATAATTCAGTCTTTGAGCAATTTCCGTCAGATTATGTTTACCACTGATAATCAAATCTTTTGTGTACTCAATTTTCTGGATAATGATAAAGTTTTCAATCGAAGTATTTGCAATTTCCGAAAAGAGATTTGAGAGATAGCCGTAGCTGTGATTCAATTTGTCTGCAATATATATGGAAGCCTTCACGGGAATTATTTCGTCAGAAGCCACAAGTTCCATGATAGCATCTTTTATCTTCTGAACCAGTGCTGTCTTCTGGCTTTCAATAATTTCGATCCCATAGTCCTCAAGATTCTCCTTAAATGCTTTGCATTGCTCCTGCGTGAGAGACTCATACAGTTCTACTTCACCGGAATTGATAAGCCTGTATTTCAGACCCTGATCCCTCAGTTTATCTTCCAATACCTTCCTACAGAGGGTATTGAAATCAAATTTTACATACATTTTCATCCTTAACTTATGTATTTAATGTTTAAGTAAATATAAACTTTTTATTTCAAATTCAAGTGATATAATAAAATTTTACAATAAAAAGCCCTAAATAAAAAACTCCTGCATTAAAAAATACAGGAATTTAAACACTAAGGATGAAAAAAATATACCGATAAAAAACTGAAAAAACAGTTTAAAACCAAGCATATGAATATTGTTTATAATGATTCGGTTCTTTTACAAAGATGTAAAAAAACAATACATCTCATTTTATAGAATTACATGAAAATATTACAAAATTTTAAGTCAAAATTAAGTGATATAAAATTCCATTACATAATCATCCATCACAAAACCATTACCTATATCTACAATTACCTCATTATACACGTCGAAACCCTGGGATTCATAAAACATTTTTGCAGTATTGTTTTTATTTACATTTAAGATTATCCTTTTATCATGAGTTTCAGATACTTTTTGCTTTAAAAAATCAATTGACATTCTCCCGAGACCTTTTCCCTTACTTTCAGGAATCAGATAAATCCTGTGAAGTTTTGTAGTATTCTGTTCATAACCATGCTCATAACCTAAAAAACCTTCAAATGTTTTTTTAATTTCATCAAATATCAAAAAATAATGATAGTCAGCATCTTGTAATTGTTTACTGATTTCCTCGTGAGAATACATCGTCTTCAGCATATACTCTATCTGTTCGATGGAAAGTATTTCTGCATAGGCATTTTCCCATGATCTTCTTGCCAGGTTCTGAATGAGATGAATATCTTTTTCTGTTGCTTTTATAAATTTCATTGATTTCAAATTTTATCTAAATCTTACCCTGAAACATATAATTTGTTTAAGAATAAAAAAGGCGAAAAGCACAATACCTTTCACCTTAATATGTTTTTTGTAACCTTAAAATGTTACCTTAATAATGTTAAATATTTGCCATTTCAGCTTTAATTTTTTCGTAAAGCCCCTCAGATGCCGCTACTAAAGGAAGTCTCAGATAATTTTTTATGATTCCTTTTTCCGTTAAAATAACTTTTATTCCACAAGGGTTACCCTCGGCAAAAATCAGTCTCGTGATATCAACCAATTTGTTATGAATTTCATATGCTTCTTTTACTTTTCCGTCAAAAGCTAGTTGAACCATTGTTGAAAACTCTTTCGGATATGCCTGCGCAATAACAGAGATCACCCCGTTTCCACCTGCAAGCGTAACAGGAAGTGTAAATTCATCATCGCCTGAAACCAAATTAAAACCTTCAGGCTTTTTTCTTAATATATCAAAATACTGAAGAATATTTGGAGCCGCTTCTTTGATTAAGAATAAATTCGGAAATTCTTTTGCCAAGCGTAAAGTTGTTTCTGCTTCAATGTTCTGCCCTGTTCTTGAAGGAACATTGTAAATAATAATATTTTTTCCTGTAGAAGCAATTGTTTTATAATGCTGGTAAAGTCCTTCCTGGTTTGGTTTATTGTAATAAGGCGACACAGAAAGTACCGCTTCAAATGCAGAAAGATCTGTCTCCTCGATCTGTTTCTTGACCTCAAGAGTATTATTTCCGCCGATTCCTAAAACCAATGGAAGGCATTTATTATTAACCTTAATGATATGCTCAACCACCTGTTTCTTCTCTTCAGCAGAAAGCGTTGCAGCCTCAGCTGTAGTTCCCAAAACAACTAAATAATTGGTTCCGTTTTCGATGTTATATTCAACTAATTTCGTTAAACTATCGAAATCTACGGATAAATCTTCATTAAAGGGTGTCACCAACGCGACACCTACTCCTTTTAAAATGCTCATCTGTTAGAATAATTTTTCCAAATTTAATAATTTAACCCAAGAATTTGTTATAAATACGAATGTTTTATTATACATATAATTATATTTGCATATATTAAAAGGTATTATAAAAATCATATTACCAGAATTACCTATAAATTCAGGTAACTCAATATGACCTTTTAAAAATAATTTGTTGCATATGAAAAATAAATTCTTGTTATTAGGAATTGCTCTGGCTTCTCTTTCGGCTTGTAAGACAGCTTCATCGGCTTCTTCCATGCATATTTCGGAAGTAAAAACCCAGAAAAATATTTCTATTAATAATGAGCTGAAAAATGATGAGGAGTTTGTAAAAATTATTGAACCTTATAAACAAAAGCTGGATAAAGAAATGAACCAGAAGATCTCCCATACCAACGTAGATCTTACCAAGGAAGGAGACAATAGTAATCTGGGAAATCTTTTAGCTGATTATACTTTTGACGGAGCTGATGCTTGGGCAAAGACAAATCTTAATAAAGATGTAGATGCCGCTTTAATCAATATCGGAGGAATCCGTACCACCATCGGAAAAGGAGATATTCTATTGAAAAGCGTCTTTGAAGTAATGCCCTTTGAAAATGAAGTAATCATTGTAAAAATGAAGGGAACAGATTTACAAGGACTTTTTGAATACTATGCAAAAACACAGATGAACAATCCAGTCTCTCATTTGTATATAGAAACCAATCACGGGCAAGTAACGAAGGCTTTAATCAATGGAAAAACAGTTAAGCCCGATCAGGAATATTATATTGCTACTTCAGATTATCTGGCGTTAGGGGGCGATAACATGAAGTTCTTTTCCAAAGGAGAAATGATTTCTACCGGAATTAAATTAAGAGATTTATTTATCGGTTATTTTAAAAACTCTCGTGAAGTAGTTCCCAATACAGATATTCGTTTAAATTTTATAGGTAAGAAGTAATGGACAGAAAAAGTTTTTTAAAAGCAATAGGTGGCGGAACTCTGGCAATGGCTTTGGCTCCCAATATGATGATGGCGGAAGATTTGAAGATTTTTGATCTGAAATCTGCCAATAAACTTACGATTCTTCATACCAACGACCAGCACAGCAGGATAGAACCTTTTGATGCAAGCTTTACACATAATCCTAATCAGGGAGGCTTTGCAAGAAGGGCCAGTTTAATTCAGCAAATCAGAAATCAGGAAAATAATGTTTTGCTTCTGGATTCCGGAGATATTTTTCAGGGAACTCCTTATTTCAATTTCTTTGGAGGCGAACTTGAATTTAAACTGATGTCGATGATGAAGTACGATGCTTCTACCATGGGAAATCATGATTTTGATAATGGTCTTAACGGATTCTTAAAGGTGTTACCAAATGCACAGTTTCCTTTTATTTGTTCAAACTATGATTTTAAAAATACGATTCTCGACGGAAAGACTTCTCCTTATAAAATATTTAATAAAAACGGAATTAAAGTCGGGATATTTGGAGTCGGCATTCAGCTTGACGGCCTTGTAAAGAAGAAAGACTATGGTGAAACGATGTACAATGACCCGATAGAAGTTGCGCAACATTATTCAAATTTTCTTAAAAACGAACAAAAATGCGATCTTGTAATCTGCCTTTCTCATATAGGATACGATTATGAAGAAGATCCGGATAAAATAAATGATAAAATCTTAGCCGCAAAAACAGAAAATATAGACATTATCTTGGGTGGTCACACGCACACTTTCTTACCTGAACCCCAAACTTTCACCAACAGACAGGGCAAAAATGTTCTAGTCAATCAAGTAGGATGGGCAGGGCTTCTGTTAGGCAGAATAGATTTCTTCTTTGACTCAAATAAAAACATAAAACATATCGCCTGGAATAATCAGGTGATTGACAGCAGCATAATAGCATAAGCATGAAAAAACTCTCTTTAATCTCTCTTGGTATTTTAGCATCCCTGCACGTTGCAAATGCACAAACTATTTCTTCAAAAAAATGGGCAGATCTTTTTTCTTACAATAATGTAACTGCCATGAAAGAAGATAACGGAAAAATAGTTGCAGCCGCCGAAAACGGGATTTTCTATTATACAATTTCATCAGGCGAAATTACCAAGCTGTCTAAAGCAAACGGCTTGCATGAGGTTAAAATTTCAGCTTTCGACTACAATCCGCAAAATAAAATTGCTCTTATAGGTTACCAAAACGGTTCGCTGGATGTAGTCAAGCCGGATGGCGTTACCTACGTTGTGGATATTCCTATTGCAACAGGATATAATGGCAGTAAAAAAATTAATCATATTTCGATAACAGGCGATCTTGCCGTTATTTCCGCAGGATACGGAGTTTCTATATTTGACCTTAAGAAAAAAGAGTTTAAAGATTCTGCATTCTTCTTATCCGGAGGAGTTTATGAAGCCAGTAATGAAGCTACAATTTTCGGAAATAAAGTATATTCAGTAACAAATACAGGTTTAAAAAGCCATGAAATGAATACTATATTTCCAGTTTTCTCGACCTGGACTACTGAAATGGCAGGATCTTTCAAGCATATTGACTCGGAAGGAGTTCTAAGTTTTTCATCAGCTACAACGGGGTATCTTTACAATAGTGGAGCTTCTGTACCCTTGTCTCAAACTTTCAGCAATGTGCATGATATCGTCGTAAACAGTAACAATATCATAGTAACAGATGTAAACAGAGTTTATACATTCAATACCAACGGAAATTTTAATAATACTGTCAGTTTCGGAGAAGAATGCAACACAGCAATAACCGTGGGAAGCAGCGTGTATGGCGGAACTGTTTTATCAGGAATAAAAAATGAAAGCAGTAATTCTTTCAAACCGGATGGTCCTTACTTCAATTATGCTTATAAACTGAGTCTCTATGGTGATAACCAGATTCTGGTTTCTACAGGAGGAAGAGAAGGAAGGTTCAATACAGCGATTAATAATCCTAAAAACCCAGGTTTCTATTACTTCAATGGGATGGAATGGATTTATCCCTCCTATTTCGTTGGAAATACGACAGGATTTAATGTTCTTGATGTTGTATCCGATCCTGCAAATCCGGATGACTTTTTCTTTACAAACTATGTTACGACTGCAGAACGCGGCGTTTATAAAATGAAATACAATGCCTCGAATAAGGATTTCACGTTTGTTAAAAACTACAATTTTGGCACTAACGCTTTAGCAAGACGTGCTGTGGGATTGGCTTTTGATGATGTAAACAACCTTTTTGTAACGATAGCATTTTCAGGCGACGGAACGGATATTGGTCAATATACCGCGATTGGAGCGTACGATAGGGCAACTGACAATTTTCTCATAAAAAATACAACTACCTTTGGTGCTGCACAAAAACCTTTGTTTTATGAAGGCTTGCTGTGGGTACCACTTCCCCGGGCTAACGCTTTTCTTGCCTATGATGCAAAAAAAACGATAAATATGTCTGACGATACAGCTTATATTTTAAATCAGTCTAACGGTTTTGCAACAAATTCAGGAGGAAATATCTCTGTTGCTCTTGATAAATCAGGAGATGCCTGGATTGGGGGAGATATGGGATTAAGAGTATTACAGAATGCTGTTTCCGAAATAAAAACTCCTGAAAGCGCAAAAGTAGAACCTATCATTATTGAGCAAAATGGTTTGGGTGAAGAGCTTTTCAGAGATTCACAAATATTACAGATTGAAGTAGATGGCGGAGATCACAAATGGGTTTCTGTAGATGGTGGAGGAGTTTATTATCTATCTGCAGACGGCCAGCAAACAGTAAAACATTTTACCAAAGAAAACTCACCGCTTCCTACCAACAGCGTTACTGACATCAAAGTAGATAAAAAAACCGGGAAAGTATATTTCGCAACATATGACGGTATCGTAACCTATCAGGGAGATGTTGCCGATGTAGGGTCAGGTTTCGGAAACGTGCTTGTTTACCCGAATCCCGTTGTGTATTCTAATTTCAAAGGAAAAGTAACCATTAAAGGATTAGCAGAAGTTACGAACATCCGAATCGTAGACGCAGCCGGAAATGTGGTACATGCTGCGGTGGCAAGAGGCGGATATTATGAATGGGATCTTAATAACCAGAGAGGGACAAGAGTGGCTTCCGGGGTATATTTTGTCCTGATGACCAATGAAGATGGTTCTGATAAAGCAACAGCAAAGATCGCGGTAGTTAATTAATGAATTCACAGAACGGATTTTTATTATCATATATCAAATACAGTGAAAATGATGCGGTTTTGCATTGTTTTACAGAAGAAGAGGGCTTTCAGTCTTATTTTTTAAAAGGTCTTTACACCAAAAAGAATAAGAAAAAAGGTCTGCTTTTGCCGTTGAGCAAACTCAATTTTTCTTTGCTTCCCATAAAAGGAAACGGAATACAGACGATCTCAAAATTTGAGATGGTAAAAAGTAACGATATTTATACAGATATACGATGCAACACTGTCGTTTTTTTTATTTCTGATTTTTTGAATCAAAATTTAAAGCACGAAAACAAAAACCATCACATTTTCTTTTGTCTTGAAGAATTTATTGATGAGCTGGAAAGCCAGAACTACCAGTCACATCTGATTTTTTTAATTAAAATTTTAAAAGTCCAGGGAGTCGCGCCTTTACTAAATGATGGAAAATTTCTCGATCCTGAAACGGGAACTTTTTCATTGGAGATGATGCAACAGATTTTTACGGAAGAAATTTCAGCGATATGGCAAGCCGTACTTTCATCAACCAATCCTTACCAGATAAAAATTCCTTCAGCGTTCAGAAAAGATTTTCTCGACAGTATTCTTGTATATTATCACTATCATATTACCGATTTTAGGATTCCGGCATCTCTTGAAATTATTCAGCAGATTTTCGAATAACTTGTCTATTTTATGGTTTTGTTTCTTTTGGGGTTTCAGTTTCAGATTCAGCAATTTTCTTTTTGGAAAATCTTGGCATGAGGATTTTTGCAATCAGACCCGTCCATCCTGTTTGATGTGATGCTCCTACTCCACGGCCATTATCTCCATGAAAATATTCATAAAATAAAATATAATCCCTAAAGTCGGGATCAGTCTGAAATCTTGGGTATTGCCTATTAAAAGGACGGTTTCCGTTTTCATCTGTCAAAAAGATCTTTGCCAATCTTTTGCTCAGTGCATCGGCAATCTCATCCAGATTTGAATAGTTTCCACTTCCTGTGGGATATTCAACAAGAAAATCCGGGCTGTAGTAAAAGAAAAACCGCTGAAGGCTTTCTATAATTAAAAAATTTATAGGAAACCAAATCGGCCCTCGCCAGTTGCTGTTGCCTCCAAAAAGGCTGCTGTCACTTTCCGCAGGAGTATATTTCACCGTATAATCTGTATTGTTAAAATTGATGCTGAAAGGATTTTTCTCATATTCTTTAGAAAGAGCACGAACCCCGAATTCACCTAAAAATTCATCCGGATTCAGCATTCTGTGAAGAAGTCTTTTCAGTCGATGACCACGCAACAGAGAAAGCAGATGCTTAGAATCTTCACCTTTTACTTCCCAGTGAGAAACCAAGGCGGCAAGTTCGGGTTTATTGTCTAAAACCCACTGCATTCTTTTTTTAAAATTCGGAAGTCTTTCGATCATTTCATCATCAATCACCTCAACGGCAAACATTGGAATAAGCCCCACTATCGTCCTCAATCTTAAGTACATATGATTGCCATCCCCAAGCGAAATCGCATCGTAAAAAAATTCATCCTGCTCATCCCAGAGACTGAAGCATTCTTCTCCCATATTGTCCAGAGAATTGGCAATTGCAAGAAAATGTTCAAAGAATTTCATAGCCATTTCTTCATACACATTATTGTACAGGGCTAACTCAAGGGCGATCCTCATCATGTTCAGGGCAAACATGGCCATCCAGCTGGTTCCGTCAGATTGCTCAAGATGCTCACCATTCGGAAGTTTAGCATTGCGGTCGAAAACTCCAATATTATCAAGACCTAAAAATCCACCTTCAAAAATATTATTACCATTGCTATCTTTTTTGTTGACCCACCACGTGAAATTCATTAATAATTTCTGAAAAGCACTTTCCAAAAACTCAAGATCCGGTTTGTTTTTTAGGTACTCATCAATTTTAAAAACCCTAAATACAGCCCAGGCATGTACCGGTGGATTTACATCATTAAAATCCCATTCGTAGGCAGGAAGCTGACCGTTGGGGTGCATATACCATTCAAAAAGAAATAACTTCAACTGATGTTTTGCAAAATCAGGATCAATCAGGGAAAAGCTGATTGTGTGGAAAGCCAAATCCCAGGTTGCATACCATGGATATTCCCATTTATCGGGCATGGAAATAATATGCTGGTTATTTAGGTGCTTCCACTGGAAATTTCGGATCTTCTTTCGGGATTTTGGAGGTGTTGGCTCCGAAGGATCTCCTTTCAGCCATTTTTCTACATTATAATGATAAAAGATTTTACTCCATAACATCCCGGCAAAAGCCTGTCGCTGAACGAGCTTTTCATCCTCTGAATTTATTCCGCTCTGAACTTTTTCGTAAAATGCGTCGGCTTCCTGTTTTCTTTCATCGAAAACAGTTTCGAAATCGGTGAAAGGTTGTGCTAAATCTTTATCCGAAAGTCTGAATTCAAATGTTTTGGTTTCTTCAGCACCGAAAAGTTCATCAATCAGAAATGCGGCTTTTGTTCCGAAATCTTTTGGATTAACTGATTGAGAATTTCCGTTAACAACGAAATCATTAATTCCATCTTTGGTATAACGGGTTTCATTTGGAGACTGATAGAGTCTTTCGTTGTTGGTCTCGTTATCACAGAAAAGAACTTTCTGTGACTGTTTTGCGTAAAGGTTTTTAATTTCCAGATCTTTATTAGTCACGGTGATACATCCTGTGTCTTCTGAATGCATTTGAGGTTTATAAGAATCATATCCCCACCGCCAAGTATTTCTGAACCACAAGGTGGGAAGAATAACCAACTGTGCTTCATTTTTGGATTTATTAACGATGGTCAGCTTTATTAAAATATCGTTCGGATCTGCTTTTGCATATTCGATAAAAATATCAAAATATTTGTTTTTATCGAAAATTCCTGTATCGATCAGTTCGTATTCGGCTTCCTCTTTCCCTCTTTCTGCATTGGTTTTAAGAAGATCTTCATACGGGAAAGCGTTTTGAGGATATTTATAAAGCATCTTCATATAAGAATGCGTCGGTGTGGAATCCAGATAATAATAATATTCTTTCACATCTTCGCCATGATTTCCCTGTTCATTGGCAAGTCCAAAGAACCGCTCTTTTACCATTTTATCTTTTTTGTTCCAGAATCCAAAAGAAAAGACCAATTTCTGAAGATCGTCGCAGATTCCACAGATTCCTTCTTCGCCCCATCTGTAGGTTTTGGCCTCTGCAGTATCGTGTGTGATATAGTTCCACGCATCTCCGTTGGGGCTGTAGTCTTCACGCACTAATCCCCACTCACGATTGCTGACGTAAGGTCCCCATTTTTTCCAGATGAGGTCGGAGAGTCTTTCTTTTTCTTTCATGCTTTTTAATAAATGATGATTGATAATTGATAGTTGATGGTTAGTCTAAATTACGAAGCTCTTTCGAGAAATTGTGTAGTTTTTAAGTTATAAGTTTAAAAAAGAAATCTTCATTACGTCTGTCATTCTGAATGGAGCGAAGCGGAATGAAGAATCTCAACATACAATAGATTCTTCCTTCGTCAGAATGACAAATAGAGCAATTATTTCTACATCTTTAAATTGATAGTAAACGAATTCACTATTTACAATTGACTTTTCATAATTGACCATTGATTATTCGCTTTCAAATGTCTACTCTCCTGTTTCGGCTGAAATGCGCCCCGGATTGAACGGCCTGTCTGAGCTCTTTTTGTATTTCGGCGGCGGCTTCGCCGCCGCCGAAATACAAAAAAGCGAGTAGTGAAAGCCGGAAATGTGCGCCATTATCTTATCCGCCGGTTGAAAAACTCTCGAAAGTAGTCATCGCACCATCGACAAAGATGCTGGCTCCGGAGATATAATCTGCTAAATCGCTCGCAAGAAAAACAGCAAGGTTTCCGATATCTTCTGGCTTTCCGATCCTGTTGTAGGGAATGAGATTCATCAAAGAATTCAAGGCTTGCGGGGTATCCCAGGCATTTTTATTGATCGGTGTCTGAATAGCACCCGGACAAATAGAATTGACACGGATTTTATCGGCTCCATACTCCTGAGCAAGAGTTTGCATGAGCATTCTGATCGCTCCCTTACTTGCTGCATAATTAGCATGTCCTGCCCACGGAATGATTTCATGAACCGAACTGATATGTATGATTTTTCCACAGGCAATAGACCGGCTCGTATCGATTCCGCGACGCAGAAATTCTTTAATGGCTTCTCGCGCACAGAGAAACTGTCCCGTGAGATTGATATCGATTACGGTGTTCCATTGTTCCAACGTCATTTCCGTAAATTTTGCATCTTTCTGGACACCGGCATTATTCACGAGGATATCAACTGTCCCGAATTGTGATACAACATCCTGAAACATTCTGACAACCTGATCTTCTTTTGAAACATCGCACTGGTAAATGATACCGTTTCCGCCCGCATCAGTAATTTTTTTTAAAATTGCGTTCGCATCATCCCTCGAATGTTCTGATGAGTGATTAACAATGACTGTTGCACCTGCCGAAGCCATTGATTTAGCAATTCCTGATCCTATTCCGCTTGAGGCTCCCGTGATAATGGCAACCTGGTTGTTGAGAGAAATTTCCATGTTTTATTATTTGATGTTATTGAATTCAGGTGAAAGTATCACGCCAAACATGAAAATACGTACTTAAAAAATTCTTAAAGTTTAAAATATTGGATGGTAAAAAATGAGGCGGGTAGTTTTTTGGGGCGGGATTAAACTGCTTTTTACAAATAAAAGCAAATCAGAGATTAGAGTTTTTTATACATAAGATATTGTAATCCGGTTCTGCCGATCCTTGTTTTTTCATCGAAATGATATCCTACTTTAAGATACAGTTTATAGGCAGAAATGTTGTTTTGATTCACCGCCAGAACGATTTCGTCACATTCTTTGAAGTTTTCCCGAATGAATTCATCAACCTGAATCATTGCTTTCTTTCCGATTCCTTTTCCCTGCAGTTCGGGATTTATAGAAAATGATCGTAGTAACATAGAATGATGATTATCCGTTAACTCCAGTTTATCGTTTCCGAAATCGAGTACAAAAAAACCTGCAGAATTTTCATTTTCAAAAATGGTGATCGGAAATGCAAGCGTATCGCTTCGCTCTTCAATCTTTTGTAATGCCTGTTGTGCGGTTGCAGTGTACTGTGACTGTAGTTCGTCCAAGGTATAACTTAGTCCGGGAAGATCTTTCTGTTGAAAAAAATTTAATTTTACCATATTTTAATGATGATAGATGTCTTCATACATGACTCCTGCACGGATCTCAACCGGCAGCCTGTTTTCTTCAGGCACCACCGGACAGTTGTAATCATAAGCATTGTACGCACAGTAAGGCTGATAGGATTTATTAAAATCAAGAATGATAGTATTGCCTTTGGGAATCTTTAAATCCATATACTTTCCGCCGCCGTAGGTTTCTTTTTCGTTGGTGGCATCACGAAACGGCAGAAAGAGATAGTCTTCGTATTTTTTTTGTTTGATTAAATCTAAACTTTGATATAAAGTTAATGTATAAGATTTTCCGTCCAGCTGAAAGGTTGCCTTCCCATATTCTCTATACAATTTTGTTTTTCCTGAAGAAGTTGGCAGATCAAAAGGCTCCGCATTTTCTGTTCTGGTAAATTTCGCCGTTACCCTGTATTTTAAGTCAACAGGAAAAAATGGATGTTGTCTGAAATTTTTGAAATTATCTCCACGTAAAGGTGTTTCTTTGGGGTTAAGATATTCTGCATTCAGCTCCTGCTGGAATTTTTTTATTTCAGATTGTTCTTTGGAAATCTTTTGGGAGAAGACCATTAAAGGAATAAATAAAAATATAAATAAGCATTTTTTATTGTAAGATAGTTTTACTTTAACGCAAAGTTCACTAAGATTTTTTTTATACTTTATCGTGTATTTCCGTTCGCAAAGGCGTTCCGCTCAGCAAAAAAACAACCTCGAGCTAAGCCACAACCTTATACATACGATTCCGAAATTTTCACCCGGTAAATATCAGAGGAATTTCTTTTGATCGATTCTACAAAAAAACCGCCTTCTTCAGGGATTACTTCTTTCAGATCAAAACTTTTGCAATCCTTCGGTAATCCCGAAAATACCAAAGTAAACCAAAAGTCACGCATAAAAGGCACCGGTGTCCAGTTGGGATAAATGGTTATATTTTCAGCATGAATCAGTCTGCTTTTATGATCCGACTGATTATCGAAAAGATAAGTGGAATGCCATATCCTGATCAGATTTCCCAGAAATGGCGAAGCCGGAAAACAACAATGTACGATGACCTGCTGTTCTTCCTGCACTTTAGCCTGAAGAGATTCCAGTAATTGTTTAACGATAACAGGTTTGGCAATGGTTTCTGACATATTCTTGTGGTGAATAGTGAATTAGTGAATGGTCAATTTTAAATTCACAATTGACCATTCACATTTCACTTTTAATATTCGAGTTCTAATTTTTCTTTGGTATAATTTCTCATCTTTTCGGTAAGCTCGGGATTATCTGCTAATTTTTGTCCGTAAGATGGTATTATTTCCATCAGCTTATCTTTCCATTCCCCATGAAGTTTTTCTGGGAAGCATTTTTCTAAAACGCTGAGCATCGCATAAACTGCTGTTGATGCTCCCGGCGAAGCTCCCAATAAGGAAGCGATAGTTCCTTTTTTGTTGACGACAACTTCGGTTCCGAATTCCAGTTTTCCTCCGTTTTTCTCATCTTTTTTAATGATCTGCACTCTTTGTCCGGCTACTTTAAGTTCCCAGTCTTCCTCTTTCGCATCTTTGATAAACTCTCTTAAATGCTGAATTCTCTGCGCTTTGGTCATAGCAACCTGCTGAATAAGGTATTTCGTTAAAGGAATATTATGCCACCAGGCTCCGAAAAGAGACCGTATATTTTTTGTATTAACGCTTTCAGGTAAGTCGAGATAACTTCCTTCTTTCAGGAATTTTGTTGAGAATCCTGCGAAAGGTCCGAAAAGCAATGCTTTCTGTCCGTCGATAATTCTCAAGTCAAGGTGTGGTACCGACATTGGAGGTGCATCTACCGTTGCCTGGGTGTACACTTTTGCATGATGCTTTTCTACCAGCTCCTGATTATAGCTCACCAGCCATTCTCCCGAAACAGGAAATCCTCCGTAGCCTTCACTTTCTTTAATATCCGAACTGTCCAGTAACGGCAGCGCATATCCTCCGGCTCCTATGAATACAAAATCTGCTTTCACTTCCTGCTTATGATTGTGGATCCTGTCCTTCACTTTCATTTCCCACGTTCCGTCGTCTTTAGGGTCAATATCTTTTACTTCATGATACAGGAAAACCTCTACATTGGAATCTTCCAGCAGATGTCTTCCCATTTTTCGCGTGAGGGTTCCGAAATTAACATCTGTTCCCAAATCCATTTTGGTAGCAGCCATTACCTCAGAATCATTTCTTTTTCTCATGATAAGAGGAATCCATTCTTTCAGCTGTTCGTGATCTGTAGAAAATTCCATTCCTTTAAATAAAACAGATTCCGACATTTTCTGATGGCGTTTTTTAAGATATTCAGCGTCTTTTTCACCAAATACCAGACTCATATGCGGACACGAATTGATGAAATCTTTCGGATTCTGAACATACCCTTTGGTAATGAGATAAGACCAGAACTGTTTAGAAATTTCAAATTGTTCTGCTATGCTTTCTGCTTTTGAAATATCGATAGTTCCATCAGGTTTTTCGGGTGTATAATTAAGTTCACAAAACGCAGAATGACCTGTTCCTGCATTATTCCATGCTGCCGAACTTTCTTTAGCAAACCTTCCCAGCCTTTCAAAGATGGCGATGTCAAGATCAGGATCAAATTCATGTAATAATGTAGCTAATGTGGCACTCATAATTCCACCACCTATCAGAACAACGTCGTATTTTGGTTTCGGCGTTCTGCTTGTAAGCGATTGTGACATAATTTAAATTTTATTATATCAAAGTTCGGTAAAAGTTCTTAAAATGAGGCTTTGTTTATGGATATTTAACATCAATTTTGAAGAAGGTTGAGGCTAAGGCTAAGAAGATCGAGGTTGAGATTAATGGTGAGTAAACTCTAGGTATGATGCTAAAAAAATAAACATGATATCATTGTAAATAATCTATATTATCTGCGATGATATCATGCTAAACTTTATGTAATTAAGAACTAATTAAGTTTTGCAGTGAGTTTTTTGAATTGTTTTTCTGCATTTTTTTCTTCATAAAGGATTCCGTAAATGGTATCAACGATAGGTAATTTTAGCCCTTTTTCCTTTGCCGTTTTATAAATAGAATCTGCTGCGTAATACCCTTCTGCGACCATATTCATCGACTGGATTGCAGATTTCACAGTGTAACCTTTACCGATAAGATTGCCTAAATTTCTGTTTCTGGAGAATAATGAATAAGCTGTTACTAGCAAATCTCCTAGGTAGGCACTTTCGTTAACATCTCTTGGTGCTTCATAGATCGCTTCCAAAAAGGTTTCCATTTCACGAATTGCATTGGACACAAAAACGGCAGTAAAGTTATCTCCATATCCTAAACCACTTGCAATACCCGCACCTATCGCAAAAATATTTTTAAGAATGGCACTGTACTCGTTTCCTAGAATATCTTTACTGGAATGAACTTTAATAAAATCGGAATTAAAGATATCCACCAGTTTTGCTGAAACCTCGTCTTCCACTGTTGCCACTGTAAGGTATGAAAGTCTTTCCATCGCCACCTCTTCCGCGTGACACGGACCTGCTATAACGGCCTGATTTCTAAAACCTATTTTAAATTCGTCTCTTAAATAGTGTGCTACAACATCATTTACCTTAGGTATAATTCCTTTAATGGCAGAAACAAAAACCTTATCTTTATAATCACAGGTCATTTTATCCAATGTATCGGAAAGATAAATTGACGGAGTCGCCAGAACAATGGTATCACAGGCAGACACAAGCTCGTTGATATCTGTTGTAAGCTTCAGGTTTTTCAGGTTAAAGTTGACTGCTGTAAGGTAAGTCGGGTTGTGTCCGCGCTGCTCAATTGCTCCTTTTACATACTCGTTTCTTACACACCAATGTACTACTTTGCAGTTCTCCACCAGCATTTTTACAATAGCTGTCGCAAAACTTCCGCTTCCTACGACACCTACGGCAACATCATTTTTGCTTTTTTTAGGATTCGATTCTGTATTCGTTTTCTTTTTAGCCATAATAGAAATGTGAACTGCAAATATATTAAAACAAAGAATGATGAGACGTTTTCAGCGCATGATAAAATCCATTTTATTTTAAAATTAACATATCAATGCAATTAAATATTTAATTCTACGTTTATTATAGGAATATTTATTTTTTTGCTAAAAATAAGCTATAAAATACATTTTTAATTAAATTTGCAGGCTTAAAACCGTTTTGTAATTATACTAAGAGAAGAAAATGAAAAAATTTCTAAGCAGCAAAAAGAACGTAAATGTGCTTTTGGGAGTCCTTTTACTAGTAGTTTTTGCGCAGAGCATCTTTATTGCAAAGTTATACTCTGAAAAAGATGACAAAAACTATGAAGTAAACCTTGTAAAAATTAACACTGAAAAAGACAGTGTAGATTATTTAAAAATAAAAACAGATCTTACATTAGTAGATCAGACTGTAAATCAGCTTAATTCTTTCCTAAGATCTAAAGATGTCCCGAATACGAAACTGGCCATTCTCAGCAAAGACAGTATTTCAAATTCCGTTTATCTTGCCAAACAGGCCAACCGATACAGCCAGTATCTGATGGATCTTCAGAAAAAACTGCTTCAGGTTCCTTTAGGAATGCCAACGGAAGGCTATATTTCTTCTAATTTCGGTGTCAGAAAAAATCCTATTCCTTTTAAAACTGTTTTTGCTTCTGTAAAAAATACAGCGGCAAAACCTTCAGCAACAGCAGCTGCTTCGGAAGTAAAAGCAGAGCCTGTAGAAAGGATTATTGAAGTAACTGATAGCTATGGTGAAAAAAGACAGGTAAAAGTGATGGTAACACCAAAAGTTAATCCTACACCTGCTTCACAAAGCACAGCAACTGTTGCACCGAATGCAAAACCTACAGAAAAAAATAATGCTCCTGCAGAAGCCGATCAGATGCAGTTTCATAAAGGATTGGATATTGCCGTTCCGTTTGGATCTGATGTTGTGGCAACAGCCGCAGGAACCGTTATTTTTTCAGGCCAAAAAGGCGGCTATGGAAATTGTGTGATTGTTTCTCACGGAAACGGACTGGCAACATTGTACGGACATTTATCTCAGCTGGTAGCAAAAGTAAATGATAAGGTAAAAGTAGGACAGGTTATTGCTAAATCAGGAAATTCCGGACGTTCTACAGGACCTCATCTTCATATGAAGTACACAAAAATAACAGCCCGGTAAATCCGAAGCTGTTCATGAATCTCTAATTTTATGATTAATTGAATTGATATGAATTTCGGCGGCACCTTTGGTGCCGCCGAAATTTTTTACTCCCTACAAAATTAGTATGCTGCTGTAAAGCGTTCTCTGATGTGATTGTTCTGCTCAAGTTCGTCTGCAAGAACTACTGCCACATCTTCTACGGAAAGAACACTTCTTCCGTTTTCGTCGAAGACAGGATTTTCCAGGGCTGTTCTGTATTTTCCGGTTCTAATTCCGGCAGTTCCCTGATGCATTTCGATGGCTGGGCTGAAGAAAGTCCAGTCTAATGTGTTGTTTTCTTTAATTTTATTCAAATAATCTCTTGCGGCTGTAGCTCCCGGTTTGATGTCTGCCGGAAAATCAGGACCGTCTACCAATTGTTTTCCATCAATATATAAACTTCCGGCACCTCCTACTGTAATAAATCTTTTTACTCCTGACTTTTCAACGGCTTTTTCAATATTGACAGAACCATTTAGGAAGTCATCATACAAATTAGGATTCGTCCAACCGGCATTGAATGTATTGATGACGGCATCATTACCTTTCAGGGCTTCTGCCAGTTCATCCACATTGTTTACATCGACACTTTTTGCCTTTACGTTTTCGTTCTGATGAACTTTTGAAGCATCTCTTGCAATAGCTTGCACTTCGTAACCTCTGTTTGATAATTCATTCACAACCTGTGTACCTACAAATCCTGTAGCGCCTATTACTGCGACTTTTTTCATAATATTTTATTTTTTAAATTAAATTGTAATAATTATTGTTACATTAATGGTTAAATTTTTTTCACTTAAAATTATCCATAAATTCCTGCAATGTTTTGTTTCCTAAAAATCTGATGACCAACTGATCTGTCTCAGAAAATAATGTCTGCAAATGCTCATTAATTTCTTTTCCGACTAAACATTTAGGATTAGGATTATTGTTCTTTTTACCCAGCACTTCAGTATTTTTCACAGCCAGGTAAATGTCGGAAATCTTAATATCATCCGCATTTTTCGCTAACTGACTACCTCCTACTTTCCCCTGACGGCTTATAATCAGTCCGGCTTCTCTCAGTACACTCAATTCTTTACGAACCATCACAGGATTAATATTAATGCTTCCAGCCATCCATTCGGAGGTGAGCCATTCCTGCGGACTTTCCGCCAATAAAGTCATGATATGTATTGCCGTAGCAAATCTTGTATTGTTCATTGTAATTACTATACAAAAGTAGAAAATCTTTTTAATGTAACAAAATTTATTACAGTTAAATCTTTATTAAATTTTAAATAAAAAAATTACCCGAAAGTCAGGTAATTTTTTAAATATTAATGAAGACTTATTTAATATCCAATAACTCCACTTCAAAAACAAGGGTGGAATTCGGGCCGATTTCTTTGCTGATCTGCTGATCTCCGTACGCTAAGTGTGGCGGAATGATCAATCTCCATTTACTTCCTACAGGCATCAGCTGAAGAGCTTCCGTCCATCCTTTAATTACTTTATTCAGCGGAAATGAAGCCGGAGTTCCTCTTTTTACAGAGCTGTCGAAAACTTTTCCGGAAATAGTCGTTCCGTGATAGTGGCATTTTACGGTAGATCTCGGCCCCGGCTTTTCGCCGTCACCTTCCTTGATGATCTCGTATTGCAATCCGCTTGGCAACTCAACAACGGTTTCTCTTTTTCCGTATTCTGCCATATATTCCTGACCATCTTTCAGGTTTTTTTCTGCCTGCTCTTTTTTACGTTTAAATAACATATCTGCGACTCCCATAATTGATATTTTTTACAAAGATAGGATTTTACAGCTGGAAGATGGAAGCATGATGCAGGAAGTTTTTTAGATAAATTATTAACTAATTATGGTGTAGGACCTGATTTCAGAAAATTCAAATATGCTTAATATTATGTTAATAGCATTTCAGAAACTTGTCATTATAATTGAATTTAAAACTAAATGCCAAATCCACAAAAATATAATAAGAACTTTGACAGGCTGACAGATGAGGAAAAAAAACTCCTCGAGATCAATAAAAAAAGTATTGTTGACTTTGTTGAGCAGTCACCTTCCGTGAGTGATGTGAATTATGCTACAAGAAATGCTCACGCTAAAACATATGCTGTCGCCAAAGGTGTGTTTATTATCGAGGAAAATATTCCCGAGAGACTTCAACCTTTTTTTGACAAAGAAAAATATGACCTTACAATTCGTTTTTCAAACGCACATCCGAAGGTGAATACTGGTAAAAAAGACATCCCGGCCTATGGCTTTTCTGTAAAGGTTAAGGATAATAACGGTGATTTGATAGCGAATTTTCCATTGGTAAATTTTCCATTGTTTCCGATCAATTCGGTGAGTACTTTTCTAAAGCTGTTCACTTCCGTTAACCGTTTTTTTGTAAAGAAATGGAGTTCATTTTCTTTGATGATGCAAATATTTAAGGTGATTCCGTCAACTTTTACCTTTTCTTTCATAAAAAATGCATTCAAATTATGGACAAAGCGAAACGATTTTCTTCTCTCTTTCGATTATCATTCCGTAGGAGTCTATCGCCTGGGAGAATATATGATGAAAATAAGACTAAAACCTATATCTGTTGATGAAAATTTCGGGAAAAAGCTGAACGTAAAAGACAGTCTGGAAAACTTTTTTAAAACAGATGACTTCACCGCTGAAGTTCTGATTCAGCTGTGTTATAATCTGAAAGATCAACCTGTCAATAAACTCAATGTAGAATGGAAAAATTCACCTTATATAAAAATCGGTGAAATAAAAATTAACAGCGATGGTCTTTTGAATCCAAAAGCCTGTGAGACCGAACTTCTTTCATTTAATCCTTTTGAAAGTAAGATCTTTTTTCAGCCTGTAGGAAAAATTCAGAAACTGAGAGATGAAGCCTATAAGGTTTCGATGCAAACGAGACTTAAAATGAATAAGCTTCTAAAATACAACAGATAAAAAGTGAATTTTGCTTTGAGAATGAAAAATAAACATTGTGAATTTTTCATTTGCCTGACTGCAAATTTTAGCCCTGATTGAAGCATTTGTTTGAGCTCATTTTTTGTATTGGGCGGCGCGGCTTCGCCGCGCCGCCCAATACAAAAAATAGCGAGTGCGGAAAGCAGGAAAAGCTCCAAATAAAAATAAAGTAAAAGAAGACTATGAAGATCTTAGTGAAAGATTTGTAAGGAAAATCTATCACAATGGACTTTAGAAAGAACAGTAAACAAGTTCAGGATTCAAAAACGAGCCTTTTAGGTTCAGCAACCAGCCTAAAAGGTTCGTTTTTCAGGCAAAAAGGGTGAAAATTCAACCAAAAAGGCTGAATTTTCATCCTAAAAGGTTCATTGATGAGCCTACAAAGGTGGAAATTCAGCCTTTTTAAGTGGTTTTTGAGTAGAAAGGCTGGATGCTGAGTACAAATGCCTTTCTACTTTATAAATTTTATTCTTCCAGTTCTTTCTCAGCTTCCTTTTTATCAGGGAAAATAATGGAAAGAATGACTGAGATCACTAAGACACCCCCAACGATTCCCAAGGAAACCGGAGACGGAATATGAATCCATGGGGCGATCAGCATTTTTACCCCGATGAAAGACAGAATAATTGCCAGTCCGTACGGTAATTTGCTGAACATATGAATAAAATTCGCCAACAGGAAATATAAAGATCTTAATCCTAAAATCGCAAAAATATTTGAGGTATAAAGGATAAACGGATCATTTGAGATGGCAAAAATCGCAGGAATAGAGTCTACCGCGAAAAGTACATCCGTAAATTCGATAACCGCTACTACGACCAAAAGTGGAGTCGCCATTTTTATTCCATTCTGAACGGTGAAGAATTTATCGCCGACATAGTTATCAGAAACTTTCCAGAATCTTTTTATTAATCGTGCTCCGGCTGTATTGCTGTAATCTTCTTCGTCATCATCATCTCCATCGCCCCAGGATTTAATTCCTGCATAAACAAGAAAGAGCCCGAATAAAGTCATTACGATATTGATTTTTACCGGATGTCCGAAGATATTCATTTCCGGGAGATAAGTAAGATTTATTAAACCTACTCCGGCGAAAATAAAGATTGCTCTAAAGATGAGCGCACCAATAATTCCCCAGAACAGCACTTTGTGATGCAGGTATTTTGGAACTTTAAAGAACCCAAAAACCAGGATAAATACGAATAAATTATCTACTGAAAGCGCTTTTTCTATCCAATATGCTGCCTGATATTGTGTAAATTTTTCTACCGCAAGTTCATGACTTCCCGGTCCCAAATCTGAATTGTACACCCAATACACAACTCCTGAAAAAACCATAGACAGCGAGATCCATACGATTGACCAGATGGTAGCTTCTTTGGAAGAAATCTCATGACTTTTTTTGTTGAAAACCCCTAAATCCAGGAGCAGCATGATAACTACTGTTATCGCAAATCCCACAACCAGACCGGGATGAAGATCTAAAATACCTTGATGTTTGTCCACTTTTTATATGTGCTTATTATATGATAAAAGCAATAGCTGTACGAGTACAAATATTGCCATTTAATTTTTTTATTGATGAATCCACTAGTTCAAAAGGTTTTGGCCAAAGAGCTCTCCTATTGAATTTGTAATGATTACAAATATTGCTGTTTTACGGTTTCAATTGTCTCCTGCAATTTTCTGTCTTTTGTGGGATCTCCGATTGCATTGAATTTCCATTCGCCGTTTCTTTTGTAGAAAACACCCATTACCATAGATACGTGACCTCGGAAAGATGCATCATTCGCAATATCATATTTAGCAAAAACCTCTCTCACATTGGTTGGCGTTCCTTCATAAATTCTGATCGAAGCAAAAGGAATGGTTCCGAAATCCTGGCCTTTGTAGCTATTCAGAACGAGAGCAACATGTTCTACATTAGAATCCAGATTGCTGAAATCTACTGTAATTACTTCATTATCTAAACCGTCATCACCATCTATATCACCTGTTAAATCATCTCCGCTATGTCTTATTGCACCATTCTTAGATTTAAGGTTTCCGAAATAGATCACTTCCGTAGCATTTTTGTTGGCATCATATAAGATACAGCTTGCATCAAGATCTACTGCTTCTCTGGTAATTCCTCCGAAAAACCCTTTTTTCTCAATTGCACCCCAGTTGATTCCGACACAAGCCTGTGTAAGCATTGCTCCATTTTCCTTTTTAAGGTTTATTCTCTGACCTTTTTGTAAGTTAATAGCCATCTTTTTATGTTTAGTTTGTTTATTTTGTGATTTACTTTAATTATTCAAATTTAAATTCAGCATTGCGCGAAGTATATTGGTTTCTTCATTGATGTCAAATATTTTGCTCATAATATCAGTATTTTCAAGATTTTTAATATAATCTTTCAATACGTTAATGACCTGCTCAGGCAATATTTTTTTCCTTTCGTTCATCGTTTCTTCCAAGTACTCATTCTTACTTTTTAACTGAGAGACAATTGTACCCAGATTCGATTCATTAGGCATTGTATCAAGCTTTTCCATTTTTTTAGGATCAATAAGATACATTTTTCTACCTTCAATATCGAATATAAAATGATCTTCTGACTGAAAAATTTTAAACAGCTCATATTCATTTCCTGTAATGCTGTATCCGCAGACGAAACGAACTTTAAAATTCTGAATGTTAAGCCTTCCCAAAAGTTTTCTCTCAATCTGATATTCCTGATACTGATAGGCAGGAAACGCTCCTGATTTCAGTAACTCCTCATCAACATTTGACCTGTAAAACTCTGAAGCATATTTTTTATAAAAATACAGAACGCTGTCCCATTTCAGGCGGAATTTATCTTCCGTAAGATCTTTATACAGATTTTTTAGGTGATTGGAAAAAATACCACTGTACATCTTCCTTTCTGTTTCAAATCCGTCTGTATGCTTTTCTTCAAAGCTTGCAATGTATTTGTTATTGACCTCAATTTCTTTAATAACCGCCAGCATATCATTTTCCTTTTGTTTTTTTATCTTGGTTAAAAGTTCAATGAGACTGTCGGTGTACTGTAGGTGAAAAAGTTCGAGTTTGCTGTAATCAAGTTCTTTATTTTCCTGAAAAAGATTATGGATAATATCCGTCTTAATGTAGATCGAAATAATATCAACATTTTCAAAAAAATTCGCAAGAAGTTTAAGTTTTGTTAATCTTCTTTTGCTTTGTGACATTATGTTTACTGCATCATCATTCACCTTTTTGCCAATATTATCCTCTTACGTTTGCTTTTAGTTCGTGTTCTAAAGTCATCAGATCCTGATCCAGTTTTCGTCTTCCTTCAGCACCCTGCTTTTGTATCTGTTTTACTTCGTTTAATGTATTGATTAATTTCGATGTTGTTTCTCTCAACGTTTCAATGGAAACAACTGTCTGCTCATTAGCTCTTGCAACATTAATTGAATTCTGTCCCAGACGTTCTGCATTTTTTCTTAAAATTTCCTCTGTCGTGGAAGATACTTTCTGCTGAATTTCAATATTCTGCTGCTGTCTGTACATCGCAACAGCCAATGAAAGCTGGTTTTTCCAAAGTGGAAGCGTTGTCGTAAGAATTGTCTGCGCTTTTTCAGCAATCGATACGTTATTATTCTGAACCAATCTGATCTGCGGAAGCGACTGCATCATAATTAAACGGACTACTTTAAGATCCGCTAATCTTCGGTCTAATCTCGCAATAAAATCTCTTTTATCCGCAATCTCGTAATCCTGATAATTTTGTGGTGCAGCTTCCATTACTGCCAGTTCAGAACTCGCTTTTTCCATTCTCAGATTTCCTGCAATCACAAGCTCTTCAATTTGTTTGATTGCCGTAATATTGCTTTCAAAAATTGTCTGTAAGACGGCATTATCTTTTGTAGAAGTAATGATTCCTGCATTTACTTTGTATGAAATCTGGTCGATATTGTTGATGATCTTATCATATTTTGCAAATAAATTCTCAATCTGCGTCATTACACTTTTCATGAAAGGCAATTTGCTTAAAAAACTCTTGAATTTATTCTGATTTAATTCTTCTACATCAACGTAATTCAGCTCAACAAGTAAATTATTTATTAAT
This sequence comes from Chryseobacterium taeanense, assembly GCF_900099685.1. Taxonomy (GTDB): domain Bacteria; phylum Bacteroidota; class Bacteroidia; order Flavobacteriales; family Weeksellaceae; genus Chryseobacterium; species Chryseobacterium taeanense. The sequence continues at coordinate 152,089 of NZ_FNDW01000004.1, read as the reverse complement.
TCACCCACTTCTCCTGAGTTTGATCTTCGTACATTCCCAAGGAAACTGTCACTCTGGTTCGATAAAGTCTTCTGCAGATCTGCACCGAAGTTTACGATAGATCCCGGATTGGTTTCATCGATGGAGTTGGCAAGTGTTTCGTATTTCTGGCGTTCTTCAGATTGCAGTTGGGAAAGATTGACATTCCCTTCCCGGTCTACCAAAGGAGCAGGAGGCGTATTGGGCGTTTCCGCAATTGGTGGCTGTGCCATCGGAGTAGGTTCAAATGTCTTTAATGGTTCGATTGATCCAAGCGGATCTATAGATTGATTTTCCTGATTGTCCATGATAAATTATTGATAAATTGCTACAAATTTTTCAAGTCCCTCTCTTTGTCCTGCGCCAACTGCTTCAAATTTCCATTCTCCGTTTCTGTTGTAGATTCTTCCGAATTCCACTGCCGTTTCGATTGAGAAATCCTCGTCTAATTCGTATTTTAAAATCTCTTCATTGGTATCTGTATTAAAAATTCTGATGAAAGAATTTCTCACCTGTCCGAAGTTCTGTCTTCTTGAATCTGCTTCGTGAATCGTTACCACAACAGTGATCTCTTTTACGGCAGGATCTATTTTAGTAAGGTCAATTTTAATCTGCTCATCATCACCGGAACCTTCACCAGTAAGATTATCACCAGTATGGATTACCGATTTATCGGGAGATTCAAGGTTGTTATAAAAAATAAAGTGGTTATCTGAAATTAACTTTTTATTTTCACCTAATAAAAATAAGGAAGCATCCAGATCAAAAGCAGCCCCTGTTGAAGTATTATTGGTATCCCATCCTAAACCAACGGTGAATTTTGGGGCATTTATATTTTCTCTCTGTCCTTTCTGTAAGTTAATAGCCATAATATAATTCGGTTTGTGTTAAAGTGTTTATATTGTTTTCGTATTCTTTTATTAAATGATAATTGTTGCTGATCGCCAGTTCCAGCAGCTGATCCATCTGTTCTTTTTTTACTTTAGACGAAAGATACTCAAAATTACCTGAATCCAGGCTCAAAATGTATTTTACAATTCTTGTATTGAACTGAAAGCTCGGTTTCGTCATCACTTCTGCGACATGTTCTACATTTTTTACCGCATAGTAATTGAAGTAGTTTTCAATTTTAGGATCCAGATCAAAATTTATCAGTTCTGCATAGTACATGAATAAAAAATCTGCTTTCACCTTGTATTCGTCCAGAATTTTATTTACCGTAAACTCGTGGCTTCCCGTAATTTTAATATCATCTATAAAAATACAAAGTTTTTCTCTAAGAAAATCTTTATCAAGATAATAAGTATCGTTGGATATTAAATTTTTACGGTCTTCAAAACTTAGATTTCCGTAATCGGTCGTGTAGGTATGATTTCTATTAATTTTTGAAAGAATACTCGATTTTTTTCCTTTTTGAAATAAATAAAAATCCAGATGTTTTTTAAAATAAAAGCACAGAAAATTAGAAGCTGTAGGAATCGCCATATAAGGACTCGGCAACACTACAATTTCTTTATCTGTATCTAAAATATTTTCATGTTCTGAAATAAATCCTTCGAACAGTTCTTTGGCAAATTTTTCCGCATAGGACTTGTCACCATACTTGAAAAAGCTGTATTCCGCGGGCGAAAACGTGAATTCATCCGCAGAGTGTATGTGGTGTAAGCTGTATCTTTTGTTCATAATTATATTTTGTGTGTCAATAAGTGTGCGCTGAAACCAAAATCCTTTGCGCCTTTATAGTCGGCAATAGGATTGTCTCCAATGTGTAATATCTGCTTTAAATCCAAATCCTGATTTTTAATTAAATTTTTCACTTCCTGAAAGACCTGAGGATTGGGTTTCGAACAATTAATCTCGTCGGAATAAATATGAAAATCAATATACTGATCGAGATTTTCACTCATCAGAAATTTCCTCATGGTTTTTCCTTTGATGAATCCTGTATTGCTGAGAATATTAATTGTCTTTCCCTGGTTTTTAATTTCATCAAAAAGCTGATGTAAATTTTCAAAAATCACAACCGGTTTATATTTTAGAAATAAATCTTCACTTCTTCTGTAAAATTCCTCTAATTGCTCTTTATGTATCTGTTTTAAATCTACTTCTAAAGAGTTTAAGATCAGTAAATAAATTTCAAAAGCATCTATATTTCCGCCAATGACTTCATTGATAGAATTGCAGAGATCATCATAATATTTTACGACTTTCGCCACCTCATCTATCGGTTTTTTCACCTCAAAAAATGAGGAGAAGAGCTCAACTCTTTTTGCCTTAAATTCAGGATGAGATTTTATTAAAGTAAGCCACAGATCGAAAGAAAAATGTGAATGATTGTGGATGTCTATATCTGTTTTCAAAATGGTTTAGTTAAAGTTCTGCTTAGCTTTATTCTTGAAAAAGATGCTTAGTAAGTTACTATAATTCTTATCATCAATTCTTCTTCTGATTTCAATTTAATCCAAAGATAAAATTTTTAAATTAATGTGTAAAAGTTGTCGGAGTTTTTAATATTTTTTTATGACTTTGTATAATTTTGATGTCGCTATAAAATTCGAAATAACAGCACACAAATATGTTTTTATCTGATTAAGCTAAAACTTTCATGATATTATAAAGCGTACAGAAAATTAATGTACGTCTTTTAAAAATCTTAACGACTTTATAACCTATAAACTCTATCTATGAGACGTTTTACCTAAAAAAATCAGCAGTCATAAGTTTTAGAAAAGGCTTTTCATAGCTTTGACCTATTAAAATTTATATCATGATTAAAGGATTATATGAAACTCATATTCAGGTAAGTGATCTTGAAAAAGGCATACAATTTTACACTGAAGTTTTAGGATTAGAATTGGCACACAGAGATAAGACACGCCCGATTGCATTTTTATGGATCGGCAAAAATAAAGAATCAATGCTAGGGCTTTGGGAACAGAAAGAAAATCTACAGACAAGACATTTTGCTTTTACGGCAGATAAAGAAGACATTCTGAATTATTCCGTTGATTTTCTGAAAAAGAAAAATCTGAAACCTTATAATTTCTTAAAAGATGGAATCGAAAAGCCTATGGTTTTTTCATGGATGCCGGCTTTGGCGATTTATTTTAATGATCCGGACGGTAATCAGCTTGAATTTATTTCTGTCTTAGAAGGTGAAGGACAATCTGAATGGGGCATACTTTCTTATGAAGAATGGCTGGAAAAAATATCATAAGTGGAAAAAAAAGGTGATCCGGACTTTGCTAAAGCAAAGCCTGGATCTATAAAGACAGTTATTAGTTTTTATTTTGCGAAAATCTCTTTCAGCTTCAAGAACACTTTGTCTTCTTACATCAGCCTTGCGGTTACTTGTATCTTTTTTAAAAATTATTGCTGTAAACACCAATGCAGAATCTTCGCAATGTTCTTGGCATCATCTACGCCTCTGTGATGGGTTCCTTCAAGCGTAAGATTCAGTTCGCTTAACGCTCTTGCCATCCCTACACTTTTCCTAACGGTTGGATGTAACTCACCGAATAATGTTTTCACGTTGATGTGGTCGTTACTTAACGGATAATCTACCCTGAATCGTCTTGCCTGATTTTGAAGCATATTCAGATCATAGTTTCCATAGCTTGCCCAGGTGAGATTTTCTGAATCATATTCTGCTCGGAGAATATCCAAAGCATCTTCAAGCAGAATGCCTTCATCATCCAGCATTTGCTGAGTAATGGAAGTCAGTTCCGTACAAAACGGACTTACTTTTGAAAATTGCGGTTTCACTAAAATGCCCTCATTCTGTGAAATCTTTCCGGTCTCTGCATTCATGATGCAAACTCCGATTTCAATAATTTCACTTTCCTGACCTCTTGGCGGCCGGTCATTCCAGCAAGTCGCTTCAAGGTCTATAATTAATATATTTTCTGTTGTTTTCATTTGTTTAAAATTTTAAAGTTTGAAGTCTGATGATGTAAGCTGGAAGTTTATATCCATTTCAAAAACTTCCATCCTTCTACCTCCTGCTTCCTGCTAAATTTATTACACCATCATATCAGCACAATTGGAACTTGCAAATGCATATGGTTTTGCTTTAAACACATATCCCATTCCCAGAATGTATCCCATAGCGTCTTTCAAAGCGACGTTGGATTTAAAATCCGGATCGGTGTTTATGTCTGCGTGTACCTCCATTTCTATCCCGTAAGCATCCAGCACATGGCAGATGGCATATGCAATTTCCACAGATTTATTTACTTCGTTCAGCATACGCTCTTTGATACTGATACTCTGTATTTCTCTTTCTTTTCTGATAAAGGTAAACGCTCCTTTTCCTTCACGGATAAAGACAACTGCCGTAGCATAATTAATGGCATTCCCGTAAACGTGAGAGTCTGAACCCACACATACTTTAAGTCGATGACCATTAGCCTGTTCGCGGATGATGGCTTCTTCTACCAGCTGCGTGATGGAGTTTCGGAAGATTTTTCCGCTCATATTCTGCCATGTTTGTTGTTGCGTTTCCATTTTTTTACATTTTTTAAGTTTTATATTTTTTATAATTCATAAATGATTTTAAATATGTTATTTTCTAAACTATGTATTATTTACTGCACTCCGAATCGGACTCGAACCAATACCCCCAGTTTTGGAGACTGAGATGCTACCATTACAACATCGGAGTAGTTTTTTGTTGATTCATCAGGATTCGAACCTGAACAACAAGAGTCAAAGTCTTGTGTGCTGACCAATTACACTATGAATCAGTTTTATTAATTATAATTGATATTTCTATATCATTACCCTTTCTCATTTTTTTGAAGAAAACAAAGCCTGTCTTAATTTTTGTTTGATATAAGAACTTCTGCGCTTTGACAGACTTTACCTTTTCTTCGGAACTAATCTCATTTTAGTTATTTGAGATGGTTGTGGGAGTCAAACCCACTCAGCTTACGCAACGGTTTTGCAGACCGCCCCGACTCTTCCACTTCGGCGAACCATCGTTTTTTTTTGTAATTGGTTGATGGTTTTTAGATAATACTTCATCTCTAATTTCTAACATCTAACTTCTAATCAAAAAATAAAGCCTGTCTTAATTTTGTTTGATATAAGAACTTCTGCGCTTTGACAAACTTTATTTTATCTAAAAATTTATATTATGTTTAAAACTTCCATCATCCAATCTTCCAGTCTCAAAGTGAGTTAAGAAAAAATTTGTCTATATTATATCGTGTTTTTGGCATAAAGATCTTCTTCTCTCGACAAACCTTTTCTTTTTCTCTTCTTGAAACAATTAACTTAGTATGAATAGTGAATTGTCAATTCGCTTTGCTCGTCAATTTTTAATTCACTGTTGACTATTCACTTTTCGTCTGGAAAGCAAGATTCGAACTTGCGACCTCCCGCGTCCAAGACGGGTAAACAACCACCGTTATCTTTCCAGTTTTGCAGATTCACTTTAAAAATCTTCTCCGAGAGACAGTCGGATCAGAAATTTCCCGTGAATCTTTGCGATCTATGCGGGAATCGAACCCGCAGTGCCCGAGAGACAGTCGGGAAGGTTACCATTACCTCAATAGACCTTTTACAATTGTCAATTCGTTTTGCTCGTCAATTTTTAAATTCACTTGCGAAGTAAACTTCACCATTGACCATTCACATTTTTAGGTATCTCCGGGAATCGAACCCTGTTCTCCGGTGCCACAAACCGGCGCTTTACCAATAAGCTAGAGAAACCATAAAAAAAGCGCCTCTTTTTGGGAGGCGCTTTATATATTTTGACGTGTCGCTACATTAGCTGACCCATGTATATAAGCACCTTTTATCCAAAAATTCACTATCAAGAAGAATAATACAAGCATAATCCTGTCCCATCGGCTCCTGTCCGTGTAATCTTGAATGTGGATTAGATATGTTATTAAATTGCTTCATTTTATTTTTCTTGTTTTAAAAAAGTTTTTGAAAGGCTTGAAAACCTGTTGCTTTCAATTTTCGGTTGCAAAGTAAGGATGAAATTTTTTAACTCGCAAATTTATTTTTAATTTAAAATACTGAAAATCAAATATTTACAATTAAAATTTAGAATAAGAAATTTCCGTCCGCAATATTTTGCAGATGTCTTAAATACCTAAATGACTGTCTCTCACCGGGCTACTTATCACGCTTTATTTTCTTATTGATTGTTCATTTGTTATTAAATAATTTTCAATTTTATGGTTATTTTTTTTCATTCTAAATAATTCCTTGCTTAAAAACACAAAAAACGCCCCGATTATCGAGGCGTTTCTGCAATATTTTGATTTATTTTTTACGAGATTATTGTAAATAATTTTCAAAGCAAGCACATTTCGCCTCATAAGATATCATCCATTCATATCCAAACGATCCCTTTAGTAAAGGGCGATCGCATAGATTTAAACTGATATGTGCTCTTTGTATTGTCATAATTTTATGGCTGCAAAGATAAATCTTTTTAGGAATATTTTATTTTACAATTTTAAAATGTGAAACAAATTTAATTTCTAAACATCTTATTTCTACCCGTTTTATACCTCGAAATATCTTTCAGGATCGCCTCATCATCAGGGTTGAAATGTTTTAATTCGTTCACAATTTCCGAATGGGTGGCTACTTTTTCGGCAATAATTTCATAAGCTATGTTTCTTGTGGTCGATTGAAGTTTCGGATCTTTTTTAAATTCGTGCTTCATCGCTTCAAGGTACATGATCTTTTTATCCGAAGGAGTTTTTTCGTAGAGTTCTCTAATTTGCAGATCAAGCTTTTTCATATCAAAAATATTGGCAAAATAATTATTCAGGCAATTGAATGCATCGCGATTTTCTTCCCATCCTTTCAGAAGAATTTTCTGCGCTTCATCAGGCAAGTCCATTTTTTTACGATAAATCAAAGCTCCTTTTACCATTTGATTATTGTTTACATAATCGTCTACAACCATCTGATAATAGATGTTTGCATTTTTCAGATCATTTATTTCTCTGTACAGATCACCTACTTTTTCTTTCTGCTCAAGTTCTTTGTAGAGTTCTATTGCTTTTCTGTATTGTTTTGCTTTCTCATAGCAACTGGCTGCGTCAGATTTATTTTTAACTTTCTTAAGATATATTACTGCCGCTTCATTATAAAACCCGCCTTTTTCTAAGGTTCTTGCACCGCGGTAATGATCCTTTAGTAAATTCATATATACTTTTGCAGCTCTTTTATAATCTTTTTCACTGATGTATTTCTGAGCCAAATCTTCGTATTTATTCCTGATCTTATCGAAAAGAGATGCTTCCAGATAAAAGTTCCCGGCTCCTTTTCTCCCTCTCCCTGAAGTGTTGTTTTCCCTTTCTTTCTTTTCCAGCTGCATTAGCACACCAAAAATAATGAGCGTAATAACCGCAAAAATCACCAGGGTTCCGATAACGCTCAAAAAACTCTGATGAAACAATTGAGCAAGAATACCTATGATTTTGATGATGGCAAGAATAACGAATGCCGCCATAAATTTTTCTGTAAACTTCTGTCTATTCATCCTTATCAGATTTTAAAATGGTTTTATCTTCACTGAAAAGACGGTAAAGAAGTAATACAATAACGATAATGAGAATCCACACAAACCAGTTGTAGCCAAACATTTCAATCAGCGGATAGAAAATATATGCCAGCATAGCAACCAGAACGATCATTAAAAAAATCTTGATTCCACCGGGAACATTTTCTCCTCCCACATTCAAAGATCTCTTTTTAATTATAAATGAATATAATCCCACAGCGCCCGTCATTGCCACAATCAGCCAGAAAATCTCTGAAAAAGAGATGTGTTTTTCTTCAGTATTATTATTTTCAACATTTACACTTGCAACAGGCGGTGGAACCTGCGGATATTCTTTTGTTCCGTAAAGTCTTCCGAGAGAATCTTCTACCAAAATAACTTTCTTTTTCATAACGGTTTGTACAACTCCTTCATCGGCAGGTTTCCCTGAACCTGATTTTTGAATGGAATCTTTAATTTTCTCTCTGATTCTTCCTTCATTCTGAGCCAGATATTTTACAATTTTCTTTCGGTAAACTCTCTTTAATGAATCGGTTGCATTTATAATTCTATTTTCTAAAGAATCAGACTCTTTAGAAATTTTTTCAATTGGTCTTCCTCCATTTTTAAGATATTCTTTATACGTTTCTTCTTCAATATTCCCTGTAAGAAGCATTAATCTCTCAGTAGCTAAGTCTTGTCTTTTTCTTCCATACATCGAATCGATCTTCATATCAATATCCGTTACTCCCGACTGATAAGCAACCACGGGTTTCATCATCGGTTTTTCAGGAGTCTGAATTTTACCTGAAGAAGTTGGTTGCGATTCTTTAGATTCATCCTTATTCAGATTCATAAAAACTCTGGACAAGCCTATCATTAAAAGAACGATCCAGAAAATCCATCTGTAATTTCTTCCGGAAGATTTTCCGCTAAAATTGCCTTCTCTATTTTTGCCGAACAGTTTTTCTAACCACGAATTACGAAATTTAAAAATCCCGAAACCGTCTCCTCTCGCAGTTCCCATAATGTCAAGAGGAACACCCAGTTCCACTGCTCTGTCAGGATATCTTTCGATATATTTTAAATATTTTTCGATCTCCTTTTTGTTTCCGGACATTACCTTTTTCATGTCAAACGGAAGATTTTTCATCCATTCTTCTTCGGTTTGAGGCTTTTCAAGAGATTCCAGAATTTTTTCATCATCCATTTCGACAGTGAAGCTCTCGATTTTTTGAGGAATCTGAACTCCCTTTGCCGGCTTTCTTACTTTATCTTCCGATTTTTTTGGATGTCGAATTAACGAAAGCCAGTCGATTTCTTCATTTAATTTAACCAAACCAAACTCAGGATGCATTATGAGATATTCCGCGTCAATATTCTGCCATTCTTCAGGATTTACTTTTGGATAAAAAATGGTATTTTCAGGAATGAAAAACTTATTTTCAATACATTGGAAATAATAATTTTTGCCGATTTCATTCGGAGCCAGCTCTTTAAAAACCAGAAAACATCCGTACAAAATATTAGGTTCGGCAGAAGGAATCGCAAAAGACTGAACTTCATTTAAATCTATTCCTAGCATTTCCATTTCGGAAAACCATACAAGAGGGGAAGAACCTTTGATTAAAAGTCCTTTTTTAGGATAATTATTTTTCGGAAAAGGTTTAATTCTAAGTTCCATATTCCAAAATATGTTGAATAAAAGCTTCCATATAATCCGAGTACATTTCGTCCATTTCTTTTACTTTTAATTTTGAATGTTTCGGTAAATAATATTCTGAACCGCCAAATTCTTTTTCCGTTGCTAAAGCCAAAAATCCGTAGCGCACAGAAGGCATGTAAAATGTTGGAATATTTTTGTTGCTGCTCATAAAAGTAAGTATTCCACGATGATCTGTTATCACTTCACTTCCGTCTTCAAAAGTAAATTTATTCTTGTTCTGGCTTGCCAAAACCTGAATTTTCTGACGGTTTTTGCCTAAAAAGTAAACGTTTTCAGTATGAAATTCTAATGCAAAATTTGAAATAATAAATTCCTCATCTTCATTAATTCCTATTCGTGTAAAATTGTTTAAAATTTTAGTTCCCTGGTCTCTTAATCTGTCGATTTCTGTTTCTGCTTTAATCTCATTTTTATAAATGATATCTTCGTTTTTTACCGACTCTAATGAAAGGGTTCCTTCAATATTTATTTTGAATATAGGAGATGAATTTTCTTCGTGCAGATAAAAATTCTTATTAAAATAAAGCAAACAATAATCTAGTGGAATATCCATCCCTGTCAGGTTTAATTCTGAATATTCTTTTGTATTCAAATTAATCTTAGAAAGCAGTTTTTTATCACGTTGATACTGGGCTAGAACATAATTCCCTTTTTTATCTTTAGCTAAAGCAAACTGACCTCTTGGTTTTATCGAAATATTTTCAATGATTACTTCGCAGCCTCTTTGGATATTCGAACTGTAGTAAATATTTTTGTTATAATAGTTATCGGATAAATACGTTCTCAACAACTGCTTTTTATTGCTTAAAATATAAAATTCGCCTTCGTACAAAAACGTACAAATCCTGTCTTTCGGAGTTGGAAATAATAATGGATAATTTTTGGGGGTTAGCGTCTTGATACCATTTTCAGATCTTTCGTTTTTTATTTTTTGCTTTGGTGGATTTGTCCACAATTCCTGTAACGGAAGCATCATTTTCTGGATATGTTTCCTCGTTCCTTTATGATGCTTGTAAAAGTTCAGCTCACCGTTTGCAGAAGTCGTTACTAAAAATTTCAGGCGATCCCTGTTTTCGTGAATTACTTTCTGAAGATTCTTATGAATTATATTTTCATGATTCGTAATTAAAAAAACTTCCAGATCTTTCTCTTTATGCTCTTCACTAAAAAACTTTTCAAGGGCCTCAGAAACTTCCAAAACCGGACTTACGTGGTTAAGGGTTTCCACCACTTCATTCACATTATCCAAAGAAATCGGGATGATATTTTGTCCCAATGCAAAAACTTTACACTCAGAATGTGCTTTCGGATGCTTGATAACCGCAATCGCCGATGCAAAAGCCAGAACTTTGGGAGTTCCCCAGTTTTTAAGGGAAGTATCGATCAGAATAATTCTTTCAAAAATATTTTCTTCAGGCGGAATTTCCCGTTGGATGTACAATGCTTCATTGTTGACAACGCGGTTTATGAAGACTTCATCGTCATGGGCAAATTCAGACAAAAGCATTCTGTGAAGTTCGCCTTTGTTCGTCATGTCCGAAACTCCACCGATAGGTTGTTCTCCTGGAGAAAGATGACGCATCGGGATTTTCAGTCCGCTCCATATTCTTTTGATTAAGCTTCCAACCTGAAAGGTTTTGGGTTCTTCAATAAGTTTCTGAATAAACTCTTCATTGGTTTCTATCGTAGTTTCTTCCTCCACCACTTCATCCTCCGGATCCGGGATATCTGTAAAACCTTTCAAGGCATTAACAATTGATTCCGTAGTCGGAAATGTATTCTGTAGTAAGGCTAACGTTTTAACATCTCTGTTGACAACAATTGAAGTTAATTTCTTTTTAACAGAAGCTTCACTTATAATTTGAGGTTTTGTCTCAAATACTTTTAAAATTAATCTTGAATTTACGGAGGAAACACGATTATGACTTTCTTTAAAAAGCGTCTGCAGAAGAGCAATTTTGTTCTGCCCTTTTTTTAATGAACTTCCAAGCTGATTTAAATTTTCTAAAAATTTAATCGCAAGATCAATATCAGAATCATTTTCAGATAAAGTATTTTTTTGTCGGTTCAGATAATAAAAAACTCCGTCAAGGTTCAAATAGCCTTCCTGAAGTGCATACAAAACGAGCAGTAAAGATCCGAAAGGCGGAAAACCCTGCTCTTTCAATTCTTTGAGGATCTCCATTATATACGGCCTGTAAGCAATAGCTCCTACATTCGGAATCGAAATAAGATTATTTTCATTATATCCGGTACTGTCAGGAACATCCTCATCCGTTTTCCATTCCCAGAAATAATTGATATATGATTGAAAATAAGCAATTATATCCATTCCTGTGATTTTTCAGTCAGACGGAACGAGCTTACAGACAATTTCCGGAAATCACTTTTGTTAAGGTACAAAACACTTCCGTTTTCATCCCATAAAAGCCAAAATTCAAAATCGGAATTATATTTCTTTTGTAGTAGAGAACTCATATTTTTAAATTCAAAATCAAAACCTGTCGGTAAAAGATGGCCGTCTTTTGCCCAAAATGTTTTCCCTGGGAAGCTTAATAAAGGATTTCCCAAAAACAAAGCTTTATCATCAATGATAATCCAATCCAGTTTTTCGAGTTTAAACTTTGGTAAAGCGATCAGACTTTCTTTTATTTCGCTAATTGAACTCAATAAAGCTACAGCAGATTTCTCCTCTTTACCAGCTTTTAACTTTACCTCAATTTTTTCATTAATTCCAAAGAAATTATTATTTGAAACAGGAAATGTAAGTTTTAAAGCTTTATCGATGGAAGTCCAAAGCAGAGCCGTTCTCATTTTTTTACTGGGAACAAGGGCATTTTTCCGGAACAGCAAACCATCACGCAATTCGTACAGAAGAAAATTCGGTAATTGTTGAACTTCCGATGAAACAGCCTGTTCAGCAGTAAAATCTTTGAGCCAGATTGTATCTTCGTCTAATGCGATCTGAACATTTTTCCAGTCGCGTATTGAGCCCAGAAAATCTTCATCAGCACGTGGAATTTCGGCCCAAAATTCTTTTATACGCTCTGAAGGATCTTTTGCCATAGACTTTCAATTTCCTGTTTGATATATTGCTTCTGCTCAGGATTCCTGATCCAGTCGCAGCGGGTCTGAAGATATCTTAATTTATCTTTGATTACATTCTGTTCCTCGAAGTTTAAAACTTCGGCATTCCATCTTTCGACCAGAATTTTTACGTCTTTCATCACTTCTTCCGGATTCGGAGTTTTATTCTGAAGAGCCTGCGGGTGGGATTTCGGATTTTCATCTTTTTCGATGGTTCTGTTGATAATTCCTTCCAGGATTTCGATCTGTTCTTCGGTGTCCCAAATATGTTTCAGCACCCACAGATCAGAAAGAACGGCTTCGTTTCTTCCACAAATTAAAGCACTTGCGGCGATAAGATTCTGCATTTTTACGGCTCTACGGTCAGATATTGCAATTCCTGTATTCCTCAGACTGATGATTGTATTTAAATAAACCTCATAAATCGGTTTCAGATCAATTGTTTTACAAAGATTTTGCAATTCTTTGATCTCGTGGGAAAGAATTTCGGGAGTTTCCGTTTCAATATTATTTTCCAGTTTTCTTCCTGCTAAAAGCACCTGTTGAAGAAGATCCGGATTCACATAATCTACATTGATTCTTACCAGAAAACGATCGAAAAGTGCATTTAAGGCTTCGTCTTCAGGAAGTACATTACTGGCACCGACGAACATAAGCGCCGGAAGATGTCTGGTTTCTTTTCCTCTTTTAAAGATCTTTTCATTTAAAGCCATTAATAAAGAATTCAGAATGGCAGAATTGGCATTGAAAATTTCGTCCAGGAAGACCATTGAAGCCTCCGGCATCATACCTTCGGTATTGGTGAGTAATTCTCCTTCCTTTAATTTTCGGATATCAAAAGGTCCGAAAATTTCGTTCGGCTCGGTAAAACGAGTCAGGAGATACTCAAAGTTTTTTCCGTCTTTTACAGCATTGGCCAACGTTCTTACAATAGCTGACTTTGCCGTTCCGGGAGGGCCGTACAGAAATGCATTTTCTCTTGACAAAAGGCAGATTCCCAGTAAATCCACAACATCATCTTTTCCGACAAAAGTGTCTTTCACGTAGCCAAGAACCTTGTTTAATTTTTCTATATTTTGAGTCATTGTTTTTATTATTTACGATAGCTTGCTTTTATAATCTGCTGTTTTTACTTTAATAGTATTATCTTAAAAACCGAATTAAATTATTCATTTATATTTTTTAATTCTCTCCAAAAAATATTTTTATGCAACCCGAATTCTGCGATTAAAAGCCGGTTGATGTACGGGATTTCCGCTAATGAATATGCTTTCTTTTCCACAATCCTTTCAAGATATAATTTGCGGTATGTAGAATCTTTTAATTCTTCTTCCCAATTCACATTTTCCAATTCGATATCAAATCCTACGGCTGAATAATGAAATTGTTTTAAGATATTTTCCAGCATTTTCACTAAAGGATCTTCAGGATCGGCACTTTGTAACACAGAAATAATCTGTGGCAAAAACCTTAATGACAAATCTGCGGACAGTATAGAAGAAACATCTATTATTCCTTTAAAAGGCGGAATTAATTTATCTAAATCTTTTGCCGTATTTTTTCTTACCAGATGTAACTGTGCACTGTGATATAAAACTTTTGCCGCCAATACAGCCGCTTCTTTATCATAGCGGATGGTTTCGGATAAAAATTCGAGTCTTTCTTTTTCAAATTCAGATTCAAAATAATCGGCGGCATCAAGGATTTCTTTTTCAGAAATTTCCTGAATATCTGTAAAAATAGTTATGCATTCATCTTTCCGGAGAAGAAATAAAGTATCTAAAAACGGAGATTTGGTTTTCATCATTTAACAAAAATAAAATTATTTCGTAATAACAGTTTTCACATAAGGAAAAACTAATCAGGAATCACTTTCTTTTGGATGACTTCCTGATATAAAGCTGGGGAGCAAGAACAACTTTCTTTTCTATGGAAATCCCGGAACCGTTTTCTTTTACACTTTCCAGAAAAACCTGCCCTGCCATTTTCCCCATTACCAAAGGAGTCTGGTCTACAGAGCTTATCGGCAATTCCATAAACTGGGTAAAAGGTTCGTTGGAAAAACCGATTACCGCAACTTCCTGAGGGATTTTTATATTTCGTTTTTTCAATTCCTGGCACGCTCCCAAAGCAGCAAAATCGCTAGCCGAAAAAATAGCATCAGGAATCGATTTTCTGTCCCATAATTTTTTAATCGCTTCAATACCTGCATCAATGGAACTTCCTGTGGGAATAATGTTTTCTTCTTTTACCTGAAAATGATGGTCGATAAGTGCCTGTTTGTAGCCGTTTAATCGGTTCTGATAAATTTCAAGGTTGAGGTCTCCTGAAAAATGGCAGATATTTTTATAGCCTTCTTTTATCAGATGCTCTGTTGCGATGTAACCTCCACGATAATCGTCAATAGTTACCGTACTGATTCCGGGAATGTCTTTTTTACGGTCGAAAAAAATAATCGGGGTATTGCTGGTATCCAGTATATTACGAATATGTTCGGTATCAATAGTTGTTTTGGAAACAGACATGAAAATCCCGTCGACCTGTGCATTCAACAAAGTATTGAGATGCCTTTTCTCAATATTCACATCTTCATGGCTCTGGCAGATGATGACGTGATAACCGAAAGGGGAAAGTTCTTCCTCAATTCCACGGATCACAGAGGAAAAGAAATTGGTGTTTACAAAAGGAACAATGATGCCGACGTTTTTGGTTTCTCCGCTTTTCAGGGCTTTGGCCAGGTTATTCTGCTTATAATTCATCTCTTTTGCCGTCTTCATCACCAGATCTTTGGTAGCCTGGCTTATTCTCGGATGGTTGTTCAGCGCTCTCGAAACAGTTGCCACACTTACGTTAAGCTTCTTCGAAATATCATAGATGGTGGCACTTTTTTTATTCATACTGGATTTTAGTTATGTGTCTAAACCAATTGGTATTATTGACGTAAATTTAATCAAATTCTCTCTACCAGAAAGGAAATATAATGCATTTTACATCAGATTAAACATGAATAACTTAAACTGTTACAAAAACACAGCTGGTATGTATAACTAATTTACAATCCGTGTTTCCAGGTAAAGTGATTGAGAAATAAAAAAAGCTTTACGGTAAAGTAAAGCTCTCTGTATGCTATAAACAGTAATAATTTAAAGACCTTTCAGGGCAGATTCCAGAGCCAGTTCCATCATAGGCTTCAGCGCTCTTTCTCTTTCGTCGGCAGAGATTTTTTCGTGAGTCGGAATGATATCTGTAACGGTAAGAATCGTCGCCGCGTTTTTACCTAAATGTTGTGCATTGGCAAATAATCCGAATGCTTCCATTTCGACCGCAGGGCAATTATATTTTGTTGCAATAGCGGGTACGGCAGGATTTTTTCTGTAAAAAATATCGCTGCTAT
Source organism: Chryseobacterium taeanense (assembly GCF_900099685.1). Taxonomy (GTDB): domain Bacteria; phylum Bacteroidota; class Bacteroidia; order Flavobacteriales; family Weeksellaceae; genus Chryseobacterium; species Chryseobacterium taeanense. The sequence goes on along the minus strand of NZ_FNDW01000004.1, from coordinate 136,351 downwards.
GTACATTAATCGCTTTTGTCTTTAACGAAAGCTCTTCCGCGGTACGGTTGATGGTGTCATAAATATTTCCCTGATGTGAAATAATTTCATCTTCTATTTCCCATGCATATTTGGCGTAGGTACTTTCACTTGCTGCATTTTCAACATTTAAAATATCAAAAAGCTGAAGATCGGTACTGTAAGCTCCACAGGTTCCAATCCTGATGATCGTATCAACCTCATATTCTGTGAATAATTCAAAAGAATAGATACCAATGCTCGGAAAGCCCATTCCACTGGCTCCTACGGTGATTTCTTTACCCTTATATAAACCTGTATAATAAAAAATACCTCTCGTTTTGCTTACCAGTTCTACATTTTCAAGATACTTTTCGGCAATAAACTGCGCACGAAGCGGGTCTCCGGGCTGCAATACTACTTTAGCAATCTCTCCTTTACCGGCACTAATGTGAATACTCATAATGTTATTTTCAGTGAGACAAAGATAAAAGAAAATATTTTTCCTGTCATTTATTTAAATTAAAAAAAGATGAAGCTAAAAACCTCATCCCTGTACATTTATTTTTAAATAATTTAAGAATATTCAAATTTTCTAACGCCCTCTAATGTCATATCAATTTCCCGGTCTTTGATGGCATCACTGATGAAATACGTTTCGTAACCACTCGGCGGAAGATAAATTCCGTTCGTCAGCATCTGATGGAAGAAATTATTAAACAATGCATGGTTGGCATTCTGAGCTTCATCAAAATTAGACACCCTGTTGATATGAAAAAATACCGACATCATCGATCCTTTTCGGTTGATCTTATGGGCAATTCCTTTTTCATTTAAAATTTTCCCGATTTCAAAATCTAACGTTTCTGTCGTTTTGGCTAATCTGTTGAAGAATTCAGGGTCTTTTTTAATGAGCTGTAAGGTTTTCAGTCCGGCTCTCATCGCCAGAGGATTACCACTTAATGTTCCCGCCTGGTAAACGCCGCCTTTCGGAGCAAGATGATCCATAATTTCATTTCTTCCGGCAAAAGCTCCCACCGGAAGGCCGCCTCCGATTACTTTTCCGTAGGTGACAAGATCTGCCTTTACGTTAAAAAGTTCCTGTGCACCACCAAAAGCAAGTCTGAACCCGGTCATTACTTCATCAAAAATCAATAAAGCCCCATTTTCATCACAGATTTTTCTTAATTTCTGAAGGAATTCATTTTCAGGAAGAACACAGCCCATATTTCCGGCAACAGGTTCGATAATTACTGCTGCGATTTCGCCCTGATTATGTCTGAACAAATCTTCAACCTGATCAAAATCATTGTATCTTGCAAGCAAAGTATCTTTTGCAGTTCCTGCCGTTACACCCGGAGAATTAGGATTTCCGAAAGTAGCGGCTCCACTACCCGCCTTGATTAAAAACGAATCTGAATGACCATGATAACATCCCTCAAATTTTATAAATTTATCTCTTCCTGTAAAACCTCTTGCCAGCCTGATCGCACTCATACAAGCTTCTGTCCCTGAAGAAACCATTCTGATCTGGTCGATATTCGGAACGTTTTCTACAATGAATCTTGCGATCTCCGTTTCCAGCTCGGTAGGCGCTCCAAAAGAAAATCCTTTCTCCGCCTGGATCTTTAATTCCTCCAAAACTTCGGGATGTGTATGACCTAAAATAGTCGGGCCCCAAGAGTTAATATAATCGATATATGTATTGTCATCGGCATCGGTAAGGTAAGCGCCTTTGGCAGATTTCATAAAAACCGGCACTCCTCCTACAGATTTGAATGCACGAACCGGGGAATTTACTCCTCCCGGAATGTATTGGTAAGCTTCATCGAATAAAGCTGAACTTCTTTGGTATTTCATTTTTTCTTAATTGACAGTTGTTTGTTAATGGTTATTCGTTGTGGGTCATAAAAAACCAACAACCATCAACCAAAACCAAACAACCAATTTTAGTTTCTGGGTTTTTTATCAATTAAATAAATAAGCTGTCCGGGAGAAGGTCTTTGTCCCTCATCCATTCTATTTTTAGCGTACAATTTATTTAATTTAATCCCGAATTTTTGGGCGATATCATGCATATCTTCTCCGGCTTCGGCTTTATAGGTTGCTGTATTTCCTGCTGAATTCTTAGATTCAAGAAAAACAATGTCATTTTTGTGTAAAGCATCACCTTCCAGCTCGTTCCATTTTACAAGTTTGCTCTCGCTTATTTTAAACTTCTTTGCAATGGCTTCTACGTTTGTATCTTCAGGAATAACGATGTATTTTAAACCGTCGTTTGGGTGGCTTTTAATTAAAATAGAATTCAGCATTTCTGCTTTTGTTTTGATTCTTTCTACTCTTTTCTGCTGCTGGGCGTAAGAAGTCTGTTTATACGGAACCTCAATTATTACTGGATCTTTTGTTTTTCTGGTAGATTTTTCAGGTTCCAGCTGAGCCATGAAAGCTCTATCGTCTTTCAGATTAGGATACATTTTAAGGACTGCATACAGAACTTCTTTGGAACTGGTATTGTCAAATTCGTACAGCCTGTATTTCTCAATCTTTCCAATTAATATAGAAGCGTAACGAGGATTTGTAGCGTATCCTGCTTTTTTAAGTCCGGTTGCCCACGCTTTATAATCTTTCATATCCAGATTGAAAAGGTTTGTGTAATATTTCCTTGTTGATAAAAATATCGAGTGGTCTTCGTATGATTGTCTCGGATCGTCATACACCCTGAAACACTCATTCGGAGCATCGTCCGTGTGCTTCATCGTTTTGCCCGTCCAGTCTTCTTTACATTTGATTCCAAAGTGGTTTTTGCCTTCGAGCGCGAGACGGCTTTGTCCGCCTCCGGTTTCCAGAAGCCCCTGCGCAAGGGTGATAGAAGCTGGAATTCTGTATTTTTCCATTTCTTCTACTGCGTATTTTGCAAATTTCTGGATGTACTGATCTTCAGTGGCCCAGTTCTGGGCTGAGAATTTTGATAAAACTAAAAGGCTTACGAGTAAGAAAAGTCTTTTCATCTTATAATTTTTATGGTTTTAAAATGAAAGATGTAACACTTAGTGTTTCATATTTTCAATTTTATTTTATATAATTAAATTTCTGTTTTGCTTTTCCAAAAGCATATTTGCGCCTTCAATACCTTGTAACCCGCCGGTATGGAAGCACATAATTTTGCTGTTTTCAGGAAAAAATTCTTCATCAATCATTTCAAAAATCTTCTGCATCATTTTTCCTGTGTAGATCGGTTCCAGCGGAATTCCGTAATGTTCTTTAAAATCATTGATAAAACGGATATTCTCATCATTTATTTTACCATAACCTCCAAAAGCAGAATCTATTAGACTGAAATTCTCTCTGGAAGTTAATTGTGAAATTCTATTTTCCATTGAAGAATCGCTTACCGCTTTAAATCCGATAACTTTCTGATTTTCTTCACAGAATTTTGAGATTCCGGCAATCGTTCCTCCTGTTCCGACTGCGGTGCAAAGATAATCAAAATCTTTTGTTTCATCATTCAGCATCATTTTCACGCCTTCTACAGCTTCCTGATTGGTTCCTCCTTCAGGAACAATGAGAGCGTCGGGAAATTCTTTCTGTAAAAATTCGGTTAGTTTTTCTTTGTGGCGGTATTCTTCACGGCTGACAAATCTTAGATTCATTCCGTTTTTTCCGGCAAAAGATAACGTCGGGTTTTCCCGCCATTTATCTTTTAATTCTTCTCCCCTGATGATCCCCAATGTGGGAATTTCAAACAAATTACCAACAGCCGAAACGGCTGCAATATGATTGGAAAAAGCTCCTCCAAAAGTGATGATGTAAGGTTTTTCAGGATTTTTGGATAAATAGTTGTTGATATTAAAGAATAACTTCCAGTATTTATTTCCTGAAATTTCAGGATGAATGAGATCTTCTCTTTTCATAAAGAGCTTCACCTTTTTTCCGACAGGAATTTCAACAATTGGAATATGGATATCCGGAATTTTCATCTCTGCAAATTTCCTGAATTTATTTTACATGATAATTTTTAAATTCGTTAAACAAAACTTAAAAAGCATTAAATGTTAAATAAAAGCAACTTTATTAAACTTAAAAATATTCCCTGAAGTTCCAGAATTTTCTTTTTCTCAGATAATTCAGGTCGTGTTCATTGTCGTAGGCTTCTCTTTCAAAGGAAATTCTTCGGTAAGCCTGATAAGGATTTTTAAGTCTGAATAGCCAGTAGTAATACTCAATGACATAGAAAATATAGAAGAAAATCACTAGCATTTCCATTTGTTGTTTTAAATGGATTTTTTCATGATTAATCAATACTTTATTTTTCTTATCTTCGAGATTCCTAACGAAGATGAAGGGAAAAAGAGTAATGCCGCTGATTTTTAATAATTTTAAAGGTTTATGGCATACAATTATCATAATAACAAATATAAAAAGTTTTTTGGCTTAGAGATTTAACCTATGGCACTTTTTGACATCAAAGAAGGTGAAGATTTTTACTACAACGAGCAGGGGTATAAGGTTTTTACGGAAAAGTTTCATCTAAAGAGAGGACATTGCTGTAAAAGTGGCTGTAGACATTGTCCTTACGGATATGATAAAAAAACCGACACATTTATTAAAAACGATAAAAAAATTAAATAAAATGAAAAAATATATTTTTATTTTGTTAGCCTCGGCTACTTTGGGTTTGACATCTTGTAGTCCTTTCAATGTACGTTCTGACTATGCAGATACTGCAAATTTCACCACTTACAAAACTTACAAGCTGAGAATTGATGATCTGAAACTGAATGACATCGATAAAGACAGAGTTTTAAACGAATTGTCGAAACAGCTTCAGAGTAAAGGTCTTCAGTCAGGAGAAAATCCTGATCTGATCATTAATGTAAAAGCTAACCATAAGAAGATCACCGACGTTACGACTTCTTCTCCTTACGGAGCATGGGGTTGGGGCGGACCATTCGGATGGGGAATCGGGATGAACAGAACCTGGACAAGTAATTATAATGAAGGCGCCATCATCGTGGATATGGTTGATGCAAGATCAAACAAACTGGTTTGGCAGGGAATCGGAAGCGGAATTTCAGTAGACCGCCCTAAAGCTAAACAAAAACAAATTCCTGAAATTATGGCGGAAATCATGAAGAATTATCCTCCGCAAAGAAAATAAGATTTTAAATTAATCAGATATATAGAAAGTCAATACAAAAACCGTATTGACTTTTTTTTGTTTAAATATATGCATAGAATTGTGTTCATTTAAAAATTAACAATCCCGTAATTTTTTATTCATAAATTTATATTAATCTTACCAAACTAAAGTATTAACATGAAAAAATCATTATTTATTCTTGCATTAGCCTCTATTATGGCCAATGCACAGACTCCGTCAGGATATTATAATTCGGCAAACGGATTATCGGGATCAGCTCTAAAGACCGCATTGAGCACTATCATTAGCAACGGCCACCAGGATAAAGGTTACAATGGATTGTGGACAGGGTATAAAACGACCGACATTGACAAAAATTATGAAAATGACGGTTCGATCCTAGACATTTATTCTGAAAAACCCACAGGATCCGATCCGTATAAATACACTCCCGGAACAAATCAGTGCGGAACGTATTCTGTAGAAGGAAACTGCTACAACCGGGAACATATCGTACCTCAAAGTTTATTTAATCAGGCTTCACCGATGGTCTCTGATATCCATTTTATAAGAGCGACAGATGGAAAGGTAAATGGTATGCGCTCTAATTATCCTTTTGGAAAAGTTGGGACTGCAACATTTACTTCCAAAAACGGATCCAAGCTTGGAAATTCAGTTTCTTCGGGATATTCAGGAACGGTTTTCGAGCCGATTGATGAGTTCAAAGGCGATGTAGCCAGAATGATTTTTTATTTTGTAACACGCTATCAAAGTAAACTTTCTACTTTTTCTTCAGGAAATATGCTCGGCGGTTCAACATTTCCGGGATTACAGACCTGGGAGCTGAATGTTTTGCTGGCCTGGCATAATCAGGATCCGGTATCCCAGGCGGAAATCAACAGAAACAATGCTTCGTACACTTTCCAAGGAAACAGAAATCCTTTTATCGACAATCCTAATTATGTTAATTTAATCTGGGGATCAGGATCTTCAACCAGTGGTGGCGGAACAACAACTCCGCCAACTTCAACATCTTGTGCTAATGAGACGTTCGAAACAATTCCAACGTCAAGTTCTTCTTCATATCTTACAAGAACTTGGAGCAACGGCGGAATTTCATGGACAGCAACAGATGCAAGAACTGACCAGACTATTTCCACGAAAGCGATTACCGTAAGAGACGGTGCTTTAACGTCTGGAAGTTCTGCCAACGGAATAGGTTCACTGACAGTGACTACCCAGCTAAAATTCTCAGGATCAAACGGAACGTTCAATGTAAAGGTAAATGGAACGACGGTAGGAACGGTACCTTATAACACTAATGCTACAACAACAACGATCAGCAATATCAATGTTTCAGGAAATGTAGTGGTGGAGCTGGAAAATACTTCAACAAGCAACAGAGTAGCCATAGATAATTTGAGCTGGAGGTGTTATTCAGGAACTTCTAAACAAGTGCAAAATACTTTTCCAGAAATAAATCAGGATCAAAATCACTTACAGATTTCACAAAACCCGATTTCAAATAATGAAATTCTTGTAAAAGGTGAAACACAAAGCATCAAAAAAGCTGAGATTTACAATCTTCAGGGAAAATTGATGGAGACAATTAGTGAGCCTTTTAAAAACAGTAGAAATTCAATTAAAATTAAAAACCTTCCGCAAGATATTTACATTTTGAAGCTGGATTCAGCAAGTCTTAAATTTATTGTGAAATAGAAAATAACTCTTCATTATATCCAAGTAAAACTTATTTACTTTATTAAATGAATAAAAAAAGACCGCTCATTTGCGGTCTTAATTTTTATCCTCTTCCTCCCATTCTGGAAAGCTGATTAATCTGTTCCATATATCCTGCCCAACCAACAGTTGCCAGCATGAAAATGAAATAAACCACCTGAATACATCCTAAAACAAGACCGATAATACATAATATACGGCCGGTATTCAGGTTTCCAAAATCTGAGTATTGGGTGGGATTTGCATCGTAAATTAATTTGTCATTCTTATATTTACTAAGACCGATAAGCCCGCAAATAATACCGACAAGCCCCGAACAACAGCAGGTACCCACCACCGAAATGATTCCTAAAATAAGCACAGTCTGTGCATTTGGCAATTTTTGTTCCATAGTTTATAATATTTTAATGTTTTGTTTAATGACTAAAATGATGCTTGTAGAAATATGAAACTACCATAATTACAGCATTTACAGCTGCTAAAATTACAAGCAAGTTCCCATAATTCCTTTTTTTATCAACAAAATTTAAAGCGACCGTAGCAAAAAAAAGCAATAAGGTATACACCGCAGGAAACATATGAAAAGCCTCTGCAAATCTGCCTTCAAAAACCATAACTATTGCTCTTTGGGTACCACATCCAAAACATTCGACACCAAAGATTTTTTTTATGGGACAAGGCAGCATGAAATCTTCTGCTTTCATATTTTCGTTTTTTGTTGATCAAATATATAAAATTACGAAGATATTTTCGCTCTCAGATACTGATGAGGAAAAAAGCAATCTTCATTCATTTCAAATGATCCCTCTACGGCAATATAAGGATTTCTCAAAATTTCTCTTCCCATAAAAATAAGATCGGCATCACCCTTTTTAAGGATCTCTTCTGCATGATCTATTTTTTTAATCAATCCTACGGCTCCGGTTTTTACGTCTGCCTCATTTCTCACCTGTGAGGAAAGCGGAACCTGATATCCGTCAAACAGCGGAATTTTCACCCCATGGATATTTCCACCGCTGGAAACATCGACAAGATCAACAGCATGATTTTTCAAAACTTTTGATAATTCAACACTATCCTTGATGTCCCAGCCATTTTCTGCATATTCTGTTCCGGAAATCCTTACAAATAAAGCGACGTTATCATTCAGTTCCTGATTCAACGCATCTACAATTTCAATTAAAAAACGGATCCTGTTTTCAAAGCTTCCACCATATTCATCGGTTCTGATATTCGAAAGTGGTGATAGAAACTGATGAATAAGATAACCATGTGCTGCATGAATTTCAATAACATCAAAACCTGCTGCTACGGCTCTTCTTGCGGCATTTTTAAAATTCTGAACCTGTTCTTTTATTTCTTCAACCGTCAAAATATGAGGAATTCTTTCCGTCGGATGATAAGGAATCGGGCTTGGCGCAATCGTCTCCCAACCTTCTTCAATTGAAATCTGAGTTGTATTTTCCGTAGAACCCTTTCTGCCAGAGTGCGACAGCTGAATTCCTATTTTACTTTCTGAATTTTTATGAACAAAATCTACAATTTTCTTAAGACTTTCTGCCTGTTCGTCATTCCAGATTCCCATGCAATGATTGGTAATTCTTCCTCGAGGTTCAACACCGGTGGCTTCTACGATGATTAACCCTGTGCCGCCTTGAGCACGGCTTCCATAATGTACAAAATGAAAATCGTTCGGAAAACCGTTTTCACTGGAATACATACACATCGGCGACATTACCAAACGGTTTTTTAACTCAACATTTCTGAATTTAATCGGAGTATATAACATTTTATTTTTTATATTTAAAAAATTGAGAATTGCAAAGAGCAGACCCATATTGTCCACTTCATGAAAAAAAAGTAATTTTATGCCCCTTTTTTTAATCCACAATATATGAAAAAAGAAACTCACATCAGTTACGAATATTTTAAGAATAGCGCCGAACTGAACGATATAGAAAAAAAATTATTTGAAAAAGCCAAGGAAGCGCGCAAAAATGCATATGCCCCCTATTCTAATTTTCTGGTAGGCTGCTCGGTTCTGCTTGAAAACGGTGAAATCTATTCCGGGAATAATCAGGAGAATGCAGCGTATCCGTCGGGACTTTGTGCGGAAAGAACAGCTTTATTCTGGATTGCGGCTAATTTTCCTGATGTAAAAATCAAGAAGATTTTCGTGGTTGGCGGTCCCAGGGAATTTCATGAAAGAAATCCTCCGATACCACCTTGTGGCGCTTGCAGACAGAGCTTAATGGAATATGAGACCAAACAGAACGAGAATATTGACCTTTATTTTTCGAGCATGAATGAAGAAGTTGTAAAAGTGAATGCAATAAAAGATTTGCTACCTTTTTATTTTGATGCTACGTTTTTGTAGCGATTTTTAGGTCAATGGTGAATTTTGAAAATTGACAAGCGAAGCAAATTGACTTTTCACCATTGACTTTTAGAATTAGTATTTTTAACCACCCCGTCTTAATTTTCCCTGAAAATTAATCCACCCCTCCAGAGGAGTGGAATTCTTGTCGTAAAAAACTATAATTTCTGTAGTGACTTCGAGAACTTTAGCTCCCACAAAACCTTAGCCCTGATTGCAACGAAAATCCCGGAGTGGAGCGGCGCAGCCGCGTAATGAGGAATTGCAGTGGAAAGCAGGTTCCCGGCTCCTAATAAATTAAAATTATATTGATTTAAAATCATGGTGTGGCTTTAATTACGTTGTGTTTTTGGATTTCAACGTAATAAGTTTATATTTGCAAAAATTTTGGTTTCCAATCATTTGGAATGAAAAGGGAATCGGGTGAAAATCCCGGACTGTCCCCGCAACTGTAGATCGCGAACAAAAATTTTCTACGACAAACCACTGTGCAAACGGGAAGGTGTAGAAAAGCGAAAGTCAGGAGACCTGCCAGAATTGTAACTAAATACATTGCTTTCGGAGGAAAAGTAAAATAGAATGGATATAAAAAAATCTTTAGTACTGATTTTTTCGGCTTACGGTTGCTTGCTTTCTGCCCAGGAGAAAGCTATTGACACGGTGTATATTTTTGACAACCAGATGAGCAAAGTAAAGCTTTTTCATAAAGTGAATACCATCAGTCCGGAAGATGCACAGAAAAACTCAACCAACCTTTCGGAAACATTACGTTTCCAGTCTCAGATTTACATCAAAGAAAACGGACGTGGCGCGGTTTCGTCTCCTTCTTTTCGGGGAACAACCGCTCAACAGACTGCTTTTGTATGGAATGGGATCAACATCAATTCTCAGTTTTTGGGACAGGGAGATGTCAATAATATTCCATTTATGGGATTCGACCAGCTCGATGTAAAATCCGGAAGTGTAGGAGTTGTCTACGGAAGCGGAGCGATTGGGGGAACAGTTCATCTTAACAACAGCTTATCTTTTAATAAAGGCTTTCATGCATCCATATTTTCTGAGGTTGCGTCCTTTAGCACTTACAATAATTTTGCAAAAGCTTCATTTTCCAATGAAAAATTCAGCTTTAAATTTTCGGGAAATTATTCGGAGAGCGAAAATGATTATAAAGTAGAAGAATCGCGCAACTATATCAACAGAAACGGAGAATACTCGAATACGAACTTCAATATTTCGGCGGCTTACAAAATTGCGCCTCATCATCAGTTGTCATGGATCACTGAATTATTTAACGGAAATCAGCATTTTCCGGTATTCCTTGACGATTATACCAAAACAAAATACGAAACCCAGAATGTAAGAACCCTGCTCGTCTGGGATTGGAATACTTCTAAGCTGAGCAATCTATTCCGAGCCGCTTACACGGAAGAGAATTTCCAATATTTTGATAATATAGACCAACCTAAAAGCAGCGGTGGAACGGGAAAAAATTATATCCTCAAGAATGATTTTAATTATTTTCTGACTTCAAAATGGAATATTAACGTCATCGGAGAATTTCAGGTAAACAAAGCCGAAGGATATATGAGCGGCATTAAAGATGTCAGTAGAAATGTTGGTTCTTTAGCCGGATTGCTGAGGTATTTTGCGACAAACGATTTACGTTTTGAAGCCGGAATTAAAAAAGATTTTGTAGAAGATTACAGTTCGCCGGTTTTACTTTCATTTTCAGGAAACTGGAACGTAACGAACTGGTACAACCTTAATCTGAACGCTGCCAAAAATTTCAGATATCCGTCGTTCAATGATCTTTACTGGAGTCCCGGAGGGAATATGAATCTGAAACCAGAAACAGCTTACCAGTTTGATCTGAAAAATCAATTTAAAATTGCAGGTGCAAAAATTACTTTAACACCATATTATATCAGAATCACTGATATGATTACCTGGCTGCCAAGCAATATGGGATATTACTCTCCTGTAAATACCTACAAAGTACAATCGTACGGATTGGATTCTCAATTTGAATACGAAAAGAAATTCGGAAAGCATATTTTAAAAACAAACTTAGGATATTCTTATACGAAATCTATCAATCTTGAAACAAAAAAGAAACTGATGTATGTTCCGCTTCATAAGTTTTTCGGGAATATTGATTATCAGTATTCATGCATAAAGCTTTATGTTCAGGGAATGTATAATGGTCTTACTTATACCGATACAGAAGAAAAGCAAAGTGCTGCATTAAAACCTTATTTTGTGATGAATGCAGGAGTAGCAGGAACTTTTATGAAAAAATATACCATCGGAGGCAAAGTGAATAATATTTTTAACGAAATCTATCAGACAACTGCATTTTATCCGCTGCCTAAAAGAAACTACAGTATCTATTTGAATATTAATTTTTAAATAAAAAATAAATGAAAATCAGAAAAATTTTATCTCTTGCATTTGCTTCGGCATTGTTGTTCAACGTTGCATGTAGTGATGACGAATTTGTAATGGAAACTCCACAGGTAGATTATGCAAACGGTATCATCATTTCCAATGAAGGAGGATTCTCAACACCGACTTCTGACGTTTCGTACGTAAGCAATGATTTAGGGATTTTACAGAACGGAATCTACGCGGCAAATAATAACAACGAAATTTTAGGAAGTGTTTTGCAGACAGTTGGTTTCAAAGGAGATTATGCTTATTTGGTGATGAATTCGCCTAATAAAATTGAAATTGTAAACAAGCATACTTTCAGAAAACAAGCTACCGTTACATCAAATCTTGATAATCCGAGATATATCGCGTATTCAGGAAACCAGTATTTTGTTACAAATAACAATTTTTCAACCGTAAAAAAACTGAATGTTTATAATACTAATGACAACTCATTTGTAAAAAGCATTAATTTTGACAGATATGCCGAAAAAGTAGTTGAGGCAGGGGGAAATATCGTGGTACAGACAGATGGTATTTATTATGATTCAGCACCTCCTTACGCAGGACACCCAACAGGAAATACGATTACCATTGTAAGTCCATTAACAAATACTGTTTCTAAAACAGTAGATTTACCAAACACAGGCGCAATCATCAAAGATCTTGTTTCTTACAATGGTTCTGCTTATGTTCTTACCTCTAACGACACCAGTTCTTATATCTATAAAATCAATCCGGCAACCGGAGCGTATGATACAGTTACGCTAACATCTATCCCGCAGGTACAGAAGCTGAGAATAGACTCAGACAAATTCTATTTTGTGGACAACACTAAAGTATATTCTATGAATATCAGTTCTACAACAGCTCCTACAAGTGCACTTGTTACATTGACGGGAGTTACCAATCTGTATGGATTCAATGTAATCGACAGAAGATTATTTGTAGCGGATGCAAAAACATTCACTTCAGACAGCAAAGTATCTGTTTACAACGCCAACAACGGTTCGCTGCTATCAACGTTCAATACAGGAATTGCAACAAACGGATTTTACAAAAATTAATAATACGATTTATTGCAAAATTACAACATTTCTGTAAAAAAGAGGCTGTTCATAACTTTTGGACAGCTTCTTTCGTTTTTATCAGAAGTGCAATACAATGATTGGCAAATTATGTATAGCTTTAAGAAAGATTGAATCTTAATAATCATTAGAAATAAGCGGCTATTTTCATAGTTAAATAAAGATTTTGTTTACTTATGTTAACCAATATTTTTACTTTAATTAATTAAAAAAATAAAAGCACTCACATTTCTGTAAGTGCTTGATTTAAAAAGTGGCCCCACCTGGGCTCGAATATGACAATGTTTCAAATTGAGATTGAGTATTTTATATATTATTTCTTTAAAAGGTGTGCCTGAAAGTGTACCTTTTTACTATCATAATAGGGAAATGTCTGGATTATATTGTTAATTATAATTATCTGTCTGAATACACTATTTACAAAAGATAATCTTTCAATTAATTGTGTTTATACAAATTATACTATCATAATAGGGGAAGATATATATTTCAATATGTTTAATTATTTGTTTAGTTCATCTATTATATCACTCTGCCAAAATATTTTAGAGTTAGCTTCAAGGATTGTGACCTTTCCTTCTCCATAACCAGCCCCTGTATCTAAATTCCATATATTATAGTTATTCATAGGTTTTGTTTCATTCCAATTTAATGTTGGGGTATGTCCTATAAATATTTCCTTATGTGATTCAAATATTCTCAATTCTTCAGGAAGTTCATTAGTTTCATTACTTAACAAAGCTAATTCCCAAAGGCTTCTATCCCAATAGTATGTTTCAGAATTATCATTTCCTAAACCATTAGGAGATGTAAAACCTGCATGAACATACCCTCTGTTCTTAGTATCAATGTAGAAATCAAACATTTCATTAAAGAAATTTAAATGTGCTTCACTATCCAAATAGGCTGTTCTTATATAAGAATCAATAGTTGCCGTACCTCCATTCATTAACCACTCCATACTGATTTCTCCTGATTTAAGCCATTTGTGGCAGTAATTATCATGGTTTCCTTTAATGAATAAAGGTTTGTACAAGCATTTTTCTGCTAAGTCAATGTAGAATTGAACTAATTCAGCACTTTCAATACCTCTATCAACTACATCTCCTAAATTTATTAATAGGTCTTCATTTGGATTGAATTTGCATCTTTCTAAGACTTGTTTTACAGCTTTTAAGTTTCCATGATTGTCAGTTGTGATAAGTATTCTTCCCATTTGTATTTATATTTTTTAGATTTTTAAAATTGAACCAATTAAGTTGTTTGTGTAAGGAAAAGAGTTTGAAAAAGATATTAGTTTAATCTGATTGGTAGAGGGCAGATATAGACTCCAAAAATCTATTTTACCCATAAAAAATTTATTTATGATAATACCATATTTTAGATTTTCATTACTTAATGTTGAAAAATTCTTTGATAAATTAGCATTAAGTTTATTGTAGGCAGTTCTGTGTTTATTATCAAATTCATGAATGACTACTTCAAGCCTATCCCAATAAAATATTACTTTTGTTATGCTTGGCTTTAAGTTAAAAATCTTATTCACTTTAGATCCAACCCATAAATACTTATCACACATTGGTACCTCTTCACAAATTAATATTTCCAGATTCCATTCATATTTTTCATAATCCTCTCCTATTTCTAAAGATAGAAATAGATCTTTCATTTACATTTGAGATTAAAAAAACCACCTGCTTCGAGGTGGTTTCATTTTACAGCTTCAGATATAATTTTTTGTACATATTAATCTTAATTACATAGTAAATCAAAAGTCCTATCAACAAGCCTTGAAGTAGAGAAAAACCTGCAATTATCATCCTTACTTGTGGTGCTGACTCATAAGAATTTAAATTTGTGTTATATAGATAGTTTTCTCCAAAATATAATTCCATCAGTTCATTCTTTTCTGTAAACCCTCCTAAATAATAAAATAAACTCGCTGAAATCAAAAAAGAAAATAATACTATCCTGCTAAGAATAGAATTGCTTATTTGGGGCAGTTTTTGATTTTCAATTTTGGGAGGAAGCTTTGTAATACTTTCTCTCAGCTCTTGAACAGATTGAATATTTTTCCATCCACTAAATCCCTCAGTCCATACCAAATATTTGTTTGTTAAGTTCATAGCTTTTAGCTCTTCTATTGTGTATGGTCCTGTTTGTTGCCCCTCTAAGGAAATAAAGTATTTTTTCATGCTAAAAATTAGTTATCAGTTGAATATTTTAGATTGTAACCTTTGTTAATCAACATATTTCACTTTTGGCTTCGGAAATTTTTTGATATATTCTTGAGCCTTTTCTGGTTCAATAATATCAAATGAAGCTTTTCCTGTTGTTAGACCATAAGCTGGACTAAGCCTTATGTAATAAGTCTTTCCCTCTTTAGCATTTACAGTAAAGAAATCTTTATTTTCAGTCTGATCCTTTCTAATCTTGTTGCCCTCAAAAGCTCCTTCTAAATTGTATTTACCTGCATCTACATCCCAACACAGATAGTTTTTATAATCAAGCCTTCCTATCATATTTCCATTAGATGATAGGGTTATATAATAATGGCTTAATTTCCCTGTTGGTCTAATAACATAAATTCTTGCTTTATTAGGAAGAACCTCTGTATTTATATTCGGAAATTCAACATATTGAGATGTTTGAGAATATAGGTAAGTTGAGAAAAATAGAATGATTAGGAATAAAGTTTTTTTCATTGTTTTAAGTTTAGTTAGCAAATTAATTATAATTCATGTTTACACATTACGGGAATCCATAACGAGATAAAATTCAATGTTGCCATATATGGCATTACAATCTGTAAATATATTAAGTTCCTTTGACCTGACAAATATGGCAAGTTGGATAAATCTGAAATTCTTAAAAAAATTGGTAAAAGAATTAAAGAGGTGAGATTACAGAAAGGAATCTCACAAGCTGATTTAGTTGGCAAAATGGATGGAAATATTGATCCTACAAATATTTCAAGAATTGAAGCTGGTAGAACCAATCCTACAGTAATTACACTTTTCAGAATTGCAGAAGCAATGGATATGAAGCTTGCAGATTTAGTAAATCTTGAATCTACTGAAATTTAAAATTTGGCTATTTGTTAATTATATTAAGCTTTACTTCTTATTTATCCTGTTTGTTTCCACTTTAATCTAGTAGCTCAGAATAATATTATTCTTAGTAGAGTTTATTCAATCCATTAACTTAATGGCTAAAAAAGAGTTATGATTTGGCTATGATATATATGTAGTGATATTTTTATGTAGTATAAAAAATATCTAAAATCATCCAAATTTAAATTCCCTTACAGTGGTCTAAAGAAAATTAAATATATAATTATAACAATCCATCATCAGCAAAACTGAAATAATTTTCTTTTGAAATAATTAAATGATCCAGAAATGCTACATCCATCAAATCACAAGCTGATTTTAATTTCTGGGTTACATCAATATCAAATTTGCTAGGGACAAGATTTCCACTTGGATGATTATGAACTAAAATAATTCCACTAGCTAAGGTTTTCAGAACAATTGAAAGTATAATCTTCACATCAATGATGCTAGAAGACATACCTCCTTTGGATAAATCATAGACACCTAAAGCCTTATTTGCTCTGTTGAAAAGAATTATTTTAACTTCCTCATACATTTCCATTGTATCAAGATTCCAATGGTTTGTGATTAAACTGTATGTTTCTCTGCTATTACTTATTTTTTGTTCAGATATTATATTGGGAGAATAAGAAACAAGTAATTCTGCCACTTTTAAATTTTGATTCATGTGGTAAAAGGGTGTTTGTGAGTAAATAATTTTTGAATAAATGTCCATTTTATGTGATAATACTATATACTGGTACACAAAATGGACATTTTAGTAACATAAAAATCCGTCCAAAATTCTCAAACCCAATATATGGATTTAGGAAAAATGGACAGATTATTTTTATGCAAAAGCTTCTTCAAGTTGCTTTGCCAGTTTCTCTTCGGAACTTTCTACACCTTCAGGAAGGTAAATGTATTTATGTTCCAAAGAAATGGTTTCCCCAGATTCTTTGATTACATACTGATATGGTTCAGTTTTAATTTTTGAAACTTTGCCAGGCATCTGACTTCCTACCAAAGCTTTGCATGTTTCTTCATCAAATGTAGTTGATACAGTAGCTTTCTTAGCTGTAGCATAGTATTGACCTGTGGCTTTACTTAATACCATTTCAATACCACCTTGTACTTCTAAAAGATAAAACTCTGTTCCATCTTCTTTTTGTCTTTGTTTGTAGCCTAAAATTCTTACCATTGTTTTTGATTTTTGAGTTAAATATTAAATGGACAGCCTGATTTATTAAGACCTAAGAATAAGTGGAGGTGTTTGGTGGGGGTGACATAGAGAAAAAAGGTATTATGCTTTAAAATAAAAAAACATCTGATTGATTAAAAACTTAAGTCTTACAAGTCAACAATTTTAAAAATTCATGAAACTCATGACATAAAAACTAAAAATAGCATCCAAGTTTAAATGTGTTTAAAACAAATCTTTGAGAATAAAATTTATCTTAAATTGTTTTGAAATCAATATCTCCTCTTAGAAAAAAGATTTCTCTGGAATTGGGTGCGGGATATTGGGGAAAGAAAATGTACAGGGGGCTTGTTTTGACAGGACCTCTGCGAGAGAATAAACCCTCTAAAATTTTATTTTGTATAAATTTTTTCTGAGTATTAGGAATAAATGAGGGTGCTTGATGTGGGGAGATTCGTATTAGAATATGTTCTTAAAATATTTTAAAAAAATTAGTTCAACCATTTTGATAATGTATAGTAATTTTTTAAAAAATTGACAAACAAATATTTAACTATTCAGAGGAAAACATTAGATTTATATTTGAAAATATTTTTTATGTCAGTAAAAATAACCATAAAGGGCAGTCAGGAAACCTCTGAATATGCTGAAGCTAAAAAACTAAAAAAAACATTTGAAGAATATTTCAATCAAAATGATAATGGAGAAATAATAATTATTCCCTCTGCAACTCTTTATGGGCAAGAAATTAAAGACATAGATTTAATTGTAATTGGTAAACTAAAAAGTCATTTAATAAGAAATATACACACCAAGATTTATGATACAACATTAAGAGAACCTGTTATTATTAAAGAAAGTAAAAATATTTTTGTTAACAACTTTTGTTATGTTTTTGAGATCAAAAGTCATAGAGCAGAAAGTATAACAAGAGAAGGACTTACGTTATTTGTTAAATATGATAATAAAAAAAAGGATGTAACTTCTCAAAGTGAAAAACAAAAATATTCTCTAAAAAGTTATTTAGAGGAAAATACTGGAAAAAGTCCTTTTATTTCAAATTTCATATGGTTTAAAAATGTTAGTTCAGAATCATTAGATTATTTGACAGAAAATAACCTAAATAATTACTTATCTTCTAATTTTAAAATAATTGACTTATTTAAAAAAGCTTTTTTACAAAACTTTCCAAGATGTGCAAAAGATGAGAATGGAATGTATAGACATTTTGCATCTTATGATAGTTATTTTTTAAAAAATGATGATATAGACTTAGAAAATCAAGCGAAAGTTTTTGACATTTTTTTGGAAAACAAGAAAGGGATGGGTTCTTTAACCAGAGATAAGATAGAGAGACTTAATAGGAAGTTATTCAAAAATCAAAATTATGCAGAAGACTTAGGTAAAAAATTAATAATCTTCTCTGGAAAGGCAGGCACAGGTAAGACTACTAAATTACTTAATGCTGCATTTGACTTAGCACTAAATCATCAAAAAAGATGTCTTATTTTAACTTATAACCATGCATTAGTAAGTGATATCAGAAGAATAATAGCTCTGCAAGGGATACCTGATGGAATTGATTCACATACTGTTAAAATATCTACTTTACATAAGTTTTTCAAAGATGTATTAGAAGGGTTCAATATTGGGACAAAGCCAAATGAGGTAGGAGATGTTGAATTGGACAATTATTTAGATGATGAAATTTATTATAAACTTTTAAATGAATTAGTTGACTTTATAGATGAAGGTCTTATTGATGAAGAGGAAATAACAAATTTGATGAAGAGTAATTATGATACAATTGACTTTGAGTATTTACTTGTTGATGAATGTCAAGATTGGGATGAAAGAGAAAAGGTTGTTTTGTACAAACTATTTGGACAGCATAACATAATTTTAGCAGAAGGTTCAGACCAGCTAATTAGAACAAAACTAAACTGTAATTGGACTTATGGTATGAGACCTAGAAGAGACTTTAATAAAACATATGAGAATAAGAGCTTAAGACAGAAAAAAAGCATTGTATGGTTTATTAATAAGTATGCGGAAAAGGTTGGACTAAATTGGCTTTTAGAACCTAAAGAAGAAATGAATGGAGGTAGAATAATTATAAAAATAGGAGATTACACAAATGAGCTACATAATGAACTCTTAACTGATTTATACAAAAATAATAATGTTCCTTATGATATGCTCTTTTTTACACCACCAAATAATGTGACAAAGCATAAGAATGACAAAGGATATACCTATTCTCATTTTAATAAATTAGAAGAATTTAATATGCTTGGAGCTAAATTATGGGATGGTACATCATATCAATTTAGAAGTAAATCTCAATATCCAATTGATACAAATCAGCACAGAATATTTCAATATGATTCTTGTAGAGGTTTAGAAGGATGGTCAGTCATCTGTTTAGATTTTGATGAATTTATTCGTTACAAATTGGAGACATATAAAGAAGAAAAAAATGAAAATGAACTGGCTTTAGAAACATTTGAACAAAAAAGAGACAGATTTATATATTTATGGTCATTGATACCTCTAACTAGACCAATTGACACACTTGTTATCACATTAAAAAATAAAAATTCTTTTATTTATGATGTTATGAAAAACATATATAAAGAAAATGAAGAAATAATATCTTGGTTGGAGTAGTATTTACTTTAAATACGGAAACCCGTAATGTTATTATTAAAAAAATTCATAATTTGAGTTTTTAATTTTAAAATATAAACAATGTACTAATGGAACAATAGAAAAAGTACAATATAAGTTATTAGTAAAAAAGAATTCAGATATTATTATTAAAACTTAGAAAATACAAAGACAAGTGTTTTTATTTTTTATGCAAAACAATAAATATTTAATTATATGATTTTAGCAAGATATATAGCATTGAATAGTGACTTATTTTACACCTGCTTATTACTTGTATTATTATAAATTGTATATTTGGTATTACCATGAAATTTCAAAATGACAGACTCTGCAGTAGGTTCTATATCAGGCTATTTATTTCAATTTGAAAGAGCACTTTTTCTTCTTTGTAATTTAGAGGAAAAAACACAATCCATTTCAATAGAAAAAATAGATGATATTGCTGCTCATTCTGAAGAAGGTTCTATACTACTTTTAGAACAGGATAAACATTCAATATTAGAAAGTGGGTCAACTTTCAAAGATACAGAATATGCCTTATGGAGGACAATTCAACTATGGATTCAGAAACTTCAAACAGGGGTAATAACTTCTAATACAAAATTATATTGCTCAACTAATAAAGAAATTTCTGATACTTCATTATTAAAGTTTATTGTAAAGAATAATTTTGAAGATGTAAAAAAGATAATTCAAGATTTAAGAAACTCTCAACAAAAAAAATTGGATGGGTACAAAACAAAGAGTGGTAAGAAGGGTAACACTATATCTCAAATACTGAATTTAATAGATTTTGCTCTAGCAAATGAAAAAGAGTTGGAAATAATTTGTAAGAATGTTGAAACCAAGGAAAGTACTAATATAAAAAAATCAATAATTACTAAATTACATATTGATTCTTATACTGAGCAACAGCAAGATAAAATATATGAAGAGTTGTTTGGCTGGTTGACAACTACCTGTTTTTATAATTGGAAAAGTAGTCAACACGCAGAATTTACAAAACTTCAATTTAGTGAAAGATTAAAACTTTGTTTAGGATCATCTTCCATTGTCAATGCAATTTTTAGAGCAAAAAAGGATATCAATATATTACCTATAGATATTGAATCCAAAAAAGATGAGATTTTTGTACAGCAAATTAATTTGTTGAATATAAATAGTAAATCAAAAGAACATTTTATTACAAATTCTATAGAAGACTTTATTAGATATGAAATTGAGCATACTCACATTATAAGTACAGGAAACCTAACCAGAGAGGATTTTATTGATTTTTTACAAAATTGTAAAATTGAATGGGAAAATCATTTGTATTCAACTATAAGCAAAGAGATACATGAGTATAGTGATGATGAACTAGGTCAATTAGGATTCCAAATATATACTTACATAATTAAGGATTTAAAGATGAAATTTAAGTTTGATATAGGTTTCAATATTGAAAATATGTATGTAAAAAATGGTAGTTTTTTAAAATTGTCAAATATCCCTGAAATTGGATGGCATCCAAATTGGGAAAAATTATTAGAAGATGATAAAAAATCTTAAACAAGAATTTAACCTTTACGATATTATCCAAAATGTTGGAATAGGAGCTTTGGCATGCTATAGTTTTGTACAAGGTTATTGTGTTTTAGCTGTAAATAAAAAGAATAAGAATAATTTCCCCAAACTTGAATATTTATTCTATGTTTTACCAATAGTATACCATCAAGATACTATGAGAACATTTAAGTCATCAACAGAATTATATACTGTTCTAATAAAAAATAAATCTATTCTTTTAGGGTTACAAGAAAGAGCAAATAAAATGTCTCCTCAAACATTTGATGCCTTAAACCTTGCATTCAATAGAGAATTATTATCAATTAATGAGAATAATGAAATCACTATTAAACCTGAAGACCTAAGAAATAAAATTTCTATACCCTCATTTTCTGGTAGAGAAAATACAATCAAAAATATACAAGATACAGCAAGGAGGCTGGGTAATATGTTTGCAAAAACTGATGATAAAAACATACAATTAGAATTAAATATAAGATTTTAATGAATTTTCAAATACTTAATATCATTCTATACCCTAAAAATAAAGATCTAAAACCTAGATTTTTAACTTTTAAAGAGGGAAAAATTAATATTATAACAGGCACCAGTCAAAAAGGAAAATCAGCAATAATAAATATAATTGATTATTGCTTGGGTAGTGGTGAATGCAACATACCTATTGGACTTATTAGAGACACTACAGAAGTTTTTGCAATCTACGTAAAAATCAATAATGAGTTTTTTTTCTTTGGAAGAGAAAATTTTGATGACCATAAATCTAAAATGTACTTCTACAAAGAAGAATCGAATAGTGATAAAAAAATTGAGCTTAGAAGTAATAAATGGTTAAGAAATAAAGAAGATTACTCAATTAATACTTCTTACTTTAAATCTTTTATGAATGATATTGCTGGGTTTAAAAATATTGAAACTGGAGACAATCAAAGTTCTTTTGACCATGCTGCAAGCTTTAGAGATACAGCAGCATTTCAGTTTCAGACCCAAAATATTATTGCAAATCCAACAACAATGTTCTATAAAACTGATTCTTGGGAACATTTGCAAAAGTTGAAAACAATTTTCCCATTAATATTAGGATATAAGTCATATGAAATAATTGATTTAGAAAGAGAAATAAATGAGTTGGAAAGAGTAAAGAATAGAAAAGTAATAACTTTCGAACATATCAAAGCTCAGTATGAAAATTGGCAAGCAAATGTTTACAAATACTACACACAGGCTATTTCTTTAGGTTTAACAATTTCTGATATTAATATTCAAAACTCCACTGTAGATGAGATTAAAAATGAGTTAGTCAGCATTGTTAAGAGAGTAAATTCTGGGGAATTATATAAAAATGGTAGTATAAATAGATTTTCTGAAAAAGTAACTGAGCTTAATAATGATAGAAATTCAAAAGTAAGGGTACTGGAAGATTTAAAATTTAAATATAACAAAATAATCCAACTAGACAACTCAAGAGCCTCTTATGTAGATGATGTAGCAAGAGAGAAGGAACAAAGATTACAACCAATAGAATGGTTTTTACAAAGGAAAGGAAATGATGCTTGCCCATTTTGTGGTGAGAATTCAAAAAAGGCTGTTAATGAATTAATTTATTTAAATGAAGAAAAGCAAAAGAATTTAGAAGTTCTTAAAAAAGCAAAATCAAATGAACTTAGTTTTGAGAAGGAAAAGGCTGTTTTAAAACTAGAAATTAACCAAAATGAAATTGCTATTTCAGATATTGATGAGAACTTACACCTACTATTATCTAAGGAAAAAGAAGAAAATGATTCACTTCAAAAAATCTATGAATTTTCGGGAAAGATAGAACACGTTATTGATAATCTAAATAAAATATCACCTTCAAGCGAACTTTTTTTAGAAATTAAAAAATTAGAAGAACATATTGCAACAGAAAAATTAAAGTTAGATGGTCTGTATAAGAAATTTAATAAAAAAGCATCTCTTAAAAAATTAAGTAATATTATTTCAGAATACTCAAAACTCTTACCTATTGAAGACAAGTATAACAGAATAGTACATTTTGATCCTACAGAAAGTTTAAATATTAAGATTGAAGATATAAAAACTAAAAATAAATATTTTCTTTCAAGGATTGGCAGTGGTGCCAATTATATGGGATATCATTTAGCAACATTATTTGGTTTGCATGAATATCTTAATCAGCTTAAAGGAGTGGGTAAAGTTAACTATGTCCCTACTTTTTTAGTTCTTGATCAACCCAGTCAAGTATATTATCCTAAAGAATTTACTGAAGAATCAAAAGATATTGAAGACACAAAAAAAATATTCGAAACTACATATGAATTTATGAAAAGAACAAATAATAAAATACAAGTAATTATTTTAGAACATGTGCCTACATCAATGTGGGAAAATATAAGTACTGATTCGTTTCATCTTGTAGAAAGATGGGATCAAGATGCATTAATTCCTGGAAATTGGTATTAAAATGATAAATTGGATAAGAGAGAAATTTAAACATTCCTTAGATTCTAAATTGCTATTTGAGGAAGCAATTAAATGCTATAAAATTGAAGCTTTCAGAGCTTCTTTACTGTTTTCCTATTTAGGCTTTCTGAATTATATTAAAGAAATGATAATTGCAGGTAAAAAACCTGCACATATTGATAATAGTAGATGGGATAAGATAATTCGCACATTAAATGATGAAAATTTTTGGGAGGATAGAGTTTTTACAGAGTTAACGAACTCAAGTAATACTGCAATTTTTAAATTTAATGATTCTATTAAAGAACAAATTAAATATTGGAAAGGTAGGAGAAATGATTGTGCTCATTTCAAAGATAATGAGATTAATTTTCATCATACAGAAATGTTTTGGTCATTTTTGAAATCTAATTTATCTAAGATAAGCTTAGAAGGTAGTAAACAAAATTTACTTAATAAATTTTGTGATTTTTTTGATAGAACTAAAACTTCAATAAATGCAAGTCCAGATATTTTAATTAATGAGATTGAAAATGCTGTCGAGTATTCAGATCTGAAAGATTTTTTTACTTCCCTAAACAATATTCAAATTATTGGTTCTGGATATTATGTTCCAGATGAAGATAAACAAAATGTCTTTTTTAGAATTTTATCTGAAATAAAGAATAAGAGAATTATTAACGAACTAGTTTTTTTTATTAAAAATCAAGCTCAAAATTATGATTTAAAGTTTGTTATTGAATTTCCTATATCAATAAATTATCTTAATTATAATCAAGTTGATATAAGAAATATTTGGAAAGTACGTGTTTGGATGTTAGGTCATGCAAAATATAACATACTTTTAGCTCTTATTAGAAATAATAAAATACCCGCTCAAGAAACTGAAGAATTTTATAAGGATATATTTAAAAATTTTAATCAAACTGGCTACCAAAACCTTAACTTAGATGATAACTCAAAAAAAGTAATGTTTGATAATAATACTTTTAATAATGTTGCGTATGAAATAATGTTCGTAGAAGGAAATATTTATACTAAAGATTATAATTATATAAATTCTAAAGAAGAGTTAATAACTTTATTATTTTTATATAAAGATATAAATGAGGTTATGGTTGAGGGTTTAAAAAAAATGGTAGAAAATGGAATTAGACCTTATTGGTTACAGGACTCTTTAACAAAATTATTCAATGAAAATGAAAACAAAAAAAATAAAATATTACAAATTGCAGCAACATTAAATTGTGAGCAGTCATTTTATGATTATTTTCAATTAAACTAAGATTTTGGACAAGACTTTTTACAATTAACTTTTCTTTTTAATTGATTTTCAGTATTTTATAAAAAAATAAGAACAGATTAAAATAAGTAATTATTATAAATAGCGAGGTGTGACAGTTGAACAGTATTTAAAAAAGAATGGACCTACTCTTTCTTCAGTATTAATAAAAGAGCTTTCAGATGATGGTCTTTCACAAGAAGCTATTAGAAAAAGGATTTCAAGATTAAAATCTCCAGTAAATAAAATAATAGGTTTCTTTAAAGATAATCAAGCCTTTTATTTTTTAGATGAACAATTTCAAACTCAAATATATTTTGAAAATTTAAGGGCATGTTTAAAAACTGATGCTAAAAAGTATTTTTCAGTTATAAGAGCAATAGAATATCACTATGGTTATATTAAAAAGGATCATCTGTCATCATTTACTTTTAGTCCAACACAAAACCTTACATCCCATAGAAATATCAGTGATGTTATTACTCAATTAAAGAGTTTAGAAGTCATAATCGATGATGGAGATTATTACATGCTAAATGATTTAATTACTTCAAAAAAAGCTAATTTTCAATTATATAAAGGCGTTGAGCTTGCAAAAGAAACTATTCTTTCACAATTTTATAATTATTCTAAAAGTATTGGTTTGGTTTCTTATAATAGTGGCAAATTTCACAGCGAGTTTGCAAAATTTCAGTTTGGATTCGTTGCACCAAGCTACGTTTGTGGTATTACTAGCTTCTCAAAGAATATCTTACATCCGGCATTTGTACTTACAGATGTTCTTATTGGTAATAAAGTTACCATTGAAGATGTTAACACATATTTGGCAAAAATTGATGTTATCAAAAATACGAGTAAAAATAATTTTTTACCTTATTTAATTTTAGATAATGTTAATCAGGATGCCTTTAAACTTTTAAAAAGTAATGGAATTATTGTTGGTTTCGTAAATAAGTTATTTGGATCAGAATATGAAGAACTCTTAAGATCTTTAATAAATACTGTAGCAAATGCAGGAGCAATTCTAAAGCAAAACCCTCAGGCTTATATTGATTTAATAATTAATTTAAATAAATTAGTGGATGGTAAAACTAATAACTTAAAAGGGGATTTATTTGAACTTGCTGTAGGGTATTATTATAGTAATATATCTCAAAATATTGACATTGGTAGAAAAATAAATTATACAGGATTTCAAAGAGAAATTGATGTATACGCAAGTTCACAAGGAAGTTTAACAATTTGCGAATGTAAAGCATACAAAAGAAGTGTAGACTTAGACCAAACTAATAAGTGGCTAACCCAAAAAGTTCCGGTTATATATGACTGGATTAGGAGCTTTGAAAATGATAAAGACATCATATTTGAATTTTGGTCAACTTCTGGCTTTACTACAGAAGCTCAAGATTTACTTCAAGATAGAAAAGAAAAGTCAAGAAAATATAAAATAGATTTTTTAAGTGAAAATGAAATTATAGCAAGAGCGCAGAAATCTAAAGCACAAAAGATTGTTGAAATAATGAGAGAATATTTTATAAAGGACTAAATATAAATCCACCTTACCAAAAGCAAGGTGGAAAATTCAACTCAAAAACCAATGATAATCAGAACTACCATTGAGTGCTTTCTGAATACCCTTTGAAAATTCAAAAGCATTCAGATTTCTATCAAGAAAGGTATCTATATAACTACTTTTATTAGCTTGTGTAAAGAGGTTGTAAACATCCCAAAGATTAATATTTCCATCCTGACTTCTACAGAAATTCTTGTCCTCATAATAATCCTTAGCCATCATATTAATATGACTGTCATTAAAGTTTAGTAGAGGAATATTCTGTTTCTCAGACTTAGGCAAGTGCTGATAAAGCCTTGCTCTTCCAATGAGCTGAGCAAACTGATGTTCTGAAAGAAAATCCTGTGTCAATTCTTTCATTTCCATAAGATGTAGCTCTGCATTATAATTTTGCATTACTTCTAAAGCCTTTGAATGCAAATCATTTGCACTCCCTACTCTCATATCTTCAACAAAGCCATCACTACTCACACAAAGATTCATACAGACTTGATTTTGAAAACCTATGAACAGTTTGAACTTTTCCAAAGACTTTTTATTGTAAAGATTTTCCAAATTATAACTGCGTACTCCTCCAATAGTAAGACAAAGCTTATTTCCATTCACAATATCTGTAATAGTTGGGACTTTTATAATGAATGCCATCCTTTCATAATAAATGGTTTTTTCATGCTCCAAAAGCTCTTTTACAGGCTTATGAATAGCTGAAGGTATTCTGCCTTTGATTTGATGAGATACTCTTATTTCTGGTTTTGTAATGTTATGATTTGGGAATATTTTCTGAACAGCACTTAATACAACTTCAATGAATTCTTGATGTGCAATAGTTTTCTCATTATCCTTACTGAATACAGGAATAATACAATCATTCTGTAGATGATGCAATGTAGCTTCAGATGTATTGGCTACAATAAAAGGCTTGTGCTTAATGTCTTCTCCTTTTCCTAGATTAGCAGAGGTATCATCAAAATTATGTTCTTTAGAAATAGGCATTAAAAAAGCCTGAACTTGATTTGGTGGTTCAGGCTTAATTACCTCATTCATTTTATTTGGGTAAAATACTTCAACCTCATCAATATTATCATTAAAGAAATTATCACTAACTATTTTATTCTTATTTACATTCTGAAGAACCAGATGTATATTAGAAATATAACCCTGGTCTTTCCCTATTATGGTAGTAGAATTATTGAAATTTTGAGTGTCCATTTGTACTGAAATTATTTGGATTATTTAAATTGATTAGTAAAGATTTCTTAGCCTCAAAATCAGGCTTTAAGCTTTCCTGAAATTGTGGAAACTGTCTGTATAATGCTAAAAGCTCTGTAACAGATTTACAGCTTTGAATAGCTTCATATACTTCTTTCTCTGTTACATGGGAAAGATTTAGACTTGGATTATTCTCATAAGGAGAAATACCCTCAAATGCTTCTTTAGGGTCTATTTTAGGCATATTATTTCTTCCGCCTGAGCTTTGTGTAAAATTTTCAGAAGAATTGTTTTTCGAGCCTGAATTACACCATTCCAAAATTAACTTTCCAGTTTCAGAAGTAATAACAAATTCAGGTTTATTCATAAATAGCCCTGTTCTGTCCTTTGAGGCTTTAGCAAGATGGTTCTCATTAATAAGCTCAAAATTTATAGTTAACTCATATTCAAAGCCATCTCTGGTGATTTCTTTAGTTCCATGTTTCACAACTTTAGTCTTACCATTAGAACCAATATCTAAAGAATAATCCATTTTCCTTCTGGTAGTAGTAATGACATGACAACTTGATTGTAGGATTTTGTTAATGAAAGCTTGATGTCTTGGGGTGACTTGACTCCAGTCTTGAAATCTCCCACCTAATTTTTCGTGAATTTCCAAACATCCTCCTGTTCCATTCCATTCATGACTAGCTGAATCTATAATGATTACTTCAATTCCTGATTTCTCACATAGTTCAATTGCTTGAATATACCTTTCGGGACTATATGGAGTTTGCAGATCCAGAACATTGTAGTTTCCTAAATCAGAATAAAGAGAAGCTGAAGAGTTTTCAGTATCTATTACAGCTACTTTACTCCAGTCTTGTGTCATTCCATAGGCTAATAATAAAGCTGATTTGGTCTTTCCAAATCCTGATGCTCCAGACAAGCCAAGTCTTAACTTGACTTGTTGTCTTTGTGATTGTTTTAATTGCATAATTAATTTTGAGATTAAAAAAGGTTAATAAAAAAGTGAATCAATTTTTGTGAAATTTTGTAATTTTATTTATCTGTTTGTTTAGTACAAGCTTTTTAAAGTCACTTGCTTTTTATTAAAGCACCCATTGGGAAAGCTGACCTTCATTGGAGGGGCAGTGATAAACACAGCTTATACAGTGCATTCTACATCAGTACTGCACTCAAACAGATTAAACAACCTTAGTGAAGATGTAGCACTAAATAATTCAGGTTGTGAGAGAAGAAGCTCATTAACATTATTTATTCCCAGAAATGTTAATATTGATAGAATTTTAAGTTTCAATCCTCCTAATTTCAATTACCATAAGGACTGCTTTGTTTATATAATGCATATAATTTCCTCCATTCCCACGAGGGATTGGGATTTAATTGACAGAAATGGATTCACTGCAATAAATAAAGTAATATTGCAGAGAAGAATTCATGAATATAAACTTTACATTTCTTATTTAGTCTCAAATGGTATTTTAGAAGAAAACAGGCATTATGTTCCTGGCAAGAAATCTATGGGTTTGAAATTTAATAGTAGGTATCAATCTGAATTAATACCTATTCAAATTACTAAATGGACACTCATAAAAAGTATTACTGGCTATCATTCTAATGTTAACATTGAGAAAACTGAAGAAATTCACTTTTTGAAAAAATGGTTCAACTGCAAAATTCAAGTTGATTTGGAAGGTGCACAGATATTTCTTACTCAATTAAAAGAGCAAGAAATTGAGTCTGGTAGTTTACATGCACAGCAAGCATATAATTCAAGAATACTTCCTTTACTGGAACTTATTCAAGGAGAATATTCTTTTGGTGTAGATAACACAGGCTTTAGGCTTCATACAAATCTTACAAGAACAATGAAGGAATTAAGAAAGTACATCAAATATGATGGAAACAAACTTCACTCAATTGACATAGTAAATTCTCAGCCTTTTTTAGCAAGACCATTATTCCAATTAAATTACTTTAATAGAAATAAAATTTACGATAAGATATTAAATCAAAGATTAACAACCCAAGCAAATTACCCTATTATGTTAGTAGAAAAAATTGAAAGGGTAACAAATCAACAAGATGTAATAAATTATCTTGAAATGGTAACAAATGGTGAGTTCTATGAAAAATTTGGTGAAATATTAGTTCAAAATGAATTATTTGATGGAGACATTCAGAATACTTCTGTTAGAGATACTGTTAAAGAAATTACTTTTGCAACTCTCTACAGTCCGAACACTGCTATGGCTTATAATTCAGAAGTAAGAGTATTTTCAAATGTTTTCCCTAATGTTTATGAAATGATTAAACTAATAAAGCTTGGTCATGGAAATCATAGGGCTTATTCAATTTTATTGCAAAGATTGGAGGCTGAATTAATTCTTGATAAAATCTGTAAAAGGATTAGTCATGCTTATCCTCAAATCCCAATTTTCACAATTCATGATTCCATTGTAACTATTGAAAAATATGTTCCAATAGTGGAAAATTTCATGAAGAAGATTATGAGGATTAATGTGGGAGCTAGTCCTGTGCTTAAGATTGAAATATGGGAATAATTATTACTGAACTTCTTTTGTGGGCTACTTTTAGGAGTAGCCCATTTTATTTAATTTGGAATTTAACCTACCCATCTGCTCACTCACTTTCTTATTTACAATCTTAGCATACGATTCCTGAGTAATGGAAATTTTAGAATGACCTAAAAGCTCACTTACAATTTCCATTGGCACATCATTATAAAGTAATACAGTAGTGGCGAAAGTTCTCCTTGCAAGATGATGAGTAAGTCTTTTATCTATTCCAACTATATCAGCTATTTCTTTCAAGTAGACATTGAACTTTTGATTACTTAAACTTGGTAATACTTTTATCTCATCTGCATTATTATATTTCTCAATAATCATCTTACTTTTATTAAGCAAAGGAATTGACAAGATTTGTTGAGTTTTAGCTCTCTTCATATTAATCCATTCATTACCATCAAAACCAATTACAATATGAGATTTTTCCAGATTAGTCATCTCATTATAAGCTAATCCAGTATAGCAACATAATACAAACATATCTGCTACTATTTGTAATCTCTCTGCTTTAAACTTGTACTTCTCAAGTTTACTCAATTCTTCTGTAGTTAAATAAACTATCTCTTTTTTGACATGCTTTACTTTGTAGCTAATAAATGGTTCTTTATTTATAATATCTTGAGATATAGCAAGCTTGACTATCTTTCTGAACCTCTGTATCATCTTGTTAGTAGTTGCAAGAGCTAAAGACCTCTCTGCCTTTAGGAAGAATTCATAATCTTGAATAAATTTTAAATCCAAATCTTTAAAATGATAGTCTCCCTTATTAAAAGAGTACTTAATAAAGTCTTTTAATAGTTGTCTTGCTTGTTTAAACTTCCATAAGGTTGCTATAGAATATTCCTTATCAATCAGCTTTTCAATTCTATCATTATGTTCTTGAAAGAGCTGTAATATAGTTTTATTCCTTTTAGGAGCATCTCCTTTGTACTGCAAGAAAATATCTTCCACATCAAACTCTTCTTCATTAACCTGTAAAAATAAAAAAGCCTGATTAATTTCGTTCTTAATCAGGCTTAATTGAGAATTGATAAAAGTATTCTCTTCATTAGGTGGCTTAGCTTTCTGCTGTTTGTTATTCCAATAATTAGGGCTTATGAATAACCCTAAAGAAAACTCTTTCCTATCTTGTTGGAATGTAATCCTACATCTTATAGGGCATTTTCCTTGTTGATTTATTTTAACTTTTTGCAAAAGAAAAAGTATTGATAATTTATTGTTATTCATTGATTTATAATTTAGAATATGGTACACCAAAATAGAAAAATGGTACACCTAATAGAATGCCTTTTAGACAATCAAATTAATTTGAAAATTGATAAAATGTTGAGTATTTAAAAACCCAACAGTATAGTAAACTATTGAAAAACAGCCTTAGTAACAAAAAAGCACCTACAGATTGTAAGTGCTTGATTTAAAAAGTGGTCCCACCTGGGCTCGAACCAGGGACCACCTGATTATGAGTCAGGTGCTCTAACCAACTGAGCTATAGGACCGCAAAATTGGTTGAATTTTGTGATTGCAAAAATAGGAAAAATTCTGGCACTACAAAATTTTTTATTGCTTTTCTTGACAAAGTTCTACCAAGACACCATTGGTACATTTAGGATGAAGAAAGACAACCAATTTATTATCAGCACCTTCTTTTGGTTCTTCAGAAATAAAATAAAAACCTTCTTTTTTTAATCTGTCGATCTCTGCCAGTATATTTTCAACCCCAAAGGCTAAATGATGAATGCCTTCGCCTTTCTTATCTATAAATTTTGATATCGGACTTTCTTCTTTACTCGCTTCCAAAAGCTCAATTTTACTTTCTCCTGCTGTATAAAATGAAGTAACGACCCCTTCTCTTTCCACAGCTTCTTTTTTATACGATTCTTTACCTAAAAGTTTCGTAAAAAGCTCATCGGAAACTCCCAAAGATTTTACCGCAATACCTATATGTTCTAATTTCATAAATTTTATAATTAAATTGTAAATTTGATAAAGCTTCAAATTTTCAAAGGATCAATTCAAACAAAAGTACTAAATTTGCACAACTTATGGAAAGTAACAGACAACGAAAAGTAGCACAGATTATACAGGAAGACTTCGCAGAGCTTTTCCGCAAGCAAGCTGCAGAAAGCAGACAAAGTATTTTGGTATCGGTTTCCGATGTAAAGGTGACTGCAGACCTTGGTATTGCCAAAATTTATTTAAGTATTTTCCCTCAGGAATTTCGTTCTGCCGTGATGAAAGAAATTGAAGAAAATAAAGCTCAATACAGAAACTTTATCGGTCAGAAAATGGCAAAACAAGTACGTGTGATCCCTAATTTGAATTTTTATCTGGACACCGCCCTTGATGATGTAGAAAGATTAGACCGGGAATTAAGAGGTGAAGGCGACAATCCTATTCTGTAAAACTTGAAAAACATTGCATTTTATATAGCTTCCAGGTACCTTTTATCTAAAAAAGGAAGTACTGCCGTTACATTTATTACATGGCTGGCCGTAGGTGCCATGACAGTTGCTGTTACCGCAATGTTTGTGATTATTTCTGTTTTCTCAGGGCTGGAAGACCTTAACCAGGAGCTGATTTCTAATCTCCATGCAGATCTTACGATCAAAAGCACTAACGGAAAAACATTGAAGGATTTCGATAAAATTAATTCAGTACTTAAAAACAATAAGGAAATCAGTCATTTTTCCAGAGTAATTGAAGAAAAGGTATATATCAACTACAACGGAAAAGGCGATATTGCTTATCTGAGAGGTGTTGATTCTGCATACACCAAGGTAAACCCTATTGATAAAGATATTTTCTACGGATCTTATCCTACTTTTAAATATTCCAATGAGGTTTTAATGGAAAACTCCCTCGATAACAGGCTTTCCATTCCGGTATCACCCAGCTCGGGATATGCAACGGTTTTTATGCCTAAACCAGGAACCGGAATTATCAATAGAGAAGAAGATATTTACAATAAAAAAGATATTCTTGTAACGGGAATTTTCTCCGGAAAAGATCAGCTCGATAATTACATTATTTCTCCTATTGAGCTGGCCGAAGAATTATTAGATCTCCCAAAACACTCTGCTTATCAGATTGTAGTTAAGCTTAAAAACCCTGACAATACCAATACTGTAAAACAGCAGCTTCTCTCTGCTCTCGGAAAAAACATCGAAATTAAAACCAAGGAAGAAGAAAATGCGGCGTTCTGGAAAATGATTAATACAGAAAAACTGTTCATTTATCTCATTTTTGCATTGGTAATATTCATAACTACCTTTAATCTTGCGGGAGCCATTATCATTTTACAACTGGATAAAAAACAACAGGCTAAATCTCTGGTTTCTCTGGGCCTTCCTTTAAGCCATCTGCGGCAGATCTATTTTTATACCGGAATCCTTATCGTTGTATTAGGAATCATTTCCGGGCTTATATTAGGAACTGCGCTTTGCTATTTCCAGCAATATACCGAATTCTTCAAAGCAAATGAAACGCTACCTTTCCCTATAAAAATTGTCGGTAAAAATTATTTAATTGTTTCCCTTACCGCAGGACTCTTCGGATTTGGCATTTCATGGGTGTTTTCTAAAATAGGTAAAGATTATATTACTAAAAATTAATATATTAAATATTCATTTTTTCGTACCTTTACGCCCCAATTTTTAAAAATGAAACGTACTTTATTCTCTTTATTGATGAGTTTTGCATTTACCAGTGTATTCGCTCAGATTCCTACCGGATATTATGACGGAACTGCCGGTCTTTCCGGCGCTGCATTGAAAACAAAGCTTAAACAAATCATTACAAACGGACATGTCGATCATGGTTACGGTGGATTATGGACAGGCTACCAGACAACAGATCGTGATAATATATCAGGAATTCCCGGCCTTGAAAATGACGGAACCATATTAGACATATATTCTGAAAACCCAACCGGAACAGATCCTTACACCTACAATTACAGCGTCAATCAATGCGGAAGCTATAACGCAGAAGGCAGTTGCTACAACAGAGAACACATTGTTCCGCAAAGTTTATTCAACAGTGCTTCTCCGATGGTTTCTGATATTAATTTTATCAGGCCTACCGACGGAAAGGTAAATGGAATGAGATCAAACTACCCGTTCGGAGTAGTGGGAAATGCAACTTACACGTCTCTGAATGGCTCAAAATTAGGAAATTCTGTTTCACCGGGATATTCAGGAATTGTTTTTGAACCGGTGAATGCTTTTAAAGGTGATGTGGCAAGAATGATTTTATATTTTGTAACAAGATATGAATCTCAGCTTTCAGGCTTCGAAACCGGAAATATATTAGGAGGCTCTGCATTTCCAGGCTTGCAGACTTGGGAACTCAATCAGTTATTGGCATGGCACGCTGCAGATCCTGTTTCACAGACAGAAATCGCCAGAAATAATGCTTCATACGCCTATCAAGGGAATAGAAATCCGTACATCGATCATCCTGAATATGTTAATCAGATATGGGGAACTCCTGTTGTTGACACTCAGGCACCCACAGCTCCTACGAACTTAGCTACCAACAACCCTACTGCAAATTCAATTTCTTTAAGCTGGACGGCCTCTACTGATAATATTGGAGTGACCGGATATGAAATTTATAAGGACGGAAATTTATACACAACCGTTACAAGTACGACGGCCACTGCTTCCGGATTGAACCCTTCTACAACTTACAATTTCTATATCATTGCCAAAGATGCTGCAGGGAATTCGTCTACAGCCAGTAATACAGCATCCGGAACAACTCTTGCCGGAGGCCAGCCTGGAGGAAGCTGTGGAACAGAAGATTTTTCGGGTATTCCTGCATCTGCTACAAATTATACTACCAGAACCTGGACGAGTAATAATATTTCCTGGACGGCAACAGATGCAAGAACAGATCAGACGATCAATGGTAAAGCCATCACCATTCAAAACGGATATCTTACCAATACAAGTGCAGCAGCGGGAGGAATTCAGAGCTTAACGGTGACCACACAATTAAAATTTTCGGGATCCGCAAACTCATTAAACGTTGAAATCAATGGAACTCAGGTAGGAACAATTCCTTACAGCTCAACTGTCGGAACATTTACGATTAACAATATTAATGTAGCCGGAAACGTGACTATCAAAATTACAAATCCTGTTTCCGGGAATAGAGTTGCTATTGACGACCTGAGCTGGACGTGTTACAGCACATTGGGAACAACAGAAACATCAAAAAATAATACAAACTTCTCTATTTACCCGAATCCTGTAAAAAACAATGAGCTTTTTGTAAGAGGCGAAAACCTTAACAAAATCTCAAAAGCACAGATTTTTGATCTTTCCGGAAAGTTGATTGAAACAATAGAAAATCCTTTCAGAAATTCAAATAAAATAAACCTTAAAGGATTATCAAAAGGGAATTACATTCTTGCAACAGACTCTTTTTCTGCTAAATTCATCGTAGACTAAGACTTGAAAAATATTTTATAACAAAGACCGGTTTTGTCCGGTCTTTTTTTTTATTTTTATAGTATGGATTCCAATAAAAAATTAGGACTGATCGGAAGAAATATTTCTTATTCTTTCTCTAAAAAATTCTTTGAAAATAAGTTCCAGAAACTCATGCTGAAAGGATATTCCTACAACATTTATGACTTAACAGAGATTAATGAAGTGGATGATATTTTCTCCGTTCCCGGGCTTCTTGGTTTCAACGTAACGATTCCCTATAAAGAAAAAATCATCGACTATCTGGATAACCTGAGTGACGAAGCTGAAAAAATTGGTGCCGTAAATTGTGTTTTAATTGAAAACGGAAAAAAAACAGGATATAATACAGATGCTTTCGGATTTGAAAAAACATTGCTTCTCCATAAAAAAGATCATCAGAATTCAGCGATCATTTTAGGAAAAGGCGGAGCTGCAAAGGCTGTAAAATATGTATTGGACAAACACAATATTCCATCACTGACAGTTTCAAGAAACACTGAAATCAACTACGAAAATCTTAACAAAGAAACTGTTGAAAAACACAAAATCATCATTCAATGTACACCTGTAGGCACTTTTCCCAATATAGATGACTGTCTGGAATTTCCGTTTGACGGGATAACGAAAGACCACTTGGTTATCGATCTCATATATAACCCAAGCTACACACAATTCATTATTAAAGCTTCGGAAAAAGGGGCCAAAACAGTGAACGGATATTATATGCTTGAGCAACAAGCAGAAAAAGCTTGGGAAATTTGGAATTTTCAAAAAAAATAACATAAATTAGTACTATAATTGGCTTTTTTGCTATATATTTAGAGGATATATTTAATTGCCACTCACAATAAACGATTTGCTATGATTACAGAAAACAACCTTTCTGAAAACGAGGAAAATAAGAATTCTAATCCAATGCCTCAGGAAGAAACTTCGGAAAATGTCACACCTAAGGAAGAGAACGTCCAACATGACGAAAATGAACATGAGGAACAACATGAAGAGGTCGATATCTCTCTCGCTGAAGCTTTGAAGGAAATGGAAAAAATCATCAACGCTCCAAATGCCGGTGAAAATTTCAAAAAATTTAACCAGCTGAAAGATAAAGCAAGTCACTATATCCATGATGAAGTGGAAGACAAAAAACATGAATATACAGATGCAGGAAATGCTCCTGAGACCTTTAGCTATGAGCATCCTTTGCAGGCAAGATTTTCAGCTTTGGTAAATATTTTCAGAGAAAAGCAGGACACTTACCAAAAGGGGCAGGAAGAAGAACAGAAAAAAAACCTTGAGCATCGCCAGAATATTATTGAAAGACTTAAAAATCTTTATACCAATTCCGAACCGGGAACCAATCTTTTTAAATCGATAAGAGAAATTAAAGAAGACTGGTCTAATGCAGGTCAGGTTGCTAAATCTGAATTTAAAATTCTTAATAACAATTATTTCCATCATTTGAATCAGTTTTATCAAATGTTAGATTTAAATAAAGAATTTCTTGAGCAGGAATACAGCCATAATCTTGAAAAAAGACAGCACATCATTGAGCGTGCGAAACAGCTGGAACACGAACCTGTCATTCAGAAAGCACTCAACGAACTTCAATACCTTCACAAGCTGTGGAAGGAAGAAGCGGAGCCTGTAGCCGAAGAATTCCGTGAAAAAACATGGGAAGAATTTAAGGAAATCTCCAACAAAATTCACGAAAGAAAATCTGAACTTTCGGCAGCGATTGAAGCAGAACAAAACGAAAATCTGGAAAAGAAAAACCAGATTATTGCTGAAATAAAAAAACTTTCAGAGCCGTCTGAAAATCCTAACCACAATTACTGGCAGAACGCCATCAGAAAGGTTGAAGAACTTCGTTCTGAATTTTTAAAAACGGGAAGCGTTCCGCGAAAACTTTCCAATCAGAACTGGAACGATTTTAAAACAACCCTTCGATCTTTCAACACCACTAAAAATACTTATTACAAATCATTAAAAGGCTCTCAGCAGAATAATCTGGAAGAGAAATTAAAATTAATTCAGACTGCCAAAGACAATCAGGATAATGAAGAATGGGACATTGCGGTTCCGCTATTTAAGAAACTTCAGGAAGACTGGAAAAAAATTGGACATGTTCCCAAAAGCATGACGAATAAAATCTGGGATGAATTCCGTGATGCTTGTAATGCTTTTTTTAATAATTATCGTGAAAAAAGTAATGTTTCTAATGACAACTGGAAAGATAATTACAAGCAGAAAAAGGCTATTCTTGAAGAATTGAAAACGGTGAGTAACGAGGAAGGAAGCATTGAAAGAATAGAAGCCATTAAAACAGCATGGAACAACATCGGTAAAGTACCGAGAGAGAAAATTTCGATTAATACGGAATTTAACAAAACGCTGAGAGAAAAGCTGAAGCTCAATAAAATCAACGAACTGGAACTGAAAGAAGAAGGATTATCTGAAAACCAACTAACGGATAAAGCCCGAAAAATGAAAAACCAGATTTCTGAACTTGAGGCTGAAATCGTGAAGCTTGAAAATAATCTCTCATTCTTTAAAAACCCTTCTAAAGAAAACCCTTTATTAAAAGAAACTTTTGAATCGATTGACGGGAAAAAAGCTCAACTGGAAACATTAAAACAAAATCTCCACAGCATTATTGCTGGAGAATAGTATAATTTAAAACCTAAAAAAGCGGAGCAAAGTAATTTGTCTTCGCTTTTTTCATTCAATATGCAGGACGAATTTTATATTAAAAGATGTATTGAACTTGCCGAAAAAGCCGTTGGCAAAACTTATCCCAACCCATTGGTAGGAAGTGTTATTGTGCATAATGACAAAATTATCGGGGAAGGATATCATCATAAAGCCGGTGAAAATCATGCTGAAATCAATGCCATCAATTCAGTGAAGGACAAATCTCTGATTTCTGAATCAACCATTTATGTTTCACTGGAACCTTGTGCCCATTACGGAAAGACACCACCCTGTGCTTTAAAAATTAAAGAATTGGGGTTCAGAAAAGTCGTAATCGGCGCAATGGATTCTCACGATAAAGTAAACGGAAAAGGAAAAAAAATCATTCAGGACGCAGGAATCGAGGTTGTTTCTGGAGTTTTAGAAAAAGAATGCCTGAATTTAAATAAAAGATTTTTTACTTATCACGAGAAAAAAAGACCTTATATTATCCTGAAATGGGCTGAATCCGGAGATGGGTTTTTAGACAAGGATTTTAAACCTTTTTCAATTTCAAACTCTTTGGTAAATCAGTTTGTTCATCAACTTAGAGCTGATGAACACGCCATTCTTATAGGAACACAAACTGCTTTAAACGACAATCCAAGTCTTACCGTGAGAAATATAGAAGGAACAAATCCTGTAAGAATCTTAATTGATTTTGACCTTAAAGTCCCCCGGGATTTCAACATTTATAATAATGAAGCGAAAACTATTGTTATTAATTCCATAAAAGAAGAAATCCAGGATCATATTCACTTCATTAAAATCGATAAAGATAATTTCCTAGAGAAGTTAATGAATGTTTTATATAAAGAACAGATTCAGTCTGTGATTATTGAAGGGGGAAGATTCACGTTACAACAATTTATTGATGAAGAACTTTGGGATGAAGCTATTGTCATTAAAAATGAAAATTTAAAGCTTGAAAACGGTACAAAAGCGCCATTAATTCCAAGCCATAATAAGCCTATTAGAAGCGAAAAATTCAGAGACAACATTATTGAATTTTATAAAATTAGAACGATAACAGTTTAATAATCAAAATTTAACCTAAAAAATATTTAATAAATATCACTATACTTTGAAATTAATTATTTAAATTTATGATGAACTAAAAAAACTATACATCATGAAAAATTTAAAAAAACTTTCAAAGAGAGAATTGAAATCTGTAAACGGAGGAATTCCAAACTGTTATTTTGACATTGTACTTAATCAAATGGTTTGTCCTTGCAATCCGCATCTTTATTACGACTGCTTTGGAAGATGTATTCCGCTCGATCAGGCATGTGCCTATCCCGAAATTGAACTATAACATCTCCTGGACCGCAGAATAAAAAATTAACGTTGAAACAAATTATAGAGAACTTTAATGGTTCTCTTTTTTTTATCCTTTAAATATTTCTTATAAAAACTTTACCTTTGAGAAATAATTAAACAATTCCACTCAGAATCATTCTTCTATTCAATATGTTCAGTTTTAAAACAATAGAATTTCCGGTCGAAAATACTTTATTAAAAGAAAAAGGCAGCAAATTTATCGGGTTTGCATTTCCGGTAAACAATGAAGAAGAACTTAAAAATGCTTTAGAAAAAATCAGAACAGAACATCCTAAAGCCACACATCATTGTTACGCCTTTAGAATAGGTCTTAATGGAGAAAATTATCGCGCCAATGACGACGGAGAACCATCAGGGAGCGCAGGTCTTCCTATTTATAATCAATTATTAGCCAATGAAATTACTAATGTACTGGTGATTTCCGTACGTTATTATGGCGGAACAAAATTAGGAGTTTCCGGTTTGGTAAAAGCTTACAAAGAATCTGCAAAGATTACCATTGAAGAGGCAAATATTATTACAAAAGAACTGGAGATAGTTATAGAAATTACCTTTAATTTCAACCAACAAAATATCATTTTCACACTGCTTTCAAAATACGACGCAAAAGTGTTGAATTTCGATGCCGATGAGCAGTGTCTTGTCACCGCTTCTATGAAACTGTCACAAAAAGAAAGCATCTCAGACAAATTGTCAGAGATGCAATATATTACTTTTAATTTTAAAGATTATTAATCTCTTCTTCCTCCCATCAATAACGAAGCAAAATAGAGCAATTGTGCAAGAGAACCTATAGCAGCTACAACGTATGTTCTTGCAGCCCATTTTAGACTGTCTTTTACCCCAACATATTCCTCGGCTGTTACGGTTCCTGTATCTCTTAACCATTTCATTGCCCTGTTACTGGCATCATATTCTACAGGTAATGTTATGAATGCAAAAAGAGTTGTGAATGCAAACATTATCACTCCTATTGCCAATACAAGTCGGTTACCGGTCGGATTTTCGATAGATCGTGTCGCAATCATAATCATGACTCCTGCGATAACTACAAACTGCATCAGATTTGAGCTGATCTGCACAATAGGAACAAGTTTTGAACGCAGCTGTAGCATTGAATACCCTACTTTATGCTGAACGGCGTGTCCGCATTCATGGGCTGCAACAGCAGCAGCAGCTGCATTTCTTTGCATATAAACGGCTTCGGAAAGATTTACAGTTTTATTCTCAGGATTGTAGTGGTCTGTCAGTTGTCCGGGAACCGATATTACCTGGACATCATTAATTCCATTATCTCTAAGCATTCTTTCTGCAACCTCTTTTCCGGAAAGTCCGTTTCTAAGGTGTATTTTAGAATAATGTTCAAACTTTGATTTCAATTTCCATGAGACATACCAGCTCACAGCCATTGAAACAATAATAATCAGGTAATATCCACTCATCTTAGTAACTTTACAATATATTTTCACACGATAAGATGTAAAAACTGTGCCAAAGTATTACATTTAATTGGTTATATTTGCTCATTAATTTGTCTTTAAAACCATGTCTAAAGTTTCAGTAATTGAAGTAAAAAACACAGCACAGTTAAAGCAATTTGTTAAGTTTCCAATGGATCTTTACAAAAACAGTCCGTATTATGTTCCATCATTCATTAATGACGAAATTAATATCTGGAATCCTGCTGAAAACCCCGCCATGCAATATTCTGAAGCGAAACAGTTTCTGGCTTTTAAAAATGACAAATTAGCCGGCAGAATTGCCGTGATAATAAACCACAAAGAAGAACGAGAGCTTGGAATAAGAAAAGTTCGGTTCGGATGGATCGATTTTATTGATGATATCGAAGTATCAAAAGCATTGATTGATACTGCAATCGCTTACGCTAAAGAAAAGAATATTGATAAAATAGAAGGTCCGATGGGCTTCACCAATCTTGACAAAGCAGGAATGCTGACTTTAGGATTCGATAGACTTGCCACCATGATCGGAATTTACAATCATGAATATTATCCGAAACATCTTGAAAAATTAGGCTTGACGAAGGAAAAAGAATGGGTGGAATTTGAGCTTCAGTTCCCTGAAGTATTGCCTGATAAAATCCACAAATTCAACGAACTGATTTCACAAAAATACAAGCTTAAAGTTTTAAACTTCAAATCAAAGGAAGAAATTATTGAATATGTTGACCCTATGTTTGATCTTCTGGATGAAACCTATAAGCATTTATCTACCTACACCCCTATTTCCGATGAACAGCGCAAAACGTACAAGGAGAAATATTTTAAGTTAATCGATAAAGATTATATTGTGTGCGTTGCAGATGATGCAGATCAGCTCATTGCTTTCGCCATTACCATGCCTTCTTACTCAAAGGCTTTACAAAAATCAAAGGGAAAATTACTGCCTTTCGGTTGGTGGCATTTTCTGAAAGCCGGAAAAAAGAACGACCGGGCAAACTTTTATTTAATAGGAATCCATCCTGATTACCAGCGAAGAGGCGTTACTTCCATCATTTTTAAGGAAATCTGGAAACTTTTCAGGAAAAAAGGAGTAAAATACTTAGAAACCAATCCGGAATTGGAAGAAAACAAAAGCGTTCAGCTTTTGTGGCAGGATTACGGCCCGGTTAACCATAAAAGAAGGCGAACGTATTCTTTAAATATTAAATAATTTTTTAACTTAAAAAAGTAGACTTATTTGTCTTGATTTATGAAAATCCATCTTATTATTTTTGGAGTTTTAATTGCAGGATTCATCATTTTTAATATTTTCCTGCAATCGGGAGATGACAGAACTGATACTGCTGTTAATATTATTTATGCAAGTATATTGTTTGGCTATATTTCTTTTATGGCCTATTCTCTCCTCAAAAAAATGAAAAAATAAGCACTATTTTTATTCATTCTAAATTATCGGTTTTCTTCATTTTGAAGCGACTTTTAAGTCGATAAATTTCATGCTTTCTTGTTTATTCGCTAAATTTGCAAATTGAGATAATAATGCAAAAATGAATTTACCTGAAAGTTATATTCCAATCCTTATACAAGCAGCTGTTGCGATAGGGTTCGTAGCCATTTCATTGCTTGGAGCGCATTTTTTAGGTCCGAAACAGAAAAAAGGAAATTCTGTAAAAAACCAAAGCTGGGAATGTGGAGTCCCGGTAGAAGGAAATGCAAGAACACCGTTTTCCATTAAATACTTTTTAACGGCGGTATTATTCGTATTATTCGATATTGAGATCGTATTTTTTTATCCGTATGCTGTCAACTTCAGAGAATTCGGGATGGAGGGATTCCTTGCCGTTCTTACCTTTGTGGCGATTTTCTTTATGGCATTTTTCTATGTCTGGAAACGTGGCGCATTAGATTGGGATAAATAACGAAATAGAAAGTTTAAATAAGAATTTTAGAATATAAGAATCTCTGTAAAACTAACATTAACATTGATTTTTAATCTAAAAAGAAATCTTAAATCAAAAAAATGTCAGATAACAAACCAGTAATAAGAACAGATGCACCTGCTCCGGAAGGATTTGAAGGAGAAGGGTTTTTCGCAAC
The DNA here is from genome assembly GCF_900099685.1 of Chryseobacterium taeanense. Lineage (GTDB taxonomy): Bacteria > Bacteroidota > Bacteroidia > Flavobacteriales > Weeksellaceae > Chryseobacterium > Chryseobacterium taeanense. The sequence goes on along the minus strand of NZ_FNDW01000004.1, from coordinate 92,812 downwards.
GAAACTGAGCAGTGTAATCGGGATGGCAAGAAAGTTTTCGCTTTGGCCGTTGCCTTTTGCAACCTCTTGTTGTGGTATCGAGTTTATGGCTACCCTGAACCCAACATATGACGCTTCAAGATTTGGTATGGAAAGAAACTCTTTCTCACCAAGACAGGCAGATATGCTGATGGTTTGCGGAACTATATCTAAAAAATTAGGACCAGTCCTAAAAGAAGTTTACACTCAGATGGCAGAGCCGAAATGGGTGGTAGCAGTTGGAGCATGTGCTTCCAGCGGTGGTATTTTTGATACCTATTCTGTCTTGCAGGGTATCGATAAAATTATTCCGGTAGACGTTTATGTTCCGGGGTGTCCTCCAAGACCGGAGCAGATCATAGAAGGTGTAATGCAGGTTCAGGCTTTGGCAGAAAGCGAAAGCATCAGAAGAAGAGATATGCCTGAATACCAGAAATTATTAGATTCTTACAACATAAGCAACTAACGGAAATGACAAACGAATTTGTATTAGAAGCAATCACAAGAGAATTTCCGGAATCCGTAATCTCGAGTTCAGAGCCTTATGGAATGCTGACAATTGAGGTAAAAAAGGAAGATATTAAGAAGATTATACATTATCTTAAAGATTCATCTTTAGAAATTAATTTCCTTACAGATATTTGTGGAATCCATTACCCTGAATACCCTGAAAAAGAAATCGGAGTGGTTTATCATCTGCATAATATGATGACTAATTTCAGATTGCGTCTTAAAATCTTTATGTCCAGGGAAAATATCGAGGTCGATTCTCTAGTGGAATTATACGCCGGAGCCAACTGGATGGAAAGAGAAACTTATGATTTCTTTGGAATTAAATTTAAAGGACATCCTGATCTCAGACCTATTTTGAATATGGAAGATCTCGGATACCATCCAATGTTGAAGGAATATCGTTTGGAGGACGGCACAAGAACCGACAAGAACGATAGTATGTTTGGAAGATAAAAAATAATGCAATAAGCAGTAAGCAATAAGCAGTAAGCTTAACGCCTAATGCCTATAGCCTAAAGCATTTAAATTATGAAAGATAACTCATTATCTAATATACTAAACCAGTACGACAGTAAGGAGCAGATTGACGGACAATTATACACCCTCAATTTAGGACCCACTCACCCTGCAACGCACGGGATTTTCCAGAACATTTTAACGATGGACGGAGAAAGAATCCTTCACGCAGAGCAAACGGTAGGTTATATCCACAGAGCATTTGAGAAAATTTCTGAAAGAAGAAACTACGCTCAGATCACTACCCTTACCGACCGTATGAATTACTGTTCTGCACCGATCAATAATTTAGGGTGGCACATGACAGTGGAAAAGCTAATCGGAGTTGAAGTTCCAAAACGTGTAGATTATATGCGTGTAATTTTAATGGAGCTTGCAAGAATCGGTGACCACTTGATCTGTAACGGTGTAACCGGGATGGACTCCGGAGCAATCACAGGTCTTACTTATATGTTCATCGAAAGAGAGCGTATTTATGATATGTACGAGCAGATCTGCGGAGCAAGAATGACAACCAATATGGGAAGAATTGGAGGTTTTGAAAGAGATTTCACACCAAAATTCCATGAGTTGATTAAGGATTTCCTTAAAACTTTCCCGCCAAGATTTAAAGAATTCTGTACTCTATTAGAAAGAAACAGAATTTTCATGGACAGAACCATCGGGGCAGGAGCTATTTCTGCAGAAAGAGCATTAAGCTATGGTTTTACTGGTCCAAACCTACGTGCAACGGGGGTAGATTATGATGTAAGAGTCGCACAACCATATTCTTCTTACCAGGATTTCGACTTTATTATCCCTGTGGGAACTGCAGGTGATACTTACGACCGTTTCATGGTTCGTCAACAGGAAATCTGGGAATCCATTAAAATCATCAAACAAGCATACGAAAATCTTCCTGAAGGACCATTCCACGCAGATGTCCCTGATTTCTATCTTCCTGAAAAGGCTGATGTTTATCAAAAAATGGAAGCGTTAATCTACCATTTTAAAATTGTAATGGGAGAAACAGATGTACCAAAAGGTGAAGTATATCACGCTGTGGAAGGTGGAAACGGAGAATTAGGTTTCTATTTAGTTAGTGATGGCGGAAGAAGCCCTTACAGACTACACTTCAGAAGACCATGTTTTATCTACTATCAGGCATATCCGGAGATGATTACAGGTTCTGTAATTTCTGATGCGATCGTGACTATGTGTAGTATGAATATTATTGCGGGAGAATTAGACGCATAATTGAAATTATAAATTTTAGATTTTAAATTAATCTAAAATACTTGTTCAAGATAAATTATAAAAAATGATAAGATTTTTAGACTATGATTTTTAATCTAAAATCTAGAATCTAAAATCTAAAATCTTTAGATATGAGCGAAACAATAGCTTTTAAACCGGAAAGTTTAGCACAGGTACACAAAATTATCGCAAGATATCCTGAGGGAAGACAAAAATCGGCTCTTATTCCTGTACTTCACGTAGCACAAAAAGAATTCGGAGGATGGTTAGACGTTCCAGTAATGGATTATGTTGCAGAATTATTGAATATTAAGCCAATTGAAGTATATGAGGTTGCAACTTTCTATACGATGTTCAATATGAAGCCGGTTGGTAAATATGTTTTGGAAGTTTGCAGAACGGGACCTTGCATGGTTTCAGGAAGTGAAAAAATCCTTAATCATATCAGAACTAAACTGAACATTAAAGACGGAGAAACGACAGAAGACGGAATGTTCACCTTAAAGCCTGCTGAATGCCTTGGCGCTTGTGGATATGCGCCGATGATGCAGTTAGGAAAGTTCTTTCATGAAAATTTAACGATAGAAAAAGTAGACGAAATCCTAGATCTTTGCAGAGAAGGACAAATCGCTTTAGACTAATAATATATTATGGAAAACCAACATCTTACATACTTCAAGGTAGAAAACTTCAAGAAATTTGATTCTCTTGAAGTGAAAGATATTGGTCAATTTAATTTAATTGTTGGAGATAATAATGTGGGGAAAACGTGTTTTCTGGAAGCGTTATTATTTGATAAAAGTAAAGCCTTATTTGCAATTAATATTTTAGATTCTTTACGAAGAAGAGGTCTCTTGGAATATAAAACTTCAGCGGATAATAACATTTCAATCACAAGTTCATTAAATGAGCGGAGGATAAAAAATAGAATTCTAAAAAATGTTGACGAAGGTGTTGCGATTTTTAGTTATATAGATGAAAAGGATCAAAATTTATTAAATAAAATTATTCTGAAATCTAGTTTTTACTCTTCAAAAAGAATAGATAATGATTTAGATTTTTTCCACAACAATATATCTTTTGATGAAATTAAAAATGTTTCAAAATATTTAAATATAACTCCATTTATAGGTTTCAATTCTTTATTCACTGAAGATATTTATTCTTTATATAATAACATTAAAACCAAAAGCGATAAAGAAAATTTAATAAGAACTATACAAGTAATTGATACTAATATAATTGATGTTGAATTAAGACAGAACTTTGAGGATTTAAATTTAGTTTTTCTGCTGAGCTTTAAAAATAAAGATGAATTTATTCCTGTTAATTATTTAGGAGATGGATTTAAAAGGATTTTTTATATTATTTTAAAAATAATGTCTCTTAAAGGAAAAAGGATAATGATTGACGAAATTGAAACAGGCATTCATTATAGCAGACAAAAAGATTTTTGGTCAAATATTCTTAAAATTTGTAATGAATTAGATGTTCAATTATTTGCTAGTACTCATTCTAAGGAGTGCATTCAAGCATTTTACGAAGCAGGCAAAGAGTTAAATGAACAAAAAGATATTAGATTAATAAGTTTACAAGAAGGAGAACAAGATAAAATTTATAGTACAACCTATAATTTTAAAAATATAGAAGCAGGACTATATTCTGACATAGAATTAAGAGCATAATGAAAGAATATGGTGAAAATAAAATATTTGTAGAAGGAAAATCAGACAAAATTTTTATAGATTTTCTACTTTTGCATTTCTTTAAAATTGATGACAAAAGCATTGTTGTGGATGTTGAAGGAAAAGACAAATTAAAAAACAGTCCATTACTGATTAATGAGAGAAGACGTTCGGAAAATTCTCAAAATCTAATAATATTTGATACAGACAGTATAGATAAAAAAGGTGGAAGAGAAGAAAGATTAAAAGAACTTAATGAGATTAAAACGCTTTTAGAAATTGAATTTTCTATATTCTTATTACCATTTAATGATGAGAATGAAGGAATGTTAGAAAATCTGATTAATACTTGCTTTAAGGAAGAGTTTAATTTTTTTGATGACTGTTGGAATTCAATGATAGCTTGTATTGAAAGCAGTGAAATTAAAAATTTGAATATTCCAGCTCAGCATGGATTTATATATTCAAAGATTGATTTATTCAGAAGGTATCAAGTTGAAGGAATTGGAGATGATAAATTAAAAATCCCATATCAAAGTTTGGACATTTGGAATTTTGAAAGAGATAAAAACAAAAATTTAGATAAACTGCTGAAGTTTATAGAAAATAATTTATTTAATAATTAGTAATGAGTAAAAAACTTTTACTTAAAGACGCACATATAGAAGGTATCCGCTACTTTGAAACTTACCGTAAGCAAGGAGGTTACACAGCAGCTGAAAAAGCCTTGAAAATGACACCGGACGAAATTCTTGAAGAAGTAAAAGCTTCCGGACTTCGTGGACGTGGTGGAGCAGGATTCCCAACAGGGATGAAATGGAGCTTTTTGGCAAAACCTGAAGGCGTTCCGAGACACTTGGTAGTCAATGCCGATGAATCTGAACCCGGAACTTTCAAAGACAGATATCTTATGGAGTTTCTTCCTCATCTATTGATCGAAGGAATGCTGATTTCATCGTATTGTTTAGGTTCAAACACTTCTTATATCTACATTCGTGGCGAATATTCATGGATTCCGGATATTCTGGAAGAGGCAATTGAAGAAGCGAAAGCAGCAGGATTTTTAGGTAAAAATATTTTAGGAACAGGTTTCGACCTTGAAATCTATGTTCAGAGAGGTGCAGGAGCCTATATTTGTGGTGAGGAAACCGCATTGCTTGAATCTCTTGAAGGAAAAAGAGGAAACCCAAGATTAAAACCGCCATTTCCGGCTGTGAAAGGACTTTGGGAGAGACCAACAGTAGTTAATAACGTTGAATCTATCGCAGCAATTGTTCCGATCATTGATATTACAGGTGCTGAATACGCTAAAATCGGTGTTGGAAGATCTACAGGTACAAAATTAATTTCTGCTTGTGGAAACATCAACAAACCAGGAGTTTATGAAATCGACATGACCATTACGGTTGAAGAATTCATATACTCAGATGAATATTGCGGCGGTATTAAAGACGGAAAAAAATTAAAAGCTTGTATCCCCGGAGGAAGCTCAGTTCCGATCGTTCCTGCTAATTTATTATTAAAAACCGTAAACGGAGAACCAAGATACATGAACTACGAATCATTGGCAGATGGTGGTTTTGCTACCGGTACCATGATGGGTTCAGGAGGTTTCATCGTATTGGATGAAGACCAGTGTATCGTAGAGCATACCATGACTCTAGCGAGATTCTATAATCACGAAAGTTGCGGACAATGTACTCCTTGCCGTGAAGGAACAGGTTGGATGTATAAGATTTTAAAGAAAATCGAGAAAGGAGAAGGAAAAATGGAAGATATCGATCTGCTTTGGGATATTCAGAGAAAGATCGAGGGAAATACAATTTGCCCATTGGGTGACGCTGCGGCTTGGCCTGTTGCAGCAGCAATCCGTCATTTCAGAGATGAATTTGAATGGCATGTTAAAAACCCAGAATTGTGTTTAACACAAAATTACGGATTGGCGCATTATGCAGACCCAATCCCTGCTGTTGAGAATAATGCTTAAAATGAAACAGATATTAGCAATCGGTCTAATAGTGTCGGGTTTTGCTTTCGGACAAGTCAAAAAAGACACAATAGAAAAAGAATATAAATTGGAGGTTGCTCCATTTAAAGCTGAAAAAAAAGAAAAGCCTTTACCACTAAGCAAAAAAGGACAGGTTTTCGTTTTTTACGGATGGAACAGAGGAGCATTCAGTAATTCTGATATTCATTTTACCGGAAACGGTTATGATTTTCAGTTGAATAATGTATCTGCAAGAGATAAACCAACAAAGTTTGGGATTGTATATTTTGATCCAAGCTGGTTTACAGTAACGCAGTATAATTTCAGATTAGGATATTTTATTAAAGATAATTTAGCCCTAGTTTTAGGGATTGACCATATGAAATATGTAATGAAGCAAAATCAGACGGTTGATTTTTCAGGATATATTTCAGATCCGAAATATGCGGCGATGGTACAGAACGGTCAAATAGATTTATCTAGTGGCGAATTTCTCACTTTTGAGCATACAGACGGATTGAATTATGAAAATTTAGGTCTTGAAAAATATAAGAATCTGGTTCATAAGAAAAATATAGATTTGGTATGGTCTTACGGAGCCGGACTCGGGTTCATGTTTCCGAAAAGTAATGTGAAGCTTTTTGGTAATGACAGAAGCGACCGTTTTCATGTTGCCGGAATGGGAACCGATCTTAGATCCAGCTTAAACTTAGTTTTCTGGAAAAACTGGATGGTAAGAGCAGAGGCAAAAGCCGGATATATCAATATGTGGGATATCAAAACTACATTAAATAACAAACCGGATAAAGCCCGTCAGGATTTTGTTTTCGGACAGGTTTTAGCAGGAATCGGATATACATTTAATACGAAGAAGTATAATTAAAATATAGCTTAATGGCTAAGGCATAAGCGAAAAGCATAGAATATGAGCGAAGAGGTTAAAAAATTTAAAATAACTATAGACGGACAGACTACCGAAGTTTTGCCTGGTACTTCTATTCTGGAAGCAGCAAGACAAATCGGTGGAAAATCTGTACCTCCTGCAATGTGCTATTACAGCAAGTTGGAAACCAGTGGAGGAAGATGCAGAACTTGCCTTGTGGAAGTTTCTAAAGGATCGGAAGCAGATCCGCGTCCTATGCCAAAATTGGTTGCAAGTTGCAGAACCAATGTAATGGATGGTATGGAAGTAAAAAACCTTACTTCCGAAAAAGCTCAGGAAGGCAGAAAAGCGGTGACTGAATTTTTATTGGTTAATCACCCATTAGACTGCCCTATTTGTGATCAGGCCGGTGAATGTCATCTTCAGGATCTGGGATATGAACATGGTGTTGAAAATACAAGAACTGAATTCGAAAGAAATACTTATGAAGCTGATGATCTTGGCCCGCACATTAAATTAAACATGAATCGTTGTATTCTTTGTGCAAGATGTGTCTTGGCTGCCAATCAATTAACAGGTGAAAGAGAACACGGAATTTTGTTCAGAGGAGATCATGCTGAAATTTCTACTTATTTAAATAAAGCTTTGGATAATGATTTCATTGGAAACGTAATCGACGTTTGTCCGGTTGGAGCATTAACAGACAGAACAGCCCGCTTTGCAAGCAGAGTTTGGTTTACAAAGCCAATGAATGCGTCTTGCAATTGCGATAAATGTTCAGGTAAAGCTGTAGTTTGGATGAAAGGTGACGAAATCGTAAGAGTGACTGCAAGAAAAGACCAATGGGGAGAGGTTGAAGAATTTATCTGTGATACCTGCCGTTTCGAAAGAAAAGAACTTTCTGACTGGAACATTGAAGGTCCTAGACATATCGACAGACATTCTGTAATTTCATTGAACCATTACGAAAAGCCAAAAGATGAACTAAGAGTTTTAGACAATCCAATGGCTAAGGAAATCAGTGAAAAAGACGAAAAATAAATTTTAATTTAAATAAGATTACGGATTTCAGAAACAGATTTAATCTAATTTCTAACTTCTAATATCTAACATCTATAAAAATAAAAATGGATTTACTTACATTTAAACTTATACTTGTATTAGCACTTTTCCTGCTTTCATTAACGATCGCGGCCTACTCTACCTGGGCAGAGAGAAAAGTTGCTGCCATTATGCAGGACCGAATCGGACCCAACAGATCAGGACCTTTCGGATTGCTGCAACCTCTTGCTGACGGTGGAAAGTTTTTCTTTAAAGAAGACTTTACCCCTGCCAATGCAGAAAAATTCCTTTTCGTATTGGGACCGGCTTTAGTAATGTTTATATCATTAATCACAGGAGCAGTTATTCCTTGGGGTAAAAGTTTAAATATTGCAGGTACTTCTTATGATCTTCAGGTTGCCAATATCGATGTTGGTGTACTTTTCATCATCGGAATGGCTTCAATTGGTGTTTACGGAATCATGATCGGTGGCTGGGCTTCAAATAACAAATACTCATTATTAGGTGCCATCCGTGCTTCTTCTCAGATGATTTCTTATGAATTGGCAATGGGATTGGCTTTACTTTCTATCATTATGATGACAGGAAGTTTAGATTTAAAAGAAATTACTGCGAGCCAGACGAATGGAAAACTTTGGGGTGTTATTCCTTGGGTTTCCGGTCTTAACTGGAATATTTTCTACCAGCCAATTGCTTTCCTGGTGTTTATCGTAGCAGCTTTAGCAGAAACAAACAGACACCCTTTCGATTTACCTGAGTGTGAATCTGAATTGGTAACAGGATATTCTACAGAATATTCATCCATGAAATTAGGATTGTACATGTTCGGTGAATACGTGAATATGTTTATTTCTAATGCTTTCATGGTGGTTCTTTTCTTCGGAGGTTACAATTATCCTGGAATTGAATGGGTAACTCAACACTGGGGTGAAAACACTGCAGGAATTTTAAGTATCGTAGCATTTTTAACCAAAACGATAATCGGAATTTTGATCTTTATGTGGATCAGATGGACGCTTCCGAGATTCAGATATGACCAGTTAATGCACTTAGGTTGGAAAACGTTGATTCCAATGGCATTGGTGAACTTGCTGGTTACAGGAGCTGTAATTTTAGCATTTGGAAATTAACAATTAAAATTAATTAAGATAACGGACAAGATTAGTCTAAAATCTGATGTCTAACATCTAACATCTATAATTAAATGAAACTTACGAACAGATCAAAAGTTGTTTCTAATAAGGAAATGACCCTTGCTGAAAAAATCTACTTGCCTGCAATTTTTACAGGAATGGGGATTACATTCAAGCATGCTGTAAGAACCGTATTGAAAGGTGCTCCTGCCGTATATTCGTATCCGGAGGTACAAAAACCTAGAGCAGATATCTGGAGAGGTCAGCACGTTTTGAAAAGAGACGAAGAAGGCAGAGAAAGATGTACGGCTTGCGGACTTTGTGCGGTAGCATGTCCTGCAGAAGCAATTACGATGACTGCTGCTGAAAGAACTAAGGAAGAAAGAGATCTTTACAGAGAAGAAAAATATGCTTCAGTATATGAAATCAATATGCTAAGATGTATTTTCTGCGGAATGTGTGAAGAGGCTTGTCCGAAATCTGCCATCTATCTTACTGACAGACTGGTAGACGTGGAAACCAACAGAGGTTCTTTCATTTACGGAAAAGATAAATTGGTTGAAAAAATAAATGAAAGGATTGATATCACAGAAAGACAATCCGAGAAACAAAAAAATGCGGTAAAATAATGGATCAGTTTTTATTTTTCTTGGTGGCGTTTTTAGCAGTGGCAAGTGCGGTGTATTTCGTATTTGCGAGAAATCCTTTATATGCTATTTTGTCATTAATTGTTACGATGTTTTCTATTGCGGGTATGTACATTCTGCTGAATGCACAATTCCTTGCGATTATCCAGATTATTGTTTACGCCGGAGCCATCATGGTATTATTCTTATATATCCTGATGATGCTTAACCTTAATAAACAAGACGAAAGTAAGAAGAACAATACTTTAAAATTTATTGGAGTTTTTACAGCTGGTCTTTTATTAGTTGGAGTTTTAGGCGTGTTCAGAGGCGTTCAGCAAAACCAGGTTATGGTTGAAAATGTGGACGGAAGTGTTGGACTTACCAAAAATCTTGGAAGACTTTTGTTTAATGAATATGTTTTACCGTTTGAGCTTGCATCCATCCTTATTTTGGCAGGTATTGTAGGTGCGGTATTAATCGGTAAAAAAGATTTATAAAATTATGGGAGAAGTAAATACATTTATACAAAGCATCCCTCTGAATTATTTCATCATTCTTTCTTCTGTATTATTCAGTTTAGGAGTGTTGGGCGTATTGTTGAGAAAAAATGCGATTGTTATTTTGGGTTGTGTAGAGCTTATGCTGAATTCTGTAAACCTTTTATTGGCTGCTTTTTCAGCATATAAAGGAAATGGCGACGGACAACTTTTAGTTTTCTTCATTATGGTGGTGGCTGCTGCGGAAGTAGCGGTAGGTCTGGCAATTATTGCTATGCTGTATAGAAATACCCGTTCTGTTGATGTAAGTATATTTAATAAATTAAGAGGATAAGAATGGAAAATTTAGTGTATGCAATAATACTTTTACCACTTTTAGGTTTTCTTATAAACGGGTTATTCGGAAAAAATCTTCCAAAAATTGTTGTGGGTAGTTTGGCTACGGCAATGGTTTTTGCATCTTTCTGCATCGCAGTAAGCATTTTTATGAATTTTGATTCTGAAAGCCAGCCTGTCATTGTAAAAGCTTTTGAATGGTTTAGAGTAAACGGAGTTCAAATCAATTTTGGGTTCCAGATCGATCAGTTATCCTTAATGATGATAATGATTATCACAGGAATCGGTTCTTTAATTCACCTCTACTCTATAGGATATATGAGCCATGATAAAGGTTTCTATAAGTTTTTCACTTATTTAAATCTGTTTATCTTCTCCATGCTGTTATTGGTAATGGGGAGCAATTACCTGATCTTATTCATCGGATGGGAAGGTGTTGGATTGTGTTCTTATTTATTAATCGGATTCTGGTACACCAACGAAGAATATGGTAAAGCAGCAAGAAAAGCTTTCATCATGAACAGAATTGGTGACCTTGCTTTATTGATCGGTATTTTCATGCTGGCTTCTCAAACGAATGCGGTTGATTATCTTACGATCAGAGAAAATGCAGGAAAATTTGAATTGGACGGAAGTGTAATTATCTTTATTACGGCGAGTTTGTTTATCGGAGCTACCGGTAAGTCTGCTCAGGTTCCATTATATACATGGTTACCAGATGCAATGGCGGGACCAACTCCTGTTTCTGCATTGATTCACGCAGCAACAATGGTAACAGCAGGTATCTATTTGGTCGTAAGATCTAACTTCTTATTTACTTTAGCACCAACCGTTCAGGGAGGAATTTTATTCATCGGATTCTTAACCGCTGCTTTAGCTGGCTTCTATGCATTACGTCAGAACGACATCAAAAAAGTATTGGCCTACTCTACCGTTTCACAGCTTGGATTTATGTTCATTGCTTTAGGTCTCGGAGCTTATACAACAGCTATGTTCCACGTAATGACACACGCTTTCTTCAAAGCCTTATTGTTCTTGGGAGCAGGTTCTGTAATTCACGCGATGAGCAACGAGCAGGATATGCGTTTTATGGGGGGATTAAAGAAATATATTCCTCTTACCCACGCTACTTTCCTTATCGGAACATTGGCTATTTCAGGATTCCCTTTATTATCAGGGATGATTTCTAAAGACGAAATTTTAGTAGCTGCTTTTGCTAAAAACCCAATCTACTGGGTGATCTTATTTATTTTAGCCGCAATTACTGCAACTTATATGTTCAGATTGTACTATTTAACTTTCCACGGAGAGTTCAGAGGTACTGAAGAACAAAAACACCATTTACACGAAAGTCCGACAAATATGACATTACCATTGATCGTATTGGCCATTCTTTCTGTAGTTGGCGGTTTGATTAATCTTCCTCACTTCATCGGTCACGGTCATTATGCAAAATTAATGGAATGGCTGAAGCCGGTTCTTACTGAGGAAAGCTTTAAACAAATGGAAGCAACTCTTTCCGGAGTTCCGTTTGGTACTGAAATGATACTTTTAGGTGCGACTGTTTTGATGTTCTTTGCAGTTTGGTTCCTTGTTAAAAACACTTATGTAAATAAGAAAAAGCAAGCATTACCAGAAGAACAGTACACAGGATGGGAGAAACTGTCTGCCAGAAAATTATATGTTGACGAACTTTACAATGCATTGATTGTAAAAACTGTTGAAGGATTAGGACGCGGAGGAAAGATGTTTGATAAAGGTATTCTTGATCGTTTTGTAGACTTTGTAGGCGAAGGTGCTGAAGACAGCGGAAAAGCCATGAAGCGCATTCAGAATGGAAATGTTGAGAATTACATTTTAATCATGTCTTTAGCGGTGGGAATTATACTGATTGTTAACTTTATATTACAATAATGTCTGGTTTATTATTAACATTATTACTATTACCTCTAGTAGGTTCGGGATTAGTTTTTGCATGGAAAGATAAATCCAGCAAATATTTGGCACTGGGAATTGCATTGGTACAAATGCTTATAACCTTCTACATTGCAGCGGATTTTGATTATAATCCAACGGTAGACAGCGTATTACAGCATGAGATCAATTACCCTTGGTCACAATTTATGAAAAGCTCTCTTCACTTCGGTATCGATGGAATGAGCCTACTTCTTTTATTGCTGACAAATATTTTAACGCCAATCATTATTTTATCTTCTTTTAATGAAAATGTAAGCTACAGAAATACATTCTACGGTTTGATCCTGCTGATGCAGTTCGGTCTTGTAGGAGTTTTCACTTCGCTTGACGGACTATTATTCTACATTTTCTGGGAAGTAACATTGATTCCGATCTGGTTTATTGCCGGACTTTGGGGTCAGGAAAATAAAAGATTTGAGTTCACCACGAAATTCTTTGTTTATACATTCGTAGGATCATTATTCATGTTAGCCGGATTGATTTATGTTGGAATACATTCACCATCTTTTGCGCTAACAGATTTGTATAATGCTCAATTAAACGAAACACAGCAGACGGTAGTATTCTGGTTTATCTTCTTTGCATTTGCAGTGAAATTACCGGTATTTCCATTTCACACCTGGCAGCCGGATACCTATACGTATTCGCCTACTCAGGGATCGATGCTCTTATCAGGGATCATGCTTAAAATGGCGATCTACGGAGTTATGCGTTATTTATTACCAATCACTCCGCTTCCAATTGCAGGAATTTCAGGGCAGATTGTAATTATCCTTGCTATCGTAGGAATTGTACATGGAGCTTTAATCGCTATTATTCAATCAGATATGAAGAGAATCATTGCGTATTCTTCTTTCTCTCACGTTGGATTGATGGTTGCAGGTATTTTTGCTTCAGCAGTAATTACTTTAAGAGGAACTTTCAATATTGAAGGAGCGGAAGGAGCTTTGGTGCAGACTTTTGCTCACGGTATCAACGTTGTAGGTTTATTCTACTGCTGTGATATTTTATACAAGAGATTCAAATCAAGAGATATCAGACAAATGGGAGGTTTGGCAAAAGTTGCACCTAAGTTTGCTGTATTATTCTTAATTATTATATTAGGTTCAATGGGAGTTCCATTGACTAATGGATTCATTGGGGAATTTATCTTATTGAAATCTATTTATGATTTTAACGGCTTGGCAGCAGTAATTGCCGGTCTTACCGTAATTCTTGCCGCTGTATATTTATTGAGATTTTACGGAAAGGCAATGTTTGGCCCTGGTGATGATGCCGTATTAAGTACAGCAAAAGATTTATCTGCAGTAGAATTCTCTGTATTGGCAAGTTTAGCGGTTTTTGTGATTGTATTTGGTATTTTTCCACAACCGATCATTGAGATGGTGAATAGTTCATTGAAGTTTATCTACACGGCAATGGCCAACTAAAAATTAAAAGATTTAAAAATTAAAAAACTAGGAGATCGGAGAAGAATGAAGAGAAAAGGTTAAAAACTTTGAACTTTAAACTTCAAATCTCAAATATAGATTATGAGTGTTTTAATTATTGTTTTCCTAACGGCAGTTGTTGCGTTATTTTCAGGAGTTTTTGAACAGGGAAAATTCGCAAGGTACATTGGGATTTTGGGATTAATTATCGCGTTATGGGTAAGCTTTATGCCGGAATGTGCATTCTTTGCGCAATACCGTCATATGTATGACTATACTGACAATACGGCGTTATTCACTAAAATATCAATTGTAACGACATTATTATTATTCTTTTTGGGAGGTTTTGCATTCAGCAACCACAGAAGCCACCAGTCGGAATTATACGCCCTAATGCTTTTTGCACTTTGTGGCGGAATCATCCTTTTCGGATACCAAAACTTAGTAACATTGTTCTTAGGAGTTGAAATTCTTTCTATTCCGCTATACGTAATGGCAGGAGCCAACAAAACGGATCTGAGATCAAATGAAGCTTCCATTAAATATTTCTTAATGGGTGCATTCGCTACAGGTTTCTTGTTATTCGGTATCGCATTTATCTACGGAAGTGTCGGAAGTTTTGATTTATATAAAATCCAGGATTTCGGAGTTTCAAATCCTAAAGATGTAATGTTTATCTTAGGAGTATTATTAATTCTTTGTGCGTTGGCATTTAAAGTAGCATTAGCACCTTTCCATATGTGGAGTCCTGATGTATATTTTGGTGCACCTTCTTTAATCACTGCTTTTATGGCAAGTGTTGTAAAGATTTCAGGATTCTATGCTTTATTCAGACTGATGACCATTGGCTTCGGTGGCGTTACGGAAGAATGGATCAATGTATTCGGAGTATTCTTAATTATTACATTGCTTTTGGCAAACGTTATGGGGCTTGCTCAGACGAATGCAAAAAGAATGTTGGCCTACTCTTCAGTTTCTCACGCAGGATATATCGGATTGGTATTCTTCGGAATGACAAGCCTTTCTACCTATAATTTAGCGTTCTATTTATTTGCTTACGCGTTGGCAACAGTAGGAGTTTTCATGTGCTTAATTTACGTTGAAAAACTAAAAAGAGAAACTTCTTTCGGAGCTTTCAAAGGTCTGGCAAAGACAGAACCTCTACTGGCAACAGTTGCTGCGATTTCTATGCTTTCAATGGCGGGAATTCCATTAACTGCAGGTTTCATGGGGAAATTTGCATTATTCTCTCAGGCAATGAATTCCGATCATGGGACGTTCCTTGTACTGGTAGCTGTTTTAGGATCTGCAATATCTATTGCTTATTACCTTAGACTGATTATTTCAATGTTTTTCTTTAAAGAAAGTACATTCAAATCTTCAGAAAAAGTAACCATTACTTATAATATTGTTGCTGTAGTTGTTATAGTCTCAATCATAGCATTAGGTGTATTTCCGGATCTTTTTGCAAAACAGTTCGGATTATAGACAATCAACTAAAAAATATAGAACCACAACTGCAATGTTGTGGTTTTTTTATTTATTTTGCTCTAAAGTTTAGAATGAAAATTGTCAGAAAAAACCAATTCAGACTATTTTATTTTACTCATTTTTTTTAATCTTTCACTTCAAAAAATAATTAAGTAAAATCATTCTAAATAAAGATAAAATCAAGCATTTTTCTTAACTTTACTTTAAATTTCAGCTTTGGCAAACCTTTATAAACAGGACGCTCCATTTCAGGTTTATATTTCATTCAAAAAATATTTGGATGTATTGGAACATATCCGATACAATGACCGTTTGGAATATCGAGTGAATTATGCTAAATCATTAATTGAAAAAACAAAAAATTTTACGGAGTTCAGAGACGGGTTTCAGGACGTTTCCCTGCTGGAAAAAAATGAAGATCTCATCAAACTTCTATTGGCAGACCTCTTCCCTACCGGGTTGACGAATAACGAAATAAAAGCGGCCAGCATACCTCTTTCAAACATTACGTTCAATTATACAGAAAGATTCAAGGCTATATTAAAAGATGCCGGGAAAGATTTCGAAATAGAATTAAGAAATATCGACGACGACGAATTTTATGTTTTCTGCTGCTGCCTGATTTTACAAAGTTATTTTAAAAGAGACATTAAAAGTTCAATGCCCTTTTATTATGATATCCCCAACAGACAGGGAATCATGAAACATTATAAAATTTCGGTGAATGCTGATTTTACTGAAGTTTATCCGACAAAAGACGCAAAAATTCCGTCAGAAGAAGTGATTGATACGCTTCTTGAAAATCTGGATGATTTTAAATTATGGAAAAAGTATTTCCCATCTAATTCCTGGGTATTAAAAGGATTTACGATTGTATCTCTCGTCGACTGCACTTCCGAAGTTGCGCTTTCAGATTTGAAGTCTGCCATGATTCAGATCGACCCGGAAGATTTAAGTCCGGATGAAAATCTTATCGAAATCTTTAAATCTTATTTTGATGTTGCTCATCTCAGTTTTGGACTCATGCTTTTTAACAAAAAAGATCAGCAACTTGAAAAACTTCCGATTTATGAAAATGTTTTTACCAATCATATTTTAGATTTCTGGATCAATACTTTAGATGAAGAAACAAGGAAAAAAACATTTAATAATTTAAATCACAATTCCAGACCGATTGTCGTTTCTAATATTGAAAATCTGGATCATGACATTAAATCGATGCCATCATTCAGAATTTTAAGAGAAAATAAAATCAACAGCTTTATGGTTATTCCGATCATGAAAGACAATGAATTGATCGCCATGATGGAATTTACATCACCCATTCCCAATAGTTTTAATGGCATTAAGCTTAAGAAAATGGAATTTTTCACGGATATGATTTTATTTTCTCTTAACCGCTTCAGTTTTGAAAAAAACTATCAGATTGAGGCAATTATTCAGCGCGAATACACCACTATCCACGACAGCGTGGTATGGAAATTCAGGAATGAAGCCGAAAAATATTTTAATGCCTCACTGGCAAAAAAAATATATACTTTAAAACAGATCACATTCAAAAGTCTTACACCACTTTTCGGGTTTTCGGATATCCGTTCATCTTCAGAAAAAAGATATCATCTGATGCTTGAGGATCTTAACCAGCAGATTGATGCCCTTCATGACATTTTTTCTTTAATTAATTCTGATTCGGAAAAATATATGCTGGCTTTAGAAATTTTTGAAAATGAACTAAATAATGATATTAAAGCAGACAGCGAACAGCGTTTTCAAAGATTACTACGGGATGAAATTCATCCTTTTCTACAGGGAAAACTTGAACTAAAACCATCAAGCGAAATAAAAGCAAAAATTAAAGATTATTTTGCTAAGGTTTTTATCCAGACCAATCTTTTCTACACGAACAGAAAAAGCCTTGACGATTCTATTACACTGGTCAACAGAAAGCTTGCTGATGTTTTGGACGAAGCTCAGATAAAGGCTCAGCAGATTTTCCCGCATTATTACGAAAGGTTTAAATCTGACGGTATTGAACATAATTTATATATCGGTAAGAATATTGCACCTGATCTTCACTTTCATTCCAAAATCGTACATAAACTGAGGTACTGGCAACTTAAAACAGTCTGCAATATGGAACTTGACTTCAGAAATTTCAGGAAAGATCTTCCGATTGACCTGAATATTGCTTCGCTGATTTTTGTATACAATGAAAAAATAGACATCCGTTTCAGAATGGATGAAAAACGTTTTGATATAGATGGTGCATACAATTCTTATTACGAAATCATTAAAAAACGTTTGGATAAAGCTCTTGTTAAAGATTCTACTGATAGAATTACCTGCCCTGGAAAAATCACTATTGTTTATTTTGGGATGGAAAACCAGAGAGAGTACCTCGATTACATCAGCAAACTACAGAAAAAAGATATTCTGAAAAATGATATTGAATTCCTGAAAGTCGAAGATCTACAGGGAATAACCGGACTCCTTGCTTTGAGAGTTTCTCTGGCTTAAAAAAACTAGCGAAAATAAGTCATTTACTATGTTAAATGTTCTTTTCTAAAGAGTTAAAAATGCATAACCGAAAGACAATACCGAAATAACGATACCCGCCATGAAAATTTTATAGGTTATTGATAACAGCCTGTATTTTCTGTCCAAAACTTTTCCCAGATAATATAGATCTTTCACCATAGAATCGTAAATATAATCTCTGTCTTTGATTAATATATTCATAGCATCCTGATAATCATCAAAAATCATTCGGTTAAAATTTCCGAAAAATAAAAGATTGACTTTTCTGTCGGCAATATCTTTCGCTGTAAATCTTGCTTTTGTAACGTTGGGTTTTGTAGAAAGAATTGCGAAAATAATCGTTAAAACAGCAGAAAGCAACAGAATAAAACTTGGGATAATCAGGTGAGAATTTTTTGGCGTATCCAACTTTGGAACGAGAACAGAAAGACAGACCGAAATGATTATCGCGTTTACAGAAAGCAGAATATTCGCTTTGCTGTCGGCAATATCACTCAGCCTGGTATGATTACTCAACGTCACCCTGAATAAAGTATCAACACTTCGGTCGGATTTCGGCTCCTTTTCTTTAACCTTTTTGCTATCAGAAGATTCTTTTTTTACATCCTCTTTTTCAAGCTTCTTTTCGATCTTTTTAATATTTTTATCCTTTAGAGGCTGCCAGTTTTTCTGTGCATATTCCGTATAAAAACGGTGCCTGTTTTTAAGCATATCAAGATTTCCGGCATTCCATTCGTCGTTGGAAAAACATCTCACGTTTGTCAGTTCCCATTCTTTTCTCAAAGCATCGGAAATATCATTATAATCATGACTGGCAAAATGGCTGCAGTCAGCATCTTTCACAATTTTTTCCAATAAATTCTGTGGCTGATAGGTAATTTTGGTTGCCAAAATCAGCTTCGAAACGTCATCTATATAACTTTCAGGATAATTTTCATTCTGTAGAAAATTTTTCGCAATCTTTACACCTTCTTCCTCATGCTCTTTGGCACATTCTATGTATCCAGTATCATGAAACCAGAGAGCCAACAGAACCTTTTCCTGATCCTCCGGTGAAACATCAGTGTTTCTCAGAATCTCTTCAGCTTTATTTACCGTAAATGTAGTATGAATAAAATTATGATAAAAATATACCGAAGATAACTTATCTTTGAATAAGGTTTCAACATAATCCTTGGCTTTTTGTAAAATGTCCATCACCGAAATTTTGTTAATGTAAATTTATGAATTTATCCTTTAAAACACATTTAAAAAATACTTCCGTTGTCGTAAGAGTAGCATTATCCGCCGGGGTTCTTTATTCCTGCGCAACATATAACGTAAAAAAGGGTAAAAACTTATCTGAAATTAATAATTCTGATATAAAATCTGAAACTGATTTTAAAGTTTTTCTTGTCGGAGATGCCGGAAATGCAGACGAATCTCAGGCTCAGAGTACCTTGGATTTACTTAAAGGTCAGTTGGAGACCGCGGACAGTAACTCAATGCTCATCTTTTTGGGTGATAATATATATCCGAAAGGAATGCCGGAAAAATCTGATAAAGAGTATGATCTGGCAAAAAAAAAGCTGGAAGACCAGCTATCCATTGTAAAAAACTTTAAAGGAAAAACATTGGTTATTCCGGGGAATCACGATTGGTATCATGGTCTGAACGGACTAAAAGCCCAGGAAGATTTTGTGAAAAACTATTTAGATGATAAAAAAGCTTTTCTTCCTAAAAATTCATGTCCGATCGATGATATCAACCTTACGAAAGACATCAAACTGATTGTAATCGATTCTGAATGGGCGTTGGTAAACTGGGACAAGTATCCCGGAATTAATAAAGACTGCGACATTAAAACGCGTGAAGATCTTTACACGGAATTTAAAGATCTTATCGTTAAAAATCAGGATAAGAAAATCATCGTTGCGCTTCATCATCCCATCATAAGCAGCGGAACGCATGCAGGCTACAGCTCTGCAAAATCACATCTTTTTCCTTTAAAAAGTAAAATCCCGGCTCCTGGTGTGGCGAGTCTCATCAATATTGTAAGAAGCTCGTCCGGAGCAAATCCTGAAGACATCAACAACCAGCATTACGCAGATTTGGCAAACAGGCTCAAGAGCATTGTTCAGGACAAAGAAAATGTGATCTTCGTATCCGGGCACGATCATAATTTACAGTATCATAAAGAAAAAAATATCCGGCAAATTATCAGTGGTGCAGGTTCAAAAGTAGATCCTTCTTCAATTGGTGAACAAACTGATTTTTCGTACGGAGGAAGTGGCTTTGCTGTTTTAAATATAAGAAAAGATCAAAGTTCTGATGTTGAATATTTCTCAACAAAAAATAATAGTATTGAAAAGCTTTCACATATTCAGGTAACTGAAAAACCGGCAGAATTTGTTAATAGTTATCCGGATTCCTTTCCCGCAACTTTTACATCAACGATTTATCCTGAAAAATTAACGCAGAAAGGGAAATTTTATACATGGCTTTGGGGTGAACATTACAGAAAGTACTACGGAATGCCTATAGAAGCTCCTACAGCCAATATTTCAACACTTGATGGGGGTTATATTCCTTTCAGAGAAGGTGGTGGAAATCAGTCGAACAGCCTAAGATTAAGAGCTGAGGACGGACAGGAATTTGTAATGAGGGGTATTAAAAAAAGTGCAGTGCGCTTTCTTAACAATATGGCTTTCAAGAAAAGTACGTTCGGAAACGAATTGAACAATACATTTCCTGAAAAATTCTTACTTGATTTTTACACAGCCAATCATCCGTTTACGCCTTTTGCAATTGGAAATATGGCAGATAAAATCAATCTTTATCACAGCAATCCGAGATTATATTATATTCCGAAGCAAAAAGCTCTTGGAGAATACAATCAGAATTACGGCGATGAAATGTACATGATCGAAGAGCGTTTTTCTTCAGATCCCAAAACCTTGGCTTCACTTGATGATGCCAGAGATATTGTTTCGACAGATGATGTTCTGAAAAATTTTAATAAAAACTATAAATACTCTGTAGATCAGGAATTATACATCAGAGCCAGACTTTTTGATATGCTGATCGGCGACTGGGACAGGCACACCGATCAATGGAAATGGGCAGAATATAAAGTTGGAGACAAAATCATTTATAAACCCATTGGCAAAGACAGAGATCAGGCTTTCAGTAAATATGATGGGAATGCTTTTAAACTCATCATGAATATTCCGGCCATTCGGCATATGAAAACTTTTAAGGATGATATTTCCAGTGTAAAATGGCTCGCTATGGAACCTTATCCACTGGATCTGGTATTTTTAAAAGGCTCAACTAAAGAAGACTGGGATGCACAGGCAAAATATATCCAGGAACATCTTACAGATAAAGATATTGATGAAGCTTTCAGCAATCTGCCAAAAGAAGTACAGGATGAAACAATCGCAGAGATTCAGGGAAAATTAAAATCCAGAAAAGCGAAACTGGAGAAATATGCATCTCAATATTACGATGTCTTACAGAAAAAAGTTCCGTTGGCCGGAACAATTAATCCTGATAAATTTGTGATTACGAAGGTCGGAAATTCGGTTAATGTAAAACAATATAAGTTAGACAAAAATAAAGAAAATCCTGAACTCGTTTTTGAAAAAACCTATGATGATTCCAAAACGAAGGAACTCTGGATATATGGTTTGGAAGATGATGATATTTATGAAGTTTCCGGCGACGGAAGACCCAAAATGAACATACGTCTAATAGGAGGTTATAATCATGATACTTATAATGTTGCTGATGGGAAAAAGGTGAAGATTTATGATTTTAAATCACAGAAAAACACGTATAATACAAACGGTGCCACAAAAAACATTTCAGACGATTACGACATCAATACATACAATTATAAGCATCCGAAATACAACTTTTTTGCGGGTTATCCGAATGCAGACTATAATCCTGATGATGGCGTTATCCTGGGTGTTTTAGCCAATTATACTGTGAATAATTTCATCCGCTCTCCGTACACACAGAAACACAGCCTGAAAGTGAATTTTTATACCGCAACAGGCGGATTCAATGCGGCTTACAAAGGCATCTTCAAAAAAGCAATCGGAAGTTGGGATGTTAATCTGGATGCTGCCTTTACGACCCCACGTTTCACAGAGAACTTTTTCGGTCTGTCTAACGAAAGTGAATATGACAAGGAAGATACAGAAAGAAAATTCAACAGAGCCAGAATTTCAAAGATCAGTTTTGCGCCATCCATTTATAAAAAGAGCTGGACGAATGTTTTCAACCAGTTTCAGATGACTTTTGAAAATAATAAAGTGCAGCGAAATGGTGACCGCTTTGTGGATATTTCTCCGGATGTAAGACAAGAAGTCTTTAACAATCAGCAGTTTGCGGGTGCAAATTATACTTTCGGATACAAAAATCTTGACAATACAGCTTTCCCAACCTTAGGCATGGAATTTAAAGCAAATGCTGAATGGAAAACCAATCTGAATGATTCTAAAATTAACTTTTTGATAATAAAAGGTACTTTATCTTTAGATCATAAATTAGACAGAAGAGGGAATTTTGTTTTTGCCAACTCCAGCAATGGAATGTGGATCAACAACAATAACTTTGAGTTCTATCAGGCCGCTGCAATCGGTGGGAACAACGGAATGCGCGCCTTCAGAAACGAAAGATTCTCAGGGAAATCGTATTTTACCAACAACTCTGAGATCCGCTGGGATTTCGGAAGGGTGAAAAATAATATTGTTCCTGCCAATATGGGCGTTTTGCTGGGCTATGACATAGGAAGAGTGTGGAACCACGAAGATTCTAAAAAGTGGCATCAGTCTGTTGGCGCAGGTTTCTGGATGAGCATCGTTGAAATGTTCTCCGCAAGGCTAAATTACTTCTACGGAAGTGATGGCGGAAGAATCTCCGGAGGTGTCGGAATGACCTTTTAAAGAACTTAATTTTTATCTATCAAGAAAAACATCCGCAGAGTTATCTCCGCGGATGTTATTTTATTTCAGTTTAAACTGGTAAACATTTCCTCCTTCTTTTTTATCCTTTTCATCGGCAATCAGCAATGTTTTATCGTCAAGAAAAACAACAGCTTCTTTTTGTGAGAAATGATGTAAAGGAATTTTCTGAATTTTCGCCTTGCTAAAATCGTCAGATGTAAAGCCCGTCAGAATTTGTACATTTTTATGATTTAGTAAAACAATTTCATTTTTAGTCTGGTTAATTGCGGCTGAAGTAATAGCTGCATCATTGTAACCTCCATTAAGTTTCAGTCGGCCAACCAGTTTCGCTTCAAAATCCCCTTCTCTGTTCGGAATTTTGAAAACCAGAAAAGTTCCGTCAAAGCCTTTGCTCCTGTTTTTAGTGAAGAGATAAAAATTACCCTCTAATTCTACAAAAGCCTCGCAATCGTATAACCAGTTTGATTTTTTTGGCGGGAATTCCGTTTGTCCTTCATAATGAAATTTCGTAGTCTGGATAACTGTTGTTGATTTTTGGGAAGCATCTTTCAAATCAACTTTTAAAATGGATAAATTGCGCCTGTCGTTGTCATTATTTCCAAAATCACCGATGTAAATATTTCCGGCAGAATCGGCAGTAATATCTTCCCAATCATGATTTTCCGTATTCTCTACAAGAACATCACTCGTAAGATTTCCTTTGAGATCCAAACCATAAACGACATTTTTATTACCTTGATCTTCAATAGCCCAGATCGTATTTTTATCTTTCGACAAGGTAATTCCCGAAACTTCTTTAAGCTTTTTAGGTAAAGAAAATTCGATCTCTAAATCGTCTGTTTTAGGCGAATCCTGAGCTTTAGGATTGCAGCTCAACAGGAAAAATGCCGATACAATAACAATACGCAACATATCTATTTTTTTAATTTTTTAAACTGAAAATAAGAGAATCTGATATTTTTCTCTAAATTATTAATAATCTGCTGATGATGAAGAAAAAATCCTGCCGCCAGACCGATTAAACTCCCGATAACCGTATCAATAAGCCTTGCCTGCATTAGTGTTTCCACATTATGATGAATGTCGCTGCCCGTTTCTGCCAGAAGAATTGTTAATGGGGTAATAAATACCACGGCAAAACCATAATTCCTTACGATCAGCAATTCAATAATAAACTGTAAAACAGTAATAATGATAATCATCACAATCTTTTCAGGGTTGAATAAAAGAATGAGCCATGCAAAACCTATCCCTATGAAAGTTCCTAAAATCCTGTGCATATTTCTCTGTCGTACATGCTCAAAATTACGTCCCTGAATAATGGCAACCGCGGCAATAGAAATCCAGTACGTATTTTTAAACTGTAAAAGATGACCGACAATTAAAGTCAGTGCCATAAAGAATCCGATAATCGTGCTTTCGACGAATTTGGTGTATCTTCTTTTATTAAAACTTCTTCGGGGAACCGCCACCACTTTACTTTTTTCAATAAAAACCGAGTACAGAAAAGCAAAGGAACACGATAAGATTGCTCCCATCGCCACCAATCCTACTCTTGCCGGAATCAGTTCTAAATCAAATTTATACGTACTCGCCATTGCCGCCACCATAATAAAGAAAAAATTTCCAGGCGGTGGAATTTTATAATAGGAAGAAATAAAATGTGCCAGAAAAGAAATAACGGCTACCGACAGCGCGGCAAAATAAATATTAAAACCGAAAAAAGAACTTACTGAAAACGAGAAAACGATTCCGAATGCGCAAACTGCCAGGTGAACCATTCTCTGCGTGATGGGAGCGGAAGTAAAATATAAAATCGTTAAAGCACCCAAACTTGAAAGTGCGCCATAATTCGGTTTGCCTGAAAAATATCCGATGAAAAGGCAACTTCCGATGCATAATGCTGCAAGAAAAGGAAAATGCCATTTTCTTTCTGTCTGTTTAAATTCCAGTAAATACTGAAACCGTTGATATCCCGGATTTTGTACTTTCATTTATTGCAAAAGTTTAGCTTCTTCCCATAGAACATCCATTTCTTCCAGCGACAGATCTGCTAATTTCAGATTTTTTTCTAACGCCAAAACTTCCATCTTCTGAAATCTCGAGATAAATTTTAAATTGGTTCTTTCCAGCGCCGAATCAGGATTAATTCCAGAGATTCTTGCATAATTGATTAATGAAAAAAACACATCACCCAATTCCTGTTCTTTTTTATTAAGATCTGTTTCCGCATGAAATTCCTGAATTTCTTCATCTACTTTTTTCCAGGCATCTTCCGCATCATGAAATTCAAAGCCTATTCCTTTTACTTTATCCTGAATTCTGTACGCTTTTACCATGCTCGGCAGACTTTTCGGAACGCCGCCCAGAATAGATTTGTTTCCTTCTTTCAGTTTTAATTTTTCCCAGTTCTGTTTTACTTCTTCTTCATCTTTTACCTCAGTGTCTCCGTAAATATGAGGATGGCGGAAAATCAGTTTTTCATTGAGTGAATTAATGACATCCGCAATATCGAAACTTTCTTTCTCCGAACCGATCTTTGCATAAAAAACCAGATGAAGCAAAACATCTCCTAATTCTTTTTTAATTTCCTGTAAATCATTCTGAAGGATGGCATCTGATAGCTCGTAAGTTTCTTCCAACGTTAAATGCCGAAGTGATTCCAGCGTCTGTTTCTGATCCCACGGACATTTCTCACGCAGATCGTCCATAATATCCAATAATCTTCCGAACGCTTCCAGTTTTTCCTGTTTGGTATTCATAGTTTGAGAATTCAAGTCTTACAAATTTACGGGAAATCTTTTTGAATGTTCTTTTGTCTTGGAATAAAAGTGGGTTGTTCTTGGCTTCGGCTCCGCTCAGCCAACGATTTTACTCATTCTGTTCTGATTTTAGATTTTATTTTACAGACCATTGTAGTTGGCTGAGCGGAGCCGAAGCCAACCTTATCCCTTCATCCTTTGGTAGTTTTCCACGATCATCCATGCGGCTTCCAGCATTTTTATGAGTTGGAAGTACGGAATGACGATATTCTTTTCTGTGTCACAGCTGCAATTTCCTAACGAGAAATAAGCTACTGCCGACAGAAAATCATCGAAATCCTGCAAAGTGCAGACTTTAAAAGCGTCCTGAAATACGCACAACGGATTCCTGTGCCCTTTATCTGAGAAGATCATTTTTGTTTTGGGAAAACTGACTTCCGTTGAAACTTTAAATTTTCCTTTTTTCGTTTTTTTCGCGATGTAATGAGAGACGAGAATGAATGAACGTAATGATTGGTACAAATGGAAAATTTCGTCTGGTTCTTTCGCGATTCGGGTGTTTTTCTGTACCGAAGATTGAACCATTTCATTAAGGGTTTCTTTTGTAGCAGCAAGATCATTGAACTGGAAAAAGGTTTCCAGCAAACCTACTGCAGAATGTTTTCTTGTTCCGGACCAGAATTTGGCATCGAAGTCTGTTTTTTTCTTTTTCATCGTTCTGTTTTTTGATTATCCGCTATTAAGCATAATACTTTTTTATACGCAAAGGATCAATAAGATTCTTTTATAACAAATGTTTTTAAGTTCGCAAAGGCATTTCACTCAGCAAAGAATTCAAAGATTTTCATTCAGGGGATTTCAAAAATTCTTCGCTTTCTAAGCATACCGGAGCCGGCCTGCCTTTTGGCAGACCATTACCGGATGCAAAGAATAACAAAACAATTATGCACAGGAAGACCCTGTTCATTTTTTTAAATTCCTTTCGGGATGAAAATAATTTGGAAAATTGGCAGAAAGCCAGTACTTTTAAGGGATGAGTTTTAGCGTACTTCGGCTTTCCTTTTGGCATAAAGGAATTTCGGAGGGTGGCGGTTTTTGGGTGAGGCTATACCCCGCCTTCCTGCATTTGCGGGCAGTTTTGGTGTAGCGCTGTCTTGGGCTAAGTTGCAAGGCCGCAGTTATTACGGCGGACCTGTGAGCGACGGGATTAAAATTTTCTTTCTCATCATTTGTGTATTATGAAAGTTTTACACCTGAAACCTGCGTAAAGAACACATTTTTGCCGACGTTGTTGACTCGGAATGCGTCTTTTTAAAAGGTCTTTTGAGGCTTTTGTTAATTCGCTGATACAAATATAATAACAATTTTTAATTGTGGCAATAAAACCACAATATTTTTTTTTGATATGGACGGAAAATTTTTAACTATCTATAAAACAATCGGTGAAAATCTGAGAGATAAGCGAAAGGAAAAAAATCTATCGCAACAACAATTGGCAGATTTAGCTGGTAAAATTGATCGATCTAAAATTAGTGACATTGAAAATGGTAAAGAAGATTTTTTGTTTTCTACTCTTCTAAAAATTTGTAAGGCTCTGGATATTAATATTGAAGAGCTTTTCAAAAAATAAATTTATTATTCTCTCAATCAAAACATAAGATTAGATTCTATGTAAAAAAAAACGGGGTTTTAAAGAGTTTCAATCTATATCTATTTCATATTCAATAATATATGCACAACCTCAACAGTTTCGCCGTTGTTATCATGTCTAGAAATACCAACTTTCATATTTGCAAAACTATGAAGTTCATCTCTAACACTAAATCCTGAAATAGGATATTTATTACCATAACTATCATTTGAATTTAAATTCCTAATATAGTGAGAATAACTAACCCATAAGTTATCAAAACGTTCAGCCTCTCCAAATACAATAATAAACTTGCGTTGAAGTTCATGTGTATCATATTTTGAGAGTAATTTTATAAGATGTCCTGAAACTACAGTATTTTTAGGTCCACAACTCTCAAGTCTGAAGCATTCAATTATAGTAACTGGAATTCCATTGTTCATCCTAATCATGATATCTAGTTCACCAGCATCTTTACTATTACTAGAAATTCCGGATCTTGTCTGGTCTGCAACATTGTGTCCTTGTGTTCTCAACAAATCAACTATATCATCATTAATTAAATTTTCAATTCTCTTTTGAAATTTTCGCTCAAGAATTCGTGATCCTATTTCAATCAGATCATTTAGAATCTTATCAAGTGAATACATAGGATTATTTTCTGGCTCTACATTATCAATTTTATATAAACCAAGAAGTTTGTGCACATTCACTCCTGTAGCACTTACTTCACATGGAATTGTTTTAAAAGTGTTTTCTGTCCCTATTCTTCTTACAAAAACATAATTAAATAAATGGGGAGTCATTGAATTAATACATTCTGGACAATTACATGGAATTTTTTCAGGAACATCAGGATAATTTAACGACTGATGAATATCATTTAATTCTTTTCTTATTATTTCAAGTAAAAAGGATGCGTTATTGCCATGAATCCAAATAAATAGTTTGCGAGAATACTGATCAGTAGTTATCAATGCTCGTGTATTCTCTCTTTGAATAATTACTCCATTTTTCCAAAAGGTTTTATCATAAATCAATTTTCTTGTTCTTACAATAAATCTAGCCATTATTCCTGCCGGCATAAAATCATAATGATACTCAAAACGCAAATTATCATTATAATCCCAATCAAATTCAAGTTTTTCTGGTTTAAGTAACTCTGGGATTAAAAAAATACTTTGTTCAACTTCAAAACATAATTCAAACTTTTTCATCAACGTAACTATATACGGATGCTTATCACGCTGAAATTCATAAAGAATAGAATCTAACATATCAGGGTCAAATTCACCATTACGAGCGATAACCTCTTTAGAATCAAGTATCTTATATACTGCATTAGTTGCCCATTCAGGTTTTAAAAATAAAATATTTCTTAGCAAATTGTCATCTTGAAAATGAAGAAAAACACCAAGATCATGAAAATACTGACTTAAAAAAAGTGCTCTTTGATTTGACAATCCATGTTGATTACAAATATTTAAATATTCTTCTGCTGAAATATAATTTGAATCTAAAGACTCCAATATTGTTCTTATTTCTAACCAAACTTTAGGAAGCTTATCTCCTATCAGCGGTAATGAATTGATTTCATCTTGAATTTTTGTTGTAAGTAGATCAATATTTTGCCCGCTACTAGCACTCACTTGGTGAAATGAAACAATATTTTTAAATTTTGCTTTGAGTGACCGCTCGTCAATATTAATTATACGCTCATCAATTTTGTTCAATACAATTATTATTGGAGAATTATTACTCAAAAGACGAATGACATTTAGCCAATAATCAAAACTAATCAAATGCTGATCTGTTCTTGCTTCCCATACTAATAAATAAAGTGATCTGTTTGTTAGAAAAAATTGATGAGTTGAATGATAAATTTCTTGACCTCCAAAGTCCCATACGTTAACTCTAAAGTCAGGTGATGATTGTGTTTTTACCTTCCATGACTTTATATCAATTCCCTCCGTAGTATTCGTTTCGGGTATTGAGTTATGTATTAAACGATTCATCAAGTAAGTTTTTCCAACATTACCTTGACCAACTATTAATAATTTTGCTTCAAATAATTGTACATTATCACCAAGAGATAAATAATAATTTATTATTCCTGAAGCCCCCTGAGAGGAAATTTCTATTGGAACTTTACCAATTGGATTACTATCAAAATCCAAAAACTCAAGTGAAGTAAGATTTTCAAACTCCTTCGGTAATGAACTAATTTTATTACCACTTAAATTCAGTCTCTTCAGCTTTTTTAGTTTACCTATACTAGTTGGCAAATATTTAAGCTCGTTGAAGCTCAGATCAAGTTCAATTAAATTCTCCAAACAATCAAAAGCATCATCTTCTATTGAAGCTATTTTATTCTCAGATAAATCTAATTTCTCCAAAGTATATACATCACTAATAGCTTTCGGAAATACTTGTAACCTGTTGCCTTTAATACTTAAATCTTTGCATTTCGGATATTCTATAAAATGTTCTGGAATTAATGTTATTTGATTGTAGCTAATATCAACTTTTTCAATATTCATTAGATTTTCAAAGTAATGACCATCTATCAAATTTATCTGATTGTCTGCTAAATTCAGATATTTAATATTTTCTAAAGTAAATACAATTGTTGGTAACTCTTTAAGTGTATTATTTTTTAAGCTTAAATGTTCTAATCTTTTAAATTGAAAAAACCAGTCTGGAATTTCTGGAATTGAATTACCAAATAAATCCAGATATTTAACTTCAGTACAAATTTTTAGCTCATTCGGTATTCTCTTTAATCTTCCTGTAGTCAGCTGGACTTTATGAGTATTATATTTTAAATCTTTTAACTTATTCTTAATGTGTGGTTTCATGTATAGTTAGTTTTTTTTAATGAAGGGTATTTTAATGCAGGTTAAATAATAAATGAGTTACTTATAATACTAAAATAATAATATTTAATTAATAATTAAGATATTTTGTAATAGCTATTTTCTTATTTCATATTATTATCAACATTTATAATAATTATAATCCATTACTGGTCGAAATAAGTGCCTTATAAATTTCTACGGGAATATAGGTTGGATTTATAAAAACTAATTCTAAAATTAAATCTTTTTCAGAATTAACTTTTTCTCCTCACATTTATAATAAATTATTTTAAAAATTATTTCTAAGATCACACAAATCTATTCATAACTCAAATATCAAATTTAATAATAAGAAATTATTCATATTTACGACAATCCGTATTTATACTGAATTAATATCAGAATATTTTTCATTTCATCACAAAACCAACAAAAAAACCTCATCAAATCTGATGAGGTTCATATTTTAAGTAAGATAAATCAATTATCCCTGTTTTCTGTGTGTGCTTTTTGGAGCGGCTTTAGCTGCAGAAGTCGCTTTTACTTTTGGAGCGGCTGGCTTTTCAGCTTTTGGGGCTGCTTTTTTAGGCGCTTCTTTTTCTACGTTGAGTTCTTCCGTTGCCGGTTCGCCATCCAGTGTTTCAGGCTCTGCTTTTACAAAGCTTTCCGGAGTGATGTATCCTGCTTTCTGAAGGATGTTGTACCACTGTGCCAGTTTTTTGATATCAGAAGCGTAAACTCTTTCCGTATCGTAGTTCGGAAGAGAAGCCGTCATGAATTCTTTTAATTCGGCATCCGTTGCCTTATGGTGAATCGCTTCTTTGTACTCGTAGTTTTTAGCAATATTTTCAAAAACTTCGAACAAAGGAACTTCTTTATCAAAAGTAAACATCGCGATGTTATCCAACAAACTTACCTGACTGGAGTTTCCAATGCTTACTTTTTTCTTTGTGGTAACATCTTCAATGATAAATCCGTTTCTTAATTGAGAAACTAATTTAAAAAGTCCTGGTTTTCCGGAAATTGAAATTATTTTTTCTAACAGCATAATTTTATTTTTTTGTATTTCTGCAATCGGTCGGTACACTTCAACAAGCTCCGTGTGGCAACTTTTTGCGTTTTATTATTTCTTCTTTTTTATTTAAACTATTTGGGGAATCTCATTTTATAATTGATGCTTACGTCACCCTGGGTTATTTTTGTCAGTTTTCCTTTTACCAGCTTCTTTTTCAGAGCACTGAGGTGGTCTGTGAACAAAATTCCTTCAATGTGATCGTATTCATGCTGAATTACGCGGGCTCTAATATCGGAAAAAGTTTCTGTATGTTTTACAAAATTTTCGTCATAATATTCGATCACGATCGTGCCTTTTCTTTTCACATCTTCTCTCACATCCGGAATAGAAAGACATCCTTCGTTGAATTTCCATTCTTCCCCGGATTCTTCAAGAATCTTAGCATTAATAAAAACTTTTTTGAATTCTGCCAGCTCGTCTTTGATGTCCTCATAATCTTCGTCTTCTGCCAAAGGACTTACGTCGATTACGAACAGACGGATATCCAGCCCGATCTGCGGGGCAGCCAGACCAATTCCGTTGGCGCTGTACATGGTCTCGAACATGTTTTCTATCAATTCCTGCAGGTTGGGATAATCTTTGTCAATATCCTTTCCTACTTTTCTTAACACGGGGTCACCAAAGGCTCTTATCGGTAAAATCATCTTGTTCTTTGTTCTAAAAAATTCTGCAATATGATGGTTGCACTTACTTTATCTATTAATCCTTTCTGCTGTCTCTGTTTTTTATTCTTTCCGCTTTGGGAGATAAAAAAAGAAGCCATTTTGGATGTAAATCTTTCATCGAAGCGGTTAACCTTCACCGTTGGAAATTCTTTTTCAAAAATTTCTATAAACTTCAAAATGTCGGTTTCCACTTCGGAGATATTTCCTTTCAAATCTACGGGAAGCCCGATCACAACTTCATCCACTTTATTTTCGCTGAAATATTTCTTCAAAAACTCAGTGAGAACCGGAGTCGAAACCGTATCCAGACCGCTTGCAATGATCTGCATATCGTCGGTTGCGGCAATACCACAACGTGCCTTTCCATAGTCTATTGCAAGGATTTGTCCCATAAGTTTGCAAATTTAGTAAATTTTAATGATTTTATTCCAAACACATTTTTTTTATAAATCATGTTTTTATTCCGCTAATTTTTTTATAAATTTAATTTTCCAAAAACGTAATTATGAAGAAACTCATTCTCGTAAGACATGCGAAAAGTGACTGGCCGGAAGAAACGGAGGACTTCGACAGACCATTGGCAGACAAGGGTTTAGAAGAAGCCATGCATATGTCCAGGTTCATGAAAAACAATAATGTGTCGATCGATTATTTTGTATCGAGTCCCGCAGTGCGTGCATTGAATACGTGCAAAATTTTCAACCAGTCTTACCATATCAATATGACGACGAATGAAAAGCTTTATAATCCTTCGGAAAGCAATTTTGAATCGGTGATCTATGATCTGGACGACAACGTAAATTCCGTAGCGTTTTTCTCCCACAATAACGGCATTTCCAATTTTGCCAATTCTATTTCTGAAGATATTTTCCACTTTCCGACTTGTGGCGTAGCGGGTTTTGAAATCGACTGTAATTCCTGGTCTGAATTTGACGGTGCAAAAAAAAGACTGATATTTTTTTACGATCCGGGAAAGATTAAATAAAACATCGAGATTCTGTTTAAATTTTACGTAATAATTTTTGAGATATTTTGCTTAATTTGCTTCATTCAAATAAACTTTGTTTATTCTTAATTCTAACATTAAGAAATTTAGTTTATTACACCTAAAAATATAAGAAATCAATACATTGATTTTAAATTAAGATAATTAAGAAAATATCTTAACTTCTTAATGTTAAAATATAATTCTGTTTATTTTTTATATGACCACAGATTGGCACGGATTTTTACAGATGATGCCGTGGTCTGAGAGCCACTAAACCTTTCAATTTTTCATGCAAAACAAAAAATCAAAGATTTTAAAAAAATTATGTGTTCTAAAATTTACGCAAAGCTTTATTCTTTAATCTAATGTGACTTATGTGTTAAAAGCTTTTGCCACTTTTGTGGTTAAATCTACCACAGATTGCGCAGGTTTTCACAGAAAAATTAACACATGAGTCACAGAAGATTTTTTTTTAAATATTAAAAACATTTTCAAAACGCATTAGAAAAAAATCAAAGATTTTTAAAAAACTTATGTGTTCTAAAATAGGCGCAAAGCTTTATTCTTTAATCTAACGTGACTCATGTGTTTAAAAAGCTTTGTTGCTAATTATTTTCGTCTCAAATCCAGATCATCAAAATCAAAACTGAAATCCGTAACATCGGAAATAGGTTTTAATCTCGCCGACTGTGCTTTTCCCGTTTCGTCATAATCAAAAATAATGTAGGCATCGGCATCATAGCTTCTGTCGTCCCATTTGATGATAAAAGAATTGTTGGAAAAAGGCAATAATTCACCTTTTAATCTCGGAGAATTTTTACATGAAATTCTGTAAATACTTCCTTGTTGAGCAATTTCCACATCCCCAAACCATTTATCGTTGTATGTTCCGACAAACTGCTCCGGTTTTGGTTGAAGATTTTTATCTTTTCGGAAAGCTTCAGATTTTGCAAAAGCTTCCTTTTTTTGTTTGTCAAAACCCTCTTCCAATTTCTTCATTCTGTCGCTGTATGTTTTTAGCCAGTTGCGATCTGCAATACCGAGATAAGAATCTTTTACGGTATTAGTAACTGTACTGAAAGCTGCTCCGGACTGTTGATTTGTCAAGACAACGATTCCCAGTTTCATATCCGGAATCAGGGTAAACTGCGTCACCGTTCCGATCAATCCGCCGGTGTGTTGAATTTGTTTGTGACCTTTCACATCGCTTAAGAACCAACCCATTCCATATCCGTAGAAACTGGTGTCATAAGGATTTTTCGCCGCCACTGCTTCAGGAATCTGCAAACTCCAAAGCTGCTGGATATTTTTGTCTGAAACTAATTTTTTACCGTCTTTGGTGGTGAAATTGTTTAGCAGGAATTCTGCCCAGATGGTCATGTCTTTGATGTTGCTCATAATTCCTCCGGCTGCATTGGCCGTTTCGCTCCAGTCGTGAGGAACAGCAACCGCTTTTCCATCTACAGGTGCATGAGCATCGATTTTGTTGGCAACCGCTTTGGCTCTGTTATAGCTTCCGAAACTTGAGGTCATTCCGACAGGTTTCATGATTCTCTGTTCGATAAATTCAGCCCAGCTTAACCCGGAAACTCTGTGAATCACTTCACCCGCCACGATAAACATAATATTATTGTAATCTAATGTTGTTCTGAAAGGATTTTCAGGTTTTAAATATCTAACGTTGTGAACGATATCATTTATGGTTAAATTTCCACCTTCAGGAAAGAACATGAGATCTCCCTGTCCTAATCCTAATCCGGCTCTATGTGTCACCAGATCTTTAATAGTAACATTCCGGGAAACATACGGATCATACATCTGGAATTCAGGAATATACTTTGACACCTTATCGTCCCAGTTTAATTTTCCTTCATCTGCTAAAATTGCCAGTGCTGTACAGGTAAAACCTTTGGAGTTGGAAGCAATTCCGACCAATGTATTTTCGTCCATCGGTTGCTTAGTGGTCAAAGAACGTACGCCAAAACCTTTGGAATAAATTACTTTACCATCTTTAATGATTCCCACCGACATTCCCGGTACATCGAAAGTTTTCAGCGTGTTTTGTATTAATTCATCCAATTTTTTCTCTTCCACCTGCGCATTGGCCAAACCAAAAGCAAGCAAAAGAAGGAAAAAAGAAAGTTTCTGCTTCATTTTTTTAATTTTTTCAAATTTAATTAAATATTCCGGGATGCTGATAAGAAAGTAAATCTTCATAAATTTGCAATGTAAATATTTTTCATGACCAAAATCCTTCTCCTTTCCGATTCCCATTCTTATATTGATGACCGTATTTTAGAATATGCAAACCAGGCTGATGAAATCTGGCATGGCGGTGACTTTGGAAGCATGGAAGTGATTGAGCAGCTGGAAAAAATAAAACCACTAAAAGGCGTTTACGGAAATATAGACAATGCAAAAATACGTTCTGAGTTTCCCGAAGTGAATCGTTTTCTTTGTGAAAGTGTGGAAGTTTTGATGATTCACATCGGCGGGTATCCGGGAAAATATACTCCACTTGCCAAACAGGAAATTGCTGAAAAAGCTCCAAAATTGTTTATTTCAGGACATTCACATATTTTAAAAGTAATGTTTGATCAGAAGAACAATCTGCTGCATCTCAATCCGGGAGCGTGTGGAAAACAAGGTTGGCATAAAATGAGAACGATGATGCGTTTTGTGATTGATGGCGCGGAAATCAAAGATTTGGAGGTTATTGAATTAGGAACTAAGTTTTAAAATAATTTTTAAACCATTAATAAAATTTGAGGAGTTAATAATAGATTGATTCGTTCCTCGCAATGACAATACTATGAAAATTGGAGATAAAGTTTCTGCGGTAGATGAAGATTTGAATGGAGTTGTGACTTCAGTCAACGGAAATATTGTTGTTTTTAAAGATGAATATGGTTTTACGCATCAATATCCGAAAGGAAAACTGGTTCCCAAAGATTCTGATTTGTACGAAAATATCAAAGTGGTAAAAAAAGCAGAGCCTAAAAAAAACATTTCTAAAAAACACCAGAAAAATGCTTTGGTTCTGGATCTTCATTTTCATAACATGGTTAAAAATCCCAATGATTATGACAGTTTTGAAAGGCTTTTCATTCAGAAGGAAAGGTTACTGGAAACATTGAATTTTTGCAGGAAAAACCATCTTAAAAGATTGGAAATCGTTCACGGAATTGGTGACGGAACTCTCCAGCGAATGGTTTGGGATATTCTGGAAAGCCAGACTGGACTTGATTTTTACAATAAGGAAATACTTCATCATCAATCGGGTGCTGTAATGGTAGAATTTCACTAAATTTGCAGGAATTGAAATATGAATATACTTAATTTACTTTTCACTAAAGACGGACTGATCTACCAGATTGCTAAAAACAAAAGCATTGTGGAGGAGAAATCGTATTTTGTAGACGAAGAATCTCCTGAGAATCTCATTGCAGATAAGCTGGATGAAGTCTTAATCAAACAACGATTTGATGAAATTCACGTTATTTCTGCACTCAATCATTTTACGCTGATGCCGGAAGGCTTTTCTGAGCATGAAACAGGGTTTGACCTGATCGCATTTAACGCACCTGTAGACAAGGAAAAAGAAGAGCTGATGCTGTCTATCAATGAGAAATTTAAAGTTCAGTTTTATTATACTTTTCCAAAGAATTTTTATAAAAAGATTAAAGAACTCGCATTGCCGGTTAACTTTAATTTTTCGGGTGAAAAGTTTTTAAATTCTATTCATAATAAAAGCAATAAGGAAATTCACATCAACCTTTATCATAATCAATGTGAGTTTTTTGCGATAGACAACAAGAAAGTTATTTTATACAATAATCTGGATGTAAATTCTGAAGTGGATTTTCTGTATTTCATCATGTTTACTTTAAGCAAGATCGGTTTCGGAATCAATGAAACCAACTTTTTTGCCTATGGTGAAACCACTGAAAATGAAACATTTATTTCAGAGCTGCAAAAATTTGTAAAGAATCTGAAAATCGTATTTGATAATATTCCGAATAAAAATTTTATATTAAATTAGATTGCAGGAACAAGACATCAGGTTTTAGTTAGCCTGTAACCTTCTACCTACAATCTAAAATCCAACAACTATGTACAGAATCATTTCCGGCAAATGGAAAGCCAAGAAAATAGCAGCTCCAAAGAATTTTGATGTAAGACCGACAACGGATTTTGCCAAAGAAGCGCTTTTCAGTATTTTGGAAAATACGTATGATATGCAGTCGATTTCTGTGCTGGATTTATTTGCAGGAATTGGCTCGATAAGTTTTGAATTTGCTTCAAGAGGCTGCCAGGATGTCACTTCCGTAGAAATGAATCCTAAGCATACGGCATTCCTTAATGCTACGGCCGCTGATCTGGATATGGCTTTACAGATCAATGTTCAGCGCGGAGATGTCTTTGACTGGCTGAAAAAGTTCAGAAATAAAAAATCTTTTGAAATTGTTTTTTCCGATGCTCCTTTTGAAATGGAAGAGAAAAAATATCAGGAAATTATTTCTTTAGTTTTAAACAATAAATACCTGAAAGAAAACGGAATTTTAGTGATCGAACATCAAAGCAGAATGAAATTTGAGCATCCTAATTTAATCGACACAAGAAAATACGGAAACGTAAGTTTTAGCTTTTTTGAGCCTAATAAAGAGGTAACAGAAATACAAAATCAGGAATAGTTTCCTGATTTTTTTATTTATAAAACCTTCAGCTCTAAATCAATAGTCTTTCCGAAGAATTTCTTTGAGATCTTTTCAAAATTTTTCGTTAAGTCTGAAAGATAAAAATGATAGCTCGGCTTTGGATTCTGATCATTCAGCAAATTATATTTATCTAAAATAATTTTCAAATGATTGGCTACAATATTTGGAGAATCAATCACCCGGACACGGTTTCCGTAATATTGTTTAATTTCATCAATTAATAAAGGATAATGTGTACAGCCTAAAATCAAGGTTTCAATATTCTTCAGTTTGCTGTTGCTCAGATAATTATAAATAATCGCATGCGTAATCGGATGATTTTTAAAACCTTCCTCAATAGCAGGAACCAATAAAGGGGTTGCCAGCTCATCCACCTTAATCCATTTATTATGCTTTCTGATACTCTTTTTGTATAGTCCGGAATTCACCGTGGCTTTTGTAGCAATAACGCCGACATTGTTGTGAATTTCATACGAAACTTTTTCCGCAACAGGATTGATAACATCAATTACAGGGACTTTGCCTCCTACCGACTGCATCACTTCATTCAACGCATTTGCAGTGGCTGTGTTGCACGCAATAACAATTGCTTTGCAATTTTGTTCCAACAGAAAATTAGTGATTTTTGTAGAATATTCGATGATAGCTTCCTTTGATTTTTCACCATACGGAAGATGTTTTGTATCTCCGAAATAAATAAGATCTTCATGCGGAAGAAGTCTCTTGATCTCTTTAGCTACCGTTAAACCACCCACTCCGCTATCGAAAATCCCGATAGGCTGTCTGGGTGAAAGATGTGAGTAATCCTGCTTTTTAGTTTTCAAAATTGGGTTGAAATTTTATACAAAAATAGTGAAATTGTTGGATGATGAAATGCAGTTTTCAGAAGTTTTTCATAAACCAATTACCTGTTTAAACTATAAACAAATCCGAAGCAATTCCGTCTGCCATGAACCAATGTTTTTCGGGAATTTTTAGATGATTGTTTTCAATAATTAAAATTTCTTCTTCAAGCTTTGGCTGAATTTCTTTTTGAAAATGTTCTAAGATTTTATCGTTGAATTTTTCCTTTAAATTTCCGAGATCCACACCCCAAATTGTTCGTAAACCAATCATAATCATTTCATTAAACTGATCCTCCTGAGAAAGAAATTCTTCGTCTTTGGCTAAAGTATTTGAATTGAGCTTTTTTATATACTGGGAATTATTGGCAACATTCCAGCTTCTGATATCAAATCCGTTGTAAGAGTGTGCAGAAGGGCCGATGCCAAGATATTCTTTATATTTCCAATATGAAGAATTGTGTTTTGAATAAAAAC
This sequence comes from Chryseobacterium taeanense, assembly GCF_900099685.1. GTDB lineage: Bacteria > Bacteroidota > Bacteroidia > Flavobacteriales > Weeksellaceae > Chryseobacterium > Chryseobacterium taeanense. The sequence continues at coordinate 53,908 of NZ_FNDW01000004.1, read as the reverse complement.
CCGGTTTAGCAAAATTAGAAACTTCGTAATGTTCAAATCCCTTATCTTTCAGAAAATCTGATAAATAATAAAACTCTTTATTCTGTTCATCTTCTTTCGGGCTTTTTACTTTTCCTTTTGAAATCCAGTTTTCCAAAGCTGTTTTTGGTTCGACAGTCAATGCATAGGAAGAAATATGTGGAACTTCCAGCGCAATTGTCTTATTTAAGTTTTCCTTCCAGATTTCAAGATTGGAAGTGGGTGAGCCATAAATAAGATCAATACTCAAATTTTCAAATCCGAAATCCTGAGCTCTTTTGATGGAACCTTCAGCTTCTGATGCAGTATGAGCGCGGTTCATTAATTTTAAATCTGCTTCAAAAAAACTTTGAGTCCCGATGGATAAACGATTGATCGGTGAATCGGCTAAGCCTTTCAAGAAGTTCTTATCTAAATCATCTGGGTTGGCTTCCAATGTTATTTCAATATTATTTTCAAAACTGAAATATTTCAGTACTTCATCGATCAAAGATTTTATTTCATCCGATGAAAGAATGGATGGAGTTCCGCCACCAAAATACAGAGATTGTAGATTTTTCTTTTGCAGTTCCTCTTTTCTTAAAAAGATCTCCTTTTTCATTGCATTTAGCATTTCATCTTTAAAATTCAAAGATGTTGAAAAATGAAAATTGCAGTAGCTGCATTTCTGTTTGCAAAAGGGAATGTGAATGTAAATCATAAAAAAAGCTCTGAAAAATTTTCAGAGCTCAAATTTATTTAAATTAAATCAATTAATATCTATAACCTCTGTGGTTAATGAAGTTGTCGAAATTGTATCCAACTCCAAGCATAAAGCTGTTTCCTCCGTATTCCTGAATGTCAGACAATCCGATATTGTAGGTAGCACCCACCATGAATTTGTTGAATCTTACTTTTACAACCGGTGCAATCTGCAACTGCTGACTGTCGAATCTGTTTTGAACAGATCTGTAGTTCACCCCGAAAGAGAATGAGTTGATATCATTAAAGAACGTAGCCATAAGGTTATAGTCAATCGTTCTCGTGGAATTTGTATTCAGATTAATTAATGCAGACGGAGTTACATACATATTATCTGCAAAATGCCAGTCATATCCTAAATTTAAGAAGAATTTAATTGGAGAAGGCTCACGTCCGTTTACGATCGCCTCGTCGTTGGTAAGGGCGATGTCGTTTACGGAAACCGAAGCGAAGATGTTTCTGTAAGTAGCCGCTACCCCAAAGTTGGCGTATGCCATGAAAATGTTACTTTCACTACCTTGTAATAAAGGATCTGAAGCATCTTGTGTGTTAATTTTTGAGTAATCAAAATTCATATTGTATAAGCTTACGCTTGTACCGAAAGAGAACTGATCTTTTCTGTCTCCTTCGCTGCTAAGAGGAATAAAATATGAAGCACCAGCCGTAATACCTCCTGCGGAAATAGGACCATTACTGTCTCTGAATACTGATAAACCCGCACCTACTCTATCAAAAATATTCGCATTGATCCCAACCGACTGAACGTTTGGAGACTCACTGAACTTCGAAAATTGCTGCTGATAGTTAAGATTAAGTTGCACATAGTCGGTCTTTCCGTATTGTGCCGGGTTGAACAGAAAATCACCATCCAAAAGGTATTGTTGATAGTATGGTAATGTTTCTTGTGCTTTGTATGCATTTGACAAAAGAGCTAAACATACGATAGCATATAGTTTTCTCATAACAAATCTTGATTTCAATTCAACAAATATAAAAAAATTCTCAATATATTTTTAGTTTTCTAAATAATTTCTCCATTTTTTTACGGCATCTGCCATATCTTTCGGCATTGGGCTTTCAAAATATAATTCCTTTCTGGTAGTGGGATGTATAAATCCTAAAGTGTGGGCATGAAGCGCATGTCTAGGTAAAATTTCAAATACATTTTTTATAAACTGCTTGTACTTAGGAAGATTCACTCCGCGAAGAGGTGTATGCCCTTCATATCTTTCATCATTAAACAAAGTATGACCAATGTGTTTGAAGTGCGCTCTGATCTGGTGTGTTCGTCCCGTTTCCAATTTACACTCTACCCAGGTCATATATCTGAATCTTTCAAGCACCTTGTAATGCGTCACAGCATGTTTTCCCTGGCTGCCGTCTTCATACGTATGCATCTGCATCCTGTTTTTGGGATGTCGCCCGATATGCCCCCTTATTGTTCCTTCATCATCCTGCACATTTCCCCATACAAAAGCCCAGTATAGCCTTTTTGTTTTCCTGTCAAAAAACTGTTTTGCCAAAAAGCTTAAAGCAAACTCATTTTTTGCAATTACCAGAAGTCCTGATGTATCTTTATCAATTCTATGAACGAGCCCTACCCTGTCCAGATCAGATTTCTCTCCCTGCTGTTCAAAATGGTAAGCCAATGCATTTACCAGCGTTCCGTCCCAATTACCGAATCCGGGATGCACTACCATACCGGGATCTTTATCTACAACTATAAGATCGTCATCTTCGTACACAATATTGATAGGAATATTCTGAGGGATAATAACGTTTTCTCTCGGTGGATGTGCTAAAAGTACCGAAATCTGATCTCCCGGCTTTACGCGGTAGTTCTGTTTTACAGGCACTCCGTTCACCATCACATTTCCTGCTCTGCAGGTTTGTGAGATTTTATTTCGTGAAGAATTCTGACGAAAAATCAACAGGAACTTATCTATTCTTAATGGCTCCTGACTTTTATCTACAGTGATGTTGAGATGTTCATACAGACCTTTATTTTCCTCATCAATATCGATATTCTCAATATTGTTCTGGTCTGATAATTCTTCATCTAAAAAATCTTCGCTATCTTCTGCCATTGTTTTGTTTTTTATACAAAAGGCTTCAACGTTTTAAAAGTTGAAGCCTGTATGTTTATCATTATTAAATAGTTAATCAATAACTACTTTTTTTGCTTTCGGCTTATCTGCTGGTTTATTACCTGAGCCTGCAGTATTTGCGCTGCCTGTATTAGAAGTTGTCGCTTTCGCCTTTGTACCATCACTTACCGAACCCGATGTCTTCCCTGTTGATTTCTGAGCTTCTGTTTTTGGAACCTCCGCAGAGGATCTAGGATTTTCTTTTTTTGGTGCAGCTGGCATTGGAGGCTCTTCATAAGAAGGTTCATGATAAGCTGGAACTTCCTGATATTGTATCGGAGGCAGCCCTGTATCAACTTTCATTCTGTAGATCGAATTCAGTTCTTCTATTTTCGCTCTTAGCTCGGCTGGTGTTCTTTTACTTGCCCAAAGATCCATCTGCATTCCCTGATCCCTGACATCTCCTGCCGCAGGATCCTGATAATAAATAATATCAGATTCATCTTTGCTTCCGTCTTCATGCTCTACAAGACCTACTTCAAACATACTTCTTGCAATAACACCTCTCGCCTCTTTCACAGTAAGCCCCACAACATTAGGAATGGAAATGTTTCTCATCGGACCTGAGCCTATAACAACATCTACCACAGAGAATCTCGGAAGTTTTGTTTTAGGTTTTACAGCTGCTCCTTTAAACATAATTCTTAAAACCGCATCCTTCTGAATGCTTGGCTCAAATATGGTATCTCCTACCTTTAATCCTACCTGTTCAAGTCTCTGGAAGGCAAGTCCTGAATATTTATTAATAACATCCGGAACTTCAACTTTAGCCCAGGTTCTCGGATTTACTTTTAGTAAAATTGCTCTTCCGTCTTTAACTCTTGATCCCGGAGAAGGATAGACCTGTAATACCTGGAAAGGCCTGTATTTAGGATTATACTGAGGGCTATCTACTTCATATTCCAGACCTGAATCATCTAAAATCTTGATGGCCTCATAAACGGATTTATTGACAATATTGGGTACGGGGATTTCCTGACCATGATTGGTATGATACTCAAGCCAGCGGAATGTAAGCCAAACCAACCCAACGAAAACACCGATGGCAATAGCTAAGTTCAGTAAAACTTTCCAATTGAAAAGTGATTTAAGCATACTTTAAATGACTATAATTAGACAGCAAATATAATTAATAATTTTAGAATGTACATATTTCATTTTCGTTTTCAAAATTTCAGGTTTTGCAAAATTGCATGACATAAAATCATTAAATTTGCCCTAATTGATATTTACGAATATGAGCAAAAAAAGTGTTGCCGTAGTAATGGGGGGCTATTCAGACGAATATGTTGTATCATTAAAAAGCGGACAATTAATCTATGATTCTCTCGACAGAAACCTTTATGATGTATATAAAGTAATCATCCTTAGAGACGAATGGTATTTTTTAGATGAAAATAATCAAAAATTTGAGATTAATAAAGGCGATTTTTCTGTGACTTTAGATCATAAAACACTGAAATTTGATGTCTGTTTCAATATTATCCACGGAACACCGGGCGAAAATGGACTTCTCCAGGCCTACTGGGATGCAATCGGGCAGAAATATACAGGTTGTGATTTTTATCAGAGCGCGCTCACATTCAACAAAAAAGATACGCTGGCTGTACTTTCAAAATATGGAATCCCTTCAGCAAAAAGCATTTATCTTCGAAAAGGAGAAGAAATTAAAGTTGATGAAATTATAGAAAATCTTGGGTTACCTATTTTCGTTAAGCCTAATCAATCCGGCTCTTCTTTAGGAATTTCAAAGGTTAAAGAAAAATCTGAACTCATTGCCGCAACGGAAATTGCTTTTAAAGAAGATGATGAAATCTTAATCGAAAGCTTCCTTGACGGAATGGAAGTTTCTGTGGGAGTTATTGATTATAAAGGAGAAACCATTGTTTTGGGAATCACGGAAATTGTTCCTAACAACGAGTTTTTCGATTATGAAGCCAAATACGAAGGTGCTTCTGAAGAAATTACGCCGGCAAGAATTGATGATGAAACAAGAATCCGTGTGGAAGAAATTTCAAAAAAAGCGTATAATTCTCTTGGAATGAGTGGTTTTTCCCGCAGCGAATACATTCTGATGAACGGAATTCCCTATATGCTGGAAATGAATACCAATCCCGGGTTTTCTCCTGCGAGCATTCTTCCGCAACAAGCCAAAGTTTACGGAATTGCCATATCAGACCTTTGCGGCAATGAGGTTGAAAAAGCTTTGAATAAAAGAAATTAGACATTAGAAGCTAGATATTAGAGTAATAACACAATCATAATTAATAGCTCATAACTTATAACTTTATTGCGCATGAAAATTGCTGTTTTTCCGGGTTCATTTGATCCCATTACATTAGGACATTACGATATTATAGAACGGGCAGCCCCGCTTTTCGATAAATTAATCATCGCCATCGGGCAGAATTCACAGAAAAAATATATGTTTCCTCTGGAAAAAAGGATGGAATTTATCCAAAACTCTGTCGCTGAATTCCCTAATGTAGAAGTTGATTTTTTTGAAGGTTTAACCGTAGACTACTGTTTTGAAAAAGATGCACAATACATCATCAGAGGCTTAAGAAACCCCGCCGATTTTGAATTTGAAAAGGCCATTGCACACACGAACAGAACCTTAGCTCACAAAAAACTGGAAACCGTCTTTCTACTGACCTCATCCGGAAAATCATTTATCAGCAGCAGCATCGTGAGAGAAATCATCAATCATGGCGGGGAATACGGACTTTTAGTTCCGGATTCAGTAAGGGTTGAGAAATGAGCAATATAATAATGTGAAATTTTATGACCAAGAGAAATCATTCATAAATTTATCGATTATCATTCATAAAAAACATGCACGAACAGTTCAATTTTGCCATAGAAGTCCTTGGAACGATATCGTTTTCGATGTCGGGAAGTTTTGCAGCGATGCAAAAACGGCTGGATCCGTTCGGTGTTTTAATTATTGCCTTCGTGACTTCTGTAGGTGGCGGAACGGTAAGAGACCTGTTGTTGGACATTCCGGTTTTCTGGATGCATGATCTGCTGACATGCTCTTTAATCATTCTGACCAGCATTTTCACCATGATTTTTAAATCTTTTGAAAAAAACTTCCGGGTCACCTTATTTATTTTCGACAGTTTCGGACTGGGATTGTTCACGATAATCGGTGTCCAAAAAGGACTTCATGCAGACATTCATCCTTTAATATGTATTGGTCTTGGAACTATCACAGGTTGTTTCGGAGGGATTATCCGGGATATTCTGCTGAATAGAATTCCTTTGATTTTCAGGAAGGAAATCTATGCAACGGCTTGTATTGTGGGAGGTGCTGCATTCTTATTATTAACAGAATTAACGACTTTATCATATACTATCATTCAGATTTTCACTATCTTACTAATTGTATCAATCAGAACTTTAGCCGTGAAATATCATTGGCAGATCCCAAAATTTTATGGATATAATAATGATGCAGAAATGTAAAAATTAATTGCAAGATTTAAATAAAAAAGCATCTGAAAATTTCAGATGCTTTTGTTTTTTATAAGATCCTTCATTAAAAGAATTTCCCTCTGTTTCTCATGTTCGGGTTATGCATATGCTTCTGCATGGTCGGCATTTTCAACTGTTCTTTCATCATTTTGATCTGGTCGGTCATCATTCCGGCGCTGTCGAGTCTTTTAGCTTCTTCAAGCAACTTCTGCCCTTCCTGTTTTCTTCCTTTTGAGATCGCAGCAGCAGCAAGATTTAATGTTGCCATAGCTCTGTCGTGTTTCATATTAAGTCCATAGTCCAAAGCTTTTCTCATAAGAGGCTCCACTTTTGTCGGATGATCCTGAGCCTGTGTCAACCCTGTCAGATAATGGAAATAACCATACTGAGATTTATGAAGCTGTGCCTGATAATTCGTAATATTTTTCAGCCAGTCAGCTGCTTTTTCCATATTCTGCTTTCTCAATTGCCAGAAAGCCAGTAAGATATATTCATTTTTAAAGAAAAGCAAAATCGGAATAGCAGATAGAATAACCAAAACAATTCCCCATCCGATATTTCTGTTCATCATCAGATAAGCTGCTATTGCTATAATTACCGCAGAGATTACAAACTTTATGTATTTATTCATTATTAAAATTTAGAAGTGCAAAGATAAGAAATTTGGTTGTTAGTTATTAGTTGTCAGCTGATGGTTTTCCTGTTAAAATTTCATCTGTCAACGAACAACAATTAATCAATAACTTTATCATATGTTTGAAAACAAAAATCATACTGGTTCTTTTCGTCTTTTTCATGAAAAACTTCATTCGTTTTTTTCCAGGTTTTCTCATCAATCTTTGGAAAATATGTGTCTGCATGAAGATCTGCTTTTACACGAGTTATTTCAAGCCTGTCGGCTATATCCATGGTTTGTTCATAAATTTTTCCGCCACCGATAATGAAAATCTCTTCATCGATTTTTTTAGCAAATTTTACCGCCTCTTTAATGCTTCCTACAATCAGAACACCCTCTTCAAACCAGTCATTTTTTCTGGATACAACTATATTCGTACGGTTAGGAAGCGGTTTTCCTATACTTTCATATGTCTTTCTTCCCATAATTACAGGATGTCCCGAGGTGAGATCCTTAAAGTGTTTTAAATCTTTAGGAAGATGCCAAAGCAGCTGATTTTCAAAGCCAATCTCGTTCTTTTCTCCCATTGCTACGACTATTGTTGTCATTAAAATAATTTTTCACAAAATTAGCACATAATTTGTATATTTGGTTAGCACAAAAAATTTAAAAAATTAAACTATGAAAAACAGAGGCTGTCTGAGCGCCGGCACCATCGGAATTGCTCTTCTGATTATCGTTGCAGTTTTATTCTTCTGGGGAAAAAGCGGCTATAATAATTTTGTAACAAAAGAACAGAACGTTAATACAAAATGGTCTAATATAGAGACGGTTTATCAGAAAAGAGCAAACCTGATTCCTAATCTTGAAAGAACGGTAAAATCATATTCGAAATTCGAGCAGGAAACATTAACTAAAGTCATTGAGGCACGTTCAAAAGCGACTTCTGTGAATATTGATCCTACGAATATGACAGAGCAGGATATGGCAAAATTCCAATCTGCTCAGGGTGAATTATCCGGAGCATTAAGCAGATTAATGGCAGTAGTTGAGTCTTATCCGAATTTAAAGGCAGACCAGCAATACATTAATTTCCAGAGAGAATATATTGCGATTGAAAACAGCATCAGAACAGAAACAGTTTATTATAATCAGGCTGCTGAGGACTATAATACTTCAATAAAAAAATTCCCGAATAATATTCTGGCGAATTTTACCAACTTTAAAGAGAAACCTTATTTCAAAGCAGCAGCAGGAGCCGAAAAAGCACCTGAAGTATTTACAGAATAATGGCAGGTAATTTCCTAACAAGTCAGCAAATAGCTTCCCTTGTGGAAGCTATTCAGTCGGCGGAAGAGCATTCTACCGGTGAGATTCGTGTACACATCGATTCAAATACAGATAATGACAATGCAAAAACTGCTTTTGAAGTGTTTAAAGAATTGTGTATGGAGAAAACCACTGAACGAAATGCAGTACTTTTTCATATAAATTTTGAACAGAAATATCTTACCATTATCGGCGATAAAGGAATTCATGAAAAAGTAAGCCAGTCTTATTGGGATCATCTTCACGATTATATTACTTCTGAATTTGCCAAAGGTAATTACTACAAAGCACTTAAAAGTGCCATTCTGGAAACCGGTCTTGAACTAAAAAAACATTTTCCTGTAACAGGAGAAAACCCCAACGAGCTTTCTAATGAAATTACGTTCTCTTAAAATAGTTTTTTCATTCATCCTCCTATGCTTTTACACATTTGTATCTGCACAGTATTCTATTCCTAAAAAGCCCGCTGTTTTATATCCGGTTTTTGATGAAGCCAATCTTCTTTCCGAACAGGAAAAAAATGACCTTAATAAAAAACTTATTGCTTTTTCAGACTCTACCTCAACTGAAATTGAAGTTATCATCATTAAATCTACGCAGGGAGAAGATATCAATTTTCTTGCTACCATGTTTGGTGAAAAATGGGGAATCGGGCAGAAAGGTGTAGACAATGGCGTTGTATTTTTAATCGCTAGTGAAGATCATACCATGTCTATTCAACAGGGACGTGCCGTTGAGCCATACTTAACAGCTTCTGTTGCCGGACAGATTTTAGACTATATTGTTACTCCCCAATTCAAAAAAGGAGAATGGTACGAAGGTATCAACCGCGGTACTTCTGCTATTATGGAAGCCGTTCAGGGGAAATTTAAGCCTTTAAAAGAACATAAAAAAAACGGTGACGGGGATCTCGTTAAAATCATGATTATTGCTTTTATTATCTTTATTATTTTCTCTATATTTTTCGGGAACCGCGGAGGAGGAAGAGGAGGAAATGGTGATGATGACGATGTTATTCTTTCAAGAAGAGGACGCAGAAATTATCCCGGGGGCTTTTTCCCATTCCCAGGCAGCTTCGGAGGTGGTGGCTTTGGTGGAGGAAGTTCTGGCGGTGGTGGATTCGGTGGCTTTGGAGGTGGTGGAAGTTTCGGAGGTGGTGGTGCTTCCGGAGGATGGTAGACTATGCTGATTTTTAAATCATTTCTCGTATCATATCCAATTATTAATTGATTTCATAAAAAAGAATTTTTTCCATATTTTTTGATTTTTAATTAATAAAAATTTCATTTATTGATGTTAAAAAATTAACAAACCTGCCTTAAATCTGTTTTTAATTTAAAACTTTTTCATTATATTTACTCAAAACAGGTTTTATGAAGAAGACGTTGGTAGTTTTTGCGCATCCTTATTTAGAGCACTCAAACTCGAATGCAGAGCTCATTAATTTCTATGTTCGCCACCAGCATTTTACGCTTCGCGATCTTTACGAAGAATATCCCGACTTTCATATTGCTGCTTTCAGAGAAAGAAAAAGAATAAAAGATTACGAGCGTTTTATCTTTCAGTTTCCTCTCATCTGGTTCGGAATGCCACCTCTACTCAAACTTTGGATTGATGAAGTTTTTGACCGTAACTGGCTTAAAGAAGATCATCACAACCCATTGAAAGGAAAAGAAGTTTACATTCTGGTAACCACAGGCGGAAAAGAAAGATCTTTTCATAAACAAGGAACCTACAAGTTCACCGTAGAAGAGTTAATTAGCGGGCTCATTGTTTCTCTTAAAGTATTTAAGGCTGATATTAAAAATATAAAAATCGTTTACGAAGCCAATAAGCTATCAAAAAAAGAAATTATTTTACATAAACAGGAATTTTCAGAATTACTCAATAAATAAAAATATGGAGACAAGCTTAGCCATGAACACCCTTTTATTCTTGGGCGTTGCCATTATTATGGTTCCGCTGGCAAGAAAATTCGGACTAAGCTCTGTAATAGGCTATATTGCAGGCGGAATTATTATCGGACCTTATGTTTTGAAACTAACGGGAAGAAACGTTAACGATATTATGCACGCCAGTGAATTCGGGGTTATCATGCTCTTATTTTTGGTGGGCTTAGAGCTTGAGCCCAGAAAATTCTGGGATATGCGTAAGAAAATTGTCGGGCTGGGTCTTACTCAAATGCTCCTTACCATATCTTTGCTTTTTTTAGTTTTTATGATTTTTGGATGGCGACTCGATAAAGCAATTGCCATTGCCATGTGCTTCGCTCTGTCTTCTACGGCCATCGTTTTACAGACTTTACAGGAGAAAAACAACCTGAAAACGCTGGCAGGAGAAGCTTCATTTTCCACACTTTTATTTCAGGATATTGCGGTAATTCCTATTCTCGCAATCTTACCACTCATCGCACATTATAAAACCAGGGATCATGATAATGAAATTCAGGTACTCATCCAGACACTTCCGGAGTGGATGCAGTTTGCGACTGTGATCTTGGGCGTAATTGTATTAATATTATTGGGTCGATATGTTTTTGTTCCTTTTTTAAGATATGTATCAAAATCAGGAATGGCAGAGTTGCTGACAGCCTCTTCCCTATTTCTGGTGATTGGAGTCTCCGAGCTAATGGTTGCTATAGGCATGTCGCCTGCTTTGGGAGCTTTTCTGGCAGGAGTTATGCTGGCCAACAGTGAATTCCGGCATGAACTGGAAGCTCAGATTGATCCATTCAAAGGTCTTTTACTTGCCGTTTTTTTTGTAAGCGTAGGCTCAACAATGAATTTTAATATCATTCAGGAAGATCCTTTATTTATATTTGGTACTGCTTTTATTGTCCTGATAATTAAATTCATCGTTTTATTTTCGATTGGAAAGTTTTTTAAAATTGATACATCCCAAAGCCTTTTTTATGCATTTGCACTTTCACAGGTGGGAGAATTTGCATTTGTACTGATTAATTATTCCTCAAATCTTTACCTCATAAGTCCTGAACTTAATGCTCAAATGATGGCAGTTACCGCTATCACTATGTGTATCACGCCATTTCTTTTAATAATAAATGATAAACTCATCACGCCTAAATTCATTAAAGAAATTCCTGATGCCGAAAATGATTTTAACATCCTTGACGGCAGTATCAGACAGAAGAAAATTATCATTGTAGGATTCGGACATTTTGGAAGTACCGTCGGGCGGCTTTTAAAAGCTAATAAGATTTCTGCCACCGTTTTGGACAGAGATTCAGACAGAGTGAAACTATTAAGAAGCTACGGTTTTAAAGTATATTACGGCGATGCCACTAAAATACCAACATTACGTGCCGCCGGAATTGAAGATGCTGAAATACTTGTTCTCTGTCTGGATGATGCGGATGATAATAAATTTATTGCAGACTTGGTTCGGGAGCAATATCCCAAGGTGAAAATATTTGTAAGGGCGAAAAACAGAATTGATGCCTATAATTATCTGAACAACGGAATTAATAATATTTATCGTGAAACACTCGGTACAGCCGTAGATATGGCCGTAGATGTACTCCACGAATCAGGTATGCGGAAATATGCCGCCAGACGACTTGGACAAAGGTTTATGGCTATTGATAAAGAATCTATCAGAAAACTGGCTAAGGCAGAAGAAGACGATGAAATTCATCTTTTCACCACAAAAGAAATCCTCCAGAGAGAGGAGGAATTATTGGCTTATGACAATCTTAATTTTGAAAATAAGCAATGGGAAGACTCCTCAAATGATGAGGAAGACCAAGCGGATAAGTAATTAGTGAATGCTTACGCTTCCGCCACTGCTTTCTTCTTTCGTTACTGAAGTTACGTTTCCTTTTTTGTAAACGCTCACGCTACCACCTGAAGAAGCTTCGGCATAAATTGAGGATGAAGCACTGATATCAACGCTTGCTCCACTCGATGCTTCCACTCTTAGATTATCGGCTACAACATTTTTAGCAGAAATACTGCTTCCCGAGGATGAAGAAATCTCTGCCTTCTTTGCTTTACCTGAAAGATCTAAACTTGATCCTGATGATGCATCAACATTTAGATCAACAGCCCATATTTTTCCCGAAAAGCTGCTGCTGCTTCCTGTAGAAATTTCAAAATCATTGGCTTCAAGATTTCCGTCAACAGATGCTGCACTCGAAACATCGATGCTCATTTTATCCTGAACGAATTTATCTTTAACCGTGATTCCTGCCGCTGAATTGGCTTCAATTTTAGAAAAATCTTTTGCATAGATCTTCGCAGAAACGTTATGATTGTTCATCACTCTGATCCCTTTTTTATAATGGATATAAAGTTTATCTCCGCTGAAATCTACCAAAACCTCATCAATAATATTTTCAGGAGCAGAAATAACAACCTTTTCAACGTCTGACTTTATAATTTCAGCTTTAATTGCCTGAGAAACCTCAATTTCATCAAAATTGCCTGTCATCTCTTTCTGTCTCATCGGGCCGTGATCTGTAGAAACTACTTTTTCTACCCAGTCTCCGTTCCCGCTATGTCTTTTCTCTTTTCTTCCATCGCATGATGCTAATAGTACAAAAGCCGAAAAAATAAAAAGTTTTGTTGATTTCATATTCAATTGAATTTTATGATTACTATATTATGACAACTAATTTATAAAAAATATTACATCTGCGTTACTATTAATCGAAGATTGACTTATCTCAAAATACTTTTTTTCTATGAAACGGGAAGTAAGAGCTTTTTATAAACTAAGATTTAATATCTTTAGGCAATTATTAATAAATCGTTTATGAAGAAGATTTCATCAGTATTATTAATTTCTGCACTAGCATTTAATCAATCCTGTACAACAATGAAAAGCACCGAAACACAAAAGGAAGTCCCTACTCCGGACGCTTCCCTTTCGCAAAATCCGTTCATGAAGAAAAGCAAACTTCAATATGAAGCACCGGAATTTGACAAAATTAAGGATGAACATTTTAAACCTGCATTCGATTTCGGATTAAAACAGCATGATGCTGAAATTTTAAAAATCGCTAATAATCCTGAAGCGCCTACCTTTGAAAATACATTAGTAGCACTGGAAAAAAGTGGTGAGATCCTTAAAAGAGCCGTGATTGTATTTTTTAATCTTACGAGCGCCAATACAAATCCTACCTTACAGGCATTGGATGAAGAATACGCGCCCATTTTCGCAGCACATTCCGACAAAATGTACCTGAATGAAAATCTTTATAAAAGAATAAAAGCGATCTCCGAAAAAGGTTTAGACTCTGAAAGTAAAAAGCTTTTACAATATTATAAGCAAAACTTTGAAATCGCGGGGGCCAATCTCTCTGCTGCCGACAAAGAAAAACTAAAGCAAATCAATCAGGAACTGGCTTCACTTTCTACGCAATATTCCAACAAATTGCTGGAAGCAAGAAAGCAGGGCGGTGTTTTTTTTACGGATGCTAAAGAATTGGATGGCCTTTCTGCCGATGAAATTGCAGCAGCTGCAAGTGATGCTAAAAATGCAGGAAAACCAGGTCAGTATTTATTAGCGTTACAAAATACTACACAACAGCCACTTTTGCAAAACCTTAAAAACAGAGCGACAAGAGAAAAGCTGTTCAAAGCATCATGGACGAGAGCTGAAAAAGGTGACGGAAACGATACCAGAGAAACCATTGAAAAATTAGCAAAACTAAGGCTAAAAAAAGCTCAGATTTTAGGTAAGAAAAGCTTTGCAGAATGGAAACTTCAGGATCAGATGGCAAAAACACCTGAAGCCGCCACTAGTTTAATGAACAAAATTGCAACGCCTGCTGTAGAGACGGCAAGACGCGAGGCAAAAGACATTCAGGATCTGATCGATCAGCAAAATGGAGGATTCAAGGTAGAACCGTGGGACTGGAATTTCTACGCAGAGCAGGTAAGAAAGGCCAAATTTGATCTTGATGAAAGTGAAATCAAGCCTTATTTTGAAATTACAACCGTGCTGGAAAAAGGAGTTTTCTTTGCTGCCGAAAAATTCTACGGACTGACGTTTAAGAAAAGAACTGACCTTCCTGTATATCATCCGGATGTAGTGACTTATGAAGTTTTTGATCATGACGGTAAATCGATCGCGATTTATTATCTGGATTTTTATACAAGAGACTCTAAAAACGGAGGAGCCTGGATGAGCAATTTCGTTGAACAATCGTATTTATTGGGAACAAAACCTGTTATCGTAAACTGCTACAATTACCAGAAACCGGCTCCTGGAAAACCTTCTTTAATAAGCTTTGATGATGTTTCAACGATTTTCCATGAATTCGGCCACTCAATTCACGGAATGTTTGCGAGCCAGAAATATCCTTCATTATCAGGAACCAATGTGCCTAGAGATTTTGTGGAATTCCCTTCACAAATAAACGAACATTGGGCTTTAGATCCTGTCGTTTTGAAAAATTACGCTTTACATTATGAGACCAAACAACCGATTCCGCAAACATTGGTTGATAAGATAAAAAAGGCCTCTACATTCAATCAGGGTTATATGACTACAGAATTGGTTTCAGCTGCCGAACTTGATATGGACTGGCATACCGTAACCAATGAAAGCGAGTTGATTCCTGTTTTAGATTTCGAGAAACAATCTTTAGCGAAACATGGATTTACTTTAGCAACAGTTCCTCCGAGATATCACACGCCTTATTTTGCACACATTTGGGGAGGTGGTTATTCTGCAGGATATTATGCTTATCTGTGGTCTGAAACGTTGGATAACGATGCTTGGGAATGGATCAAAGACAACGGCGGACTGACAAGAGAAAACGGCGACCGTTTCAGAAAGTATATTCTGTCGGTAGGAAATTCGGTAGACCTGAATCAGGCATTCAGGGATTTTACGGGGCATGATCCGGATATTAAGCCTTTATTGAGAAACAGAGGTTTTATCAAATAATTGGTATGACATTAAATATCGGTATTAAAATACTTTCATCTGTATCTATTATAATTCTGACTTTCTCTTCAATCGGAAATAAACGATCTGAAGAGAAGTCAGAATCTTTTTATCATAAAAAATATGATACATTATCTGAGATTGAACTCGCTAAAATGTTTGATGAAGAAAGGAAGTATTTTGACTCATCCTGTACCGAAGAGACAAAAAAAGCTTATGAAGATATCAAAAGGAACAAACTTGTTTTCTTTCATTATTTCGGAATGGTGGAAAGTTTCAAGGGCAATGCTGAGATGAATTCATTATTAAAGAATTACAAAATTGAAGTTGATTCTGCTTTATATTACTGTACCATTCCTTCTTCATTGCAAAATTGCTATGCCCGTATCATGAGGAAAGAAATTGACAGAAAATTTGGACCTAAGTTTATTGATTCTTTAAGACAGATCTCTGAAATACAATACGTGAAAAATAATCCTGATAAGATTTATCGTTTTGAAGAATGTGATATGGTTTCAAGATATCCCGGCGACAAAGATTATAACGACTTTTTCGTCAACAGCAAAAGAGATTTTTGGAAGAAAACAGAATATCCCATAGATTATGAATTTCGAAAGGAACAAGATCTCTATTCTTATATTTCCGCAGATTTTATTCTTTATAAAAACGGAAAAATAGATGACATCAAAACTTATTTAAGCTTTCAAAATAAAAAAAATTATAAATTCGCATCCTATTTCATTAATCAATTAAAAAACTTCATTAAAAACACTCACTGGATTCCTGCAAAAAGTTCCGGAATACCTGTAAATAGTGAAATGAAAATAACGATACATTTTAAATAACTATGAAAAAAATTATTGTAAGCTCTTTAATTTTGGCTTGTGGGAGTATTTACGCACAAAAAGCAAAACCGAAAACCAATAAAATTGATAAAAATCTGGTAGGTCTATGGAAAGGCAGCGAAAAAGATCAGCAGATCGAAGGTGTTGAAAAGCTATGGATTATGGAAAGAAAGCAGGACGGAACTTTCATGCTTCTTTTTACAACAGTTCAAGATTGCCAAGTGGATCAACATGTAGAAAAAGGACAATGGTGGATTGAAAACGGAGAATTTCATGAATTGCATTACAGCTCAGGTCAGACAGATGTATATACTTACCAAGTTCTTGATCCTTCACACATCAAATTCAAATCAAAAGAACAATCTATGGAAATGGCAACAGACAATTACACTTTTATAGATACAAAAATCGAGGAAGAAGATCAATAAAATTATAAGCATTCATTTTTTGGATGCTTTTTTATTTATTATTTAATTATAAAATAGATATATTTAGTAACCTAATTTTTATTTAATACATATATGAACTGTTTAACTCTTTTAAGTCTTTCCTGGCAACATATATTAATCATTTTAATTATTATTCCTCTTTACTTTATACCAACATATATTGCTTTCAGCAGGAAAAAAGCAAATACCGGAGCTATCTTCGCATTGAATTTATTTCTGGGTTGGGCACTGATCGGCTGGGTTGGAGCATTAATCTGGGCGTTATCCAACGAAAAAAGTAATACTGGAAGTAATATTGATCAACTAACTAAATTAAAAGTGCTTCACGATGAGGGTGTAATTACAGATGAGGAATTTGAAACTCAAAAAAATAAATTATTACGATGAAATATTCATACATTTTATAAAATGTATTTGAATTTTAAAAGTCCAGAAAATTTTAAGACTTTTGCTTTTAAAATAAAAAAATGAATTGTCCCTGCTGCTCCGGAAAAACCTATGAAGAATGCTGTAAGCCCTATCATTCCGGTGAGAAACATGCTCCGACTGCTGAAGCTTTAATGAGATCAAGGTTTTCTGCATTTGCCATTCCGAATGGTGATTATTTAATGGAAACAACACTCCCGAGCAAAAGAAAATATCACAACAAAAAAGATTTACAGGAATGGGGACAAATCAATACTTGGACAAAATTGGAAATTGTAAATAGACCCGCTGTTAATAAGGTAGAATTTAAAGCCTTTTACACTGATGAAAACGGAGATCCTCAAATTCATCACGAGCTGTCAACATTTAAAATGATTCAGAGCCGTTGGTTTTATGTGAGCGGTAAATTCCTGGACTAGTACTGTTGCATTCATTCTTACCGGAGATCATAAAGAATAGATTAATAAAGCTAATAAAAATCTTTGATTTTCTGTCTTGTGTGGTAAAATTATCATTAAAGCGCGGCCTGCATCATATTCTTCATTTGATATACCCTTTTAAAAGAGGCCATAAAACACTGAAAGATAACAAATTGTACTTGATCGGCTCTTCTGACTGGTTGATTACTTCTTCTGACTGGTTGATCGGCTCTTCTAAACACTTGATCGTGCATTCGGAGTAGTTGATTGTCTCTGCGGAGTACTTGATCACCTCTTCTAAACGTTTGATTGTCCATTCGGAATGGTTGATTGCCCATTCCAAGTGGTTGATTACTTTATCGAAATTGTTTATCCGAAAAGCTGATGGCAACCGTTTTTTGATTAAATAAAAATGTCCGGCAAAAACCGGACATTGATATTTAATTTTAGTGAGCTTCGTTTCCGTCGATCCCGTGAGCGTGACCATGATTTAACTCTTCTTCTGTAGCAGGGCGTGTATTTAAAATTTCCACCTGGAAATCTAAAACTTTCCCAGCCATTGGGTGATTAAGATCTGCAACTACCATTTCCGGTGTTACTTCTACCACAAATGCCTGGAAATTGTTTCCCTGATTATCAGATAATGGTAAAATTGCTCCTACCGGCGGTGTTCCGGATTCCTGGAACATATCGATTGGTAACTGTGCGATAGCATCAGGCTGTCTTTCACCATAAGCTTCTTCTGGCTGAATTACGAATGCAGCTTTATCTCCTGCCTTTAATCCCAGAATATTTTGTTCAAATTTTGGAATCATCATTCCAACACCGTATAAAAACGTAAGTGGATTTTCTGCGGTTGTTTCTTCTACAAGGGTTTTGCTTCCGTCTTCTTCGATGGTGTGAAGTATGTAACGTACAGCTACAACATGATTGTTTTCGATTGTCATATTTTTTCTTTTTTTCGTGAATTTTACACGATTAACAGTACAAATATACTGTTTTTGAAATCATTGACCGAAGAATCATGACTAAAGAAATAACCGGATTCTACTTTTCCTTTTTTGTTTCTTTTCGTTTTTTCTCTCTCAATACAAAAAGATATAAACTCTCTACTTTTGATCTGGCCCACGGCGTTTTCCGCAAAAATTTCAGTGACGAGCTGATACTGGGATTATCCGTAAAACATTTAATATTGATCTGCTCGCCAAGTTTTTCAAAACCATTATAATATTCTACCAGTTCCTCGAGGATGGTATCAAGTCTTTTTCCGTGAAGAGGATCTTTAGATTGCTGTTCCATGCTGTAAAAATAGATATAAAATTGTATTGGGCTGCAAAGAAAACTTTAAAACAATATTTCTACAAAATTTTACTATCGTTGCAGAGAAGAATTATTTTTAAAAAAACTTTTGTTATTTTCATAATTATCATTTTCATATTTTAGTTTAATGAAAAAAATCTTACCGCACATTATTCTAATTCCGTTGTTGCTGACAATCCCTATTGTCTCCTCTCCTGATTTCGACGGAACCTTGTCAGTTTTCAGGGTTTCACCATTTCAGCGAGAATTTATCCGTTTCGTACTGGTGATTATTTTCTTTTATCTGAACCTGAATATTTTTCTTCCTAAATTGTACGGCAAAAAGAAATATTTCCCTTTCATAACCTGCATTGTAGTCTGTTTCGGAATGATGATCTTTCTTCCTTATCGTCTTACTTCGGAAAATGTTTTTCCCGGAGGTTCGGCATTTACACATATGAAGCCGGCAGCAATGCCGCCGCCGATTGGAAACCATTCGTCAACTCCCATGGGAAGACCTCCTTTCAGGCATTTTGACGAGCACAGAAACGACGCTTCTTATCAGCAAATGATTTTCTCATCTGTTCTTCCATTTTTGTTTTCATTCCTCTCATCTCTTTTTATTTACCGGAATATAGAAAAGAAAGAGTTGGAAAAATCAAAAGCCAAAGCCGAACTATTAAATTTAAAATATCAGCTTCAACCGCATTTCTTGTTCAATATTCTGAATTCTATTTATTCATTAACTTTATTGAAATCCGACGATGCTCCGGAAGGCGTTTTAAAACTTTCAAATGTCATGCGGTATATCGTGCAGGAAAGCAGTAAAGATTTTGTGGAGCTGAGCAAGGAAATTGAATATCTTAAGGATTATATCGCTCTCCAGTTGATAAGAACAGACAGCAGCCTTGATTTTTCTTATACCGAAATTGGTGAGATGAAAGGATTGCATATTGCCCCTTTTATTCTGGTCAATTTTGTTGAGAATGCTTTTAAATATGGCTTTAATGCAGAAAAGAAATCGAAAATATCCGTAAAAGTGATTGTTCAGGACAATGTTTTGAATTTTAACGTTTTCAATAATATTGTAAATTATAAAATTACGGATGAAAGCAGTCTGAAAATCGGTCTGAAAAATACAATAGAACATTTAAACCAGATTTACGGACAAAAACATACTTTAGTAATCCACAATGATTACAAAACATATGATGTAAATTTGAATATCAATTTAATCTAAATTTATGATAAAAGCCATTGCTTTGGATGATGAAATTCTGGCCTTAAAAATTATTGAGAATTATGCCGGAAAAATTGAAAATCTTTCTCTTGAAAAGGTGTTCAACACACAAAGTGATGCAAAAAAACACCTTAGGAAATACCCTGTCGATCTCATTTTTTTAGATATTGAAATGCCCTCTAAAAACGGGATGGATTTCTACAAAAACATCTCTCAAAATACAAAAGTCATTTTCACGACCGCTTATTCCGAATATGCTGTTGATGCCTTCAGTATCAATGCGGTAGATTATTTATTAAAACCTTTTTCTTTCGAAAGATTCAAAGAGGCTGTAGGAAAAGTGAAAATCACAAATGATCCTGATGATATAAAATATCTTTCCATTCGTGCCGATTACAAGCTTCACAAGATCAATTTCGATGATATACTTCTCATTGAAGGCTTAGACGATTATATTCAGATCCATCTTACGGATAATTCTAAAATCACAGCCCGTTCTTCTATGAAAAGTATTATGGAAAAGCTTTCCGAAAAGGATTTTGTGCGTGTTCATCGTTCTTATATTGTTCCTGTGAATAATATCAAAACGGTTGTGAACCGTAATATTCATATTACCCATTTTGTGATTCCGATTGGCGATACCTATAAGGATGTTGTCATGAGAATTGTGAATAAATAGTTCTACCTTCAGCAGGTTCATCCAATATACCAAATCATAACAGACAGATTTGGCACAATCAATTAAATTCATCTATAGCCTTTTAATTCTTAATAGTTCTTAAAAAATTACTGTTTACCGACACATTTTTTCTGTTTACCTCATAAATTTCATAATTCATCACTTTCAAAATACCTTTGATCTAAGAATTTGAAGAAACTCAAATAACGATCTATATCATTTAATTATTAACAGCAAAAAAGAAATGTTATGAAAACAATAGACAGGAAGAGCTTTTTAAAAACGCTTGGTTTAGCAGGAGTTACTGCTGTAGCCGCTCCGATTTTAGTTCATTGCAGTAGTGACGATGATATTACAGATTCATCCACCAATTCTTCAGGATCTACTTCTAGTTCTAGTTCTAGTTCTAGTTCTACTTCAGGTTCTCAGTCATCATCAACAGGATGTTCTGTTACAAACTCTGAAACTGAAGGCCCGTTTCCTACAAAATCTCCCTCAAGCCTTGTTCAGAGCAATATTGTAAGCGACAGAACAGGAGTTCCTTTTAGCATTGAGATTACTGTTCAGAATGTAAATGCAAGCTGTGCCAATTTACAAGGTGCGATTGTTGACATATGGCATTGTGATAAAGACGGAAATTATTCAGAATATGGAGGAACTTCGATGCAGTCTTCCAATTACACATCGGTTCATTTTTTACGAGGAAGACAAACGACGGATGCCAACGGAAAAGTAAATTTCACCTCTATTTTTCCGGGTTGGTACAGCGGAAGAGCGACTCATATTCATGTTCATATATATAATTCTTCGGGGCAATCGCTTCTGGTAACGCAAATTGCCTTCCCTGAAGGAAGCGACAGTGCTGTTGTTCAGGTAGCTGCAAGCACCGGCTACAAAGGCATGACCGGATATACTTATAATGCGAATGATAATGTATTCAGTGACGGAACCTCAAACGAGATGTCGAGCATATCAGGAAGTGTAAGTGCAGGATATGCCCTTACCCACACCATCAAAGTTTCGGCTTAGAAATAAAGTCTATTTAATATTAGTCAATTAGTTTCCACAAAAAGCACAGATCTACACAATTGGAGTGGTTGATAAGTGTTTGTCTGTGCCATGTGGAACGTTTAAAATCCAGAAAATGTTAGTTCAAAGCCCATCAAGAATTTATAAAGCCGATTTTTCAGTTTGGAAAAAAGAAAAAGCATGTATTCTGAATGAAATAATCATTGAAGAAGCTTCGGATCTTAGAAAAGTATCTGAAATTGTACTTGACGAAAGTGAAAATTACATCTTAGAATTTGCGGAAGATTCCACCATCATGGTCATGATCTTGTACGGCGAAATTTTAATTAATGATTTTGAAAAGACCATTTCCTCAGAACAGGTTTTCACTTTAAGCTCAAACGAAAGCAATCTTTTCCATATTAAAAATAATCTTGAGGAAGAAAAGGCTGATGTATTAATTTTTGAATTCAAAAACAAAAAAAACAATCGGTTTTTTGCGGTTGAAGATTTACATATCATCTCGAAAAACATTTTATTTCCCATTTCAGAAAATGTAGAATATCCCAATTTTATTGGATTGTATGAAGGAAGAAGGGAGCAGGAATACATACTTCGGAAAAACAGCAAATCAATTTTCGGAATGGTAATAAACGGCGCTTTTGAATTTCAAAACCGGCTTATGGAAAGCAGAGATGCCATTATCTTATCAGAAATTGCAACACTTGAATTTGAAGCCCTGAGTGAGAATGCCCTTTTGATTTTTTTTGAAATTTAACCTAAATAAATCGCATATGGACAGAAAAAACTTTTTAAGAAACTCGTTAGGACTGGCAGGAATTGCTGTTGCCACACCTGCGCTGTTACGATCAAATTTTTCACCGGGAAATATTTCTGCTGATAACACGGCAAAAACCGATCTTACCTGTACAGTAACCAATACGGAAACTGAAGGACCTTTTCCTACACATACACCATCCAGCCTTGTTCAAAGCAATATTGTGGGCGATAGAACCGGTGTTCCGTTTACCATAAATATTTATATTAAAAACACCAATGGAAATTGTGCCGCATACCAAGGTGTTTTAGTAGATATATGGCATTGTGATAAAGATGGCAATTATTCTGAGTATGGAGGCACGCAAATGCAGTCGGCTAATTACACCAACAATCACTTTCTTCGCGGAAGGCAGACAACCGATGCCAGTGGTATGGTGAGCTTTACAAGTATTTTCCCCGGCTGGTACCAAAGCAGGGCGACACATATTCACGTTCATATTTATAAAGCAGATGGAACTTCTCTTTTAATAACCCAAATTGCATTTCCCGAGGGAACTAATAGTGCAGTTTATAATGTGAATGTAAATGGTGCTTCTTACGGTTACACAAAGGGAATGACGGGATATACCTATAATAGCAGTGACAATGTTTTTTCTGATGGGACAAGCAATGAAATGAGTACAATAACAGGTTCCTTATCGGCAGGTTATATCCTAACCCACACCATATATGTGGCAGGAGCCGTTCTTGGAACACAGGAAGTAGAGAACACTAAAAATTTTAAAGTGGAACAAAATTATCCCAATCCATTCCGCGAGGAAACTGTTTTTCCTATTATGCTTAACGAAAAATCTACCGTAAGTATTGATCTGTTTGACACCAGTGGGCGGAAACTTTTCAGCGTAATCGACAAGCAAAAACTATCTTCCGGAAAACAGGAAATAAAAATGAACAGAAACCAGCTAAAATCCGGAATGTATGTTGCAAAAATTACGATAGATAATTCTAAAGGAAAATTTTCAGAAGACCTGAAAGTTCTTGTGAGCTGATGCTTTCAAGTGTTAGATAATTTCATATCAATTTTGTTAGAAGCAGGGCGGAATTAAAAAAATGTCGCCCTGTTTATTAAAACTTAGAAATTATGAAAGCTAAAATAAAATTGGCGTTTCGAGTCGTGATTGATGAGAATTCAAGTATGCTGTGGGATCAATATATCTTTGAAGATACTTACCTGGAGTATAAAATTCAGCATCAGGTATTTGATGACAAAGATGATCCGGTAAAAAATTATTGGCAACTGTTGCTGAAAAATTCTAATGCAGAAAAAATTCCTTTTTTACTCAGTACCGCTGTTGTAAACTACGTTTCTCAGCTAAATGGTGAAATTAAGAGCCTCCCGGATGTCTTAGGCAATACCTTCTTCCCAATTGAAGATTTTAAACTGGATCTTATAAGCTCAAATGTTGAAGATAAATCAAAGCATAAAATAGGACTGACTTTTTACACGCCTGAATTGCTGCTTATAGATATTATTGATAACAAATACCTTTTGAGCAAAACAACTTCGGGAGAACATTTTGATACCTTCATGTTTAGCTTTCATCCTCAGGTAGCAATTTCTTATTATGCGGCGATTTGATTTTATCCAAAATGTAAATGATAATATCCGCAACAAACCTATCGACTTTGGCCTACCATTGTTCATTTGAATATTGAATATTTTTTTTCATTATAAATACGCATTTTTAGAATGCATATACTTTTAGAAGATTTGTAAAGAGAACCTCCTCGAAATTTCGACGGAGGTTTTTCAATAAAGATTTATTACATTTGAATCATTAAAATTATCATGCAAAACTTACCTCTTATTTTAAAACCCGGAAAAGTAAAAAGTAGTATTTTACTGATGATTAGTATTGGTTTTGTCGTTTTAGGGATTTCTCTTTTAGATAAAAACAAACTCATTGCGATTCTGAATATTGTTTTTTTCGGAATGTGTTTCGTAGTTTTTCTTCTCAACCTTCTTCCCGGTTCATGTTATCTCAAAATTGATGAAAAGGGAATTGAAATGAAAAATCTTTTCAGGGTTACTTTTATTCCCTGGCATACAGTTGTTACCTTTAAAACAAAATGGGTAGCTTTCAACAGGCTTGTGGTTTTTGACTTTAATAAAACCATGGTCGGTAATAAAACGAAACTACGACAGGGAGGCTTTCCCGACACCTATGGAATGTCTGCCAAAAAGCTCGCCCAACTTCTGAATGAATACAAAGCCAGATTTGATACTGAGGCATAAATTAAAACTCCATTGAAATGATTTTCAACGGAGTTTTTAATATCTATTTTACCTGCGAACCGACCTTTTCGCCGAACAGTTCGATTGATTTTCTCATGATATCATCAGCCGGATCGCCGACATCCATATGACCGATAAATCTGGTAATCCCGAAAATTTCTTTCATGTAAGCAATTTTATCGGCAACTTCATTGGCGTTTCCTATAAACAAAGCACCGTCTTTGCTCCTTCCGCCTTCATATTGCATTTTGGTGTAAGGTGCCCAGCCTCTTGATGACCCGATCCTGTCCATCTGCGATTTATAATTGTGAAAATATCCGTCTATTACATTTGCATCTTCACTTACAAAAGTATGCGAGTGGATGGCAATCTGCATTTCAGATTCGGGATGGCCTGCTTTAAGATATTCCTGCTTGTAGAATTCAATTAAATTCTTAAACTGCACAGGCATTCCTCCAATGATGGCTACCACGAGGGGTATTCCTAATTTCGCAGCACTTAAAACGGATTGCGGAGTTCCGCCGACAGCTCTCCAGATCGAAAGTTTGCCTCCATTTTTTGCTCTTGGATAAACCGTCTGATTCTGCATCGGAGCACGTAATTTACCTGACCAGGAAACATTTTCCTCTGAATTAATCTTTAAAAGCAATTCCAGTTTTTCATCGAAAAGCTCTTCATAATCATTTAAAGAATATCCGTAAAGCGGAAAAGATTCAATAAAACTTCCGCGGCCTACGAAAATTTCCGCACGTCCATCTGAAATTAAATCGAGTGTTGAAAAATCTTCATATACTTTTACAGGTTCAGATGAGCTGAGTACGGTTACGCCACTTGCCAGCTTTATGTTTTTTGTAACACTTGCCGCAGCAGCCAAAACGATTTCCGGAGACGAAACCGCATAGTCGGGACGGTGATGCTCGCCCATGGCAAAAACATCAATTCCTACCTCATCCATCAGTTTTACCTGATCTATAATTTCACGGATTTTTACACCTGCATCTTTATATTTCCCGGTATTTGGGTCGAAACTTAAATCGCCAAACATTCCAATTCCTAATTCCATATTGTTGATTTTTATGCTACAAAGATAATTCACTTAAAAATCAGGTACATTGATGTTTGATAAGAAAGAAATGAAATCCGGATCAGTAATTTTTAAACAGCCTGAAAACAAAAAAGACAGAAACCTCAGTATATGAACGAGTCTCTGTCTTTTTAGAAAATTATTTTAGAAATTATTTTTTCAGATAAAGGTCAAAATAATCCGTTACTTTCTGCATCAGATGTACCCTGTCTTTCCCGATCACATTATGCGGATGTCCCGGATAAACAAAATAATCCAGCTGTACGCCATTGTCAACGGCAGCTTTGATAAATTTAATCGAGTGCTGCCAAACAACCACATCATCCTGTGCTCCATGAATCATCAAGAGTTTACCCTTTAAATTCTGTACTTTATTCAAAAGATTAGCATTGGCATATCCCTGCGGATTTTCCTGCGGCGTATCCATATATCTCTCGCCGTACATAATTTCGTACATACTCCAGTCGATCACCGGTCCGCCGGCAACGCCTACTTTAAAGACTTCCGGGTGACGAAGCATGAAGCTCGTCGTCATAAATCCTCCGAAACTCCATCCGTGAATCCCCATTCTTTCTGAATCTACATAAGGAAGAGATTTCAGGTAATCAATCCCTTTCATCTGGTCATTCATTTCGGTCGTTCCCAGGTTTCTGAAAACAGCCTGCTCAAACTTCAGTCCGCGATTGGAAGAACCTCTTCCGTCCATCGTAAAGATAATATATCCGTTTTGCGCCATATATTCGTACCAAAGATTTCCGGAAGCAGGGAATGAGTTGGTCACAAGCTGCAGGTGCGGCCCGTTGTACAGATACACAATTACCGGATATTTTTTATTGGAATCAAAATTGGTCGGCAGGATGATCTTTCCGTATAACGGCGTTCCATCATCTGCCTTTAAAACTACATTTTTAATTTCCGGACGCTGGTAATTCTTCAACGGGTTCTCAGCGGTAAGAATAGTCGTGGATTTCAGCGTATTGGTATTGATGATATTCGCAACCCTCGGGGTATTGGCATTGCTGTAAATGTCATAAAGATGGTTTCCGTCACTGCTTAAAATACCGGTATGAACTCCTTCAGTATTATCCAGGCGCTGCATTTTGAAGTTGAGCCAGTTGATTCTGTACAAATGTTTTTCAAGCGGCGTTTCTTTGGTAGACGTAAAATAAATTTCCTTTTTCTTTTCGTTAAAACCTAAAATATCGGTCACCAGCCAGTCTCCTTTTGTAATCTGGGCAATAAGTCCTTTTTCTATATTGTAATGAAACAGATGATTGTATCCTGTTCTCTGACTCTGCCAGATGAAATCGGTATTAGAATTTGGGAAAAAAGTAAGCGGATGCTGAGGTTCGACATATTTGTCGCTGGTTTCTTCAAAAAGCGTTTTTACCAGATTTCCCGTAACGGCATCGTACTGATTCATTTTCATATGATTCTGACCTCTGTTCAGAACACCGACAAAAATGTATTTAGAATCCGGACTCCAGGTCACGGCTGTCAGATACTGATCTTTTTCTCCTTCGATGTTAAGGAATGTGGTAGATTGGGTTTTGATATTAAAAACACCCAAAGTCACCTGATGAGAAGTCTGCCCTGCCATCGGGTATTTAATATTATGATTCACCGCAGGCGTTACCGACCAGTCGATGATCGGGTAATCGGCAACCATGGTCTGATCCATTCTGTAAAATGCCACGCTTTCGGAATTCGGAGCCGGGAAAATTCCTGTATCGATGCCGAACTCGTTTCTATGTACGTTGGATGAACCGTTCAGAATATTTTCATCAGAATCATTCGTTACGGCGATTGTTTTACCGTTTTTATTGACGAATAAATTATTTTTTACCGTAAAGGCAAAAGTCTGGTTATCCCCAAAAACTTTAAGATCGGATGCATTCTGGTCTATTTCAACCTGGCTCTTCATTTTCCAGTCACTTCCTGATTTTTCAACCCAGATCACCTTTCCTTCTTTATTGAAATACCCTTTCGAATTGCTGATGAATTTGATCTGCGGAACCGCTTTAAATTTACTATCTGTAAGACCTCTATTAAGCTGTGTTAAAGAAACCAGCGTATCCTGTTTATTTGATTTCAGATCGGTAATAAGATAGCCTCCTTTTACTGCCTGAATGTAAGATTTTCTGTCTCCTGACCATGAAAACTGAGAAATGTTTTTCACGGCAAGATTGGTTCTCAATCCGTTAACAGCTTCTGCCATTGTAAACTTCTGGGTCTGGGCAAATGCAGAACTGCCCAAAACCACCATCAATAAAGAAAATTTATATAATTTCATTGCTTAAAATTGAATCCATCAAAAATAAGAAATAAATATCATTCGTTAAGAAGTGTTAAAATAAATAATCAAAGAGTAATAAAATATTACAGCACTACTCATTTGCTGAGCAATAAAGTTTATGCTGAGCCTGTCGAAATACCCCAGCGCTAAATAAACAATCAAAAAAGCTAATAAAATATTATAGAATACTCATTTGCTGAGCGAAGCACCTTAGCGCCCGAAAATAAGCGCAATCATTTCAAGCAAATCTTTGCGTTCAAAGCGTTAAAATAAAATGGTGAAAATGTAAAATAGGAGGAAGATTTTATTCGTAATGCCCATGAAAACAGTAGTACCTCAAAAGTAGTCTTGGTTGGACTACTATTTCAGCTACAAATGTAAACAAAATATTTTCACCGCCAAATACTAACCTCTTATTTTCTAATTTCTTACATATTGACAACAAAAACCACAAGACCGCACAAACTTACACTGCGGTTTTCCTGATTTATTTTATATATTTGTGATCTATTGTTCATTACCAAGGAAAAGTAGTCCAACCAAGACTACTTTTTACTATAGCACGTATGAACACAATGATGAAATTTTATGAACCCTTTCCGTTACTACGTTTTTGCGTAGTTTGGTTGTATATTTTCATCCCTTCAAAAGCATATTCCGGTTCTTTTGTACCGGCAGATTCCATTATCTTCGTAGCTGAAGACGCTTATGTCTATTCAGAAACCTCTGTTTTTGTTGCAGGTTCTGAACAGAATAAAGATTTTACATCAGCTAAAAAGTCTAAAGATTTTCTTAAGAGATCATCTTTATCATTTTCTACTCCAAAGTCAGTCCATATTGCAGCCCATAAGGCTTGCTATACAGGAAGTCCGTGGAATCAACATGACCCCGGACGCATTTCTCATGCCTCAATGTTGGGGATTATGGAAAGCCCTTCAGTAAAGCTTCATGATAAAATAATAAAACCCTTATTTTCTCAGCTTTCAGGCACAGGCAGGGATAAAAACCAGTTTATAAATTCTGCTTTTTATCCTTTTCAGATTACAAATATCATCATCAATCACTTCGTGCGTCCTCCGCCTGTGCTTCCCTCTGAAAACACAAAAGCTTTTAACACATAAGTCATATAAGAGAGAAGATTACAGCTTTGAAAACAAATAGAACACATAAGACTTTAAAAATCTTAGATTTTCCTGAGTAACGTTTTATCATTCATTATCCACCACTATCCACTTCGTTTGTCATCCCGTAGGGATCTCAGCAAAGCTGGTAAATAGTAGTAGGGAAAGATTCGGGCTTAGATCCCTACGGGATGACAACCGGAGGGGTAAGGAAACTAAATTTTAGGTGTTGGATTCGTCGTCAATTCGAGTGTTTTTTCGTAACAAAGTGAAGAAAAAATGTATCGAGAATGTCATTGATCCTCAAACTTATAAACTTCTCGATACGACTTTTACAAAGTCTACTCGAAGTGACGATAGACTCAGCGAGCTCTTATAAGTGAAACGGCTTTGTGAAACTTAAAAACAGAACATATTAAAAAATCTTTGTGGGCTTCGTGTTCAGAATATCAGGTTGAGCCTGTCGAAGTCTAAGCAATTAGTGTTAAAACATACTCAGTGACTTCTATAAGTGCAACACATGATGCAGAGAATGTGACTTCGATACCCTCAGTCACCGGCATTTTACAAGTCTTTGTCGTTAGGAATCTTGGCATAGCTGGTAATAGTAGTAGGGAAAGATTCGGGCTTAGATCCCTACGGGATGTGACAATCGGAGGGATAAGGAAACTAAATTTTTGGTATTGGATTCATCGTCAATTCGAGTGTTTTTTCGTAACAAGGTGAAGAAAAAATGTATCCTCAAGCTCATAAACTTCTCGATATGATTTTTTCAAAATCTACTCGAAGTGACGAAGTGAATCAAAATGCACAATGCGTAAGAATTTTAAGGCGCTTTGTGTTAAAGACCCAGCTTAGTTAGCTCTTATAAGTAAAACGCCTTTGTGAAACTTAAAAACAGAACATATTAAAAAAAATCTTTGTGGGCTTCGTGTTCACAATTAAGAATATAACAAACTCATAAATACAAAACAATGAAACATTTATTTACAGCCGCCGCGTTGCTGCTCAGCATGACCGCATTAGCTCAGGTGGGGATTAATAATACTTCTCCAAAAGCAACCCTCGATATCACCGCCAAAACCACTGACGGCAGCAAACCCGAAGGACTTATCATCCCAAAATTATCCGGTGATAATATCCATACGGCAACAGCCAACGCGGTCTATGGAGCAGCACAGAAAGGACTTATTGTTTATGCCTCTTCAGCTGATACCAATCCTACCGGGGCAACGGCTAATATTACCGCTGCTGGATATTATTACTTTGATGGCGGTGCTTGGCAGAAGGTTATGACAGGAAGTTTAGCCAATGCAGATCTTGCAGCAGGCGTAGGTGGAATCTACAAAGGAAGCGGTTCTTTATCAGGAAACACTACGGTAACACAGGGAGCCAGTACGTTAGCTTTTACCTCCACAGCAACCAATGGTTTTTCTGTAGATGGAACTACACTTTCTGTAGATGCGGCCAATAATAGAGTGGGAATTGGAACAACAACACCTAGTGCCATGCTACATGTTTATGGCACATCAGGAGATCATATCAGACTTACAAATTCTGCTTCAGACTGGGCATTGGGAAGTGAAAATGCAGGTGGACAAAATGGTATCCCGGGACAATCGTCATTCAATATTACAGATAGAGTTAATGGTGTAAGACGTATGACAATAGGTGTTGACAATAGCTTTAGACTAGGAGGGAATATTGCTGTTGGAAATGCAGCGCTATCTATTGACGGTCCTACCAATAAAGTAGGGATAGGAATTAATGTTCCTAATGCAACACTGGATGTTAAAGCCGCGAGCAACGGGAGTACTCCGGAAGGGATTATAGCCCCAAGGCTCTCTTTGACTGCACTTCAGCTTTATACGTACACTTCAGCACAAACCGGTGCGATTGTTTATGTGAACTCAGCTTCCGGAACGCCTACGGGACAGACGGCCAATGTGACCGCAGTAGGCTATTACTATTTTGACGGAACCAATTGGCAGAAAGTGGCTAACGGTGCCTCAGTAACGGATGCTACAACAAGTACCAAAGGTATTGTACAATTGGCAGGAGATTTAACAGGAACGGCGGCATCTCCAAGTATTGCTGGGAATGCCGTAACTTCAGCTAAAATAGCTGACGGAACCGTTGCTAATACAGACCTGGCAAATATGGCAGCTCTTACCGTCAAAGGAAATGCGACCAATGCTTCAGCAGTACCCACAGACATAGCCGCAGGTACCGATGGCCATGTATTAAGAAGAAGCGGAACCACTCTAGGATTTGGAACAGTAGCAACCGCAGGAATTACTGATGGTGCAGTAACAGCTTCAAAGATTAACCAGATGTCTGCCATCTCAGGACAGGTACTGGGTTGGAACGGAACAGCCTGGGCACCTACAACCAGTGATACTACCAACGATGCCTGGATCAATGATACCACTAATGGTCTTGTAAAATTGGGAACGAAAGCAGATGGAACAGCCAGAGCAGCAGGAACTGATTTCGTTGCAAAAGACAATGGACAAATCGGAATAGGAACAACTAGTCCGAATGCAAGCGCAGCTTTGGATATTACAGCTAGTAATAAAGGATTATTAATACCTCGAGTAGCATTAACCAGCACAATAGATCAAACGACGGTAGCTTCACCAGCTAATGGACTGATGGTGTATAATACTGCTACTACAACAGGTGCAAATGCTGTGGATTCAAATTATATGTACATTTGGAATGGTAATTCATGGGCTAAACTTGCAACAAGCTCCGATGCTACATTTATTCCTATTACAAGCTTGGTGCGAAGATCAAATACAAATCAAGTAACATATGAAAGTAGTGGAGTAGCTAATTTGAATACACAAATTTCTCAAATCAGTGATGGTAACTGGAATTCTACTACGAATACTTATACTATAACTTCCGACGGTACATATCAGTTTTCATTATCTGAATCTGTAATTTATAGCTCAGTTACAACCTTTTCTCATGCTGCAGGAGTTTTGGTCGCGGGGAACTTTTATCAGCTAATTTCTCGTAATGGGCAATGGCAGGGATTGCCTAACACTGGAGATAATTATAGTGGAACATTAGTATTATACCTGACAGCAGGCACTACAATTAGACCTTCTTATCAAAATTGTGCCTGTAATTATGGTATGACTTACACTCTTAAAAATGTTGTATTCTCAGCAATAAAATTATCAAATTAATGATCATGTCCCCACTGGTACTGATTTAAAAAAAATAAAGGGGAATTCAAAAAGGTGCTTAACCGCTATAGCGATGCTCTCGTTAGCAATCCGACAAAAACTAAATTAATAAAAACAAACCTTTATAGGTTTAATTATCCAAAAATGAAAAATATAATTACACTGGCTGTTTTACTCATCAGCCTCATTATTCAAGCTCAGGTGGGGATCAATAATACTTCCCCGAAAGCCACCCTCGATATTACTGCTAAAACAACTGGCAGCACTACCGCTGAAGGACTAATTGCCCCAAGGTTGGAAGGCAGTGAGATCAAAGGGAAAGATGCAAAATATGATACGGCTCAAAAAGGAACTATCGTCTATGCCCTTTCGGCAGTTGCTTCTCCAAGTACCAAGACAGCCAATATTACCGCAGAAGGCTATTACTATTTTGACGGTAGCGTTTGGCAGAAGTTGTCCAATTCTTCCGTACCGGCGGTAGTGGTTACATCATCTGCTCTTAATGGAACTTATAAAGCAGGAACTGCAATGACTGCATCTAATACATTCACCGTTACGATTACCAATAATTCTTTCAGTACGGCTACTATTGCTTTCAGTACATCAGATTTAGCTCTTTCAGGAGTTACAGGACTTTCGGTAGCTTCGGTGAGTACAGCTTCCAGCACGTTGATTGCAGGAGGAACGGTTACAGTAACCTATACCCTTTCAGGGACACCAGCTGCCTGCGGAACACTTACCGCAACATGGAGTAAGCTTACGCTGAATTCTGTTAAAACGATTAGTGTAGCTCCTAATCCAACCTTTACCTGTAGCGCAGGATCCTGGGTAAGCGTAGCACCAGAGTACAGGCTTAATGGACTGATAAATGGAACGGCTTATTCCGGTACTTATACATTACCATACACCGGAGGAGCATGTACATATGCCGCGGAAACTATTACCCAAAGCGGATTAACACTTAGTCTTACAGCAGGAATCTATAGTGCCAGCGGAAATCTTACTTATACTTTATCCGGCACGTACACAGGTACAAGCAACGGAGCGATAACCTTTACAACAGCCAGCGGATGTAATATCTATTTAGGACCTTGTGCTACTTGTAAAGAAATTAAGGATAAAGGAATCACAACAGCAGATGGGGTTTATTATATAGACATCGATCAGGTAGGAAGTAGTTATGCACCTATGAAAGCATATTGTGATATGACAACTGATAATGGTGGATGGATGCTTCTTGCTGTTAATGGAACGAGTCTTTCTACACCAACACAGAAGACTGAAATGGTAGATCCTAACAGCAGTGGTTATCTTTCTCGTACATTAGTAGAACAGATTGCCAATGTAAGTACACAGGTTCAACTAAGAGCAGGAGATTCTTCTACAAGTTATGTCAATAAAACAACCTCACAAAGTGGAGGCCCTGCTATTCTAGCCTTAAGGAGTAATATTATAACTGCAGGAGGATTAGGAACATGGCATCGATCAGGAGCTCCAGAAGACTTTAGTAACAATAACACCATCCCAACATCGGGTACATGGATATGGTATGGAGCTACGTGTAGCAGTTCTGCAACTGGGTGGCCGATAATGTATCATGATTGTGGTTTTGGTAGCGGAATACATTGGTTCATGTCATACAAAGAACAAAACAGAGCCAATTACGGTGATCCATGGGCATCTACTTGGGTAAGATAAGTATTACACAAATTTGCTAACAATTAATCTTCCACCTGCTGATGCGAGCGTCTCGCCAGCAATACGGCACATCTACATTAATTACTAATCCTCATAGGTTTTAGAAACCCATGAGGATTTAATAACAAGTTTAACAACCATTTAAAATCAACAACAATGACAGTAATTCTCCACAAAATCAAAGCGTATCTCTACGATAACACTTTAACCAAAGACAACCCCAATGATTTCATTGCCCGTACGGCAAGCGAGCGCTCCCTTTCTGTAAAGCAGATCTGTGAAGCAGCAGCCAGCCGTGGTGGTGCAGATGTTTCTGCGTCGGCAATGGAACATGCTACAGAGCTATTCCTTAAAGAAATGGCGTACCAGCTTTGCGATGGCTTTTCGGTCAATACCGGGTATTTTACCGCAAGCACTACTATTCGTGGGGTATTTGACAGCCCTTCGGAGACCTTTAACAAAGACAAGCACAGCATTATTTTTCAGTTTAACCAGGGAGAAAAACTACGGGCTGAGATTTCAAACATTGAAGTAGAGATTCTTGGCGTGGCAGAAGCTTCGTCGGTAATCTTGCAGGTAACAGATATGAAGAGTGGTTCTGTTAATGATCTTCTCACGCCGGGCAGAAACCTGAGGATTGTAGGCAGTAAGATCAAAGTAGCCGGAGATGATGCTTCGGTGGGAATCTATTTTGTAGATGCCACAACACAGACAAGAACCAAAGTAGATTCTTCCGATATCGTCACCAATAATCCTTCGGAGGTTATGATAGTAATTCCTGCATTGGCAGCAGGCACCTACAATCTGGAAATAGTGACACAGTTCACACAGGGCGCTCTTTTGAAAGAGCCGCGAACAGCTACCCTTGATAAAGTACTTACTGTAATGTAAGAACAGGCGTATTTGTCAACACCATGTTGACCGCCCGATCAAGGGTCCGTTGACCGCTCGGTCAAGGGTGTCTTGACCGCCCGAGTGTGGGTGTGTTGACCGTACGGTATGAATATTCATAGTTTAGGGTTTAACGATTTACCTAAACAAGAGGCTGCCTGAAAGGGCAGTCTTTTTTATGTGGTTGTAACTTCCCTGATGATCTTTTTGATAAGAAAGTGAGCAACAGGTTCTGCCAGGCTTTTATGGTCAAATATTTGCTAAGATATTCATGTGACGGCAAATATTGAACCGCAACCCTCCACCCTAGCCGCGATAGGAACGGCATCCTTTTTTTGTTGCAGCTGGAAAGTGGCAGGGAGAAAAAAGATATAGTGGATAGCGCGAAAAAGCTCCTTATAGTTAGCCGGTGAAGGAATTACTTTAAGTTCTTAATTGCCGGAACAACAAATGAATGTAAAAATGGCATGTAAATCATTTCTTATCCTACGTCAATGATTTGCATTCAGCTCTGATATAAATTTGCACTATAATTAACAACAAAAAATATTAATACAATGGCAACAAAATGGACATTAGACCCAGCGCACAGTGAACTTACTTTTAAAGTAAAACACATGATGATTTCTAACATTAAAGGAAACTTTACTGATTTTACCGCAGAGATCGATGCTGAAGACGATACTTTTGCTAATGCAAAAACTACCGCTACCATCAAGACAGATTCTATCTCTACATATAATACAGACAGAGATAATCACCTGAAGTCTGCTGAATTCTTCAACGCTGAAGCTAACCCAACGATCACTTTTGAATCTTCTGCATTAAATAACGAAGTAACCGGAAATCTTACCATCAACGGAATTACCAAGCCGGTAACACTGGATGTAGATTTCAACGGGATCAACGTTGACCCATGGGGAAATACAAAAGCTGGTTTTTCTTTTGAAGGAAAAATCAACAGAAAAGATTTCGGACTGAACTGGAATGCTGCTCTTGAAGCGGGTGGTGTGATGGTAAGCGAGGAAGTAAAAATCGCCGGAGAACTACAGTTTGTAAAACAAGCTTAATGTATTCAACGGAGCTTTTAATTCGACAAATACAAATTAACATAAAAGGTTCAGGGATCAAAAGCCTTGAACCTTTTTAATGAAGAGACAAAAAATGAACCTCAACGATCTACAGAACATAAGTGATCTTTTCAGCAATACTGAAAAAATGCCTGTCTTATTTCTGGGACACGGATCACCCATGAATGCTATTGAGGAAAACCAGTTTGTACAGGGATTCCGTAAAGCGGCATCTGAAATTCCAAAACCTAACGCCATACTTTGTATTTCTGCCCATTGGTTTACGCAGGGAACGAAAGTAACTGCCATGAAAATGCCGAGAACGATTCATGATTTCGGAGGTTTTCCACAAGCTTTGTTTGATGTACAATATCCTGCTCCCGGATCTCCGGAACTGGCAAAAGAAACGGCAGATCTACTCACTCCCGTTCAGGTAGAGGAAGATCATAGCTGGGGGCTGGATCATGGTGCATGGTCGGTAATTAAGCATATGTATCCGAATGCTGATATCCCGGTGATCCAGATGAGTATAGATTATACAAAGCCTGCCCAATATCATTTTGAGCTGGCTAAAAAGCTCAATACACTCAGAGAAAAAGGAATTCTGATTATTGGCAGCGGAAATATTGTTCACAACCTGAGACTTATCGACTGGAGGAATATCAATACCGTCGGAGCCGGTTGGGACTGGGCAGTAGAAGCCCGCGAGAAAACCAACAACTGGTTACTGGATGGTAATTTCAGCAATATTATTCAGTACCAAGATCAGGGAATTGCGTTGCAATATGCTGTGCCAAGTCCAGATCATTATTTACCGCTTATTTATACCCTGGGTCTAAAAGATAAGCCGGAAGAATTATCTTTATTTAATGATGAATTGATCGGTGGTTCACTGAGCATGACCAGTGTAAGAATAGGATAAAATAATTTTACACAAAAAAATCGGAAGATAGAAATCCTCCGATGTAAAGATATGCGTGAGCTTTGTTTAGATTCTTGTAATAGCAACAACGTGTGGCTTACCATCAGTTGGCTGATAGATTTCCACAATTGCCTGCCAAATTACATCTGAAGGCGGCATAGAAGCATCACATTTGTAACGGTAATTCATTCCGTTTACTACTTGTGTTGATACTTCAAGAGGAGTATATTTCACTCCTACGAAGCCGTGCATTGCTTCTTCGAATACTTTCCAATCTTCCGGAGTTAATGGATGAAATGCTGTCCAACCTCCTACTAGTGCTGGTTTTTGTGCTGTTGTTGACATAATTAATATTTTTAATTTGTTTCCCCTACTCTTATGGCCTTTCGGGATACGCCCCGTTTGAAATGGTTTCTGGTCTCCATAGTTATAGTTTTTTTTACATTGTTGATCTCGACACTTAAATACTGTCATGAACAATAATGTTTGTTTGTGATCACATGACAAAGCTACTTCAGATCATAGAGATTTTATAGAGTAGATTCACTCATTTTTTAGAATACGTATAATTACTTAAATCAATGTGACTGTTCTACTTACTTTGAGTGTGAATCTACTCCACTCTTTACATATCAGTAACTTTTTTTATCACTAAAAAATTAGTAATATTGTTTACCATGAAAAAATCAATCGTATTACTCTTACTATTGCTTCCTGTGTGTTTTTCATTTGCCCAAATGATTAAAGGAACTGTTGTGAATGATGCCGGAATGAAAATCGGCAACGTGAATATCTACATCGACGGAACAAAAACGGGAACGGTTTCCCACGAAGACGGAAGTTTTATGTTAAATGTCTCCGGTAATAATTTAGGAAATATTATTTTCAGAAAAGAAAATTATGAAACTTTCGCAACTCCGGTTTCTGAGGTTATAAATAAAACCCTGAAGGTCGTACTTCTGAAAAGCAATGATATTGAAGAGGTAACCATTGTGCCATATACAGAGGAGGCTTACAAAAATTATATCAATTATTTCCTGGATCAATTCATCGGCTATGATAAGCAAAATATAAAAATTAAAAACCAGCGCTCTCTGAAGTTTTCTTTTGACAAAAAAAACAAGATCCTGAAAGTAAAAGCGCCCAAAACATTAATCATTGAAAATAAAAATCTGGGTTATGAGATAGAATATAACCTTGTGAATTTCTCTTCGGATTTTAATACTAAAATTGTCAACTGTTCAGGAACGAGCCTTTTTAAAGAAACAAAAAATAATAATAAGACGAGACTTAACAGAATGAATGCCTATGATGGGAGCCTGCTTCACTTTTTCAGAAGTGTTTACAATAATACAGTTGCTTCTGATCAATTTGTCGTAAATCATGTCATACAAGTTCCTAATCCAAAGTATCCATCGGAAGAAGAACTGAATACGCTGAAAGATTATATGGCAATGGTAAAAAATACAGTGACCAATTTCCCTGACAACATCCGCGATATTGCCGCAAGAAAAAGGAATGAAAGTGAGTATTCTCTTGCGATTGTGAAAACACTGATTCCTGATTCTGATTACGTAAAAAGAAATAATGGTGAAGTTCTTTTTTCGTTTAAAGATATATTGCAGGTCAATTATAAGAAATACGATTATGAGCTTAAGGGAAAAGAATTTATTAAAAGTAAAATCCCTGTGGTTAAGACTTCATTTCTTCATCCTGAAGGGGAAACTTTTGAAGTATCAAAAGACGGTAATATTACAACTCCGGATCTATTGATAACCGAAGGAGAATTTACAAAAAATAAGATTGAAAATATGCTTCCTTTGGATTATCAGCTGGGAGATTAAATCATACTATTACCGTCTTTACATCTTATTAATAATTATTGCACTGCCTGTAGCACATTAATATTACCGTATCCGTAATCAGAATTCGGAGTCGGATAATAGGTTGCCGATTGCCTCATTTTATTGATAACCTGAGTTCTTGTCCAAGAAGGATTTTTAGCCCATACCAACGCTGCTATTCCCGCAGTGGATGCAGTAGCAACAGAAGAACCACCGACATAATCCGTTTGTCCGTTGTAATAACTTAATACCGGAATGCTGTTTCCAGAAGCCCTTTCCATCTGGTACGTAAAGTCAATTTCAGCACCGGAATGGCAAACATCACATTTCTGATTCGAAGTGTTTTCCTTAACGCCGGTAATTGCCTGTGTTTCTGGCATCCATGCCGGGAAGATCACCCCTACGAAATTCGTAAAGCTGGTAGAAGTTCCGCCTGCACAAAATATCAGTTTACCTTTTGAATACGCATATTTTACACCGTCTTCAATTTTTCCGACCGAGAAAATATGTCCCATTGACATGGAAATGATCTTTACATTACTGTTGTTCCCTAATTCCGTAAAGGCAATCTTCACTCCGTTTTGTTCGTGATAACCGTCCAGCACTACGTTTGACGCTGCTCTGTAAGTTACAAGATTGGCATTATAAGCAACCCCGACCGGCTGCCCCATATTATTTCTTGGCGCTGCCATTGCGGAAGCCATGCTGGTACCGTGACCGCATTTATCTGCCGAGCCGTCATATCCTGTACTCCACGGCCACACGGAGTCTACGTACACCCCATTTTTACTGATACTTCTGCCTGAAGAAAGTCCGTTGTTGAAAGATGATCCCAATAAAGACTGCTCCGGAGAAACTCCGCTGTCGATGACTCCAATAGTAACTCCTGCACCGGTGCTGTAGCTCCAGGCGTTAATGATATTGTGTTTTGTAAATGACCACGGCGCTTTGGCATTGGGAGAAACTGTTGTATAGTCTGCTGTACTTAAAGCAGTAGATTCAAATCCGCAGCCTGATGACGAACTGCTTGATTTAGCCGTCGCACCGAATTGTTTTTCATTTTCAAAATAACGATAATCTGCAGGTTCCAGGTAACGGATATTTTTCATTTTGCGTAAAGCAATTACGGTTTCCTGCTTTTCGATCGCAACATCCATCTGGTTGAGATATTGATCGGATGAAAGGAGAATTCTGTCGCTTTTCCCTTCGTACTGTTCAATCACTTTCAGGATTTCCGCTTCGATTGCTTTGCTGTCTGGGGTTAAGCTTCTGTCAAAAGAAGAACCAAAACCGATAGAAGCAATTTTATTTCCCTGAAAAATAGCGCTCCATACAAAATGATCGGATGATTCCTTCCAGGAAAACCTTCCTTTCGTTTTAATGGTTTCATTTATTTTCTCATTGATCTGCCTTGCTGATAAAGGATCTTTTTGGGCAACTTCAATATTTGCCACCGAATTCTGCAGATCGTCTCTGTTACATGCCGTAAAAATAAAGAACAGCATGAATAAGTAAAATACATTTTTCTTCATGTTAAATAATATTTGATTGGTAAAACCAAGATATCACTTTACATTGAATTACAGAACTTTGAAATTTAAATAATCTTTAATTCTGTTATGCTTTGAATAACAATGATGCCAATTAAAAGGCTGGAAGCGGGATGCCGGATGTTGGAAGTTTTTATGATTGTATGAAATCTTTTTATTTATTGAATTAAAAAGGCTTCCAGTTAATGGAAGCCTGATGTCATTTTCATTTCATTGGAGGTGGCGGCCCTTCCGACTTAGTGGGAGGAGGTGATTGAAGATAACCCATCTTTTCCAGATCGTTATTGATCATTTTTGTAACGTTCATTCCCCAATCACTACTAGCAGTTTGAATTTCACTTATCAGATAGGGAGAATTCTGAATAACTTTCTTACCCAAATCTGATTTATAAAAAATAAGTAACTGATCAATTTCCTTTTCATTAAATCTGCTTCCGTAAATATCCGCTACTTTATCAATAAGATCATCAACATTAACTTTTTTTTCAATAGGGGGCCAAGCAGATTCAGGAACATTACTGTATTTTTTCTTGTAACCCAGGATCAATTGTTTTTCAACTTCCTTAGAAACAGGGAATGATCCATTCAACGAAATCAATTCTTTTATTTTAGTCTGTTTTGTTTGAGAAAAGGAAAATACACCCAACAAAACCATCAGAGACAGAATAACTTTCTTCATGTAATAAGTAATTAATTCACTACAAATTTTCTTTCGTTAATCAACTCTGCGATGGCAAGCATATCTTCACCGATCAGTCGGTCGTCTT
Organism: Chryseobacterium taeanense; assembly: GCF_900099685.1. GTDB lineage: Bacteria > Bacteroidota > Bacteroidia > Flavobacteriales > Weeksellaceae > Chryseobacterium > Chryseobacterium taeanense. The sequence continues at coordinate 12,781 of NZ_FNDW01000004.1, read as the reverse complement.
CAAGCTTGGCTACTTTAGAGCGAAGAATTGCATAATTTTCTTCAATAATTTTAGAACATTTTGCAGGTCTTCTGAATTCTAATCCCTGCGCTGCAAACATCAATTCTACCGCTAAAATATTTACCAGATTTCCGAGCACCTGATTAAACTTACGCCCCGAGATACTTCCCATGGAAACATGATCTTCCTGTCCAAGACTGGTCGGGATCGAATCTGCCGAAGCCGGGAAACATAATGTTTTATTCTCAGTAACCAAAGCTGCTGAAGTATATTGTGGAATCATAAATCCTGAATTCAGTCCTGAACTTTCGGTTAATAATCTTGGTAATCCATACTTTCCTTCTAATAATAAATAGCTTCTTCTGTCTGAAATATTGCCCAGCTCAGCCGCAGCCACAGTTGCATAATCCAACGGTAAAGCCATCAGCTGTCCATGGAAGTTTCCTCCTGAAATAGATTCTTCGGCGCTTAATACAATCGGGTTGTCTGTCACGGAATTCAATTCTGTTTCGGCCATCATTTTAAGATGTTCAAATGCGTTTCGGCTTGCCCCGTGAACCTGAGGAACACATCGCATCGAATACGGATCCTGAACCCTTTCGCAATCTTCGTGAGCCTGCAGGTTTTCTGAACCTTTTAAAAATTTCAGCATTCTTGCTGCTACTTTTTTACTGCCTTCAAAAGGTCTGATTTCGTGAAGTTCTTTTTTAAACGGACTTGCAGAACCCCTGTACGCTTCAAGGCTCATCGCTGCAGTCATATCTGCAAGATCAAGTAAATATTCAAATTTCTCAAGGCCTTTGATAGCATGAGCAAGGATGAACTGTGTCCCATTAATCAGTCCAAGTCCTTCTTTAGGCCCCAATGACAATGGTAAAAGATCGTTTTTATCCAGTATTTCAGCCGTAGGGAAAATTTCATTTCCAACCCATACTTTTCCTAATCCTAAAAGTGGCAATACCAAATGGGCCAGCGGTGCCAGATCACCGGAAGCTCCTACAGATCCCTGTTCAGGAACAACAGGAATGATATCTTTTTCCAGCATCAGGATCATTCTTTCGATCACTTCCAGAGAAACTCCCGAAAAACCTTTCGACAGCGCATGAACCTTGGCGATCATCATGATCTTAGAAAATTCTTTATCAATTGGTTTTCCAACGCCTACCGCATGGGAAATAATCAGGTTATACTGCAAAAGTGCAGTTTCATCCGCAGAAATTTTTGTATCGCAAAGAGGTCCAAATCCTGTGTTGATCCCATAAACACAACGATCTGACTCTACAATTTTCTGAACATTCTTCTGAGATTTTAAAATCTGTTCTTTGGCTGCTTTATTAAGTTTAGCTTTATTGGGAGTTTTACATATCTCCAGAACATCATGGAAACTCAAAACATCTACACCGTATATCATTCTCTAAATTTTGTCCTAAAATTACACATTTGGCGATAATTGCGAAAACTAATTTTCCGTGATGAAAATTTTCTGAAAACAAGCAGATTAATTTCCTATTTTTACCGCCGAAATAAAAAAATTAATATCCTTATGAAACTTAAAACTTTCATGCTTGCATTGGTTTTAGCAAGTACTGCCTCTTTCGCGCAGAAAGTAAAATATTCTAAAGAAGAAATCAAAAAGATGGAACAATACCTTTTCAACGAAGGGTTCAATACGCCATCTCCTAAAAAGACATCTACCGTTATTCTGAAAGACGGAAGCGTTCACAAAGGTTTTTGCAGTAAAACAGATACCAAAAAAGGACAGATCTTTGAAGTTTCCCTTAAAGACAGCATTACGAAAAAAAGCCAGACTTTTGAAGCAGACCAGATCGCTGAAATGTACATTTACCCAAGTAATGCCGAGAAAATAGCAAAAGTGGCCAAATATATGGGTAACATCAGAAATTACAGCACAAAAAAATTAACCAAAACAACCAACAACGACAGAATTTACTTTGTAAATCAAACCGTTTCGTTGAAAAATAAAAAAGACGATAAAGAATTCTTAATGCAGGTAATCAATCCTGGATTTGATGATATTATTTCTGTTTATCATGATCCGAGAGCCAAGGAAACGACAGGATTTTCCGTAATGGGTTCTCCCAGCTTAGGAGGTGGTGTGATAAAATCTTACTATGTAAAGAAAGGAGATAAAGTACTATGGCTTCACAAAGATGATTTTGAAGACAATTATGATTTCCTTTTCGGTGACAATGCAGAATTCATGAAAAAATATCCTAAAAAATCAGTGGAGTGGGATTATTTCAGCTTTCTGGTAAATGAGTACACTGAAATCAGCAACGGATAAAACCGTAAGAAAAAATTACACAATGAAAGGCTGCCCGATCTACAGGCAGCCTTTTGTATGAAAAACAATTAGGTTAAAATTAAATAATAGACTTGACTATTATTTCCTAAGTCATTTTTAATCTTAAAAACTAAAATAGATGAAATCTCTTAACCATTCGCAAATTTATATCGTAACTTTATGATATGAAAGAGCATATTGTGAGAGGTTTCAGATTTGAAACATACAAAACGCCGGAAATATCCGTTTTTGACCGATTGCTAGAGATTTTTACAGATCTGCTGACTCATACCTCTGGAGATTTTGATGAAGCGATCGACTGGCTCCGAATGCTGGATGAAGAATATCAGCTTACAACACCGGATTATACTATCGATGATTTTATTGAAGATCTTAAAAAGAAGGGATACATCCGTGAAGAAGTTGATCCCAATGGCAACGGAAATGGCATAAAGCTAAGTTCGAAAATGGAGCAGAATATCCGCAAACAGGCTCTCAACCAAATTTTCGGCAATCTTGGGAAAAGTGGGAACGGAAATCATAAAACCAAAAAAAGCGGAACAGGAGAAGATACCACCGGAGAATTCCGTAATTATAATTTCGGAGATCCTGTAGAGAAGATTTCCATTACTGAAAGTTTAAAAAATGCACAGATCAATAACGGAATTGGAGATTTTCATCTTACGGAAAATGATCTGATCGTGGAAGACAGCATTCATCAGTCTCAGATGAGTACTGTGCTGATGATCGACATCAGCCACAGCATGATTCTGTATGGTGAAGACCGGATCACTCCTGCCAAAAAAGTGGCGATGGCGCTCGCAGAACTCATTACAACGCGTTATCCGAAAGACACTTTAGACATTATTGTTTTCGGAGATGATGCATGGCCGGTGAAAATCAAAGAACTTCCTTATTTGCAGGTAGGACCTTATCATACCAATACAGTGGCCGGACTTCAGCTGGCTATGGATATTTTGCGCAGAAAACGGAATACCAATAAGCAGATCTTTATGATTACCGACGGAAAACCAAGTTGTGTGCGCGAGCCTGACGGCACTTACTATATGAATTCCTATGGACTGGATGAATATGTGGTGCAGAAATGCTACAATATGGCTGCTCAGGCGCGGAGGCTTCATATTCCAATCACTACTTTTATGATTGCTCAGGATCCTTATTTACAGCATTTTGTAAGTGAATTTACAGAAACCAATCAAGGAAAAGCATTTTATACAGGACTTAACGGTTTAGGACAGATGATTTTTGAAGATTATGAATCCAACCGTAAGAAAAAAATACGTTAGCTATTTCATCATTGATTTTTTTTAAACATTAATCAACTATTATAAATCATATTAATTACAATGACTGCAAAGCCAGATATAAAAACATTAGGTTCGCTGAAAGCATCAGGATACAAAACCAAAAGCATTAAAGACGAACTGAGAGATAATTTAAAAACTAAAATAAAAAATAAAGAATCGGTATTTGAGGGAATTTTCGGATATGAAAATACGGTAATTCCACAGCTGGAACATGCTATTCTCAGCCGTCACAATATCAATTTACTCGGCTTGAGAGGACAGGCAAAAACCCGATTGGCAAGAATGATGACAAATTTGCTGGATGAGTGGATTCCGTTTGTGGGAGGAAGTGAAATTAATGATGATCCTCTTAATCCCATTTCACGTTATGCAAAAGAACTCATTGAAGCAGAAGGTGACAATACGCCGATAGATTGGCTTCACCGTGATGAACGATTTTTTGAAAAACTGGCGACTCCGGATGTGACGGTTGCCGATCTCATCGGAGACGTTGATCCTATTAAAGCTGCCAATCTGAAACTTTCGTATGCAGACGACCGTGTGATTCATTTCGGAATGATTCCGCGTGCAAATCGTAGTATTTTTGTAATTAATGAATTACCGGATCTTCAGGCGAGGATTCAGGTTTCTTTGTTTAATATTTTACAGGAAGGAGATGTTCAGATTCGTGGATTCAAAGTGAGAATGCCGTTGGATATTCAGTTTGTATTCACTGCAAATCCAGAAGATTATACCAATAGAGGAAGTATTGTAACTCCTTTAAAAGATAGAATCGGATCACAAATTTTAACCCACTATCCTGAAAATATTCATATTGCAAAAGAAATTACCAATTATGAATCCAGTTTAGATAGCCGTCAGAAAAACGGAGTATATGTTCCTGCACTGGCAAAAGACCTTCTCGAGCAGATCGGTTTTGAAGCCCGTGAAAGTGAGTATGTAGATTCTAAAAGCGGGGTGAGCGCGCGTATGAGCATTACTGCTTTCGAAAATTTACTGAGTACCGCAGAACGCAGATCGCTGTTAACGGGTGATGAAAAAACTTCTGTCCGATTAAGTGATTTTGCCGGAGTTATTCCTGCGATTACCGGAAAGGTTGAACTAGTCTATGAAGGTGAACAGGAAGGCGCAGAAACTGTTGCCCAGCTTTTAATTGATAATGCAATCAGAACTTTATTTACTGTTCATTTTCCGAAAGTTGAAAAACTTGAAAAAAAGAATGTGGATGGTCCGTTTAGCAAGATTACTGACTGGTTTTTAGAGGATGACGGCTTCCTGGAAATTACTGATGAATCTACAGATGAAATGTATGCTAGAAGTTTAAATAAAATCAATTCACTCGATGAATTGATAGGAAAATACCAGCCGGATACAAAGCCGGAAGATATGTTGTTTTTGAAAGAATTTATCCTTTGGGGACTTGCCGTGAACAAAAAATTGAATAAAGAAAGGTTCAGGACAGGAATTTTCTTCTCGTAATTTTATTTGAAGCTTTTCCTGCTTTCCGCACTCGCTATTTTCGGTTTTTTGGTTCCGGCGGCTTCGCCGCCGGAACCAAAAAACCGAAAATAGCTCAAACAATTGCTGCAATCAGGGCTAGGGTTTTAGTCATTAATTTAATATTCAAAGAATTTAGTAAATTTAGACCATTATAACAATAGTAAAATAAAGAGTAATTTTCAAAGTAAAATTCAAAACATAAAAAAAGATGTGGAAACCAACTCCACATCTTTTTTATTAGCTATAACCGATTCCTCATCAAACCTGAATAACTCCCAAATTAAATTTCTCAGTAATAGGAGAATGATTTGCAGCTTCAATTCCCATAGAAATCCATTTTCTGGTATCTACCGGATTAATGATGGCATCTGTCCAAAGTCTTGCAGCCGCATAAGTCGCTTCCGTTTGCTTTTGGTATTTTTTTGTAATCGTATTTAAAATTTGATTGTGTTCTTCCTCGGAAATTTCTTTTCCTTGTTTCTTTAATGTGGATTCCTGAATCTGGGCAAGTACTTTTGCCGCCTGCGCACCCCCCATTACCGCAAGATCCGCCCATGGCCACGAAACAATCAGACGTGGATCATAAGCCTTTCCGCACATCGCATAATTTCCAGCACCGTAGGAATTTCCGGTAATGATTGTGAATTTTGGAACCACAGAGTTGGAAACGGCATTCACCATTTTTGCCCCGTCTTTAATGATTCCGCCATGTTCAGATTTTGAACCCACCATAAAACCGGTAACATCCTGCAAGAAAACCAAAGGAATTTTTCTCTGATTACAGTTGGCAATAAATCTTGTCGCTTTATCCGCAGAATCAGAATAAATTACCCCTCCAAACTGCATTTCACCTTTCCCGTTTTTTACCAGTTTTCTTTGGTTGGCAACAATTCCGATAGACCAGCCGTCGATTCTTGCGGTAGCACAGATAATACTTTTTCCATAATCAGGCTTATATTCTTCATATTCAGAATTATCAACCAGACATTTGATGATATCATACGTATCATACTGTTCTGTCCTGGAAACCGGCATGATTCCAAAAATATTCTCAGGTTTTTCTTTAGGTTGGGTACTTTCTATTCTGTCGAAGCCCGCTTTTTCAGTACTTCCAAGCGACTTCATAATGTTTTTGATCCTGTTTAACGCATCTTTATCATCCTTAGCTTTATAATCCGTTACCCCGGAAATCGAACAGTGGGTGGTTGCTCCGCCCAGCGTTTCGTTATCAATAGTTTCTCCAATAGCAGCTTTCACAAGATAACTTCCTGCGAGAAAAATAGACCCCGTCCCTTCAACGATCATTGCTTCATCGCTCATGATCGGAAGATAAGCTCCTCCGGCAACACAACTTCCCATCACAGCAGAAATCTGAATAATTCCTGCGGCACTCATTTTAGCATTATTTCTGAAAATTCTCCCGAACATCTCTTTGTCTGGAAAAATTTCATCCTGCATTGGTAAATAAACACCTGCAGAATCTACAAGATATATAATCGGAAGCCTGTTTTCCATGGCAATTTCCTGCGCTCTGAGATTTTTCTTTCCGGTAATCGGAAACCACGCACCTGCTTTTACGGAGGCGTCATTGGCAACAACAATACACTGCCTTCCTGAAACATATCCCATAACCACTATAACACCACCGCTTGGGCAGCCACCATGTTCTTCATACATTTCGTAGCCTGCAAAGCCACCGATTTCTATGGAATCTGAATCCTTGTCAAGAAGATATTCAATTCTTTCCCTTGCCGTCATTTTTCCTTCATCACGAAGTTTTTGAAGTCTTTTTTCACCACCCCCTTTTTTGATTTCTGAAAACAGTCGATTGATTTCGGATAATTTTAATCTGTTCTGATCTTCTCTTTTGTTGAATTCAATGTCCATAAAAATTTCAATTTTTTCCGTTTAAAGATACTATTTTTGAATGGAATGGAAATTGATATAAACATTTGTTTAATAAATTGGTTTTCAGAAATTTATGAAATATTTAACAAAATAAATATTTTTTATGGTTCGTAATTTGCTAACTTTACAATAGAGTAAATGAGAGTGAAATCTTATATTTACTCTAAGTTCCTAGTTTATTTTTTTAATAGTTTATTATTTGAAGGCCCTGAAAGTTGAATAAATTTTCAGGGTTTTTGTTTATATAATAAATAATTCACTGACAAATAAAATTTCTCAAAAAAACAATTGCTTTACTACAAAATTATTATCCGATTTGTAAAACCTATTTGTAAATTTGCAAAAATATTTTAAGAAGATAGGATATGCATAAATTGGCTCTTTTCAGATTGCATTTGATTGTGTTTTTATGGGGATTTACGGCAATTTTGGGAAAACTGATTCATGCAAACGCAGAGATTCTCGTTTTTTACCGAATGTTATTTGCGGCGATCTGTCTTTTTGTGTACATCCGTATTTTCAAAAAAGACAGTATTAAAGTTTCAAAGAAGGTATTTTTTCAGTTAGCCGCAATTGGATTTTCCATGGCCCTACATTGGTATTGCTTCTTTCATTCCATTAAAATATCAAATGTTTCGATTGCGCTGAGCTGTCTTTCATTATCGACATTATTTGCTTCAATTCTGGAACCTTTGATTTTTAAAAGAAAGATTGATATTTCGGAAGTAGTTATGGGCATAGTCATTGTTGCCTGTATTTTATTGATATTTAAAACCGAGTTTCAATATAAAGAAGGAATTTTCTATGGTGTTCTCTGTGCCGTTTTCGGAACCATCTTTTCTGTTTTCAATGGTAAAATGTTTGGAAAGACCAGTTCAGGAAACATTATTTTTTATGAAATATTCTCCGGATGGTTTATAATTATGGTGATTTATATGTTTACAGGACAATTTTTTCACTTAAATGAAATAAGTTACCGTGATATTGCGTTAATATGCTTGTTAGCAAGTGTTTTCACAGCTTTTCCGATGTTGGAATCGGTGAATCTCATGAAATATATTTCGCCTTTTACACTAATTTTAACAGTTAATTTAGAACCGGTTTACGGAATTATACTAGCTTTTTTTATCTTTGGAGAATCAGAACATATGAGTCCTGTTTTTTATGTGGCTTCAGGAGTTATGATACTGGCAATCATTGCCAACGGATTAATAAAAGCTAAGAAACAAAAAACTTTAAATTAAGCATCAATTTATATGATGAAAAAATATTTTTTACTTGTATTTTGCCTGATTTTCGGAATATCTCAATCTCAGATCATCAGGAAATATTCCAATGAATTTTTGAACATCGGAGCGGGAGCAAGAGGTTTAGCAATGGGAGGAGCCGTAGTTTCCAACCAGGATGATGTCTATTCCCCGATGTGGAATCCGGCAGGCCTTATGGCCATCGAAAGAGACTGGCAGGGCGCAGCAATGCACGCAGAATATTTTGAATCCATCGCCAAGTATGATTATCTGGCTTACGCTAAAGTATTAGAAACTGGTGTTTTTGGAGTATCTGTGGTGAGATTGGGCGTTGATAATATTTTAAATACTACCCAATTAATCGATACGGAAGGAAATATTGATTACGATAAAATCACAAAATTTTCACAGTCGGATTATGCAGCGATCCTTTCTTATGCTTTCAATCCAGGAGGAAATACTAAACTGGATGTCGGCGTAAACGCCAAAATTGTTTACAGAAATGTCGGGAAATTTGCTAATGGATATGGTTTCGGTTTTGATGTCGGTGCTATTTATAAAATGGACAACGGCTGGAAATTAGGAGGTATGCTGAGAGATGCAACAACAACCGTGAACTTCTGGAGTGTCAATCAGAAAGAGCTTTCAACAATTGTAAACGGCGAAGAATTCAACCCTGCACCAAAGGATAAAATGGAGCTTACAATGCCTAAATTAAATGTAGGCGCGAGTAAATTGTTTGAGATTAATAGCAGCGTATATGTATTGCCTGAAGCCGGAATCAACGTAGATTTTGCTAAGACAGCAGCTCTGGTTTCTACCGATTTTGCAAGTTTAACACCTTATGCCGGAGCGGAATTAGGCTATCAGAAGATGATTTTTGTGAGACTGGGTGTCAACAGATTCCAGTCGATTACAGATATTGAAGATCTTCGCAGAAAAGTTTCCTTCCAGCCAAGTGCAGGGATCGGCATCAAATATAGAGGTCTTACATTAGATTACGCAATTACCAATTCAGGAATCGGCGGATCAAATTTCTATTCAAATTTCTTCTCTCTGAAACTGGATATGGGACAATTTAGAAATGATTAATTTAAATTAAAATGAAAAAAATTACACTTGTTATATTAACAGTCTGTTCAGTTTTAGCTTTTGGGCAAAAAGTCTCAGATTATAAATATATTTCACTTCCCGCGAAGTTCGAGACTTTTAAGGAAGATTTCGGATTAGCTGATTTGCTGACAAAAACTTTAAGAAGTAAAAATTATACTGTAATTCCTTCCGACAAATTACAGTGGCCAGCAGAAGCGAGAACCAATCCGTGTAACGTTTTAATAGCTAACGTATTAAATGACAGTGGTTTCTTGAGAAATAAAGTATTGCTCCAGTTCAAAGACTGTAATGACAAAGTTATATCTTCAACGAAAGGCGCTTCTAGTATCAAGGATTTTAAAGAAGGTTATCAGGATGCTCTCAAACAGACATTCGTTTCACTTTCTCCGGCTAATCCGATAACCCAACCTGTTATTGCTCAAGCAAATGTTCAGGAGACAGAGGTTACGGCACAACCTTTAGATAATAATAGAACTTCAGTACCAGTTGATAATTCTGCCGTTCGATTTAGCAATGGTAAAATCGATCTTCAGAAAGTTCAGATTGATAATACTCAGTTCATCCTGATAAATTCAAACAGATCTTCACCATTCGCTACTTTTAAAACAACAACAAAAAGCGATGTATTCAGAGTGAAACTACAAAACGGAGAATCTACTTTGGGATATTATGAGAACGGAAATATAGTAATAGAAATCCCACAGCCGAACGGAGAATACACTAAAGAGATATTAGTAAAGAAATAATCAAAATAAAAAAATGTTGGAAAAATATTTCCAACATTTTTTTATTCATCATGAAAAAAACCATAGATAACTTTCGCTTTACTTTTTCCAACTATTTCCTCCAAAATCTCCAGATTCGATTCTTTAATCCTTTTCACAGATTTTAATTTAGATAAAAGCAGTTCGATTGTTTTTCCGCCCACGCCGGGAATTTCTTCCAGTTCAGATTTTATGGTTGAATTTTTTCTTCTCGTCCTGTGATGTTTTACTCCAAACCTATGTGCTTCATCACGAACCCTTTGGAGAATTTTCAGTGTTTCAGATTTTTTATCAAGATATAAAGGAATAGAATCTTCAGGAAAGAAAATTTCTTCCAGCCTCTTGGCAATTCCCACGATTGTAATCTTCCCGTATAATCCCAGCAAACGTAAACTTTTTACAGCTGAAGAAAGTTGTCCTTTGCCTCCATCTATCAAGATCAATTGTGGTAAATTTTCGCCCTCATCGAGCATTCTTTTGTACCGTCGGTAGATCACTTCTTCCATCGTGGCAAAATCATTTGCGCCTTCTACAGTTTTTGGATGAAAAATCCTGTAATCAGCCTTACTGGGTTTTCCGTCTTTGAAAACAACACACGCAGAAACGGGATTTGTTCCCTGAATATTAGAATTGTCAAATCCTTCGATATGCCGCGGCTCCACGGGCATTCTAAGCAATTTCTGCATTTCCGCCATAATACGATTGGTATGTCTTTCCGGGTCAACAATCTGTACCTGCTTCAATTTTTCAAGACGGTACTCTTTTGCATTCTTCTCAGAAAGTTCAACGATTCGTTTTTTATCACCCACTTTGGGAACGATAAGTTTTACATTCGGAATCTCTACAGACAAATGGAAAGGTAATAAAACTTCATTTGAATTAGAATCAAACTTTCTACGAATCTCAATTAAAGCCTCCTCCATGATTTCTTCATCTGTTTCTTCAAGGACTTTTTTAATCTCAGTAGTAAAGCTCTGAATAATATTTCCGTTTCTGATCTTAAAAAAGTTGACATAAGCGGCGCTTTCATCGCTCGTCATTCCGAAAACATCGACATCATCAATACTTGGATTTACCACCGTATTTTTTGACTGATAATCTTCGAGCGCATCCAGTCTTTCTTTTACAATCTGTGCATTTTCAAATTGCAGGTTTGTGGCATACTTCATCATCTGATTAGTCAGATAATCTTTTGCTTTCCGGAAATCTCCCTTGATAATTCCACGTATAGCATCAATCTTCTCGTCATAATCTTCCTTGCTTTCTAACGCTTCACAAGGGCCTTCACAGTTTTTGATGTGATATTCCAGACAGACCTTATATTTTCCTTCTTCAATTTTTACCGGAGCCAGATTCAGGTTACAGGTTCTTAGTTTGTAAATATGCTTGATCGTATCAAGTAAAATCTTCGCAGGGCGCACTTTTGCATAAGGTCCATAATATTCAGATCCATCCTTGATTTTAGTCCTGGTTAAAAATATTCTCGGAAAATCCTCATTTTTTATACAAATCCATGGATATGTTTTGTCATCTTTAAGCATGACATTATAGAACGGCTGATGTTCCTTGATCAGATTATTTTCCAGCAAAAGAGCATCATACTCGCTGTTAACAATAGTAGTTTCCAGCCGGTGGATTTTTCCGACCATTATCCGGGTTCTATATCCCGAAAGATTCTTATTAAAATAAGAAAGAACTCTTTTCTTTAGATTTTTTGCTTTTCCCACATACAGCAGCTGATCTTTTTTATCATAATAACGATAAACGCCAGGTTCGGATGGTAAAGTTTTCAACTGTAATTCTAAAGAAAGATTCATATAACAAAATTACGGAATTTAAAGCCATAAAAAAAGTCATAAAATTATTACATATTAGAATTTACCTTAAACAAAATGATTATAAATCAGATTAGAAAGATCCATTAGTCATAATTATTTTACTATACCTTCATTCATTTTAATTAGCAGTATATCTATAATTTTTCAGGAGCTTCCTCTCGCTATCCGCTCATACTCCTCGCGCCAGGGCTTTTCCAGGGCGAAAGCCTTTCTTTCATTCCCTGCTGTGGGGTAACCGCTACTATCGAGGCTAGGGGATAGGCTGAAGTATAAACAGTAGGCGCGCTGTAGGCAAAAGTACGGCTTTTAGTATGTATTAAAAATACTACTTTTCTTTGGGGTATATGCATAAAAAAACCTCACACAAATTGTATGAGGTTTTTAAAAAAACTGGCGGCGACCTACTCTCCCGCGTTAGCAGTACCATCGGCGCTGGTGGGCTTAACTTCTGTGTTCGGAATGGGAACAGGTGAGCCCCACCGCTAAAACCACCCTAAAGGCTGTATATAGCTGTAGGCAGTAGGCTATAAGCTTAAGGCTTACAGCGTAAAGCTTACTGCTTTTTATCGGTAAATTTCATCACAAAGGCAAAACCAGTGTCGCACTTATAAGGCCTGAGGTATAATTGATGAGTGATGATCGATAATTGATAAGAATCAATCATCATTTATCACTTATAGCAAATAGGCTATAAATCTACGGGTAATTAGTACTACTCGGCTATGACATTACTGCCTTTACACCTGTAGCCTATCAACGTGGTCATCTCCCACGACCC
>NZ_FNDW01000006.1 GCF_900099685.1 Chryseobacterium taeanense | reverse complement strand
TTTACTTTGGTTATTTTAACCTTAATAAACATGAGATTCTTTTTTTGCTTATCTAAAAGCTCTTCTGCGCTACCTACTATCTCTCGTTTTCAGTGCGGCAAAAATAGAAACTTATTACATTACAATCCTAATTTATTGAAGGGAAAATTTACATTTCGTTCACATTTAATCTTAACTTCCTGAAAATTAAATACAATAATTTTAAACTAATGTTTGGTTTTAAAGCTCAAAGTGAGGAGTCTCGGAGGATATTGGTGTTTCAGGAGCTCGTTTAGACTTTTGTTTAAAGTTTATAACTACAAATGAAAAGGTCACAATAGCTTAAAAAAGCTTCGATTTTTATTCTTTTATGAACTTTAAATATTATACTCTCTCGCTGATTGTGCAGAGAACGCAGATTCTGATTTTATTTTTTTCTTTTTGTTCTAAAAGAAAGATTTTTAGATCAAATGTTTTAAGAACTCACTATCTGTTTTGAAAGATGATCCTCGAAAGTAAACACCAAAAAACCCTAGCCCGGATCGTAGCGGTACCCCACAGCATGGAAAGAAAGCCTTAGCCAGCAGCGGGAGAGCGAGCGGAAGCAAGACGGGAAAGCTTGGCGCGAGGAGTATAAGCAAAGAGCCGGAAAAAGCTACAAGAAAAATTTGATAATTTCTTAAACAGAAAAAGCAAAGTTTTCACTCTGCTTTTTGTTTATTGTAAATGACACTAAGAAATTCTGCGTAGGATTTTTCCAGGCCAATGATGTCTCCACTTTTTAAATTTAAACCACCTTTTCCGGTTTCATCGGCTTTGATTTTTGTAGCTGAAATCTGAAAATATTGATTTGAACTATTTTCCTTTGGCTGAATTTTAATGGCCGAGCCCAAAAGTTTTTTTGTGGAGATCGTGTACACTTCTTCAGGAGTTGTTTTTATAACAAGGTAAGATCTTGGCGAAATTACATAATCAACTTTGTTTACAGCAATCTTCTGATTTTTTCCGGAAGAAGCAAACAAATACAAATGTCCAGTCTGATTTTGTAATTTTTCTTTCGGAAGATAATATAAAGCAAGTCTGTAGTTTGACGGATTAAAATTTTGCGGCGAGCCGTCGACAGCCTCGAAAGGTTTTAACGAAAATGTATTGGCTCCTATTTCTTTTGCCTTCTTATATATTAACGAAAAAATATCTGCGTCGTATTTGGAAAATCCCTGGACTTCAATTTCACCTAAATATTCAGCGTTTTTTATTTCTTCACTGATTTTATACAGAAATTTGTCTTTGTTTTCATGTGTTTTTTCAACTTTTGTAAGATATACATTTTGTGCAATAAAAAATTGTATCGTGAAAACAAAAGCTGCAATAAGTATTTTTTTCATTATTTATATATTATTTTGAAGAATATCTAAACATTCCTCCAGGCTGTTTTCCCAATGCTTTGGTTCTATTTTATAGTCTTCCTCAATTTTATCGAGACACATTGTACTGCGCTTAGGTCTTTTCGCCGGAGTCGGATATTGCTCGGTGGTTAATGGATTCAATTTAACTTTTGATTTTGAAAGCTCAGCTATTTTTTTAGCAAATTCAAACCACGTAGTTTCCGGATAGTTTGAGAAATGAAAAATTCCAAAATTTTTCTGAGGTGCTTTAATAATCTCCATGATGGCTGCTGCAAGATCATTGGCATTGGTAGGCTGCCCAAACTGATCGGCCACAATTCCCAATTCTTCTTTTTGTGAAAAGAGATTAAGCATGGTTTTAACAAAATTTTTGTTGAATTCTGAATACAGCCAGGAGGTTCTGAGAATTACTGTTTTAGGATTTGAATCTAAAGCTAATTCTTCTCCTTTTAATTTCGATTCTCCATACACCCCGATCGGATTTGTAAAATCGTCTTCGGAATAGCAGAGACTGGTTTCCCCATCAAATACATAATCTGTAGATACATGAATCAATACAGCATTGTGCTCTCTGCAAGCTTCCGCGAGATGTGCCACACCATATGCATTAACAGCAAAAGCTTTATCTTTCTCAGTTTCCGCAAGATCTACCGCTGTAAATGCTGACGCATTAATGCAAAAATCTGGTTTGTTATCGTAAAAATAAGTATTTACCTGATCTTCGTCTGTAATATCAAGCATTTTAGAATCTGTAAAAATAAACTCGTAATCCAATTCAAAGTCGGGAGCTATTTTTCTGATACAGTTTCCAAGTTGTCCGTTACCTCCTATTACTAATATTTTTTTCATTATGATTTTTTTGCGTTCTGTGATCTTAAAAATTTCACTCTTGACTGAAAATCTTTCTGCTCCAAATCTACATAGAATTTGTTGAAAGTTTCTTTAATGTCTTCCGGATGCACTTCTGATTTTCTTGTTTTAATATTAAAGTAAATAACGGTGACCCACAATACGGCATGAACAATTTCTTCATCTAAGCTTTTCATAAGAATTTCCACCTTTGCCGTTCTATCCTGAACATCTATAGTTTTGCTACTTATAACTACTGAAGTGTTGTATCTCACCTCTTTCATATACGCTATCTCATTCTGAATCGCAATCCAAGTACAGCCGGTCTGTTTGGTGTATTCTTCATACGTAAAACCATAAAATGTTTCTACGTGATCTTCTCTGGCATTGAACATATAATCCAGATATTTCACATTATTCAAATGACCAATCGGATCACAATCACTAAACCGCACCTTTACCGTGGTTGATACTTCTTTTTCCATGGTGCAAAAATAAAAAAACCACCCCGATGAGAGATGGTTATTTTATAAATGTTTTTTTATTTCTAAAAAATTACTGAATACCTAATTCTTTTTTTACTGCTGGAGTAGCATCCGGTCCTGATCTGAATAAGAACGCAGAAGA
This sequence comes from Chryseobacterium taeanense, assembly GCF_900099685.1. Classification (GTDB taxonomy): domain Bacteria; phylum Bacteroidota; class Bacteroidia; order Flavobacteriales; family Weeksellaceae; genus Chryseobacterium; species Chryseobacterium taeanense. The sequence goes on along the minus strand of NZ_FNDW01000006.1, from coordinate 293,680 downwards.
ATTTGCATCCATCACATACTCATATCCGTTTGCTTTGGCAACTTTAGAAACAGCATCGTTTAGCTTTTTCTCAATAGGTTCGTATGCAGCTTCCTGCTTAGCAGCAAAATCTTTCTGAGCTTTTTCGTTCATCTGCTGGATTTCTTCCTGCATTTTTCCTAATTCAGCTTCTCTGGCTTTGTTTTCTTCTGCTGTTTTTTTAGGAGCTTCTTCTGTATATTGCTTTAACTTCGCTTGTCCTGCATCTGCTTTTTTCTTGATTTCTGCTTGTTTTGCATCTAAGAAAGCTTTTAGATCGGTATCTGCTTTTTTCTTTTCAGGCATTGCATTAAGAACACCTATAACGTCTAAAGTTGCAATTTTTTGAGCTTTTGCCATACCTACCGATACAACCATCATTACCGCTGCAAATAATACACTTAATTTTTTCATAATTGGTAAATAAATAATTTAATTTGTTTTTTAGATCTGTAAATTTAATAAAAGTTAAACTTTTATTTTCTGGTTTTAGTTTTTTCTTTTTTATCAGTATCTTTTAATAAAATATCCAATACTTTATCTGAGTAATCGAATCGTTTCTGAAGAAAGAGTACATTATTACTTGTTTTATCAAGTACAATGCCTATTCCGTTTTTTTCCGCCATTGTTTTAATTGCTCCCCAGATCTGATCCTGAAAAGGCTGAACAAGATTTGTTCTCAGTTTTTTTATTTCACCGGTAGCTCCAAAACGTAAACTTGTAGTAGTTTTAATATTTTTTTCCAGATCCATTACTTCTTTTTCTCTGAGCTTCAGCTGGTCTCCAATTAAAAGTACTTTTTCGTTTTCAAAGGCAGACCTTTTTCGTTCATATTCGGACTGCAGGTTCTGAAGTTCTGACTGCCAAGTGTCAATCTGCGCATTCAGCCTTGCCTCTGCCTCTTTGTACTGAGGCATTTTATTTAAGATATATTCTGTATCGACAACACCCACTTTCTGTGCATTGCTGAAACCGAAAAGCAAAAATAATATGAACGTGAAAACAATTCTAAAATTTTTCATATAATGAATTATAAAGATTGGTTCATCAGGAAGTGTGTCTTCCATCCGGAAGGGTCTGAAGAGCCAATAGGTTTATCAAATCCGTAAGCGAAATCGAACCCGATCAATCCGAATGCTCCCATATATACTCTTACACCTACACCAACGGATCTTTTCAGCTGGAACGGATTGTAACTTCCCCACGAATTCCAAACATTACCTCCTTCAGCGAACGTGAGCGCATAAATTTTTGCGGTTTGGTTCAATGAAATCGGGTATCTTAATTCTAACGTAAATCTGTTATAAATAGTACCTCCACCTGTTGGGGTAATATCTTCAGAAGTTCCTCCATAGGTAGAAGCATTTTCATAACCTCTTAATGGAATCAGCTCTCTACCATCATAACGCCCTCCGAAAAGCCCTGTTCCTCCTACATAAAATCTTTCAAATGGCGGAGCACCAAGCTCTTTGTTGTACCCGTCCATGAAACCCATTTCCGCAGAAGATCTTAGCACAAGTTTTCCAACGATTTCGTTGTAGACATCGGCTTTGAACTTTACTTTGTAGAATTCCATCCACTTATATTTTTCCGTAGGACTCATTGTAGAATAATCTTTATTACTGAACAATGAATATGGCGGAGTGAATTTTACTGAAAAATCAAGGTTTGAACCTACTGTCGGGAAAATCGGGTCAATTCCCGCGGAGTTTCTGCTCAATCCTAAATTTATACTAAAGTTGTTTGCCGTACCATAATTTTCTGTAACTCCTCCGAAATCGAAAGGATAGTTTTTGAAATCGTATTTCTGGAACTGAAGTCCTGTGTACAATGAGAAATAATCATCCGGCCATCTCAGCAATCTGTTTAACCCCACTGAAGCTGAGAAAATATTTAATTTCTGAGCATTTCCGTAAACATCAGAGTATTTTACTCTTGAGTTATTGAGACTCACAGAAAGTGCCGTAGCTCTTGTTCCGAATAACCAAGGTTCAGTGAATGAAATTCCGTAATTCTGGAAATATTGTCCTGCCTGTGCCTGAAGCGATAATGTCTGACCATCACCTTGTGGTACAGGTTTAAAATCTTTAAATTTAAGGAAGTTCTTCAAAGAGAAATTATTGAACGTCAATCCTAAAGTTCCGATAAAGCTGTTACCTCCGTAACCTGCCTGCAACTGAACCTGTGATGATCCTTTTTCAACCAGCTTCCATTTGATATCTACCGTATTATCCTGCTGATTTGGCTGAATATCCTGTCCTACCTGCTGAGGATCAAAGAATTGCATTCCGGCCAAATCAAAATATGTTCTTTTAATATCACTTTTGGCAAAAAGATTTCCTGGCTTTGTTCTTAAAGCTCTTAAAATTACATGGTCATGCGTTGTTGTATTCCCTTCCCATGTCACTCTGTTCCAGGTTGCTTTTTCACCTTCATTGATCCGGATTTCCAGATTTATCCTATCTCCGTCCACCGATTTTTCAACAGGGGTTACATTTGAGAAAAGGTAACCATTGTTCATGTAAACAGATTTGATATCAGAATCGTCTTCTTTACCACCATCTTCACCTACTTTTTTGTTGAAACCTACTGCATCGTAGATGTCTCCTTTTTTATATCCTAAAAGTCTTTGCAAGTAATCTGTAGGATACACTGTATTTCCGGTGAACGTAATATCTCCGATATAATACTGCTTTCCTTCATTAAGCTTTACATTGATCTCATAGTTATTTCTTTTGTTTCTCCATACAGAATCTGAAATAATCTTTGCATCTCTGTATCCCAAAGAATTGTAGTAGCTGATTAAATTCTGTTTGTCTTCCTGATATTTGTCTTCAATGAATTTTGAAGATTTCAAAATACCACCGATTCCAAACCTTTTCTGCTTTGTTTCTTTGAATGCTTTTTTTCTAAGCTTTCTGTCAGTAACAGCCTTATTTCCTTCAAATTCGATATGATCGATCTTGATCCTTTTTCCTTTATCAACATTGATGGTCCAGTCTACAAGATTTGGGTCACCTGCATTTACTTTCTCCTGAATGGTGATTTTAGCATCGGCAAAACCTTTTTTAACAAAATCTTTAGGAACATTCGTTTTAAGACTTGCAATTAAGTTCTGCGTAATTTTAGTTCCCGGCTTCAGATTGTTATCTTTAGCCATTTTTTCGTTTTTGGATTTTCCTATACCTTTCCCTGTAAATTTAACTTCACCAAGGTCTTTCAGATCCTGTAAGTAGAATTTAAGGATGATTGTTTCGCCCTCAATACTTTGAACATAAACTTCTACCTCAGAAAAAGACTGAGTATCCCAAAGTTTTTTTACGGCGTTACTGATTTTCTGCCCGGGAATGTCTACTGTTTCACCTTTCGCTAATCCTGTAAATCTCAGAATCTGAGCGGGAGTATATTTTTTAACCCCATCTACAACGATGTCTTTCAGTGTGTATGTTCCTGCCTGGTTTTCTGTCTGTACAGAATTGCTCACTTTTGTGCTGTCCTGTGGCGTTACCTGTCCATAAAAATGTGCTGAAGCAACAAACATAATGATGGGTAATAGTCTAAACTTCATTTTATCGTAGTCTTTCTTTTCTTAAATTTTACTGGATTTTTACTTGTTCACCGGTCTTTCCGAATCTTCTTTCTTTGTTTTGATAATCAACGATACATTGAAAGAAAATATCTTTTGTAAAGTCCGGCCACAGAACATCTAAAAACTGCAGTTCTGCATAGGCGATCTGCCAAAGGAGGAAATTACTGATTCTGATCTCACCGCTAGTTCTTATCAAAAGGTCAACTGGCGGGAAATTTTTAGTATAAAGATAATTTTCGAATAATTTTTCATCAATATCCTCTGCATTTATCTTCCCTTCTTTCACATCTGTACTTATATTTTTTACAGCATTCAGTATTTCGTTTTGTGAGCCATAGCTTATGGCCAGTACCAAATTACCTTTTGTATTTTCTTTTGTAAGCTCAATCACACTATTAAGCTGATCTCTTACGAGTGGCGGCAATTTACTCAGATCACCAATCACGTGCATTCTTAACCCCTTACTGAATATCTCTTCTGCTTCCAGCAATAAAGTCTCAACAAGTAAATTCATTAAGGTATTTACTTCTTCTGCAGGGCGATTCCAGTTTTCGGAAGAAAAGGTATAGAGCGTGAGGTACGGAATACCTGTCTCATTGCATGCATTAATAGCATTTCTTACTGCATTAATAGCATTCCTGTGACCGAAAGTTCTTTCTTCGCCACGCGATTTTGCCCATCTCCCATTACCGTCCATGATAACCGCAACATGTTTTGGTAAATTATCAGGATCTATTTTATCTTTTATCAACGACATATTAATCACAATAACATGGAGGTCTTCCGAACGAATAAGTCAAACCGAGACTTATTGTATTCATCCAGTCTTTAGACTTACCATCTCCAATATTTCTTTGTCCCAACAAAACAGCTTCTCTTTCTTTCGACACAATGTAGTATGCATCTGTCTGAAGTAGAGAACCTCCTGTAACCGGACTTAAGATATCTGCATTATAAGTAGATACCACATCTTTGCTAAGAACCTTGCTGTAATCCAACTGATCTGTAAGGGTATATCTGAAGGTTGCTTCTGCAAAAATTGCCCAGTTATAATTAAATTTATACTTCAAACCTACTCCAAAAGGGATGTTCATTGTAGTTTTTGTTCCTGTGGAGTACACTGGTGTTGTTGTAAAGTCCAGCTCGTTGGTCGGAGCCAGTGCCACACCATCAGCATCTCTTTTGAAATCATTAATGAAGGTAGCCTTCGGCGCATCAAACATCAAAGCACCAACCCCTCCGAAAATATATGGACTTACCATACTTTTCTGCTCGTTATTCACTGGGAAGAAATTATATTCAAAAACAAGACTTGCTTCATACACATTATTTTTTCCGAAGGAATTTCTATTCTTTCTGTATTCCTCTTTTGCCACTTTATCACTGAACTGTATCTGATTGTATCCGAGATCCAATCTTACAGTCTGATGGGGGTTAAAATTAAATCTATATAAAATACCACCATAAAACGGAACTCCCCAATCCGAAGCTTTACTTAAATCCAATGGCTTTTGTAAAATATAATTCGTTCTCCCTATATCCCCAACTAGGTTACTCATACCTAGACGAACTCCAAGTTCGTTTCTTTGAGCTTTAACACTTACCACAGTTCCTAGAGCGGCAAGGAAGCTAAATAATAATTTTCTATTCATAAAAGAATATGGATTTATGGTTATTTTAAAATTTAATTTTTGCAAATATAAAACTTTTTTATATTAATGATAATCTTAATGTTTAGTTAAAAATAAACAAAAAAACATAATTTGTTATAAAGTAAACGATAAACTCGTCAAATTATTCTTTTTTTAATAGAATCAACAGAATTATCACATAATAAACCCCCATTAAATGAGGGCTTAAAAGTATTATTTTTTATTGAATATTTCCCGTACTTTATTTCTAATTCTTATTAGCAACGGTTCTTTATAATTTTTATCCTCATCAAAATAGCCATATCCATAGCCGTAACCGTACCCATAACCATAGCCGTAGCCTTGTTTACTGACATAATCATTATATACTATTCCAAGATTTTCCGCTTCTCCTTTATGATACTTTTCCGTAATCATCTTCAGCATATATTTCTCTGTGTACTCATGGCGCACAACGTAAATATTGGCATCTGAATATTTCATCAATTCATAAGAATCTGCCACCAGCCCTACCGGTGGAGAATCGATAATGATAAAATCATATAGTTTTTTAAGATCTTCTAGAAATTTGATATTTCTTTCACTCATTAAAAGTTCGGAAGGATTTGGCGGAATTGGCCCCGAAGTGGCAACATCAAGATTCGGGATTCTCGTCTTATTGATAATCTGCTCCATTTCCACTTCTCCTGTAAGGTAATTTGAGATCCCGAATTTGTTATCAATTCTGAAATCTCCGAAAATTTTTGGCTTTCTGAGATCCATCCCCAAAAGAATTGTTTTTTTATCACTCAGCCCCAGAACAGAAGCGAGATTGATAGAAACGTAGGTCTTTCCTTCTCCTCCGATGGAGGATGTTACAAGAATGATCTTGCTTCCGTCATTCTCTCCAGAGAGAAATCTTATATTAGCACGTATCCCTCTAAAAGCCTCAGAAACAGAAGACTTCGGCTGCTCAAGAACCGTGAGCATATTTTCATTATTATTATTTCCTATTACGCCGAGAAGCGGGATACGAGTAGCATTCAGCAATTCTTTAATGTTTCTGATCTTTGTATCAAGTACTTCGCCGATCAGGATGAAGAGTAAAGGAATAACAAGCAAGCCGCCCATAATCGTTATTTTCACTACTTTCACATTCGGACCTATCGCTGCCTGCCCAAGATTTTTAGCAGGGTCAATTACCGTAATATCCGACTGATTGGCAGCCATTTTCATTTGGGTTTCATTTTGTCTGGTAAGCAGACTATTGTAAGTAGCCTCAATCATATTATATCCTCTTTCGGCATCCAGATATTTTCTCTGTTTTTCCGGATAGGCATCAAGATCAGAATTGGCTTCCGAAACTTTTTCATTGATCTTCTGAATGTCTTTATAATACTGAGCGTAATAATTCGTCAATACTCCACCGGAATTCATTCTGGCTTCATTAATCAATTTATTGATTTCAATCATCGGTTCAGAGTTTGGCGTATAAATCAATGCCATTTCACGCTTTTTCAGATACAAAGCTTTTAACTCTGAAACTGATGCGGTAAAGGCTCCATCCTGAAATCCTGCCGCACTGGTGCTTATCATCTTATCGAAATTCTGAGTGGCAAGTGATTGTTTTATTTGATTTAATGAACTGATTTTACTTTCCAGGTCTGCTTTTTTAGCCTCCAGATCTTTAATTTCGTTGAGAGATTTTTCGTCTCTGTCTTTAATATCGTAAAGCTTTTCATTCGTTTTCATATCATTCAGAACATTGGCACTAGAATCCAATTTCTTTCTTATTTTGTCTAAACTTTCCTGAAGATAAGCCTCTGTATTTTTGTCTACTATCAGTTTGTCAGCCTGTCTTTTTTTCTGTAGCTGACTAACTGATGTATTAAGAAAATTAACCGTTCCGTTGAGATTATAACCTGTTTTGGTAATAATCATAATGGTATTAATTTCTTTATCAAAGTCGACCGATATGGTAGAAACAATATCATTTACTGATTTATTCACCGTATTTAGCCTAACAATGATATTTTCGAGCCTGATTTTAGGAACAATCGGATTTTTCACCAGCCTGAACCTAAAATTCGGGGAAGTGTACCACTCTCCTATCGAAATTATTTTATTGACAGGTCTTTCATATTGATCCACCATTGAAAAACCTTCCGTTTCATAACTGTACAGATTAATTGTATGCCCGTCTTCCGGCTGCACCACTTCATACCTGTCATTTCCTTTAGGAACCAAAGTAAAAGGATAATCAACCTGCTGAAGATGCTTCTTATCTATTTCTATAAGTACGGGAACATCATCTTTGTCCAGATATGTTGATTTTATTGCTCCTTTTGTGGAATAATTCACATAAAGGGCAAGCTCTTTCACTAAAAATTCGTTATGGGTTCTTGATAAAAGCATCTTTTTCAAATAAACACCATCCTGATTTCCTCCATTATTCCAGATAAGGTTGACAGACTGGCTCGGGGTAAAATAGCTCGCTGTACCATTAGAAATGCTTAACGACAAATTAGAGGCGTAAATACTCTGCGCATAGTATTTACTGTATATCCATGATACTGAATATCCAATAAAAATCATTATTACGAACCAATACCAGTTTTTGAGGATTCTTCTTAAAAAATGTTCAATATCAAACAGTGCGAAAGAACCGTATTTCTCCTTCTGAGAATTTGTTTTCTCTGTAGTTGTATCTTTTCCGGGGATCATGATTTTATAGATTTTTAAGAAGAAGATAAATTGATAAAGCTGTCGTAATAACAGAGACTCCTGTTGTAAGTGTCTGAATAGGATCTTTTCCTAAGCCATTCAGGCTTTTTGATCTTGTATTCAGATAGATTTCGTCTCCGTTCTGTACGTAATAGTAAGGTGAATTCATTACATCTTCTCTCGTGAGATCGATCTTCGCTATTTTAATTCCTTCAGGAAGTTTTCTGTGAATAACAATATTTTTTTTATCAATAGTCCTGTTTAGTCCTCCGTTGATAGCAATCGCTTCGGAGATATTGAGGGTATTTTTGTGGGCTACCTTTTCCCCGGTAAGTCCGGTCGTTTCTACGTCTCCTATCAGATAGTAGGTGATCCCGTCGGTATTCAGCCTTACTTCAGATTTTCCTTCCTGAAAATTTTCATTAACCTTGGTCTGTATTTCCTGAGCAACCTCATCAATTGTCCTCCCTTCAGCTTTAATATATCCTATACCGAATACATTAATATCTCCGTTGGAATCTACTTTCAATCCGTTAAAATAAAAAACAGCATTTCCTCCTGCCCCTGATCCTCCACCGATTCCGTTACTGCGGCTTAATGCGGGCGAAGAATTACCTGCTCCTGCGGTCACGGCAGATCCGGAAGTATTCAGAGAAGAATAAAACTGAGCAGCATCTCCTTTGGGAGTGGTAACGATATTAAGATTTAAAATATCATTTCTGGTAATCCTGTAAACAGGAATATTGTATGGAACAAGACCTTCTTCATTGATGACAAGGCTTTCGTTGGGTTGCATATATCTGACATCTTTTGTTGTAATGCAGGATGTCATCACAAAGGGCAACATTAAATAAAATAAATACTTGTATTTTTTCATCATATTTGTAAATTAATGCAAAAGTAGAGATTTAATCTTTAGTGTTTTTAATATTTTTAAAAACATAAATAAAATCCGGAATATAAGCTCCTAAAAAGCCTAAAGATAAGATTACGAGCAATAGAATATTGACGTTCATGTGTCTGAGAAAATAAGCTACACTTACCACAAAAAGATAATACATAATAATATAGAAAGATGATCTTCTGTGAGTAAGGTTGAGCTTTAAAAGCTTGTGGTGTATATGATTTTTATCCGCATCAAACGGAGATCGTTTGTTGAGTATTCTTACGATAATCACATTCAGAGTATCTACAATCGGCAGAATGAGAATAGCAACAGCTACAACAGGGGCAGACTGAAGATGATACCTGGGAACATCGGGAAGTTTTTTATCTATAAAAATATCGATAAAGCATATTGAGGTAAATGCCAGCAGAAATCCCAGCAGCATGGAGCCGGTGTCTCCCATGAAAATTTTATTTGTGCGATAATTGGAAAGATTATAATATAAAAAAGCCAGAACGGCTCCAATGATAATCACTGACAAAATCACAAGGGGATAATTATACTCTCCCAAACGGTAATAACTAATCCCAAACAGTGCGCTGCATATAAAAGAATAACCTCCAGCAAGTCCGTCGATACCGTCGATAAGATTAAAAGCATTGATAAGAATAATAAAGGTAATTATGCTAAAAATAACACTCACGAAATATTCAATCTCATAGATTCCGAAAATACCGAAAAGATTTCTTATCCTGATATCTGAACCGATAACAATAAGTATAGAAACAACAACCTGTGCCACGAGTTTTTTGTAGGCTCTCATCACCACGATATCATCCATCACGCCTACATACAGCAGAATAACCAGAGAAGCAAACAGGAATTTATAAAGATCAAAAAGTTCGTAAGCAAAAATAGGTGCGCAGATTCCTATCGAATAGAAAATAGCAATTCCTCCCAGATTAGCGATTTTCCGCAAATGAGAACTTCTGATTCCCGGCTCATCCATCAGATTTTTCCTTCTGGAAATTTTGATAATGGTAGGTATGGAAAAAAATGTGATTAAAAAAGAAAATAAAAACCCCAGTATTATCTTGATACAAAATATAGGGAGACCTGTCTGGTTTAGGAACAATTCAAAATTTTTCATCTTTTTTTCATTTAAAGCACTGCTTCTCATGAAGAAATTCGGAATAAATATGTGTTATTTTTACTTCCGAAACAGTACTAACATTTGTGTTACATTAATTTTCTTATCAGTTTTTTCTGCCTGGCAAAAAACAGAAGATAAAATATACTTTTTTTCAAAGGCAAAGATAATAGATAATTCTTACCAAAACGAGTATAATTCAAAATATTTTTCAGTTTTATATCACTTTTATGTATGAATTGTTCTAAATTTTCAGACATTCTATAAAAAACATCATCATCTTTTATAAAAGCGAGATAAGCAATAAAGGAGTATATGCCTTCAAAAATCAGAAAGTTTTCAAGCTCTTTTTTCCGATCTGCATAAGTCGTTTTATTGAAAAATTCCTTTACGTCTTCTATTGCTTTAAAAATATCAAGACCCTTTTCGGTATGTGTTTTTGTAATGGAGTCTGATCTTTCAAGATATTGATAATGGAAATTCTGTGTCTGAGCGATGGTTTTACACATTAATAAAAGCTGCGGGATCAGCTGAATATCTTCAAAATGAACATTTCTTTTAAACCTTTTTTCATTAAAAAGCGTCTTCCTGAATAATTTATTACAGGCAAAATAACTTATATCCGAAAACACAGAAAAATTCTTTTCAAGATCAATTTTTTCGGGCATATTGGGAACCTGAGTCAGCTTCTGTACAATCTTTCCTTTCTGATTTACTTTCTGAATATTACAGATCACCATCTCTGCGTTATGCTTTTCAGCCAGCCCAACCATATCTTCATACATGTTGGGCGTAATATAATCATCACTGTCTACAAATCCTATATAATCGCCGGCCGCCCTGTCGATACCGAAATTTCTGGCATCACTCAGTCCGCCGTTTTCTTTATTGAAAGATTTTATTTTATCGGGATATTTGCGCGCATAATCTGTAATAATCTGTGCAGAGTTATCTGTACTCCCATCATTTACCACCAGAATTTCGACATTCTGATAGGTTTGACGGATCACAGAATCGAGACATTTTGCAAGATATTGCTCTACATTATAAACAGGAATAATTATAGAAATTTTTGAGGGAACTTGTGTCATGAATTAATTTTTCGTCAGTCGTGTGTTTAGCCAGCCTTTTTTAGCTTCATCAAAATCTTTTCTGGAACAGGGGACGCAGTTTTCTATATTCTCATCATCCCCGAAATACCAGAGGTTACTGAAAGTATCCCGCTTAAAAGTGTACTGTCGGTCATCAATCAACACATAGAATATTTCGTAATGCCTTTCTTTCGGGTGAGATCTCTGAATATTAATTCCTTCGATCAGATACCAGATCATTTGTGCGAGAAGCTGATGATTGAGCTGATTTTCAGAATAAATATTATAATTAAAAATCCCTACGGATTTAAGGTTTTCACTCAATCCTATTTCTTTCATATAGGCGCAGACCTCCCTTCTGTTCAGTCCGTTTACTTGCGGGTTCATGGAAAAAGGTTCACCAAAGCTTTCAATCGCATCACAATTTACCGTCACAAGATCTGCCTTTCTGAAAAACGGCTCCGTTTTTTCCGTAGAGTTCATCATTTCAGCAAGACGAACGATGTCAAATTCCACTTCCTTGATTAATCTTACAGAGTCTGCTTCATTCAGATGTTTCTGATATCCTAAATGATGATAATTCTTAATGGAAAAATTCTTGGATCCGAATATTTTGCTTAAAAAAGTATATTCGTCAATCATCTCACCCTGTTTCAGGGAAATAATATTACTAATCTGCGTATAATTAATATTTTTAGTGTGAAAATTCAGCGCCGAAAAAAGGGAAAAGGCAAAATCGTTGGAACCTCCTATAATCACCGGAATAGCTCTTTTATAATGACAGGCCGACAAGACTTCCTGTAAAATATAGTGAGAATCCTGAACCGTTTTTCCGGAAACCAGATCTCCCAGGTCTACAACAGGAATCTCAAAGTCAAGTTGTGACAATTTATAAAACTCTCTTCTGATCCCGGTAAAATCCTGCACCTCAGCATCACCGTTCGCTCCTCTGTAGTCGGAAACGAACAGCAGGACAATACTGTCTTCTTTAATATTTTTTGTGATATGATTCCCGATCTGCCAGCTTTCTGTCTTGAAATTTCTGGGCGAAATGATAAAATCTTCAAAATCCATTTGTAGTCCGCATTATTTTCACAAACTTACAAAAAGTTCGCGGCTTAATAACTTTGTTAAAGTTATCCAGAGAAAAATTATTTTTTATTTAAAATCTCAAAAACATAAGTTGTAGAAGTTTCAAATTCTCCTCCTTGCGTTGCTCCAAATAAAAATCGCGGAGTTTCTCCATCTTTATCCAACAAAAGCATAGGTCTTTCCAGCCTTCCGAATCTGTTTAAATTCTTAGGAGGAGTTGGTTCGGTGATATAACTTTTCATATTAAGATAAGCGACTTCAGGTTTCGACCAGTGAATACCGTCTTTTGTGGTTAGATGTAACCCAAATTCATGATTAAAAAATCCCATATCACGAGCAATCATATGATATTTCCCTTTTTGTTTCCAGACAAAAGCGTCTTCCAATTGAGCATTATCCGGCAATGATGAAAAATCAATCACAGGATTTTCGGATATTTTTATGTAAGGCCCTTCCGGGGAATCTGATTTTGCTAAACCATATTTTCTATTTCCACGAATTGATCCTTTTTGAGTTTCGTATTCATGAGTGTTCCATGATTTATAAAATAACCAGTATTTTCCGTCGTTACCTTTCACAAAAGCAGGATTTGTTGTGCAATGGTCGTCCCACGAACCCTCTTTTCCGGGAAGCAATAAAGGTTCATCTGGTCTTTCCCATTCTCCATAAAGACTTTTTGAAGTTGCTAAACCAATTCTTTTGGTATTGGTTTTTCCATTGGAAGTTCCCATAAAAAACAACAAATATTGATTTCCGACTTTCTTAATTAAAGGATTGTGACAAGTCGTTGCGTCCCAAAAGCTTCCACCTCTTGGCGTAAGAATGACTTGCTTATGTTCAAATGTATCAAATGGAGAATTTGCTTCTGCACGACAAATTTCAGAACCGTTGAGCCAACCTCCCATTCCTTTTTCTTTTTTCCATCGGGAATAAAAAAGATGAACCTTTCCATCTTCGCCCCAAATCGGAGAACTGCACCAAATGTAATATCCTTCCAAAGCAAGCGATCTCCCAATTGGTTTTAAATTGAAATATGGTTTTTCGTCTGAAGACAATAAGCTCGTAAACGATGATCCAAAAAATACAGCCGCAATTCCTAACGCTGAAGTTTGCAGAAATTCTTTGCGCGTGAAGGGTTTTTCCATTGCACTTATTTTAAGGCTAATTTAGAAGAAACGGATAAATTATGTATCCTGCGCTTTGGGGCATAATAATTAAGAAAATTCACAATAAATATACATTAAGCTTTTTTTAAACTTACTTTGGATTATGGTTTTCCGTAAATTCAAAGTTAAAATAAGCAATATATTTGAAAATTCCTTAACTACTTAAATGAAAAATAAAGTTCTATTTGGAAGTATGTTATCTTTAGTTTTTGGAACTGCAATTTATATATTGTTCAGATCTTCTTCGTTAAAAATTTTTAATTGGTTAGAAGTGTTAAATATAGATTTTTTAAGTTCAGATTTCAGAAAATTCAGTATTTCCCACATCGAAAGCTTTCCAGATTGGTTTCTATATTCTTTGCCAGATGGTTTATGGATTACTTCTTATACATGTCTCATAATCTATATATGGAATTTCAAAATTAAATTACAAAGTATTTTTTGGATCAGTATAATTCCTTTCATCGCAATTTCATCAGAAATTGGTCAAGGGGTAGATTTTGTGCAGGGAACTTTTGACTCTCTGGATTTACTATTTTATGTACTTGGCTTTATTATCCCTTTAATATTAATATTTAAAAAAAACATTATAAATTCTAATACTATGAACAAAATTCTAAAAACTATGGCTTCAATTGGAACATTTGTATTTTTTATCTTTATCGCTTTTGGAAGTGAAGACGAAAAAAAATCAGAAACTTCAATTACTACATCTATCGAAAATAAGAAAAATGCCTTATCTACAATACCTTTAAAAACAAGATTAGAAAATAATATTAAAAGTTTAAAATCTGATGATTTTACAAAAGATATTAATTCTCTTGATGGAATTGTTATTTCAATAGCATTATATAAAGCATATTTTCAAATAATAAAAGAAGGTAAAGAGAGTCAAAATCCGGAGGAACAAAAACTAGCAAAGCAACTTGAACAAAAGGTTTCAAATTCACAAATAAAAAACTTTCCTAAATTACGAGCTAAATATGCCAAGCTAATTGGGGATAAACTATGGGAAAACGATGTAGATGTTAGTGTTGGTGGTGTAAGAAATATCAATTTAAATTTAACCGCTCATTATTTTGCATCCAATAAAAATATTAAGGAAAGCCAAGAAGCACTTCACGAAATGTTAATTAATCTACGTTTCAAACAAACTAACTACAGATGGTATAAAGGTGAGGATGAATATACATATTATACTATTGAATCACCGAAAGATTCAGAAGTTATAGAGTAAAATTAAATAAAATAGCAAATCAAAATGACGAGTTAGTCTACCAAACCAAAAAAGCACAGACCAAAAATCTGTGCTTAATATTTTATAAAAACTATTTATTTCTTCGCCGCCGGTTTCTTCGCCGCCGGCTTTTTCGTTGTCGTCGTTGTCTTTTTCACAGTTGCAGCTTTCTTCGCCGCCGGTTTCTTTTTCTCTGCAAAAGCTTTCGGATCCTGATCGGTGATCCATTTTTTAACCTCATCCAAAGAAACTTCTTTCAGCTCTTCGGCATCGTATTTAGAATCATCCTTTTTCTTCGGAATCTTGAACATTGCTTTTCCAAATTTAACGAAAGGTCCCCATCTTCCGTTTTCAATGGAGATCTTTTCTTTTTCCCATTGCTGGATGTATCGATTGGCTTCTTTTTCAAGTTTAGCATCGATCAATTCGTTGATATCGCTTTGAGAAAGATTTTCAAAATCATATCTCTTCGGAACGTTTACAAAAATACTCTGATATTTAATGAAAGGGCCGAATCTTCCTGTTCCTTTTGTTACAGGTTCACCTTTGTATGTAGCAATCGGCGCGTCTGCAATTTTCTTTTCGTTGATAATTTCTTCCGCACGTTTCTGATCTACAGAAAGCGGATCTTCACCTTTCGGAATACTGATGTAAGTTTCTCCCCATTTCACATAAGGCCCAAATCTTCCTACACCCACTGAAACCGGCTGTCCGTCAACTTCACTTAAATCGAACGGGAGCTTGAATAATTCCATTGCTTCTTCGAAAGTGATGGTTGCGATATTCTGACCAGCCATTAATGAGGCAAAAATTGGTTTTTCTTCGTCGTCCGTTTCGCCAATCTGGATCATTGCTCCGAATCTTCCGATTCTGGCATGAACATTTTTACCGGTTTTCGGATCAACCCCAAGAAGTCTGTCGCCCGTTGCTCTGTCAGCATTTTCTTCTACATCTTCAATTCTCGGATGGAATTTTGAGTAAAAGTCCGTCATCATGTTTTTCCATTTCTGGTCACCGCTTGCAATTTCATCGAAGCTTTCTTCTACTCTGGCTGTAAAACCGTAGTCAAGAATTTCCTTAAAATTATCTGTAAGAAAGTCATTCACGACTTCACCGATGTCCGTAGGAACGAATTTATTTTTATCGCCCCCGAATTTTTCTTCGAGGACTTCTTTTTTAATTTTATCTTTTGCTAAAGAAATCTTTACCACTTCTCTTGTTTGTGGCTCGATTTCACGCTTATCAACATATTCACGATTCTGAATGGTCTGAATGGTTGGCGCATAAGTAGAAGGACGGCCGATTCCCAATTCTTCAAGCTTTCTTACCAGGCCAGCTTCGGTGTATCTTGCACTTGGCCTTGTGAATTTTTCTGCCGCTGTAATTTTTTTATAGTCTAAAACTTCTCCCACATTTACTTTCGGAAGCAGTTTTTCGTTGTTTTCTTCGTCGTCGTCTTCAGTTTTTACAATACCGTACGCTTTTAAAAATCCATCGAAAATAATAACCTCTCCCTGGGCTTCAAAATGCTGCGGCAATTTGGCATTACCAATTTCGATTACCGTTTTCTCAATTTTAGCATTCGCCATCTGAGAAGCTAATGTTCTTCTGTAAATCAGCTGGTACAATCTGTTCAGCTGTGCATCTCCGATACTTTTCACGGTAAAATCAGTCGGACGGATCGCTTCGTGAGCTTCCTGAGCCGATGATGATTTGGTAGTATAATTTCTTGGTGAAGAATACTCAGCTCCGTATTCTGAAGTGATCTGCTTTTTTGCTCCGTCAATAGCTTCCTGAGAAAGATTTACCGAGTCAGTTCTCATATAGGTAATGTATCCCTCTTCATATAATCTTTGTGCCAGACGCATGGTGTTGGTCACATTATATCCTAATCTGGAAGAAGCTTCCTGCTGTAAGGTAGAAGTCGTAAAAGGCGCTGAAGCAGATCTTGTTCCCGGTTTTGTCTCAACATTTAAAACTTTAAATTCTGTTGTTTTTGCCAGTTCCAGAAAATTTTCTGCATCCTGTTCCTTATCAAAATCTTTTTTAAGTTTTGCTGAAATCTCCTGGCTGGTTTTATTCAGGAAAACACCATCAACTTTGAAGCTTGCTTTCGGAACAAATTCACGGATTTCTTTTTCTCGCTCAACAATCAGTCTCACTGCTACCGACTGCACTCTTCCGGCAGATAATCCCGGTTTCACTTTCTTCCATAGCACGGGTGACATTTCAAAACCTACGATTCTGTCGAGTACTCTTCTCGCCTGTTGGGCATTTACGAGATTCTGATCGATATCTCTAGGGTTATCGATTGCTTTTAGAATGGCATTTTTAGTAATTTCATGGAAAACAATTCTTTTTCTGTTTTCAGGTTTCAGTTTCAGCTCGTCTGCAAGATGCCATGCAATGGCTTCTCCTTCACGATCTTCATCGGAAGCCAGCCAAACCATATCGGCTTTTTTCACAGCAGCTTTCAGTTCTGTTACCAATTTCTTTTTGTCTGCAGAAACTTCGTAATCGGGACTGAAGGTAGCCAAATCGATCCCCATTCCTTTTTTAGGCAGATCACGGATGTGTCCGAAACTGGATTTCACTTCGAAATCCTTTCCTAAATACTTCTGAATCGTTTTTGCTTTTGCCGGTGATTCGACGATTACTAAATTTTTCGACATTCTAAAAATTTTTTGCAAAAGTAAAGTTTTTTTATTAGATAGGTTTTTGGAATTACATTTTATTTAATAATTCTATAGGTGCAATGAACAGTCTGTAGAATATTCCTTCAAATGTGAAACCTCTTCCTGACATTTCAACTCTATAGATGAGCGAGAAAATAATGATGAACATGGTGATGTAAAATTTCCTGTTCACGACTATTGGTTCTGATGCTAAAACCGAGTCGCTTTCAGGCAGTAGCAGGGTAAAAGCTACGATAATAAGCATCATATGAATATACATCCATCTTCCCCAATCGATCGCCAGATAAAATAGCGGAAGCGAGAACAAAAAAGCGCCGATTAACAAAATAGATATAACCTTTCTGTCTTTTAGAAATTTTAAATAATAATAAAGATGAAAAATACTGAACGCTAAACTGATGAAATATAAAAGATATTCACCCCAATGTTCTTTAATGTAATCTCTTTCATTAATATTCCAGTAAAATATTCCGTAAGTGGGATGAACACCTCTTGAGGCGAGAATTTGTAACGACTGTCCTTCATTTACATTTTTCCCGAACGCTAAAATCAGCAAAACAGGAATTCCGGCTGAAAGGAAATATTTGATATATCTTCTGTACTCGAACTTTCCTTTCTTCAGATACAGTGCAATGGCAAAATACGGAACGTAAAAAAGAACTACTTCGTGCAGAAAAGTTGTTATAAAAATTGCCATACAAAAAAGATATTCTTTATTTTTTGAAAGCTTATCGTTATTGAGCAGATACACGAAACAGGTGAAGATCAGAAAGACAATAAATTCTTTCTTGCCAACATAAGTAACCGTATTTAAAAGTCCGACGAAACCCAAAGACGACATCAATAGCGACAGATAAAGTAAGTCGGTGACTTTATATCGTATAAGCTTGGTGTACATCAGAAAAAAGCCTGAAATAATGAGAAACTGAGCGAAATAGACAAGATAATTAAGCCTTAAACCTGTTAAGTCCTGTAAGAGAAAAAAGAAACTGCCGGACAATCCTCTTCTTTTAAATCCTCCATCCTGATAATTAATCAGCCAGTCGGCGAGAATGTAGCCGTCGTCTTTAAAGTTGTAGTAATAAGTAAATACAAGTGTATAAACAGCCGTAACTGCAATTAAAAAATAAATAAAAATCTTAATGTTGAAGTATTGTGTAGGCTTCTCTATCATCATTATGTGTTTTAATAAATTGAACGTTTAAAAAGAATGAATTCCGAAAAGGTGCAGAAAAAATCTTAATGGCAGCCCTGTTTGTATTCCTATCAATGCGGAAGGAACTCTGTAGACGAAATCAGCCAATAGAACAAGGAAGATAAAAATCAACATTCCGCGGTTCTTGAAAATCTCAACGTTAAAAAAACTGGTTTCAGAAACAGGAATCAGAGAAATAAGAAGTATTTCAAAAAGAATAAAACTATTGTAGAACCATCTTCCTACATCAATAGCAATTAGAAATAAAGGAATACTTATGAAAAAAGCAAGTGCAAAAGAGATTAAAAGTTTTTTTCTGTTTTCCGGCGGAAACTTCTTCAGAAACATATAAAATATCACAAAACCTAGTTGAAGCGCCACACTTATAACATACAAACTCAGGTTTTTAATTTCTTTTGTGTAATAATCTATTTTAATAAGTTGCGTTTCTTTCCACTGGAAAATATTTTCTTCCTGAAGATTAATCTTGCATTCTCTGATGATCTGTAAGGTTTTATGGTAATCGGTATTGATTCCTGTCAATAAGATAATTCCTGCCGGAATGCCAAACGAAAGCATAATGAGTAGAAACATTTTGACATCAATCTTTTTATTGTGAAAGTAGAGAGCAATTAAAAAGTATGGAGTATAAAAAACAAAACTTTCATGAATGAACACCGAAACGGCAAATAATACCAGAAAGATATATTTTTTGGTTTTGGTAAGCTTATTTTGTGAAAGATAGTAGATAAA
The DNA here is from genome assembly GCF_900099685.1 of Chryseobacterium taeanense. GTDB lineage: Bacteria > Bacteroidota > Bacteroidia > Flavobacteriales > Weeksellaceae > Chryseobacterium > Chryseobacterium taeanense. The sequence continues at coordinate 274,452 of NZ_FNDW01000006.1, read as the reverse complement.
AGCAACAAAAAGTAGCCATAAAATGCCATCTTTCCTTGCTCCTATCGCAGGATCGGAAAAAAATCCCCACAGGCAAAACGGAGTGAGGAGAAACAAAGCATCTATTATATTGGCTTTTTTAAATCTGAGAAGTTTATAAAGAAAATAGAAGAACAATACATACACAATCGTTTGTGTGAAGAACACCGAGTACTGAACCTTTATCGAAAATACTTTATATAAAAAAATAAAAACAGTTCCGGATAAACCTCTCCTGCCGAAACCTGCCTCCTGATAATTAATCAGCCAGTCGGCAAATGCATATCCGTTGCATGTAATATATGCAAAATATACTTTGAAAATACATAAGAAAATAACAATAATGAAATAGAGAACGAATTGATAACTTGTGTTTTTTTTCATCTTTAAAATTTGATTGTGTTAGAATTAATCTCATTTTTAAAAGAGCTTGATTTGTGTTTATCAGATGTGCGAAATTACGCATTTTCTTTTAAGCTTTACTTATTTTTAATTACTGTATATTAATTATTTCATTACTTTTGCATCACACAGACTTTGAAAAACACAATTTATGCATCTATTGCACCCCTACTATTTAGTTCCCTTCATTATCATTCTATGCCTGAGCTTTGCCGAAGCCTACCGGGACGAAAAACCAAGTACAAAATACCTGATTCCCATTGCTGCATGGTTTATCCTTGTTGTCGGTTTCAGAGATGCCGGGCCGGATTACGGGAGTTATAAAAACATTTATCTTTGGTACAGTTCCCACACGAATTATACAGATATTTTCAGGAAAGCACTTAAATTGGATAGCCCGCTGGATATGGAATGGCTGTATATTCTTATCAATAAACTTATATTTGATGTTTTCCTGGCACCACCTTTCTATATAGTCACCTTTTTTCTGGCATTGATCTCTATTCCGTTAAATTATATAAACATCAAAGAAAATTCTCTCTACCCTTATACCACAATTCTACTCTTCTTTTTTCCGAGTTTCTTCATTGGGGAAAACGGACAGATGCGACAGGCGCTGGGAACAATTATCTGTTACTTTTCAATACGTTTTATTAAAGAAAGAAAGGTTTGGTATTATCTTATCTGCATTTATTTGGCAATGGGAATCCATAATGTGTGTATCTTTTTCCTGCCTATGTATTGGCTTGCCAGAGTTCCTATCAATAAAACGATTATGGCAACCGCTATCATAGGATCAATGATTCTTTCTCCATTTGAGATATACAAATATTTCGGCAGCTTGCTCCCCGAAGAAAGCAGTTTAATGACCGGATTCAATAACTATATTAATCTGAGTTCTACCACGGAAAGACTGAATGGCGGAATTGGTGTTCCTGAAGGAAATGCTATACTTTCCACAATATTTTTATTTGCATTCGACAATAACATGAAAGAAAAGTATCCTTACTATGAATACATGAGAAATTTTTGTGTATTGGGAATATGTTTCTTTTTTATCTTCAGAGGAAGTACTATATTTTCTTCCAGACTTACCGGCATCTTCTTTACGGCAACAGGATATTTAATGCCGTATGCCATGTATTCGGCGAATAGTGGCAACAAAAAAATAATACACACGATCATTATCTGCTACAGCCTTTTCAACTTTATTATTTTTTCCAGCTTTAAAAATATCGAAAGAGGAAAATTTACGATTGATACCTATTCAAATTTTCTTCTTCCTTAGTTCTTTCGACTTCAGTTTGTGAAGCCGCTATTATTCCCGTAATAATCAATGGTAGAAAAAGTCTTGTTTCCCAGAAAAGTCCTACCGAAGCAATCATAACGAGATAAGGTGAAGAGAAAATCAGATATTTGCAGATCAGTAGTTTTCCTGTTTTTTCAGACATTTTATAGCTGAAGTAAAGGCTTAATATTCCGAACAAAAGTCCCAGAAGGTTGTAAGGGCTTGTGAAGTTTTTAACGAAATAAATTCCTTCTGCAAATGATGCCTGCTGCCGGATCATCAGCCGCAAGCCAATATACGGCAAAACAAAAGCAAGTACCAGGAAGAAAGTTTCTTTAAAAAAGACAAAATTTCTTTCGCTAAGACTTTCATAATTAATAAATATCGCTGCAAAAAAAGCAATATTAAGACAGGCCGTTTCTCTGACGAACGTCGAAATAAAAATAATCAAGCCTAGAACAATCAGATCTGAACGTTTTCTTTTTTGCCAATATTTCAGGGTGAAAAAGATTCCTAGAACGTAAAAAAAAATCGCTAAACAATCGCAGTTTGTAGGAACGTACTGCACAATCACAATGAAAAATACTGCGATCAGATGAAGCATTCTTTTCGCATTTTCATTTAAAAGAAGCGTAACAGGTTTTAATTTAAAAATTTTATCCAAAAAAACAGAGGTAAGAATAAAGAAGAATACATTAATAAGAAAAGTACTGTGATAAAAAAATGATCCCTGTTTCAAAAGAAAGTTTTTTGCAGAAGGCAGGTAATTATCAACTATAAATATTACTGATTCCGTAACATGAACACTTAAATAATTCGGGATAACACGATAGGCATACACCGAAGAAAACATAAAATCAGGCGCTTTTTCCCAGGATTTGATTCCTATTACATAAGAAGTTTCAAATCCATAATAGGACATGAAAAATAATAGGAACGGGAGTGCAATGACGAACAAAAATTCGTTTAATTTTTCATCAAATGTTTTAAACATATTAGATCTAAGCGTACACTCAGGTATTTATATTATTAATGGGGGACTCTTACAAAAGTATATATTTTTTTTATTTCAATTAAATATTTTATTGATTTTCAGACAAACTTATGTTAAAAATTTTCAAACTGTGATGAAAAAATTAAATTTGCAAACTTGATTTAATAATCTGATGCATCGTTTTTTCATTTTTTTATATTACCTGATTTCTAAAAACAGGCTTCTTTCCATACTGCTTGCAGTCGGAATTGCTGTCATATGCAGTTTTTTCGCTTCAAAAATTAATTTTGAAGAAGACATCAACCAGATTATTCCGAAAAACGAAAAGTCTGACCTTACGGCAAAAGTTCTTCAGCAGATCAATTTTTCTGATAAAATCATCGTTATTATTGAAAACAAATCCAGAGAAGACAATTTTCAGCTTTCTGAGACGGCCGATATTTTTTTGAAAAAAACCGAACCTTTACAAAAATACATAAGCTCGGTTCAGGGAAAGGTAAATGATAACGAAATTTCAGAAACATTCGATTTCGTCAACCAGAATCTTCCTTTATTCTTAGATGAAAACGATTACAAAAGCATCGATCGTAAGCTGAATAAAGACAGTCTTGCCAAACAAGTTGAAAGCAATTACATTTCATTATCTTCCCCGACAAGTCTGGTGACCAAAGAATTTATTAAAAAAGATCCTCTCGGCATTACTTTTTTAGGAATAAAAAAACTGAACGCCTTAAATATCAGCAAAGATTTTAAACTCGAAAACAGCTACATTGTTACCAAAGACAGAAAAAATCTTCTGCTTTTTATTGATCCGAAAAATAAAAGCAATGACACTAAAAACAATGAAGTTTTTGTCAATCAGCTTAATGAAATAAAGGACAACCTCAACAAACAATTTAAAGGAAAAACAGAGATCAGCTATTTTGGTTCTCCGGTCATTGCGGTTGCAAATGCCCAGCAGATCAAAAAGGATATTCAAAATACGGTAATGATTTCCATGACTGTACTTTTGATTTTACTGATCTATTACTTCAGGAACTTCTTTACTCCGATTATTGTTTTTCTGCCAACGGTTTTCTCGGTTTTGCTGGCCTTATTGATTCTGTACTTTATTAAAGACAAAGTTTCGGCCATTTCGTTGAGCGTTGGCGCTATCCTGATCGGGATAACGATCGATTATGCTCTTCACATTCTTACGCATTACAAACACAACAATAATATAGAAGAACTTTATAAAGAAATTACGCAGCCTATCTTACTAAGCAGTGCGACAACAGCTGTTTCGTTTCTTTGCCTTGTGTTTGTTCGCTCCGAAGCACTGAAAGATCTGGGTCTTTTCGCTGCCATTACGGTAATATTATCATCCTTTACGGCATTAATTATCGTTCCTCAATTGTATCATCCGAAAAAGGAGAAGAAAGCCAATACCAATTTTATTGACAAAATCGGATCTTATCCCTACGAAAAGAACAAACTTCTGATTATCGGTTGTTCTGTCATCATTATTGCTTGTCTATTCGGGTTCAAGCATGTCGGATTTAATGAAGACATCGGCGATTTAAATTATATTCCAAAAGATTTGAAAATCAGTGAAGCCAAACTTCAGAAACTTTCTGATATCACTTCAAAATCAATTTATACGATTTCTTACGGAAATTCTGCGGAAGAAGCACTTACGAAAAATTCAGAGCTAAGTAATTTTCTGGAAAAAGAGAAGGATCAGGGAAAAATATTAAGCTATAGTTCTTTGGGAAAAGTGGTTTTATCGGAAAAAGATCAGCAGAAAAAAATAAAAGAATGGAATGAATTCTGGACGAATGAAAAAAAGTCTAATACCATTTCTGAATTAATCAAAAATGGTAACACATATGGCTTTAACAGCACAGCATTCAGCCAATTTAATGATAATTTGAATAAAAGCTACTCGCCATTAACTCTTAAAGATTACGAAAAAATAAAAGCACTGCAGATTTCCGAATTTCTGAACCAGGAAAACGGATTTTATACAGTATCAAACGTCGTAAAAGTAGATAAAGACAAAAGAGATGCTTTCATTAAGGATGTTGAAAAGAAACAGGATGTTCTTGCCATCGACCGCCAGCAGATGAATGAAAATTTCCTGGGTTTACTGAAAAGGGATTTCAACACGCTGATTAATTATTCACTTTTAGCTATCATTTTAACGATCATCGTATTTTTCAGAAATTTTGAGCTTACTGTTTTGACCATGTTCCCGATTGTTCTGACCGGAGTTGTAACCGCAGGGATCCTGTATTTTCTCGGACTGGAACTGAATATCTTCAGCACTGTTGTCTGTACCCTTATTTTTGGGGTAGGCGATGATTTCAGTATTTTCCTTACTCAGGCCATGCAAAAAGAGCATACCACGGGTAAAAATGAGCTTCCCACATATAGAACCTCTATTATCTTGGCAGTTTTCACAACGATATTATCAATTGGTTCATTGATCTTTGCCAAACACCCTGCTCTACATTCGCTTGCTTTGGTAGCATTGATCGGGATGTTCTCAGTAATTATTATCACATCAACACTATATCCTTTTTGGTTCAGATTACTGATTACAAACAGAGCCAGAAAAGGACTGTCCCCGATTACATTCAGACTTTTTTCACATTCGGTGCTTTCTTTCTTGTATTACGGATTAGGAGGTTTATTCTTCTCGCTGGTTATCAGCCCTTTTACAAAAAACGCTAAAGTAAAGTCATTGAACTTTTTTAAATTAATTTCCGCAAGGTTTTTAACTTCTGTTCTGTTTACGAATCCATGGGTAAAGAAAAAGATCATTAAAGCTACGAAAGAAGATTTCAGCAAACCGGCTGTTATCATTGCCAATCATACGTCGTTTCTGGATACGCTCGCTATTTCAATGGTTACCCACAAGTTTGTTTTCCTTGTGAATGACTGGGTTTATCAATCTCCTATTTTCGGGAAAATGGTAAGAGCCTTGGGATGTTATCCTGTTTCTCAGGGTATAGAAAACGGAGTCGACAGACTGCAGGAAAAAGTAAACCAGGGCTATTCTCTTGTCGTCTTTCCTGAAGCGGAACGTTCTTATACGAACGATATCAAAAGGTTTCATAAAGGAGCATTTTATCTCGCAGAAAAATTTGGTCTGGATATTTTACCGGTTTATATTCATGGGAATTCTGAGGTTTTGCCTAAAGGAGATTTTATTATCTATGATGGTGCTATTACTGTGAAAATTGGTGAAAGAATTAGAAAAGAAGACGAAAGTTTCGGGAAAAATTACTCGGAGCGTACCAAGAAAATTAATGCATACTTCAGAAAAGAATTTGCAGTTCTAAGGAATGAACTTGAAGATGAAAATTATTTCAGAAAAAAGCTTTTTTTGAGTTTTTTATACAAAGATAATGAAGTTGTGAATGAGGTGAAAGAAGATTTTAAACAGAACAAATCTCTCTATTTTGAACTCAACAAGCACATCCCGAAAGATGTCAATATTCTTCATATCGCAAATGATTTTGGGCAGAAAGATGTTTTACTGACTCTGCAACAGGCAGGAAGAACAATTTTCAGTTACATTAAGGATGAAGAAAAAAGACAGATTGCCGAGCAGAATTATCTGGTAAAAAGAAGAAAAATAAATTATATAAAAAACAGTACCGAAATCACTAAAAAAATTGATTTACTGCTGGTTTCAGATGAAAATTTCGATATCAATACACTAGAGAAATTCCCTGAAACGATTATCTTTTGTACCAGAAAAAATAATATATTCAATAATGCTGATTATACATTAAAATTCAGTTCTGAATCATTAAAAATATTTAGTTCTGAATAATACATATGAAAAGCATATTTTTGTAACGGATAAAAAGAATTAATGAAAAAAAATATACTTGTTATATATTACACCCAGTCCGGACAGCTGGAAGATATCGTGAGAAATATCGCCCATCCGTTTGAAGAAAAAAGTGAAGAATATAACGTGACATACTACAACATCAGACTAAAAAAAGATTTTCCTTTTCCTTGGTCAGGTGATATATTTTTTAACACTTTTCCAGAATCTTATCTTCAGATTCCTAGCGAAATACTTCCTCCTCCCGAAGAAGTTGTCAATAAAAAATTTGATTTGGTAATTTTTGGATATCAGGTTTGGTATCTTACTCCTTCGATTCCGATTATATCATTCCTGAAAAGTGGATTTGCAGAAAACATCCTTAAAGACACTCCTGTCGTTACCGTGTCAGGAACCAGAAATATGTGGATGTTTTCCCAGGAAAAACTGAAAGTTTATCTAAAACAAATGCAGGCTAAACTTGTCGGGAATATCGCTTTGGTAGATAGACACGACAATTATACCAGTGTACTCACTATCCTTCGCTGGATGACTACCGGAAAAAAAGAAAAATCCGGGATGCTTCCGGCAGCAGGAGTTTCAGATGAAGAAATTAACGGCGCTGGAAAATACGGCAGAATTATTGAAAAACACTTTTCCGGAAATACGCTGGAAACCCTTCAGCCCGATCTCGTAAAAAACGGAGCAGTAGAAATACGTGCGTTTTTAGTAAGAGTCGAGAAAGTAGGCAATAAGATTTTTAAAGTATGGTCGAATCTTATTATAAAGAAAAAAGAAAAACGCCCATTGCTTATTAAATTCTTTAAGATATATTTGATGGCAGCTATATGGGTTGTATCACCTATAGTTCTGGTATTACATTTGCTTACAACACCTATCTTTTGGTTTAAAAGAAAAAAACAACGAGAATATTTACAAGGAATTAATATAAAATAGAATGAACGACGTATTTATAACAAAAGCATTTACATACTTACCTAATGAGCCGGTATCCAATGATGATATGGAAATCTATCTTGGTTATATAAACGGCGCTCCTTCAAAAGCAAAATCCCTGATTTTAAGAAATAATAAAATAACCACAAGGTATTATGCTTTAGACAAAGAAGGAAATCCTACACATACCAATGCCCAGATTACCGCAAAAGCCGTAGAAGGTCTTTTTGATGAAAATTTCAGTAAAGAAGATATAGAGCTTCTTTCATGCGGAACAACTTCTGCAGACCAGATTCAGCCTTCCCATGCATCCATGGTGCACGGTGAACTTAATATCGGTAAATCTATTGAAATCAATACTTCTACCGGACTCTGTAATTCCGGGATGAATGCTTTAAATTATGGATTTCTTTCTGTAAAAGCCGGCGTAAAACAAAATGCAGTATGCGTAGGCTCAGAAAGGTTTTCCTCTTGGATGACTGCAGATAAGTTCAATCATGAAGCGGAAAATCTGGTTCTTTTAGAAGAAAGACCTATCATTGCCTTTAAAAGAGAATTCCTGAGATGGATGCTTTCTGACGGCGCCGGAGCTTTCCTACTGGAAAATAAACCAAGAGAAAACGAAGTTTCTTTAAAAGTGGAGTTCATTGATTTCTATTCTTATGCTCACGAAATTGAGGCCTGTATGTATGCCGGTTGCGAAAAGCAGGAAGACGGAAGCCTGAAATCATGGGCCGATTATCCTTCTGATGAATGGCTGAAGCAATCTATTTTTGCATTAAAACAGGATACAAAAATTTTAGATCAATATATTTTGGTAAAAGGTGCCGAAAGCTTAAGAGCATCCTTCGACAAGCACAATCTTGATCCAAATACAATTGACCATGTGCTGGCGCATATTTCGTCAGGATATTTTAAAGAAGGCTTGAAAAACGAATTTGCCAACGTAGGTTTGGATTTCCCGTGGGAGAAGTGGTTCTACAACCTTTCTGAAGTAGGAAACATCGGAGCCGGGTCTATTTTCATTGCTTTGGAGCAGCTAATGAATTCCGGTAAATTGAAAAAAGGAGAAAAAGTACTACTTTGTGTTCCTGAAAGCGGAAGATTTGCTTACTCTTGTGCTTTATTAACTGTTTGCTAATGGAAAACAAATTACCAACATCTGACCAAAATTTTGTGGAAAGCTTAATTCCGCAAAGGTTTCCTTTTGTAATGGTAAACAGCATTCATGAATACTCTGAAACACAATTGATTTCAGGATTTGAAGTAAAAGAGGAAAACATTTTTGTTCAGGACGGGATTTTTCAGGCTTCAGGTTTGGTAGAACATCAGGCGCAGAGCGTGGCTTTGCATACCGGCTACAAATATTATTTATTGGGAAAAGAAGCCCCAACCGGTTACATTGGTGCCATCAAAACATTTGAAGCCATACAATTACCTAAATTGGGAGATCAGCTAACGTCAGAAGTTTCTATTATTAATGAAATGATTGGTGTTACATTGGTAGATGTCGTAACAAAGCTTAATGATGAGGTAATTGCAAAATCCCAGATGAAAACAGTTGTAATGTAATATTAAATATTTGAATTAAAACTTTGTGACATTTGCGTTAAAATTTAATTCAAAACAATATAGAATTTAATGGAAATCAAGGAAGAAAACATCATCAATATCCACAATTTTTTGCCACATCGCGAACCTATGCTGATGGCCGATTATATCCTGGAATTGACTAAAGAAAAAGTGGTAACTTCCTTTGAGATCAAAGAAAACAACATTTTTGTTCATAACAACGAGTTTCTAGAAGCAGGCCTGATTGAAAATCTTGCACAAACCTGTTCCTCAATTTTAGGGCAAAGCTTTTTCGAAAATCCGGAGACGGATACAAAGGTTATCGGTTTTATTACCAATATTAAAAAAATCGAAGTTTTTGCGTTGCCAAAGGTTGGTGAGAAAATTATCTCCAGAGCTTCACTGATTTCTCAGTTTGAGAATATCTGCAATATCTTTTGCGAAACTTTTCTTCATGACGAATTATTAATCAGAGCTGAAATAAATTTGTTTATTCAGGAAATAAAAAACTGATATCAATGAAAAAACAGGACCTTCCCCAAGACGAAAGCAACTTACAATCTGCCAACATGACAGAAGTTCTGTATGTTACGGATGAAAACGACAATTATACAACAGCCAACAGCATTGGCTGGGATGCCAAAAAAGCAGCTTTGGAAGAATCGATGGAACTGATCCACGAAAGAATTGAAGAAGCAAGACAGAACGTAGCCAATCAAAAGGTAAGTCCTATCATTTATTTCATGGAACTGAATAAAATGGACTTTCAGGTACTTTCGGCCTACGTAGGAATATGGCAATGGCGGGTAAAAAGACACGGAAAACCCACAATATTTAAAACACTAAGCCAATCGGTTCTAAAAAAATATGCAGATGCTTTTGGAATTTCAGTAGATGAATTAAAAAATTTCGACGGAAAATAAATAGAGACTTTGAAGGTTAAAAAAAACTTCAAGATTTGGTAAAATCAAGCTAAGAATGAAAATTAATTTTGAACACCATCAGACTGCGCATTGCGAAAACGGTGTTGCCTCCAATTTATTATTAAACAAAGGGTTGAAACTAAGCGAACCTATGATCTTCGGAATAGGTTCAGGGTTATTCTTTGTATATCTCCCTTTTTTAAAAGTAAATTTTGCACCCGGATTCAGCTATCGGCCCATGCCGGGAGCGATCTTTAGCAAAGCCGCAAAAAGACTGGGAATTAAAATTAAAAGAGAAAAATTTTCAAACCCTGCTGATGCTCAAAAAGCATTGGAAAGGAACTTAAATAATAATACTCCGACAGGTTTACAGGTAGGCGTTTTTAATCTAACTTATTTTCCGGAAGAATATAAATTCCATTTCAACGCGCACAATCTCGTAGTGTACGGAAAAGAAGACGGAAAATTCCTGATTAGCGATCCTGTGATGGACTATGTCACCACCCTTTCCGAAACCGAATTGGAAAAAGTAAGATACGCCAAAGGAGCGCTTCCTCCGAAAGGTCATATGTACTATCCTACTTACATTCCAGAACATGTAAATCTGGAAGAAGCTATAAAAAAAGGAATTAAAGATACCTGCAAAAATATGCTGGCACCCGTTCCGATCATCGGGGTAAAAGCCATGCGATGGGTGGCGAAAAGCATTCCGAAATGGGCAGCAAAAAAAGGCACTAAAACGACCAATCATTATTTAGGTCAGTTAATTAGAATGCAGGAAGAAATCGGTACCGGAGGTGGCGGTTTCAGATTTATTTATGGTGCATTTTTACAGGAAGCAGCCGTTATTCTTAAAAATGAAAAATTAAACGAACTTTCCAAGGAAATTACCATGATCGGTGATCTTTGGAGAGACTTTGCCGTAGATATTGCGAGAGTTTACAAAAACAGAAATTCGAAAAGCGATATTTATAATCAACTTTCAAAAAATATGCTTCACATTGCAGATCTGGAAGAAGCCTTCTATAAAAAACTGAGAAAAGCAATATAACGTGGAACATTTCATAGAAATAAAAAACCTATACAAGAAATATAAAAATGCAGAAGATTTTTCTGTAAATGATATTTCTCTAAGCATCGATAAAAACGAAATCTACGGAATTCTGGGACCAAACGGAGCCGGAAAAACCACATTAATTTCTATGCTCTCGGGATTGATAAAACCTACTTCCGGGCAATTTAAAATTGATGGACTGACACCGCAGAAAAATGGTTTTAAATTAAGGCAGATCATCGGAATTGTTCCTCAGGAATATGCTTTATATCCAACATTAACGGCCAGAGAAAATTTAATGTTTTTCGGAAGTCTGTATGGCTTAAGTCATAAAAAATTAAAGAACGCAATTGATGAATCTTTAGAAATTATGGGTCTATCAAAATTTGCAGACAAAAAGGTAGAACAGTTTTCCGGGGGAATGAAACGTCGCTGCAATCTGATTGCCGGAACGCTTCACAATCCTAAAGTACTGTTTCTGGATGAGCCAACGGTTGGCGTTGATGTTCAGTCGAAAAAAGCAATTATCGATTATCTTTTAGATTTAAATAAAAAAGGAACCTGCATCATCTACACGTCTCATCACCTTTCGGAAGCGGAAGAGTTCTGTACAAAAATTGCCATTATCGATCATGGAAAAATTCACGCTGTCGGAACGCCGGAAGAGTTGGTAAACAGAGTTTCTAATGCGGAAAATCTTGAAGATGTTTTTATTTCATTAACCGGAAAAGAATTAAGAGATGTTGTTGTATAAATTGTGGAGAAGTTTCGTTAAGGAAATCCTTTTGCTGAAAAGAGATATCGGAGGAATCGTTATTATTTTCGTGATGCCTTTATTGCTAATTATCACGATTACATTGATTCAGGATTCCACCTTTAAAAATCTGGAAGGATCAAAAATCCCAATCATATTTATTGATAATGATAAATCTGAAGTTTCAAAAAATATAAAACAGGAACTTGAAAGCAGTAAAAGTTTTGAGCTTTTAACCAATTTCACAGAAAAATCAGCTCAGGACGCTGTTTTTGGAGGAGATTATCAGATGGCCATTGTTATCCCGAAAAATTTAACGAAAGATATCAATTCTAATATAGATTCAAAAGTTCAGACCATCGTCAGCTCATTTGGACTGGAATCAGATTCTTCTGCGGTAAAGAAAAATGTTTCAAAAGCCCAAGACATTCATCTTTATTTTGATCCGGCTACCAATATAGGATTCAAAAACAATGTGATGAATGCCGTGAATAAAATGGTTTTTGAAATCGAGAATAAAAAGATTTACAAAGCATTTCAGGATCAGCTGGGAACAACAGAAAATCTTGCGGAGAATAAAAACCTGATTAGCTTTAAAGAAATTACACCCAAAAAAGGAAAAACGGATGTCATGCCGAATTCCGTTCAGCACAACGTTCCGGCTTGGGCGCTGTTTGCTATTTTCTTTATCGTTGTGCCTTTATCGATTAATTTAGTTAAAGAGAAAAGTCAGGGTACGAGCGTGAGGGTAAGAATAAGCCCAACTCCTTATTTCATTCATATTTTAGGAAAAACGTTTACTTATCTTATCATCTGCGTTATTCAATTTTTATTGATGGTTGCCGTTGGAATTTATCTTTTCCCGTATATGGATTTGCCACAATTTGACGTTACCGGAAAAATGTTCCAGCTCATTGTTGTCACCATATTTGCTGGTTTGGCAGCGATTGGATTTGGTGTTTTATTGGGAACAGTAGCCGACACACAAGAACAGTCTGCGCCATTTGGTGCAACTTCGGTCGTAGTTTTGGCAGCCGTTGGCGGAATCTGGGTTCCTGTATTTTTAATGCCTGAATTTATGCAGACGATCGCTAAATTTTCTCCAATGAACTGGGGACTGAATGCTTATTATGACATTATTTTAAGAAACAGCGGGATCGGAGGTATTGCCAAAGAAATCACATTCTTATTTTTATTTTACGTAGCCATGGTCGCTATTTCATTATTTTACGAAAGAAAACAAAATGCAGTCTAAAGAAAATTTAACTTGTACCGAAGAAGTTCGCGTAAGATTCAACGAAACAGATCCGCTGGGAATTGTCTGGCATGGCCATTACATTGTTTATTTTGAGGATGGAAGAGAAGCTTTTGGAAGACAGCATGGCTTAACCTATCTCGATATTCAGAAAGCAGGTTATGTTACACCCATTGTAAAAAGTACCTGTGAACATTTTTTACCTTTAAAATATGGTGAGACCTTCAAAATTGTGACAACTCTTGTGAATTCAACTTCTGCGAAATTGATATACCGATACGAGCTTTTTAACGAAGAGAATAAGTTGGTGTGTTCAGGAGAAACCATTCAGGTTTTTCTGGATTCAGATAATAATTTATGTTTATATAATCCTGAGTTTTTTCAGGCCTGGAAAGATAAAATGGGATTGTAATGAAAAAGAACGCTTATATCACAGATTACAATTGCATTACTCCTTTGGGTTTTGATGTTTCTTCAAACTGGAATGCACTTTTAGAAGGAAAATCAGGCGTTGCTTTACATAAAATTATAGAAAATCAGGAGCCTTTTTATGCATCGATGATTGATTCTGAGAAATTAGAAGTTGAATTCGATAGATTCTTCGACTCCGCTCAGAATGACAATGTTGAATTCACAAGGCTTGAAAAAATGTTTTTATTAAGCTTAAAACCTTTGGTTGAAAAACATTCTATTTCAGACGGAACCGCTTTTATTTTATCAACTACAAAAGGAAATATCAGTTTACTAAAGAATCAAAATACTTTACCGGAAGGCGTTTTCCTCTCAAATTTAGCTCAAAAAATTGCTGATTTTTTCGGATTTAAAACTAAACCCATTGTTGTTTCCAATGCCTGTGTTTCTGGCGTAATGGCGATCGCTGTTGCCAAAAATATGATTCAGGCAGGAAAATATAGAGATGCTTTTGTCATTGCCGGTGACGAAATTTCTGAGTTTGTGATTTCAGGCTTTAATTCCTTCCAAGCCATCGGAACGGAAATCTGTAAACCTTACGATAAAAACCGTAACGGAATCAATATTGGCGAAGCTACAGCAGCAGTTTATATAACAAGTCATTGCGAGGAACGAAGTGACGAAGCAATCTCAAACGAAAATTTTAGTTTTAAAGTTTTAGGAGATTCTGCCATTAATGATGCCAACCATATTTCCGGACCTTCAAGAACGGGTGATGGACTGTTTGCAAGCATTAAAAATGCAATGGCAGAAGCCAATGTTACCGCAGATAAAATCGACTTTATTTCTGCCCACGGAACGGCAACAATTTACAACGACGAAATGGAAGCGATTGCTTTCAACCGAATGGAATTACAACATGTTCCTCTGAACAGTATGAAAGGTTATTACGGACATTGTTTGGGAGCATCTGGATTGTTGGAAAGTATCATTTCCATGGAAAGTGCTTTGAGAAACATTTTAATTCCATCAAAAAACTTTGAAGAAACAGGAACTTCCCAACCTTTGAATATTATTAAAGAAAACCAGCCTGCAGAAATTAAATATATTCTGAAAACGGCTTCAGGTTTTGGTGGGTGTAATGCGGCCATTGTTTTGGAGAAATTTTTAAATTTTGAATAGACCAAACACTATTCTAATTTCTGAAATCAAAATTAGCTAATATTCCATTTGTTTTTCCTTATCAGTACGTATAAGCTGAGCCTTTTCTCCAATTTCATATAATAATTTTATTAATTGATTACTAATAGCTGGAGGAAACATGGATTTAAAGTATTTCCTTTTACCATTATGGTAAATGATCAATGTTGTGATGGGTGAGTCAGAACCATCTTTCTCTGGAAAATACCATTTTCTCAGATTACTTGTTTGCAAAATATTAATAAATCTTGCATATTCTTCTTCAGAAAGAGTTCCTTTAAAATTTCCGGAATTGATTTTATCATTGAAAATTTCTCTATGTATATAAATATTTTTATTCTTATCGAGTTCTAAATTAATAATAGAGCAATTTCCATAACATGATGTTGTACGATATATCAACTTTTCAAAAGAAATAGAATGATCTATATTAAATTCTTGTCTCGTAAAAATTATTTGCGGCCTATTGTTGAATAAATTTTTAGAAAGTTCAGAGGTGGGAATTAGTATCAGTTGCTTTTCATTCATTTTTTTTATATAAAAATCATATTTACTAAAATAAATTTTATCTGATCCCACTTTAGTATATTTTGTGTAAAAACTCAATGAATCTTTTTTGATCATTATATTTAATTGTTCTTCTATTTCATTGGTAGATAAAATATTGAATCTACTTCCTTCTTCTTTTATCTTAATAAAATCATTGTTTTCTGATATCCAAGTTCCCTGTATAGTGCTTTTATTCTGTGCTTTAATAAAAGCTGCAAAACAAAATAATATTATAAATATTGTACAAATATGATTTTTCATTGGAATTTATAATTAAAATTATGGACATTTTGTTCCTTGGTAGTTCCCTAATGCTGTATTTCTTTCATTATTATTTAGCTGATGCTCTGCTTGAGTCATTGTAGTAATACCAGCTTTAGCCATAGCTCTGGCTGTTTCGAAAGAAAGATCTGGGTTATATGTCATCAATATATTTTGAAGAGTACTTAGAAAAGCTCCAAGTTCCTGATGTTCTGGTAAAAAAGTAAATCGGTTGATCATAATTCCATTAGCTGCATAATCATAACCAACAATAACACTTGGATATTGATCTTTAAAAGCTGTTTCTCCCAATTTAAATAACTCATATTTTAAAAACGCATGAATAACTTCATGATACAAAGTAACCAAGATATATTCTTTTGTTGCATTTTGTAAAATATCAGCATTTATATTAATTACAGCATTAAAAGTTCCAAACTCAGTAGAATATGATGAAAAGGTTTCACCATCCGTAAGACCTAGTCCAGTCTTAGGCTTAAAAGTTATATTGTAATTATTATTATTTTGAAAAATTTGTTTCATAGAAGATGCAAGATCATTAGTTAATGTTGGTAACTGTTGAACTATACTTTGCGCACACGGATATCCTTGAAGATTATTAATTATATCTAAATTTGTAAATAAGATATCTGGAAGATCAAATCCTCCTCCACCTCCACCGTTACATTCCAAAGGATTGCAGAATTCCATTTGTGTAGGATTTCCAGATCCATTCTCTTCTTGCCAGTTGCACTCACTCACCATATTTGATATAGGTTCACAATCAAAATATCCAGAAGGACATCCTACGGTAATAGTTCTATAAACACACTTAAATATTAGTGCCTTTGAATTTTCTGAATCATTGTAAGCTATCTTTTCTTTAACACTTAAATTTTTATTTAACATGACATTGTTAAAGAATTCGATAAAAGCCACATCTTGTTTTTCATAAAAAAAAATTTTACTGTTTTTTCTTATTATTTTCATTACGTGTACAGTAGAATTATTTTTTATAATAGGAACAACAAGATAAGAACTGTCAAAATTTCCAAATGACATTGCATAGTCCCAGTTGACTTCACCATATTTATTTAAAAAATAATTATAATCTACATTTTTAAAAAAAATATGTTGTGCCATTTTGATAAAATTTTCATCCTCATCCCAAGGAGAAAGTTTATTGTACCCTACCTTAACAGACTGCGAATAGTCAATATTTCCCGATGTGTGTAAAAAATCATCACTTCTACATTCATCAAATATAAAAATTATTCCTAAAAATAATATAAGACGGAGAATTGCATTTTTTTTCATTATACTTTTTATCATGGCTATTAAGTACGAAATATTCACCCTTGAGAGATTTTTTGCTAAACTAATACAATTTATAATAATAGGCAATAATTAAAGTTATAAAATATGGCCCTTAATTATCATAGTAATTTATTTTTATATTTGTAAAAATATCTAATTAGTATTGGCACTAAGTTGAATCAATTACTAAAAATAAAGTTGGCTAAAATCTTATTTTGTTTATAGATTTATTACACAACCTGACTAAAATAAATTAGAGAACCAAATTTCGAAGTAAACTTATTAAAAGTCTCTAAAAAAAACTTAATGAAAAAAGTAGGTACTTGCACAATAGAACATTCAAAAATCATGCTCAATAACGAAATTATTTTTGAAACCCCAACCGAAAATTTTTCAGATTTTGTGAAAGAAGCTTATAAAAGTTTAGAATTAAATTATCCTAAATTCCACAAGATGGATAACTTAAGTAAACTCGCTTTTCTTGCTTCTGAAATGATTTTAAAAAATCAAGATAACAGCAGAACAGCTATCGTTTTTGCCAACAAATCATCAAGTTTAGATACTGATTTTAAATATCAGGAAAGTATTAATTCTCAGAAAAATTATTTTCCGAGTCCTGCCGTTTTTGTGTACACGCTTCCCAATATCTGCGTAGGAGAAATCAGCATCAGGCATAAGATGCAAACCGAAAATGCGTTCTTTGTACTGGATGAATTTGACGAAGAATTTTTAAACAACTACTCGGAACAGATTTTGCAGTCAGGAAAGGCTTATAAAGTATTATGCGGCTGGGTAGAACTCTATCAGGAAAGTTATAAAGCTTTTGTATATTTGCTAACATTATAAATTTGATAATTTGAAAATGTGCTAATTTGATAATGCAAAACATCATCAGATTACAACTAAAAATTTAATATCTATCATAATTTAATCCATTTTCAAATTATCAAATTAACATATTTTCAAATTAATTTTATGGAAAACCTAAGAGAAGAATTAAAACACAAAATCATTGAAGTTCTTAATTTAGAAGACGTTGCAGTAGAAGAAATCAAAGACACAGATCCGTTATTCGGCGGAGGTCTTGGATTGGATTCTATCGACGCTTTGGAATTGATCGTTCTTTTGGACAAAGAATACGGCATCAAACTATCCGATCCTAAAAAAGGAAAGGAAATCTTCACGTCTATTGATACCATGGCGAAATTTATCGAAGAAAACAGAACAAAATAAATTAATATACCAATGTATTAATTCAACAGTCTAGCAATTGGTAAACTGTTGCATTGATACATTGGACATTATAAAAGATGGGTCAAAAAATTGCCATAACAGGAATGGGCATTATTTCTTCAATTGGAAATAACGTTGAAGAAAACCTGCATTCGTTAAAATCCGGAAAGCATGGAATATCAGATATTCAAATGTTTGAAACGCGCCATTCCGGAAATATCAAAACCGGCGAAATAAAACTGACTAATGAGAAGCTTATAGCAAAGCTTCATCTTAACGATGAAAAAAATGCTACAAGAACCGCTTTATTAGGAATGATTGCGGCAAAAGAAGCAGTAGAAAGTGCCGGAATTTCGGATATTAATGAATATAAAACCGGACTTATTTCGTCAACAAGCGTTGGTGGAATGGATATTACCGAAAAATATTTCTACAGCTACGAAGACTTTCCTGAAAAGCAAAAATATATTGACTCACACGATGCCGGAAATTCATCTTTACTGATTGCCGATTATTTGGGCTTAAAAGGTATGGTTTCCACCATCAGTACGGCTTGTTCATCAGCAGCCAACGCTATTATGATGGGCGCAAAGCTCATTAAGAGTGGCGTATTGGATCGTGTAATTGTTGGTGGTACTGATGCACTCTCCAAGTTTACTTTAAACGGGTTCAATACATTGATGATCCTTACGGATTCTTACAACACGCCTTTTGATAACGACAGAAAAGGACTCAATTTGGGCGAAGCTGCCGCTTTCATTGTCTTGGAATCCGATGAAATTGTGAAAAAGGAAAACAAAAAAGTTATAGGATATCTTTCGGGTTACGGAAATGCAAACGATGCACATCACCAGACTGCTTCCTCGGAAAATGGACAAGGAGCTTTTCTCGCGATGGAAAAAGCATTGAAAATTTCAGGTTTAGATAAAGAAAATATCGATTATATCAACGTTCACGGAACAGCAACACCAAATAACGACTTATCTGAAGGCATTGCAATGATCCGGATTTTTGGAGAGAATAAAGTTCCTGAATTTAGTTCTACAAAAGCTTTTACAGGTCATACTTTGGCGGCGGCGGCGGGAATTGAAGCGGTATATTCTTTATTAGCGATTCAAAACAATATCATTTTTCCGAATCTGAATTTCAAAACCAAAATGGCAGAATTTGATTTAACACCTGTGACTGTGCTTAAAGAAAAAAATATCAATCACGTTCTTTCCAATTCATTTGGATTTGGAGGAAATTGTTCAACATTAATTTTCTCGAAATCATGAGCGCGGTTTATATAAACGGTGCAGCCTGCATCTCGGTTCAGGACACTTTAAATGAAAAATTTTTCCAAAATCTTAAGCCTGAAAATTCATCTCAGGTTTTAAAAGCTATCGAACCCAATTACAAAGAATTCATTCCGCCTGCAGCAAGCAGAAGAATGTCTAAAACTGTAAAAATGAGTTCTGTAGCATCAAAATACGCCTTACAAGAAGCAGGCATTGAAAATCCTGATGCGATCATCGTGGGAACAGGAATAGGTTGTTCGCAGGATTCTGAAAAATTCTTAAAAAACGTACTGGATAATAACGAAGAATTTCTGACTCCGACTTATTTTATTCAATCAACACATAATACGGTTGCCGGACAAATTGCTTTGGGGCTGCAATGTCATGCTTACAATTTCACCTATGTGAATACTTCTTCATCGCTGGAATTTTCATTTTTAGATGCAAAATTGCAGATCAATGATGGTGAAGCAGAAAACGTTTTGGTAGGCTCAACAGACGAACAAACCGAAAGAACAATGGAATTGTATCAATTAAACAAGACCATTAAAAAAGAAGAAAATCTACCCGTTGATTATTTACATTCAACAACAGATGGTGTAATTTGGGGAGAAGGTGCCAGTTTTTTTGTACTAGGAAAAGATAAAACAGAAAATTCTTATGCTCAACTGAAAGATATTCAGATCAGTAACAGATTAGATTTAGATGAAACACAACAATTTATTGAAGATTTTTTAGCTAAAAACAATTTGTCAACTCAACATATTGATGCTGTGATTTTAGGTTTTAGCGGAGATGCGAAATCTGATGTTTATTATACAAAGGCAATGAGTATGTTTGAAAACTCAGCTTTATTATATTACAAACATTTGAGCGGAGAATTCAATACGGCAAGTGGTTTTTCTACATTTATGGCTTGCCATATTCTGAAAAAGCAGGAGATCCCGGAAGTGATGATGATTAATAATGTTAAAAAAGAAAGTATCAAAAATATTCTTTTGTATAATCATCTTGGAGGAAATGACCATAGTTTGGTTTTGTTGGGAAAGGCTTAGTTTGTTAAATTATTTTTGACGCAGAGAGCGCAAAGATTTTATTCTAAAATTGAAAATATTTTTCGTTCGCAATGGCGTTTCACTCAGCAAAGGTAAACAGAGTTTTTGTCATTCTGAATGAACAAAGTGAAGTGAAGAATCTATTATTAAAGATTGCTTCGTCATTTCATTCCTCGCAATGACTTAAAAAATTCAAAAACAATAAAGATGAAACATTATTCATTTATCCTATTTTATCTTTTCTGTAACGTTTTTATTTATTCGTTTCAGGGATCATTTTGGGTATATCTGTTTTGTTTTCTGATGTTTTCCGCGGTTATCGTTTGGGGATCTTTTGATATTAGATTGGGATATTTCGTCAACAGCATTACTCATAAAAGAACAAAAATCAAGGAAGTCGCTTTAACTTTCGATGACGGACCAACTGAGTTTACGCCGAAGTTTTTAGATCTTTTGAAAGAAAATAATATAAAGGCAACTTTTTTCTGTATCGGAAAACAAATTGAAAAACACCCGGAAACTTTCCAAAGAATTATTGCAGAAGGTCATACTATTGGAAATCACACACTTTCACATTCTAATAATACAGGATTTTTATCTACCTCAAAAATGATTGAAGAAATTAAAAAGTGTGATGAAGTAATGTTAAAAGTAGGGAATTTAAAAACCAATTTATACCGTCCTCCATTCGGGGTTACCAATCCGAATATTGCGAAAGCTATCAAAAAAACTCACAAAAAAAGCATCGGGTGGAATGTTCGTTCTCTGGATACCATTACAGAAGATGAGAAAAAAATTTATCGAAAAGTCACAAAAGGATTGAAAAAGGGAAGCATCATTCTTCTTCATGACACTTCGGAAAAAACGTACAATGTTTTGGTAGATTTATTAGTATTTTTGAAGGATAAGAAATATTCAACTTTTACAATTGATTCAATTATTAAGAATTAAAAAAAATGATTAAAAATATTGCTTTCGGAGCATTCCTATTAGTTTCAAGCTTCTTTTTTGCGCAAAATACGGCAATGTCAGGAGCTGAAGCAAAAGCATTTGTCACAAAAATTTCATCAGAAACGAAAGAA
Organism: Chryseobacterium taeanense; assembly: GCF_900099685.1. Lineage (GTDB taxonomy): Bacteria > Bacteroidota > Bacteroidia > Flavobacteriales > Weeksellaceae > Chryseobacterium > Chryseobacterium taeanense. The sequence continues at coordinate 253,024 of NZ_FNDW01000006.1, read as the reverse complement.
ATAAAAACCCTGCAGAGTGACTTTACCCAAACCAAGAAAATGGATTTTTTGGATAAAAGCATCGTAACACATGGAAAAATGTCTTTAAAAACGCCTAATATGCTAAGCTGGAAATATACAAAACCTTACCAGTACAGCATTGTTTTCAAGGAGAATAAAATTTTCATCAACGATCAGGGAAAGAAATCTTCAGTTGATGCAAAAAGCAAAACTTTTGAAAAAATCAATAAGCTGATTGTCGGGAGCTCAAACGGACAGATGTTTAATGATCCTGAGTTCTCTGTTTCTTATCTTAAAAATGGTAGTTTCAACATCGCAAAATTTACTCCTAAATCGGCTCAGCTGCTGAAATATATTAAGCAGATTGAATTATATTTTCCTAAAAATCAATCAACGGTTTCTCAGGTAAATATGACGGAAGCTTCCGGAGATACTACCAATATTGTTTTCAAAAACACCAAGATCAATGCGCCGATTGCTGCTTCAGAATTTAGCTTATAGCCTGATTTTCATATCATTTATTTCATGTAAATCTTACAAGCTGGAAGGTGTAAAGCCTATTGCCAATTCAAAAAAAACTGTTGAAAATCTTTATTTTTCTTCCCATGAAGATTATGTTTATAAATGCCAGATGGATATTTATAAAAATCACGTCAGCGGAATTCTGATATTAAAAAAAATTAATGAAACAGCGCATCGTGTTGTTTTAACGTCAGATTTTGGAAATAAATTAATTGATTTTACCATTTCTGATAATGATTTCAAGCTTAATCATGTACTTCCTGACCTTGACAAAAAAATTGTCATTAACTTTTTAAAGAGTGATTTCCAGGAGCTTTTAAGGCAAAAATATCCTGTAACAGAAAGCTTTGAAAATGAAAATCAAAAAATTTATATTTCAAAAATTGAGAAGAACGTGTATTATCTGTTCTTTAACAAAGAAGATGGTTTAATGAAACAAATCATTTATACAAAGAATAATAAGGAAAAAATCGATTTCACTTTTGATGCAAAAAAACATATCTTCGCGGATAGTTTGAATCTTCAGCACAAAGACTTTAAAATAAACATAAAACTATTCCAAATAACCGAAAACGAATAAACTTTACATGAAAAAAATCATTTCTTTATTTACATTAATTATTTCAGGTTTTTCCTTAGCCCAAGTAACTTTTAATCCAGGAATCAGGGCTGGTGCCAATTTTTCACATTTTACAAATAAAGCGCAGTGGTATTCTTACATGGATTTCGATTATTCAAATAGTACTGAAGCCGACATAAACTTTAAAAATAAAACAGACTTTTATATTGGTTTATTCGGAAATATTCGCTTTGCTAAATTCTATGCCCTACAGCCGGAGATAAACTACTCAAGACAGGGTACAAAACTTGACACTAACATCAATAACTGGGATGGTCAGACCATCACGGCTTCATATATTGGGTTTCAAATCGTTAATAAATTTTATTTTAATAAATTTAATATTCATGTAGGACCAACAATGGACTTTTTGGTTGAGCAGAAAAATTTCGAAGCTACGAATGAAGTTGACCTCGGTATTACGGCGGGTATCGGAGTTGATATTACGAATAATTTTGGTATTGAAGCAAGAGTAAAAAAAGGCTTTATCCCGGTCTATACTTTCTATAACGACCATTCAAATATAACTTTCCAGGCCGGAGTATATTATACATTTAACATGAAAAAATAAATTTTATGCAGACTATTCTTAGAGACTTTTATACTTTACAATCATACGATCAGGCGGAAAATGGTAGCTTTACGGCGCATATTTCGCTGAACAAAGACCATGACATTTTCAAAGGTCATTTTCCGGGCAATCCGGTAACTCCGGGAGTTTGCATGATGCAGATTGTAAAGGAACTTTCTGAAGAATTTACCGGGTTAAAATTATTTTTGAAAACGGCTTCCAATGTGAAATTTATGGCAATTATCAATCCTTTTGAAACGCCGGATCTTACATTAAAGTTGGATATTTCGCAGACAGAAGAAGAAGTGAAAGTAAAAAATACGACTTCTTTTGGCGAGACTATTGCATTGAAAATGTCAGTTAACTACCAAAAATTGACATAATGAAACTTATCTTTTCATTCATTGCAGCTTTTATTATTTTTTTTCAATCGGAAATTGAGTCTTTGAGAGATAGCTACGCCAAAGCCAATTTGTCTAATGCCAATACGGAAGCATTTATAAATACTGCAGATAAAGCATCAGGCTCTGATGCCGTGACACAAGGTTACAAAGCAGCTGCAAAAATTATGGAAGCTAAAATCACAAAGCACAACAGAAAAGCTTTGGTAAAATCAGGCGCTACAAATCTTGAAAGTCTTATTAAAAACAATCCGAATAATATAGAACTGCGTGTTATCAGAATGAGTGTGCAGGAAAATATTCCGAAAATAGTGGGATACCGTGGAAGTCTTAAAATAGATAAGACCTTTATAATCAATAATTATGGAAAACAAAACACGGCTCTGAAAAACTATATTAAACGATTTGCAGCACAATCTAAAACTATGACCGAAGCTGAAAAAGCTAGTTTAAAATAAAACAATGACTCTGCCCGAAGTACAAAGCGCAATTTCTGAAAAGAAAATCTGTGTTTTAATACCTACTTACAATAATGCAAAAACTCTGAAAAGAGTAATTGACGGTGTTCTTGAATACACAGAAAATATAATCGTTGTAAATGATGGGTCAACCGATTCCACGCAGGAAATTTTAAGTCAGTATCTTCATATTACCGTTATTAATTTACCGGAGAATAAAGGAAAGGGAAACGGATTAAAAATCGGTTTTAGAAAGGCAAAAAAACTAGATTACAATTATGCCATCACCATCGATTCAGATGGGCAGCACTATCCCGATGATATTCCTGTTTTTGTAGAAGCATTGCAGAGCGAAAAGGAAGATGTTTTATTGATTGGGAACCGCAATATGTCTCAGGACGGAATTCCCAAGAAAAGCAGTTTTGGAAATCGTTTTTCAAATTTCTGGTTCTGGTTTGAAACAGGAATTAAATTAGAAGATACACAATCAGGATACCGATTGTATCCTTTACACAAAATTCCGAAGAAATATTTCACCCCTAAATTTGAATTTGAGATCGAAATCATCGTAAGAACCGCATGGAGACACATTCCGGTAAAAAACGTTCCGGTAAAAGTTCTTTATGATCCAGCAGAAAGAGTTTCGCATTTCAGGCCTTTTAAAGATTTCACGCGAATAAGTATTCTGAATACGATTTTGGTAACTATTACTTTAGTGTACATTATTCCGCGAAATTTCGTGAATAATTTCAAAAAAAAAAGCTTTAAGAGATTCATCAAAGAAGACGTTCTGGAAAGTGACGGGACCAATCGTACAAAAGCTTTTTCCGTCGCACTTGGTGTATTTATCGGCTTCTCTCCTTTTTGGGGATTTCATACCCTTTTGACGATTTCGTTAGCTGTACTTTTTAAACTGAATAAAGTTCTGGCATTTATAGCTTCCAATGTCAGTTTACCACCTTTTATTCCTTTCATTATTGTGGTTTCGCTATTTTTAGGATCGCCTTTTGTACATGGTGAGAGCAATTTTTTAAGTCAGGAAATAAACTTTGACCTGGTAAAAAACAATCTTCTGCAATACCTGATCGGGAGCGCCATATTATCCGTTACCATGTCGGTAATATGCGGAATTGCTACTTTTCTATTTCTGAATAAGGTGAGCCCGGAAAATAATTAATTATCAAGTTCTCTTTTTCTATTTTTAATAAAATCTTTTGGACGAACACCATTGATTTCATAAAACAGATTAGAAAAATTCTGCCTCGAAGCAATTCCACATTCTTCAGCGTAACTTTCTATTGTATAATTAAGATATGTTTTGTTATTATAGATTTGCTTTGTGATGTAATGAATTCTCAGTTCGCTCAAATATTTATTAAAATTTGTCCCTTTATATTCATTAATCACCTGCGAAAGATAGTTTGCATTGGTTCCCAGTTTGGAAGCCAGCTTTGTAATCGTAAGTCCTTTTTGATTAAACTGTTTTTTCTCTTCAAATTCTCTCAGTTTTTCAAGTATATTCTTGATCTTATCATCATCAATTGTGAACTTTCTTTCCTTTGGAACTTGGAAATTATCTTCGGTTATAGTATTGTTATTTAAATAATCTTTACGAATCTTTTCTTCTAACAAAATATATTTTCTCCGAATGTTTATTTCTCTCTTATATCTAATTATTAATAATATTATGAGCAAAACCATTAACGCAATAAGCCCATATATAATAAAAGTACCCCATAATTTCTCCTTTTTTAGTTTATTTTTCTCATCATTCAGTACTCTGGCATCGTATTCTTTATGAATTTTTGATGATAAGTAAACAAAATCCTTCGCCATAATGCTATCAGCTTTTAAAAGTTGCTTTGCATAATATAATTCCTTATTTAAATCTAATTGCTTTTTACTGTACCTGATTAGTAATTTATAGTTTTCTCTTATCCCTGAATGAATGAAATTATATTTCTGAAAGATGGAGTCTACCTTTTTAAAATTTTCAATAGCCATTTTCTCATTTCTAATATTATGGTAGCTTGCTCCTAAATAAAAATAGTTTACAGATGCCCACGAAAAATTATTGTTTTTGAGCATTCTGGGTAGAGACCTATTTAAATATTTTATAGCATTCATATAATCTTTCTTATAATAGCATGAAATGCCTTTACATTTTAAAAAATAACTTTCTTCCTGGCTAAAATCTCTAATGCCTGTAGTGTTTTTTAATCCAATTTCAACTAAAGAATCCAGCTTTCTATAATTATTAACATTCAAATAACAAACCGCCATCTGATGAATACTATTATAATAGCCTTTTTTGTTATTAAAAATAATATTAGGATGAAGTTTCTTTTTTTTAATCTCAGAAGAAAAATAATTTGTGCATTCTTTAAAATGAATTAAAGCGTCTTCATAATATCCCAGATAGCTTTTCACAACGCCTAAATGATAAATAATTTTGTGTCGCAGATATTCATCCTGTATTGTTTTAGAATATTGGTAAGCTTGGAGGTATTCATTCAGTGCCAGCTGATATTTCTTGTAATTAAAATAATATACAATTCCTTTCCCTAAATAGGCCATGCTTATCAGCTCTTTGTTTCCTGATAATTTAGCTGCCGAGATAGTACTATCTGCATAAGCTAATTTGTTTTCATTTCGAGAAGAATAAAAAACTGCATCCTTATAACCCTGTACAAGCTTAGCATAGTTCTTTTCTTTTTTTGCTTTATTGATGTATTGGTTAATATGATAAAAAGCACTGTCATCATTCTCCTCATAACGTTCATACTTTTTTCTAATATTTTCGAAACTTTCATCTTTCTTTATATTAGAGTGCAAAAGATTGAAAAATATTAAAAGAAATAACGAAAAAGTAATTCCTTTAGTAATCATAAATAATATTAGTTTTCAATATAAAAATAAAGAAAATACACAAATTATCACTGTATTTAGAATAATTTTAATCAAACCTTGTATTAATAGGGCTTAGAATAGAAGATTATATGTGTTAATTCGCAAATAAGCACGTATCAATTCCCCCATAGAGACAAATGTTGTTTTTCATGTGACATTATTTGCCCTAACTTTTCAAAACCGGAATAAGCTCTATCTCAACACCTTAAATAACAGAACCATGAAAAAGCATTTTCAAATCGCCATTTTAGTAATGATATTTATTCCAATATTGAATTCGTGCAGACAAGATGACAATTCAAATGAATCTACCACAGAAGATCTGATAAAGATCAACAAAAAGAACTCTGAAACATCAAAAAGCGACACCATAGACAAAATACCTCCAACTGATCCACCGGTAAAGGACGGACAGCAATGGAAATTAAAAAATAATTATCATTCATCTGAAGTGTAGTGCGCAATACATAAAGATGAATATTAATAGTGTCAATCAATCAAATTTTTAATTTCAAAATTTTAAAGCCATGAAAAAAATTCTTCTTGCATCAGCTGGAGTTTTAGCAATTTCACTAATGTCTTTCACAGGAACTAACAACAAAAAACTAGGACCCGTAATAACAGTATCAGGAAAAACGGTAACTGTTACAAATACACAACTTGTAAAAGCTGCTGACCTAAATTTCCTTGCTCAAAGTTTAGTAGGTTGGTCCGTTTGTGATTACCAAGCTATGAGCAATGAGTGTACAACAAGGTACAGAGATTTTCCGGATGATGCTCAAACAACGGCTCAAATCAAGTTAATTATTGCACGTTATCAATAATTTAATCTTAGACAGGGAGCGCAACAATGTTGCTTCCCTGTCTTTATAAAATAACCAGCAAAATCGTTAATGATGTCTCGCAAACCAAATAAAATAGAAATTACCATATTTCTGATAATTATTCTTAAAGTATTTGCTACAGGAATACTAACAACGATCTCAAGCTTCTGCGAATTTTATGAATACAACCAACCTAAAATAGCAGAAAGAGTAAACAATAGTGTCCTATATAGAAATCCCATTTTCACTTATACTGGCTTTGACACCGGATACGGTTTTTTTGCGCCCAATGTTTCCAGCAATTTTGTTATTTATAGTGAAGATTCGCACAATGTGTATAATTCTTCAGAACTTTTACATACAAATGAGGGTAAGACGCGTTTCATAAGCGCAAATGCTATCTTCTTTAATAATTTCGGAAATAAAAAGAATGAAGACAAAATGGCAGCAAACAAAATTATTCTTAAACGAATTAATAAAATGTTTGAAAAAAAGTACAATTCTAAATTTACTACCACAGTTTACTTATATGAATATCCAAGGCTGGGCGAAATTAATACTAAAAAAGAACACTTAATAAAAATTGATGAAATAAGATGAAAGCACTAAACAATTTCTTCTCAAAATCTTTTACTCCTGATTTTATTGTTTTTTTCAGAGTTTCTATAGGAATTATTGTTCTTATGCATTTCTTATCTTTCTGGAATGATTTTGATTTGCTTTATACGAATAGCAGCATTATTCCTTTGGAACTACACACCATTTATGGTGCATATCATATTCTTACCGTAGAAAGTATATTATTATTTTTAAATAACTTTTTTGATGACTATCAATCTATCCTATTTTTCAAGTTTTCCTACATTTTTCTTTGTCTGATGGTCATTTCGGGCTTTTTTAGCAGGCTTAGTGCCATAGCCCTTATCATTTTGCAGATTTCATTTATAAAATCCGGAAGCCTCTTCTTTTATGGCGCCGATTTTTTCACAAGTATGTCTTTATTTTATATTGTAATTTTCCCTTCAAGTTCCTATTTTTCAATTCAAAAAAAATTATTCCCGACATTTTCCGAGAGTAAGCAATCAATAACACTATGCAAAAGATTGATACAAATACACTTGTGTCTTGCCTATTTTTTTTCAGGGTTAGATAAGATTTTGGGATTTAACTGGTGGAATGGAGAGTCAGTATGGAAAGCGGTTCACCTGCCGAACCTTTATAGCTTTGTAGAAATCGGAAACCATATACAAAATCCCATTTTTTATATTGTACTTGGATGGGGAGTAATTATTATTGAGCTTTTTTATCCTATCTTTATCAATATAAATAAAACGAGAAAGATTTGGCTTATGCTTACCATCTCAATGCATCTGGGCATTGTTCTGAGCTTTAACCTTTTCTTTTTCTCTTCCATAATGATCGTATGGAACCTAACATCATATTATTTTAATTATTACCATGAAAACAAGATTATTCAGGCCAATTCTGATACTTCTCCTAGTAGTATTTATTAATTCCAAGGCACAATCATATAAAATTATTTATGATTTTAAATGGAAATCAGAGAAAAAAAGTTCAGAATTTAATAATGAACTCTGTGCACTGATTACGAAAGATAATCAGTCTTTTTTTGAATCTTATAAAAAATTCAGAGCAGATTCCTTAAAAACAAAAATAATAAACGATTACAGTAAAAATAATAGCAGAGGGCCTTTGCGGCTTCCGTCTGATGAAAAAGAATCTTTATTTCGTTCTTTGATCATCAAAAACCCTGCTGACAATAAAATAATTGTAGAAGAAAAAGCATACGTAAAACTACTTTCAGTAACATACACCTGCCCTATACATTGGAAAATAAAATCAAATACCCCTGAAAAAATTCTAGGTTACGATACTCAGAAAGCAGTTTGTGAATTTGGAGGGAGAAAATGGACAGCATGGTTTACCCGTGAAATCCCAATCATGGATGGACCTTATAAATTCTTCGGACTTCCCGGACTTATATTAAAAATTCAGGATGCCGAAGAAAATTATCTTTTCGAAATAAAATCGATCACAAAAGAAAATAATGATATTGGGCATCGTAATTTCGGTTCTTCCAAGGTAGCCAATTTAACACCCAAACAATGGGACACATTTTGGAGCAACTATCGAAAACAACCATCTATGGTGCTGGAAAATCTTAATACAGAGAAAACAACTTATGTAATAAATGGAAAAGATGTTAACAGCCGTGAAGTAAAAGATGCATTTAATAAAAAAGAATGGGAAGCCATGAATTTTTTTAAAGACCCTATAGAATTAAAGACAACCTGCGATTGATATTAAAAACTGCAAAGCCATTTGACCTTGCAGTAATTATTTAATTAAGCCTAATACTTTCTATTTTACCGTTAGCTTTTGCGACTGGGTTTTTCCATTTTTATCTGTTAAAACAAACATATAGTTGCCCGTATTTAATTCTTTTACAGAAACTGAATCTCTCTCAACTTTGGTTTGCAGAACAAGTCTTCCGGTAAGATCATATATTCTGGCTTCCACCGGAATAAAATCTTTTTGAGTCCTGAAATAAACAATATCATCAACAGGATTAGGATATAACGTGAAAAGCTGTAAAGCAGTCTGTAACTCTTTAGTTTCCAGAAAAGAACCTTCCACTACATTTAATGTTGTATTAGGCGTAACGTTATTGATAACATCTACAATTCCGGAAGGCCATCTTACAATAACCTTTGTAATAGCCGTAGCCTGACCGATTCCGAAATGGGCATTCAAAGTACTCATGTTTCCAAAGCCGGTTCCACTTTGTATATCTCTGATTTGTTTTCCCCAGGATCCGTAAATTTCCACTCTGGCTCCGATTCCGTTTCGGTTGCTTTGAGTGCCTTTAAGCGTCACTTTCAGCCATTTGTTTGTATTTCCAGCATTCATCATGATGACATTACCATTCTGAATATCAAGAAATCCATCATTATTTAAATCCCCTATTGGCCTGTCGAAATTATTCAGGCTGTAAGGATTTGCATTTGGGGTAAATGTAAAATCACCATTTCCGAACATAATTGTATTTCCCGCTCCCAATACATCCAAAAATCCGTCATTATCAAAATCATGAGCTACATATTCCCTGCTTAAAGCATTATTGCTATCATAACCTGAGCCAGCTGATTTATCGGTAAATGTTCCGTCTCCGTTATTCTTCATCACTTTGCTAAAGCCGTTGCTGGTGGAGTTGATTCCTACTACAGCATCCATCCATCCGTCATTGTTGAAATCTCCCCACGCTGTAGACCAAGTTTGGGTAGGATTTGCCATATTAGCCGTAGCTGCAACATTGGTGAAAGTTCCATCCCCGTTATTCCGGTGAAGTTCGTCTATATTTCCACCGGGGCCGGAACCTCCTCCGCTACATTTTGCAATAAAAAGATCCATATCGCCGTCGTTATCATAATCGATCCAGATAGATCCATAGTTACCTCCGGAAGGGAAATCTCCCAAACCACCCTGATTATGATTCATATTGGTGCCGTCATTCATATAATACCTGTTCGGCGCATTGTCGTCACAAACGAACGCGTCCAATCTTCCGTCATTATTAATATCTATAAAATTGGTTCTCTGAACCAGAAAAGACTGTTGTTTTCTGTCGGAAGTATAGGCCGTACCATCAGAATTTGCCTTTAAAAAAGCGATTCCGCTTCCTGAACCATAGACAAGATCATTAAAACCATTGTTATCATAATCACCTGCCGCAATACTCCAAGAAGGAGTTATTATGGTAGAAGGAACTGTATAAGCCACATTGTTAAAAGTACCATCGGACTGCTGATAAGAAATCACAATCTGAGTCGCACTTACCACGGAGACAATATCATCAAGATAATCTCCGTTCATGTCTACAATACAGTTATTAAAAGTTCCGGCTACTGATACCGGCTGTGTCACAAAAGACAAACGGTCGGGCACTACAACCACTTCAGAAAGTGTAATATTAAAACCTGCCGAAGAGAATTTATTATCAAATACAATATAATACGTTGTTCCGGCAACAGCACTAAAAGTAACCTCAGAAAATGTTCCTGTAGAATCATCATTGGCAGTGAGACAATTCAACGCACCACAACTTCCTGTAAATACAATAAGACGGGTATCGGCACTTTGCCCCGCTAATGAAGTTTTAACTCTGATATTTTTATTTTCCGTAGCTGTATATTTATACCATAAACCTTTTGTACCCGGTGTACCCAATGTACACGCCGTTGCTGGTGGATCTCCCGTAACACTAGGAGCAGTAATCGTTCCCAGGTCGACAGAAATTGCTGTGGCACATGTCAATTGTGCAATTACCCATGTGCTATTCAATAATAAAACAAAAAGGGGGAATATTTTTTTCATGAATTAGAAGTTTTTGTTATTATTAGTTATTATGGACAAGTTTGATTTAAAGAAGAAATCCATTGTTGCAAAAGTTCTACCCCTTCATCATGAACGATCGTTCTTCCCAACAAAGGCATTCTGTTACTCTCATTTACTGAGCTAAGCCTGAAATGCATTACCGATTTCGCGGGATTTCCGGGAGTAATAATTCTTTCTAATGATGGATTTATAGGCTCATCTGCCATCACACAAACACCTAATTTTGACAGGTTTGATGTCTGATTGAAACTTAAACGTATGGCCCTGTAATCGCACCTTGCATTATCCTGATGGCAATGGGCACAGTTGATATCAAGATAAGACCGCAGACGAATATCCAGAGGTTTACTGGTGTCTTTATAATTCACCGTGGAAACAATATTAGACGGATAGCTTTGCAGATAACCTTCCTCCACGAGTTTTTGCAGCTGATTTTTAATTCCACTCTGATAATTATAAGACACATTTAAATTCTGAGGTTTTACCCCGATCGGAATGGGTTTATTATCCAGTTTATGACAGGCTAAACACTCAGTTTCTGAAGGGATTCTGTAGTCTGTAGTGATATTCTCACCTGTCTCTTTTTTAAAAGTTATGTTTTTAGAACTTCCGCTTGTAAAATCGCTACCGGTAACCAATTCTGCCTCTGTCTGAGCATCATTCCAAAGATATTCTGCAAAAATCCAACCGGTTGATTTCTTAATCATTAGCCTTGTTTCAATAATCTTTGTCGTATTTCCAGGCTGGATGGTATTGTAGTAAAAATGCTTGATGAGAACCGTTCCTAACGGAAAATTAAGGATTTTGTCGTCGGTATCATAAGTCGCTTTCACACCGCCCGGCATCCAGATAAATCTTTTCTTAAGTGCGTAATCGGTAAAAAGTGCGCTTGCTGGCTCGTAAGGGACAACTTTTCCGTTAGGCTGTAAATTTTTCAGATCTCCCGTAAAAAACATATACGTTGATAATTTCGCATACGGAACGGCATCAATATTAAAATTAACAAAAGAACTTTCAGTTTCTACACTTTCAATTTTTTCGTCGTTTTTACAAGATATTAAGCACAGAAAGCAAATTAAAGAAAGCAGATAGATTTTTTTCATTCATTAACGATTTATAAAAAACGAATATAAATAATAAATTTAAATAAAAACAAATTTTTATTAATAAAAAATGCGATTTTATTAAAATAAAACAAAATTAAAAGCTTATTTATGAAATTCTATTCAAACCATCAAATAAAAAAGTAAAGAAAATAAAAATCAACGAAACATTCACCAACACATTAGTTATATGCTATAATTAAAAAATTCAACAGATACCTAAAGTGAATTATTTCAATCTCTTAAGTGTTTTATGTAAATATTTTTCCACATTTTTTTTGTCGGGAACTGTTGTGATTTCTTTTGTCAGAGCTTTTTCGAATTCAACTTTCGCTTTAGAGTATTCTTTTTTGTTAAAATAATATTTTCCTGCCTGATAATAAACCAGCCAAAAATCCGGGTTCAGCGATTGATAATAGGAAATAGAATCGTTTCTCATAGCAATTTCTCCATCAATCGCATTATTTACTTCTGAACTCATTCTTTTGAACTGTTCATAATTTTTAAATTCTTCAGAATCTAAAAAAGGATCTTTTGGAATATTTAATTCAGATTTTGAAAACTTTCCATTTTTCAGTCTTTGATCGGAAAAAATTTCATTCAAATCATAACATACAAATTCTCCCAACTGATAAGGATTTGCAGAAACCCACACAAGCTTTTTCTGAGGCGAAAAGATGATTGCATGATGTGCGAGTAACTGATTAAGTGCTTTTTCGTTGCCATATCCGATTTTTTCACCTTTCAGCCCTGACTTATCTCTTAAAACAGCAGCCATTTTTTCAGGATTGAGCTTTTTATTTTCCTGTAAAAGTTCCTGTAGTTTTTCGTAACGGTATTCGGAATGGCTTTCCAGAATATGCTTCTGATTTCTTTTATCATTTTTGTAAGCATCCGACTGGAAATGATTGGTACAGAAGACACGGCTTGTATTTTCAACCTTAAATACTCCAAAATTATCTGGTGAAACCTCAATAATCACGGCATTTTTATCATTTGCACTTCCTACCAAAATAGATTCTGAAACAAAAACTTTTCGTTTTTTTGCAATCGCAATTGCTTCATCAATAGTTGTAGCATATTGTAAAATTTCTCTTGTAACCAAAGAAATCGGTGTTTTAGCCGTTAACGGAATTTTAGATTTTCCGGCATTGATAGTTACGGTAATTCCTTCTTTATTCATTCCTGAAACCACGCCAATCATTCCCGGCCAGGCAACAGACATATAAGGAATTCCATCTTCGGATTCTACGAACTCGATCAGTTTATTTTTGGCAAAATCATCACCTACATAGAAGTCAAAATTTCTGCCGATCAGCAAATCTCCGTCTTCTGTATTTTCGTTCCAGACCGCAAGAGAGGTGCAGCCTACCATCATCAGATCCTGCATTGCATGGCCGATATCGTGAGCGCCATGCAGATACATACTTCTCAGGAATTTTGGAGAAATAAAATTATATTTATCCGATGAATATTGAGATAAACCATACAATTCTGCCTGATAATCTTCCCTTACATTCAGATACATTTTCCGGTTATACCATTTCAGAAAACCTCTCAATAAATTTTGTTTAAACTTCGACGGAACAAAACCTTCCACTTTTGAAAAGAAAATTTCTTCCTGTTTCTGCATCAAATTTTGCGTTAAAGCACCGTTGTTATACCCCAACTGTAAAGGATTTCCTTTAATGTATAATTCCCAAAGCTGCTGCTTATTTTTCGTTAAATAATTTTGATTAAAGCTAAAGGTTGAATCGTTGATTGTATGAACTTCCGGAATTTTAAGGGAATATTGTTTTACATCTGGAATGTGTTTTATGGATTTTCTTACACCGCAGGAGATAAGGTTAAGGATAAGGTTGATGCTGAGAAATAAAAAAATGAAACATCTGACATTACGACGAAAGAAGCAATCCATTTTTAATTTAGATTCTTCATTACGTTTCGCTTCATTCTGAAAAATACCGCTCAACAAATTTTTATTTTTCACTTTTTATTTTTGTTAATAAATTGTGTTAATCTTTTATCAATCAACTCTTTCCCCAAAACTTCCGCACAAGTATTAAATGCACCGATCGTACAACCCAAAATTCCATGCATATTTACAGATTGCCCTGTGAGAAAAAGATTATCAATCTTAGTTCTTGGTGAAACCATGGTTTTCAAAGGATTTTCTGAGCTTTTACAATATCCATACATATTGCCGTTGAAACTTCCGATGTAATCGCGGTACGAGAGCGGTGAAGATGTATAAATGTTTTTAATACAATGTCTTAATTCAGGAATTTTCTTTTCCAAAGCAGCAATCATTTTTTCTGCTTTCTCGGATTTAAAAAGATCATATAATTCTCCCCTTTCCTGTTCGTCTGTAATCGTATTAAATGTGCTCTCCCATTCTTTTACTTCTTCAAAATCCATATAAGAAATAGCCGTAAGACTTTCTGCAAATTCGGTATCATGCTTCGACGGTGTGGAGGATAACATATACGTTTGTGGCCATTTATTTTTATCATAACGATAAGCATTCCAGACTTTATCCTCAGAAGAAAAATGATAAATATTGTAATTGAAATTACGAATCGTCTTAGGCTTCAGAACAAAATACACACTAAAACATGAAGGCCCCGGTTCCCAGCTTAGTATCCGGTTTAAAAATGATTTCTTTAAACGATTTTCACCAATCAATTTTATTGCTGAACGAATTTCTATATTGGAAATAAACTTTCCTGCAAAATATTCTTTCCCTGCTTTTGTCCTTACACCCGTTAATACATCGTTTTCATTAAAAATAAACTCTGAAACTTCAGCATGTTTGTGAACTTCAGCACCGTGCTCACGCAGTTTTCGAATGAGTAATTTTGAGATCTGACTTCCGCCATTTATGCATTTGTAGGCACTTTGAATGTAAGAATTTAAGGTCAGAGCATGAACGTAAAAAGGCACATTTTCCGAATCACCGGCATATAAAAAATTGGAACCTAATAATACCGCCTGCAATTTTTCGTTCTGGGTAATCGACTCAATAAATCTTTTGGTATTTAAATGGAGAATTTCTTCGTTATAATAATCTTTTCCGACAACATTATACCTCGGAAACTGACTGCAAACTCTCTGAATTTCTTCACAGTAATTCTCCAGATTTTCCTTTTCCTCGGGGAAATATACAGATAATTGCTTTACAAAATTTTCATAACCTTGCGCGTGAGGATATTCGATATTATCATTTCCGAAAGTAATTTTATCATATCCGTCTTCATCCATTTTCTGTAGATGAAGCTTATCCATGATATCCAGATAAGAAAAAAACTGATGTAGATTTTGCCCTTCTGAAAGACCTCCCAGATAATGAACACCGGTATCGAAAATAAGCTTATCTCTGGAAAAAGTCTGCAGATTTCCTCCGTATTGGTTATTCTTTTCCAGGACACAAACTTTAAGGCCTTCTTTCGCCAAAATAAGAGCCGAAACAAGACCGCCTAATCCGCTGCCAATTACAAGTATGTCGAATTCTTTTTTCAAGGAGGAATAATTACTAAGAAATTTAGCAATAATTTTTAACGCAAAATATTAGCTTTTTATGAAAGTAAAAGTAGGAAAATTAATCAATATCATCCCAAAAATCAAAATAATTGAACCATTGGAGCGGATATTTTTTTATCATGGATTCCAGATTTTCAGTGTAAGAATTTAAAAGCCCCTGTGCATCGCGCTTTTTAACATTTTGTGCGACTCTTGCATACAAATGATAATGCAGATTTTTCTCTTTCATCACATATACATATACCACAGGAACGCTCAATCTTGAAGCAATAAGAAACGGGCCGGCCGGAAATTTTGCAGTTTTCCCCAATAAATTTCCTTCTAAAAATTTAGATCCTTCAAAATAACGGTCACCAGTGAAACATATGAGCTCATTTTTTGACAAGGCTTCATTAATTTCGAAGATATGTGACATATCATCTTTTACGTAGATAAATTTAATGCTGCTTGCCTTTACAGAAACACTTTCCAAATATTCTTTAATAACCGTAACTTCCTGATCTGTTGTTACTAAATTGATCTGACAATCAAAATCAATATCTGCAAAAAAATGTTCTGCGATCTCAAAGTTCCCGATATGTGCACTGATAAGTACTCCGCCTTTTTTTTCTGCTAAAAGATTCCTGAGATTTTCAATGCCGTCGAATTCATAAGTGTATTTTTCTCTTAAGCCTGCTGAGATTGCGGTTTTATCGATCAGAACTTTTCCGAAAGTAAAATAACTTTTAAAAACAGAAGCTTTTGCTTTCCAGAAGTTGTAGTTCAGTCGTTTCCTGAAATAATAAGAAATATATTGATTGCTTTTTTTTTCAAAAATGAAATAATAAGCCGCTACAAAATAAAGTACAACATATGAACTACGGATCCCGATATTTCTAATACACCAGACGAATATTCTGTAGCCCAGAATCGTCCCTTTAGATTTACCTTTCCACTTGTTCATATTTTTTTGTTCTTAACGCAAACGGCGCAAGGATTTTTTAACTGCTAGATATTTTTAAGTTCGCAATGGCGTTTTACTAAGCAAAGACCGCGTTTTATCGAGTTTATATCAATAATTATACGTTTTTCCCGGCAATTTTGTTCTCGATAGTTGAATAGAAATCATCAAAAGTCACGATGTTTTTGAAATCAGCTTCGCCCAATTTCACTCCGAAATTAGACTCTATTACTACCACAAGATCAATATAATCTAAGCTGTCTAAGCCTAATGTTTTTTTAAAGTTTGCATCATTGCTGATCTCATCGCCATCTACCTCGAATTCATTGACTAAAAAGTCGTTGACGATCGCAACAATTTTTTCCCTTTCCATGTTTTTAATTAAATTTTTTAACGATTAATGCGGAATTGGTTCCCCCAAATCCGAAAGAATTCGACAAAAATACATCAATTTTTTGACTTTTTGTTTCAGCGATCAAATTTATCTTTTTTGCTTCATCATCAGGATTTTCCAGATTAATATTCGGTGCGATAAAATCGTTCTGCATCATCAGAATAGAATAAATAACTTCACTGGCTCCTGCCATCCAGCATTCATGACCGGTCATTGACTTTGTAGAACTTACAGGAACTTCTCCTCCGAAAATTTCGTAAATCGCTTTAGCTTCATTCGCATCGCCGATTGGTGTAGAAGTCGCATGCGCATTAATATAATCAATATCTTTTGCCGTTAAACTCGACTGCTTCAAAGCTCTGTCCATTGCCAAAGCCGGACCGTCTACATTCGGAGTTGAAATATGTCCGCCGTTTGAAGAAAAGCCATAACCAACGATCTCTGCAATGATATTAGCGCCTCTTTTCTGCGCCGATTCTAAGCTTTCAACGATTAAGCTTGCTGCTCCACCACTTGGAATCAGCCCATCTCTTCCGGAATCGAAAGGTCTTGAAGCTTTTGTAGGCTCATCTTCTCTCACGGAAAAAACACCCAATCCGTCAAAACTTGCCATAGAATATTTGTTGGTTTCCTGTGCTCCTCCACAAACAATCATATCCTGAAAGCCGTTTTTAATCATCATGAAAGCAAGCCCCAAAGAATGAGAACCACTTGCACACGCCGCACTGATGGTTAGATTAATCCCTCTCAATTTAAAAATGGTGGAAAGATTCATCGTTACCGTAGAGTTCATCGATTTAAAAATTGCTCCTGAACCCATTAAAGTGGTATCTTTTTTCTCTCTTGCAATGTCTATGGATTCTACCACTGCCTGAGAAACACTGTCATTTCCGTATAAAATTCCTACTTCGTGCTGGTCTAAAAAATCCTGATCGATATTTGCCTGTTTTAAAGCATCAAGTGTTGCAATGTATGCATACTCGCTTTCCTCACCCATGCTTACACGCTGCCTGCGATTCAGAAGGTTTTTGAGATCTGGCTTTGGGACAACACCCGTTAATCCGGATCTGAAACCGAATTCTTTTCTTTCGTCCACTAAATAAATACCGGATTTTCCCTGAAATAAAGATTCTTTCACCTCTTCCAAAGAAGTTCCGATGCAGGAATAAATTCCCATTCCGGTAATGACAACCCTATTTTCCATGTAATGTTCAAGGTTTTAGGTCGCAGATTTTAGGTTGCAGCTAATACCTGCTATCTTATATCTGCTACCTGATTTTATGAATAAATTCCTCCGTTAATATTAATCACTTCACCTGTAATGTACGATGACTTTTTAGACGCTAAAAATGCAACCAGATCTGCTACTTCTTCCGCTTCACCAAATCTGTTGGCAGGAATCATTGCTTTTAATTCATCTTCATTAAATTCCTGCGTCATATCTGTTTTAATGAATCCCGGTGCCACCGCGTTTACGGTAATATTTCTTTTTGCTACTTCTTGAGCCAAAGCTTTTGTGGCTCCTACCAAAGCTCCTTTTGCCGCAGAATAATTCGTCTGCCCCGCTGTCCCTTTTACTCCGGAAACGGAAACCATATTGATGATTCTGCCATATTTGTTACGCAACAGCTTCTGAATGAAGAAATTGGTTACATTGAAAAACCCATTTAAGCTGGTGTTAATCACAGCGTTCCAATCCTCACTTGGCATCCACATGAACAATCCGTCTCTTGTAATTCCGGCATTATTTACGATCACCTCAACAACGGATTTAGGATTATTTTCCTGCCATTCTGTTAAAACTTTTTGGGTTTCTTCGGCATTTCCTACATCAAATTTCAAAATTTCTCCGGTAGATCCCAGTTCTTCAACTTTAGCTAACGTTTCTTTAGCTGCCGCTTCGTTTGAAGTGTAGTTGATTAAGATATGATAGTTTTTTTCTTCAGCCAGTTTTATACAGATAGCTCTTCCAATTCCTCTTGAGCCTCCTGTGACGATTGCACATTTCATGTGTTGTTATTATGTTTTATTTTTTTTGATTTTCTCTGTTAAGAAGTAAACTTAAACATTCATTCTCTTTAGCATTTATTGCCCCTTCCCACGCTATTGATCCTTTTCCTGCTGCTGTAAAATCATAAATACCTGGTTTAACTTCTAATGTTATAGCTAAAGGATCATAACAATTAGCTTGTGAAACAATTACACCTTTCAGAGTACCTAATATTTTTTTATTTAGCCAGACTTTTATATGTTCTGCTTTTTTTAAGTCTGACCAAAAACAAATATATGCAGATTCAAAAGGTTTTTCTACAAGATTTTGTTTTTCCAAATCATACATAAAATACAATTCTAACGTTTCTGACTTATCATCAAAACCAACTTCGATAACAGCTTTTGCATCTTTAATAGATGAAATAGTAACAAAAGTCAATGAATTTTTAATCCAATTGCCAACAACAAACTTTTTTATTTCATTATTCTGAATTAATACTTTTGCATCTGAACAAATATTATAATTGTTGGTTGCTTTTACTAAATGCCATCCGTCAATTATTCTGTCTGGAAAATGTTTTATAGCAGAAAAAGTATTCTTTAAAGTCTCAATTTTTCCATCAACTTTATTTTTTTTATCTATCATATTCCTAAATGAAGCTATTTCATTGGAAATTCCAGATAAATCAATGTTATTGTTTATTACAACATTACTATTTTGTTGGCTAAATAATTGATATCTAACACCTAAATTAGTTTGAGACAAAAGCATAACATTCCAAAAAAGAAAGAGAAAAAATAAAGATTTAGATTTCATAATATTTTGCCTTTAAATATTTCTTCACTTCTTCCAGATAAGGATACATTACCATATCATCTGAAAATGCAGGAATTATTTTTCTTATTTCATCGTACAATTCCTTCGTTGCCGTTGAAACTTTATCCTGAAAACCAAGACATTCAATCGCCTGAACGATGGTAATCGCTTCAATCGTCAGCACTTCAAAAGCATTTTCGATAACTTTTCTGCAAATGACTGCTGCATTCGTTCCCATACTTACAATATCCTGATTATCATTATTATTAGAAATACTGTGAACATACATCGGATTTGATAACATCTGGCTTTCCGCTGTCGTAGAAGTAGCCGTAAACTGTACGCCCTGCATTCCAAAATTAAAGCCTAATTTACCTAAATTTACAAAAGGAGGTAAAATCTCGTTGATTTTAGAATTCAGTAAATAATTCAGCTGTCTTTCTGCCAACATTGTCAGTTTTGTTACCACAATTTTCAGCTTGTCCATTTCCAAGGAAATGTAATCTCCGTGAAAATTTCCGCCATGGTAAACATGCTGATCTTCAACATTTATGATCGGATTATCATTCGCTGAATTAATCTCATTTTCCAGTACTTTCTCCGTATATTCTAATGTATCCAAAACAGGACCAAGGATCTGCGGAACACATCGTAAAGAATAATATTCTTGAACTTTTTCTTTGAAAACCTTTTCCTGCTCTTCAAAATGAGTGTATAAATGGTCTGCTCTTTTTCTTATTAATTTACTGTCGGATAAATGAGCGCGCATTTTTTCTGCAATTTTCTGCTGTCCGGCGTGAAGTTTTGTCCCATTTAATACTTCCGACATATGATCGTCATAAGCCTGAACAATTTCATTAATGGCACAAGATAGTTTAATGGAAATATCAGTTAACTGATTCGCTTTATGCGCATTAACAACTCCAATCCCGGACATCACAGAAGTTCCGTTCATCAAAGCCAGCCCTTCACGAATTTCCACCTGAATTGGTTTCAGACCTTCAGCTTCGAAAACTTCTTTGGTCGATTTTCTTTCATCTTTATAAAAAACTTCGCCTTCTCCGATTAAAACCAGAGCCAGATGAGCCAGCTGTACCAGATCTCCGCTTGCTCCAACACCTCCATGCTCGAAAATCAACGGCGTAATATCTCTGTTTATTAATTCTTTAAGTAATTTTACAACAGAGTGATGAACTCCTGATTTACCCAGAGATAACGTATTTAATCTTGCCAGCATACAGGCTTTTGCCTCGTCAGCAGGAAGAGAATTTCCCATACCGGAAGAATGGCTTCTGATCAGATTATACTGAAGCTGATGGGTATCTTCATCACTAATTTTGAACTGTGCCATCGGTCCAAAACCGGTATTCACACCATATATTACTTTATTTTTTGAAAACTCTTTCAAAAACTGAAAACTTTCATCCACTCTGGCAAGGAGCGTTTCATCCAGTTCAATTTTTTCTTTTTCAATAATGACTTTTTTAAAGTCTTTCAGTTCTAAAAAGCTATTTATTTTCATTAATTAAAAGTAATAATATGATAATTTTGTTATTATTAATTAATTGTCATTAATTTTGCGGCAAAGATAGAAGTTATTTATAAAATAAAAAATCAAAGATGAGCAAAGAGTTTGTTGACGTACTTGTAATCGGTGCCGGCCCGTCCGGATGCGTATCTTCTTCATACTTAAAGAAGAACAACGTCAACGTAAAGGTGGTAGAAAAGACAAAATTTCCAAGACTTGTTGTCGGGGAAAGCCTTATTCCGCGTGTGATGGATCATTTTGATGAAGCAGGACTTTTTCCTGCGCTTGACAAAATGGGTTTTGAAAAGAAACTGGG
Source organism: Chryseobacterium taeanense (assembly GCF_900099685.1). Classification (GTDB taxonomy): domain Bacteria; phylum Bacteroidota; class Bacteroidia; order Flavobacteriales; family Weeksellaceae; genus Chryseobacterium; species Chryseobacterium taeanense. Next base: position 231,673 of record NZ_FNDW01000006.1, on the reverse strand, counting down.
CGCACGTTTTTTAAGAGGTGATGAAGTCTGTATTTTTGATTTCAGTAATAAGTTCGGAGAAGGCTGGGACTGGACTTGGCAGGTTCCCAGAGCGGATTTCGATAACGTTCTGGCTCAGGAAGTTATCAAGAAAGGAATTGATCTTGAATTTGAAACGGAAGTGATCGGTATTGAATTCAACGGAACAGATTCTGTGACTACTGTAAAAAATAAGAACGGAGAGACAAAAGAAATCCACGCTAAATTCGTGATTGATTCGAGCGGCTACGGAAGAGTATTGCCGAGACTTTTAGATTTAGAAAAACCTTCCAAACTTTCTCCCCACTCTGCTATTTTTTCTCATGTAAAAGATATTAACCGTGAAGAAGGCACGGAAGGAACATTAATCTCTTTTGATATCATTGAAACGGAAGTCTGGCTTTGGGTAATTCCTTTTTCCAATGGAAATACGAGCGTAGGAATTGTTGGTCCGACTGAATTTATTGATAAATTATCTGAAAATGGTGATACTGCAGAAGCGTTGAGAAAAGCCATTTCTCTTTCGGATTATTATGTAAAACGTTTCGGTGATGTAGATTTCCTTTTTGAACCAAAACACCTGAAAGATTATTCATGTTCGGTAAAAAGCTTATTCGGAGATGGATTTGCCTTAACGGGAAATGCTTCGGAATTCCTTGATCCGGTTTTCTCTTCAGGAATGGCTTTTGCGACAGAATCAGGAATGCTGGCCGCAAAATTAGCTTTAAGACAGCTCAACGGCGAAAAAATTGACTGGCAAAAAGAATACTCCGATTATATTTTATATGGTGTGGATGTTTTTACAACCTATGTAAAGGAATGGTACACCGGAAATCTCCAGGAATTATTTTTCCACCAACCGGAAAATCCTGATGTGAAAAGAAAAATCTGTGCGGTTCTGGCAGGATATGTCTGGGATAAAAAAAATACATTCGTGAGAATACACGATACTGCGATAAAAAATCTTGCCGAATTCATTAAAAAAGAAAAAGTATAAAAAGGCGACCTGAAGTTCAGGCTTCATTATTTACCGTAAATCTATAAAAGTAATCGGCTTCCTGCTATTCGGATTAAAAATTGTTTTAGACAAAACATCAAACTCAACCATTTCAATTTTCGGGCTCACTCTTAATTTTGCTCTGAAATGATCTCTCACCTCATTTACAAAAGTTTCGGAATCGCTGTCTGTGCTGATTTTAATGATAATTTCATCCAACCCGATTTCATTCGACTGGATAACTATCTGATAACACAGAATATTATTGAAATCATTAAGAATATCGCTCATCGCCGGCGGATATAATGTAGTTCCTTTATATTTAATCATTTGCTGTTTTCTTCCGATCACAGGCCCGAGTCTCATCGTATTTCTTCCGCACGCACAAGGCTCATAATGTGCTTTTACAATATCTCCCGTTTTGAATCTTAATAAAGGGATCGCTTCAACACCTAAAGTTGTAATGGTTAATTCTCCGCTTTCGCCTTCCTTAACGGGTTTTCCTTCATCATCAAGAATTTCTGTGATAATGAGTTCCGGATGCTGGTGACCGCCGATTTGTTCCTCACATTCTGTAAAGGCTGTACTCATTTCTGTTGAAGCGTACGTAGAGAATAGTTTAATATTCCATTTTTCTTTAATCTTCTGCGATAAAATATTATCGGTAAAATCCTGATTTTTGATGCTTTCTCCGATACAAACTGCGCCATAAACACTGGAATTTTTATAATCAACTCCGTGTTTTTCGGCATAATCGATCATTTTCAATAAAAAAGACGGAACAGTAATTAAATATTTCGGCCTATATCTGAAAATCGAATCCCACTGCAATTCAGGAATTCCGGGTCCCATTCTTACCACGCTGGCTCCCATTTTTCTTAACCCTAGAAAATAAGCGAGTCCTGCCATGAATCTTTTATCAATCGTCGTAATCATCTGCACCACATCTCCTTTTTGAATTCCGGCGCAGGCGAACGAAATAGCTTCGTTATAAGCCAGCCTTTCCAGATCATTATCTGATAACCCGAAAGTTACAGGATCACCCAACGTCCCTGATGTTGTGCTGTAATCCACAATTTTATCGGGTGTGATACAGAAAAAATAATCATTATTCTCCTGAATATCGTTTTTTGTCGTTGTCGGGATTTTCTGCAGATCTTCCAACGTCTGAATATCAGCGATATTGATATTGTTTTCTTTGAATAATTTTTGATAAAAGGGCGAATGAGTTTCAAGATAAACCAAAAGCTCCCGAAGTTTTTGCTCCTGAAACTTTTTTATTTCCTGAATGTCTGATCTTTCGATGGATGGATAAAATTCCAATGGTTGTTATTTTTAGAGGACAAATTTATTTAAAATTAAAAGATTGAATGATTAAAAATTTAAAATTAAATTCCGTTATGGATTTCAAAGATGATTGTATTTTAATGTCCCATGCAGATTTTGCAGATGGCGCAGATTTTTTGTTTGTGGAAAGTTTTTTTGAAACGACGTTTAGTAACATGATAAATTAACCTTTTTGAATAAATTGATTTCAAAAAATTCACTTATTCACCCTTGACCATGCATCTTTAATTTATATTTCCGAAACAGAACTTTTTCATTGCAAATATCAAAATAAAACATATATTATAAACCGGTAAATTTTAGTAAATTTGCCAACTTAATTAATCAACGATATTGATATATTACAATGAGCCAATTTAAAGAGTACAAAAACCTCAACCTTATTGACGTAGCCGAGAACATCGCAGAATTCTGGAAACAGAACAAAACTTTCAATAAAAGTGTTGAGATTCGTGAGGGGCAGCCTGAGTTTGTTTTTTATGAAGGTCCGCCTTCGGCAAACGGTATGCCCGGAATTCACCACGTAATGGCCAGAGCGTTGAAGGATATTTTCTGTCGTTATCAGACTCAGAACGGAAAACAGGTTTTCCGTAAAGCGGGTTGGGACACGCACGGACTTCCGGTAGAGCTTGGTGTGGAAAAGGAATTAGGAATCACTAAAGAAGATATTGGCAATAAAATTTCAATTGAGGATTACAACAAAGCGTGTCGTGAGGCGGTAATGCGTTACACAGACGTTTGGAACAACCTTACCGAAAAAATTGGTTACTGGGTTGATCTTGATGATCCGTATATCACGTACAAATCAAAATATATGGAGACCGTTTGGTGGCTGTTGAAACAATTGTACGATAAAGGATTATTATACAAAGGCTACACAATTCAGCCTTATTCTCCAAAAGCGGGAACCGGACTTTCTTCTCATGAAGTCAACCAACCGGGAGCTTACCGTGATGTTTCTGATACAACAGTAGTGGCGCAGTTTAAAACATTACCGGAAACATTACCTCCATTTTTACAAGGTTTTGGAGATGTACATTTCTTAGCTTGGACAACAACTCCCTGGACACTACCTTCCAACACAGCGTTGACGGTAGGTCCGAAAATCGATTATGTTTTGGTTAAAACTTTTAATCAGTATACCTTTGAACCGTTAAATGTTGTTTTAGCTAAAGCTTTGGTTGGAAAACAGTTTGCAAAAAAATACACTGAAGGTACAGAAGAAGATTTTGCAAATTACACTTCGGAAAGTAAAGTTATCCCTTATCAGATTTTAGCAGAATTCAAAGGTGCCGATTTGGTTGGAATTAAATATGAGCAACTTTTAGATTACGCTAAACCTCATCAAAATCCGGAAAATGCTTTCAGAGTAATTTCAGGAAACTTCGTAACAACGGAAGATGGAACTGGTATCGTTCACACAGCCCCTACTTTTGGTGCTGATGATGCTAAAGTGGCCAAAGAAGCGACTCCTGAAGTTCCGCCAATGCTTGTTCTGGATAAAAATGGAAATCCTGTTCCACTTGTTGATTTACAGGGAAGATTTTTACCACAGGTGAGCGATGAAATCTATGGTTTTGCCAATGAATATGTAAAAGGAGAATACCTGAGCGAAGCAGAAAAAGAAACAGAATTCAAAATTCAGAAGGAAAATCTCAAGTCGATTATTTCAGATTTAAAGACTTATCTTTCTGTTGATGAAAGAATTGCTTTAAAATTAAGAAAAGAAAACAAGGCTTTCAAAGTAGAAAAATACGTTCACAGTTATCCCCACAGCTGGAGAACGGATGAGCCTCTATTATATTACCCGTTGGATTCATGGTTTGTGAAAATGACTGCCGTGAAAGACAGACTGGTAGATTTAAACAAAGAAATCAACTGGAAGCCAAAAGCTACCGGAGAAGGTCGTTTCGCCAACTGGCTGGAAAACGTAAACGACTGGAACCTTTCCCGTTCGAGATACTGGGGAATTCCGCTACCGATCTGGAGAACAGACCCTTCGACAGCCTCAGGGCAGGCGGAAGAAAAAATCATCGGTTCCGTAGAAGAATTGTATAATGAGATCGAAAAATCTGTTGAAGCTGGATTCATGAAAGAAAATCCGTTCAAAGATTTTATCATCGGAAATATGTCTGAATCCAATTACGAACTTGTTGATCTTCATAAGAATGTAGTTGACAAAGTAATCTTAGTTTCAGATTCAGGAAAGCCAATGAAACGTGAAAGCGATCTAATCGACGTATGGTTCGATTCAGGTTCGATGCCTTATGCACAGCTGCACTATCCTTTTGAAAATAAAGAATTAATCGACAATCATAAAGCATTCCCTGCTGATTTCATTGCAGAAGGCGTTGACCAGACACGAGGTTGGTTCTACACACTTCATGCGATCGGAACTGCCGTTTTTGATTCTGTGGCTTATAAAAATGTAATGAGTAACGGACTTGTTTTGGATAAAAACGGTGTGAAAATGTCGAAATCCAAAGGAAATACAGTTGATCCGTTTGAAACAATTGCTATTTATGGACCAGACGCAACACGCTGGTACATGGTATCGAATGCAAATCCGTGGGAAAACCTGAAATTTGACATCGAAGGAATTGATGAAACGAGAAGAAAATTCTTCGGAACACTTTACAATACGTATTCATTCTTTGCTTTGTATGCGAATGTTGACGGATTCAACTATTCTGAAAAAGAAGTAGAAAACAGACCGGAAATCGACCGATGGATTTTATCTGAATTAAATTTATTAATCAAAGAAGTTAAAGCTTTCTACGAAGATTACGAGCCGACAAGAGTAGCAAGAGCCATTAATACTTTTGTAAATGATAATCTATCAAACTGGTATGTAAGATTATGCAGAAGACGTTTCTGGAAAGGTGATTATTCGGAAGATAAAATCTCTGCTTACCAGACTTTATATACTTGCCTTGAAACGGTTGCTAAATTATCTGCGCCAATCGCTCCATTCTTTATGGATCAATTATATCAGGATCTAAATAAAGTAACAGGAAAAGAAAATGCAGAATCGATCCACCTTACAGACTTCCCGGTTGCTGATGAAAGTTTGATTGATGAAAACCTTGTTGAAAAAACACATCTGGCTCAGAACATTACCAGTATGGTTTTCTCGTTGAGAAAGAAAGAAAACGTAAAAGTTCGTCAGCCACTACAAAAAGTTTTAATTCCAGTTTTAGATAAGAAAACGGAGGAACAGATTATTGCGGTTTCAGAGTTAATCAAACAGGAAGTAAATGTTAAAGAATTACAATTAATCAATGCAGAAGAAGCTTCACATTTAATTGTAAAACAGATCAAACCGAATTTCAAAGCGCTGGGTCCTAAATTAGGAAAAGACATGAAAACGGTTGGAGGAGAGATTGCCAATCTTAATGCGGAACAGATTTCAATACTTGAAAAAGAAGGAAAATTAGACATTCAAGGTTATGAAATAACTCTTGATGATGTCGAAATTTCTACAAAAGATATCCCGGGATGGACGGTAACTTCCGATGGGAAAACGACTGTGGCATTAGATTTGACATTAACAGACGAATTAAAATCTGAAGGGATTGCAAGAGAATTTATCAACAGAGTTCAGAATCTTAGAAAAGATAAAGAATTTGATCTGACAGACAGGATAAATATCTTCATTGAAGAAAATTCTCCGTTTATAAATGACATCAGGAAAAATGAAGAATATATTTCATCAGAGGTCTTGTCAAATAAAATAGAAATTGTATCTTCACTTTCAAATTTTAACGAAATCGAAATAGATGAGGTTAATTTTAAGATAAATGTTGAAAAAAATTAACATATAGTTATTGTTTTTCAAAATCCATTTCATAATTTTATTAAAAAAGAGAAACGAACATGTCAGACGAAAGAGTAAGATACAGTGATGCTGATTTACAAGAATTTAAGGCAATCATTAAGGAAAAAATAGAAAAGGCGGAAAATGATCTGAAACTGATCAGAGAAAGTTTCATTAATGACCAGAACAATGGTACCGATGATACTTCGCCTACATTTAAAGCGTTTGAAGAAGGTGCTGAAACGCTGAGTAAAGAACAGAATTCTATTTTGGCCGGGAGACAGGAGAAATTTGTACGAGATCTTAAAAATGCTCTGATAAGAATTGAAAACAAAACGTACGGTGTATGCAGAGTAACAGGAAAGCTGATTCCTAAAGAAAGACTTCTGGCTGTTCCTCACGCAACATTGAGCATTGAAGCGAAAAATATGCAGAAATAACCGGAAGGTTTATTAAAATAAATTTGGGTTTATATTGTATTTTTGACAAATACTTTATAAACCTAATTTTTAGTATATATCCATGAGCGAATTATTATTTTTAATTATTATTGTCGTTGCGGTTCTGGTGTTTTTCAACAGAGATTGGATTAAAAACAGATTCTTTCCTGATAAACAAAAAAACTATACAATTGACGATCAGTTTAATTCTGATAAACGCGAAAGGGAAAAAGAAATAGACAGACTTTTAAGCAAAATGGGCAAAAACGGCATCAATGATCTGTCGCCCAAAGAAAGAAAAAGGCTTGATGAACTGTCCAAAAAATAACTTAAACTTAAAAAAGTGGAATCCATTATCGTACATACTAAAAATGCAATGGAACTGAACGCACTGAAAAGCGTTTTAAAAGAAATGAACATTAAGTTCGAAAAATTCCATACCAAGAATACGCATCACAACCAGAAAACGATTAAGAAAATCGTTGATAAGAAAAATGAAAAGATAGGAAAACCTTCAAAACCAAAAGGACTGTAATGAAAAAGATCGTACTTGTAACTTTTCTTATTTTATTGATCGATCAGGTATCAAAAATCTATATAAAAACTCATTTTGAACTGAATGACAGCGTGTCTGTTTTACCTGGATTTAAACTTACTTTTGTAGAAAATCCGGGAATGGCTTACGGGCTTCATTTCGGAGGCATCATCGGTAAATATTTTCTCGTTATCGTAAGAGTTTTCCTGATTGGAGGAATGATTTATTTATTCAAAAAGTGGCTGCAAAGAGGTGAATCTAATTATCTCCTGATCCCAATGGCGATGATCTTTGCAGGAGCAATCGGCAACCTGATCGACGGAATGTTTTACGGCTTAATTTTCGACAGCGGAATGGTGTATGATGAAAGTGTCAATCAATGGATTGGCTATGGAGGAGTTTCTAAATTCGTTCCATTCGGACAAGGGTATTCCTCATTTATGAAAGGTTGTGTTGTTGATATGCTTCACTTTCCGCTGGTAGATTGGAATGTTCCTGAAAGCTGGCCTTTGATCGGAGGAAAACATATTGAATTTTTTAAATATATTTTCAATGTTGCAGATTCTGCGATCACTGTTGGAGCCGCATTGTTGTTGATTTTCAGAAAAAAAGCTTTCCCGAACGGACTGGAATTTTAAAGAATTTTTCACTCAATGAGAAAAATAATCAAAAATATTTTTAAATTTTTCCTGCTTCTTTTTGTGGCAGGAATTATTTTTATTGCCTGGGCCAATTACAGCATAAAAAAAGAAAGCGACCCTTATGTTTCTTACCAGGTTAAAAATCTTCCGGTAGCCAAAACAGCTCTGCTTCTGGGAACCAGCAAAACACTTAACAACGGTTTTCCGAACGCATATTTCTATAACAGGATTTATGCGGCCGTAGAATTGTACAAAAGCGGAAAAATACAGTATATTATTGTAAGCGGAGACAATAGCAGAAAAGATTACAATGAGCCTGAAGACATGCAATTTGCTTTGATGGAGCATGGAATTCCGCAGGACAAAATTTTCCTTGATTTTGCAGGTTTCAGGACGTTGGATTCTGTAGTCAGAGCAAAAGAAATTTTCGGTCAGAAAAAAATCATTATTGTTTCTCAGAAGTTTCATAATGAAAGAGCCGTATTTCTTGCCAGACAAAACGGAATGGAAGCTTTCGGGTTTAATGCTGAAGATGTGAATAAATATGCAGGCTTTAAAACCAATATGAGAGAATATCTTGCTAAGGCAAAAGCCTATTGGGATTTAATTTTCGGAATTGAACCTAAATTTGGAGGAGATAAAGTTTTGATTCCTTAAGCTGATTTACAGAGTACGCAGGCTTTATTGATGATATTGTTAAATTTCAGCTGAAGTCTAATCTTTAATTCCAGCTTCAATTTCCATCTAATCAACAGAGTTTTTCTTCATTAAAAAATTACAGAGTAAACATCTTTGTAAATTCATGAAATCTGTGGGATAAATCCATAAATTTGCAATTCATTAATTTTTAAATAAATTTTTAACAATGTCAAGAATTCTTACCGGCATTCAAGCCACCGGAACACCTCACTTAGGAAACTTGTTGGGTGCTATTATTCCTGCAATTGAGCTATCAAAACAGGAAGGAAACGAATCATTTTTATTCATCGCCAATCTTCATTCTTTAACCCAGATTAAAGATGCAAAAGAACTTAAACAAAATACCTACGAGATTGCTTCGGCTTGGCTTGCTTGTGGGCTGGATACTGAAAAAACCTATTTTTACAGACAGAGTGACATCCCTGAAACCTGTGAACTTTCTTGGCATTTATCATGTTTTTTTCCGTACCAGAGATTGACTTTAGCACATTCATTTAAAGATAAAGCGGACCGCTTACAGGACGTGAATGCCGGTTTGTTTACCTATCCGATTCTAATGGCTGCAGATATTTTATTGTATGATGCAGAGATTGTTCCTGTAGGAAAAGACCAGCTTCAGCATTTGGAAATCGCCCGTGATGTCGCTTCAAGGTTTAACAACCAAATGGGTGAAGTTTTTGTTTTGCCACAATCGGAACTCCAGGAAAACACCAAATATGTTCCCGGAATAGACGGACATAAAATGTCGAAATCGAGAGGAAATATCATTAATATTTTCTTACCTGAAAAACAACTGAAAAAACAGGTAATGAGCATCGAAACTGACTCTAAATCACTGGAAGAACCGAAAGATCCTGAGACAGATAAGGTATTTGCTATTTATCAATTAATTGCCACGCCTGAACAAACAGAAGAATTAAGAGCGAAATATCTAGCCGGAAACTTTGGTTATGGCCATGCGAAAAAGGAACTTTTGGATTTAATTTTAACAAGATTTGAGAAAGAAAGAGAACTGTTCTCTTATTACATGAACAATCTTGAGGAATTGGAAGCAAAACTTCAGGAAGGAGCAGCCAAAACGAGAGTGATTGCTACAGAAACGATTACAAGAGTGAGAGAAAGCTTGGGAATTTAATTTCTTGAGCCAGATAGTATATTTTCGGCGGCACCAAAGGTGCCGCCGAAAATATTATAAATACTCTTTTAATTGTAAAAGATGCTTAATCACTTTTAGTCCTTGCCCTTCCCTGTTTTCATGTAAAGCATCAAAGAAAATAACATCCATTCCAAAATTCTGCGCGCCAATAACATCAGCGATCCAGTCATCTCCTATAAACAAACTTTCCTCTTTTGATGCACCTGCAAGCTTGAGAGAATATTCAAAAATTTCAGGTTTGGGTTTTCTTACGCCAACAGAATCAGCACTCGTAATAGTCTGAAAGTATTGAGCTATTCCTGACAAAATGCATTTTCGTTCTGTTACTTCTTTAAAGCCATTGGAAATAATATGCAATGTATAATCTTTGGTTTTAAGATATTCCAAAATATATTCTGCTCCTTCAACCAATTCATTATGATTAAGTATTTTATCTAAAAAATGTTCTTCAAAATAAATTGACAATTCTTCATCATCAACATCGAAATGTTTAAACGTATCATAAAAACGATGCTTTCTTAAATATTCCTTATCAATAATTCCATCTCGTATATCTTCCCAAAGTTTTTCATTGATTCCGTGATAAACGGCATGAAACTGTTCAAATTCAATATTATATTTTAAGGCAATTTCTTCTTTCTCAAAAAGACTTTTAATCGTCAGATAAGCATTTCTGCGATGATCCCAGAGTGTATTGTCGAGATCAAAAAAAATGTGCTGAATTTTCATACAGCACAAAATTAATTTTAATTTTTGGAAATCAGATAATTCTTGCTCTTGGTTTTCACAACCTCAAGATTCTTCGAATAATTGAGCAGAAACTCAATCGTTTGTTTTTTTGGTTTCAAAGTTTTCACTTTTAAGGAATCATTTTTTCTCATAGGCGATTAAATGTTTTTCCTTAAAACGAGAATTTTCCGAAATTATTATCTATCGTGTCAAGACAATATGTTTTTCATCCATGATTTTTCTCAGGTTGATAAGTGCATACCGCACTCTTCCCAATGTAGTATTGATACTCATATCGGTATGATCTGCGATTTCTTTAAAACTTAGTCCGTCAAAAAATCTTAACTTTATTACTTCCTGCTGATTTTCAGGCAGAAATTGAAGCATTTTTAATAAGTCTTCCTGAATCTGGTTGGTCACCAGCTGATCCTCAATATTCTCAGATGGCTCTCTCAATAGATCAAAAACAGAATATTCGTCTGTCTCAAAAGTTGTTTCTGAAACTTTAATATTTTTTGCTTTTGCCCTGAAATGGTCGATAATAAGATTATAGGCAATTCTCTTTGCCCATAGAATGAACTTTCCTTCTTCGTTGTAACGTCCTTCTTTCAGCATAACGATAATTTTCATAAAGGTATCCTGAAAAACATCGTTTGCCAGATCTTCATCATTAATTTTGTAAAAAATGAATGTAAACAGTTCTCTCTGATGGCGGTGAATAAGGGTAGACAACGCCTCTTCGTCTCCTTTTTGGTAAAGGGAAATTAGTAAACTATCCGATTTTGATTTCATAACTCTTCTCAATAATATTTTTGCTGATAAATTACTTTCCAGATTTTTTACCTGGCTTCAGCTGTAAATACAAAACAATTCTTCAGAGTAAAGTCTAATCAATAGGCGGATACAATTTTTAATGATGTAAATATAATAATTTTTTAATAACTGTTAACCTATTATTAAATTTTTAAGAGAAAAATTTAAAAAAAATCATTTAAACATATCGTGAATGAACACAGTAGGGATATTTAGTGTAAAATTAATATTCAGTCCTTTTAATTCTTTGCCATTAATTCCGTTGTCTCCTATCGGAAAAGCATAGCCGCCTGTGAGGTCAAGCATCCCAAAAAGAGTAAAGCCCACTTTTGGAGCTACATATTTATTGGTGCCTTCCGCTCCAATCAGGAAATAATAAGAATGATAAAAATCTACATTTTTTTGAAAATTCAATAAAACATCAGTAGAAACTTTCGGCATGATGGCAAATTTTGAATTGGCAGAACCCATTAAAGCAGAACCGCCCAATCTGTAGATAACGTCATCATTTTTTAGAAAAAGAAGTTTTCCTCCTGCTTCACCGAAACTCTGGTTTTGATAAGTATAACCGACGGTTATCATTTTATGGACAGTAAGTTGCGCTTTTGTAAAAATGCCAAAGAAAAATATAGAAAGGATTGTGATTGCAAATCTGGTGTTTATCATTTTAATTTATTTAATCGTAAAATTAAAAAAAACTGCTTTACCGGAAAGATAAAGCAGGGTTTATTATGAAACGTTTTAGTTTATTATAAATTTAAAAATTAAATTCCGAAAGAAGCTTTAATCTCCTCCACTTTATCTAATTTCTCCCAGGTAAAGAACTCTAAATCAGTAAGCGTAAGCTCATTTTTCTGTCCTTTATTGAACGTTTTATCTGCTACATAATGTTCTTTCCCCATATGTCCGTAAGAAGCCGTCTCCTGGTAAATTGGATTTCTCAATTTAAGGTTTTGCTCGATAGCGTAAGGTCTGAGGTCAAAAATCTCAGAAACTTTCTTCGCAATGACTCCATCATGTAGATCAACTTTCGCAGTTCCATAAGTATTGATGTATAAACCGCAAGGTTCAGCAACACCGATCGCATAAGAAACCTGTACCAAAACTTCATCTGCAACACCTGCAGCTACTAAGTTCTTGGCAATATGTCTTGTCGCATATGCGGCACTTCTGTCTACTTTTGAAGGATCTTTTCCTGAGAAAGCACCACCACCGTGAGCTCCTTTTCCACCGTAAGTATCTACAATGATTTTTCTTCCTGTAAGACCTGTATCTCCGTGAGGACCACCAATTACAAATTTTCCGGTAGGATTAATGTGATATTTAATTTGGTCGTTGAATAAAGTTTTAATTTCATCAGACTGTAAAGCTACTACTCTTGGAATCAGAATATTTTTAATGTCTTCTCTAATTTTGTTAAGCATTTCTTCTTCAGTCCCGAAATCATCATGCTGGGTAGAAACAACGATGGAATCTATTCTTACCGGTTTGTGATCGTCAGAATATTCAATCGTTACCTGACTTTTCGCATCCGGACGAAGATATTTAATATCAGAATCTTCTCTTCTGATCGCAGAAAGTTCTTTAAGAATTGTATGGGCAAGATCAAGCGCTAAAGGCATATAGTTAGCCGTTTCATTCGTGGCATACCCAAACATCATTCCCTGGTCACCGGCTCCCTGTGCATTGGCCTTTGCTTCAAAAGACTCATTATCCACCGCTCTGTCAACCCCCTGGTTGATATCTGGAGACTGCTCATGAATCGCTGAAATCACCCCGCAAGAATCTCCATTGAACATATACTCTCCTTTCGTGTAGCCAATTCCGTTGATTACTTCTCTTGCAATCGTCTGTACATCAAGATAAGCATCTGATTTTACTTCACCCGCCAGCACTACCTGCCCAGTCGTAACAAGCGTTTCACAAGCTACTTTTGAAGATTTATCATATGCTAAAAAATGATCGATTAATGCATCAGAGATCTGATCGGCAATTTTATCCGGATGTCCTTCTGAAACGGATTCAGACGTAAATAAATAAGACATATTACTCTATTGTTTTAAAGATTAACATTCACGAAGAAAAATAAGAATAATTGTCGAAAGGGCTAAAAAGAAATACTGTTTTAGCATTTTTTTATAGAGGTTGCAATCAGGTCAAATTTTTCCTCGTTCGTAAACGTGGGCAAATTTAAGTACTATTTTTTTAATACTCAAATTTTTGCTTACTAATTATAATTTTCTTGAAACTAGCAGTTTAGAATCTCATTAGCAATAAAAACCTATTGTGGTTTTATGCTTACGAATTCTTTTGGATTTTCGTGATAATTAAGCTTTTTTTCTAATGAACTACGGATGGAATGCGATAATTCATCAATGATTTTCTGCTTGAATGTAGGCTTATAATAGATAATGCTGATCTCTCTGTACGGGAAAGGTTTTTTAAACCTGAAAACATTTTCTTTCTGCTGTTCCGAAAGCTGGCTTAGCGCAAGTTCCGGCAAAATACTGATTCCGCCGACTTTGTCTACCATATGAACTAATGTCTGAATATTGGAAGCAAGAAAATCCAGATTTTTAGGTTTTAATGTATTTTCCTTTAAATGACAAATATTTTCAAACTGATTTCTCAGACAGTTTCCTTCTTCAAGCAACCATACTTTCTCAACATTCAGATCTTCAGGAACAACATATGTATTTTTCTTGTTTGCTTCCGTGTCTGAGCTGTAAATCATCAATTCTTCATTAAACAGGAAATCCTGATAAAACTCATCGGCAGAATCATAAGGAGTGGAAATAATTCCCGCATCCAGTTCTCCGGATTTTAGAGCCTTAATAATATTATCCGTTGTCATTTCCTTTACATTCATCTGAATTTTCGGATTATCTTCCAGAAATTTAAAAATTTCCGTTGGGAGAATGAAAGAAGAAACGGTAGGAATAATTCCTACATTGATTGTTCCTCCTAAAATATTATTTAAAAGATTGGCTTTATTTTTAAGTTCATTGACAGATTCTATAATCACCTTGGCCTGATCGATAATCTGAAGCCCTACATCAGTGGTTCGGATCGGATGCGTGGTTCTGTCGAAAACCTTCACATCCAGTTCATCCTCAAATTTCTGTATCATGGCACTTAATGTAGGCTGAGTAATAAAGCACGCCTGAGCTGCTTTACCAAAATGTTTATACTTATCTACAGCGATAAGATACTCCAATTGCTGAATGTTCATCTGATTAATATTATCTATGACAAAGATAAAATGTTTTTGCAATTTGTAATTAAAAATTAGAGTAAATTTGATATTTAATACGTCATTATAAACTGATACAAGTTCAATATCAGCAAAACAAATCATAAGTATATGGATTCTAAAAAATTAACGTTAAGCAATGGCGCTCCTTACTATGAGCATCAGGATTCGCAAACAGTAGGACCAAGAGGTCCGGTATTATTGCAGGATTTCGTTTTACAGGAAAATCTTGCTCATTTTGTAAGAGAAAGAATCCCTGAAAGAATTGTTCATGCTAAAGGAACCGGCGCTTACGGAACATTCACGGTAACGCATGACATCAGCCAATATACAAAAGCAAAATTATTTTCAAAAGTTGGAAATTCATGCAGAATGTTTGCCCGTTTTTCTACAGTAGGCGGCGAGAAAGGAAGCGCGGACACTGCGAGAGATCCAAGAGGTTTTGCTTTAAAATTTTATACAGAAGACGGAAACTGGGATCTTGTAGGAAACAACACCCCTGTTTTCTTTATTAAGGATGCCAAAAAATTTCCTGATTTCATCCATACTCAAAAGAGGGTTCCGAAAACCAACCTGAAAAGCGCTACCATGATGTGGGATTTCTGGAGCCTTAATCCGGAATCTCTCCACCAGGTTTTAATCTTAATGTCCGACAGGGGAACACCTTACGGATACAGACATATGCACGGTTTTGGGTCTCATACTTTTTCGATGATAAATGATAAAAATGAAAGAGTTTGGGTAAAATTCCACATGAAAACAAAGCAGGGAATTAAGAATTTCACGGATGCTGAAGCGGTAAAAATGGCCGGTGAAAATCCCGATTTTGCTCAGGAAGATATGTGCAACGCTATTGAAGAAGGAAATTTCCCGAAATGGACGATGTACATTCAGGTGATGACGGAAGAGCAGGCAAGAGATTTCAGATGGAATCCTTTCGACATTACAAAAGTTTGGTTCCAGAGCGATTTCCCTTTAATTGAAGTCGGAGAAATGGAATTGAATGAAGTTCCTGTCAACTACTTTGCTCACGTTGAACAATCTACATTTTCACCAAGCAATTTAATTAGCGGAATCAGTTTTTCCCCGGATAAAATGCTTCAGGGAAGGTTGTTTTCCTATCCCGATGCACACCGTTATAGAGTTGGCGTTAATGCTCATCATCTGGAAGTAAACAGATGCCCGTTCGCTGTAAATAATTATCAGAGAGACGGCTTCATGGCAGATTCCAGCCATTATCAGGACAAACCGAATTATCATCCCAATAGTTTTGATGACATTAAACCTGACGCATCTTACAAAAACTACGAATACGAGCTGGACAGCGCCCATGTTGCCAACTACAGCAGAAATGAAAATGACGACGATCATTATACGCAACCCGGACTGCTCTATTCAAAAGCAATGAATCAGGAGGACAGACAAAATCTCGTGAATAATATTGTAGGAAGCATGAAAGGAATCACAGGTCCTAAAAAAGATGAAATCATCAACCGTCAGCTCTGTCATTTTTTCAGAGCTAATATTGAATTAGGCATGAAGGTGGCCACGCAGCTTAATGTGGTAATCGATGCCAATATGATGAATCATTCAAAATAATCATCGCAAAAAAACACTAATTTCAATCAAAAGGAAAAAAAAGCAAGATTTTTCCTTTTTTTTTGTAAAAAATTTATAATTTGCACAAGATAATATTTTATAGTGGAAAAATGGGTTACGAAAATATATTATTAGATAAAGAAGATAAAATCTCTATCATTACAATAAACCGCCCTGAAAGTTTAAATGCATTAAATGCAAAGACGATCAGTGAAATCAGTTCTGCCTTGGATGAATTAAACTCTGACGCAACCTGCAGAGTCATCATCCTTACAGGAAGTGGCGAAAAGTCTTTTGTTGCAGGAGCTGACATTAAAGAATTCAGTGATTTCGGACAGGAAAAAGCAGAGGAACTTGCCAGGAACGGACAAAACTCATTATTCAATAAAATAGAGAATATGACCAAGCCTGTGATTGCAGCCGTAAACGGTTTTGCATTAGGCGGAGGTCTGGAGCTTGCCATGGCGTGCCATATCAGATATGCATCGGAAAATGCTAAATTAGGTCTTCCGGAAGTAACGTTAGGATTAATTCCTGGCTACGGTGGAACCCAAAGGCTTCCGAAGCTTGTAGGAAAAGGTATTGCCAATGAAATGATCTTCTCTGCCAAAATGATTCCTGCACAGAGAGCAAAGGAAATCGGGCTGGTGAATGAAGTGTACCCTATTGAAGAATTATTAACTAAAACACGAGAATTAGCAAACATTATTGCCCGAAATTCCCCAATGGCAATATCTAAAGCAATTCATGCTGTTAACCTGTCGGACACAGACAAAGGCTTTGAAACCGAGATCAGATATTTCGGAGAGCTTTTTGACCTGGACGATAAAAAAGAAGGAGTTTCCGCTTTTTTAGAAAAGAGAAAACCTAACTTCTAACCTCAATTATCCTTAATACAAAATTATTTCGAAAATCAATGCTGCTGTATGAATAAGTTTGACAAAGCTTATCTAAAGATGGCTCAGGAATGGGCAAAACTTTCCTACTGTAAACGAAAGCAGGTAGGAGCTCTTATCGTAAAAGATAGGATGATTATTTCAGATGGTTATAATGGTACTCCTTCAGGATTTGAAAACTGCTGCGAGGACAATGAAGGAAAAACACACTGGTATGTACTCCATGCAGAAGCCAATGCTATTTTAAAACTGACTGCTTCCACACAATCTGCAAAAGGAGCCACGCTGTATTTAACGCTCTCTCCGTGTAAAGAATGCAGCAAACTGATTCTTCAGGCAGGAATTACCAGGCTTGTGTATATTAATGAGTATTCGGACGACGATGGGATATCATTTTTAAAAAACCATGGAATTGAAATAGAACAAATTTCGGACTGTGAACTAAAAAAATAACACAACATGACTTGGGATGAAAAAATTAAGGATTTTGAAATCTTTCTTCGTTTTGAAAGAAATTTTTCAGAAAACACTCTCGACGCGTACATTCGGGATATCAAAAAACTAAAAGAATATGCAGAAGCAGATCTGGAAAATATTGGCCCGGATACCATTGCTTACGAAAATCTGCAGGAATATATCTTTAACCTTTCCAAACAAAAATTCAGCGAACGGTCTCAGGCCAGATGGATATCTTCATTGAAAGCATTTTTCAAATATCTTGTGGAAGATGAATTTCGCGAAGACAATCCGGCTACTTTGCTTGAAGGACCAAAGCTTGGGCTTTATCTCCCTGATACATTGAGCCTTCCTGATATCAATAAAATCATCGGTGCCATTGAGCTGAATTCTGATCTCGGAAAGAGAAATCAATGTATTATTGAAGTACTTTATGGATGTGGTCTGCGCGTTTCAGAACTTATAGACCTGAAAATCTCCAACGTCAACTTCAGAGAGCATTACATTAAAATATTAGGAAAAGGAAATAAAACACGTTTCGTTCCCTTAGCCGATTATACCGCCCGATTGCTTCAAAATTATATTGCAGAGGTACGTTCTAAAGTGAAAGTGAATAAAAAGCATGAAGATACTCTTTTCCTGAATAGCAGAGGAACATCCATGTCAAGAGTTATTGTTTTTTTAATCATAAAAGAACTGACGGACAAGGCGGGGGTGAGCAAGAAAATATCGCCTCACACTTTCAGGCATTCTTTTGCGACACATCTTCTGCAAAACGGTGCAGACCTTCGTTTTATTCAGGAAATGTTGGGGCATTCCAGCATTACAACAACGGAAGTCTATACACACCTGAAAACAGAAGAGCTTCGGGATGTCATTCTGACTTATCATCCAAGAAATATTAATACGGCCTAATGAAAATATTGAAATACTGCCCAAACTGTGGTAAAGAATCTCTAAACTGGGATGGCGAAAAGAAATGGAGCTGCTCAAACTGTAATTTTCGGTTGTACAATAATGTAGCAGGAGCAGTTGCTGTTGTAATACGCTGTGACAATGAAATTTATCTTACCCGAAGGAACAGAGATCCGAAAAAAGGCAAGCTTGATCTTGCAGGAGGATTTGTAGATCCAAAGGAAAGCGCTGAAGAAACCTGTAAAAGAGAACTTTTTGAAGAACTGCAGCTTGAGGTGGATATTTCAAAATTAAAATATCTGAAAAGTCTTCCAAATATTTATCAGTACAAAGAAATTGATTACAATACAATTGATCTCTTTTACGAATATAATGTCGCTGAAAAGTTCGAGGTAAATCTTGATTTTTCGGAAATTTCGGAAGCGATCTGGATTCCTATAAAAGATCTTAACCTGGAAGACATTGCCTTTGATTCTCAGAAAAAGTTTTTTGAAGAATACCTGAAGTCTTATTAATATTATTACACATTTCCCGCAGATTGTGAAGATCGCTATAAACTAAACCTTTACAAGCTGTGGGAATTTATCAGTAAGTTTTTGATTCTAAAATTTCATTGAAATATCTTGTCAGCAAAGCTCTTTCAGCGTCGGATAAATTAGCTGCTTTATGATAAACAATATAACCGGGCATCGGCATTGTTTTATTTTGAATTGTCTGTACAGATTTATTGAGCATACTTTCTTTCAGCTCTTTATTGTATGTACCCCAAACGGAAAAATTAAGATGTTCCCGACCTTCGTTTACGTGACTCTTCACAGACCATGAAACAGGAGCTACATAGGCATATTCCGGATATACTGTTTCGTTGGAGTGACAGTCGTAGCAAGCTCCTCTAATGAGTTTTGCGATTTTCTGAGGTGTCTTTTTTACATCAATAAAATTTACTCTGCGGTCAACAGGCTCATTCACTTTATCCGTAGGAATGAACTGAATCAGCGCAAAGCCGATCAGACTCCAGAATAGTATTTTTTTAAATGTTTTCATTTTACCTTGTTGGTGTCAGCAAAGATTTATCAGATTGCAAATCCAGATTCTTATTGTCTTTCTGAGAAGGTGTACTGTCTGTTTTCGGAGCCGTCAGCTTTGAAGTGTCGAGTACTCTTGTATCTTTCAAATCCCAATTTTCATTGGTATCCCATAAAGGTCTTACGACTACCATTTTGTAATAAATATAAGAATCTTCCGCAAACACATCATTTACAAAATCTGCTTCATCCCAATATTTATTCTCATTATTATCGACCAGTATTTTTACAACATATTCGCCTGGCTTCAGGATATCAAATTTAACTTCACTTCCTTTGGTATATTTCTGATACGCTACTTTATCTGAAGAATCCACAAGCTGAATCCAATAGCTTGTAGACGGCGCGTTTTCCAGCTTAAAGGCTAGGCTGCCGTAATTTTCAACTTTATCAACTTCAAAATCAAATCGTTTTGACTGATAATTTTTAGCATAGAAGGATGAAATTGTCTCTTTCGGAACCGTTAGCTGATACTTTTTTCCTGAAATATAATCTGCGTGCACGATGATCTGATAAGGATTGGTTTCAGAAATTTTTGCGGTAAAAGGCAACGTATTCAGGCTGTCACCTTCAGCTCTGAAAATCCACTTATCTGTATTGATAGAATTGATATAGTAATTTGAGCTGATTTTAAAATCCTGTTTCGGAGCTAACATTCCGCCACCGTTATCACTATTTACATCCATTGTATTCTTGGCATTATAGCGGTAAAAAAGTGAAGCATTGTAAAGCGTGTCTTTTTTAGTTCCGGCATTATACCCGAATTTTAAATTTTCAACGGTACTCTGACCAATATTGCTTTTTACGGCATCAAACCAGATTCTTACCGTATCAGATTTTGGCTTATGGGTTACTTTATAATCCGTAAGTTTTTCGTTTAGTGATTTCACCGTTACACTATCTGGTCTTCCTTCAAAAGCCATTGAAACACCTCCCGGCACTTCTTTCATCTCCAGATATTTCACCGTTTTTTTAGATGGATAAAGCTTTAAATTCAATCCCGAAATAGATTTTTCAACAACCACAGAATCTTTCTGAAATCCTACCTTTTCTTTTCCCGGATCGTAGATTGAATTCCCGTTCTCGTCTTCGTAGGCAATAATCCTGTATTTTCCGGGAGCAAGATAATTCAGCTCATAATAGCCATCGTCATCCACTTTTGTAATATAGTACGGCTTCTGTTTGTAGTCGATCGTGTCTTTTACGGGATAAAGTCCTATAACAAATTTATTTTCGCTTGCTTTTTTAATAGAAAGAGCATCTTTTACCTCTCCACTAATATAAAGATCATCAAGCTTATCGCCTGTAGAAAAGGCAAAATTGAAATATCTTAGAATATTATTCTCATTGTTATCCGCAATGGCGTTTCCAAAATTAAAATTGTACGTTGTATTGGCCTGCAAAGTATCTTTCCATTGAATAAGAACGAATTTATTAGCAATATTGGAAGGAATAATTCTCGTAATATTTTTAATCGGAGGAGAAATACTGAGATTTTTGTTGATGTCTTTCAACGTGACATATTCGTCAAAATCAATGCGCAGTTCCTTAATATCTCTTGGAACATTGATACGCGTCGTATCTATATTTGAACCTAAAAACTTAGGAGCCAAGGAATCTTTCGGTCCTCCCACAGGTGATCCCACTCTTGCACACGACTGCAGAAGAAAGCCAAAAACAAATAATAAAAGAAGTCTTTTCATGAAAATGTTTACACAAAAATAAACATTATTCTCCATAAACTTCGCCATGTCCTTTCAATGTATCTTTATCATCACTCATAACACTGTGGAGCTTATCTTTCTGAGCAGGAAAATCTTCAAACAATCCCGAAAGAGCAAGTGCTGTGTAGACTCTGTTTGAATACTTGTTGCCTATCGCCACAATTGTCACTTTTGATTTCAGCAAATGAGCAAAAACAGAGTTGGTTCCGTGCCACCACCCATTATGATACGTGAGTTTTTCACCGTTATCGAAAATTTTCATTCTGAAACCAAACCCATAGTTATTCATGCCGGACTTTTCATTGCTGTAAGGTGTAAAAACCTGTTCCATGAGTTCCAGTTTTAAGAAATCCTTCGAAAACATCGCTTTAGAGAAATTATAAAGATCTCTTGGTGTGGTGTACACATTTTTATCTCCATAAATCAAATCCAGCCTATCTAAAGGATACAGTCTGTTTGCACCATAATAGAACGATTGTGATGCTGTAGGAATATCTTTTTCCTGAAAAATAAAAGTATTTTTCATCTTTAGCGGTTCAAAAACCATTTCTTTCATAGCTTGTGGAAAAGGTATTTTTGTCACTTTCTCAATAAGCAGTGCAAGCATAGCAAAATTGGTATTGCAATACATGAATCCGGTATCCGTTTCTCTTGCCAGATCAGGTTTATATTTAATCATCATATTCAAAATATCCTGATTGGTAAGGAAATCTTTTGAAAGTTCATCGGGAGCCGGCTTTATTTTTGTGATAAAGTATTCATATTTCGGAAGACCGCTTCTCTGGTCGAGCAATGTCTTAACGGTTACATTCGGATAAGGAAATCCCGGAAAAAACTCAGTCAGGTGATCTGAGAGTTTTATTTTTCCGGCTTCTACCAATTTAAGCATAGCCATTGCGGTGAGTGTTTTTGAGACAGAAGCTACGTGGAGTGGAGTATTTCTACCGATAGGATCCTGATTCCCTTCTCTCGCAAAACCTCTGTAGTTTTCGTACAGAATATCATCTCCTTTAGCTACCAGAATTCCACCGCTGAGATCCCCTCTCTCCCAAACTCTTTTGTAATACTGATCGATGTATCGTACAAGTGACGCCTTATCTTGAATCCGACTGTCTTCTTTTGTAAAAACCTTACTTAAATCTACATTCCCGTAATTGGGAAGATTCGTCGTACTTTCAACGACAGCTTCCTGATTTTCAGATTTGTTTTTGCATGAAAAAAGGGATAAAAAAACAGTGATAATAAGTATAAAAGTACGCATCTTACGAATTTCAAAATGAGCGGCAATTTAATAAAACTGAAAATAATTATTAAAAAATGATTCTAAATTATGAATTATTTAACATAATAATAAGGTACATCAGATCCCCTTTTCAGAGTCATTAAAAATAGAAGCTCAAAACTTATTTAAGAACTGTGCTATAATTTTATCCACAATCACCTGCGCGAGCTTTTCCTTGCTTTGCACAGTCCAGCCAGCGATGTGTGGTGTCACTATTACTTTTTCGGATTCCAGAAGAAATTTAAGATCTTCATTTTCAGATTCCAATTTTTCAAATGATGACTTTTCGTATTCCAGAACATCAAGACAAGCTCCTTTTACTTTTCCGGCTTTTATGGCCTCCACCAGACTTTTTGTTTCCACATTTTTCCCTCTGGCAGTATTCACGAAATAGAAATCATTCTTCATATCTGATATAAAAGGACCGTCAACCAGATAATATGATTCGTCAGTCAACGGAATATGAAGACTAAGAACCTCTGCTTTTTCTTTAAGTTCTTCAAGAGAAACCTGTGTAGCATATTCATCAGAAAGTCCCGAAAGAATATCATGGAAAATCACTTTACATCCAAAACCGGAAAGTCTTTTTGCCGTAGCTTTTCCCATATTTCCGTAGCCGATAAGACCAACAGTTTTGCCCAGCAGCTCATCGCCTCTGTTTTCTTCACGAAGCCAGATTCCATTTTTAACTTCCTGAGAAGCAATAAAAAGACGGTTCATAAGAATAAGCAGCATTCCGACAACATGTTCCGCCACGGAATCACGGTTTCCTTCCGGAGAGTTGATTAACTGAATTCCAAGCTTTTCTGCTACAGGAATATCAATATTTTCCATCCCTGCTCCTACTCGTGCAATAAATTTCAGATTTTTTGCTTTCTCCAAAAAGTTTTTATCTAAAGGGATTCTGCTTCTGATAATGACACCGTCATAATTTTCAATTTTATGACAAACCTCATCGTATGAAGACGTGAAATCTTCTTCAAGAATAAAATTTTTGGCTAAAAGCTGTTCGGTAATTAAAGGATGATTTTTATCGAGAAGAAGTATTTTCATATTTCGAGATTTCATTTTCAGAAATTATATTTTCCATCATGTTGCATTACGAAATACACTATTTTATATTAATAACAAGAATAATTATTTGTTGAAATTTGTGTAAAGATTTGTGTTTTTGTTTTTTAATTAGCTCGGTTCCTGAAAAAGCTTTTTAAGCTCCACAGATTCTGCCGGTTTCATTCTTCCGGAAAGAATCAGAGATAACTCTTTGCGTCTTAAAGCCGCCGCATATCTTTCTTTTTCAAGATCTGTCTCAGGCTGCATTTCGGGGATCGGGATCGGGCGGTTAAATTCGTCAACTGCTACAAAAGTGTAAATCCCTTTGTTGGTCTGAATTTTTTTATGATTGATAGGATCATCCAACCAAACATCTACATAAATTTCCATGGAAGTAGAAAACGCTCTCGAAACTTTAGATTCCATCACGACGATTCCACCTTCAGGAATCGGATGATCGAATGAAACATGATTTACCGAAGCGGTTACTACCCTTCTTTCACAATGTCTTGTTGCTGAGATAGACGCACATCTGTCCATTCTTGCCAACAGTTCGCCTCCGAAAAGATTTCTTAATTGATTTGTATCATTGGGAAGAACGATATTCGTCATCACCGTCAGGGATTCTGACGCTTTTTTTATTTTTGCCATTTTTTCTTAGTGTTGTTTGTAGATACAGGAACTTTTACCGTTTTTTCTGCTACAGGCTGAATATTCTGTTCCTTAATGCTATCCTTTTTTAAAGAATCTGCTGCAACCGGCGGTGTAATTACCTTTACTTTCGCAGTATCTTTTTTGATTCTGTGTGTTGTGGTCTGCACGGAAACATTTGCTTTGTCAAAAGATTTTTTACCAAAAAGGAGTTCCTGCTGCGTATAAGCGACGTACAGAAGTCCTAAAACAGGAATAACAATAAGGAAAATCCAGAGAATAGATTTATTAAACCTGTAATCTTTTTCGGATTTTTTGACAGCAGATGTATTAGTTTCCTTATTATTAATGTCTGAAAATTTAATTTCTTCAAGACCATAAAAATCAGGATGATCGGACTGAAGCCTGTTTCCTTTGAAATGCGTTTCGCCATCCTCAACAAAGAGGGTGCCGAGTCCCTGAATTTCCAGCATCTGATCGGCCTGTAATTTTTTCTTCCAGAAATCGGTCTGAATCTGCAAATCTGTTTTGGATGCGTCTACAGTCATCTGTTTGTGCCCGGCAATGAAAGCCGCCAGATCATCAGACTTCACCCTGTAATCCGGCGTGTACACAATTTTGCTTGCAGGAGGAAGAATACTCCCATTTTCGGAATTGATAATTGCCTTGGATTTTTCTAACGAAAATATGCCAAAATCCGGAACGGTAACGGTTCCGAACTGTTTCAAATATTCTAAAATGTAAGCTGAAATATTCATTTGGTGGCAAATTTATGACTTTTTCATGACTTTTTGTGAGATTTTATTTCCATGCATTGGTAAACCATATTGACTTCGAGAGCCAGTACCATCAAATGCCGACTGCTACCCTAGCCCCGATAGAAACGGCATCCTTTTGGGTTGCGGCCGGAGCAAAGCGGAGGCCGTAACCCAAAAGATATAGTGGATAGCGGGATCAGCTTCTTAAAAATAAAAAGGCCACCGAAGCAGCCTTAAAATCTAACTTTACTTTTTACTATAATTATTTCAATATAGCCTGATTGATTACTGAATTTTCCAGCTGATCCCGAACATAAAATTCGTTCCTGCCTGAGAAAAATAGTACGGAGAGCCATCGTACACAGCGCCGTTGTTCACATATTTTTTGTTGAAAATATTATTGACCAGGAGCTTGAGGGCGATGTCATTATTTTTAATTTTGAATTGATATTGGGCGTTAAAATCGGTCAGAAAATAATCTTTCAGCTGGAGATTTTGGTCTTCAGAATTGTCGAGATACTGTTTTCCTACATATTGATTAGTAAGGGCAAACTGGAAGTTTTTATCGGGATTAAATCTGATTCCGAGATTGGCGATCACGTCCGGCGAGAAGGAAATCTGAGTATTTCCGAGATCCTGCACGCCACTTTCATTTTCCACTTTAAAGTCTAAATTCCTATTATTGCTGAAACTCACATTTCCGGTAAGTTCCCATTGCTTGGAAAGTTTAGCCAAAGCTCCAAGTTCGATTCCGCTGCGGAAACTTTTACCTGAATTGGTTCTGATGAATGCGCCTACGTTATTCAGCTCACCATTCAGAACAAGCTGATTGACATAATACATATAATATAAGTTCGCTGTAAAAGATACAGGTCCGAACTGTCTTTCCAGACCTGCTTCAAAATCGTGAAGTTTTTCTGCTTTTACGTCATTATTTGCCAAAAGGTCGTCACGATTCGGTTCACGGTGAGCATGGGCGTAGGAAACAAAGATTTTTCCATTGCCAATATTATAGTTAACTCCAACTTTCGGATTGAAAAACAGCCAGTTTTTATCCAAATTAGCGCCTTCGTCATCTCCTGAAGTTAAGATTTTTATATTGTAGTCCACATTTCTCAGCTGAAGATCTCCGAAGAACTCAAAATCATGTACTCTTACCAATGCTTTTGCAAATCCTGCCACTTCATTCTTAACCGAGCGGTTTCTGTAATATTCGTGTTCATCAATCTGCGGAACGAAAACACCTGTCACATTTCCGAAATGCCTTCCGTAATATTGATTCGCAACTGCACCAAAATTTAAATCAACAATTCCCAGTTTTCCATAAAGAGTTGATACCATTCCGTAGAAATCATTATTCAACCATTTCTTTCTGATAAAATCCGAATATTCTTCACCATTAAAATCCGGCAAATTGTATCTGGCAAAAGGATCGCCCTGCTTATAATTTTCGTAGTATCCTTTTCCTTTTGTATAATGGAAAGTGGTCTCAAGGTTCCATTTATCATTAAACTTTTGCTGCCAAAGCAACTGATAATGATTCTGTCTGTAGTTGTCGGTTTCATTATCGTAAAAGCCTACAATATTCTCCCAGTTGGCATCGTAAATTGCCCCGGAATAATTGAATTTTGGATCGGTTTCCCAGGTTTTTCTGTCGATTCCGTTCCAGGCCTGATAGGTTTTCTCTTTACCACCGAACGCCATCAGGCGGATTCTGGTATTTCCTTCTTCGTACAAAGCTGTAAAGTTGTAAGAATTCAGCTTTGAAAACGCCCTGTCGATATATCCGTCGGAATTAATATGCGTATATCTTCCCATCACAGAAAGACGGTTGCCCCAGAATTTTCCGGAACCAAGTTCTGCGGAATATTTATAGGTATTAAATGATCCATAACTGTCATCTGTTTTTACATAAAACTTGTCTTCCGGATCTTTTGAAAGCACGTTAATGCTTGCTCCAAAAGCCGCGGCTCCGTTATTCGATGTTCCCACACCCCGCTGAATGACAATTTGCGATGCAGAACTCGTAAGATCAGGAACATTCACAAAGAAAGTACCTTGGCTTTCAGAATCATTGTACGGAACTCCGTTCATCATGACATTGATGCCGCTTCCTGAGACACCACGAATTCTGAAACCGGTATAGCCTACCCCGTTTCCGGCATCAGAAGTTGAAATCACAGAGGTTTGGTTTTTAAGGAGAATCGGAAGATCCTGTCCGAGATTTTTACTATCTAAATCTCTCTGAACGTTGATGATCTCTTTAGCAACAGGCAGTCTTTTGGTAAAATTAACAGCTTCAATTTCCTTTATTTGTAAGGAATCGGTATTCTGTGCCTGGATAAAGGCCACTGAGCCTATGGTAAGGCCTAAAAAAAATAATCCTTTCATTCTATAAATTTTAACATTTAATGAATAAAAGGGGTGGATTATCTTATAAATGATTAATGATAAAAGATGATTGATTTTGCGCTCTTATTGACAAATTATTTATCAATTATCATTTTTCAATTATTTATATGTTTCCCTAAACGGCATTACCCGTTCCAGGTTCATTGGGTATAATCTCAGCTTGTTAAAGCACCCCTTTATTTCTGTCGCAAAAGTACAAAATTATTGTTGGATCACCTTAAAAATTTAACCATTTCATTATATTCTATTATTTTTATAAACGACACCCCTCAATTTAAAGGCTAATTTTTAATATGTTTTATTATTTGAATCGATGTAATAATAATTTTTGCCATCTTTGGAAACATCAAACATTTTCCCAAGTTTCCAGCTGAAGTTCCGTTTGATATCGTCATATTCGAAAGGAATAATAATTCTGTTGTGAACATCAATAACTCCGAACATATTATTTTTAGAGGCAACGATCATAGGATTAGACACATCATCGCCTTCAAGAATAAATAAGTATTCATATTGAGGATAAATCTGAAACTGTCTGTAATCCGCCGGATCTTTAAAAGTAGCTTTCTCAATAATTCCGTAGAATCCGTTTAAAGTATAAGCCTGGTAAAGTTGCTGTGTATATTCTTTATGGACACATTTACCAAGATCTTCCTGCCTAAAACGATATACTCTTTTCCCCTTTTTATCTACTCTGTACGAGATTTCGTTCTTCTCTACTGTGGCATATTCCGCCATTCCGAATTTCCTTAGCTTTTCATCCGGAGAATTCAGAAGGTTACAGTCTTCATAAAAGAAAACAGCAATATGATACTCGGGCTTTATGACAAATTTTCCTTTCTGATCAACATACCCGAAATTACCGTCTTTCTTTTTTGGAATTAAAAGAGGAAGATCCTCATTAACAACAGGTAAAACAGTATTTCCCTTAGCAACAATCACTTTCTTTTTTACAGGTGCTTTTTTCGGAGCTGATTTTTGAGAAAATACAGTAATCGAAATCAACAAACTTAGAACCTGAATTATATTTTTTATACCCATATTGCCTGCAAAAATACGTTGAAAAATAGAAATTATAAAATTCATATTTATAAAGAATCTAAATAAGATAACCCCTATAAAATATTAAAAATTCGTACTTTTGGGAACATTTATAATTGTTTGATAATTTTAAAACATTTTTGAGATATGACATTTGATATCGATATGATCAAAAAAGTGTATGAGCGTTACCCTGAAAGGATTGCAGCAGCAAGACAGGTGGTGGGTAAACCTCTTACATTATCAGAAAAAATATTATACACTCACCTTTGGGAAGGAAATGCCACACAGGCACATGAAAGAGGAAATTCTTACGTAGACTTCGCACCGGACAGAGTAGCAATGCAGGATGCAACGGCACAGATGGCGCTTCTGCAGTTTATGCAAGCTGGAAAATCTAAAGTAGCCGTTCCTTCAACTGCTCACGCCGATCACCTTATTCAGGCAAAAGTTGGCGCTGATAAAGACTTACAGGAAGGTATCAATAAAAACTCTGAGGTTTTCAACTTTCTGAGTTCTGTTTGTGACAAATATGGAATCGGTTTCTGGAAGCCGGGAGCGGGAATCATCCACCAGGTAGTATTAGAAAACTATGCATTCCCAGGCGGTATGATGATCGGAACGGACTCTCACACGGTAAATGCAGGAGGTTTAGGAATGGTTGCTATCGGTGTCGGAGGCGCTGATGCGGTAGACGTAATGGCTGGTATGGCATGGGAACTTAAAATGCCTAAGCTTATCGGAGTAAAACTTACCGGTAAAATGTCAGGATGGACTTCTGCAAAAGATGTTATCCTTAAAGTAGCAGGTATCCTTACCGTAAAAGGAGGTACAGGATGTATTGTAGAATATTTCGGTGAAGGAGCAGAATCTCTTTCCGCAACAGGAAAAGGAACAATCTGTAACATGGGTGCTGAAATCGGTGCTACCACTTCTACTTTCGGGTACGATGATTCTATGAGAAGATATTTAGCAGCTACAGGAAGACAGGATGTCGTAGATGCAGCAGACAAAATTGCCGAACACTTAACAGGTGATGCTGAAGTATATGCAAACCCTGAACAATATTTTGACCAATTAATAGAAATCAACCTTTCTGAACTTACCCCTCATTTAAACGGACCTTTCACTCCGGATTTGGCAACTCCTGTTTCTGAATTCAGAGCAAAAGCTGAGGCTAACGGATGGCCTTTAGAAGTTGAATGGGCGTTGATCGGATCTTGTACCAACTCTTCTTATGAAGATTTATCAAGAGCTGCTTCTATCGTGGAAGACGCTGTTGCTAAAGGAGTTAAACCTAAAGCAATCTTAGGGATCAACCCAGGTTCTGAGCAGGTAAAATATACTGCTGAAAGAGACGGATTCTTAGACTCTTTCAGAAAATTTGAGAATGCAAGAATCTTTACCAATGCTTGTGGACCATGTATCGGACAATGGGACAGAGAAGGTGCTGAAAAAGGAGAGAAAAACTCTATCATCCACTCTTTTAACAGAAACTTTGCGAAAAGAGCAGATGGTAACCCAAATACCCACGCTTTCGTAGCTTCTCCTGAAATGGTAGCTGCGGTTGCAATCTCCGGGAGATTAGATTTTAACCCGATTACAGACACTTTAACAAACGAAGCGGGTGAGCAGATCAAATTAGACGAGCCAAAAGGTTCTGAATTACCTGCAAAAGGTTTTGCTGTAGAAGATGCAGGATATCAGGCTCCGTCTGAAGACGGATCTCACGTTGTGGTAAATGTAAGTCCTACTTCAGACCGACTTCAATTATTAGAAGAGTTCCCGGCTTGGGACGGTAAAAACATTGAAGGTGCTAAAGTTTTAATCAAAGCATTCGGAAAATGTACAACTGACCATATTTCTATGGCTGGACCATGGTTGAAATACAGAGGACACCTTGACAATATTTCCAACAACATGCTGATCGGAGCGGTAAACGCTTACAACATGGAAACCAATAAGGTGAAAAACCAGTTAGATGGTTCTTACGGTGAAGTTCCTGCTGTACAAAGAGCTTACAAAGCTGCAGGAGTTCCTTCAATTGTTGTAGGAGACCAGAATTATGGTGAAGGTTCTTCAAGAGAGCACGCTGCCATGGAACCAAGACATCTTGGGGTAAAAGCAGTATTGGTAAAATCATTCGCAAGAATCCATGAAACTAACCTTAAAAAACAGGGGATGCTTGGATTAACTTTCGCTAATGAAGCTGATTACGATAAAGTACAGGAGGATGATACAGTTAATTTCCTTGATCTTGAGCAATTTGCTCCTGGAAAACAACTTACTTTAGAATTCGTACACGCAGATGGATCTAAAGACATTGTTATGGCAAACCACACCTACAACGATCAGCAGATCGATTGGTTCAAGGCAGGTTCTGCACTAAACCTCATTAAACAACAAGAAAATTAATTGTTAGATTTAATTAATCATAGAAAAAGCAACTTCAAATTGAGGTTGCTTTTTTATTTGATGCGAGACATAAAATTCATTCTGTAGTTCTCTCCTATCGGGATCTCATGTTCAGGATTAATAATAATCTTTTTAGTTCCTACACTTTTAATTTGATTAAGATTGATAATAAAAGATTTGTGAATTCTCGTAAAAGAGCTTTCAGGAAGTTGCTGCTCCATTGACTTTAATGTATCTAAAACGATGAATTCTTCATCAGCAGTTTTTATATTAACATAATCTCTGATGCTCTCAATATATAAAATATCCGCAAAGTTGACCTTGTGCTGTTTTCCAGAAGATTTCACAAAGAAATGGTTTTGTTCCTGCTTACCCAACGAAAACCGTTCTTGAGCTTTTACAGCACTTTTGCGAAAACGCTCAAGGGAGATCGGTTTCAAAAGATAATCGACAATATTATGCTCATAACCTTCCAGAGCATATTCGGAATAAGCCGTCGTTAAAATATACTTCATCTTATCTCCAAGAATCTTCATGAAATTGATTCCCGTAAGCTCCGGCATCTGGATATCCAGAAATACAAGATCTGAATCATTTTTCTGAATGTATTCCAAAGCTTCAATGGGATTTTCAGAGGAAAAGGCCATCTCAAGAAAAGGAATTTCCCGTATATAATTCTCCAGCAGAGAGATAGCCAGTGGCTCATCATCAACAACAATACATTTAATGGTTTTCATCTCTTAAATTAATTTTCAAATCTACCACAAATTCCTTTTTCAGGTCTTTAATATCCAAAATATATTTTTGAGGATATAAAATTTCCAGTCTTTTTCTCACATTTTCAATACCAATTCCGGATACCGGATCTTTCATTTTTTCTTTTTTATAGTTTAAAAGATAAAAGTGTAATGTCTTATTCTCATCAGAAATTTTCATTTCAAAGCCTTTATTCCTGAAGTCACCATGTTTAAAAGCATTTTCAACAAACGGAACTAAAATCATTGGCGAAATACTGAGATTCGGATGAAGGATTTTCTTTTCAAACACCAGCAGTTCAGGATTTTTAATCCTGAGTTTTTCCAACGCCATCAAACTTTCAATATAACCAATCTCTTTTTCCAAAGCAATGCGGTCTTCGCCGAGGTCTTTCGTACTGTACCGGAGCAGCCGGCTCAACTCTTCAATAGCTGGCAATGCATTATCTGATTTCTGATATACAAGAGAATAAATGTTATTCAAAGAATTAAAGATAAAATGAGGATTGATCTGGGTTTTCAACGCCTGTAATTCTGCGGTTTTCCGGGCTTCAATAAGCTGAGATTTTTCTTCTTCTGCAATGATAGAATATTTGAAAAACCAAAACGTAGTGCTGATAAAGATCGTGGTGCTGCTGTAAAAAATATTATCGAAGAAATAAAAGCCGAAACTGGTATCTTCCGAATAATTCCTGATTCCGAAATAGGTTGGCAGAAACCATTCCTCTGCGAAATATCTTACCAATACAAAAGAACTTACGCTCAGGAAAAAAGCAACAAAAGATTTATAAATTTTGTCGGCATCGAAAAATCGGGGAACAACTATAAAATAGTTGACATAAAAGCAGATGATACTGGTGAAAAAGAAAGTAATATCCAAAATGGTATGCCTGGAATGGAATACAAAATACGGAATCAGAACCGCACCGATAATATAGATCGCCCAAAAGAAGATATGCAGATAAAGTAATTTACTGGTTTTCATATAACAAAAATAAATTTTCCATGAAAATTTACCCTATATTTTCGATAAACAAACCTTTTTTTCCGACCAATCTATTTCGTGGCTATTTTACTGGGGTTGGTCGAAAGGATATTACTTCTAATACTAACAAACGATAATTTTGTACAAAACCATACAGATTATCCATTCCTTAAACCTTAATCAATCATTATGAAAACATTAGTATACACATTTTTTCTTTGCTTATCAACAGTAATTACCGCCCAGAAAAAGCCTGCGGAATATTTTTACGTTTCCAAAGCAAAAGTGCTCGTCGTAGGATCCTTCCATTTCGATTATCCGAATCTCGATGCCCACAAGACCGAAAAAAAAGATCAGGTCGATGTACTGTCTCCGAAAACAGCAAAAGAAGTTACTGAGCTTGTGGAATATATCAAAAAATTTAAACCTACAAAAATTGCCATTGAAGCATTTCCCGATTGGAATGCCAACCAGAAACTAAAAGAATATAAAGAAGGTAAGCATAATGACAAAAGAGACGAGCGTTATCAGCTTGCCATGCGTATTGCAAAAGATCTTGGAATAAACGAGCTGCATAGTATTGACGCTAATTCGGTGCTGGGTGATCTGCAGGAAAAATTTGGAAAGACAGATTCATTATATTTCAAAAATCTGAGCGCAGAATATGACTTTAAAAGTAATGATCCTATTTCAAAACAATATGATGCATTCTTTAAAAGCTCGGAACCCAAAAACTTCAAATCACTGCTGGATCTCTTCAAATATATGAACGGAAAAGAATATCACCAGCATGAATATGGAGCCTACCTGAATGGAGATTTTAAGCTGAGAAAATATGATGGTGCAGATATGCTGGCATTATACTGGTACAACAGAAATCTGAGAATTTTCAGAAATATTCAGAATATTCCGCATAATTCGGAAGACAGATTGCTGGTGATTGTCGGCAATGGCCACGCCTCTGTGTTGAGACAGTTATTCACATCATCCCCCGAATTCAATTACATAGAATTTAATTCTTTGAAATAAGGCAATACTTTTTTTAGTGATACGATTACGACTTTCGAGCCTTCCATTAGTAGCCCCATATCTTTTCCGATTAAAAAACATTAACTATGAAAACCATATTTATAGTCCTGCTTATCTCTTCTTTTGCAGCTTCCATGCAGGCACAGCAGTTTAAAGATAAATTTAATGAAGCTATTCCTGTCTTGAATATTGCTACATTCCATATGGGAAACACTTCTGATGCGAACACGACCGAATTCGATGAGCACAATGCAGATAATAAAAGAAGCATCCATGAGATAGCCGGGGAGATTGCGGTATTCAAACCGACTATTATCATTGTGGAAGAATTGCCTGAAAACAATGAAAAGCTTCGTAAATCCTATTTCGAATATCTGGACAACCCTGAAAAGAAGTATGAAAATCCGGGTGAAATAGAATTATTAGCCTTTGAAATCGGAAGGCTTTCCCATACATCTAAAATCTTCGGTATAGACCATAAAGAGCCCTATAACTATAGCCTGTATTATAATCTCAAAAACAAACAGGAAGACGAAACCTATCAGAAATATGGTGAACTTGTAGAAGAAAGCGAAAAAAAGTATCCCGAAGATCAAATGACTTTCCGTGAATTATTTAAATTCAACAATCATCCTCAGGTATTGGATATGCTTATCAATATCAATGCTGATATGCTCACTTATGTTTTCACGAAAGATAAAAACGAAGGAGCAGATGAAGCCGCTAAAATGTATCATCGAAACCTGGTAATGTTCTCAAATCTTAATAAAATTCAGATTAATAAAAATGACCGTATCGTGCTGCTCATGGGAGGTACCCATACCGCATTTTTCATGGATTTTTTAAAAAGGAGCCCAAAATATAAGCAAGAATCCGTTTTAAAATATATAAAATAAAGCCAACTCCTGTAACAAAAATAAATTTCATGCGTCTAACCTGATACGACAAGACATTATGAAAAAAACAATTATTGCTTTATCATTTCTGGGTACGGTTTTTACCTACGCTCAGGAAAAGACCAATAACCAGGTTAAAGAAAAACAGATTGAAGGAGTAACGCTTACTAAAACTAAAAAAGCCGTTGAACAAAAAGCCGACCGTACGATTTTCGACTTTTCGGAGCAGCCACAGCTCAATAACGGAAATGTTTTAGAAGGCATTAAAAAACTTCCAGGATTGGTATCTACCGATATCGCAGGAATGATGTATCAGGGAAAGATGCTGGAAGTATATCTGAACGGAAGACCTTTGAACATTACCTCAAACGAGCTTAATTCATTTCTTGAAGGAATGCCTGCTAACTCTGTAGACAGAATTGAAGTGATTACCCAGCCGGGCGCAGAATTTCCGGCTACTTCAGGAGGCGCTATCATGAACATCATCACCAATAAGAACGCTAATAAATATTTAACGGCTACCTATTCCGGGAACTATTCATTTACGAACTATGATAAATTCCGCAGCAGAACCAGTAATTCGGTTAATCTAAATGCAAGAAATAAAATCTTCGGATGGCAATTAAATATTGGTCAGAACTACCGTGAAAGTATGCTGAACGGAAAACAGGATGAACTTTTAACCAGCAATACCGATCGATTTGGAAGAGGATATTTTGCAAAATCAGGATTGACTTTTGATCTCGGTCAGGACAGATTGTTATTAAACTATGATATTTACCATAACAACAATGACAATTATACTTTAAGTGATGGTAACGGGCAGGAAAAAAATCTGATTCCTAATACAGATCCTCAGCAATATACATACAAAGATTTTAATTTTGATGCATCCGATGCCGCTCATACACTTACAACAAGGCAGGAAGCAGTTGCAACTTACCAAAAGCGCTTTACAGACAAAGCTCAGAAATTGGATTTCCAGTTTGGATACACCACATCCGACAGCAAGTTTGCGCAGGATAATATTTTCAGAGATGTAACCTATGCAGACTCCGGCGCACAACCCAGAATCTCTTTAGGTAATCTTCTGAATAATAAATCTGATATGAGAATTGCCAATTTTAAAGTGGATTATTCTCAGCCAATCAATTTTCTTGACGGAGGAAAAGTAAGTTTGGGTGGTTTGTATGAACACCAGAAATTCGATACGGAAAGTAAAGGAATTACTAACCTGGATTATACTAGGCAAACCACTTCAACCTATCTCGAATTTCAGGCAAAGCTGAAGAAGTTTGATTTCATATTGGGAACCCGTGCAGAAAATTATGACATTTCGGGAATTACAAGATATTACGATAAAAACGATATGCTTATTGAAGCAGATCTTATTCCTTTTAATAAGTTTAAATTATTCCCCAATGCAAGTGTACAGTATAATCTGATGAATCAGGTGTACGTGGCGGCTAATTATAATAAAAAAATAAACCTTCCAAGTATATCTGCATTGAACCCGAATAACGTGACGTTCCAGGGACCTAATACGCAGGTTACCGGTAACCCGAATCTTCAACCAACTATTTTCGACAATTATGAACTAAAGATTTCGGCATTCGATTATGCATTCATCGGATACAGCGTGAGTTCAGCCAAAAATCAGGTGGCACAGATCATCAGGAAAGATGGAAAAAATTTATTTAACGAGCAGATCAATATTTCAGACATGAGAATTCATAATTTTAATGTCGGATTACCTGTTCCGTTTATGATTTTCAGCAAACCGTTGAGCGAGATCATGAAGTTTAATTTTAATCCTGATAAAATTAATTTCATGTACCTCTATGCCGGGTATCAAAAACATGAAATTGACAATCTGAATAACAAAGGTTTCTGGATCTTCAACATCATGACGCAGATCATTTTACCTAAAGATATCAAGCTCACTGCGAATTATAGTTACTTAACTCCTAAAGCCGGATACTTCTATTTCACGGCAGAAAAACCTTTCAACAATTCTTTTGACCTTACGGTGACAAAGAAATTTATGGATAATCGTCTCACTGTTTCTGTTTTTGCAAATGATATTTTTAACGGACAGGTAATGCAGGTGCGTTCTAACCCGCCAACAGGTGAATCGGTTTACATAAAAAGTAAATACGACACCAGAAACTTCGGACTTTCTATTAATTACAAAATCCCAACAAAAAACAAGCTGGCGAAAGAAGATGCCAGCATACTGAATCAGACTAAAAAAGAAGAAACAGGCGGCGTGATGCAGCAGGGACAATAATTGATAAAAAAACAGCTTCGATAGCGGAGCTGTTCTTTTTTCAATATCATTTCATTTATCATAACCATAAATAAAAAAGACTGTCCTTTCGGTCAGTCTTATATATAGTTAATCTTTTGATCCCAAATCATCCATCGGGTCATCCATTCCTTCAATGATGTTAGAATGATATACCCTTTGGGAGCCCAGGAAATAAATGTTATGTCTTGCCTTGGCAATGATTCCATTGTATTCTTCTTCGGTCATTCCTTCAGGAATATCTGTTTTATTCTCAGTTGGTTTTCTATAGACTTCAAGAGCACCTTGTTTATTTAAAATCGAATTTGCGCTCATCGCCTGTTCAATATTTTCGGCATAAACAATCACATTATTTCTACCTATACTATGCTTACGGTAAGCCTCCAGCATCTCTGCATCATGAGCAAAAGTATATTCAAAAAAACCTTTTGTCTGCTCGTCTTCATGGTAATCGTCAGGTGACAATCCACTTTCTAGATTTGATTTTGAAACAATAATATTTGCTTCGCTAAAACCGTTTTCTTTTAATTCTTTTTTTATTTCCTCTGTATCTACAGTCACCGGAAATACTGAAACTACTGTATAAGCCATAATGAAAATTTTCATTAAACTATACAAAAGCTATGCAACTTATACTTTTAAAAAGTTAATTTTAATTTAAAAATTTCTCCAAAATATCCACTGCGCACTTTGGAAGATTGGTACCCGGTCCGAAAATAAAGTCGGCTCCGTTGGCATACAAAAATTCATAATCCTGTTGCGGAATTACTCCCCCAACAACGATCGTGATATCATCGGCACCAAGTTTTTTCAATTCTTCCACAACCTGTGGAACGAGCGTTTTATGTCCGGCTGCCAGAGAAGAAACTCCCAGAATATGAATATCATTTTCCACGGCCTGCTTCGCCACTTCTTCCGGAGTCTGGAATAACGGGGCGACATCTACGTCAAATCCCATATCGGCAAACGCAGTGGCAACTACTTTTGCACCTCTGTCGTGACCGTCCTGTCCCATTTTGGCAACCATTAATCTCGGACGGCGACCTTCTTCTTCCTCAAATTTCTGAGTCAGATGTAAGGCTTTTTCAAAATATTCGTTCTTTCCTGCATTCATGGCATAAACTCCTGAAATTGTTCTGATGTTGGCTTTATATCTTCCAAAACTTTCTTCCATAGCATCGCTCATTTCACCAAGCGTTACCCTTCTGCGTGCCGCTTCGATACACAATGCGAGAAGATTTCCCTTTCCTGTTTTTGCAGATTCGCGGATTTCATTTAGAATTTCTTCAACTTTTTCAGAATTTCTTTCTGCTTTTATTTTATTTAATCTTTCGATTTGTTTTCTGCGAACTTCCGTGTTGTCAATATCTAAGATTTCAATTGCCTCTTGTTTTAAAGCTGATTTAAATGAATTTACGCCAATAATAAATTCTTCACCACTGTCGATTTTTGCCTGTTTTCTAGCTGCCGCTTCTTCAATTCTCATTTTAGGAATTCCGGCTTCTATGGCTTTTGTCATTCCACCTTCCTGCTCAACCTCATCAATGTATTTCATCGCCTCTTCGATCATTTGCTGGGTAAGACTTTCTACCAGATTACTTCCTCCCATCGGGTCTACCACGTCGCAAATTCCACTTTCCTGCTGAAGAATAATCTGGGTATTTCTTGCAATTTTTGCTGAATAATCTGTCGGAAGGGCAATAGCTTCATCCAAAGCATTGGTATGAAGAGACTGTGTTCCGCCTAATGCTGAAGATAGGGCTTCAATCGCTGTTCTGGTAATATTGTTGAAAGGCTCCTGCTCAGTTAATGACCAACCTGAAGTTTGCGAGTGTGTTCTTAGTGCTAAAGACTTAGGATTTTGTGGATTAAACTGCTTCAAAAGGGTTGCCCAAATATATCTCGCGGCACGCATTTTTGCGATTTCCATAAAGTGATTCATTCCAATAGCCCAGAAAAAAGATAGTCTTGGTGCGAAATCGTCAACGTTCATTCCTGCTTTGATTCCGGTTCTAACATATTCCAATCCGTCTGCAAGGGTGTAAGCCATTTCCAGCACCGGTGTAGCACCAGCTTCCTGCATATGATATCCTGAGATCGAAATCGAATTAAACTTCGGAATATTCTGCGATGTATATTCAAAAATATCGGCAATGATCTTCATGGAAGGTGCCGGCGGATAGATATACGTATTCCGTACCATGAATTCCTTCAAAATATCATTCTGAATCGTTCCTGAAAGCAGTTCCTGCGAAACGCCCTGTTCTTCTGCAGCAACAATATAAAAAGAAAGAATCGGCAAAACAGCTCCATTCATCGTCATGGAAACGGAAATCTGATCTAATGGAATTTCATTAAATAAAATTTTCATATCCTCGACAGAATCGATCGCCACCCCGGCTTTTCCAACATCGCCGACTACTCTTACATGATCCGAATCATACCCTCTGTGGGTCGCCAGATCGAAGGCAACAGAAAGACCTTTTTGTCCTGCCGCCAAGTTTCTCCGGTAAAAGGCATTGGATTCTTCTGCAGTTGAAAATCCGGCATATTGACGGATTGTCCAGGGTTTCTGAACATACATCGTAGAATAAGGACC
The DNA here is from genome assembly GCF_900099685.1 of Chryseobacterium taeanense. Taxonomy (GTDB): domain Bacteria; phylum Bacteroidota; class Bacteroidia; order Flavobacteriales; family Weeksellaceae; genus Chryseobacterium; species Chryseobacterium taeanense. The sequence continues at coordinate 192,369 of NZ_FNDW01000006.1, read as the reverse complement.
TCGCAAATAAGGTTCTATTCCCGGAGTGGTATGGGTTAATTCTTTATCTTTAACGTCTTCTGCCTTATAAGAGGATTTTAATTGTAATCCGTCTTTCTCAAAACTGTAGATTTCAGTATTCTTTGATGATATGTTAAAATCCGGTTTTTTAACAGAAATTGTTTTTCGCATTTCAATATTTTTATCTCAGTAAAGTTAATTTTTTTAAACGAAAGAGAAAACTTTCATAAATAACTGTTCGTCAACAAATAACAATCCCGGACGTTTGCCCGGGATGTAAATATAAGGTTATATTTCCTATTTTTTAATCAATTTAGTTGTATATGTTTTAGAATCATCTTTAATGGTAATCACATAAACTCCTTTTATCAGATCTGACACATTAATTCTTTGATTATCAATTTTACCTGTCTGAACCAATCTTCCATCTGCACTATAGACCTTATAGTCTGCATTACCTTTCAGATTCTTGACTTCAACAAATGTATCGGCTGGATTTGGATAGATAGAAATTTCAGATTTTAAATCTTTTGTTTCATTAACTGCAAGGTTTGAATCAGAAATTTTAACAGAGAAATCCTTAAAAGATCCCTGTGAAATAACACCTCCACCACTTACTGGAACAGAAGGACTGCCACATGGACCTGAAGCTGTATTAAAGAACGTATTGGCAACTCTCATTCGTAAAAGTTTATCTCCTGAATAAGCTGTAGTAGGAACAGTAAATGTAAATGATCCTGTGTATTGCCCGCTAGCCGGCGGATCTGTGCTTACAGAACCTACCTTTTCAGAAGTTTCAAAAATACCATTTCTATTATAATCAATCCATACTTCCATATTATCATTATATGTTGAAGCTGTGGTTCCTACATTAAAGTAAGAAAAAGTGTATTGCGTTCCTTTCGTTAGGTTGATTAATTTGTTTGCATCTTCAGTAAAATCTCTATATGTACTAAAGATTGTACTGTAATACAATTCTGAATAGGTCAAATTGCTTAAAATAAATTGTGCTAAACCACTATTGTATGAGAAACTGGCAAAACTATTTCCTCCGGTAGTCATTAAGCAATAATCCACTCCTGTTTTCAATCCTTTTGTTTTAAAAGTGTAGCTTGGAGAAAAAGTTCCAACAACGGTATTAACTACAGTGGCAACCTGAGCCTCATAATCAGACTTATCCTCAAGCCCTGTTAGCAAAACAGAATTTATAGTGCTTGTTGTATTAGACCAGTTGGTTTGTCCTATTTTTCTATATTGTATTGAATACGTTGCTCCGGGTACACTGTTCCATGACAGTCTTGCAGTTGTTTTCATTATTTCGTTACTTAATGCTGCCACACCTGTCGGAGCTGCGGAAGTAGATGTTGGAGCGGTACCAATAGTTACTTGAGGAGAAACCGCATAGAATATATTTCCAATAGCAGAAATCTTAAGTTTTACTGCACCCGTTAAGCCGGAAGGCATTTGCAAAGTATAGCTTCCTGTATTAGGGGTTGAAGCGACCAACTCTGTCCACGTTGTTCCATTTGCAAGATCGGTTGTATATTCAATCTTTACATTAGATACATTATATGGGGCTGTATTAGTACTAGCGACATCCCAAGTTACAGTGTTTGATGCATTATTATACAAAATGGTAGAAGGTGTTAGGCCCGAGAATTTAAATGGCCCGTCACCACCAACAGTAACGGTGGTTTCGGATGAAATGAGCAATGGTCTTGTAGCATTTTCATCTCTCACTGTAACTGCATAGTTGAGGGTTCTCGGAATATATGAAACCGTTTCCCATTTTACTTTATCTGTCAGATTACCTGCCATCACACTAGGGAGACTTGGGAAATATCTTCTTCCGCTGGTTGTTCCGAAATATGATCTCGCGATAGCTCCCTGAGCATTGTAGCCCCATCCGCTATCCCCGGAAATGGAATTATAAGAATCAACACTGTCGTACTGTTCCCACGCATATTTAATTGGATCAGTATCCGTAGCGGATGCTTCCAAATAGTAAGCAGTCCCTTTAGGAATAGTATAAGCCATAAGAGGAGAAATTACCGGAGGAACATTTGTTGTAATTGCTTCCGATGTTCCGCAAGAGGTTTTACTATCCAGACTGTTTAATATCTGATTGATTGAGGAATAATGAAAATAAGCATCAGTATAATTCTGTACATTATCTCCTGTAATTCCTGCATATCCCATGATAGTTGTTCCACCTCCCGGCTCTACATTTACTCCGGATCCTTCAGAAACATGGGAAAAAGTATGATTGGCTCCCAGCTGATGCCCCATTTCGTGAGCAACATAATCAATATCAAAAAGGTCTCCTGTAGGATCTGTATTTTGAGTAAAGGCAGAACCTTTAGCCAAAGAAGTTGATGTTGCAGGATTTACACATGTCGAACCAATAGATCCGGCGTTACCATTACCTCCTGAAGCATTAAATACATGTCCCATATCATAATTAGCATTCCCAACCTGTGACGTTAATGTCTGCTGTAACTGTAAATTTAAATTATTTGTATATGGGTCTGTAGAGGGATCTGTATAGATAATATTTGGTAAATCCTGAACAATTAATTTAATTCCGAATTCTTTTTCAAAAACACCATTCACGCGAGTCATGGTAGCGTTCATTTGTATCACAGTGTTTGTGATTCCTCCAGTAGGGTCAAATTTCTTCGTGTATTCACCTGTTGTTGATAGTGCCAGTCTGTAGGTTCTATATTTCGTAGTAGCAGGTCTGTTGGTAATTCCTACATTAGAAAGACTGTTTCTTCCATTGTTTTCTAATGCTTTAATGTCTTTGAAGTTCTTTTCACCAGTAGTACATTCAAAGCCGTTATCACTTTTTGTTTTCTTCGTTTTATAGAATACACCGTAAGTTTTTTTATCAATGCTGATAGGCTCTATAAACTGAAATACACCATCTTTAATAATCATAGATTGAATTTCAGTCGGGGAAGTACTAAATCTCAGATACTTTGAAGGATCATCAACTCCCACTCCCACATAAGAGCCCAGTTGATATCTATCTGCCATAGATTTTTCTACCACGGGATTGCTGTAGACGGCAAATCTTTCAATTTTTCCTTCTGCTGTAGGTAGGGAAATAATCACCGGTTTGGCACCCGTTCCGGTTTCTACGGCATTTGAAAGCATGTTTCTTAATACCGATATATCAAATTTGTAGGAGTACCGTACATCCACTCCTTTTCTTATTTCAGAAAATTTCTGTGATGCAGGCTCCCATTTTTGTGCACAAACAGCTGTACTGAGACTTATGAATGAGCAAATTAATAAAGTTTTAGATTTCATATTCATGAATATTATCTTTCAAATTAAATATTTACAAAAGTTTTAAGCAAAAAAAAACGGACACTTTTAAAATAAGCATCCGTTTTTTATAATTTTTTAATCTTTTTACTTTAAATTTTTAATCCCCATTTCAAATAAAGCGAAAGAAATCAAGTCTGCATTTTCTCCGATCACCTGATCTGTAGATCTGCCTGCTCCGTGACCTGCATTTTTTTCAATCCTTAAAAGAATCGGATGATCGCATGCCTGCTTTTCCTGAAGCTCAGCTCCGAATTTGAAAGAATGCGCAGGAACCACCCTGTCATCATGATCGCTGGTAATAATCATGGTGGAAGGATAGCATGTTCCGGCTTTTACATTATGAACAGGAGAATAGGATTTTAAATATTCAAACATTTCTTTGCTGTCTTCAGCGGTTCCGTAATCGTACGACCAGCCAGCTCCGGCTGTGAATTTATTATACCTCAGCATATCCAACACGCCAACTCCCGGGAAAGCGATTCTTGCCAGATCGGGACGCATCGTCATTGTTGCACCCACCAGCAGTCCTCCATTTGATCTTCCCGAAAGAGCCATAAACTGTTTGGAAGTGTATCCTTTCTGCTGCAAATATTCTCCGGCAGCGATGAAATCGTTGAATACATTTTTCTTATTCATTTTTGTTCCGGCATCATGCCATTTTTTCCCATACTCACCACCTCCACGGATGTTCGGAACGGCATAAATACCACCGTTTTCCATCCAGATGGCATTGACTACAGAGAATGCAGGCTGCAAACTGATATTAAAACCTCCGTAAGAATATAAAATTGTAGGATTTTTACCATCGAGCTTAGTTCCTTTTTTATAGTTAATCATCATCGGGATTTTCGTTCCGTCTTTTGAGTTGTAGAAAACCTGTTCAGAGACATAATCGTCAGGATTAAATTTCACCTTCGGCTTCTGGTAAATCTCAGATTTTCCGGAATCTGCGTTGAATTTATACGTTGTTCCCGGTGTAATATAATTGGTGAATGAAAAATACAATTCTTTCTCGTTTTCCTTTCCTCCAAAACCAGAAACATTTCCTTTTCCGGGAAGTGTAATTTCACGGATCATTTTTCCTGCTCTGTCGTATTGTTTTACCTGATCAATCGCATCCACCATATAGGTAGCAAAGAAATATCCTCCGCCTGTTGTGATTCCCAAGACATTTTCCGTTTCCGGAATTACATCTTTCCATGTTTCAGGAGTCGAGTTTTTAATGGAGGTCTTCACCAAGCGCATATTCGGTGCATCTTTATCGGTAAAAATATAAAGATCGTCTCCTTGTGTATCGACTATATCGGCGTTGATATCAAAACCTTTATTAATCTGCACAAAATCTCCTCCGTTTTTAAGGTCTTTTATGTATAATTCATTTCCGTTGGTAGCGTTTGCTGCCGAAATAATAAGATATCTCTGATCTTCAGATACTCCTGCTCCCAAATATCTTCTCGGTGTTTTATCTCCTCCAAAAATCAATTGATCTTCGGACTGCTTTGTTCCTAACTTATGAAAATAGACTTTATGCTTATCGGTCATGCCGGAAAGTACGGTTCCTTCTTTCGGTTTGTCGTAGCTTGAATAATAGAAACCTTCATCACCCTGCCAGGAAATTCCGCTGAACTTTACATCTACTAGCGTTTCATCGATCTGTTTTTTAGATAAAGCGTCTATGATAATGATCTTGTTCCAGTCACTTCCTCCTTCTGAAATAGAATATGCGGCGAGGTTTCCTTTTTTGTTAAAAGACAATTGGGAAAGTGAGGTTGTTCCTTTGTCTGAAAATTTATTCGGATCTAAAAAGACTTCTGTTTCTTTCGTTTTGTTGTTGGTTCTGTAAAGTACAGATTGTGCCTGTAGTCCGTTATTTTTATAATAATAAGTATAATCACCTTCTTTGAAAGGAGCAGAAATTTTTTCGTAGTTCCAAATATCAGTGAGTTGTTTCCTGATTTCTTCTCTGAAAGGGATTTTTGCAAGATAATCCTGGCTATGTTTCACTTCTTCGTCAACCCATTTTTTGGTAGCTTCAGAATCATTTTCAAGATCTCTGAACGGGTCTGCAACAGCAGTTCCGAAATAATTATCGGTTTGCTTTCCTTTTAATGCTTTGGGATACATCATTTTTTGTGAATAGAATGTCGCCGAAAACAAGACTCCGGCGGTTAGTAATATTGGTCTGAATTTCATATTAAGCTATTTTCCCAAAAATAAGGAATCTGTTTAAATAAAAAAAGCCATCAGATCAGACTGACAGCTTTATAGAATTTTTCCGGGAATATTAGTTTTTGATAAACTTTAATGATTGCCTCTCACCTTTCGCCTCTGTCTGAATGATGTAGTTGCCTTTTTGTAATTCCTGAATATTTGTTTCTGCATTGAACTTGGAACTTCCAATTTGCACTATTCTTCCTGAAACATCGAAAATTCTGTATTCAAAACTGTCATTTCCTTTATTTTTGTTTTGAATGGTAAATGTATTTCCAACAGGATTCGGGTACAGTATCAATGAACTTTGGCTTCTGTCAACAGCGGTATCGTTCATTCCTAAAAAAGCACCGGTAAATTTGGTTAAATAACTTGAATAGCCATACACTCCACCACTACTTCCGGAATAGCTGAGAACGAATGAACCTTCATCGAGAACGAACAGTCTTTGAATGTCTTCGGCTTTTACTCCTGTTGACGGCGGTGTCGTATTAAATATCTGGTAGCCATTGGATGATGCTGAATAATCAATTGTACCATTGCCATTAAATCTCATTAAGATTAATTGCATATTAATATTGGCTGTCCAGAAATTGCTTACATTTCCTATCACCACTATTTTGGAATTGGGAAGCACTTTAATCTGTGACATATATAGACGAGGGGCGTTTGTAAATGAATAGTTCGGTGTTCTTCCTCCGTTTGAGAATCCGGTGACAAATGCACCATCCGAGATTTGGATTTTAGACAAAAATACACTGTCATATCCATCTGAGGCAGAATGCAAAAGCAGAATGGTATTGTTTGCATAGTCATATTCAAAATTGCTTATCACAGTATTCATATTACTTGGAACAATGACGCTTCCATTGTTGCCAAATGCGGTGTCATAGGTTCCATCTGCTAATCTTCTTTCAATATACGACTCATTGATGTTGGTAGAAGTATTCTTTTTTGAACCTACCAATACAAATTTTCCGTCATTTTGACGATACAATTTTCTCGGATCAAAAGAACCTAGCGCCAGACTTCCATTAGTTCCGAAACTATTATCTTTGATTCCGTTAGCATTAAATTTCAATATAAAATTACCCATGTTGTAGCCAAGTACATAGCTGTTTCCGGTATCATCGACAACGATGTCATCTGCTGTACCATACTGTCCCCATGGGATCTTTGTAAAGCCATTTGTCCCGAAAGTAGTATCTAAAGTTCCGTCTAAATTCATTCTTAAAATAAAAAGATTATACAAGCTGTAAGTAGGGTTTGCATTAGCTCTTCCGATCATAATTATCTTATTGTTGTGCAAAACCATCTTTTTCACAGATTCGCTTTCATCAATTGAACTGTAGCTGTCTATATCAATTATTTTTGTTCCAAAAGCCGCATCCACCGCTCCATTTTGATTGATTTTATTGATGTTAATATGGGAACTTGAGTTGTATGCCGTCAAAAACTGTCCGTCCGGCAGCATAATCGCATCTGAGAGTGTCGTACTATTGATTTTTCTATATCCGCTTTCACCAAAAGAAGCATCCAAGCTGAAGGTCTGCGCTGTCGTAAAATATGAAATTGCTAAAAGCAGTAAAAAGTAGTATTTCTTCATGGAGAATTAGTTTTATCTAATGATTTAAATGTATTAGTGTTAAATATTTTTTGCAAATATAATCTTTCAGAATTAAGTATCCATTAATAAAAAAGCCTCTGTTACCAGAGGCTTAACAAAGATTTTATGATAAAGATTTTATAAATTTTCTTCTTCGCCTTTCATTTTTTCGGCATTTTCTGCCATGATAACCGCATCGATCATTTCAGAAATATCTCCGTTCATATAAGCATCAAGATTATACATGGATTTGTTGATACGGTGATCCGTAACTCTTCCCTGAGGATAGTTGTACGTTTTGATTTTTGCGGAACGGTCTCCCGTAGAAACCATCGATTTACGCTGGGCGGCAATATCGCCCTGAACTTTCTGAAGCTCGATATCGTAGAGTTTGGTTCTCAGCATTTCCATTGCCAGTTCGCGGTTGGCCAGCTGAGAACGTGCCTGCTGACAAACCACTACCAATCCTGATGGTTTATGCGTCAGCTGAACTTTGGTTTCAACCTTGTTTACGTTCTGACCTCCGGCACCTCCAGATCTGGAAGTCTGCATTTCGATATCCGCGGGATTCAGTTCAAAATCCACCTCTTCGGCTTCCGGAAGAACAGCCACCGTAATAGCGGAAGTATGAACCCTACCTTGGGACTCGGTTTCCGGAACACGCTGCACTCTGTGAACACCGGACTCAAATTTCATGATTCCGTAAACACCTTCTCCTTCCACTTTCATGATGAGTTCCTTGTAGCCTTTTGCCGCTTCGTTAGAATCTGTCACCTCATGTCTCCAACCTTTTGTTTTGAAATACATGGAATACATTCTGTAAATATCTTCAACGAAAATCGCCGCCTCATCACCACCGGTTCCGGCACGAAGTTCCACAATCACGTTTTTATCATCTGCAGGATCTTTCGGAATCAACAATACTTTTAATTCTTCTTCCAGGCCGGGAATTTTTTCCAAAGCTTCGTTTTTCTCAATTTTTGCTAATTCCACAAAATCTTTATCGGATCCGTCAGCAATAATCTCGTCGGATTCTTCAATCGTATCCAAAGCACCTTTATATTGATCGTAAACTCTTACAATTTTCCCCAAATCACTATATTCTTTGTTCAGAGAAGAATATCTTTTCTGATCTGAAATAACATCAGGCTGAATAATAAGGTCTGCCACCTCATTATATCTTTGTTTTATAGCTTCTAATTTTGGAATTAAACTCTTAGACATAGTAAAAATTTAGTTGGCAAAGATACGGATTGATTTGTAGATGTGCTAATTTCGGAAGAAATGAGTATCGATTATCAATTTATAGCCTTTTTAAAAAGAAAAAAGACCGCAATTACGGTCTTTAAAATTTTATTTTATAATCATCTTCTGGATAGCAATTCCTGAATCAGATGTTAAATGAACAAGATATGTTCCCGGCGGATAGTTTATTTTTAATTCATAGGTTCCGTCTTCATTTTTCAGTTTAAAACTATCAAGCATTTTACCGCTCATATCGTAGATTCTGATTTCTCCATTTTTAGCTTTATGATAAATTAATTTTGCCATATTATTTTTTACAGGATTATCGGCGACTTGTAAAGATAACTTGAATGCTGCATTTTCGTCAAATGTAGATAAGCTTCCTGTGTAGTTTCCAAAAATCCTGAATTCTCCGGGCTGCAATGTGATGGTTGCCGTTGTAGAAGTAACGTTTGAAACCGTAGTATCCATCAGATTCTGCCACTGTCCGGTATATGGGAAATACGGAACAACATTTTGTGCAGCAGTGGTATAATTTGCCAGTACTACAATGTTTTTCACTCCGTTTGTAATGGTATTGTCGTACACGTAAATCCTTGTGATAAGCCCGTTCGGATCATTAGTAAGATTATTAGACTCAACAGAATATGTTTTTGATTTAAAAACCGGATACAAATTCCTGAAATTAATAATCTTCGCCCAAGTGTCATAGACTGCTTTTCTGTTTACATCAGTGTCATAGCCTAGATTAAACGCAATCGGCTTTTCATCTGTTCTGCATCCGGAATTTATAGACCCGTCGCTACATCTATTGATGCTGAATTCATAACCCAGCTCACCAAACTGCCAGATCATTTTGGGACCTGGAATGGTGAAAAATGTTGCCCCGAAAGCTTTCATTCTATCTAAAGCCGTATTAAGATTTTTTACATCGTAGCTTCCGTTTATTGCGCCATAGGATAGATTTTTGAACATTAACCGTTCTTCATCATGACTTTCACCATAACCAACCGCCGACATATTGGTAAAGCCGTGAAGCGAATGATTCATCCTGTCATAATTGCTGTTTTCCTTGTAACCCATTGTATTCTGGTTATAAGGATCTGTTTGTTTATTCCATAGCAACACTCCTTTTCCTTCCGCGATCCTGTAATTCGCCCATTGTTGTTCTTCTGCATCCGTTCCCAAATGCTCAAAAATCATATAGGAATTCGGATCAATTGCCCACTGGCGATCTGCATAATATTTCAAAATATCTACCCGGTCCTGCTGGTAGGAATTGGTGCAGGTCTCATCATTTTCAGAGCAACTTTGGGTAAATCCTTTGGTAAGATCCCAACGGAAGCCATCGATATGATATTCCGTCAGCCATTGTTGAAGACACCTTTCAACATAATATCTAGTTGAAGTACTTGTATGGTTGAAATCATTGAATACATTATATGAATGTTTCGGTACTGTATTGAAATATGGGTTATTGGAGGCAACATCACCATAACCGTCGCCATCCGGATCTACATTCCATAGTCTTACTAATGGCGAACGACCTGTTGCATGATTAAAAGCAACATCTAAAATAACAGCAATACCATTCTGATGGCAAAGATCAACGAATTCTTTGAATTTCTCAGGAGTTCCATACGCTTTATCTAAAGCATAATGGAAAGACGTATTGTATCCCCATGATAGATTTCCTTCAAATTCCATGATAGGCATTAGTTCAACAGCGTTAATATTTAAACCTTTTAAATAATTGATTTTATTAATTAATGACTGCCAATTTTTTTCCTGCGTAAAATCTCTCAGCAACAACTCATAAACTACAAGATTCTCTTTTGACGGCCTCTGGAAATTTGCGACCTGCCAATTGTAAGGGGTCTGCCCGGTTTTAAACATAGAAACTTCAAAACCTTGTCCGGCAGGAAATACCGGTAAATTCGGGTAAGTTGAAGATGTGATCCACTGATCGTCATAGGAAGACAAAATCTGTGGAGAATACGGGTCTGCTACTTTTCTAAGATCATTCGTTCGGTATTGAAAAGTATATAATTGCTGAGGAGTAAGACCCGTTAATTCAATCCAGTACAGATCCGGATTGGTGGTATCTCTTTTCATGAGATAAGTATCGTTTACCGTCCAGTTATTGAAACTTCCGATGACGTGAACGAAATTTTTGAATGGTGCATACAATGCAAGTCCTACTTTTGTCTGATCTGTTGGATGATAATTTATCCCTTGTCTGATCCAGCTTGGAATGGCTTCAGAAACCACATTTCTGGGAACCTGAAGGATGAATGTGGCATTTTTTGTATTTGAATTGGCATCTGTTGCAATGAGTTCCATATTGGCATCTCCGGTTACCGTGTAGCTGTAAGAATAAGAAGTCGAAGGTGTGGAAGTTGTATTTATTACAGATCCGTTGGCCTTGAGCTGAAATGTTGCATTAACATTTGTCGTAGCGGAAATATTAATGGAATTTCCGGATGGCACTGATGTGAGACTGTTTGCCGCAGGATTGGTCATGCTTATATTCAGAATTCCTACGTTTACCAAAACATCTGTAGTCTGATGTGCTCCTGTTTTATCCTTCAACAAAAAGCCAAGTCTTCCGATTCCCGTTCTCCCATAAAATGTTGTTGGCGTAAATGATAAAGAATAGGTGTCAGCAGTAGCATTGTAACTAAGCTTATTGAGCTCATTGGAGTTGTTCCAGCTTCCATTGGTAGGGCAATCCTGACTATTCTGATAATTGGTATCTAAAGACCACGACCAAATATAAACTGCATTGTTTGAAATTCCCCACGCTGATTCGTCAATCTGGCTTCCTGGAATGGTTAGTGTTACAGCATCCGTTTCATTAAAAGGATTTGGAGTAATGGTATAGCTTATCTGACCTGATATTATAGCGATCATAAGCAGTAAAATACCGGAATAAAGTTTTTTCATAAATATTTTTAATTGATAATACTAAAGTAATTTATTTTTAGAGAAGTTGACTTCTTAAGATAAATTTTAACGTATTAGAATATTATGCAACAGATTGAAATGTATTTCGATATAAATATTCTGGTTAATTATGTTTTATAAAAATGGAATCCGGCGCGGGACTTCGTCCCGCGCCGGATTCACTATGTAATTTAAATGAACTATTCAAAGAATTTTAATATTTAACTCTAATTTTTTATTATTTTTTTTGATAATATTTGTCCGTTTTTTAATTTCACCTCTACAATATAAATTCCGTTCGGAAGCTCCTGAAGATCAACCTTATTTTGGGAAAAACGAACATTGATATTTTGACCGACAAGATTTGTTACTTTTACCGTTTCAACAGAAGAATCTGTTTTAATATTTAAAATTCCTTTTGTGGGATTAGGATAGACCGCAACTGAATTCGTATTAAGATGGATATCAGACGTTGCCAGACCTGAAAAATCTTTTATACATCTCACCGATTCTCCCTGCCCTCTGGGAGCGCCTGCTCCAGGGTTAGCGATAGACGATCCTATGTAAAGATATTTTCCTCCGCTGTTGGCTGTCCCCGAACTCCAATAATAACCTCTTGTTCCTTCATAGGTAAATCCGCCGGTCGTATTGCTTCGGTAGCCGGCAGCGGGTAATTTAAGATAACTTGCAAATGCTGTAGCGGGGTTTCCTATCCCTTCGGCACCTACCAGTGCAGTCCATTCTGCAGGAGTAGGAAGTCTCCAGCCTTGCCCGACAGTTTTGCATGGATCTACACCAACAGCTGAAGTAATTTCAGATAACGAGGAAGCATTCCAGGCATCACTCGTGGCGTTGGTAGCCCACCATGATGCCGAACCTGATCCTAAAATAAAAGAGCTGATTCCTGAAAGCCCGTCAGGCGAATTCGCAGAAGGAGCTGTCGTGGTGGCAGAATTCCTCAACTGATGTCCGTCATCCCATCTTCCCCACTGGAAAAGATCTCCAAATGAATCTGCATCATCTAACGATGTCGCAACGCGGGAACTTCCTAAATTCTGCTGTAACCATATTTTTCCGTCAGCACCTCTTACTGTAGCGTAACTTACATCGTGTCCGTTATAGATAAATGTCACGCAACCCAGATCACCTGTATTGGTTCCCGGGTCTGTATTATTACAAACCGGATTTAAGGAAAACCTTTTCACCTTTGTTCCATTTTGGGAATATGCCAGCACAAGAGCATTATTAAAATTATCAAAAGCAAGATCATTATAAGTAGCCTGACCGTCTGAAATAAAACTTCCGCCAAGCACCTCCCATGTTTGGGATGCAGTATTTAAGTAATAAACTTTATTCTTTAAAAAATCATCATTTTCCCAACGGCTTGCCACAACATAAGGATTTCCTGATGCGCTCACCGCAATTGCCACATGCTGAACCTTTCCCTCTGAAAAGTTGGCATTTCCCAATTGTATCCAACTTGTTCCGTTGAACTTTTTCACGTTTAGCTTTTGTCCGTTTGCAGAATTGGAAACATATGCAACATATAGATTATTATTAACATCAATCGCTATATCAGAATTATACTGTTCACTCGCAGAAGCTGCATCCACAATATTGCCTCCCACAAGTACCCAATTGTCTGAAGTTGTTGCGGTCGTTGTATTCTCATAAACCCTCACTCCTCCGGATACATTACAGGTATAGACTTTATTGTTTGTCCCGATTACCATTTCAGCAAAAGTAGCTCCGTTGGAAAAACCGACATTTCCTACCTGCTCCCACACACCGTTGATATATCGCCGAACACTTCCGGAATTGTCTGTGGAATATGTAAACAGAACATTCGAAGGCGAAACTGCTGAAGCATGATAATTAATAGCAGATGTTGTCGCACTTGGCAGCTGCGTCCACGCAGATCCGTCGAATTGTCTTACTTCCAGGCCGCTACCCTGATTAGTATAATAGATATTTCCATTCGGTGCCGATAATAAAGAATTATAAGTTGCGTAGCTATTTGTAATTCCAGGGCTACCTCCTACGTATGACCAGGAACTTCCATCAAAAGCCTGAACAGAACCTTTCATTACAGATGTGTCATAGTACGAAATATAGTACTTTCCATTATTTATTACCAAATTGTTGAAACTACTTCCTCCGGCAGAAACAGTCGTCAAACCGCCTACATCTTCCCACTGTTGGGCGTATGCACAGGTCGCAGCTAATGACAATAAAGCCAGGCTGGCACTACGTATTTTAAAAAATATTTTTCTACACATAACAAATTATTATTTTTATTTATTCTAAATTATAATTAATTTTGTGCAAAAATACTTTAGATATATAAGCTCGAATAATCATTTCCGAACTTTTTGTTATCTGATATATACCTCTATTCAACTGTAGTATTATGAAGAATCTGTCGCATAAAGAATTATTATTCAGATCAGAAGCCATTAAAATTTTGTTTCAGGAAGGTTTTATCTCTGAAAAAATTCACCAATCTGACATAATAGAAGGACAGTCGAGTTTTAATCTGCTTTTTTTCCTGAGTTCAAATATTATTCTTAAAGCACAAGACTGCGGAACGAAATTGTCATTCAAAAAAAATCAATATATACTTCATTATTCCCGTGCAGAAGGCTCGGCCGAACTATGGTCAGAAAATGTTGAACCGCTCAAGTATTTACACATACAAATTGACTATGAATATATATTTAACCTCATCAATCCTGATTCCGACAAAGAAAATGAAGAGACTCTGGAAAGGATGATCCGGAACAATTATATTTTCCTTCATCAACAGACTCCGCCATTCATGACAGTTGAAATGCATATGATCTTAAATGAAATCATAAGTTATTCTAAAAAGGGAATGCTGAGGAAATTGTTTATTGAAGCAAAAATAATTAAACTTTTAATGCTGATTTTCGAACAGTTTGGTGAAAAAAATACTTTCAGGGAGAATCCTAAAATTCCCTCGATGATTAAAAAATTTGTTGACGAAAATTACCACAGAAATATTAAAGTAGAGGAAATCGGTAATATCATTGGTATCAATCAGAATAAAATCAGAAAGGAATTCAAAGCTCAATATCAGATGACCGTCAACGATTATATTGCTGAATTAAGAATGCTGAAAGCCAAGAAACTAATTATCAATAATGACATTATGATTAAAGAAATCGCTATAGAATGTGGTTATGAGTATGTTCAAAATTTTACGAGAGCCTTTAAAAAGAAATTCGGCATCTCTCCGGAAAAATTCAGAAATGAGTAAAAATCAGAAAAACCACTTATCGAGATAAGTGGTTTTAATATATGTTGTTTTGCTTTGATATTGTTTTTCCGGAATTCATGTGGAAAAACAATGACAATCAATTAATGATGTCCGTGGTTGTCGTGGCTATGATCGTGAATGAAAGGACCATGACCTTTTGGCTCGTTGTAGATAACTTCTACTCCTTCCTGCTCATACACCATTTTGCTTCTTACTTCTTCAGGATCAAAAGGCTTCACTTTACCGAAGTATTCTTTCAAGCCTTCCGTTAGCCATAAAGGAATTACAAATCCGAAGAACATGAAAATACACCAGAATCCTACAAGGAACATAATTATGAAAAATACAGTCCAAAGGAACTGGTAAAACGGCCAAAATGCTGATAAAATCGTTATCATTTTTCTTAAAGATTTTAGGCAAAAATAGGACTTTTTATTTTTTTATACAAAAGATATGTGTCCTATTTTATTATTTATTTTTATTTTAATTTAAAAGACTAAGAGATCATAGAAAAACAGATGATAGATTACATAGCTTTACTCTTATTCATCTATTCTCTATTCGTCTTTTATCTATCTGTCTTTTCTATCTTTTAATGTGCCAAATCAGCAAAGAAGTCATTTCCTTTATCATCGGTAATGATGAATGCCGGGAAATCTTTTACTTCAATCTTTCTTACCGCTTCCATTCCTAACTCCGGGAAATCCACAACTTCAACGGAAAGAATATTGTCTTTAGCCAATATAGCCGCAGGACCTCCGATAGAACCCAGATAGAAACCTCCGTATTTTCCGCAGGCATTGGTAACATCTTTACTTCTGTTTCCTTTGGCGAGCATAATCATACTTCCGCCATGGCTCTGGAATTCATCAACATAAACATCCATTCTTCCTGCTGTCGTAGGCCCGAAACTTCCAGACGCCATTCCTTCCGGAGTTTTTGCAGGTCCTGCGTAATAGATTGGATGATTTTTAAAATATTCCGGCATTGGTTTTCCGCTGTCAAGAATCTCTTTGATTTTTGCGTGCGCAATATCTCTTGCAACGATTAAGGTTCCATTAAGTTTTAATCTTGTTTTGATAGGATATTTAGAAAGTTCCGCCAGAATTTCAGACATTGGCTTATTAAGATCAATTTCAACAGCTTCTTCCAGGTGTGGAGGCGTATCTGGTAAAAATCTCTTAGGATTTTCTTCAAGCTGCTCAAGGAAAATACCTTCTTTTGTAATTTTTCCTTTAATATTTCTGTCTGCTGAGCACGAAACTCCCATTCCCACAGGACAAGATGCAGCATGACGAGGAAGTCTGATTACTCTGACATCGTGCGTTAAATATTTTCCGCCAAACTGTGCTCCGATAGCACTTTCCTGACAGATTTTCTGAACTTTCGCTTCCCATTCCAGGTCTCTGAACGCCTGACCAGCTTCGTTTCCTTCGGTAGGAAGGTTGTCGTAATATTTTGCAGATGCTTTTTTCACAGCCGCTAAATTTGCTTCCGCAGAAGTTCCCCCAATCACTAAAGCCAAGTGATAAGGCGGGCAAGCTGCCGTTCCAAGATCTGAGATTTTTTCTTTAATGAATTCTTCAAGAGATTTTTCGTTCAGTAAAGATTTAGTCTTTTGATAAAGGAAAGTTTTGTTGGCAGAACCTCCTCCTTTTGTTAAGAATAAAAACTCGTAATAATCTCCTTTTTTAGCATAGATATCGATCTGCGCAGGAAGGTTTGATCCCGAGTTTTTCTCATCAAACATCGTCAAAGGTACCACCTGAGAATATCTTAAATTTCTTCTCTGATAGGTATTATAGATTCCTTTGCTTAAATATTCACCGTCATCCACACCTGTATAAACGTTTTCTCCTTTTTTCCCCATCACAATTGCAGTTCCGGTATCCTGGCAGGAAGGTAAAGCTCCTTCAGCAGCCACTGCCGCATTCTGTAGTAAATTATATGCTACAAATCTGTCATTATCGGTAGCTTCAGGATCATCAATAATTCTTCTGAGACTTTCCAAATGTGAAGAACGAAGCATAAAAGAAACATCCGCCATCGCTTCTTCTGCAAGAAGCTCCAAGCCTTTTGGATCAATCGTTAAAATTTCTCTGTTACCGAGTTGTTCAACTTTTACATAATCTGATGTAAGTTTCTTATACACCGTATCATCCTTCTGAATAGGATACGGATCCTGATATCTAAATTCCATTCTTCTTTTTATTTGGTTGCAAAAATAAAACATCGCGAAAAAACATGAGTAAAATCAGACACTTAGATTGATATTTATAATGATTATAAATTGCGAATGTTTCAGGTAATGATTAACTTTAGGAAAACTTTTTAAACCACAAAAGTCACAAAAGATTTTTGACACATTAGTCATATAAGTTTTAAGTTAAAAACCTTTGGAAATAAAGAACACATCAGTGAAAATCAAAGATTTTCATTTTTGAGGTTTACCGATTGTTAAAACTAATCTTAAAATTTAAAATGAATTTTTTGTGCCTTTTTGATTAAATTAAAAATTTCCATCATAATGAATTACAGAATAGAAAAAGATACCATGGGCGAAGTGCAGGTTCCTGCAGATAAATTCTGGGGCGCACAAACCGAAAGATCCAGAAACAACTTCAAAATTGGTTCCGAGGGATCTATGCCTCATGAAATCATTGAAGCATTTGCCTATCTGAAAAAAGCGGCTGCTTTTACTAATGCCGATTTAGGTGTTCTTCCTGCCGAAAAAAGAGATATGATCGCAAAAGTATGTGATGAAATATTAGAAGGAAAACTGAATGACCAATTTCCTCTCGTAATCTGGCAAACGGGTTCAGGAACGCAGTCAAATATGAATGTAAATGAAGTAATTTCAAACCGTGCCCATGTAAACAATGGCGGAATATTGGGAGAAAAATCTGAAATTCATCCTAATGATGATGTTAATAAATCCCAGTCGTCCAACGATACCTATCCAACGGCAATGCATATCGCAGCTTATCGCAAAGTGGTTGAAATTACCATTCCTGCGGTTGAAAAACTGAAAGATACTTTAGCACAAAAATCAGAAACGTTTAAAGATATTGTTAAAATCGGGAGAACACATTTAATGGATGCAACTCCTCTGACTTTAGGACAAGAATTTTCCGGGTACGTTGCCCAGCTGAATTACGGAATAAAAGCTTTAAAAAATACACTTCCTCACCTTTCCGAACTGGCGTTGGGAGGAACTGCAGTAGGAACCGGACTGAACACTCCGAAAGGTTACGATGTAAAAGTCGCTGAATATATTTCTAAGTTTACCAATCATCCTTTTGTAACAGCAGAAAATAAGTTTGAAGCACTGGCCGCCCACGATGCCATTGTTGAATCTCATGGCGCTTTAAAACAACTCGCTGTTTCATTGTTTAAAATTGCCCAGGATATCAGATTACTCGCTTCCGGACCGCGCTCGGGAATTGGTGAAATTCACATTCCAGAAAATGAGCCTGGATCATCCATTATGCCAGGAAAAGTGAATCCTACGCAAAATGAAGCAATGACAATGGTTTGCGCACAGGTTTTAGGAAATGACACCACGATTTCCTTCGCAGGAACACAGGGAAATTATGAACTTAATGTTTTCAAACCTGTAATGGCTTATAATTTTTTACAGTCGGCTCAGTTGATTGCTGATGCCTGTATTTCATTTAACGATCATTGCGCTGTGGGAATTGAGCCTAATCATGACAGAATCAAAGAACTTGTTGATAAGTCATTAATGCTTGTTACTGCTTTAAATACGCATATCGGATATGAAAATGCAGCAAAAATTGCAAAAACTGCCCATAAAAACGGAACGACATTAAAAGAAGAAGCTGTAAATCTGGGACTTCTCACAGCAGAACAATTTGATGAATGGGTGAAACCTGAAAACATGGTAGGAAGTCTGAAATAAAGAATTAAATTTATCCGTTAATATTGTAAAAAAACGCCATGAAATTATTTCACGGCGTTTTTGTTATATATGAAATGGTTAAAAATTTAAACTACATTACAACCCGAGGGAAATTCCGAAAACAAGCGCTTTGTCGTTAGAAAAGTTCCCACCTTTAAAGTAGTTTGTAAAATCTTTTTTCACGAAAATACTGAAGTCGTCGTACGAAACGGTAAACTGAGCGCCAAACACAAACGGATTTACCTGATAGTTCCCTCTATCCCTGAAATCTGGGCCGTCGCCACTTATGATATTGTTGGTAGACATTTTAACTCCGCCATAAAAATATCCCGCCATTTTAAATCCGTCTCTGAAGTTTCTGTATTTAATGTCCATCCCTGCATCTTTCAGCCTGGAAAAATTATACTGTAATCCTAAAGGAACGATGATATAACCCGTTCTTAACTTATTTTTATCAAGACTTTTTCCATATTTATCGAGATAAACATTTCCTTCAGAATCTTTATTAAAGTAAAGATTATTGTCAAGGCGAAGTGTTCTCCATGAAAACCTGATTCCTGAAAGTAACCCAAAGTGGCTTGTTCTGCTGAAGTGGTAGTTAAAATTTAACCCAAATTCCAGATTACTTGCATATCCAATGTTTTTATCAAGTTCATTATCTGGCAAATCGTTGGTAAGATTCATAATTCCATAAGAAAAATAGCTGGAAAAGTTCTTTTTCGGACGATATTTCTCTAATATTTTAGCTCTAATTTCCTCATTTGAAGTTACATCTGAATTCAATAGTGAATATTTCACCTGTTTTTCTATCACTGAATCGAGGTCAAATCCCAGGTCTGCAATTCTTTTGTCGATTTTCTCGGAATAACGGTTGGCAATTTCTTTTTTCTGCAAATCAAAATCGGCTTTATCTAAATTTTTATTTTGAAGAGCAATCAGTTCTTCTTCCATCATTTTTTTTTCTTCCTGAATAATCTCGTCAATTTTCTTGGCGTAATCATCTACTTTTTCCTTTACAATAGGACTTATTTTCTCGTTTTCTTTGGAAGCCGGAAGGCTGAAAGACCATTTCGACTGAGCATATACATTATTGAATAAAATGCACGCGAAAGCCATCATGATAATTTTTTTGACCATAATATTAATTTTTTATTTTTTTAACGTTTATTTTTCTATTATTTCGATAGAAGCAACATTGCTCGTTCCTTTAGTTTGTTCTATGGCATCTTTATGTTCAATAGAAAAAAGCAAAGTAGAAGGATCGGTATATTTTCTTGTTTTTGCAGGGATCTTTGCAGAATCTGCCTGGGCAATAATTTTATCTTGCAGTACAGGTGCCGCTGTAACTGTAATATGTTTATTGATTAACGGCAATTCTTTTTGTTCTAGGGCTTCCGGAATATCAGACATTTCAGCTTTTTCAACAGAAACTATATTTTTTTCATAAGTCTCTGTTTTAGGTTTATTGTATATATACGAATCATTACTTTTAATCTTCTCCTCAAGCTTAATATCCTGCGATACAGCATCAATAACGTGAGCCGTCATTTTATTTTTATTGATTTGTCCATTTTCTTCATTAAAGAACAAAACAGCACCTAAACTGAATGTTAAAACCAGACACGCTGCCATCAGAAACCAGTTAACTCTTGATCCGGAAGATTTCATTTTCGTCTGACTTTCTATTTCTGACCAAAGGTTCCGCGAAGGGGCGATTTCCCTTTCTTCAATTTGTTTTCTGACTTGATATTCTATTGTATTTTTATCTGTTTTCATTTTGTATTTTTTTTTGTTGCTGATGATAGATTTTCCTCATTTTCTCCTTAGCCCGAAACAGCTGGGTTTTGCTTACTGCTGTAGAAATCTGTAATGCGTCCGCAATTTCCTGATGCGAGTAGTCTTCAAGGACATAGAGGTTAAAAACCATTCTGTAAGCATCGGGAAGCTGATCTAAAAGCTCCTGCGCATTAAAATTAAAATCAATAAATTCTTCCTGAATTTCTTCGGGATAATTGGGGTTGATATCCTCCAGATAAAAAACGGTCTTATGACTTTTAATAAAATTAAGACACTCATTCACTATTATTCTTCTCCCCCATCCTTCAAAACTTCCCTCACCTCGAAAACTTTCAATACTTTTAAAAATTTTGCAAAATGCTTTTATCACACAGTCTTCAGCCTGATAAAGATCGTTTATATAACTTCTGCTGACACTCAGGTATTTCTTTACATTCTGATCATAAAAAATTTTCTGTGCAGCCGGATCCTGTTTTTTGAGACGGCTGAGCAAATCATCTTTTTTATTTCCGAACAAAAGTTTCATAAATTATTTGTTTCTATTAGTAAGACAGTGAAAATCTTAAAAGGTTACAGGTTAGAGAAAAAACTTTTAAAAATATTTTTTTCAATCAATTGATGAAGAAGAAAGGTAATAATTTTAATTAAAGATATGGTGTTATTATTTTTTTTCATAAATTAGTGACTAATTACAAATCACTAACAAACAAATCATTATGAAAAATCTAAAAAAACTTCAGAGAGAAGACTTAAAGCAGGTTCTGGGCGGACACACATGCCCTCCGAATACGTATCACATTACGTACAATGGATATCATGCATGTTGCCTGCAAATCCCAACAGGAAACCCCTGTACATCAACATCCTGCCTCGTGCCTGTTGAAATGTGCGATTCGGGAGTCAGCTAAACTTATAATTAAAACAAATGGCCGGAGTTATTTTCCGGCCATACTTATATTTTATACAAATTTAAAATCAGCTAAGCATTCTCTGTGCTTTTTTCACGCCTTCAATTAATAAATCGATTTCATTAAAGGTGTTATACAATGCAAAGCTCGCTCTTACCGTTCCTGCAATATTGAAAAAATCCATTATTGGTTGCGTACAGTGATGCCCCGTTCTCACGGCAATTCCAAGTTTATCAAGGATCATTCCAACATCGGAAGCAATACCAACCCCTTCCAGATTAAAGGAAACAACCCCGGTTCTGACAGCTTTTTCACCATAAATTTTTATTCCTTCAAGCTCCAGAAGCTTTCTTTGTGCATATTCCAGTAAAGCATTTTCGTGATTCTGAATATTCTCCTGACCGACTTTTTGGATAAAATCCACAGCAGCTCCCAAAGCAATATTTCCTCCCACATTTGGTGTTCCGGCTTCATATTTAAATGGCAGACCTGCGTATGTTGTCCCATCAAAAGAACAAGTAGCGATCATTTCACCTCCTCCATGAAACGGCGGTAAATCTTCAAGAATCACCTGTTTTCCGTACAAAATTCCTGTTCCCATCGGTGCATACATTTTGTGTCCCGAGAAAACAAAAAAGTCGCAATCCATTTTCTGAACATCAATGATAAAGTGCGGTGCTGACTGCGCTCCGTCGATTACGATATAGGCATCTGTATTTTTTCTTGTTTTTGCAATGATTTCTTCAATCGGATTAACAATTCCCAAGGCATTAGAAACCTGATTTACAGAAACCACTTTCGTTTTCTCACTTAAAAAGGTCTCAAAAACATCAAGCTGAAGAATTCCGTTTTCATCCATCGGAATAACTCTTAATTTAGCTCCTGTCCTTTCACAAAGCATCTGCCAAGGAACGATATTGGAATGATGCTCCAGATAAGAGATAATAATTTCATCGTCTTTTTTTAACTTTTGGGTTAAAATATAAGCGATAAGATTTAATCCTTCTGTGGTTCCTTTGGTAAAAATTACTTCAAAATCATGTTTTGCATTAATGAATTTCTGGATTTTCCTTCTCGAAAGCTCCATCTCTTCAGTAGCCAACTGACTTAATGTATGAATTCCACGATGCACATTCGCATTAATCTCTGTATAATATCCATTCCATACTTCCAAAACGGAATTTGGTTTCTGTGATGTAGCCGCATTATCAAGATAAACCAATGGTTTACCGTTCACTTCCTGATTTAATATAGAAAACTGACTTCTGATTTCCTGAATGTCAAACATTTATTAAAAATTTAAATTAAAACGCTCTTATTTAGAACTCTTCAAATTTACGGCTTTTTTTCGGATTGTGGTTGATGGTTAATAGTTCGTGGTTGATAGAAAGATTCGATGGATTAGATATTTATTTTTCTTTCTAACGCTAAAGATCGTCAGTCATTGATAATTAATTGTGAAATATTTTAGTTCGCAAGGGCATTAAACTCAGCAAATGATAGCCATGTTATTAATTATAAAAAACTAAAATTTGGACCATTATCACTAAATTATTTTAACTATTGAAAGCATTCTAATACAAAGACGTTTCACTATAAAACGCAGAGGTTTTTTACTTTTAAAACAAAAAAAACCTGCCAAAAATGACAGGTTTCTATATTGTTTAAATAAGAAATTCTTATTCTGCAGAAGTTTCTTCTGTCGGAGCCGCTCCTTCTTCTTCATCTTCATCATCCATTGCTGCTGCACCTCCTTTCATTGCATTTCTAGACATCTTAACAGCTACAACAACTGCATTGTCCGGGTGCATGAAAGAATATCCTTCAGTTTTGATACCTCCAACATAAAGTTTGTTACCGATTCTTAGCGGAGTAACGTCCACAACGATTTCATCAGGTAAGTTAGCAGGAATTGCTTTTACTTTCAATTTTCTGAAAGACTGACGAAGAACACCACCAGCTACAACACCTTTTGAACGACCAGTGATTCTTACAGGAACTTCCATGATAACAGGCTTATCGTCAGCTAGCTGATAGAAGTCTGCGTGAAGGATTTTGTCTGTAATCGGGTGAAACTGAATATCCTGAAGAACAGCCGGAATTGTTTGACCATCAACCTCAATAGATACCGTGTGTGCTTCAGGAGTATATACCAAACCTTTGAATGCTCTCTCTTCTGCAGAGAAGTTCAATGGCTCACCACCTCCGTAAACAACACAAGGAACTAATTCAGCATCACGTAAAGCTTTTGTAGACTTTTTGCCCACGCTTTCTCTTTTTGTACCTTGAATTGTAATAGATTTCATTTATAAAAATTTAAAAAATTGTTTAAAACCAAATTTGCAATCTAATGAAAATCAATTAGATAATAAACTTACTACTAATTGATTGATGCTCGTGCACCATCTTCATAACGTCCGCAAATAATGGGGCGCAAGATAGCACTTTTATTTTAGATGACAAATTATTTTTCACAGGAATTGAGTCAGTTACAATAACTTCCAATAATTTCGAGTTTTCGATATTATCATAAGCTTTTCCTGAAAGCACTCCGTGAGTTGCCATAGCTCTCACCGTTTTTGCTCCTTTCTCGATCAAAATATCTGCTGCTTTGCAAAGTGTTCCTGCGGTATCGATCATATCATCAATAAGGATCACATTTTTGCCTACAACATCTCCGATAAGGAACATTTCTTCTACAACATTTGCTTTTTTCCTTTCTTTATAGGCAATTACTACATCCGCTCCAAGATGGCCGGCATAGTTTTTTGCTCTTTTAGCACCTCCCATATCAGGAGAAGCAATCGTAAGGTTTTCAAGATTCAGATTGCGGATATAATCTACGAAAATTGTAGATGCATATAAATGATCTACCGGAATTTCAAAGAATCCTTGGATCTGGTCAGCATGAAGATCCATGGTCATTACTCTTGTTGCTCCCGCAGCCGTTAAAAGATTGGCTACAAGCTTTGCACCGATCGGCGCTCTTGGTTTGTCTTTTCTATCCTGTCTGGCAAGTCCGAAATAAGGAAGCACTACGGTAATGCTTTTCGCAGAAGCTCTTTTTGCCGCGTCAATCATCAGCAGAAGTTCTAAAAGATTATCCGCCGGCGGAAAGGTAGAACCAATCAGGAAAACCCTGCCTCCTCTTACGGATTCGTCTAATACCGGTTCAAATTCTCCGTCACTGAAGGTTTGAAAATTGATTTTTCCTAATTCCTTCCCATAATGATGGGCAATTTTCTCTGCCAAGTCCTTGCTCGTCCTTGTACAAAATAGATAACTTAACTGGTGGGCCATTTTTACTTTTTAAAAGATTTTGCAAATTTAAAAAAAACCACAAGAATATATCTTGTGGTTTCTAAGTTTTTATTCAAAGTGTTATTACGGGAATTTGACTCCGGAATAATTATTTGGATTTACCTGTGGTAATGTAGATTTGTATTTTGCATTGATTGCTTTAATAAATTCGTTGGCTACAATTGCATATCCTCTTCCTGTAAGATGAACCCCGTCAAGAGAGAATGTACCTCCGGTTACGAATTTGGCAGTATATCTTATTCCGTCATACAAAATTCCGGACTGGGAATTTAGTTCTACCATTTTAGCATTGGCATCTACAAATGCAAGCCCTTTAGCATCTGCAATAGATTTAATAGAAGCATTATATGCATCCATAGCTGTTTTTACGCTTGCAGCTTCAGATTTTGTGAGTACATGCTGATTTTCTAAAGGATAAGAAATACCGTACACATTAATTGCAGATGGAGCACTAGGATTTGTAGCTCCTATCACTGCTCTTGTAGTAAGTAGTATATAATCTTCTGCTGTTGCCTGTCTAGCCTGTCCGTAAATCTGCCCGAAAGCAGCTGCCGTAGGAGCTCCTAAAGATGGTGTAAGCGCTGCAGTAAGCTGCGCAGATAAATTTGGCAAAGAAACATCCTTAATCAAAACAGGGTTTGCGGCAGTAGAAAATAAAAGATTAATTCTATCCCCTGCTCCAAAAGCGGTAAGTGCCTGTTTAAGCGGCCCGTATAGACTTGTGTTGAGCGTATTAAGATTAGCACCTAAAGCAGCCGGAGTTAACGGATTGTAAGGAACCGTTGTAAAGAAAGGAATTGTTGTTACACTTGGGATATTAGCAATGACTCCTTTTGCCCCGTTCGCTGTAAGAGCTGTTACGTAAGAGTTGATACTGGATGCGACTACATTAGGATCAGAAATATCATTAGATCCGTAAGTGGCAGGATTAAGATTTCCCGTTTGATCTACTCCAACACCACCACTTGTTGCATAACTTAAAATATCATTATTTCCGATCCATAAAGAGAAGAAAGTGGGATTTTGAGCCACTGCAGCCGCTACAGGACTCACCCCTGTAGAAAATCTTGAATAATAAGGATTAAGTGATCCATAGCTGGTAATTCCCAAATGGAAAGATTTTGCTCCTGGAATCCCTAAATTCTGATAAGGAGCTCCTGAAGAAATATTATCAAGTGTAGCTGCCGGTGCGGATGCTACTGGTGTCAAAGACCCATTTACCACACTAAGGACCAATTTTCCAGGAAAGCCTGTAAGATTACTGAAGCCTCCCACATTATTTGGCATCAACGGCTGTTTGAAATCTCCTCCACCCGCAAGTTTCATCTGCATCGCAATCATTGAAGGGTAAGATTCGTTTTGGCCGTCTATATAAAGAGATCCATCTCTATATCCTGATGTAAGAGAGTTTCCTAATGATACATATTTGGAAAAGTTGGCCTCTCCAGAAGTTACCACCACATCATTTACATCAGTATCGAATTCTGTGTCACAACTTACATTTAATAACAACGCTGAAATAGCGAATGTAGAAATTAATATTTTTTTCATAATTCTTTATTAAAAATTAAAATGCGTTATAAGACAAACCTAACCCAAAGTAAAATGCTTTTGCTTTAGCCTGTCCGTAAAAGTTATAAAATGCGTTGCTTATATCTCTGGATTTCTGGAAGTTGTAAGCTCCCGAAAGATCTACACCTAATCTATTTAATTTGAATCCAATACCTCCGGTAATCACATTCGCATCAAAAGATGGAGTCTCCGGACTGAAATGGTCGTCGGAGTACGGAGATTCATCATGATAATATCCAAGTCTCCCCGCAATCTTATCGGTTATCATATATTGAGTACCGATTCTGAAAGCTTTTGAATTATGGAAATTTTTAGGGGTAACATTTTTTGTAGGATCATCGACCTGATTTCCTGCCAATGCATTTTCAAAGTCTAATGTCAGTTTATTGTATTTTTCCCATCCGTAATAATTAAAATCACCGGATACCTGCCATTTCGGAGTTATTTTATAGGTCACCCCAATAGTATATTCATCAACTAATGGAAGAACAGCTTTAAAATTGTCTTGTCCGTTGGCATCTACTTTTACGGAAGAATAAAGAGCCTGAGAAATATTGAACGTTGCTTTTCCTTTATCTGCATTCATATATACCGGAGAGCGATAAGCAATACTGATATCCAGTTTATCCTCAGGTCTGAAATAGAAACCTAAACCAAAACCGTGTCCTGAAGCTTTATCGTCTTTTAAATTTAACGTTCCGCCCAGCTGGGTCACTGCTTTCGTCCAGTCTACGCTTCCTTTAGCATAAATATAGCTTGCTCCTACCGACACCCACGGAGACAATTTTACAGAAACCATTGGCTGGAAATAAAAAGCTTTTAATTCAATATTTTGTACAATTTCTTTTCCTGCCCAGTTATCCGGCCACTCTACAGTACTTCCGTATGGGGTAGAAAAATTAAAACCTAAAGAAAGATTATCTAAGACCTTATATGCCACAGCCGCGTAAATAGGAGTTCCCATAGGGTTATCTGTGGAATAAGACTCCAGCGTCGTAGGATTCTGATAGGTTACTTTAGAACTTATACCAAATCCACCTGCTGCAACACTCAGCCTTGAAGGGATAAATGACATCCCTGCAGGATTAAAAAACGTTACACTCGCATCTTCAGCGTGTGCGCTTGTATGTGCCATTGCCAGTTGTTTTACGCCCTGCAAAGAAACCCTGAAGCCTCCTGCATAAGATAAAACTCCTGCCAACAAAGCAGTTGATATTAATATTTTTTTCATAGACTATTATTATATTAACCCAAATATAAAATTATTTTACTTACTCCTGTTAATAAATCATAAAATTTTAAACAATAAATACAAATAAAACTATGTTTAAAATAGCATTTTCATTAAAAAGTGACATAAATAAAACAGTATAAGAAAATTAAACTAAAAATAGAAAGCTAAATTCAGGGTCTGTTTAAAACTAAACAGCCATCTTTCTTAATATTTGATTATATTAGACCTCATAAAGATAAAAATCATAAATTTGCAAATTAAATATATAATATATGAGTTGTGGATGTAAAACATCCGGCGATTCTGCACATTCTTGCGGACCCAAGAAGACCGCGAATGGCTGTGAAAATGTAAATACCTGTGGTAATAGTTATAAATTAAGTGTTTTTGACTGGCTTTCCGACATCAGCAATCCCGCACCGAACAGGTGTGATTTTGTTGAAGTTAGGTTTAAAAATGACAGAAAATCCTTTTATAAAAATGTAAATAATTTCCCTTTACACATAGGTAGTGTAGTAACAGTAGAATCAAGTCCCGGACATGATGTAGGTGTGGTAAGTCTCACCGGCGAACTGGTAAAGATTCAGATGAAAAAGAAAAGATTTTCTGAAGATTCTCTACTTAAAATATACAGGCTGGCCAACCAGAAAGATCTTGAGGTGTGGCAGGAAGCCAGAAAAAAAGAAGAAAACGTAAAGATAGAAGCGAGAAAAATTGCGCATCGTCTTGGTCTTGAAATGAAAATCACCGATGTAGAATATCAGGGAGATGCATCGAAGATTACATTTTATTATACTGCAGATAACCGGATAGATTTCAGACAGTTAATTAAAGATTACGCCGGAGCATTCCGGACGAAAATCGACATGAAGCAAATCGGTTTCAGACAGGAAGCTGCAAAAGTAGGAGGAATCGGCTCTTGCGGAAGAGAGCTTTGCTGCTCGACATGGCTTACGGATTTCAGATCGGTAAATACCAATGTTGCACGATATCAGCAATTGAGTATCAATCCTCAGAAACTGGCCGGGCAGTGTGGTAAGCTTAAATGCTGCCTTAATTATGAACTTGACAGCTACCTCGATGCATTGAGCAATTTCCCTTCTTCGTCAACAATGCTTGATACAGAGAAAGGACGCGCATTCTGCATTAAAATTGACGTTTTCAAAAAGAAAATGTGGTTTGCTTATGTAGACAATTCCATTGCATGGTATGATTTTGATATTGAATTAGTTAAAAAATTAATTGCAAAAAATAAACGTGGCGAAAAAACACTTCCTCTGGAAGAACTGAAGCAACCTGAAACACCTTTTGCAAGCATAGATCTGATTCAGGAGAACAATGTAGACCGTTTTGAAAAGAAAGGAAGAGGCAATAACAGAAACAGAAATCAGAACAGGCAAAATAACAATCAGAACAACCAAAATCAGGGACAGAGAAAAAATACCAATAACAGACCCGAAAGACAGGAACGTTCTGAAAGATCCGAAAGACCTCAGAAACAGGAAAGACAGCAAAACCCAAATCCGAACAACCAGCAGAAGCAACAAAGAAACCACCAACAGCAAAAGCCTCAGCCGGAAAAGATAGAAGCTGCTATGGATTCTCAGGGTGATAAAAAATCTACTCCCAACAAGAAAAAATTTAAAAAGAAATTTCCTCCAAAAAAAGATAACAATGCGTAAAATTTTAGGATTACTATCGCTTATTCTTTTCTTTAGCTGCAACTCTTCCTCAGAAGGAGAAGTGATGATGAATTCTGTTGATAACAAATGGAATAAGAAAAGTGAACAGAAATTTAATCTTGAAATTTCAGATCCGCAAAATCCTAAAAATATTATATTTGTTGTAAGAAATAATAATGAATATCCTTACAGCAATATTAGATTTATTGTGAATCTCACCGACCTGCAAACCAAAAAAAAGCAGACTGATACGCTGAATTATGTTTTGGCTAAGCCCAATGGAGAATGGTTGGGAACAGGCTTCGGAGACACTAAGGAAACTTTATTTCAGTATAAACTAAATTATAAATTTCCGGCAAAAGGAAAATATCAGATCGGGCTTACGCAGGCCATGAGAAATGATATTCTACCGGGGATTGAAGACATTGGAGTAAAAATAGAAACGGCTAAACCGTAATCATAAATGGAAGTGAACAAACAAAATACAGGAAATAAAGGGAAAACATTCCCTCTTCCTCCTAAAAAGAAAAATACCGGCTGGAAAAAGTGGGTAAAATTTATCTGGATCGGATTCTTTGCTGTAGTTTTAGGAATTTCAGGGCTTTTTTTCGCAGTCTCTCAGGGTTTCCTTGGGGAAATGCCGGATGTAAAAGAGCTTGAAAATCCGGATATTTATGTAGCCTCACAAATCTACTCTTCAGACGGAGTGCTGCTGGGTAAATTTGAGAAAGAAAAGACGCAGCCTATAACATATAAAGAACTTCCTCCTTTTTTGGTTTATGCGCTGCAGGCAAAAGAAGACGAGCGTTTTAAAGAGCATTCTGGAATTGATTTACAATCAGTTGCCAGGGCTGTAGTTTATGGAGGGGGACGTGGCGGTGGTTCTACGATTACGCAACAGCTCGCCAAACTACTTTTCACGAATGGTGCTTCTCAGAATAAAATCGAAAGAGCATTTCAGAAATTGAAAGAATGGGTCGTTGCGGTAAGTCTTGAAAAAAGATATACAAAAGAAGAAATCGTAACCTTGTATTTTAATAAGTTTGATTTCCTTTATAATGCCAACGGTATTGAAATGGCATCAAGAATTTATTTCAACAAGAAAACATCTGAGCTTACGCTGCCGGAAGCCGCTATGTTTGTAGCAATGCTTGAAAATCCTGTGAAAAACAATCCGATGAGAAATCCTGAAAGAGCAAAAGCAAGGAGAGATGTCGTTTTGGATCAGATGCTGAAGACAGGATATATCGATCAGACAACCTTTGACAAAGCAGAGGCAACACCTATTACTTTAGATTATCATCCTATTAAAAACATCAATGACGATTATTCTGCTTACTATAAGTTTTATTTGAAGAAAGAAATTGATGCTTATCTTAAGGATTACGAAAAAGAAAATGGTAAAAAGCTTAATCTTTACAAAGATGGCTTAAAAATATTCGTCACTCTTGATTCCAAAATGCAGAAATATGCAGAAGAGGCGATTAAAGAACATTTAACAGATCTTCAGAAAAGATTTGATGCCGAGCAGAGAGGTCGTAAAAACTGGCCTTTTTATTATATTAACGATAAGCAGATCAACGACCTGATGGTTCAGGCCATGAAAAGAACCGGCCGTTACAAACAACTGAAAGCCGCAGGAGTTTCTGAAGATTCCATCATGATGGAGTTTAAAAAACCAATCAAAACATCACGCTTTACATGGGCTGGTGAAGAAGAAGTGGAAATGTCTCCATGGGATTCTATCAGATGGCATAAAAAAGTCGCTCAGGCAGGTTTAATGTCGATGGTTCCGGGAACAGGAGAAATAAAAGCATGGGTAGGGGGAATCGATTGGCAGCATTTCCAGTATGACCATATCAAGCAGGGGAAAAGACAGGTAGGATCTACATTCAAACCTTTTGTATATGCAACTGCCATTATGAAATTAGGAATGACTCCATGCTCTACCGTTTCTAATGCAAGCTTTAATAAAGGAACTTACCATGTTCCGGGAAGAGGCGGAATGCTTACCCTGAAAGATGCATTAGCACATTCTCAAAACCCCGTAGCATTAAGACTCGCTGAGATGACTACCACACAAAGTGTGATTCAGACCGCAAGAGATCTTGGGGTAACAGAAGATATTTCAACAAGCCTTCCGATGGCGTTAGGTTCATCAGATATTACAATCTACGAAATGGTAGGTGCCTACAGTACTTTTGCTAACTATGGTAACTATAACAAGCCGGAAATGATCTGGAGAATTGAAGACGCGAATGGTAGAGTAATCAAAGAAGTAAATGTAGAACCTAAAGAAGTAATGAACCCATTATATGCCTACACCATGATCGAATTGATGAAAGGTGTGGCGCAGTATGGTACAGCTTCGGGAGAATTAGGAAGAAAAGGTATTTCAAAAGATATAGAAATTGCGGGTAAAACCGGTACAACTCAGAACAACTCAGACGGTTGGTTTATGGGAATCGTTCCGAAACTGGCTACCGGAGCATGGGTTGGCTGGGAAGACAGAGCAACCCACTTTTACGGAACTGGTGAAGGGCAGGGAGCTAAAATGGCACTTCCGATCTGGGCAATTTTCATGAAAAAAGTCTGGGCAGATAAAAGTCTGGGAGTTTCGCCTTCTGATAAATTTGTAAAGCCTTCCGAATGGAAAGATGGCTGCTCAAACCTTAAAGGATTAGGATCAGGTTACGGTGACGACGGCTCATTACAAACGATCGATGAGATTAAAAATCCCAAACCTACAGAACCTTCTGAACCGAAAAATTCTGGTAAAAAAGAAGAAAATGTAAATGAGAATCTCAATAAAAGCGAAGATGTAGACTTCAATAATAAATAAATTCTCTTTTATCAATATACAAGACCTTTCAACGATTTGGAAGGTCTTTTCTTTTTTAATTAATACCTTTGAGATATGAATATTGAAAACATACAGCAACCCTTTATAAAAAAATTTCCAGGGGATTTCTCGGGCAATACCATGCAGAGAAATACTCCGAAAGTTTTATTTTCAACAGTAAATCCGGTCGGTTTTGACCATCCGCAGCTTATTGCTTTTAATAAAAAACTTTCAGAAGAAATAGGACTGGGAAAATTTGAAGAAAAAGATCTCGATTTCTTAGTGGGAAATAATTTACCCGAAAACATAAAAACCTATTCAACGGTCTATGCCGGACATCAGTTTGGTAATTGGGCAGGACAGCTTGGGGACGGCAGGGCAATTCTTGCCGGAGAAATAACAAACAGTTCAGGACAAAAAAATGAAGTCCAGTGGAAAGGTGCCGGAGCAACACCTTACTCAAGGCACGCAGACGGAAGAGCCGTTTTAAGGTCTTCTTTACGCGAATACCTGATGAGTGAAGCGATGTTTCATTTAGGAATTCCAACGACCCGGGCTTTAAGCCTTGCCTTTACAGGAGAAGATGTGGTAAGAGACATTATGTACAATGGAAATCCTCAGTATGAAAAAGGCGCTGTGATCATAAGAACTGCGGAGAGCTTTTTACGTTTTGGACATTTCGAACTGATGTCTGCCCAGCAGGAATACAAAACCCTGCAAGAACTTACAGATTTTACTATTGAGAATTATTTTAAAGAAATTCAATCAGAAGGAAATCAGAAATATAAAGATTTTTTTGAAAGTGTATGCAGAAGAACAGCAGACCTCATGGTGGAATGGTACCGCGTAGGATTCGTTCATGGTGTCATGAATACAGATAACATGTCGGTTCTTGGGCTTACCATAGATTATGGCCCTTATTCAATGATGGATGAATACAATCTGAATTTTACTCCGAATACTACAGATCTGCCAGGAAGAAGATACGCTTTCGGAAGACAGGCTCAAATATCGCAATGGAACCTCTGGCAACTTGCCAATGCCCTGCACCCTTTAATTAAAGATGAAAAATTTCTGGAAGATATATTGAATGATTACGGAAGCTATTTCTGGGAATCTCATGATAAAATGCTCTGCAAAAAATTTGGTTTTGATGAATTGCAGTCCGGAGATGAAGATTTCTTCACCCGTTGGCAGAGCTTGATGCAGGATTTACAGTTAGATTACACACTGTTTTTTAATGAACTTGAAAAATATGACGATCAGAAAGATTTAAGGCTTCAGTTTGAAAATGTTTCTTATACTTTTCTGAATGATGAAAAGATTTCCAGATTGGAAGATTTTATAAAAGATTATCAGTTCAGACTGGAAAAAAACATTATTTCAAAAGAAAAATCTTTGGAAATTATGCATAAAACAAACCCTAAATTTATCTTAAGAAATTATCTTTTGTATCAATGTATTGAAGAAATTAACGCGGGAAAAACAGAAATGCTTGAAAAATTAACCCATGCCCTTGAAAATCCGTATCATACAATTTATCCGGAATTCTCTGCAAAAAGACCTTCTGATTATGATGATATTTCCGGATGTTCAATGCTTTCTTGTAGTTCTTAGTAAAATCAATTTAAAACTCATCAAAACTGATGGGTTTTTATTTACTTTTGCAAAAAACATTAAAAGTGTCAAAATTCAAGAAAAAATTTATTGAGTTTTTAAAACTCGTTTTTCCTTCAACCGGTATTGAGTTTATTATCCTCCTTTTCTTTCTGGTTGTTTACGGCTGTCTTGGTTCTTACATTGCGATCCATTACAAGATTATTTTCGACAGCAGAATTCCTTGGGATGCTTACTTTAGTTTTGATAATAAATCAATCGTTATGACTGGCGGAAGCTTCGAAAGACATCCTTTATCATACTATTTTTTCAAGCGTATTCGACAACTGGGCTTACTTTTCTCAGACGGAAAAATGGACGGAAATTTCAGATTTGCATTGGCTTGGTTCAGCAATATTGCAGTGAGCATGAGTATTGTTCAGGTGTTTAAATATTTAAAAAACATCATTCAGCTTCCATTGTTCATTTGTATTTTATTGATTCTTTTTCTGGGATCATTCTCGACAACAATTTTATTATCCTTCACTCCTGAAAATTTCACTTATACGTTTTTATTACTCACTCTTTTCAATTATTATTCAGCATTAAAACTAAGAAAAGATCAAAAAATACCGGCTCTGGCTCTGGTATTTTCAGGTATCGGCATCGGCGGGCTTACGATTACCAACATCGCTAAAGTTTTTGTTCCCGTTGCCTTTGAAAAAGATGTTTTTAAAAGCTGGAAAAAATTCGGGAATGCAGTTTTCAGAATAATTTTAACGTGCATTTGTTTTATTATACTGTATCTCAATAGAATTCATTTCAAGTACGACAACATTTTTAGCAAAACCAATGAACAGTATGAAAAGTTTTCAAATGTAAACAGCACACCTATTTGGGATATGATTCTTTCTTATTTCTTTGGAGGAAATGTTTTGTTTTCCAATTTTATTGTCACTGACAGAAATAATATGCAGGGATACAAGTACAAAGGTCTTCTAATGGACGTGTATTCATCGTGGATTCCTTACCTTTTTATTGCCACCTTATTAGTACTTGTTTTTTTGAGTTATTTCAGAAATTTCAGGAACAAGCTCGTGCAGATTCTTATCATTTCATTCCTGCTTGATATTATCATTCATTGCGTGATGAGATTCGGGCTGCATACTTCTTTTATTTACGGAGGGCATTTTGTTTTTGTGTATCCTTTACTTATTGGATGGCTGTTTAATTCTTATAAAAATTCTCCAAAAACACTATCTGGATTGATGGTTATATTCTGTATCCTTTTTGCTTATTTAGTGATAAACAATTATCTTAGAATGGTCGAATTCTTTTCGTTTTTAAACACTTATTATTAAATTCTAAAAACGATTTAATATCAATAAAAAAGCTGAGAAAGTATAATTCTCAGCTTTTACTTTTTATGATAAAAAATTATTATTTTGCCTCCGCACAGAAAATCCTGTACTGCACAGGAACCGCAGATTTGAAGTATTCTCTCACTCGTGAAAGATCTGAAGAAGCACTTTGCTTGGTAAAATAGCTTCCCGCTAAAATTTTATAGTTAGGTCGTAAAGAAGCATCTGTTTCTACTTTCAGATTAGGAAATCTTTTTCTGAAATAAGATTTCACTTCATTAGCCTCTTCATTACTTTTCACGACTGTGATCTGTATCTTGTATCCTAGAATTCTAGGATTTTTTCTGCATATTTCTGCATTCGTCAATTCTCGACTTGGCACATAGATTTTCGAGGGCTTTGAAGAACCATAATCCTCTTCATCTTCCTTGGCAACTGCCGTATTTACAGTTCTTGCACACTTATCTTCAATGCTTTTGAGTGCTGCATTTACCTTAGAATCCATCGTCATTACGAGTTCTGTGCCTGCCAATGTATCTTTTTTTACAATTTGTTGGGCATCAACAGTATAAAAACCCGCCAGCAACATTATCGAAAATATTTTAATCAAATTTTTCATTTAAACTTGTTTCCGCAAATTTAGACAAATTAAAAAATTATACCAAATACAGTTATTTAGAATGAGTACAAATTAAACGTAAATGATATTTTCCCCTTTCTATATACCGTTAAATTCCTGTTAAATATATTATTTTTGCGGAATTGATTGAATGTTCAATATTTACTAACATAAGATAATTTAAATGATTAGTTGGAGAAAGCATTATAGAAAAACGTTGATCGCAATAGGCTTATTGTTATCAACCAGTGCTTCAATTTACGGGCAAGATGGCGATCCTAAGAATGGTGAGAAACTTTTCAAAGCGAATTGTACTGCATGTCACGCACTAGACAAACAAGTTGTAGGACCACCTCTGAAAGGGGTTGTAGAACGAGTAAAAACAGAAGGTGGTGTAGACACAGACTGGCTTCACAAGTGGATCAAGGACAACAAAGCTCTTAGAGCTTCGGGAGACAAGTACGCCAATGAAATTTTTGAAAAGTACAACAAGACTGAGATGCAGGTCTTTCCAAATCTTACCGATAAGGATATTGATGACATCTTAGCTTACACAACTAATCCTCCGGAACCTGTAAAAACCGATGCTGCTAAAGACACAGCAAATGCAGTACCTGCAAATACAGCGCAAAGTTCTACCACTACAAACGTAGTCATCATTTCACTCTTAGCGATTGCAGGTTTATTGGTTTGGATCTTATTAAAACTAAGACAATTAGTAAAACTAGGGCAATCCGAAGACTTGGCAGGGCTTAACGAAACAAGAGTTAAATCTTTCAGCGAAATCTATGAAAAATACCATTATATCGGTAAAGGATTAATTGCAATTCTTGCATTATTAGCCGCATATGGTGTATGGAACTGGATCATGTGGATCGGTGTTTACAAAGGATATAAGCCGGAACAGCCTATCTATTTCTCTCACAAAATTCACGCTGGAGAACAAAAAATCGACTGTCAGCTTTGTCACTCCAGTGCCAAATACGGTAAAGTATCTGAAATCCCTTCTATGAACGTTTGTATGAACTGTCACAGAACAATTTCCGAATACAATGCAGAACACTATATGGAACCAGGAAAAGACAAAGCATTCTACGACGGAGAAATCCAGAAAATCTATGCTGCAACAGGTTGGGATCCTGAAAAACAACAGTACACAGGAAAAACTCAGCCGGTTGAATGGACAAGAATCCACAATATGCCTGATTTCGTTTACTTCAACCACTCTCAGCACGTTGTAGCAGGTGAGCAGGCGATCATCAATTCTTTCAACAAAAAGAATCCTAACAACAAAATAGATGTTGTATGTAAAGCTTGCCACGGAAAAATCGACACAATGAATGTGGTTCAGATGGCGAATGACTTCACAATGGGATGGTGTATCGAATGTCACAGAACTACTGAAGTTGATATGAACAACGGTTATAATAAAGAATACTTCAAAAATCTACATGACAAGTTGAAAAAACAATACCCTAAAGATGGTGGTAAGATTACTGTAGATGCAATTGGAGGTCTTGAGTGTGGTAAATGTCATTATTAATAACTAAAAATTAGAAGTATAAATGGCTTCAAACAAAATACAATTTAGAAGTATTCACGAACTTAAAGATCCGGCTCTAAACAATAAGCTGGCTCAGAAAGAGTTCCAGGAAGAAATTCCGGTAGAAGATTTCCTTGGAGATGCTGAAAAGAACGGATCCAGTACTTCAAGAAGAGATTTCTTAAAACTATTAGGATTCTCTACTGCAGCGGTAACTTTAGCTGCATGTGAAGCTCCGGTAATCAAAACGATTCCTTATGTGGTAAAACCGCATGATATCATTCCGGGGATTCCAAACTATTACGCTTCAACATATTTCGATGGTTTTGACTTTGCGAGTGTTTTAGTAAAAACAAGAGAAGGAAGACCAATCAAGATCGAACCTAATCCGATAGCCGGTGATTTAGGAAAAACAAGTGCAAGAGCACAGGCAAGTGTACTTTCTCTTTATGATAACGATAAAGTAAAGCAGCCTAAATTTGAAGGTAAAGATGAAACTTTTGATAAAGTAGACAGCTACATTATTAAAGGTCTGGAAGAAGCTAACGCAGCTGGTAAAAGAATCGTGTTATTATCACATTCTTTCGCTTCCCCTACTTTCAAAAAACTATTCGCTGATTTTAAGGCTAAATATCCTACAGCAGAATTAGTAACATACGATGCTTATCCATATGCTGCAGCATTAGACGCAGCTCAGGAAGTTTTCGGAACAAGAGCATTACCTGTTTATGATCTTAGAGGAACTGAATTGCTGGTTTCATTCCAGGCAGATTTCCTGGGAGATTACAACGGAGGAGGATTAGAATCTTCTTATGCTGCTGCAAGAAAACCGGGAGCAAATATGTTGAGACACATCCAGGTGGAATCAAACATGTCATTGACTGGTGCTAATGCAGATTCAAGATACAGATTAAAGCCTAGCCAGGTAAACAAAACTTTGGTTGAAGTTTACAATGCTATCGTTGGCGGAGGAACTTCTGACAAAACAGCTTCCGAAATCGCTAAAGAATTACAGGCAAAAGGAAGCAAAGCGGTAGTTTTTGCTGACGGTTCTAAAGGCGCTCAGGTTTTAGCTCACCTTATCAACCAGAAACTTGGTTCTACAGCTTTCACAGGTAAAGCGAATCTCTTAAAAGAGTTTGACAAAGCAAGATTCGAGGAATTCCTTGGATGGGTAAATGCAGGTCAGGTTGGAGTATTGATCGCCAACAACGTAGATCCTATTTACTCTTATCACAAAGGAGAAGATTTCAAAAAATCTTTAGCAAAAGTTCCTTACGTAATTGCTGTTGCTGATAAGAAAAACGAAATGTACAAAGCAGCGAAAGCTGTAATTCCTGTAGCCAACTGGCTTGAATCTTGGGGAGACATCGAACCACAGACAGGTGTATATTCATTAATGCAGCCAACGATCCAGAAAATTTACAAATCAAGACAGATCGAAGAGTCTTTATTGGTTTGGAAAAACGGAAAGAACAACGCTGCTAACAACTACTATGATTATTTGAAAGCAAATGCTTCTTCCATTTTAGGAGGAACTTCTTTCAACAAAGCTTTATATAATGGGTTTAATACTTCCACTAACGCGACAACATTATCGTATGCCGGTGGAAATGCGGCTCAAGCTGTTGCTGAATTAGGAAACTTCAAAGCTTCTGATTTAGAATTGGTATTATATACTAAAACAGCAATGGGTGATGGTACCCAAGCTAACAACCCTTGGCTACAGGAATTACCGGATCCTATTACAAGAATGTCTTGGGATAACTACTTAACAATTTCTCCTAAAGATGCAGAAAGATTAGGCATTGAAAATGATCTTAATGCAAGAATGCAGTTGGACGGTTCTATCGTAAACCTTACGGTAAACGGAGTTACCATAAAAGATGTTCCTGTATTCATCCAGCCGGGTCAGGCAGAAGGATCTGTTGGTCTTGCACTAGGATATGGTAAGAAAAACTCAGGAGCTACGGCTGATACCGGGGTAAATGCTTATCCTTTATTTGATGGTTCAAACCTTGCCGTTTCTAATGTTAAATTAGAAAAAACAGGTGAAGATCACGAATTTGCAGGTATACAGCTTCAGAATACATTAATGGGACGTTACGAAATCGCTAAGGAAGTTCCTTTAGCAGAATTCTTAAACGTAGCATTTGATGATGAACATAAAGGATGGAATAAACCTTTGGAATATCATACAATCAGCGGAGCTCTTCCTGCAAGAAAGATTGACCTTTGGGATGCTTTCGATGATACAGACGGACCTCACTTCAATATGTCTATCGATCTTAACTCATGTACAGGTTGCGGATCTTGTATCATTGCCTGCCAGGCAGAAAATAACGTTCCGGTTGTAGGTAAGGAAGAGATTAGAATGTCAAGAGATATGTATTGGTTAAGAATTGACCGTTATTATTCTTCAAGACAGAAAGTAGAAGTATATGAAGGATTAAAAGAAGGAATGGCAGTTCCTGAATTATATGGTACTGCATTCGGTGACGGAGGTGCATTGAACCACCCTGCTGACAATCCGGATGTAATCTTCCAGCCTGTAATGTGTCAGCATTGTAACCATGCTCCATGTGAAACAGTTTGTCCGGTAGCGGCAACTTCACACGGTAAGCAAGGTCAGAACCATATGGCTTACAACAGATGTATCGGTACAAGATATTGTGCAAACAACTGTCCGTACAAAGTAAGACGTTTCAACTGGTTTACCTATAACCTTAATGACAAGTTCGACTTCAATATGAACAACGATCTTGGAAGAATGGTTCTAAACCCGGACGTTGTTGTAAGAACAAGAGGGGTAATGGAGAAATGTTCATTATGTATCCAAATGACTCAGACGACTATTCTTGAAGCTAAAAAAGAGAACAGAGTAGTGAAAGACGGAGAATTCCAGACAGCATGTTCTAAAGCTTGTACTACAGGATCTATCCAGTTCGGAGACATGAATGATAAAGCATCTGAAGTTAGAAAATTATACGCTGGCGACAGAAGATATTATTTACTTGAAGAGATCGGAACCAAGCCAAATGTGTTCTATCACACTAAAGTAAGAAACAGAGTAGAAAAATAAAGTTTAAATAATAAATAGGTAAAAAATGTCAGGACATTACGAAGCTCCGATAAGGGAACCTCTAATTATTGGTCACAAAACTTATCACGATATCACAGAAGATATTGCACGACCTATCGAAGAAAGAGCAGGCAAATTATGGTGGATCTCATTGTATGCAGCCTTAGTTCTATTCATCTATGGATTCGGATGTATCGCTTATACTATCGGAACAGGTATTGGAGCATGGGGACTTAACAGAACTATTAACTGGGGTTGGGATATCACCAACTTCGTATGGTGGGTAGGTATCGGTCACGCCGGAACACTTATCTCCGCAGTATTATTATTATTTAGACAAAGATGGAGAATGTCTGTAAACAGATCTGCGGAAGCGATGACGATCTTCGCGGTAGTACAGGCAGCAATCTTCCCGGTAATTCACATGGGTAGAGTTTGGGTAGGATATTGGGTATTCCCTTTACCAAACCAGTTCGGTTCTCTTTGGGGGAACTTCAACTCTCCTCTACTTTGGGACGTATTTGCAATCTCTACGTATTTCTCAGTATCTACAGTATTCTGGTTCATGGGACTAATTCCTGACTTTGCAATGATCAGAGACAGAGCTAAAACACCTTGGACTAAAAAGATTTATACATTCCTTGCATTCGGTTGGGGTGGTAAAGCAAAACACTGGCAAAGATTCGAAGAACTTTCTTTGGTTCTTGCAGGGTTAGCAACACCGCTTGTATTCTCAGTACACACCACCGTATCTTTTGACTTCGCCACTTCGGTAATTAAAGGATGGCACTCTACGATATATCCTCCTTACTTCGTTGCCGGTGCGATCTTCTCAGGATTCGCAATGGTACAGACTCTATTACTTGTTGCAAGAAAAGTTTGTCACCTTGAAGATTATATCACTATGTATCATATTGAAATTATGAACATCGTAATTATCTTAACAGGTGGTATGGTAACAGTAGCTTACGCAACAGAATACTTCATCGGATGGTACTCAGGTTCAAGATTTGAAGATTTCACTTATCTTTCTCCAGGTGCTGCGGTAGGACCTTACTGGTGGGCGTTCTGGGCATTAATTTCTTGTAACTTAATTATTCCTGCGCTATTCTGGTTCAAGAAAGTAAGAACAAATATTATTGCAACATTTATCATTGCATTAATCATCAATATCGGTATGTGGTTTGAGCGTTTTGACATCATCGTTATTAACCTTTCAAGAGACTACTTACCTGGATCTTGGACGATGTTTAAGCCAACGATTATTGATGTGGGTGTATATTTAGGAACAATCGGATTCTTCTCTGTACTATTCTTATTATACGCAAGAACATTCCCTGTAATTGCACAGGCTGAATTAAAATCGATTTTGAAAATCTCAGGTGAAACTTATAAAGCAAAAGAAGGAGATGAGCACCACTAAAATTGTATACGGACTTTATGCTGACGACGACGATTTAATGAACGGCGTTAAAGCATTCAACGATAAAGGAATCGCAATCAACGAAGTTTACACTCCGTTTCCGGTTCACGGGCTAGACAAAGCTTTAGGGTTAAAGAAAACAAGAATTTCTGATGCCGCATTTCTTTACGCACTTTACGGTGTCACGATAGGTGCTACATTAACCTGGTATGTTATGAACCACGACTGGCCCCAAAATATTGGTGGTAAACCAGCTTTTGACTGGGCGCACAATATGCCGGCATTCGTAGTACCAATGTTTGAGCTTATGGTATTCTGTGCAGCTCACATGATGTCATTAACTTTCTTGGTAAGAAATAAAATGTATCCCGGAGCGCCGGCACAAAACCCGGATCCGAGAACAACGGATGATAAATTCATGATGGAATTTGTAACTGAAGATGTAGAATCTGTAAAACAGTTACTCATTGAAACTGGAGTTGAAGAAATAACTGTTAAAGATGCTTAAAATGAAAAAGAATGTACTAAAAATTACAGCAGTTTTAGGTTTAACAACAGTTTTACTTAACTCTTGCGGACCAAAAGAAAACGTACCGTTGGTATATTTCCCTGATATGTACTTTCCGGTAGCGTACGATCCATTGATGAAAGCACAGGATGCTTATTCAGATCATGAAAATGAAATTCCTGCTTTCGTAAAAAATAACGGAGCAACAGGTCTTGCACCGGTAGAAGGATCAGTTCCTCAAAATAAAGACGGCGTTTTTGAAGAAGGATTACTTCCGAAAACACCGGATCAGTATAACGCTGGTTATGATGCTTCCAAAAGTATGACTACTTCTCCTTTAAATCCGGCTAATGCTGCAAAAGATATTGAAAGAGGTAAAATATTGTTTGACCATACTTGTTCTGCATGTCATGGCACAGGAGGAGATGGACAAGGACCGATCGTTCAGTCAGGCGCTTTCTCTGGTGTACCAAACTATGCCGATAGAGAAATTACTGTAGGATCTGTTCATTATGTAATAACAAACGGTAGAAATGCAATGGGATCTTATGCGGGACAACTGAACGCAGGAGACAGATGGAGAGTTGCCATGTATGTGATGAATGCCTTCAAAAAAGGAGCAGCAGCACCGGCGACAGCTACAGCTACGGCTGCCGAACCAGCAGCGACTGAAACAAAAACTACCGAAACTAAAAAATAAGAAAAGAAATGTATAGTTTTTCACCAAAATTAAAATCAACTTCTATAATCCTTCTTGTTGTAGGTTTAGTTCTGTTTGGTATCGGTTTTTTCTTGAACAAAGGGATTTCTACTGAGAAAATAGAACAAATGATGGAAGCTGTTCACGCTTCTGGTCATACTGCTCCTACACATTCCAGTGAAATGGTTGGTCCTCAGGATCATGCTGCTCATTTAGAGCATGCTACTCTTCAGGTACACAATCAGCCCTTAGCGGCAATACATTTTATCGCTGTATTTTTCTTCGGAGTAAGCTGCTGCGTATTATTTTTCTATTCTATTCAGCACGCTGCACACGCAGGATGGCCAATCATTATTACAAGAGTAATGGAAGCAATCGCTTCTTATATTCCATATGGTGGTGCTATTTTGATTATCTTAATGCTTTTAAACATTACTCATCAAGGTCACCTTTTCCACTGGATGGATCCTGAATTGACAGACCCTGATTCTGCTCATTTTGATGTAATCTTATTTGAAAAAAGAATCTTCTTAAACATACCTTTCTATGCCGTAAGAACTTTCATCTATGTATTAGGTGCTTCTTTCTTCGCATGGAAACTGAAAGCTCAGTCTAAAAAAGTTGACGAAACTAAATCTAAAGTGGACTATCAGATGCTTTACAGATGGGCAGTAGGATATATCGCATTCTTCGGATTTGCTTCTGCGGCCTGGGCTTGGGACTGGTTGATGTCTATCGACCCTCACTGGTATTCTACGATGTATATCTGGTATTCTATGGTAAGCTGCCTTTCAAGTGGTATTGCAGTAATCATTCTTTTAAGTGTTTATTTAAAGAAAAACGGATTCCTTCCGCAATTCAATGATAATCACCTGCATGATTTAGGAGTATTCCTTTTCGCTACAAGTATGCTTTGGACATACACATGGTTTGCACAGTTCATGCTTTACTGGTATGCGAACATTCCGGAAGAGGTTAATTATTTCTTCGGAAGATTCCAGCACTACTCTCCTACTTTCTTACCGATGCTGATCGTAAACTTCTTATTACCGTTACTGGTATTGGTAAGCAGCAGCATCAAGAGAAACTACAAAGTGGTTACAACAATGGCAGTAGTGGTTATCTGTGGTCACATTTTAGATTACTTCAATATGGTAATGCCGGGAACAGTAGGACCATACTGGAAAACCCCTGAAGTATTCATTCTGATCTTAGGAGCTCTTCTGTTTGTAGTTGGATTATTTATGTTTACAGTGCTTTCAGCATTATCAAAACTTAAACTTATCCCTACAGGAAACCCTTACTTGCACGAATCTGAAATTTATGAATATCCTTTCTAAGG
Source organism: Chryseobacterium taeanense (assembly GCF_900099685.1). Classification (GTDB taxonomy): domain Bacteria; phylum Bacteroidota; class Bacteroidia; order Flavobacteriales; family Weeksellaceae; genus Chryseobacterium; species Chryseobacterium taeanense. The sequence goes on along the minus strand of NZ_FNDW01000006.1, from coordinate 148,293 downwards.
AATTTATAACAAGATAAAACGAAAAAGACTGATTGTACGATCAGTCTTTTTTTTGCATTAATTTGAAAAATTTAAAATTCAATGCAACCTTTTTAAATTTTCGTTGTCATATAATTAAGCAAAATTCATTTAAATCATTTTAATAAAATAATCATGAAAAAAAGTCTCCTATTATTATTTCTGACATTCGTATTAAATCTATTCACTGCACAAACCATTACTTTTATTTCAGAAAAAACAAATAAGCCATTACCTAAGGTTTCGGTATTTGGGAAAGATGGAAGCATTCTGGCATTTTCGGATATTGATGGTAAAATTGAAAAACAATCCTTAAAATCCGATCAGGAAAGATTTCAGTTGGTTTACGACAATGTTGTTTTGGCACAGCTCTCTTTTTCGGAAATAAATAAAGATATTGTAAAGCTTGATGATAAAATAAACGACATTGAACCTGTCGTTATCAAAAACAATAAACCGGCAAAATACCTTTTAATAAAAGGGAATTTTAATGCTTATGTCACCGTAAATAATTTGCTAAACTCTTACGTAGACGGAATAGTGACCTATGTTTTTGATAATAAAACTAAAAAAGTAAAAGATATAAAGGTACAACAGTATCGTATATTCAGTCTCGAAAATGCAACTTTTGAGAAAAAGCAAACCGGAGCCTGGGACTACAGTATGTTTTTAGATTTACCAAAATTAAAATACGCCGGAAACCTAGAAAAATACAATAATGGAGAACTGAAAATAAAAGAACTGAAAACACCTTCAAAAGACGAAGTAGAAATTACAGGAGAAGATCTTCAGGAAAAAGAAATGGCTATTTTGGGCTATAGGCTTTTCGATATTCGCGGAATCGTTAATTTCTCATTTGAAAAAAATTCAAAAAAAACGCTTCGTGATTTCAACAAATATAATTCCATTGAGTTCTTAAAATTAAAACACAAAAGTGAACCAGATTATAATCAGATCATCATCTACAAAAATTTTTATCCGACAGAACTTGATTTCAGCAACGAAAAAGACATTGCTGAAGTAAAGTATAATAAAAGACAAAGTAATTACACCATAAGATATTGGGATGAAGAAACTTTTCCAAATATGCAAAAAGTTTTCAGCTCGTTTTTCAAAGACGATTTAAAAGAAAAACAAAATATAAAATAAAAATCCTCAATTAATAAACGTTTTACTAAATTTGTGGCAAACAGAAAAAAAATGAAAAAGTTGTCTTTTCTACTAATTTTCAGCTTATTGCTTTTCACGGCATGTAAGAAAGATCATGTAGATGCTACAAATACTAAAACGCTACAGTCGAGTATTAATGATATGGCGGCTAGTCTGTCAACCATTAAGCAGATAAAATTTAATGAAGCACTGTACATATTAAAAACTTTCGGAGTAGAGGCAGACGGAGATGTAGCAGAATTAAAAGCCCTCGGACAGCTGATTAATGGAAAAAAAGTTCCTGAAATCATGGCAATGGCCGATGAAGTAGCACAAAAAAATGGCATAGACTGGGCCAGTACTGCGCCTCCTTCTTTAGGAGAAATGAATATTTTCGGGGATGACAAAGCAAAAGAAAGTGATCCAAACGACGTTAAAGCAAACTCATTAAGCATAAACACCACTCCGACAGGAGATGATGGAACAGGCGCTCCCACTGCTATACAGATTGTTCCTCGACTTGTTGACAATACAGGAAAACCTGTTTCGTTTACAGGTGCTGGGCTGGAAGCTACGCTTGAAGTTTTCAGTAATGGTGTAAAACTTTCTACCGCCAAAAATCTGATGCGGGATAACAATTTTAGAGGTTTTAATTTAAAATTCTCATCTCTTCCTGCCGAAAAAGTAGTTGATAATAAAATTGATATCACCGTATCTGTAAAAACAACGGCAAAAACATTTAAAATGACGAAAATCGGGTTAGATGTAAATCCTTTGTTATTGAAAATGCCTGCACCACCGGTGGTGGATTCTACAGCTGTTAATCAGGATCCAGCAGTTATAGATCCGAATAATCCAGGAGTAGCAGACCCAATGGATCCCAATGCGAGCAATAGCCCTACAGCACCAAAACAAACGGCAGCAGATCCTAAAACTGTTGTATCAGGATTTTTAAATAATGTAAGTTCTCAAAATCTTAAAGCAGCATATAACTCTTCAAGCAACCCAAGCTGGGGAAGTTACGAATCGTTCGCAAATCCTACTTCAGGATTCGGGTCGGTGAAAAATGTGAGCGTTAAAAATATTTCCACGAATCTTGCCAATGCCAATGTTGCCAGTGTAAATGCGACTTACGATGTTACGGACAAAAGCGGAAGAACAACTTCATTGAAAGTGACTTTTGGTTTAAAAAATGTAAATGGGGAATGGAAAATCTCCAGCTATAAAATCAATCCATAAATAATGCCTTCACAAGAATTAATAAAAAGACTGGAAGAAACCATTGAAAATATTCCTGACTTTCCGATTCCGGGAATTCAGTTTAAAGATATTTCGCCAATCTTCCTGGATCCGAAATTATATGAAGATGTGATTGCAGATCTAGTAAAGTTCAGCAAAGGAAAGGTTGATGCCGTTTGCGGCATTGAAAGCCGTGGTTATCTTTTCGGGATTGCTATTGCTGTTGCTTTGGAAGTTCCGTTTGTCTTAATTAGAAAATCAGGAAAGCTACCTCCACCTGTCATTTCAGAAAAATACGATCTTGAATACGGAAGCGCGGTCATCGAAACACGTGAAGGACAGATAAAACCCGGGCAGAGAGTTCTCATCCACGACGACCTTCTGGCAACAGGAGGAACTACAGAAGCCGCAGCAAAGCTGGTTGAAAAACAAGGAGCTACAGTTGCACAATTCAGTTTTCTAATCGGTTTAAAAGGATTAAACGGAGAAGAAAAGCTGAAGAAATTCAATGCAGAAGTTTATCACATTTTAGAATATTAAAATAAATATTCACGTTTAACAATTCACAATTCAATTTATTTGTTTAAATAAAATCAATAATACTCAGAAAGTATTTTGTAAATCATTCAGAAACAATTAAATTTGCATTTCAATTTTTAACAATTTATGGCAAAACTTACAAAGAATGCTCAACACGAGCAAGAAGGTAAAGAAACAGTGGAGTTTTTTAAAGATCTTGACAGAGAAGCTTTAAACACCGAAAGATTTATTGAAAGATATTCAAAACCATTGGGTATTGTTTTCGGAGTGCTTGTTTTAGGCGTTTTGGGATTCTTCGCATATAAACAGTTTGTTGTAGCTCCTAAAAATACTGAGGCTGTAAAAAGTTTCCTTGCTGCTCAGAAAAACCTTACGGAAGGTAAAGATAAGGAAGCATTGGGAGGAAAATCTGCTGCAAACCCTGGTTTCTTAGGAACGTATGATGAATATTCTAATACAAACATTGGTAAACTTTCTGCTTACAATGCCGGAATTTTAAAGTTTAAAGAAGGAAAATTCCAGGAAGCCTATGATCTTCTTGACAAATTTTCATCAGACAACAAAACATTAATGGCAATGAAGTATGGTGCGATGGCAGATGCACAGTCTGGTCTTAATAAAAACGATGATGCATTACAATTGCTTGATAAAGCAGCTTCTGCTTCCGATGATCCGTACACAACTTATTATTTCACAAGAAAAGCAGGTATTCTGGCATTAGGTCTTAACAAAAAAGCAGATGCTAAAAAATATTTTGCTACGATTGATGAAAAATATCAGGACTATGACAATGGAATGTCTGACTCTTATATTGAAATGACTAAATACTATTAAATAATGGCAACAGTTAATCTTTCCGATTACAAGCCACTTCATATAACCAATGCCGATGAGTTTTCTATCGGCATTGTTTTTTCTGAGTGGAATGATTTTGTAACCTACAATCTTCGTGATGCAGCTTTAGAAATTCTTCAAAAAGAAGGCGTAAAATCTGAAAATATAAAACTTTTTCCGGTTCCGGGAGCTTTTGAGCTCAACTATGCAAGTATGCAGCTTTGCAAAGAGCGAAAATTTGATGCTGTAATTTCTATCGGATGTGTAATCCGTGGTGAAACACCACACTTCGATTACGTTTGTTCTGCGGTTGCTCAGGGAATCAAAGACTGTAATATTTTGACAGATACTCCTACCATTTTCTGCGTGCTTACAGATGATACAAAAGAGCAATCCATCGCAAGAAGCGGCGGAGATTTAGGAAATAAAGGTGTGGAAGCCGCAGTTACAGCGTTGCGAATGATCGATTTCAGAAAGAATTTATCCGGCAAAAAGGGAAATATCGGTTTCGGGCATTAGTCATTAAGCTTTACTGAATTTAAATATATGGAGGACTGTACAAATAGTCCTCTTTTTTTAATATTATAAAACGCTATTACTTTTAATCACTATTAATTTTATAATATTATTTTAAATATTTATAAACTTTCTAATTAATATCAAATTTTAAGATTTTATATTAAACAATAATACGCAATAACTAAATTTGTAAGAATTAATATTTAATTAATAAAATATGTTTATTCAAAGAATAAAGCCTTTTTTGTATCTGGGATTTTTTTATCTGGCTATTTCGCTGGTATTGAGAATCATATTTCTTTTCCACCCAATCACAACTGCAGATTTCAGTTTTTTTGAGGTCATTAAAATTTTGATGATCGGAATCTTAAATGATTCCCTAGTCTTTGTGTTGACGTGTCCATTTTTGGCTTTATATTTTTTGTTTTTGTCCGATTCAAAATATCAAAAACCTTATGGATATATTATTTTAGGAGTATTACTTGTTTTCTTTTTATATATTCTTCTCATTCCGAATAACATTTTTAAACAGTATGGAGGATCCGTTGCGGAAATTGCACTTTCATTCATTGGCCTTAAGATTATTTTTTTCAGTTTGATGTTGTTTCTTCCGGAAAAACGTATTAAAATAAGAAACGTATTATATTTCATCACGATTTTTCTATATGTTTTGCTGATTGTATTTAATGCCGTGAGCGAATATTTCTTCTATAATGAATTTGGACTAAGATATAATTTCATCGCAGTAGATTATCTGATTTACACCAACGAGGTCATCGGAAACATCATGGAAAGTTATCCGGTGGTTCCTTTATTTCTGGCCATTTTTGCTATTGCTGCCGTTTTTACCATTTATATTTACCGGAAAACAAATGCAGAACTTCTGAATCTTCCCAACTTAAAACAAAAACTGATTCTATTAATATCATTTTGTGCTTTAGTAGGAATAAGTCTTATCGGATTAAATTTCACAACAAAACTTAAATCTGAAAATGTTTTTAAAGAAGAAATCCAGGCCAACGGATTACCAAAATTCTATTGGGCATTTACACATAATGAGCTGGATTATTTTCAGTTTTATCCCGTAATGAATCAACAGCAGGCAGATAGAACCTTCTTAAGTCAATACGCTCCTCCTCTTTTGAAGAGAAATATTGAATCCGGCAAACCTGAATTAAAGAAAAATGTTGTTTTAATTTCTATCGAAAGTTTATCGGCAGATTTTATGGAACATTATGGCAATACGCAGAAAATCACGCCTTTCCTGGACAGTCTTGCAGACCGATCTTTAATGTTCACCAATTTGTATGCTACCGGAAACAGAACCGTTCGTGGGCTTGAGGCGCTTACCCTCTGTATTCCTCCAACTGCCGGTGAAAGTATTATTAAAAGAGAAAACAATAAAAATAAATTTACAACCGGAAGTGTTTTTAAATCTAAAGGTTACGACGTAAAATTCTTATATGGCGGCTACAGCTACTTCGATAATATGAAAGACTTCTATGAAGGAAATGGCTACGGCATCGTAGACAGAAACAATTTTAGCCCGGAAGAAATTACCTTTGCCAATGTCTGGGGTGTTGCCGATGAAGATATGGCGAAAAAGACAATTCAAACAATGAATGCTGAAGCAAAATCCGGAAAACCATTTTTTAATCATTGGATGACGGTTTCCAATCACCGTCCATTTACCTATCCGAATGGAAAAATTGATATTCCCGGAGATGCAAAATCCCGTGAAGGCGGCGTAAAATACACCGATTATTCCTTGAAAAAATTCTTCGAGATGGCAAAAAAACAAGCATGGTATCAAAATACCGTTTTTGTTATCATTGCCGACCATTGTGCTTCAAGCGCCGGGAATACAGAACTTCCTATGGATAAATATAAAATTCCTGCGATGATTTTTTCAGAGGGTTTCATTCAGCCACAAAAATTCACGCAAACCATGTCACAGATTGATGTAATGCCTACCCTGTTGGGGTTGCTTAATTTTAATTATCAGTCAAAATTTTTAGGGCAGGATGTTTTCAGTAAAACTTTCCAACCGAAAGCTTATGTTGCCACTTATCAGGATCTTGGATTTATTAAAGATAACTATTTAACCATTATTTCTCCGGTAAAGAAGATTAAGCAATATTCACTTACACAGCAAAAAAACAATTTAAGCCCGGAATTCAATATTTATTATGATGAAAAATTTCTGAAACCCGATTCTCAGAACAAAAACCTTGTTGAACAGACCATTGCAGCGTATCAATCTACATCAAATTGGCTGAAGGAAAATCAACTCAACCGATAATGCTTAAAAATATTTTTTCATCCATAAAAAGTATATTTTTAAATAGTTAAATTTACATATCACAAAATAATAAAACTATGAGATGGACTGACGACAGAGGCGGTAACGTGGAAGACAGGCGTGGACTAGGCGGCGGAGCCGTAGTAGGAGGCGGACTGGGAACATTGATTATTGCAGCCATTATTTTTTTCCTGGGAGGAGATCCTTCTTCCATACTTTCATCCGGAAGCGGATCCGGATCTGCACAGACCGAGCAGAGAGAACTAACACCGGAAGAAATGAAAATCGGAGAAATGGTGGACATGATGGGAAAATGGAATACCATCACCTGGGATAAGGTTTTTAATGAAAACGGAATGACGTATGAACCTCCTAAAATTGTTCTTTTTGAAAGCACTACACAATCAGGGTGCGGAACCGCACAGGCAGCAATGGGACCTTTCTACTGCCCTGCAGACCAATCTGTTTATATGGACATGAGCTTTTTTAATGAGCTTCAGAAAAAATTCGGAGCAAAAGTAACAGAATTTACCGTTGCTTATGTTCTTGCCCATGAGGTAGGACACCATGTTCAGACGCTTTTGGGAACAACGCAAAAAGTAGATGAAATGAGAAGAAGCGGAAGATACAGCGAAACAGAAATGAACAGAGTTTCCGTGGCTACAGAACTGCAGGCTGATTTCTATGCCGGACTTTGGGCAAAAAGAACGGATGCTGAAAAACATATTTTAGAACCGGGAGACATCCAGTCTGCCATTGATGCTGCCGAAGCGGTAGGAGATGATAATATACAGAGAAGATCTCAGGGGTATGTTAATCAGGAAAGCTTTACACACGGATCTTCAGCGCAACGTAAAGAATGGTTTATGAAAGGATACAACACCGGAGACATCAAACAAGGCGACACTTTCAATCAGCTTTTGAAATAGTTATTTAACAAGATAAAATGAAAAGTCCTGAAGGAATTCTTCAGGGCTTTACTTTATTGTAATTCAATAGGATTACTGTTTTTCTTGGCTTCATCTTTTACTCTCTCTTCCATTCTTTTCCTCATATCAGCAGGATTTCCGCCGCCTCTGTTACCGCCTATTCTCATTGATCCGCCTTGAGACATAAAAGCCATAGGATCTTCCATGAATTTTTTCTGTTGCTTTATATAGTCTGTTCTTTTTACTTTAATGGTATTTCCAAATTGATTTAAAGTAGGAAAATCAGCAATTTTATAATTTTTCATTAAATCAAAAGAATATTCACCTTTATCATCTTCTACTTTTACGATAAGCCCTGGAAGTCCGCCGAATTTATAAGGGCCATCCTGATAAGGCAAGTCGGTCGTGAACCACGCAGTCCATTTTCTTCCACCAAAATCAGTTTCCGCCTTCTGAACCTTATATTCTCCTATCTTGGTGGTTTCCGGCATAATCTTCCAGTTTAAAGGCCGGTCTTCCTCATACGTATAAACATCTCTTCCTATTCTATCCTTAAAAATAATCTTCTGATCTTTTTTATCTTTTTCAATAGAATAGTTAATAATTGATCTCAGATTTTGCATCTGATCTCTATTGAAACCTCTTGCGCCACCACTCTGAATAGTTGCCTGAATTATTGAATCCCGTTTTATTCTGTTTTCAGAATAAAAAATCGATTTTTCAGCAGAAATATCAAGATATGCGTTTTCTGTTTTTATGTCATTTTTATCAGATGCATCAGGCTTCATGGTTACCTGATAAACAAACCTGTTGGTTTGTGCAAATACACAATGCATGAATAAGGTTAAAGCAATAATGCCTATTTTTTTCATTGGGATAAATTTAGTGTTTGGATTTTAAATCCTTCACAAAGTTAAAGCATCAATAATAAAAATTGATAAAATAAAATCGCTAATTTTTATATACTAATTATTGTACGTATTTTTGCATTATTAAATCATTCTAAATAAATACAATGATAAAAGTATCAGATCAAGCAAAAGCAAAAGCCATCCAGCTGATGACAGAAGATGGTTTTAAACCTTTTGAAGACTATATAAGAGTTGGGGTGAAAAGCGGAGGATGCTCTGGTTTAGAATATGTTTTGAAGTTTGACAATGAAAAAACAGATTCTGATCAAATTTTTGAAGACAATGATATCAAAATTATTGTAGATAAAAAATCAATTCTCTATCTGGCAGGAACCACTCTTGAGTATTCAGGAGGTTTAAATGGAAAAGGATTTATTTTTAATAATCCTAATGCATCCAGAACATGCGGATGTGGGGAAAGTTTTTCACTTTAAATTCAATATTTAAGATTTAAAATTCAATATTATTGGCAACGTATAAGAGTTTTGAAGATTTAGAAATATGGCAGCTTTCGAGAGAACTTTGTAATGATATTTACGAAATTATTGAAAATTCTGATCTTAAAAATAATTTTCGTTTAGCAAACCAAATCGATGGATCTTCAGGCTCAATAATGGATAATATTGCTGAAGGTTTTGAGAGAAACGGAAATAGAGAGTTTATACAATTCTTATACATTTCTAAAGCATTTTGTGGAGAGACAAGATCTCAATGATATAGAGTTTTAGATCGGAATTTTATTTCAAACGAAAAATTTGAGGTTTTAAAATTAAAAACGATAGATTTAAGTAAAAAGATAGGAGGCTTTATATTTTATTTACAAAATAGCGATCTTAAAGGATCTAAATATAAAAACAGATAAATAAAAAATAATTCGGAGAAGCAAAATTTTGAATTTCGAATTTTGAATTTTTTGAATATAAAATAATGAATAAATATACAGAGGACGATTTACGCGTCGACTTAGAAAATAAAAAATACGAATTCGGCTGGGAAACGAAAATCGATTACGAAGATTTTCCTATCGGTTTGAATGAAGATATTATCCGCGCCATTTCTGCCAAAAAAGAAGAGCCGGAATGGATGACAGAGTGGCGTCTGGAATCTTTCAAAATCTGGTTGAAAATGACTGAGCCTGATTGGGCTAATATCAAATACGAAAAACCTGACTTTCAGGCTGTACGCTATTATGCTGCACCAAAGGTAAAACCAGAACTAAACAGTTTGGATGAAGTTGATCCTGAATTATTGAAAACCTTTGAAAAATTGGGAATCAATATCGAAGAGCAAAAAAGACTTTCCGGAGTTGCAGTGGATATTGTAATGGACTCAGTTTCTGTGAAAACCACCTTCCAGGACACTCTGATGGAGAAAGGAATTATATTCTGTTCCATCTCTGAAGCCATTAAAAATCATCCGGATTTAGTACGAAAATATCTTGGCAAAGTAGTTCCGAGAGGGGATAATTTCTATGCCGCTTTGAATTCTGCAGTATTTTCTGACGGAAGTTTCTGCTATATTCCAAAAGGTGTAAAATGCCCTATGGAATTATCAACTTATTTCCGTATCAATCAGGCAGGAACAGGTCAGTTTGAAAGAACACTTGTAATCGCCGACGAAGGAAGTTATGTTTCTTATCTTGAAGGATGTACCGCGCCATCAAGAGACGAAAACCAGCTTCACGCCGCTGTTGTTGAATTAATCGCTTTGGATAACGCGGAAATTAAATATTCAACCGTACAAAACTGGTATCCCGGAAATGAAGAAGGAAAAGGCGGAGTTTTCAACTTTGTGACAAAAAGAGGACTTTGCGAGAGGAATGCAAAAATTTCCTGGACTCAGGTTGAAACAGGTTCTGCCGTAACCTGGAAATATCCTTCTTGTATCTTAAAAGGTGACGGATCAATCGGTGAGTTTTACTCTATCGCCGTGACCAACAATCACCAATATGCAGATACCGGAACAAAAATGATCCACATCGGTAAGAATACCAAATCAACAATTATTTCTAAAGGAATCTCTGCAGGAAAATCCCAGAACTCATACAGAGGTTTGGTAAAAGTAATGCCTTCCGCAAAAGGAGCAAGAAACTTCTCCCAATGTGACTCGTTGCTGATGGGTAACGAATGTGGAGCACATACTTTCCCTTATATTGAGATTAAAGATCCGACGGCTCAATTGGAACACGAAGCAACGACTTCAAAAATCGGGGAAGATCAGATTTTCTACTGCAACCAAAGAGGAATTGATACGGAAAGAGCAATTGCGTTAATCGTAAATGGTTTCAGTAAAGAAGTTTTAAATAAATTACCAATGGAGTTCGCTATTGAAGCCCAGAAATTGCTGGAGATTTCTTTAGAAGGTTCTGTGGGATAATATTTAAACATTAAGAAATTAAGTTTTATATTAAATGCTTAACGTTTTAAATATGAAGGAATTGATTAATCAATTCTTATAAAGAAATTAAGATGAATAAAATACAAATAACACAGCTCTCTTATGATATTGTAGGATGCGCAATCAAAGTTCATAAAGAACTTGGGCCGGGTTTGTTAGAAAGTGTTTATGAAATGTGTTTGGCATATGAATTAAAAGAAAAAGGATTTATAGTAAATCAACAGATCAGTACCAAAATCAATTATGGAAAAATTGAAATTGAAACTCCGTTAAAAATTGATTTGCTAGTGAATGACACAATTATTATAGAAATCAAAACGGTAGAAAATTTATTACCCGTTCATCAAGCTCAATTGATGACTTATATGAAAATATTGAAAAAGCCTCAAGGTCTTTTGATTAATTTTTACACGGATAATATTTCGAAATCGATGATTCCTTTGGTAAATGAGTATTTCACAAAACTTCCGGAATGATTTAATATTGATGAAATTAAGAACCGAAAGACCTTAAAAAATCTTAAATTAAAATCAATTTATTGATTTCCTTAAGAGAAATAATACATTAAAAATTGCTTAAATTCTTAATGTTTAAATAAAAAATAAAAATAGTATTTCATTCGCTGGCGTTAATGCCTTTGTAATTGTAGTTTAGTGTTATAAAGGATATACTTAAAGTCTAACCTTGCGATAAATTTGAATAAATATATGTTAGAGATAAAAAACTTACACGCCAAAATTGAAGACGGCGCAGAAATTTTAAAAGGGATCAATCTTGAAATAAAACCAGGTGAAGTTCACGCCATCATGGGACCGAACGGAGCCGGAAAATCTACTCTTTCTTCTGTTATCGCAGGAAAAGAAGACTATGAAGTGACCGATGGGGAAATTATCTTCAGAGGTGAAGATATCATTGAAGACGCTCCGGAAGACAGAGCCCACAAAGGGATTTTCCTTTCTTTTCAGTATCCGGTAGAAATTCCGGGAGTTTCTGTAACCAACTTCATCAAAGCAGCGATGAATGAAAACAGAAAAGCAAACGGATTGGATGAAATGCCAGCAAAAGAAATGTTGGCAATGATTCGTGAAAAATCTGAAAAATTGGGCATCAAAAAAGATTTCCTTTCAAGATCATTGAATGAAGGATTTTCAGGAGGTGAAAAGAAAAGAAACGAGATTTTCCAGATGATGATGCTTGATCCGAAACTGGCAATCCTTGATGAAACTGATTCAGGATTAGACATTGATGCATTAAGAATCGTTGCAGACGGTGTAAATGCTTTTAAAAATGAAGGAAATGCAGTTCTTTTGATTACCCACTATCAAAGATTGCTTAATTATATTCAACCTGACTTCGTTCATGTCCTTGCAAACGGAAAAATCATCAAAACAGGTGATAAATCTCTGGCTTTGGAACTGGAAGAAAAAGGGTACGACTGGCTTTTAAATTAATTAAAAGATTAAGAAATTCAGAGATCACGATCTCTTGGTTTAACAATTTTAGCCAAACAAAAAAAGAAAAAATGGTGCAAACCACAGATATACCAGTAATGGCATTAAAAGAACAGATTACAGAAAACCACCATGAATTTTTGGAAAGTCTTCATCACCGATTTTTGGACGAAGACAGAAAAGCAGCTCTTCAAAGATTTGAAAGCATGGGTTTTCCGACAAAAAAAGACGAAGAATATAAATATACCAGCTTAAAAGAGATTACTGAAAAAGCCTATAACTTTTTTCCGAAAGAACATCACAATATAACCCGTGAACAGCTGGATGAATTGCATTTGGGTGAAGAAAACTTCGATTGGATCACTTTCGTAAATGGTAAGCTTCACAAAGAGCTATCAAAAGTTTCGATTGAAAACGTTGAGTTTCTTTCATTTAATTATGCTTTAAATGATGAGAAGCACAGAGACGTTTTTGAGAAATATTTTAATACGATTGCTGAGGACAAATCAGCTTTCACGAATTTAAACCAGGCTTATTGTAAATACGGTTTTTTCTTGAAAGTTCCTAAAAATGTGGTGATTGAAAAACCAATTCACGTTTTCTATATTTCTCAGAATCAGGAAGAAAACACTTTTTATAATACGAGAAACTTATTAATCGTAGAAGAAGGGGCAAAAGTAGAAATCATTGAAAGCCATCATAATTTTGACAGTACTTACGTATTAACCAATTCGGTGACAGAAATTTTCACGTATCCGAATGCAAAAGCTGACTGGCATAAAGTACAAAATGACAATGATACTTCTTATTTAATCGACAATACTTTTGCAAAGCAGGAAAAAGATAGCTTAACCACTGTAAATACATTCTCTTTTGGAGGTAAACTGGTAAGAAACAATCTTGATTTTATTCATAACGGATCGAATATCAATTCTTTTATGAATGGAATCACGGTTATCGGAAAAGATCAGCTGGTTGACCATCATACGGCGGTTCACCACAACTTCCCGAACTGTGAGAGTTATCAGAACTACAAGGGTATTTTCGACGGAAAATCTCACGGGGTTTTCAACGGGAAAGTTTTTGTGGATAAAATTGCTCAGAAAACAAATGCTTACCAGCAGAATAATAATGTATTATTGAGCGAAGGTGCCGTCATCGATACAAAACCTCAGTTAGAAATTTTCGCCGATGATGTGAAATGTTCTCACGGTTGTACGGTCGGTCAGTTGAATGAAGATGCATTGTTCTATCTGAGAGCAAGAGGTATCTCTAAAAAAGAAGCTCAGGCATTATTACTGTATGCTTTCGCAAATGATGCGATGCAGAATATTGATATTGAGCCTTTAAAAGAAAAAATTTCAAAGCTTTTGGCAGAGAAACTTGAAGTAGATATAGAGTTTTAAACAATATATAATTGGTAATAATAAAGCACTTCATTTTGAGGTGCTTTTGTTTTTTAATGCTAACCACTTTTAGCGTTCCATTTATAAAATGACCAGCAGAATATCGTACAATTTGTGAAAACATTTGTGTTTTTTGTGCTTAGAAAATATTCAAATTTTGGATAAAGCCTTCATTGTATTAAACAAAAAAGTGAGCTAAAGCCCACTCTAAAGATATATTTCTTTGATTCATTATTTATTTTTTTATCCACCACTGGCTGTCCTTTCTGTCAGAACGTTTTCCGCCATTATCCAGCGTATAGGCAAAGCCAACTCCCAGCGTCTGTTTAAGCTGTGTTTTTTTGATTTGGTTATGATCGTACATTAAATCTACCGTAATATTGGAAGAAATAAATTTATTAACCTTTAAGTTTAAAACAAGCCCGTAAGCGAGAACCAGCCTTTCCGGATGATCGAGATAATTGGAGAAAACTGAAGCCGTATTGGTAACATTTATATTTTCCATTAATTTGAACTTATATAAAGCAGTTCCCAGAAAACCGTATTGCAGTAAAGAATTATCTCCATCGGCTTTCAGACCATACGTTCCTGCAGTCTGTAGATCTTCGTCAAAAACAAAAGTCCATCTGGCATTGGAAGGTCTCAATGTTACATTAATATTTTCATTGGGTCTGTAGGTGATCCCCATACCGACGTTAAGATAACCCGGTGCCATAAAGTTAGAAATTTTCTTAGCCTCAGGATTATTACCGTCTTCATATCCCACCGTAAACTGAGACTGCACACCTGCTCCTACAGAAAGATACCAGCTTTTGGAAACTTTTCTTCCGTAATTTGTAGAAAAATTAATGACATCCTGCGTTTTTCTTACGCCAAGACCTTTCGTATCGTTTTGACCGTAATTGAGGAGAATAATATTTTCCCAAAGATCATTGTCTTTTTCATATCTGATATTGTAATCTGCGCCTACAAGCCAACCGAAATTGTTTGCACCACCTCCGACCCAGTTGGAGAATGCTGCCTGATTAATCATTAAAGATTGCTTGCCAACCACCGACCAGTGCTTTACAGTATCTACTTTTATAGAAGCTGTATCCAGAATAACCTGTGCTTTCCCTAAAATTCCCAAAGAGATGGAAAGAATTAATAAAAACTTCTTCATGAGTTCAAGATTTCATTTTACAAAATTCTACACAAAAATATTAAATATAAATTTGACAAGACAAATTACATGCTTACAAATCTCTGTTTTATCGGTTTTATGTCCTTATAATTTCTTTTTTCATGACAGTTAAGTTAAAAATGAATAAAAGAAAGTAAAATCATAACTTTTTGGCTGAAATAAAAAAACAGCCTTGTAATTCATCGACAAATTTTCCGAAATTTATCCTTGGCTTTTCATTTGACATAAACACTTCATGCTAAAAAACAATGTAATTTCCAAAAAAGCTATTATCAGCCCTCTGCTCATGCTTGCAGCGATGTGGCTGGGATATTTTCTGCAGCTTCAGGGCTTTTTTGAAAGTTGTTTTGGGGCAATTATTCCCCTTCTGCCGGAAGGTTTATTAGGGATTATTACTTCACCTCTTTTACACGGAAATCTCGATCATCTTGTAGGAAATTCTATTCCTATTGCTATTCTCATGTTTCTTCTGTATCAGTTTTATCCTTTGGTCGCCAACAAAGTTTTTATACTGGGATGGCTTGCTACCGGTCTGCTGGTCTGGCTTCTTCCTCCTATTGATTTTATGACGGGCGAGTATTTGTACACCTGCACCATAGGAGCCAGCGGTGTAGTATATGTCCTTGCTTTCTTCCTTTTCTTCAGTGGTATTTTCAGATGGAATATGAAACTGCTCACCATTTCTTTACTCGTTGTACTATACTACGGAAGTCTGGTTTGGGGAATGCTGCCGGAAGAGTTATTTTATAATCTTCAGGAGCCAAGTAAAATTGCGTGGCAGGCACACCTTGCAGGAGCTGTTGTGGGCGTTATTCTTGCATTTATATTTAAAAAAGTAGGCGACAAAAAGAAAAAATATATCTGGGAATTCCCCAACTATTACAGCGAAAAAGACGATAAACTCTGGCAGGAATATAAAGAAAACCATCCTGATGATTTTATGGAACTTCCCTATAAAAAAAGAGATGATATCTGGGAGCATCTGGATGAGCTGAGACGAAAATAATTTGAACCATTCAGATTTAAATTAATAGTAAAAATTTTCTACATTTGTGAAAACGACACAAATGTATTCTGAAGAACACCTTTACTCTATTGCCCTGCGCGAATGCAACTTAATCGGTGACATTAATTTTTACAAGCTTGTACGCACTTTCGGAAGCGCAAAAAATGCCTGGCAACACACACGCAAAGAATATAAAAAAATTGAAGGACTTGGATATAAAATGGTCGCTGACATCGGAAATCCAGATCATCTGAAGTTTGCTGAAAATGAGCTTAGATTTTGTGAAAAGAATAATATCCGTATAAATCTGAGACATCATAACGAGCTTCCAAAATTACTGAATGAATGCTATGATGCCCCGGCTATTCTTTACCAAAAAGGCAGTTTCGACGATCACCAGCAAAAAGTGAGCATTGTAGGAACCCGAAATATGACTTCCTACGGCAGCCAGTTTCTTCATGACTTCTTTGAAGAAACGCAGTCCTGCAATTTTGCATCGGTGAGCGGTCTTGCTTTAGGTATCGACAAGGAAGTTCATGAGCAGTCTCTTCAAAAGCATATTCCTACAATTGCCGTACTGGCGCATGGTTTTCACACGATTTATCCTTCAAAAAACAAAAGACTTTCCGAAAAAATTATTGAAGAAGGAGGAGCTTTATTCACCGAATTTAATTCCTCACGAAAACCCGACCGCGAAAATTTTATTCAGAGAAACAGGATTGTGGCCGGCCTCTCCCCTGCTACAATCGTTGTAGAAACCGCATTTGGTGGCGGATCGATCAGTACGGCAACTTTTGCCAATCAGTATAATCGTGAAGTTTTTGCACTGCCCGGAAAAATTACCGACAAACAAAGCCAGGGCTGTAATCATCTGATATTTCAGCATAAAGCGGCGGCAATTTCTACAGTAAAAAACCTTATTGAAAATCTGGGAATCAAAAAGCCTAAAGCAAAAATGAAAGAATTGTTTTCCCATAGTGAAATCAATATTCAATTCTCTGAATCTCAACAACTCATATTCGACATTATTGCAGGCAACCCCAAGATATCTTTAGATGAAATCATCGAAAAAACAGACCTTTCTTCCCACAAAATTTTACCCATAATTCTGGAACTGGAACTTTTGGGGAGAGTAAAATCACTTTCAGGGAGACAATTTTTAGCAATATAAGATTTAACCTTTTCTTAATATTGCATTATTTTAAAGATAACATTTAATTTTTAATAACATTAAAGCGTAAATTATCAATTTAATAATATTAAGTGTTTATATTATTAAACTTTCAACAATCATTCATAAAGGTATTGTGAATCTTGAAAAAAAAATTAAATTTGTTGGCAATAATATTCAACCCTAATATATGGAACAATATAATATTGACCAGAAAATCCAAGAGTTTATAGCAAAAATTGAGGCCAAAAACCCTAACGAGCCAGAATTTTTACAAGCCGTAAAAGAAGTTGCTGTTACAGTAATTCCGTTTATTATGACTAAGAAGGAATATACGGGCATGAAACTTCTTGAAAGAATGGCGGAGGCTGAAAGAATCATCATCTTCAGAGTTCCGTGGGTTGACGATAAGGGAGAAATCCAGGTAAACAGAGGATACAGAATTCAGATGAACTCTGCGATCGGACCATATAAAGGAGGAATCCGATTCCATCCTACGGTAAACCTTTCGGTTCTTAAATTCTTAGCGTTCGAGCAGGTATTTAAAAACTCTCTTACGACACTTCCGATGGGAGGTGGTAAAGGAGGTTCAGACTTCGATCCGCAAGGTAAATCTGATATGGAGGTAATGCGTTTCTGCCAGGCATTCATGACAGAATTGTGTAAACATGTGGGTCCTGAAACAGACGTTCCTGCCGGGGATATCGGTGTTGGTGCCAGAGAGATCGGATATTTATTCGGACAGTATAAAAAAGTAAGAAACGAATTTACAGGAGTGCTTACCGGTAAAGGTCTTGCCTACGGTGGCTCACTGATCCGTCCTGAAGCTACCGGATACGGGGTAGTATATTTTGCTGAGCAAATGCTTAAAACAATCGGACAAACCTTTAAAGAAAAGGTGGTAACGGTTTCAGGTTTCGGAAACGTAGCCTGGGGGGTAATTAAGAAAGTATCCGAGCTTGGCGGTAAAGTTGTTACCATCTCCGGGCCTGACGGATATGTGTATGATAAAGATGGTATTGAAGGAGAAAAGATTGATTATTTGTTAGAATTAAGATCCTCAGGAAACAACAGAGCGGAAGATTATGCTAAAAAATATCCTTCTGCGCAATTCTTTGCAGGAAAACGCCCTTGGGAAGTAAAATGTGATGTAGCCATCCCATCTGCAACGCAGAATGAGCTTGATCTGGATGATGCAAAGCTGTTGGTTGAAAACGGATGCGTTTGCGTAACTGAAGCAGCCAATATGCCTTCGACATTAGATGCTATTAATTATTTCCTTGATAATAAAGTGTTGTTCTCTCCGGGGAAAGCGTCTAACGCAGGAGGTGTTGCAACTTCCGGATTAGAAATGACACAAAACTCTATCCGTCTGAACTGGACTTCTGAAGAGGTAGATGCAAGATTGAAAGAGATTATGATCGGAATCCATAAAGCATGCAGAGACTACGGCAAAGAGGAAGACGGCTATGTAAACTACGTGAAAGGCGCTAATATCGCCGGCTTCGTGAAAGTTGCAGAAGCAATGCTGGCTCAGGGAGTGGTATAAAATATACAAGGTTGGGAAAATTTCCCGACCTTTTTTGATACAGCCTGTTCCCGGGATTATAAATGGGATAAAAGTAAAAAGTGAAAGGAGAAAGCGTTGATAATTCAGCGCTTTTTTTGTTTTTAGTCATGCCATTGTGGAAGCTCTCGATTTTTTATAGGAATTTCCTAATCATTATACATCAACACACTCACAATAAAACACTCAGATACCTGAAACTCTCTTTTAAACCACCCCGTCAAAAATTCTTTAGAATTTTCGCCCCCCCTCCACTGAGGGGAAATTTTGTGACGTTTTAAACTCTCCCTCTCAATGGTGGCTTCGACTCCGCTCAGTCACCAAGATTTCAAATGTAACGCTGGTCTTCGACTCATCTGCGGCTCCGTCATACTATAACTTTTTGTTATTTTATAAGAATTCTCTAATCATTATACGTCAACATACTCACACTAAAGCTCTCAGACATGCAAAGGCTGGCTGAGCGGAGCCGAAGCCAAAACTCCGGCCTGGAAATCTTTCCCCAAGCCGGAGCTGTTGAATAAATCTTAAATTTTATTTTGGAATTGTTCACATCTGTGACACGATCCCACACGCACCTGTGACACTGGCCGGATCGTCCGAGTGGCAGTGTACGGACAGTACGGATGGCAGTGTGCGGACAGTACGAGTGGCACCGCCCGGTCTGAAATTACTCTACCGTAAGAGGCTTATCCAGTAATGCTGTTCTGGGTTGCTTCAGCATACTGCTGTCTGTAAACTGGGTTACTATTTCCAGATTATAGGTTCCTGCGGATAATTCAGGAATCACCACGATAATCTCCGAAGGATTATTGGTGACGATATCGGAAGTGTCTACTTTGGTTCTTGCCTGTGTTGTGGCATCTACAAAATAGATTCCCACCGAAGGATCTTCACCGGCGACTTTTATCTTGCTGCCCACAATCTTCAGGTTTCTGCCCGGTGTAAGAAGATCATTTACTGAACCACTCTTTACGTCCGTTACCTGTAAGATGACCGCAGAGGATTCAGCTACGCCAAGAATATTGACTTCAATATTAGGAATCTCCGTTCTCAGCTTTTCTCCCTGGTTAAACTGGAAAATAATGCTGTGCTTGTCTTTGTTAAAAGTCTCCGACGGACTGTCGAAGACCCCACGAATAGTAGTGCTTGCGGTAAAATACCCGGTATTGATGGAAAAACCATCACAAAGCTGGTAGGCCATTTCTTTTAGAAACAGCTCAGTCGCATGCTCCATTGCCGAAGCGGAAATATCTGCCCCGCCTCGGTTAGCTGCTGAAAGGCAGATCTGCTGTACGTTGAGACTGCGTTCGCTTGTAGTGCGTGCCGTGAAATCATTAGGATTGTCTTTGGTTAAAACGTTATCGTAGAGATACGCTTTGATTTTGTGAAGAATTGTTGCCATTGTTGTTGATTTTAAATGGTTGTTAAATTTGTTATTAAATCCTCATAGGTTTCTAAAACCTATGAGGATTAGGATTAATTAATGTAGTTGTTGTCGGATTGTTGGCGCATTCTATTACAAAAGTTTTTTAATTACAAGAGAGGTATTAGAATTATTAAAATTCCAAGCTCCAACACCTACTTGAATAAATGAACCAACATATATTGTTCCTGTAGAATTAAGAGTAAAAACTCCTACCCCCGTCATAAACCCTTCATTCGTACCAGATGTGGAATAAGAAGCTAATACTTGATAAAACGAATTATTAACATATAGGCGTTCATCAAAGTAATTTGCTATTGATGCTCCTGTAAATCCACCTCCGAGTGTAAAAACAACTTCGTAGGTTCCTTGTGGCAACGTAATAACATTTCCGGATCTGCTAGAACCTGAAATTAAATTTATTGTCTGGGAGTTTATATTTGGAATAAATGATGGGTTAGATCCTTGAGCTGCACTACTCGAAAAAGTATATCGATTTACCTGGGTAGAACCTCCAACAACAACAATTTTACCACTACCATCAACTCCTAAACCAGCTACATTTCCTGAAGTTGCAGAAGTACTTGATGTTAATTGGGTTAATTTTAATCCTGAATCATTAAGCGTTCCACTATTTACTTCTAAGTTTGCACTAGGAGCGTTTGTTCCTATTCCGACTTGCCCATTATCTTTTACAACGAAGTCTGTCCCTGCTGACCTAGCTGTTCCATCTGCTTTCGTTCCTAATTTTACCATACCGTTTGTAGTATCATTGATCCAGGCATCATTAGTGGTATCACCGGCTGCTGCACCTGTCATTTTTTGCCAGACACCACCGTCGAAATAATAATATCCTTCTGCGGTAATATTGGCTGTCTTGGTAGTTGGAGAAGCAACCGCCGAAAGGGCATAGACGATGGCTCCTTTTTGAGCGGTATCATATTTTGCATCTTTCCCTTTTATATCCACACCTTCCAACCTTGGGGCAATTAGTCCTTCAGCTGTAGTGCTGCCAGTTGTTTTAGCAGTAATATCGAGGGTCGCTTTTGGAGAGGTGTTATTAATCCCCACCTGAGCTTTAATAATGAGGCTGATGAATAGAACAGCCATTGTAATAAAATGTTTCATTGTTTTGTATTTAATTTATGTTGTTATATTTTTAATTGTGAACACGAAGTGCATTAAGATTTTTTATCTATGATACGTTTTTAAGTTTCACAAAGGCGTTACACTTATAAGAGCTCGCTAAGCTGGGCTTCGACAGACTCAACCTGATGTTGTGAACACTAAGCGCACTAAGACTCTTACTTTTCGTGCATTTTGATTCACTTCGTCACTTCGAGTAGACTTCGTAGAAGTCGTATCGAGAAGTTTATGAGTTTGAGGATCAATTTCATTCTCGATACATTTTTTTCTTCACCTTGTTACGAAAAAACACTCGAATTGACGACGAACCCAATATTCAAAATTTGGTTCCCTTACCCCTCCGATTGTCATCCCGTAGGGATCTAGGCTCGAATCTTTCCATAGTTCTATTACCAAACACTAAGCGCACTAAGATTCTTATTCGTTGTGCATTTTGATTCACTTCGTCACTTCGAGTAGACTTTGTAGAAGTCGTATCGAGAAGTTTATGAGCTTGAGGAACAATTTCATTCTCGATACATTTTTCCTTCACCTTGTTACGAAAAAACACTCGAATTGACGACGAGTCCAATACCCAAAATTTAGTTTCCTTACCACTCCGATTGTCATCCCGTAGGGATCTAAGCCAGAATCTTTCCATGCTACTATTACCAGCTATGCCGATATCAGCTATGCCGAGATTCCTAACGAGATGACAAAGACTTGTAAAACGTCGGTGACTGAGGTTCTCGAAGTCACACGCTCTGCATCATGCGTTACACTTATTTTTAAACACTAATAGTACTAATCTTTATACACTCAATTCACCATTGTTATGTGAAATGCTTTGCTGAGATCCCTACGGGATGACAAACAAAGTGGATAGTGAATGGATAATGAATGATAAAACGTTACGCAAGAAAATCGAAGATTTTCCAAGCTTATGTGTTCTATTTGTTTTCAAAGTTGTAACCTTATCTCTTATATGACTTATGTGCTAAAACTTTTGTGCCTTCAGAGGGAATTACAGGAGGAGGACGCACGAAGTGATTGATGATGATATTTCTAATTTGAAATGGATAAAACGCTCCGTTTGTAAGCTGCTTTCTATCCCTACCTATTACTACAAATGCGAGAAATAAAGATTTTATTATTTTGTCATGAAGCTTTACTGAAGAGCCTCCCATAATCCCCAACATTGAGGTACGAGAAATGCGTCCGGGGTCATTACGGTTCCACAGACTTCCTGTATAGCAGACCTTATGGGCTGCAATATTGACTGATTTTTGAGTAGAAAATGGTAAGGATGATCTTGTGAGAAAACCTCCAGACTTTTTAGCTGATGTAAAATCTTTATTCTGTTCAGAACCTGCAATAAAAACAGATGTTTCTGAATAAACATATGAGTCTTCAGCTACGAAAATAATGGAATCTGCCGGTACAAACGAACCAGAATATGCTTTTGAAGGGATGAAAATATACAACCAAACTACGCAAAAACGTAGTAACGGAAAGGGTTCATAACATTTCATCATTGTGTTCATACGTGCTATAGTAAAAAGTAGTCTTGGTTGGACTACTTTTCCTTGGTAATGAACAATAGATCACAAATATATAAAATAAATCAAGAAAACCGCAGTGTAAGTTTGTGAAGTCTTGTGGTTTTTGTTGTCAATATGTAAGAAATTAGAAAATAAGAGGTTAGTATTTGGCGGTGAAAATATTTTGTTTACATTTGTAGCTGAAAAAGTAGTCCAACCAAGACTACTTTTCTTATTAGACAAAATTTACTCAGGATCTGCTGAAGATTTTCACAATGATTGCGGATAATTTTGCACATAGCCAGCCCTTCATCAAGTCCCCTGCAAGCAAATGAAATGGTTGCATTTCTTTCGAATCTCAGCAGCTAGCTGTTCCTATCAATTTCAATATCGAATTTATATAAGAGACCATAGATTTCAGAAAGGGAAAATTTCGCCTTTTTAAGTCTGTTTTGAGAAGGATCTATAGAATATGCTATGGAGGTTCTGAAATCTGCTTTTTCAAGGTTTGTATGATCGAAAACGGCTCCCGAGAAATTACATTCTTTAAATACAGCTCCCGATAGATCACACTCTGAAAAATCTGCTTCTGTAAGGGTACACTTATCAAAAAATGTTTTCCTGAGAGTTGTTTTATAAAAGATGGAATTACTTAATATGCATCCGCTAAAACGGAATGACATTCCAAACTCATTGCAATCGCTAAAGTGAAGCCCGATCATTTTACATTCGTTAAAAGCAACGTCCCGAAAGGCTGTGGAATGCAACTTTATCATGCTCAGATTACATCCGATAAATTCACAGTCATTAAAATTGAATCCTGAAAGATCTGCATATTCAAAGTTGCAGTTTCTAAATGTACAGTTTTCGTACTCTGCCTTTTGTAAAGGTTTCTGTGTAAAATCCGTATTTTCGAAATGCTCTTCTGTGAAATAGTTGCCTGTCATCATTATTTTAGGAATAAATTAATTTTAACTCGAAGTATTAATCGTTTGGATGAGGGAAGCCGGAGGCTGGAAGTTTTTCCAGTTAATATTATAATCAGGCATCCTCAGATTACGATAAAATTGAACCCTTTACACACTAGATTCCGGATTGTAAACTTCAAGTTTCCATCATTCTGCTTCCAACCTTTACACCAAACTATTCTTATCTGAATAATTTAGTTTAAAGAAAATGAAAGTCATGATCGAGAAAGCAAGCAGTGAGCTTCCTCCGTAACTGAAATAGGGCAACGGAATCCCAACGGTAGGAAAAAGTCCCATAACCATCCCTAAATTGATCGTAAAGTGCATAAGAAGGATTGAGGCAAAGCAATACCCGAAAACCCGATTGAAACCCGATTTTTGCTGTTCTGCAAGATAGTATATCCTTCCGATGAAGATCATATAACAAAGAATCAGCACGGCGCTTCCTGCAAAGCCCCATTCTTCCCCTACGGTACAGAAAATATAATCGGTCTCCTGTTCTGGAACGAATTTTCCCTGGGTAACGGATCCTTCACGATAACCTTTCCCCCAAAGCCCGCCGGATCCAATAGCTGTTTTTGAATATAATAAATTGTAACCCGATGTATCTCTGAAAGCTTTTTCGCCTTTGTATAAAACTTCTATTCTTTCTCTCTGATGCTTAGGCAATTTTTCTAAAATATAAGGTGAGCCAAATGCCAGCCCGCAAAGAAGTACCACAGAGCCTACAATTCCTGAGATCGAAATGATGTTCCAGGACATTTTGTAATAATTCATGGCAATCCAACCTGCTACGATGAGAACAATGGAGATGGCAACCCAGATAGGATTTACGGCTAGTGAAATCAGGAAAACGCCGGCAAAAAGAAAACCAATGCCAAATAATAATCCGCTCATCCCTTCACGATATAAGGCGATAAAAAAGGCAATAAAAACCAGCATCGACCCCACATCCGGAATTGCCAGAACAACCACAGCGGGAATCCCTACGATAGCCAGCGTCGTCAGTAAGGATTTTCTGTTTTTTAAATTAAACTCAGGTCCGGAAACATAATTGGAAAGCATCAGGGCAGTTCCTATTTTAGCAAATTCTACAGGCTGCATGGTAAAACTTCCGAATTTGTACCAGTTTTTCTGTCCTAGAATTTCTTTACCAAAAGGGAAAAGACCAACGAGAAGCAGTACGCCACCTATATAGATGATCCCGGACATATTCTCGAAAAACTTACTTCTTCCAACAAAAATAACAAGACCTACAAACAAGGAAATACAAAAGAAGACCAACTGTTTTTCTCCTAATTTCTGATCGACACTGTAGATATTTGCAATGGCAAAAATGCAAAGCAGAAAATACAGGCCAAGACCTAATTTATCTATTCCTTCTGCCCATTTCATTGCTTAACCGGTTTTGTATTTTTTAGATTCTTTTTTTCGTCTTCTATCTTTTTCTGCATCTTCTTTTTCTGTTCATTCACCAGTTTTAAACTGTCCTGAATTCTCTTCTGTCTGATAGAATCTTCATTTGGCTTGTAAAGACCTTTACGTTTGAGATCGGCAATCCACTGTCTTTTGTATTCAGGCATAAAACTTGAGGTCACCATCTTCTTATAGAGATGTTCACGTTTGATGTCTCCCGTAATATACTTTTCAGCAATAATTGTCGCTGCCGGTCCTGCCCATGTTGCCCCAAATCCCGCATGTTCCATCACTGCAGCTACAACGATCTTAGGCTTATCTGCAGGAGCAATCAATACGAAAATCGAATTATCCTTTCCCTGAGGAACCTGTGCTGTGCCTGTTTTTGCAAGTTGTGTGAAATCGCTTGACTTTAGACCGCGTGCGGTACCATTTAAAACAACCGCTTCCATTCCTTTCAAAACGGGGTCAAAATACTTTTTATCGACTAATGTCTGATGTTTCTTTTTAAATCTAGGATCAGGATTTGGCTTTCCATCAATTGCTTTTACGATATGAGGCGTGTAATACCATCCTTTATTGGCAATCGCAGAAACATAATTGGCAAGCTGAAGTGGTGTTACCAGAACATCTCCCTGACCCATGCCGTTGTAGATGGCTCCGGTAGACATTTCGTCCCAGTTTTTGAAATCTGTTCTTTTTGAACCACTGGCTTTCATGATAGCCTTGAATCTATTTTCATAA
This sequence comes from Chryseobacterium taeanense, assembly GCF_900099685.1. Classification (GTDB taxonomy): domain Bacteria; phylum Bacteroidota; class Bacteroidia; order Flavobacteriales; family Weeksellaceae; genus Chryseobacterium; species Chryseobacterium taeanense. The sequence goes on along the minus strand of NZ_FNDW01000006.1, from coordinate 122,451 downwards.
AAATCCCCTGAAGGAATTCGACCTCTTGCCCCTACCGCAAAATCATTATTTAAAAACTCACCAACCCCAAAGCTGCTCATGATCTTCTTCCATTCATCAACACCTCTTGACGGATTTCCAGGGTACTTTTTAATAATAGCAATAAAAGCATACGTAAAAAAACAGTTGCTGGAAACCTGAATCGAAGGAATCAGAGGATCTGCTCCTCCGTGGCCTTTAATTCTTTTTCCTTTATAATAAAACCCGCCACCACAAGGAAAGATGGTATTTTCATCCATTACGCCCATCTGCATGGCAGCAAGAGCTGTTAACAATTTAAATGTAGATCCTGGCGGATAAGCTGCCTGAAGAGATCTGTCGAAAGTCGGTTTATTTTCGTAAATAGTGTCTTTTGAAAGAGCATATAAATTCTTTGATTTATTCGGACCGGTAAAACGGTTGGGGTCAATATCCGGACCGGTTGCGGCAACCAAGACTTCACCATTATTCGGATCAATCGCTACAATTGCACCGTGTTTGTTGACCATCATTTCCTCTGCAATTCTCTGCAAATCATAGTCAATAGTAAGAGTGATATCCTTTCCGGTAACCACATCTTTGTCTAAGGAACCGTTTTTATAAGGACCTACATTCCGTAATTTAATATCTTTCTGAATGTATTTCATTCCTTTTATTCCGCGAAGCTCCTTTTCATAAGCCTTTTCGATTCCCGTTTTACCGATGAAATCTCCCGGAAGATAATAAGCAGAATCTTTTTTAATTTCTCTCTCATTCACCTCACTGGTATAACCTAAAAGGTTTCCGGAAGTTGATACTTCATACTGCCGCTGTGGTCTTGAAACGATACTGAAGGCGGGATATTTGAATATAATTTCCTGAACTCTTGCAATATCTTCTCTGCTGAGGCTTTTCATGAAGGTCATCGGGGTGAGCTTGGAGTAATATTTTTCTTTTTTGATATTGTCAATTGTTTTGATGAAATCATTTTTTGAAATTTTCATCAGACTACAGAATGCGATTGTATCAAAATCAGGTCTCATCAGTGCCTGAGTGAAAGATATTTCATAAGCAGGCTGATTTCCCACCATGATTTTACCGTTTCTGTCGAAAATTACACCGCGTTGAGGAATAACGTATTCAATTTTAATGGAGGTATTGGCTGCATTCAGTGCGTATCTATCTGTAAATAATTGTAAATAAGCAAGCCTCGCCACAAAAATTGAAGCGATGACGATGAGAACGGAAAAAATTTTTAAATAACGTGTGTTCAAACTTTTTGTTTGATTTTAAATATTAATGCGTAAATAACTATAAATATAAACGAAATTATACTGGTTACCACTACATTAAATAATATTTCAAAAAATCTACTCAGCTTAAAGAACTCGATATACTGTACAAAAAGCTGATGTAAAAAGATACTTGTAAATAAAAACAGCAAAAACTGCGCCCATTGCAGGGACTGAAAAGAGAAAAAATCGGTAGAAGTATCGGTAGAAGTCCTGAATATCAAGGTTCTGAAATAGGCAATTAAGGTTGTTGCAAAAGCATTAATTCCCCAGGAAAAAAGAAATGCATCAACCGACAAACCGATCAGAAAGCTTAAAGCCAAAAACTGAAATTTATTTCTGAAAAAAGGATAGAACATAACAAATACCGGATAAAGTACCGGGGTGTACTTTCCGAAAAAGGTGATTCGGTTCAATACAAAAATTTGTAATGCAACCAGAAAAATCATGATTAATATGTCCGTAAATAAAGTCCTGCTAATCATCTTCCTTTTTTATTACAGATTGCATGGTATCCTGAATCTTTTGTACTTCCGCTTTTTTAAGATTTTTAACGATATATACTTTGTTCAGAGCTCCCATTTTCTCGCTCAGTTCCACTGAAATGTCCCAAAATCCGGTCTTATTATCTACGGAATAACCGGCGATGGTGCCGATCATTAAACCTTTAGGAAAAATTGCAGATTTTCCGTCTGTTACGACAGTATCCCCAACTTTCAAAGCAACATATTTTGGTATGTCTGCAAGATGCATCACTCGTGAGTTGTCTCCATTCCAAGTCAGTGTCCCGAAATACCCCGAATTCTTCAGAGCAGCATTAATTCTGATTTTATTTACACTCAACACCGACTGCACCAAAGCGTAGCTGTCAGTAGAATTGATTACAATTCCCGCAATTCCTTTAGGAGCCATAACCCCCATCTGCGGAAATACGCCGTCACGTCTTCCGCGGTTGACTGTAAAATAATTATTTCTTCTGTTGATGCTGTTGAAAACAATTTCTCCGTCTACAAAGGTGTAAATCTGTCCACCACCTAATGTATCGTGTACTTTTCTGAACTGAGGGTTTGTTGCTCCTTGTTTTCCGTACAGTTCCAGCATCAAAGCCTTATTTTGAGCTACGAGATCTTCATTAGTTTGCTTTAGCTTAAGATATGAAACTCCTTCATCAATATATCCGGAAACCCACGAATTCAAGGCCGCGGACTGTCCTGCGATCCAAGATCTCTGCATGGCATTTTTAGAGAATATCAGAATCAAAGCAATAATTTGCAGAAATATAAAGAAGACAAAAAGTGCATTCTTGGAAAATAATCTCAGCAAAAATCCCATTCAGATATGTGTCGTAAAAAGTTAGAATTATTTAATTAAGAAATTGAATTTATCCATATTCTTAAGAGCGATACCCGTTCCGCGAACAACAGCTCTCAACGGATCTTCTGCAACGAATACAGGAAGACCAGTTTTTTTATGCAATCTGTCCGCTAAACCTCTCAGTAAAGCACCTCCTCCGGCTAAATAAATTCCTGTTTTGTAAATATCAGCAGCCAATTCAGGAGGCGTAAGTGAAAGCGTTTCCATTACCGCATCCTCGATTCTGATGATGGATTTATCCAATGCTCTGGCTATTTCTTTGTAGCCAACCATAATTTCTTTAGGCTTACCAGTAATAAGGTCTCTACCTTGTACAGGAATATCTTCGATATCAACATCAAGATCTTCAACAGCTGAACCCACTTCAATTTTGATTCTTTCCGCAGTTCTTTCTCCGATATAAAGGTTGTGATGTGTTCTTAAGTAATAAGCAATATCGTTGGTAAATACATCACCTGCAATTTTCACAGATTTATCACAAACAATACCACCTAAAGCAACCACTGCAATTTCAGTTGTACCACCACCTATATCGATAATCATATTACCTTCAGGCTTCTGTACATCAATTCCAACCCCTATAGCGGCAGCCATTGGTTCGTAAATCAAACGTACTTCTTTGGCGTTTACTTTTTGAGCCGAATCTCTTACCGCTCTTTTTTCAACCTCTGTGATTCCGGAAGGAATACAGATCACGATTCTCAATGCCGGCTGAATGAATTTACCTTTAATTCCCGGAATTTTTTTGATAAATTCCTTAATCATGTGTTCAGAAGCATGGAAATCGGCAATCACCCCATCTTTCAAAGGGCGGATTGTTTTGATATCCTCGTGAGTTTTACCCTGCATATGTTTTGCCTGTTCACCCACGGCAATCGGTCTGCCTGTAGAACGTTCTATCGCAACAATCGAAGGCTGATCTATAACAATTTTATTATTATGGATGATAAGGGTATTGGCGGTACCAAGGTCTATCGCAATCTCTTGCGTAAACATATCGAATAAACTCATACTTTTACTTCTGATTTTTTAAAGAGTTACAAAGATATAAATTTAAGACGTGCAAAGAAATTTCGTGTGAAGATAATTTGGTTAAAATTTTATTAAAATTTGTAATCACCTATTAACTTTCAGTTTAAGTATTTACAGACCCCGATTTCAACCAGATTTAAGATGCATACTGACCACAAAAGGATTATCAATGAATGTTTCTTCCAAACAGGGCTGTGAAAGATTTAAAATTAAAAAATAAATCCTAATTTTTTAACATTAAATAGTTTGAATGATAAGATTTCAACCATGTTTTTTTAATGAATAAATTTATTATTTAGAATAAACCCAAAATAGTTTTTTACGATAATTATCATATACATTTTCAGAAAACGATTTATCAAAAAAAACGTAAATTTGCCCCGCTTATGTTACAGTATTCAAACATACATCAGACATCTAATTTTGCTGTACTTTCCATCAGTTTTGAGAAAGCCGATGTAGAAACGAGGGGGAAATTTGCATTTTTTGATGAAAATATCAAAAATTTTGTCACCCGGATTCATAATGAAGATTTAGGGGATGCATTTGTTGTTTCTACCTGTAACAGGACCGAGATTTATACCACTTCTCCCAACTACCTTTTGGTTGCAGAAGAATACTGCAAAACAATCGGGGTAAATCTGATGGATTTTCTTCAATTTGCCAATATCCTTACCAAAGAAGAAGCTTTAATTCATCTTTTCAGGGTAGCGGCGGGACTGGAAAGCCAGATTATCGGGGATTTTGAAATTATCGGACAGATTAAAAAAGCATACAGCAGGTTCAGAAAAGAAAGACAGAATTCTAATCCTTATCTGGAAAGAGCCATTAATGCAGCCATTCAGATTTCTAAGAGAATCAAAAATGAAACAGGAATATCCAACGGTGCGGCTTCGGTTTCTTATGCGGCGGTTCATTATATTTTAAACAATCAGAAAAGACTTACGGAAAAGAATATTCTTCTTCTCGGGGTGGGCGAAATAGGACAAAATACAGTGGAGAACCTTGTAAAACACGTCTATCAGCCAAAAATTAAAATCGCCAACAGAACACAGGAAACTGCCGAAAAAATTTCTGAAAAATATCAGATTCCTCATATCGATTATGCTGAATTCGATTATGAACTGAAACAGACTGATATTCTGATTGTAGCCACGGGAGCCAGACATCCTATCGTTAACAAATCTCATTTTCCGAACGGAAAAGAAACGCTGGTGATCGACCTTTCGATTCCGAACAATGTTGATAAAGATGTTACAGAGAATAAAAATGTAACTTTAATTGATGTTGATGAACTTTCAAAACAGATTCAGGAAACCATTCAGCAAAGAGAGAAAGAAATTCCAAAAGCTGAACAGATCATTAAGGAACTGATGAAAGACTTTCTGGAATGGGAGAAAAAGAGAAAGCTGGCACCAAATATTCATCATTTCAAAGCGGTTTTAAAGAATATGGAGCGCAATGAAATGCATAATTTTTACAAAAAAAATAAATATATAAACATCACGGATATGGAACTTTCTGACAAGATGATTCAGAAAATTACCAATCGTTTTGCAAAATATATCATCGATAATCCGTTAAAAGCCGAAGAAATTAGTAAATTAATGCACGAAATATTAGTTGAACAACCAAACAACGAATTTAATGAAAAGCATTAGAATCGGAACCAGAAATTCCGCACTTGCACTTTGGCAGGCGAGAGAAGTTGCGAGGCATCTTCAAAACAACAATTATTTAACGGAAATTGTTCCTATTGTATCTTCCGGCGATAAAAATCTTACACAGCCACTTTATTCATTAGGAATTACAGGCGTTTTTACACGAGATCTTGATATTGCATTATTAAATGACGAAATTGATATTGCTGTACACTCTCTGAAAGACGTACCAACCAATCTTCCGGAAAACCTTGAGATCGTAGCTTATCTGGAAAGAGATTATCCTCAGGACGTTTTAATAAGAAAAGAATCTGCAAAACATAAAGAATTTCATGAGCTTAAACTTGCCACAAGCAGTTTGAGGAGAAGGGCTTTCTGGCTTAAAAATTTTCCTGATGCCGAGTTTTCAGATATTCGTGGAAATATTCAGACAAGATTAAAGAAACTGGAAGAAGGGGATTTTGATGCAACCATTCTGTCTTTAGCCGGACTCAAAAGAATGAAAATGGATATCGATTATGAGATGATTCCTTTCATGATTCCAGCACCGTCACAAGGTGTTATTGCAGTAGCAGGCCATTCTGAGAAAAAAGAAATTAACGAAATCCTCAGTTCAATCAACCATGAGCGTACTCAGATCTGTGTAGAAATGGAAAGAAACTTTCTGAATACACTGGAAGGAGGTTGTACCGCACCAATCGGTGCCTTTGCTGAAGTTTTTGAGGATCAGATCCGTTTTAAAGCTGCTCTTTGCTCTCTGGATGGTAAAAACTGTATTGCTACAGATGAAAATTTTATCTACAACGAAGAAGAAAACTTCGGAGAAAAATTTGCGAAAGCAGTTCTTGAGAATGGAGGAAAAGAGCTGATGGCAGAGATTAAAGATCATTTCTAAACTTTCTCACCAGGCTTACGGCCTAAAAACCCACAATAAATGAAAATCTTATTTACCAAAAATATAGACCGTACTATTATATCCAGAGAATTGGGATACGATATTCCGGTTGATTGTGTTGAGGTAATCAGAACAAAAACAGTAAAGCTAAAACCTTTTGATCTAAAAGATAAATCATTGATTTTTACCAGTATTAATGGTGTGAATTCATTTTTTCAAAACGGATTCAGTCCCAATGAAGATTTCACAGAAAAAAATTATAACAAAATCTACTGTGTCGGCGAAAAAACAAAAAAAGAAGTACGCAAAAATGGGTTCGGAACTTTCAAAGTGCTTAAAAATGCAGACACACTCGCAAAATTTATCACCGGAAAATGCCAGCATGAAAGCTTTCTGCACTTTTGCGGAAACCTTGCTATAAATATTCTCGACAACGACCTTCCGCTGCAAAATATTAAATACAAAAAAGTTACCGTCTACCATACTGAAGAAATTAATCCGCAGATAAATGAAAAATATCATGCTGCCGTTTTTTTTAGTCCGAGCGGAGTTCGTAGTTTTGCAAAGCATAATTCTCTGGAAGGCTTGACTTTGATATCCATTGGCGAAACAACTTCCCGGGAACTTAGAAAATACACTTCAGAAAAAGTTTTAACCTCGGAAGAAAACAATCTTCTATCCGTTCTTAAACTGATTCGAAAAGAAGTTTTAAACAAAGACTGATATATAATTGTTCATTGGCGACAATGATATTTAATTGATTATGATTAAAAACGACCTATATTTAAAAGCGCTTCGCGGGGAAACCGTAGAAAGACCTCCGGTGTGGATGATGAGACAGGCCGGAAGATATCTGCCGGAATTTATTGCCCTTCGCGACAAATACGATTTCTTCACAAGGTGTCAGACTCCTGAGCTTGCTTCTGAGATTACTGTGCAGCCAATCAGAAGATTTCCGCTGGATGCAGCTATTCTTTTTTCAGACATTCTTGTGGTTCCGCAGGCAATGGGAATTGATTTTAAAATGAAAGAATCCGTAGGGCCGTGGCTAGATACTCCTATCAGAACGATGGAACAGGTTCAGCAAGTTGTGGTTCCGGATGTAAATGATACTTTAGGATACGTTTTTGATGCAATTGAGCTTACCTTACAGAAATTAAACAATGAAATTCCACTGATCGGTTTTGCCGGTTCTCCATGGACGATCCTTTGCTATTGTGTGGAAGGAAAAGGAAGTAAGGCTTTTGATATTGCTAAATCTTTCTGTTTCCAACAGCCGGAAGCAGCACATCTTCTTCTTCAGAAGATCACGGATACGACGATTGCTTATTTAAAAAGAAAAGTTGAAAAAGGCGTTTCTGCTGTTCAGGTTTTCGATTCGTGGGGCGGAATGCTTTCTCCTGCAGATTATCAGGAATTTTCTTGGAAATATATTAACCAGATTGTTGAAGCATTAAGTCCTTTAACTCACGTTGTGGTTTTTGGAAAAGGATGCTGGTTTGCTTTGGAAGACATGGCGCAATCTCCTGTTTCGGCATTAGGTGTGGACTGGACGATCACTCCGGAGTTTGCAAGAACGCTTACTAACCATACGATGACTCTTCAGGGAAATTTTGATCCTGCAAGATTGCATTCAACACCTGAAACGATCAAAAAAATGGTGACTGAAATGATTAACCGTTTCGGGAAAGACCGATATATTGCCAATCTTGGCCACGGAATTTTACCGAATATTCCTGTTGAAAATGCAGAAGCATTCATCAGAGCGGCGGTCGATTGGAAACCGAATATTGAGTTTTAATTATATTTTACTTTAAATAATAAAGTCCTCTTTCAGCCAGTGAAAGAGGACTTTTTATTAATATCTTTATGATATATTAAATATTTTCCACAGGCTTCGAAATCTGATCTGCAAAATACTGCTCCAATTCTCTCAGTGTCTCAGGGTTGGTCTGGATATCTTTCACGAGTTGTCCCTTATTCACAACAACAATCCGGTTGCATACTTCTGTTGTATGCGAAAGATCATGGCTTGAGATCAGGAATGTCACACCGTCCTGTTTTGAAAGTTCTTTAATAAGATTTTTCAGTTTAATTTGCGTTGATGGATCCAGGTTGGCAAAAGGTTCATCCAGAATGATAATCTCGGGATTGCCTAAAATTGCTCCTACTATTCCTACTTTTTTCTGATTTCCTTTCGAGAGGTCGCGTACATATTTTCCGGAATTTAATATTTCCCCATTAAAAAGATCATGAAATTGCTTTAAAAACTCGTCTACAGAAGCTTTATTCTGCCCTCTCAGTTCGCCAATAAAGTAGAAATATTCTTCAGGAGTCAAATAGCCGATAAGGAAAGAGTCGTCTACAAAAGCAGAAACTTTGTTTTTCCAGGCTTCAGATTCGTTTACTTTGATTCCGTCGATGCTTACATATCCTGTTGTGGCCTGAATAAGATCCAGCATCAGGCTGAATAAGGTGGTTTTTCCTGCTCCATTGTTTCCTACCAACCCGAAGGTTTCGCCATTGGGAATTTCAAGGTTTTCTATGTTTAAAACGGTTGCTTTTCCGTAGGTCTTTGATAAGTTATGTATTGTAATCATATTAGTCTTTGTTTTTGAATGCTTCCAGTGTACTGTATTTTTCTACTTTATAATGTTTTACGATGATATTGAATATTTTCTCCCTCATGAAAAATCCCAAGAGGCCTAAAATGGCTACACTTACAACGCCTGCTTCAATTCCATAGAAATGCTGTACAATTCCAAAAACAGCCATTGGCAAAAACATTTTAGGAATCAATAAAAGCATGGATTTCAGATTGAAGCTGTTTTTTTGTCCGAATCTTTTCTCTTTAGAATTAAGGTCGATCTGCATTTTATTAAACGCTCCCGACCAAAGGGTAAACTGTGAATTCACCCCAATATTATAAATTCCTGCCGCAAAAAAAGTAAGGTACATTTCCCAGCCGAAATAAGCATAGCAGATTGCAAGTATCATTGAAGCAGCGGTTACAATATTCATGAGCCACCATTTTGCCTTCAGATATTCTTTATAGGGTACATTCAGCGTCATCATCAACGGATAATATGAGCTGTCGAACGCAGGCACTCTTTGCCCGAACAGAAACTGAAATCCTCCCGTTACAAAAAGTCCCATAAACATCATCATAGCGGGCGTTTTATAGATAGATGAAGTAAACATCAGCATTCCATAGAAAAGAAATAAAAGGCTTCCCCAGAGAATTCCTTTGGTAACCTTATTTCTCTTCAACATTTTAATATCATTGTTAATGAATGTTCCGATGGCACCGTATTTATTAAGGAAAGCGATATTTTCGGTTTTTCCAACGGTTTTCTTTGCTTCAAGTCCTTCATCCAGATAGAATACGTTCCGGATATGGTGATAACAAATTTTCCATAAGCCGAGGAAAAGGATAGCCGGAATAATCGCAAAATAAGGACTGTCATAAAAACTATAGAAGATTTTTTCAGAATATTCCAGCGCAGGAATAACGTTATAATAAGTAAGGCCTGCAATCACTGCAATAACACTTCCTACAACAATAGCTACCGTTTCTTTATCGTTAAAAAGAATATTGATAAAATTATTCAGGTAAAATAATAAGGAAATTCCGAAGAACCAGGCGATAACACCGATGGCATCATATCCGTTAAAAATCGCAATAATGGAAAAAGTAACAAAAAATAGGGAATTCAGCCAACTGAAAGCTGATAAGAAAGTCTTGACAAACATGTAGTTGACCAATGTCTTCTTAGAAATATTAAGTGTCAGAAAGGGTTTTATATTCTGAGTGGGCATTTCCTGCCAGATGTATTTAAAGATCAGATCAACTACCCAAGCCACAATTAAAAACCTGGAAACAACTTTCAGCGGATCCTGATGTATTTCTTCCTGGATGTAGAAAAAAGCACCGAACGCACCACCCACAAGACACACCATAAAGTAAAGAATTCCAATAAAGCGAAGAATCTTCATCGCCAGATTGATTCCTAATGAACTGCCTCGAAAAAAACTTTTGATTTCTAACCTTAGAAATTTTAAAAACATAGTTATCTTTTTTACATTAGTCAATATAAGGATAAAAATGTTACAGAAATTGAATTTATATGGATAGAAAAACAAAACCGCAGAGATTTCTGCGGTCTGAGTTTTTACTTTTTTTCTTAAAAATCTTATACAAAAAATATATTTATTATAATTATTTGTCATTTAATTAATCCAATTCAAGGACTTATTTCATTTGTTTCTATAAGTATTATATATAAATCATTTTTTATTCTTCAGCCCAAGAAATACTAATTGTATTTCCATTGACATTATTGTACTTGGCTTTAATAAGATATACTACTATCATTCATTAATTTTGTAAACAACTTTTATTTCTTTATTATTTACATTGAATATTTTATAAAATATTTTTATCTCTTTTGTATGTATGTTGTCTTCATTTAGCTTATAATAATTATAGTCAAAAGTCTTATCATTAATTGGAAAGCATATGTTTTTACCATCAACTGTAGTGTAAATTGCAGAAGTAAAATATTTTCTTTTGATATTTGATATTTTACTTAAATTGGATTTTTCATCACTATTTAAGCATACTTTACCTATATCTTGTACTTTTAATTGCAAAACACTTAAATCTGAATACTGAACTTTACAGCCTTGGAGCAATATGATGCCACTAATTACCAATATTTTAATTAAACACTTTCTCATTTCAATTTGCTTTTTCTAATTTGTGTTAAGATATAAATTAATCCGTTTGCATATGGAGTCGCGGAAGTTCCTGAGATTATACCTGTAGCTTGATTATAATAAAGTTTATTATTTGGATTGGCTCCTAAACTTGCACTTCCTGATGCGTTATCATAAAATGTAAAGTATTTACCAGAATTATCGGATCCCATACCTACTATAACTATAAAATGATCAGTAGTTTGATCAGCATTACCAGGGTGTCCGGGAGCATCATGTACACCAACAATAACAGGGATATTATTTGACAAAGCATATTTTAGATAACTTAGTCCTGCAATTAAATTAGATTGATTAACTCCAGTTTGTTCTCTATAAATTTGGTACGTTTGTCCTGGTGCACCATAGTTAGATATTTGAAATCCTTTTATTGCAATTTGTGCCTTCGCATAATCCATACAATTTCTTTTGATTCCGGGATATCCCCATCCAATGAAACTACCAATAGGTATTATACTAGGAATTGTAGGCCAATTTTGTTGTAATGGGTCAAAATTATCATAAACCGCAGTATCATACCCTCCCGTAGTGTTATTGTCATCATCTCCTAATGAAGTTTCATATATTGTTTTATTATACATGAGATATTCAAACTGCTCCCAAGTTGTTGAAGGATTTTGAATAAAAAAATTAATTCCCCAATACATAAAATTAGCAGTATCCACATTTTGGTTCGTCAAGAAATAAGCTCTTAAATTGTCTGCTTCCATCAAATGATTTTGCAGATAAGAAAACTGCTGTGTATTTAAGCTCTGCATACCGATCTGTGTAAGCATATAATTAATAGCACTGGGTGCGGGAAGACTATAAGCAGGATTGCTTCCTGCACCTCCATCCGGTCCGTAGCTTCCACCATTTCCTATTTCATTATAAAATTCATCCTGAAAACAACTGTTAATAATTTGTGTATCGTAATAAGCAGCATTAATTGTTCCTGCATAAGCACAGGGTTTTCCCGGAAAATGCAAACCTTCTATACAGGAGACTGGTGTAGTAATTACTGTATAACAGCCAATTGCTGTCTTAGCAGCATTCTTAGCGGCTGTTTTTGCAATCCCGTTCTCGAAAGAAAGACTAGATATAAGTTCTCCGTCGTAAGACTTATAATGTACAACACCAGAAAAGGTTGTAAGATCCAGATAAGGAATTGGTGTGCTAGAAATATACTGTGCTATAAAGAATGATTCCTTTTCTCCTGTAGTGTACACCAGTATCTCATAAACAATATCATCTTTTTTAGTAAAAGTACTGTAAGATGTTTTGTTGCCTTTCTTTACAACATCTACCGGTTGATTATCAAAAAGCAATGCAGCGTAAGAATTGGATTTTGAAAAGTAATTGGACGAGTTTATTTTCGTTTCTAGAAAATTTTTAAAAGCAGGAACGTCCTTCATGAGGTAAACCTTCGCTTTTTCTTTTTGATTTTCAGAAGAAAAACTGTCGGATGAGGCATCTTCTGTTCGGCAGCTGAACATAAATAAGATTAATCCCATAAGCATTATAAAATAACTTTTTTTCATTTGTTATTAATTTTTTTTCGAGTGTTAAATTATAATTTTTTTTGATATTTCAAGATAGGGAAAATCCTATATTTTTATTTTTTTTCTTACGGATTATTTTATCCCGACCTATTCAATATTTTCATCGCTTTTAGATTTTTTTTAATTAAATATTTTTTCTTATTTACAAAAATAAATTTGCAGTGCGACAAAACTGTCGTATTAATTTTAATAAAAAGCCTTAGACAAAAATTTATTGGGATATAGAATGAATGCAAAAGGCACGGAGCAAAAGCCGATCTGACAAAGAGGTACTGCGAAGAACCCAAAGACCAAGAAAGACTTCGCCCGTGCCAGTTATAGTACACGGGCGTAAGTCTATCAAAATTTGGTCTTTTAAGAAGATTCGCAGTTTTCTTTGTTCCAAATTGATAGCTTACGCTTGTTTCGTTAAAATTATAAATCAAAAGTAATCATTTTTTTGAAATGAAAAATAGCTTTATTTTTATGTTAAATAGATACCCAAATAAAAAAGACCTCTGAAAATCCAGAAGTCTGTTATCGTTTATTTCGTTAAAACCTACCCTATCAATTCTTTAGCCTGCGCCAAAGCTGCTTCTGTAATTTTGCTTCCCGAAAGAAGCTGGGCAATTTCGTTGAGTTTCTCTTTATCATTAAGTGGAACAATGGTAGATTGCGTTCTTCCGGCAACATCCTGTTTCACGACTTTATAATTGTTATTACCTTTTGCCGCTACCTGTGCGAGATGAGAAATGACGATCAATTGCATATCGGCAGACATTTCGCGCATCAGGTTTCCGATTTCTTCGGCCACTTTTCCGGAAACTCCGGTATCGATTTCGTCTAAAATCAATGTTGGAAGTTCATCACTTTCGGCAATAATCTTCTTTACAGCCAACATAACCCTGGATCTTTCACCCCCTGAAATGGCTGTCTGAATTGGTTTTAAAGGAAATCCGGAATTCGCCTGAAACAATAGTTGGATGTTCTCTTTTCCAAACTGATTGAATTCAGTTGAGTTTTGCAATTCAATATCAACCCTGGCTTTTTCAAGACCAAGTTTTTTCAATAATTCTTCTGCTTTTTTTATAAATACAGGAACGTTTTTCTTTCTGTTTTTTGAAAGTTTATCGGCAAGGTTCTGCAACGTTTTTTCTTTTCCGGAAATGTTCTCCGTGATATCAGCAATTTGTGCTTCTAAATCAGAAGCACCTTTTTGTTCGCCAGCCAGTTGATCCCTGATCTGCCTTAATTCAGCTATATCGGAAACATTATGTTTTACGAAGAGAGAATTGATTCTGTTATTCAATTCAGCAAGCAATGCTAAGTTTTCCGGATTGATCTCTATTTTCTCGGCTTCATCTTCAAGTTCGGAAATAATGTCTTTTAATTCAACAAAAGAAGTTTCCAGTCTTTCATTGAGTTCAGAAAAACTGCCGGAGACTTCCGCAATTTTGGAGAGTTTATTTTTGGCTTCATTAAAAAAAGATAAGATCCCGACTTCTTCCTGATGAAATCTGGATAATACCTGAGCAAGATTATCGGAAATCATTTCAGCGTTTTCCTGAATAGAAAGTTGGTTCTGAAGTTCTTCATAATCGACATTATCAAGATAAAGTTCTTCAAGTTCATTTAATAAAAAAGTTTTATAATCACTTTCTTTATTAGCTTCCGAAAGCTGTGTCTGTAGTTTTTTAAGTTGAATCTTTAAACTTTGGAAATCAGAAAATTCGTGTTGATAATCGTTGATGATCTGTTTGTTATCAGAAAGCCCGTCGATGATTTTAAACTGATATTCCGAAGTAAACAGATTGGAAGTTTCAAACTGAGAATGAATGTCTATCAGTTGGGAAGACAATTCTTTTAGAATATCCAATGTGACCGGAACATCATTAATAAATGCCCTTGACTTTCCGGAAGGTAAAATTTCTCTCCGGATGATTGTCTGATGTTCATAATCAAGATCGTTTTCAATAAAGAATTTTTTAAACTGATTATTGAGCGAAAATTCTGTTTCAACGATGCTTTTTTCTTCTGCTTTTGAGATGGATTTTGCATCTGCTCTTTCTCCAAGAATCAGCCGCAAGGCACCCAGAATAATAGACTTTCCGGCACCCGTTTCCCCGGTGATTACCTGCAAACCGTTGTGAAGAGATACTTCAAGCGTATCGATCAGGGCGAAATTTTTAATATAAATTCTCGAAAGCATTGATAATAGCGATTATTTTAGCTATTGCAAATATAGAACTTTAGATTTCAGAATTCAAGTGGAGACTTCTATTTCCATTTGTTCCATCGTGATTCTGTACTTTTAGGAGAAATGATGGTCATCAGATTTTTTAAATCTCCCAAAACAATACCTCCGTTATTCCCGGAATTGAAAATATTGAATATCTCATCGGCTTTCGTATCCATAAAGAGGTTGAAATAGTAGGCTTGCTGAAAACTGTTCTCGTATTGTTTGAGCTGCATGAGAGCATCAAAAATCACTTTCTTAGCTGCGGTCTGATCCTGATTAAAGAGGTTATCCAGTCCAGCTCTGTGATAAGAATAGCTTGTTGCGCGTAGTTGACTCCAGTTCGGGCTCAAGATTTCTTTGATTAAAATAGAGCGGCTTCTGGGCTCATTGATCTGTTTCCAGCCATCATATGTATTCTGCGATTCTCCGTTTTGGGCGATCTGCTGGGCTTTCTGAAACCATTGCGTGCCTGCCATCGATTGGAAACTGTCGGCATCAACACCTAGAATAAGATATACATAGAAACTGATAACATCAATTAAATTTTTTCCTGAGAACTGTCTTTCGTTGAAGATAAGGTTTTCATTTTCTACATAATCAAAAGAAAACCGCTGATCCTGAAGATTTATCAGAGGAGATTCATAGGTTGTGTTAAAAACAGGACGAACAGCCTGCACAACAATACTCCCCCTGAAACGATTTCCATCTCTTTCGCTGATAACAATCGCAAAATTTGATTTTATCTTTTCAAAATTCTGGAGCCTCTTACCTGTCCAGCTGGTATTATTGATGAAATCTCTCAGGCTTTTCTCCAAAGCTTTGTACGCAGACTGGTTACTTCCTCCCAACTGTTGGGAATTCACCTGCACTGTTGCCAGCAGCTCCTGCGAAAAACTGAGATTACACAAAAACAGAAGTAAAAATATGCTTATTAATTTTTTCATTTTCTAGTAAAGATTGAGAACGGAAATTTATTAAAATTATTTTAAAAGTTGAGATTCAACGAAATCCAGAATATCTTTAGCAACATCATCCTTGGATTTCAGCTCAAACTCTTTCTTTTCCGTTTGGGTAAATATTTTTATTTTATTGGTGTCATTTTTAAAACCGGCACCTTCGTCGCGAAGAGAATTCAGGACAATCATATCCAGATTTTTCTTTTCTAATTTTCCCTTGGCATTTTCTTCTTCATTCTGAGTTTCCAGTGCGAAACCTACTAGGAACTGATGGGTTTTCTTATCACCCATCGTTTTAAGAATATCCGGATTTTTAACTAATTCAATCGTTAAGTTATCATCATTTTTTTTGATCTTTTCTGTTGCGACTTCCTTAGGCGCATAATCTGCAACGGCGGCACTGGCAATTCCTATGTCTGCCATGTCGTAAAATTCAAAAACCTTATGCAGCATTTCTTTTGCGGAAGTTACTTTATGAAGTTCAATATTTTTATTTTGAAGTTTTTGAGAAGTAGGACCCGAAATTAAAATCACTTTCGCTCCTCTTTCTGACGCTTCTTCTGCCAGTGAAAAGCCCATTTTTCCTGAAGAATGATTTCCTATAAATCTCACAGGGTCGATGGCTTCATACGTTGGCCCGGCCGTAATTAAAACCGTTTTTCCCTCCAGTGTTTTTTTAGTAGTTGAATTAAAAAAATCTTCAATGGTTTTGGCAATTGTTTCCGGTTCAGACATTCTTCCCTGTCCCACAAGTCCACTGGCGAGTTCGCCATTTTCCGCGGGAATAATGATGTGTCCGAAACTTTCTGCCAGCTCAAGGTTTCGTTTTGTGGAAGGGTGTGCGTACATATCCAGATCCATTGCCGGAGCTATAAAAACAGGACATTTCGCAGACATATAGGTTGCGATGACCAAATTATCACACATGCCATGAACCATTTTCGATAAAGTGCCTGCAGTACACGGGGCAATAATCATTACATCTGCCCATAAGGCCATTTCTACATGACTGTTCCACGTTCCGTTGTCACTGTAAAAATCTGAATAAACAGGCTTTTTAGACAATGTGGAAATACTGAGTTTGGTTACAAAATTTTCCGCATCAGGAGTCATGATCGCTTGTACTTCAGCACCTTTTTTAATAAAATCTCTGATTAGAAAGTGAATTTTGTATGCTGCAATTCCTCCGGAAATCGCGATGAGAATTTTTTTGCCGGAAAGATTCATTCAATTTTAATTTTAAGAATACTAAATTACTTATTTTTTCTTACAAACCTGTTCAACAACAAAGGTCATAAAGAAAAGATTTTCCTTTATGACCTTTATATATAAAAAACACATTGATTTTTATTTTCTCTCTTCAGTTTTTCTGAAGTACACATCTCCGTTCAGCCATTCTTCAATAGCAATAGAAGTTGGTTTCGGAAGTTTTTCGTAGTGTTTTGAGATTTCGATCTGCTCTCTGTTTTCGAAAACTTCTTCTAATGTGGAATTGTGAACCGCAAACTCGTCAAGCTTATTGTGAAGTTCCGTACGGATTTCAGCGTTGATCTGTTCTGCTCTTTTTCCCATGATAACAATCGCTTCGTAGATTGAGCCTACTTTGTCTTCAATCTTATCCTTATCGTAAGTAATGGTATTTACTTCTGCTTTTGTATCTTTTACACTCATTTTGAGAATATTAATTTTAATTTAGTTCGCAAATTTACGAATTATCTTTTAATTTTGAAAGTCGCTGCCGGCGGAGGGGTATTAATCGCGGCACTATCTCTACGAATCTGGGTTGCTTTTTTCTCTGCATCCACCTGATCTTTCATCTGCTGCTCGGTTTTTGCCTTTTCTGCATTTTGTGCCTCCAGTTTTTTCTGTCTTTCTGTTAATACGGCAATTCTCTCTTCAGTCTGCTTTTTAACAACGGCAAAATCCTTTTTCTCTTTTTCAAGCTTTTCTCTGATATCCATTGCTGTTTTCGCCACATCGGTATTTGGCATTTCTTTTTCAATCTGTCTTGTAAAAGATAATGCACTTTCGATACGTTCGTCTTTAAGATCATAAACCGATTTGTTTGCCAGCTCATATCTTGATTTCACGATGTAATCATAAATCTGCGGACGGAGTTTTGTGCTTGGGAAATCTTCCAATACATTTTCAAAAGCAACGTTAGCTGCTTTATATTCTGCCATTTTGTAATATTGTCTTGCATTTTCGTAAGCTTTGAATTCAAGCTTGTAAGACAATTCATCAATCAGGGTATTGATGTTTTTGGATCTTTCAGAAGTGGGATAGTTATTCAGGAAGTCCTGAAGCTCATTAATGGCCGACTGTGTGGTAGACTGATCGAGGTTATAATCCATAGACCCTTCATAGTAGCATAAAGCAGACATATAAGCCGCTTCTTCTGCTCTGGGATCTTTTGGAAAGTTTATCGCAAAACTTTTGAACTGATTTCCTGCCAGCCTGAAATTCTTATCATAATAGTTAGCATAAGCTGTATTAAAGCCTACAGTGGGAACGTCATCTGTTCCTGCTACCAAGTTGGTAAGTCTGTCATAAAGTGCCAGTGCATTTTTCCACTTCTTTTTAGCAAAATTTTCATTGGCAGTTTTTAAAATGAGGTCTTTATCCGCACTTTTCATTGCTCTTTCCTGTTTGCTTACGCATGATGCTACAACAGCTACAGCAAAAAGTCCTAAAATATATTTTTTCATATAAAAAATTCAACAGTTTTCGGATGATACAGCCGATTTACTAATTTGCAAAAATATAACTTTTTTATCAATAGATTTTTTTTTATGATTATTTAACGTAAATTTAGTCAGCAGCGTATCCCAAAATTGCAAAAACGCTCATTAAAAGATTCATTTTTACTTTTTTTTCTGCTTCTTTGGCGTATGTTTCTTCATTTTTATTGGGAACATACAATTCATAGAAATTTCTGTTGCGTATTACGAAAAGCGTTGATCCGATAATGGTCGTAAGGATATCTTCTGGTTTTGGTGTAAAGGTAAATACTCCCGAAGCCACTCCTTTTTTGATGACTTCGTCAAGTTTTTTAACAAAAAGCTGGTAAAAATCCATCAGTTCATCCTTTAGATTTTCTGTATGCCGAAGTTCCTGGGTGACAAATCCGTGAAAATAATTGTATTTAAATAATTGAGAAACAATATATTTAATAATTTCTTTCATCTGCATTTCCGGTTTGCCATCTTTAATGGTATCGGCAAATTCAGAAAAGTTTTCTCTGGTTTTCAGGACGCGATACTGATAGAGATACGACATCATTTTTTCTTTAGAACCGAAATAATAAGAAATCATGGCGACATTAATATTTGCTTTCGAGCAGATATCTCTCACTGACGTTCCTTCATAACCCTTTTTGGCAATTAACTCTTCGGCAATATCTAAAATGTGTATCTGTTTTTCTGTAAATTTTTTTCTCATGAACTGCACTTTAAGTAAAGTTAGGGAATTTTTAACACATTTATAAACGTTCGTTTAAGAATTTTAGATTAGATCTAAATTTATAGTATTTTTGACTATGGATTTTTTTGATTTTCATCATCATAAGAAGTATGTAAGAAACGGAATTTACAATTTGGATATTGAACAGATTCCGCCGGATTCACCATACTCAATAGGAATTCATCCGAAAGATATTGATGTAAATGCTATTGATAAGCAATTTTCATGGATACAAAGCATGATCTTTAAAAACTGTTTTGCAGTCGGTGAATGTGGCTTAGATTCTTTTGTGGATATTGATCCGAAAATTCAGGAAGAAGTCTTTTTAAGACAGATAAAACTCGCTAATGAAATCAAAAAGCCCATCATTATTCATTGTGTGAGAAAATTTTATGAAGTGATTTCATGTAAGAAATATGCGGAACAGCCGATGATTATTCATGGTTTTAATAAAAAAGAACGTATTGCTGAAGATTTACTTAAAAATAATTTTTACCTGAGTTTTGGAAAAGCCGTTTTGTATAATGTATTTTTGCAAAATACGTTGAAAATAGTTCCTTTAGATAAAATTTTTCTGGAAACAGACAACGACGATTTTAATATCGAAGAACTGTACACAAAAGTTGCTGAGCTGAAAGGTATTTCACTTGAAATTTTAAATAAACAAATTGCTGAAAATTTAGAGACAATACAAAATGGATAAAAAATGGTTGGAGAGAACGGAACTTCTCATCAAGGAAGAAGGAGTGGAAAAGCTTAATAAAGCGACAGTTCTGGTTGTTGGACTGGGAGGTGTCGGTTCTTTTGCAGCAGAATTTCTTGCCAGAGCGGGAGTCGGAAGTATGACAATCGTGGATGGAGACACAGTGGATATCACGAATATCAACAGGCAGTTACCTGCATTACGTTCAACTGTAGGAAAGCATAAAGTAGAAGTCGTAGGAGAAAGACTTCTGGATATTAATCCTGATCTTAATTTGATAAAAATCAATGAATTCCTCAATCCTGAAAGAATGGATGAAGTGCTTAATTCTGCAAAATTCGATTATGTTTTGGATTGTATCGACAGTGTTACTCCGAAGCTATGTCTCATTATTGCGGCGAAAAAACGAAGAATAAAAATCGTGAGCTCTATGGGAGCTGGCGGAAAGACGGATCCGAGTAAAGTGATGGTACGCGATATCAGCAAAACTGAACACTGCCATCTCGCAAGACAGGTAAGAAAAAGGCTTAAAAAAGAAAAAATAGACAAAGGAGTGCGTTGTGTGTTTGCTAATGATATTCAGGATGAAGACAGTCTGAAAATGACCGATGGTACAAATTATAAAAGATCTTTTTACGGTACGATAAGCTATATGCCTGCAATTTTCGGATTGTATGCCGCTTCAGAGGTTATCAATTATTTATTGAATCAGGATTAAATTTTTCCCACAGATTTCCGAAGCTGATTGCTATTTCATGTGCAAAAAGAAATGTGCTTAGGCAAAAAAATAAACTATATTTATAGACTGTAAATGACAAACTTCAAATATCCCAGAGCCGAAAAACTCAAGAAAAATACAGAGATCTCTTTACTTTTTGAAAAAGGTAAGTGGAGAACGATCGGGAATTTGCGAATTATTGTCCTGAAAAATAAACCGGCAACACCTGTTGAAGTAACAAAATTTGCGGTTTCAGTATCTAAAAAATATTTTAAAAAAGCGGTTCACAGAAATCGAGTGAAAAGACTTTTGCGCGAGTGTTACCGCCTGAATAAAGATCTTTTCAAAGAAGCTTTCGGAGATCAGACACTTACAATGCTCTTCTGGGCATCTTCAGAAATGCCGCAAAAATATCAGGATGTTGAAGAGCAGTTTGTAAGGCTTTGCCAGGCTCAGAAGAAAACCTGAAAAGAAATAAAAAACGAGCAGAAGTTATTTTCCGCTCGTTTTTTATTTCTTTGTATAGTTTCCTGCAATAATTCCCAAAACACCTATGACAGGGATCATAAGTACCGCCAAATAAGGAAGTATGCCCGATTTGTTTTTAAATAAGATGGCAAAGGCTGTAATATACAATGCGATTATTGCCAAACCTGAAGATATGATATGAATTGGTGTAATTGATAATACGTTCATAATGGTTTATCCTTTCGTTCTAAAATCTTTGATTTCCTGAATTCTGTTCTCGAAGTATTCTTTTTTCTCAGGTGTTTTTTTGATCAGAATTTCAAATGCTTTAATGGCTTTCGTATAAAGTTTTTGCTCAAAATACAAATTAGCCAAGGTTTCCGTCATCAAGTGTGAAATATCGTCCCCTTTTTCCTTTACAACGAAATTGCTTTCTTCCTTGAGTTGGCTGATCTTAGGATTGTTTTCAATAAAACTTTCAATAACCTTATTTTTGACTTCTATTTTCTCCTTCTTAACATCTTCTGAGCGGTCAATTTTCAGCCAGCTCTGCCATGTATTGATGAATCCCGGAACATTACTGTCAAGAGAGCTTGATGTTTTATTTTCAGCAGTATTCACTACAATCGTTTCGGTAGATTTTTCTTCTTCATTTTCCTGCTTTATTTCTTCCTTTTTTTCAGATTGAGAAATTGACCACCCGGAACCAAAGAAAGAAACATTCATGACAGGAACTTCTTCTTTAGATTCTTCTGATTTTTCCGAATTTGTGTTTTCTTCCTGCCCTTTCTCTGCTGTTTCTATATTTTCAGAATTTTTCTCCTGCAATGGATCAGAAGTATTTGCTTCGGAATGAGTTTCTTGAGCTTGTTCCTGAACTGTTTCAACTAAAGGCATCTCAATTTCAGGTTGAGTCATTTCTTCAGGTTTAGTGAGCAAAGCATCAGGAAGGTTCGTCTCAAATGACATAGGCTTCCATGTAGAATTTACTTCAGGCTCGGGTACCGGAGTAATTTCTGGCGCTTCATCTTTGAGCTTTATTTCCGGTTGGTCAATTTTCTGATTTATTTCTTTAGTTTCATCTTCAGCATTTAATTCTGCAGGTTTCACTTCAAAACTTTGGGTTTCTGCAAAACTTATATCATGACCAATATCTTCCGGCTCATCTTGTTTTTTATTTTTTTCTGAAGCCGCTTTTTCTTTCATCTTTCTCTCAACTTCTTCAATAAGACGGCGCATTTCATCTTCATGCTTACTGAAGTTTGACTGAGGAATTTCCGGTGCTTTTTCTTCGGAATTATTAGCCTTTATTTTTACTTCAGGCAGGAAAGATTCCATGCCGTGAAAACTCAATTCGGAATCATCGCTAACAGATTCTTCTTCCGTTGCTGATGAAATTTCATCTTCGTTAATGATGGTTTCCGGAGTAAAATCTGCCGTTTCTTCTGCCTCATTTAAAGAATAATCCTTATTCTCAACTTCATCTGCTGAAATCTGAACATTCGGAAGAAAAGGTTCTGTTTCATGGAAACTTAGTTCAGATTTTTCAAGAATATCATCTTTTTCGGTTTCAGAAACTATTTTTTGTTCCTCTATAATTGTTTCAGGGGTAAAGCTTTCTTCCTGAATTTCTGTTGATTCAACTTGCTGAATATCATTTTTTTCAATAAAAACAGGCTGTTCACTTTTTTCAGCTTTCTGAGTAATGATAGAACCGGATTCCAAGGTTGATTCCAGATCGATGGTTTCTGCATTTTTATCATCCAGAAAATTTTCTTCTCCTTCAAATAAAATTCTGTTGCGTTCTCCTTTAACAAAAACGTTTTTAAACTCAGGCTTTGGTGTAGGGGGCACTCCAAAACTTTCCTCTATATTTGCTTGCTGTGGCTGAACGGGTTCATATTCCTTTTCTTTAACGAATGTATCTTCTCTTTTCAAAGGAAAAGCCGAACTTTTTGATTTCAGTAAAAGCTGAAGCGGATTTTCTGCAGGAATTACCTTTTCCTTTAGAACTCCGGTTTGTTGTTCTGGTTTAGGTTTCTGTTCTATTTTACCGTTTATTAGCTGATAAAGAATTTTCTTATCTGTGGTATAAGCAGCCGTGGTTGAAAGTACTTTCTGATAATTATCTTTATCATACAGATGCACTCCATACAAATATAATGCTCTGATATTCTGAATATAGGGAAAAGAATTAATTTCCTCTTTCAGAAGATTGAGATCCTCTGACTGAATGCTTTTTGGGGTCTTTAATAATTCTAAAACTCTATGATTCATCTTACCAATTCGCTACAATATCGTTAAATATCTTGTTAATAATTCTATCGGTCGCAATTTTAACCTGAGAACTTTCGATTTCAGACTGCGACAAATTACTGTTGAAAACGGCTTCATCGGAATATGTTCTGTCGAAACTTAGTTCAGGATGGAGCTTATTTTCATAATGCACTTTTACGGTGATTGTTAATTTATTCTGAGATTCCTGCACCGTTCCTCCCGTGTTTGTAGATACGGTTGTAGAGCTTATGGTTGTTGGTGTAATCGAGTAATCTGTAATTTCACCTTCTACCAATATATCCGGATTTTGCTTTGTTCCTTTTAAAGTTGTTCTCTGTAAAAACCTGTTCTGAATGTCGGTTGAAAACTGCTGCGATAATGTAGGATTCACCAAAGCTGCATTATTCGGGAATTCATTGATCTGAATGGTTTTTTCATCCTTCAGAGATGATCCCGTGAAGCTGTAGCATTGCTGAAACAATGAAAGAATGATGAATCCGAAGATAATTTTTATCTTATTCATAACTAATTTTTTGATTTTGTGTCTCAAGGACATCTTTATATGCTGCATATCTTATGCATATTCCCAAAGGAATGGTGAAAAATAATCCGATACCACACGCTATAATTCCTAATTGTGAGATAATACTCACGATAATAGTAAATAGGAAAATTAACAAGAAATTCTTTTTGGCAATCTTCCAAGAAAGCGAATAAGCTTGTCTCACGCTCTGAACTCTATATAGAGAAATAAGAGGCTGAACAAAGAAAAGAGATACCGAGAATGCTGTTAAAAATAAAATATACAGGAAAAACCAGATTCCCATACCTCCAAACAACGTTGCAGCGTCAATATGCTCATTATCCTGTGATGCCGCAATAAAAATAGGAATTAATGTTATTTGTATTGGGATCATCAAAATCATAATAATGATGAAGACAAGTACCAATAGTTTTAAATATACCACAAAATCGGTAAAATCAAATATATCTCCTGCCTGCACTTTTTCTCCACGATCTACTTTTTTACAGATTTTATAAAAGTTTCCAATGGCGAGTATTCCGCAAAATGGGATGATACTCATTACAATAGACAATAGTGTTGCTAAAATGAAACCTCCGATATCCTTTTTAAAAATTTCAAATCCTTCTGAAATGTATTTTCCAATATTAAAATTATAGCCTTTGCTGGTGATTAGATCAAAATTCATTGTTAATAGTTTATTCTTCTAAATTATATTGTTTTATTTTTCTGTACAGTGTTCTCTGTGAAATTCCCAATTCGTCAGCTGCTCTGTTCCTTCTTCCTTTGTGTTTTTCCAATGCTTTGATTATTAGGTCTTTTTCGTTATTTTGAAGAGATAAAGATTCAGGTTTGTTTTCTTCTATCTCAATATCTTCAACATCTTCGTAGCTGTCTTCATGTCCCGAAATAATGGTAGGATTCTGGACAACCGGAACATCATTATTTTTATTCTCGAAAAACAGCAAAGAATTTGGAGTCACATTTTGTTGATTTTCAGAGGTGTAAATTCTGTTAATCAGATTTTTTTCATGGCTGCTGAGGTCTGTGTTTTCACGGTTTTTAATCAACTCCGAAGTTAAGGATTTTAAATCATTAATATCGTTTCTCATATCGAAGAGAATTTTGTACATAATTTCTCTTTCGCTGCCGAAATCGTTTTGCTTCTGATTATTAGGAGCATTCACCACCATCGGAAGGTGCGACTCCATAGGAATATATTCTGCTAATTTTTCTACCGTAACTTTTCTGTGTCTTTCCACTACAGTCATTTGCTCAACGAGATTTCTCAGCTGGCGCACGTTTCCCGGGAAAGTATAGTTTTCTATATAATGTACGGCTCCCGGCTCCAGTTCCAGTTCGGGCATCCTGTATTTTTCGGCAAAATCAATAGCAAACTTTCTGAAAAGCAGATGGATGTCGCCTTTTCTTTCTCTCAGGGGCGGCATATCGATCTGTACAGTATTTAAACGATAAAAAAGGTCTTCCCGGAATCTTCCGTCCTGAATGGCCTTCATCATATTAACATTGGTGGCCGCGACAATCCTCACGTTTGTTTTCTGAACCTGTGAAGAACCTACTTTCATGAATTCGCCGCTTTCGAGTACTCTTAATAGGCGAACCTGGGTCTGCAAAGGTAATTCTCCGACCTCATCAAGGAAAATTGTTCCTCCGTCTGCCACCTCGAAGTATCCTTTTCGGGTTGCAGTAGCGCCTGTAAATGCACCCTTTTCATGCCCGAACAATTCTGAATCTATGGTTCCTTCCGGAATAGCTCCGCAGTTTACCACAATATAAGGCTGATGTTTTCTTTTGGATTCTGAATGGATAATTTTGGGGATAAATTCTTTTCCCACACCGCTCTCGCCGATTACAAGGACTGAGATGTCTGTCGGTGCAACCTGAATGGCTTTTTCCAAAGCACGGTTTAAAGCCGGAAAATTTCCGATAATTCCGAAACGGTTTTTTATATTTTGAAGTTCGTTACTCATAAAGTATTAGATTATTTTATCTACAGTTTCGTTTTACTGTAAAAAGTTTAAATGAATGATTAAATTAATTTCTGAATTTTCTTCTTTAATAATCAAATCACACTTAAATAATCTTTGTTTCTGATTTTTGAAACTTTAGCTTTAAAATATAAGAGTTTGGCAAAGAGATTTTCTTTACTGTTTTTTTCAAAATTCAATAGAAGCTTACAATACTTCTCATTTTCAGAAAAGCTTGATCCTTTTTTATTGTTGAAAAAACGGGAATGCTGTTTTTCAGGGAAATTTTTCCCAATAATGTCATTTGCATTTCGCTTATCATGAATCGCAAAATGATGTTTTGGGCTTTCATTTTTGCAGAATTCCTGGGAAGCTTTGCAATCGCGGTTTAATATCTTGCTGTAAAGCTCGTATAATTGTTTATAATCTTCGTTTTCAAGAATTCCGCTGTTTACCTGCGCCGAGATATTACTGCAGATTATTACCAACAATACACTTAGGCAATATTTATGAAGTTTTTCCATTGTCTGAGTTTAAAATGTTAATAAAATCTTCTTTGCTTGGCAACACCGTAAAATATTTACTTGCAAATATCTGATCATTATCCTCGGGTAAAGTATATTGCACAAGTGCTTCACTTTTGTCCTGACAGAGAATAATTCCGATTGTCTTATTTTCTCCTTCAAGACGCTTTTCTCTGTCGAAATAATTCACGTACATCTGCATCTGTCCGATATCCTGATGTTTAAGTTCACCTATTTTTAAATCTATTAAAACAGAACATCTCAGAATCCTGTTATAAAAAACAAGATCAATATAAAAGTGTTTTTCTTCAAAAGAAATTCTTTGCTGTCTTCCTACAAAGGTGAAGCCATTACTCAATTCTAAAAGGAAATGCTCTAATTTATCGATTAATTCAGATTCGAGATCACCTTCGGAATAATGTGGTTTTTCAGACAATCCTAAAAATTCCAGCACGTAAGGATCTTTAATGAGATCTTTCGGTTTTTCTATAATCTGACCTTTTTCTGCAAGCTGAAGAATTTCTTCTTTATTTTTACTTAAAGACAGCCTTATATATAAAGCAGAATCATATTGCCGTTGAAGTTCGCGTAAGCTCCAGTTATTTTTATAGCTTTCTATTTCGTAGAATTTTCTTTCATTATTATCTTTGATTCTCATCAATTTAAGATAATGCGACCAGGAAAGATTGAATTTTGCAGATGGTGTGTGCGAAATTTGGTTTTGAGAATTCGTCAACACTGTTGACGAAATTTCTTCTGAATAAGTTTTGTAAAAAAATCTCATTCTGTCCAGGTTTTCAACTGAGAAACCTTTCCCAAATCTAGCAGAAAGATGTAAAGATAAATCTTTAAGAACAGCCTTGCCATATTCTGCACGGTTTTCTCCATTCTGTTCATCTTCCACAATCATTCTTCCAATTTCAAAATAGGTAAGAACGATGGTTTGATTAACGGCAACAACAACTTTATTCCTGGCATTTTCAAGCAATGCAGAAATATTTTTTACAAGTTGTTCATTCGTTAAATCCACCGATATCGTTTATTTTGAAACAGTTTCCCCTAAAAGTGTGCCCTGTGTGTTGTCAAACACAAAAACGTTCACAATGTCACCAATTTTCTGTCCTTCCAATTTATCAAAAACACAAACGGCATTCTGCGAATTTCTTCCTTTCCATTGGTTTTCGTTCTTTTTGGAAGTTCCTTCGATTAAAATCTGGTGAACTCTTCCAACGTAAGATTTCATTCTTTTTCTGGACAATTCGCCCTGTAAAGCAATTACTTCCGCTAAACGTCTCTGTTTCACATCAGCCGGAATATTATCCTCCATTTTTTTATGAGCCGGAGTTCCAGGTCTTTCTGAATAGGCGAACATATATCCATAGTCATATTCCACTTCTTTCATCAGGCTTAAAGTATCTTGGTGATCTTCTTCCGTTTCGTTACAGAAACCTACAATCATATCTTGGGAAAATGCTACTTCAGGAACAATTTCTTTTGCTTTTTTAATTAAATCTAAATACTCTTCACGGGTATGTTGTCTGTTCATGGCTTCTAGCATATTGTTGCTTCCGCTTTGCACCGGTAAGTGAACATATTTGCAGATATTATCGTGCTTTGCCATCATTGTAAATACATCAAGACTCATATCCTGAGGATTGGAAGTTGAGAAACGGATTCTCATTTCCGGAACAGCCTTAGCCACTAAATCAAGTAATTGTGCAAAATTTACAGCGGTTGCTTTCTGCATTTCGGATGCTTTGGCAAAATCTTTTTTGGGACCGCCTCCGTACCAAAGGTAAGAGTCTACGTTCTGTCCCAATAACGTAATTTCTTTATAACCACTGTTCCAAAGATCTTTACATTCTTGCAGAATAGAATGCGGATCGCGGCTTCTTTCTCTTCCTCTTGTAAAAGGAACGACGCAGAATGTACACATATTGTCGCATCCTCTGGTAATGGTAACGAAAGCAGTAACGCCGTTTCCTCCTAAACGAACAGGATTGATGTCTGCATACGTCTCTTCCTTTGAAAGAATAACGTTAATGGCATCTCTTCCGTCTTCCGTTTCTTTTAAAAGATTTGGTAAATCTCTGTAGGCATCAGGTCCTACAACCAGATCAACCAATTGCTCTTCTTCAAGGAATTTGGTTTTCAGCCTTTCAGCCATACAGCCGAGAACTCCAACCGTCATGTTCGGTCTTTCTTTTTTAAGATTTTTAAATTGGGAAAGGCGCATTCTTACGGTCTGCTCAGCTTTTTCACGGATAGAGCATGTGTTTAAAAGGATAAGATCAGCTTCTTCGGCTTTAAGAGTGGTATTGTATCCTTGTTCATTAAGAATGGATGCAACAATTTCAGAGTCAGAGAAATTCATCTGACAGCCATAGCTTTCTAAAAATAATTTCTTAGAATTTCCGTCCTTTTCGGCAATTGCAAAAGCTTCACCTTGTTTTGTTTCGTCTATATATTTTTCCTGCACAATGATCTGTTTAAGGTTCAATAATTAAAGTTCAACGTTTTTGACATTGAGTTTTTAAACTTTAAAAATCTGAATTAATTTGCAAAGATACAAAATCTTGTGACAGAATGGCAGGATTATCTTTCGTAAAAAGTCGTTGAGAAACGCATCGGATAATTCACCCTTTGTTTTATCGGTATATTAGAATATAAAGCTGGTTTCCATACTTTATGAAGCCTTGAAAGCGTTCTTAAAAATTCAATATTAAAACTTCGGTCACGTATTTCAGGGTATATTCTGGGATTGGAAATATGTCCCTCTTTATCAACATAAAATTCCAGATTAATATTTCCGTTAATATGATAATCCATAAATAAGGTCATGAATTCATCATGGAAATCTTTTCCGAGCTTATCATAGCCTCCCGGATATTGGGCTGGTATTATGAATTCCATGGCATTATATCCTTCCTTGTAATTACCCATTACATCCTTTGGGTAAAGAATGAATTCTGTAAGTGCACCAATTTTTAGTCCTTTTACTTCCGCAGGTTTCCAGTTTTTCAGGTTTTTTAAAAGGCTTATAGAGATTTCGTAAGCACACTTGTTTTTTGAAATATTTGCCGTATCTGAATCTTTTACCAATTTAATACCGCCTTCTTTGGTTACGATAAATCGGGGTTGATAAATTTCTTTTGAATCACAGTCTTTAACTTTATTTTTCGTTAAATAATCATGACTTTCCCGGTAAAAATTTACCAAACCTCCTTCATAAAAATCTTGTTTTTCCGGATATTCATCTAAAACCTGTGATTGAAAAAAGGAGAAAACAATTGTAAATAGACAAATTATAAACTTTCTAATCATGATCGTACGCATTATTACTAAAATTCACCTTCATTACAAATTTGGAATCTACCGGAATTCCGTTTCGGGTAGCAGGCTTCCATTTGCCTTTTACTTTCTTCGCAGCATATTTCATGTCATCAATGAACATTTCATTATCTTTAAATTTCGGAAGCACCTCTATCTGATTGATTTTTCCTTTGGTGTCAATATTTAAAATGAACGTTACCTGTCCCTGAATTGCATATAAGGCAATATCGATATAGGCGTGTACCATATTCATGAATTCTTTTTGAAAGGCCTCATCGCCACCCGGAAATTCTGCTTTTTGATAGTTCTCCGTATTCTGTTGAACAACAACTGTTGTTGTCTGAGAAAAGCCTTTATAACTTAACATTAATAAAGGCATCATTACAATGTATTTTTTCATGGTTAAAAGAGTTGCTAGATATCTGTAGCGATGGTAGATAAATTCATTTTTATTTTAATCTGGGAAATTACAGGTTTTCCGTTACAGGTTGCAGGGAGCCAGTTTTTTTTAATTCTCCTTACAATGTATTTCATGTCGTCGAAAAATATCTGACTGTTTGCAACTTTAGGAGATCCTTCAATATTGATAACCTTTCCGTTTTGGTCAATTGTTAGGGTAAACGTGAAATCGCCGTTTAACACATAGAAATCAGTATTGAGATACACATACATATATTTTCTCAGAGTTTCTTTATAAACGGAAACTCCGCCTTCAAAAGAAGCTGCTTTGAAATTGTCACAGTTTTTAACAGCAACCTGTAGTAAAGGTTCCTTAATATCTATCTTTAGAATACTCTTATTGTTTTCGGCAATAAAATTATCGTCTCTGTCCTCTACATCAGACTGAGCAAATACAAAATTTGAGACCAGAAGCATTGATAAAAATACAAAAGCCTTCATAGAATTTTTAATGTTAAATTTATTATAACAAAGGTAATATTTATCCCGTTTAAAGAATAGCTTCCTGTAAAATATGAAGTCCTATTTTACAAAATATCTTTAATGTGTTTAAAATTGCTTTTTACAGTATCTAATGCTTCTTCCATTTTCCCGCCGAGCATGAGCTGCGCCATTGATTTCGTCATTCCCATTACCTGATTGAGTTCAATTTTAGGTGGTAAAGCCAGTGCATTTGGATTCGTAAAAATATTCAACAGGTAAGGACCGTTATAGTCAAGACACTCTGTGATCGCAGATTCTACTTCTTCAGGTTTATGAACATTTTTGCCAGGGTATCCCATGGCATGAGCAATCATTGCAAAATCGGGATTTACCATATCGGTTTCATTATCCGGCATACCCCCAACTTCCATTTCAAGTTTTACCATTCCTAAAGATCTGTTGTTGAAAACAATGATTTTTACAGGAAGCTTATACTGAAATATAGTCGCCAGATCTCCCAAAAGCATGGACAGGCCGCCATCGCCGCACATTGCAATTACCTGTCTTCCGGGATGGGCCAAGGATGCGCCAATGGCCATCGGCATCGCATTTGCCATAGAACCGTGATTGAATGAACCCAGCATTTTCCTTTCGTCTGTTCCGGTGATATATCTCGCGCCCCAAACACAGCACATTCCTGTATCTACAGTAAAAATGGAATCTTTTTTTGCCAGCTTGTCCAAAGTATAAGTTACAAATTCAGGCTGAATAGCATTTTCTGTTCCCGGATCTTTTACATAAGTCAACTGATTTTCCTTCACCTTCTCATAAAATTCCAATTGTTGTTTAAGAAAATCAATATCGGTTTTTTCATTTAGTAAAGGCAATAATGCTTTAATGGTTTCTTTTACGTCACCTGCGAGTCCCATTTCCAGCTTCGCTCTTCTTCCCAATCGTTCCGGGCTTTCATCAACCTGCACAATTTTGTTTTTAACAGGCATGAATTTCTGATAAGGGAAATCTGTTCCTAAGAGAATTAATAAATCGGCTTCATGCATCGCGTGATATGCAGAAGGGAGTCCCAAAAGGCCGGTAAGTCCGACTTCATTAGGGTTATTCGGCTGGATGGCCATTTTACCACGAAAAGAATATCCTACCGGTGCTTTTAAATATTTTGAAAGCTCTACCACTTCTGCATTGGCGTGCTGAGCGCCTATACCGCAGTAGATTGTCACTTTTTTACTTTCATTGATTAAGTCTGCCAATTGGCGCAGTTCTTCATCTGATGGACGTAAAATAGCATTGGTTTTAAAAGTTTTATTGGATGTCGTTGCTTCTTCTGCGTCTAGTTCTGAAACATCACCGGGAAGGCCGATTACCGCGACTCCTTTTTTCGAGATCGCATGCTGAATCGCCGTCTGAACTGTTCGCTGAACCTGCTCCGGACGGGTAATCATTTGATTATAATGGCTGCAATCGTCAAAAAGTTTTATCGTATTGGTTTCCTGAAAATAATCCATACCCATTTCATCACTTTGGATAGTAGATGCAATTACGAGCATAGGAAGGTGAGAACGATGAGCTTCGTAAACCCCGTTGATGAGGTGTACGTGGCCAGGGCCGCAACTTCCGGCGCAAACTGCAAATCCGTCAAGTTCAGCTTCTGCGGCGGCGGCGTAAGCTCCCGCTTCTTCGTGTCTCACATGAATCCATTCGATGCTGCTTTTTTTAACGGCTGTATTCAAATGATTAAGACTGTCACCGGTAACAGCATAAATTCTTTTTACATTTGCATTTTCAAGCATTTCTACAATTTGCTCTGCTATATTTTTAGCCATAATTAATATTTTTTTGATGTTATTTTTGTGAATTTGAAATCCGGAAAGGATCAACAGTTTTATCTGAAAAGATTATGCCATTAATAAAATCTAAGAATAACAAGAATTTGAATGGAAAGTTTCTTCATTTAATAAAAAAACTCCGCAAATGATGCGGAGCCTTGTATTGTTAAATTACTTCGATCTGATTTCTCAGAAGATCTTCAAATTCATCTCTTTTTCTTATAAGATGGGCTTTTCCGTTAAGGAAAAGAACTTCAGCGGGTTTTAATCTGGAATTAAAATTAGAACTCATTTCAAAACCATACGCTCCCGCATTACGGAATGCCAAAATATCACCCTCTCTCACTTCGTTCAGTTTTCTGTCCCAGGCGAAAGTATCTGTTTCACAGATGTTTCCGACTACCGTGTAAATTCTTTCCGCTCCTTTCGGGTTGGACAGATTTTCGATAACGTGGTAAGAATCGTAGAACATCGGTCGGATTAAATGATTGAATCCTGAATTTATCCCAACAAAAACCGTTGCTGTTGTCTGCTTGATGACATTGGCTTTCACTAATAAATATCCGCTTTTTCCGACAAGGAATTTCCCGGGTTCAAACCATAATTCAAACTTTTTCCCGGTAGATTTTGAAAACTCAGAAATTACTTTCTCTACTTTTTGCCCTAAAGTTTTTACATCCGTTTCTTCTTCGGTATCCTGATAAGGAATTTTGAAACCACTTCCCATGTCTAAATATTTTAAATTTGGGAAATGCTCAGAAAGTTCCAGCATAATATCCAGCGCCTGAAGGAACACGTCCGGGTCTTTAATTTCACTTCCTGTATGCATATGAAGTCCTTCAACATTTAGGTTGGTAGATTTCATCACTCTTTCGATATGGCGAACCTGATGAATGGAAATCC
The DNA here is from genome assembly GCF_900099685.1 of Chryseobacterium taeanense. Lineage (GTDB taxonomy): Bacteria > Bacteroidota > Bacteroidia > Flavobacteriales > Weeksellaceae > Chryseobacterium > Chryseobacterium taeanense. The sequence goes on along the minus strand of NZ_FNDW01000006.1, from coordinate 89,084 downwards.
CGAACTTACTGTCGATATGGCCTGTAGAAATTTTATAGTTTCCTCCTGCAAAAATATGCGGGTTGATTCTTACCAAAATAGGATAAGTGTTTCCGTACTTATTCCCAAACTGCTCCAGGATGGAAATGTTATCAATATTAATATGTACTCCGAAGGTCATCGCCTCTTCAATCTCTGCAAGATCGACACAATTCGGGGTGAACAATATTTTTTCTTTCGGAAATCCCGCTTTCAGTCCAAGTTTAACTTCATTAATCGATACACAATCCAAAGAAGCACCCAGGTTCTTGACATACTTCAGGATGTTGATGTTGGTCAACGCCTTTGCAGCATAGAAGAACTTAGTGTGTTTAAGAAAAGAAGATGTAAGTTTTTCGTATTGAGTTTTGATCGATTCAGCATCGTAAACATACACCGGTGTACCAAATTCATTGGCAATCTTTAGTAATTCTTTTGGATTCATAATTAATTAAGTAAAAATTTCTTTTGTATTGATAAAGAAAGTACAAAGGTAATAAGAAATTCTTTACCATTTAAAATCAAATAGATAGAACATTATTCTTTTATTTTTAATTTTAAAGAATAAAAAACTTCAAAAAAGCATGAAAAAAGTTTTTTTACTTAGTGCTGAAACGCTTTGTTATGAGAATAATCGCTATTAAAATCAATATAAATAGGGTTACAGAAAAAGGATTCGCAAAATTAACCGTCCAGCCTAAACCTGTTCTTTTAGGCGGAAACAAACGTTTATCTTTTTTATTATAATAGAATATACCAAGTTTCCAAAACGAATTTTGATCACGATTTTTCATTATTCTATTTGAGTATTAATGGATGAAATTACTTTGGAAGCGGTAATGTCTCAAAATCACTTCGAAGCAAAGCTAATTGCAATTCGTTGATGAGATCTCCAGACTGATACTGCAGGTCAATTTTCAGTTTAGAAATTTTGCTCAGTGTCTGAATCTGAGTGAAAAGCTCGTAAAATCCATAAGAAATTACCTTTCCGTTTTCAATGACGATAAATAGTTTTTCGCCAAGTTTTCTTCCCTGTCCAAGCCAGAGTTCATTTCGTTTTTTGAAATCAATTTTCTTTTTAAAAAACTCAATATCAGAATATTCATCTATTTTCCCGATAAACTCAACGGCTTTTACCCCTTGTGTAAATGATCTGAACTTCAGGATGGGTTTTTCGGTTTTATTCAGCTTATTTTTTTCTACAATATATTTGTTGTGTCTGTGATAAAGACCGAAAGGCAACGTTTCTTTTTTTCTGATTCCTTTTGAATTAAGGATGAGTTTGGCAATAATATCTGTTCCGGTAAGTTCATAATTGATCTGTGTGACAGCCTGTTGAATGCTTTCCCATCTTTTAGATTTAGAATTGAAAACTTTTTTAGAAAACTTATTGATGTCTTGCACGTAATCGGAAAAAATAATCTTTCCTTCCTCATTCTGAAAATAAACAAAGCCTTTTTCATTCGGAAGATCCTGCGTCAGTTCTTTAATTTTATTAATATAGGTCTTCGCGTTGGCTTCTTCATGTTGCTTCTGAATAATTTCGTTTTCAGTATCCTTTGAAATTAAAAGTTTAAATAATTCCAACGTGGCACGGGCATCTCCATCCGCTCTGTGATGATGGGTAAGAGGAATTCCCAGAGACTTTACAAGTTTTCCGAGCGAGTAGCTTACCTCATCAGGAATCAGTTTTTTAGCAATAGGAATCGTGTCTAATGTATTGATTTTGAAATCATATCCTAGCCTTTGAAAAGACTGGCGAAGCATCCTGTAGTCGAAATCGATATTGTGTCCTACTAAAGTTGTATTGTTTGTAATTTCTACAATTCTGCGCGCAATTTCATGAAATTTAGGAGCCGTTTTCACCATTTTTGGCGTAATGTTGGTGAGTTTCTGAACAAAAGGTGTAATATCGCTTTCAGGATTTACAAGCGAAATAAACTGGTCTGTGATCTTCTGACCATCATACCTGTAAATAGCAATATCTATAATGCATTCTTTTCTGTAACCTGCACCATTGCTTTCTATATCAATAATTGAATACATTAAATTTTATACAACTTTCTTTTAAATTGATTTTACTATATGTACAGGCTTTTATATTTAATTCCGATATGAATTTCAAACCACAAACTTAGAGTTTAAAGAATATACCTTAATTTTTTAATGATGAAAAACATAACTTTTAAAAGACGCTGTACTTTACTTTTAAACGTAACATAACCTATGCCATAAAGCATGAAATTTCGCCTAAGACAATCCTGCTAAATTAGGAAAAATTATGTCAATTTTAACAAATTCAGTTTCAAACTGTCTACAATATGTTATGCTTTACAAATTAATAATCTCGAATCACCTTTTCCTGCCACCAATGCCCAGCATTCCTAAGATTGCTTTCGCACCTTCGCGCATTAAAGTGCTTGTAAACGTTCGTCCCGCTTTGCTCTGCAAGACTTTTTCGAACATTCCGGGTTCTTCTTTTACAGGTTTTGTTTTTTGATTTGAAGGTGCTTCAGCCGCGGCCTTCTCCATTCTTCGTACTAAAATTTCGTACGCTGATTCGTTGTCAATCACTTTTTTGTATTTCGCAACTAAAGCCGAGTTATCTGTTAATTCCGAAATCTCCGCATCGTTGAGAATATCCATTCTGGACTCCGGTGAAATTAAAAATGTATGAACCAGCGGTGTGGGAATTCCTTTTTCATCCAGAGCAGTTACAAAAGCTTCGCCGATTCCCAAATTCTGAATCAGTGTCGGAGCATCATAAAATTCTGTTGTGGGATAATTTTCGACTGCCTTGGAAATTTCTTTTTTGTCTTTTGCTGTGAAGCCTCTCAGTGCATGCTGAATTTTCAGACCCAATTGTGAAAGAATAGCTTCGGGAACATCTCCCGGTATCTGGGTAATAAAATAAATACCAACTCCTTTTGAACGGATCAGTTTTACCATTGTTTCGATCTGAGAAACCAATGCTTTGGAAGACTCATCAAAAATCAGATGTGCTTCATCAATAAACAGAACCAGTTTCGGTTTACCGGTATCGCCTTCTTCAGGAAAAGTCATATAAATTTCAGCAAAAAGGGAAAGCATAAAAGTAGAAAACAACTGTGGCTTACTTTGAATATCAGCAACTCTTAAAATATTGATAACTCCTTTTCCGTCTCTTGTTTGTAGCAGGTCATTCACATCAAAGCTTAATTCTCCGAAAAATGTTGAAGCCCCCTGTTGCTCCAACGCAACGATTGATCTCAGAATCGCACCTAATGAAGAAGAAGTAATCGATCCGTAATCTGCCGCAAGCTCTACTTTTCCTTGGGGATTTTCCGTAACGTACTGAAGAACTTTTTTAAGATCATTTAAATCAATCAAAGGTAATCCTTTGTCATCACAATATTTGAAAACAATCGCCATGATACTTTGCTGTGTATCATTCAGCTGTAAAATTTTACTTAATAAAACCGGTCCGAATTCAGTTACTGTGGCTCTTAATTTCACTCCTCTTTCTCCGGAAATGGTCATTAATTCTACCGGAAAAGGTTGTGGGCTATAAGGAAGCAGCGTTTTTGCATATCGTTCCTGAATGGCGGGATTTTCTTTTCCTGCTTCGGCAATTCCTGAAAAATCACCTTTGATATCCAAAACCAAAGAAGGAATTCCGGCATGAGAAAGCTGTTCTGCAAATACCTGAAGTGTTTTCGTTTTTCCCGTACCTGTTGCACCTGCGATAAGTCCGTGACGGTTAATGGTTTTTAAAGGAATTGTGACGTTTACTTCGGGAACGACTTCTCCATCCAACATTCCTTTTCCTAATATGATATGATCTCCTTTCGGCGTATATTTTTTGTTTAATTCTTCAATGAATTGTGTCTTATTTGTCATTTCATTTTTTACATAAATATAAATTTTTTAGAATATAGAGTCAGTAGTTTTTTTCATAATTTATTTTGAACTACAAGTTTTAACAAATATACTTACCTTAGTATCACGAAATTCCGAACTATTTGTATTATAAATGGATAATGAGAATATCTGAGCTTTATAGATTTATTCTATCAATACAGATTTTTTTATTTTGCTTTTTTTAAAAAAATAAACACGATTTTTGTATCTTAAACATTAAAATAGTCACAACCGCATAATGAAAATCGAACAAATATATACAGGATGTCTTGCTCAGGGTGCTTATTATATCGTATCAGAAAATGAAGCAGCAATCATTGATCCCTTGAGAGAGGTAAAACCTTATCTGGATCGCCTGGAAAAAGATAATGTAACGTTAAAGTATATTTTTGAAACGCATTTTCATGCAGATTTTGTTTCGGGACATTTGGATTTAAGTAAGAAAACAGGAGCGCCAATCGTTTACGGACCCACTGCACAACCTGAATTTGAAGCTGTTATTTCAAAGGATAACCAGATTTTTGAGTTGGGGAAAGTAAAAATAAAAGTTCTGCATACGCCAGGTCACACAATGGAAAGCACAACTTATCTTCTAATTGACGAAAACGGTGTGGAAAATGCCATTTTTACCGGGGATACATTATTCTTAGGAGATGTGGGAAGACCTGATCTTGCACAGAAGGCTACCAATCTGAGTCAGGAAGATCTTGCCGGAATTTTATACGATAGCCTGCATAATAAAATTATGCCTCTTGATGATAGCATTACGGTATATCCGGCTCACGGAGCAGGTTCTGCATGCGGAAAAAACATGCAGAAAGAAACGGTGGATATCTTAGGAAATCAAAAAAGAACAAATTACGCACTCAATCAGCCGGATAAAGAATCTTTTGTAAGAGAAGTTCTTGATGGGCTAACTGCTCCTCCAAAATATTTCGGAATGAATGTCGCCATGAACAAAGGCGGTTATGAAAGTCTAGATACCGTAATGAATAAAGGACTGACTCCAATTCCTGTGAAAGATTTTGAAGCTTACGCAGAGGAAACCGGCGCATTAATTTTAGATACAAGAAGCGCTGGAGAATTCTATAAAGGATTTGTTCCAAATTCTGTAAATATCGGACTCAAAGGTGATTTCGCGCCATGGGTTGGAGCCTTGGTCGTTGATGTAAAACACCCATTGTTGCTGATTGCTGAAGGAGGAACTGAAGAAGAAGTAATTACAAGGCTTAGCAGAGTTGGATTTGACAATGTTTTGGGATATTTGGAAGGTGGTTTTGAAGCCTGGAAAAGCAGCGGAAAAGAAACCGATGAAATTAAAAGGATATCACCTGAAGAATTTGCAGGGCAATTCACCGAAGATTCAAAAGTGATCGATGTACGTAAAATCTCGGAATATTCTGCAGAGCATATTGATAATGCTTACAATCGGCCTTTGGATAATATCAGCGACTGGGTAAATACCATCGATGATTCCGAACATTTTTTCCTTCACTGCGCAGGCGGATACAGAAGCATGATTGCAGCAAGTATTCTTAATTCTCATGGAATCAGGAATTTCACAGAAATAGAAGGAGGCTTTAACGGAATTAAAAAAACAGGAAAACTTCCGACTTCCGATTTCGTTTGCCAGTCTAAAACACTGTAAAAATAAAATTATGTCACAAAAATTCCAGGAAATAATAGAATCCGAAAGACCTGTATTGATTGATTTTTTTGCAACATGGTGTCAGCCCTGCAAAGTACAGTCTTCGGTTCTCAACACCGTAAAAGAAAACATAGGCGAAGGTGCAAGAATCGTTAAAGTAGATGTAGACCAATATCCGGCAATAGCTTCTCAGTACGGCGTGCGTGGCGTTCCTACATTAGCCATTTTCAAACAAGGAGAATTATTGTGGAAAGAAAGCGGCGTGCATGATGTTAATACGCTTACACAACTTTTACAACAATACACTTAAAAGAAAGGCTAAGGTTGAGGATTCTAAGTCTGAACCTCAACCTTAGCCTCAATTTTATAATTCAATTGAAAAAGAATCTCGGTCATTCAGAAACTGAAAATGATTTCTGAAATCTTTTAATTCCTCTAAATTTAATTCCGCAGTTACAAGATTTCCTTCTTTTTGAGAAATTTCTTTTCCATCCGCAAAGAAACAGTGTGAACTTTCCTGATAAAAAAGGCCATTTCCATCCGTTCCGATTCTGTTGAGTCCGAAAACAAAAGATAAGTTTTCAATTGCTCTTGCTTTCAAAAGATGTTCCCAAGCCGCAACTCTTTTCTCGGGCCAGTTGGCAACGTATAAAATCGCATCATAATCATTATTATTTCTCGCAAAAACAGGAAACCTAAGATCGTAGCAAACCTGCAGCAAAATCCTGAAATCCTTATAATTTACGATAACTCTTTCATTTCCGGGCGTGTACACTTTATCCTCACCGGAAAAAGAAAATAAATGCCGTTTATCGTAGAAATCAACTTTTTTATCGGGATGAACAAAATACATTCTGTTATAAAATTTACCGTTTTCTTCTACCGGAGCACTTCCGCAAAACGCTGCATTTTTCTCTCTTGCCATTTTCTTTAGAAAATCAAGAGATTCCTGATGTGTGTCTGCAACTTCCGCAGCATCCATACAAAAACCTGTCGAAAACATTTCGGGCAGAAGGAAAAGATCTGCTTCCTGATGTTGCAGCTCTTTTTCAATATGTTTGAAATTCTGCTCTTTGTTCTTCCAGCTAATATCTAAATTCAGTCCTGTGATTTTCATAAACTATGTTAAAAAACTTCACTAAAAATACGATTTTAAGATGATTTCGGTTCTATCTTTGTTGCAAATAATTTTTTAAACAATAACATAAAAGAATACTTTATGAAGAAATTGATTTTTATGCTGATGCTGATTTTTGCAGGAGCAACAGCCAGCGCGCAGGCCTGGACAGGAAAAGGAGACCAGAAAATCAATGCCGGTTTAAGTGCATGGGGATACGGAACAGGAATCACAGGAACATATGACTATGGACTCAATGGGCTTATCTCCGTAGGTGCCGGACTGAATGTCTATTTCAGTAATTATAAGGATAATGACAACGATAACCGTGTTTTTGTTTTTGGAAGATTGAATTTTCATTTAAAAGACGTTTTGCAGCTGCCGGAAAAACTGGATATCTATCCGGGTATGGACGTAGGAGTTGTGGGAAAAGATTTTGGTCTTGGCGCTCATATTGGCGCAAGATACTTTTTTACCGAGAGAATCGGAGTTTTTGCAGAAGTCGGCAACAATGGCAGTCTCGGAGTATCTATTAATTTATAATAAATCATTGCATTATATGACAAAGCTTCTCGTTTCGGGAGGCTTTTTTATTTGGCATAGTTTTGAGAATTGTTACCTTTGCAAATTAACATACAAAAGCATTAATGGAAATAGCAATCAAACTGTTTCAATTTATATTGAGCATTTCTATCCTGGTTATTCTACACGAACTTGGGCATTTCTTACCCGCAAAATGGTTTAAGACTAAAGTTGAAAAATTCTATCTGTTTTTCGATCCGTGGTTTTCTTTAGTGAAGAAAAAAATTGGTGAAACCGAATATGGAATTGGATGGCTTCCTTTCGGAGGTTACGTAAAAATTGCCGGAATGGTGGATGAAAGCATGGATACCGAGCAGTTAAAACAGCCCGCTCAACCTTGGGAGTTCAGGGCAAAACCGGCATGGCAGAGACTAATCATCATGTTGGGTGGAGTTACGGTAAATTTCTTCTTGGCATGGCTTATATATACTTGTCTTTCTCTTTTTAATGGTGAAATCTACACTGATCTTACAAAATTTGAAAATGGAATAGGAGTAACGGAAGCCGGCAAAAAAATGGGATTCCAGAATGGTGATAAAATCGTAAGTATTGACGGAAAGCCTGCCGAAAGACTGGAAAACGCTTCCATCAATATTTTACTGGGAGATCATGTAACGGTTCTCAGAAACGGAAAAGAAACCACTTTCCCGATTAATAAAGACGGTGTTGCAGATGTTTTGAAGCAAAAAGAAGCCAAACTATACATCACACCGAGATTCCCAATGATGATTGATTCTCTTGTAACGCCATCTGCAAAAGCTTCCGGGCTTGCTAAAGGAGATAAAGTAATTGCTATCAACGGACAGCCAACACAATATTTTGATGAGGTTGGAACTATTTTAAATCAGAATAAAGGGAAAAAGGTAACTATTGAAGTTTTAAGAAACGGTAAACCTGAAACGGTTTCAGTTGCGGTTGATAAAAACGGGAAATTAGGGATTTTAACTGATCAAAAAGCCCTTTTAAATGTTGTTACCAATAAAAAATATTCTTTCGGAGAAGCGATTCCGAGAGGTTTTGTAAGAACAATCGAAGCGCTTACCATGCAGGTAAAGCAGTTTAAGATCATGTTTAATTCTAAAATCCAGGGATATAAAAACGTTGGTGGTCCTATCGCTATCGTTAAAAACATGCCTGTTGACAAAGATATAAACGGTAATTTTTCTGTTAACTGGGCTGCATTCTGGAGCTTTACGGCAATGTTCTCTGTTTGGCTGGCTTTCCTGAATTTAATTCCGATTCCTGGATTAGATGGTGGACATGTAATTTTTACATTGTATGAGATTATTGTAGGAAAACCTGTTCCTCAGAAGGTTCTTGAAAACGCTCAGATGATCGGTGTAATCTTCCTTTTAGGGTTGATGATTTTGATCTTCGGAAGTGATATTTTCAAGATATTTGCAGGGAAATTGTAATATCTAAAAATTTTAAAAAAATATTTGCAGGGTATAAATATTCGTCCTATATTTGCACCACTTAAAACAAAGGACATTCCTCCTTAGCTCAGTTGGTTAGAGCATCTGACTGTTAATCAGAGGGTCGCTGGTTCGAGCCCAGCAGGAGGAGCAAAAAGACTTACAGAAATGTAGGTCTTTTTTTATTTTAAAAATGTTGAAAAAATCCTCTTAAAAAAATTCATTTTTAATTAACTGAAAAATAATTAAATAGCTCTTCAATGCCTATTATCAAAGGATATTTTTCATTATTTCTAAAATAAAAATTTGTTTGGTATTGAAAATGATATTATATTTGCACCACTAAAACAATAGGAAATTCCTCCTTAGCTCAGTTGGTTAGAGCATCTGACTGTTAATCAGAGGGTCGCTGGTTCGAGCCCAGCAGGAGGAGCAAAAGACTTACAGAAATGTAGGTCTTTTTTTTGTTTTACACGTCACTATTATCTTTTTGGTTATGTGGCTCATAAATAATAGCATTAACACCCTCTGAATAACCACCTTATTTCACTACATTTGCAGTTTTGTATTCAGATATTTAAAAATTTAAATATTATTGAATCCTTTTACAATAAATCTGCATACTTTTTGTTTATGCAATAGCTTGAAGAACAACAAATGTTAATTAACAACTCGAGATATTATCCTCTTTTTATTTTTATCCTCTTATCACATTTTGTATGCGCCCAAAACGCTGCATCCGGAAAAATCGTAGACGCTAAAACGAATAAAGAACTCACCGGTGTCGATATCTTTATCAATGAAAGCAATAAGGCTGCACTGACGACAACTTCTGGGAACTTTGCCGTTCAGTCTGACAGTATTATTTACAAATTGAAATTTTTAAGGAAAAATTATTCCTTAGAAAGTGTAGATGTAACTCCTGAAAATGCAACGAATATTTTTGTAAAGCTTTCCCAGGAAAAAGAAAGCAACATACAGGAAGTGGTCATCCATAACGAAAGACCTAAGTACAAAAATAAAAAAGAAAACCCTGCCTATGCGATCATGCAGAAAGTTTGGGCGAGAAAGAGAAATAACGGTCTGGATAAATTCGATACTTACACTTACAAGGAATACGAGAAAATCCAGTTCGACGCCAATAATCTGGATAGCGCTTTCATGAAGAAGAAAATCTTCAATAAGCTGGAATTCATCTTTGATTATAAAGATTCTACTGCTAGCGGTAAAATCGGACTTCCTGTATTTCTTAATGAAGCTGTTTACGAAAATTATGGTGAAAACAGACCTTCCAAAAGGACAAAAAGATTGTTGGTAGCTCAAAAAACCTCAGGTTTCCAGGATAATCAGATTGTAACGCTTACTGCTAAAAACCTATACAGGGATATTAATATTTATGACAATACGTTAAATTATTTCGACATCGGCTTTCCAAGTCCGGTAGGAGAAACGGGCTTCAGTACGTATGATTATAATTTGGTAGACACCATCTCTATACGCGGCGAAAATACTTTTAAAATCCGCTATTTGCCAAAGAGAACGGAAGTTCTGGCATTTCAGGGATATCTGTATATTGATACAGACAGTTATGCGGTTTTAGGAGCTACTTTAAAATCAACCCAGAAAATCAATGTTAATTTCATTAATGGAATTTCAACCGAGCTTGAATACGATAACCCTGACGAAAATACCTTTTTACCCAGAAAATTCGTCACGGAAATTGAAATGACACCGTTTTCGAAAAAGAAAACCGCAAAAAGTATTGTTGCCAAACGGTCGGTTGATTATTCTGAATATGAATTTAATAAACCTTTGGAAGATAAGATTTTCAAAAGAACCGAAGAAGAATATTCCGATAGCTTCACGGACAAGGATGATGCTTACTGGCTTAAAGCCAGACCGGATTCTTTATCTAAATCCGAACAGGGAATTTATGATATGCTGGATAAGCTTCAGCAAACCCCAAAATTCAACAGAATTGTGAAGTTATATGAAACGTTGGGTTCCGGTTATTATAACGTAAAAAAATTAGGGATTGATATTGGTCCCATTTTCTCAGTTTACGGTAAAAATGAAGTAGAAGGAGACAGAATAAGGTTAGGGGCAAGAACTTATTTTACACGAAATGACCCTTGGAGAGTCCAGTTTTATACCGCTTATGGCTTTAAAGACGAGCAGGTAAAATATGGTGCTGAAGCAAGATTTATGTTTAATCGGGTAAACCGATTTACCGTAGGAGCCGGAACCCGAAGAGATATTTTACAACTTGGAGTACAATTGACGAATGACGATGGAATTATGGCCAGAACATTTGCTTCATCAACAATTTTTGCAAGAGGAGAAAATGCATCTTTAAGTTCGGTTAATCAAACCAATATTTTTACTTCAATAGAGCCCTGGAAAAACTTTCAGATAAGACTTGATGGTACCATGCAAAGCATCAAATCTGCCAATCCTGACGGTTTTAGCCTGATGTATTATAAAGATGGCGGTTTGAGAAAAACAACAAACGATTCACACTTTACATTAAGTTTAATCGCAAGACCCGGCGCAAAATTCTCGCAAACTGGCCTAGACCGTTATGAGCATGGAACATTAGCTCCGACAATTGTCTTAAAATACACCAGAGGCTTTGAAGGATTATTCGGTTCGGATTTTAATTATAATAAACTACAGTTCCTATTCTATAAGCCTGTTTTAATCGGGAGCTGGGGAAAAACGTTGGTCAGCTTTGAGGCAGGGAAAAACTTTGATACCGTTCCTTTGGCTTTACAAAATGTTATTCCGGGAAACCAGTCGTACAGCCTTGCCCAAAATACTTTTGCCCAGTTAAACTATTATGAATTCGTTGCCGACACTTACACAACGCTTCATCTTGAACATCATTTTAATGGAAAAATACTTTCATTCATTCCTCTTATCAAGAAATTAAAATTACGGGAAATTGCTTTTATCAGAGGGGCTTACGGAACACTGAGCGATGCGTCAAAAGCAATTAATGTGGAAGGATTTAAATATTCTGCACCAAGCGATCATATTTATTACGAATACGGATTCGGGATTGAAAATATAGGTTTTGGAAACCTGAGAATTTTCAGGGTCGATTTCAACTGGCGGGGTAATTATCTTGACCGTCCCAACATTTCGACATTTGGGATAAAAGCAGGATTTCAGGTTGGCTTTTAAAATACAAAACTCCTTCAAATCGAAGGAGTTTTTTTGCTTAATATTCTGCAGGATAATCTTTGCAGCCGTTGCAATGCGCCACAATATAAACGATTTTGCACGGCGGTCTTTGTCCTTCCGGAATGCTACAATACACATCACACGGTAAGCATCCCTGATCAGGGGTGGCTCCACCCATTACGTTTTTTAGCTCCTGTCTGTTGACTTTCTTTAAATTTTTCATGATAATGGATTTTAAATTAATTTAAGCGTTTTCAAATTATAAGTGAAGATCTAGCAAGAGCAAGGAGCATCGATTACTGCATTGCGGCAGTTTGCTTTTTGCCATTCGGTCCACGAGCACCACTGTGAGCACCAAGTTGCAAGTCCGGGACATACTTCTCCTCCAGCTATTGTTTTAAGCTGCTTTTTTGTTAGTTTTCTTAGATTTTTCATATTGATTTTGTTTAATTTGTCGCCTACTCTATCTGCTTTTCGGCTACTGCAATATTATTAACTTTGTGATTATCAAATATAAAAATATTTCTCAATTAAATGAAAAAAAATACGTTGAATTAATTTTTTCTACCCACGCACAAAAAAACCTCAGCAAATCTGCCGAGGTTTTGATTTTATAAAACGCTTAAATTATGCGTTTGCTTCTACAGATACGAAAGATCTGTTATTTGCTTTCTTAGTGAAAACTACTTTACCGTCTACTAGAGCGAACAAAGTGTGGTCTTTACCGATTCCCACGTTTGCACCTGGGTGGTGCTGTGTACCTCTTTGTCTAACAATAATATTCCCGGCAATAGCCTCCTGACCTCCGAAAATCTTTACACCTAATCTTTTAGAGTGAGATTCTCTACCGTTTTTGGAACTACCAACTCCTTTCTTATGTGCCATTTTATTTTAAGGTTTTTTGGTTTAACAATTATTCTGCGCTTTCAGCAGCTTCAGCATCTGCCTTTTTTGTTGTCTTTTTAGCAGGTTTCTCTGCTTTTTTAGCTCCTTCAAATCCCGTAATACCAGTGATCTGAATCTGAGTTAATGATTGTCTGTGACCGTTTTTCACTTTGTAACCTTTTCTTCTTTTCTTTTTGAAAACGATTACTTTATCAGCTTTTACATGGTCTAGGATCTCTGCTTCTACAGTGATTCCGCTTACAGCTGGGGCGCCTACAGTGATTGCTCCGTTTACAGTAAGAAGCACTTTATCAAAAGATACTTTCCCTCCTTTGTCTCCTGACAAACGGTTTACAAACAACTTCTGGTCTTGTTCAACTTTGTATTGAAGCCCTGCTATTTCTACAATTGCAAACATTGTTTATAAGATTTTTAGTTATTTCGAGGTGCAAATATAAGAATTATTTTCTAATCTACTAAAATTCAACGTAATCTTTTTTAAATTAAAATTTTAACTATGTTTTGAATAATTTATCACAATAAAGTGATGTTAAATTCCGTTAAATTTAATAACTTCGTTACTACCAAAAAATATTATATATGAAAAGAAACTTTAATTTCCGCATCATTGCGGGAGCCATTGCTGCACTTTTTCTGTCAGCATGTAATGACGAATCACTGGAAACTCCTGTACAGCCAGAGCAACAGGCGCAAAGCCTGAAGATTGACCAGCCCAACGATTTTGAAAAAGTATGTTATTATGTAGACCAATATTGGAGTTCGTCTTCGGTTCTGCTTACTTCTCTACAAAATTCTACGGATACCAATTTTATGAATTCTCAGATGACAAACATTGCAAGTATGTGGGGAAGAAGCAAACCAACACTTCGATTTGTCAATGATCCGTCGAATTACAATTCTACCTATAATGCAATCTCGTATTCAACGGGTAAAATTTATTACGGATATGCCATTTATTACGATGCTAAGTCAAAAGGCGGAAACATCGTTAATGCGATGATTTTAGCTCATGAGTACGGACACCAGCTGCAATATATCTTCGGACTTCCTTCCGTTAGCGAATCTACAGCAAGACCCAACGAGCTCGAAGCAGACGGATTTGCAGGATATTATTTAAGAAGACCTAATGGTTACAACCAGACCAGTTTCAACCAGATTGCTGCTGCTTATGAATTTGCACAAAGCATCGGAGATTACCAGACATCAAGCCCGGGGCATCACGGAACGCCGCCCCAGAGAAGATCTGCTGTACGTTTAGGCTTCCTGTTGGGACAATATGATCTTACGGCTTCTGCGTTTGATTATAACTTCTTCTATTACTATCAGGGTGTTTTAAATGGAACTTATAAAACCGCAAAAAACTCTCAGTATCCTGAACTCGATGCTTACATGAGCCAATATCTTGACGAGTTAAAGAAAATTCAGACCGGAGAAATATCAGCAGAAGAATTTAAAAATCTTAAGTAACATTCATTTCGATATATCTTTCTTAGAGGCAGGGCAATTCCTGTCTCTTTTTCTTTTAAAAATATTCATAAAGTTTATTACTTTTGATGCATTATCTGTAAAATAATGAAAAGAGATCTCTATATTGATTTTGCTAAAGGACTGGCAACACTGTCTATCATATTCATTCATACCGCTTTTTGGTCCGGACAGTTTTACAGTCCGGCAGAAGTGAGAGTTTTTTCGTTAGTATTCGATGTCGCTCTATTTTATGCTTTAAGCGGAATTACTTCAGGTTCAAATATTGAAAAAACTTTTTACAGATTACTGAAACTACAGATCACGTATATGATTTTCGTGACTTTTTTGTTTTTTCTAGATTATTTCTTTAAAGTTTTCGGATTGAATTTCTTCTCCTTAGAATGGTTAAAGAAATTTTATTCAACATTTGGATCAAAATATACAATTGCCAATATTTCTAATGTTCCGCAATGGGAAAATCTCGGAAATTGGTATCTCCATCAATATACCAATGCAGATACTTTTCCGGTCGTGATGGGAAGTTTCTGGTATCTGAAAGTTTATTTTATTCTGACGGTTTTCGGAGTGTTGATTCTGAAATTTTTCCCAAAGCATATCAATTGGTTCATCGCATTATGCGTTATTCTGACTTTACTATTTAATATCTTTCCGGAAATATATCCGACAGGACAAGTTGGGTACGTTGCTTTTTATCTTACAATATTCCTGATTGGTAACAGAATGAAAGGTAAAAAAATACCCGCCAAAATAATTCCTTTACTGTATGGGTTAGTTGCAGTTGCTTTAGTTTGGATGTTTTGGTTTTATGGAAATGAAATTTTTTACAAAATCAACAGGAATAAATTTCCTCCGAAAATTCCTTACATCATCTGGACATTTTTTTCTCTTGTAACACTTTTTACATTGTATAACAGAGTGAAGATATCTTCAGAAAACTTTGTAACCTACATAGGAAAAAATGCGATCTTTTTCTATTTTGCTCAGGGAATTAGCTCTTCTCTTGTTTATTTTTTAGTTGTCCCTTTAAAAGAATACCTGTCCTGGTGGATCCTGATGATATTGATATACCTTATTAATGTGATCCTCGCTTTCGGGATCTCTGCTATTTTAAAGAAAATCGACGGTCTTGGGTGGAATATTCTGGAAATATTAAGAAAAAAAACTGCTGTTAAATAGCAGTTTTTATTATTCTCTTCTTCCGCTTCTTGCAATTAGAGCTATAATGATAATGAGTAGAATGGCTCCGCCGATAAGATACATAGGGTCAGCATACCATTCTGTAGTGGTGGTCGTTTTGTTTTCTGTGGTTACGACTCCACCGGCAGTATCCTGTGCAAATGTAAAAACAGACATCAGTACAGAAAAAGCCAATGCAAGAAAAGAATTCATCTTACTTTTAACAAATGTAATTGTTTCCATATGTTTATATTTTTAATTGGTTTCTGAACAATAAACAAAAACAATACCATCATTTTCACATATTCTTTAAAGAAAATAAATTTATATGAAAAATCTTTAAAAGAAATAAAACGTTTATCATATCTCAAAATATTTTAATTTTACACAAAATTTAAAACATGTTTAAGTTGAAACTTCCTACCGACCCGAGGTGGGCAAATATTGCAGAAGGAAACATTGAAGAAATTTTAACGGATCACGCGTGGTGCGAGCAGAAAGCTGCAACCAATGCCATCGGACTTATCACAATGCTTCCTGAATATCCGGAGATTGTAACCGAACTTCTTGCCATTGCACAGGAAGAGCTTGAGCATTTTCAGCAGGTGCATGAGATTATCAAAAAGAGAGGATATACATTCGGACGTACCCGAAAAGATGATTATGTTAACGAATTGGTAAATTTTATCCAGAAAGGCGGCAACAGAGATGATCTTATTGTAGATAAAATGCTTTTTGCAGCCATGATCGAAGCAAGAAGTTGTGAACGATTTAAAGTGCTTACGGAGAATATAAAAGATGAAGAACTTAAAACCTTCTACAGAGAATTGATGATTTCAGAAGCTAACCATTATACAACTTTCATCGGTTTTGCGAGGCAACTGGGAGACGAGCAGAAAGTAAATGCAAGATGGGAAGAATGGCTGGAATATGAAGCTAAAGTCATCCAATCGTACGGAAAAGGAGAAACCATTCACGGATAAAACTATATTTTGAAAAAACTGACGTTTGAAAATATTGCCAATTTCTTCCTGAAAAACTTCTTTCAGGGGCTTGTCATTATCGGTCCTATCGGACTGACAATGTTTGTGATCTGGTATATTGTTACCTCTATTGACAATATTATTCCTTCGTTGGCAAAACAAATTCCCGGACTTGTTTTTCTTTCAACTATTCTGTTTACAGCGCTTTTAGGATATTTAGGAAACAAATTTGTGGTTGGGCGGTTCTTTTTCGACGCAATGGATCGTCTTCTTGAAAAAACTCCCGGAGTAAAACATATTTACACTCCTACAAAAGATGTCATGTCTTCATTTGTGGGGGATAAGAAAAAATTTAATGATCCCGTATGGGTAAAAACCAACGAAAATCCTGAAATATGGAGAATAGGTTTTCTCACCCAAAAGGAAATGGCCGATGTTGAAAAACATAATTACGTTGCGGTTTATCTTCCCCATTCGTATGCCATTTCAGGATGGGTAATTGTTACGGAAGAAAAGAACATCAAACCTGTAGTGGGAATGACGGCCGCTTCTGCAATGAAATTTGCGGTAAGTGGCGGCGTTGCAGGATTCCACTCGGATGACAATATTTTTAAAGCTCCTGAATAGTCAGGCTTTTTAAATATCTTTTGATGAATTTGAATTATTTCAAATAAAATTTTCTTTACAAAACAATCTAATAAATACTTATCATGAATTTACCGTACGCGGAACCTTTCCGCATTAAAATGATTGAGGAAATCCGTCAGTCAACAAGAGAAGAAAGAGAGCAATGGCTTAAAGAAGCAAACTATAATTTATTCAATCTAAAATCTTCACAGGTTTTCATCGACCTTCTTACCGATTCCGGAACCGGAGCGATGTCCGACAGACAGTGGGGCGCTTTGATGATGGGGGATGAAAGCTATGCCGGTTCACGTTCATTTGAGCAACTTCACCAGACCGTACAGAATATTACAGGCTTTAAATATCTTTTGCCAACACATCAGGGAAGAGCCGCGGAAAATGTGCTTTTCTCAGTTTTGGTGAAAGAAGGAGACGTAATTCCCGGAAACTCTCATTTTGACACCACAAAAGGACACATCGAATTCAGAAAAGCTCACGCTGTCGACTGTACGATCGATGAAGCTTTTGATATCAATGATCTTCATCCTTTTAAAGGAAATATCAACCTTGAAAAGCTTGAGGAAGTTTATAAAAGTCACCCAACAGAAAAAATCCCATTTTGCCTTATTACCATTACGTGTAATTCTTCCGGCGGGCAACCTGTTTCACTTGAAAATATGAAAGCAGTAAAAGAACTTTCTGACAAGTATGGCGTACCCGTATTCTTTGATTCGGCAAGATTTGCAGAAAATGCTTATTTCATTAAGAAAAGAGAAGCAGGGCAGGAAAACAGAAGCATCAAGGAAATCTGCAAAGAAATTTTCTCTTATGGAGAAGGTATGACCATGAGTTCTAAAAAAGACGGACTGGTAAATATCGGAGGTTTTATAGCATTAAATAATGAAGAAGTTTTTAGAAAAGCTTCCAATTTCACGATTATTTACGAAGGCTTCATTACTTACGGAGGAATGGCAGGAAGAGACATGGCAGCTTTAGCAGTCGGTCTTGATGAAGCGACCGAATTTGCATATTTAGAAAGCAGAATTTCTCAGGTGGAATATCTTGGAAATAAATTAATTGAATACGGAATTCCTGTTCAGAAGCCTATCGGAGGACATGCTGTGTTTATCGACTCTCTGAATTTCCTTCCAAAAGTTGATCGCTCAGAATATCCTGCACAAACGTTGGGACTTGAGATCTATAAAGAAGCAGGAATCAGAACGGTAGAAATAGGAACTTTGCTGGCCGACAGAGATCCTGAAACAAGAGAGAACCGCTATCCAAAACTGGAATTGGTTCGTTTGGCGATCCCAAGAAGGACTTATACCAACAACCATATGGATTATATTGCTGCTGCCATCAGAAACGTTTACGAAAGACGTGATGAAATTGCAAAAGGCTATAAAATTACATGGGAACCGGAATTGTTGAGACATTTCACAGTTCAATTGGAAGAAGCTTAAGAGTAAATCAGTTCGGGCTCAAAACTTCGTTTTGAGCCCGAACTTTATATAAAAGACTACGTAAGATTATTTTTTAGAAATTTTATATAATTTTCCACTGTCTGTTACCGCATACAGATTGCCATCGCTACCGTTCAGTACATCGCGAAATCTTTCATTCTGATCTTCTAAAAGCCGCTCTTCACCAACTACTTTATTGTCTTTCATGACGATTCTGTTGATATGTTCACCGCTAAGGCAACCGATCATCAGATTTCCTTTCCATTCATCAATATTTCCGGTGTAGAAAGTTACGCCGCTCGGTGAAATCACCGGATCCCAATAATAAACAGGCTGTTCTGTTCCTGCTTTTTGAGTCGTTCCATTATTTATTTTTTCTCCAGAATATTCGATTCCATAGGTGACATCACCCCAACCATAATTTTTTCCTGGTTTAATTAAATTAATTTCATCTCCACCTCTAGGACCCATTTCCACGTCCCAGAGATTTCCGTTGGGATCAATTGCCATTCCTTGTGGATTTCGGATTCCGTAGGCATAAATTTCAGGTTTAAATCCCGATTTTCCGATAAACGGATTTCCGGATGCCGGTTTACCATCTTTGGTTATTTTTAATATTTTACCTAAATAATTATCGGTTTTCTGTGCGTAGACTCTTGTTTGCTTGTCGGATCTTTCGCCGGTGCTAACAAATAAATTTCCGTCTTTATCAAAAGCGAGCCTGCTTCCGTAATGTTTGTCGCCGTCGTACGTAGGCGTTGCCCGGAAAATGACTTTTACATCTGAAATATTTTTTAAATCCTGAGACAGTTTGCCTTTCGCAACAGCGGTATGATTCCCCTTACCGTATGGTTCCGAAAAGCTGAAATAAATAATGTTGTTTGTTGAGAATTCGGGATCAAGCGCTACATCAAGCATTCCTCCCTGTCCTTTGTCATCAACTTTAGGAAAGCCATCAATTTTTGATATCTGCTTTCCATCTGTTGAAAATACATTCATATAACCTCTTTTATCAGTAATCAATAATCTTCCGTCAGGCAGATTAATAATTCCCCAAGGTTTTCCAAGGTCTTTACTAAGAACTTCAACCTTATAAGGAGTTGTCGTTTTTACGGCTTTAATTCTGGTTTGTCCGGCAAAAGCAGGCTTATATTCAGGTGAATTGGGAACCTTCGTCTCTACGCTTCCATCGCTTCCGATCTTTTGTGCATTAACTTTATTTTCTTTACAGGATGTAAATATTAAAAATAAACTTATTGCTGAAACACAAAATTTATTGATTTTCATATTATTATATTAGATGGTTTTGCTTTAGAATGGAAAAATAATGCCATAAATTTGATATTTTAAATTTTTATTCTACATTTGTAGAGTATAATATTAAAATGTAGAATATGAAAGAAATAAAACTAACAGATTCTGAAAAAGATGTTATGGAAATACTCTGGGAAAAGAAAAAGGCCTTTATGAAAGATATTTTGGAGTCTTTTCCTGATCCAAAACCCGCAACAACGACTGTCGCGACCCTGCTCAAAAGGATGCAGAATAAGGATTTTGTTGGCTACACATTGTATGGAAATTCCCGTGAATACTTTCCGAAAATAGCGAAAGGGGAATATTTCAAGGAAGAAATGTCTTCTATGATTGACCGTTTTTTCAATAGTTCTGTGACCCAGTTTGCTTCATTTTTTACTTCGAATGCAAAACTGTCGCAAAAACAACTGAAAGAACTCCGGGAAATGATCGACAAACAAATTGAAGAAAAATGATTTACATTTTAAAAATAATATTGTGTTCCTCATTGCTTATTGCGCTGTATTTTGTTTTCCTGGAAAAAGAGAAAATGTACCGGTTTAATCGTTTTTACTTACTTTTTTCTGTTATCTTATCTTATACCGTCCCTTTTATCACCGTTACCTCGGAACATCCGAAGCCGACCGGCAAAGTACAGACTGCTCTTGAAGCGACCACGCAGGTTTTAGATCTTACACAACATTACGAGCGATTCAACTGG
Source organism: Chryseobacterium taeanense (assembly GCF_900099685.1). Taxonomy (GTDB): domain Bacteria; phylum Bacteroidota; class Bacteroidia; order Flavobacteriales; family Weeksellaceae; genus Chryseobacterium; species Chryseobacterium taeanense. Next base: position 68,564 of record NZ_FNDW01000006.1, on the reverse strand, counting down.
ATCAGTTTTATTTGGATCTTGTATGGAATAATAACTGTGATTCTGTTAATGAAAACCATTTATTCCATTGTGAAAATCAAAAAAATCAAAGGAAAAGAAATATGGTATGAAAATCAAAAAGTAGTGCTGACTGATGAAAATATTCCTGCTTTCAGCTTCTGGAAAACTATTTACATTGGAAAAATTTATCTGGTCAACAATAAGATTGATCCAAGGATTTTCCTTCACGAAAAAAGTCATATCGACCAGAAACACAGTATTGATCTGCTGTTTATTGAAGTTCTGAAAATTTTCACTTGGTTTAATCCTTCTCTTTATTTGTATAAAAAAGCTGTCGTTATCAATCATGAATTTCTGGCGGATGAATCTGTATTAGATAAAAAATTTAACGTAAAAGATTATCAGCATCTTATTCTTGATGAAATTATTTCACAAAAAAACTATAACCTTACCCATACATTCAATTTTAATAACACTAAAAAACGATTTATTATGATGAACGCTAAAAAATCTAAACTGGCAAACTTTAAAAAAATAGCCATCGCGCCTGTTTTGCTTCTTGCTTTCGGACTATTTGTGCAGAAAACATATGCAAACCCTATTGAAAAAATCATTGAGGAAACGCAGAATAAAACTTCAGAAGTCCTGAAAAAATCACTTTCTGAAGATACTGGAAAGGTATTTGACGAGTCTGAAAATAAATTTTTAAATCAACAAATTGAAACACAAGGAACACAAATTGAAAATACAAACAGTAGCAGAACAGTTCAGGATACAGTTCGCCCAAAAGAAGGTAAAAATACAAATCTAAAAGAGGAAATAGCAGCAAGGAACACAGAAACAGCAACACCTAAAGACGATGTGACATCACTTCCACAGTATCCGGGAGGATTTAATGCACTGAGAACCAAGATTTCAAAGTTATTTGACCCATCAAAATTGAATACCGATAAATCCAAAAAATTCAATAGAACTGAACTTACCTATACCGTTGATGAAACAGGAAATGTTATCGATGTAGACGCCACCGGAAATGATGAAATTTTCAATACTGAAGCGATTTCAGCACTAAAAAAAGCCAATGAAAATGTTGTCTGGATACCTGCAGAAAAAGACGGAAAACCTGTTCGTTATCGAATGAAAATCCCATTGGCTATGTCTTTTCAGTAATTATTAAACACTCATTGCGAGTGTTTTTTTTATTTCAAATATTTTAGAATTTTTCTATACATTCAATTTCTTTTGAGGTATCTAATACTTTTCAATGTCAAATATTTCTTTCGTACTTTTGTTAGATAAGATCACAATTTTCTATGCAATTCAACCTTCAATCAGAATATAAACCCACCGGAGACCAGCCGCAAGCTATCGAAAAGCTTACCGAAGGCATAAAAATCGGCGAAAAATACCAGACCCTTCTGGGAGTTACAGGATCCGGTAAGACCTTTACGGTAGCCAATGTAGTGCAGCAGGTACAGAAACCCACTTTGGTTCTGGCTCACAATAAAACCTTGGCAGCACAGCTCTTCATGGAATTTAAAGAGTTCTTTCCGGAAAATGCCGTTGAGTATTTCGTTAGCTATTACGACTATTATCAGCCCGAAGCTTATATTGCCACAACAGGAACTTATATCGAAAAGGATCTCAGCATTAATGAAGAAGTTGAGAAGCTCAGACTTTCTGCAACGGCAAGTTTGCTTTCAGGAAGACGGGATGTTTTAATCGTAGCGTCTGTATCATGCATTTACGGTATCGGAAACCCAACGGAATTTCACAAATCTCTGATATCTATTGCTATAGGAGAAAAAGTGACACGGACTGCTTTGTTACATTCTTTGGTGAATGCGCTTTATTCCAGAACTTTAAATGAATTCCAGAGAGGTACATTCCGTGTAAAAGGCGACGTTATTGATGTTTTTCCGGCATATGCAGATAATGCGGTGAGAATTCAGTTTTTTGGAGATGAAATTGAAAAAATACAAAGCTTTGATCCAGTTTCCGGAAATGTAACATCAAGCTTTGAGCAGATTCAAATTTACCCCGCCAATCTTTTCGTAACCTCAAAAGAAACATTGAATGGAGCCATCAGAGATATTCAAGATGATTTGGTAAAACAGGTTGATTTCTTCAATTCAATTGAAAAACCCCTTGAAGCTAAAAGACTTCAGGAAAGAACTGAGCTTGATCTTGAAATGATTAAAGAGCTGGGCTATTGTTCCGGAATTGAGAACTATTCAAGATACCTTGACGGCAGGCTGCCCGGCACAAGACCTTTCTGCCTGCTGGATTATTTTCCCAAGGATTATTTAATGGTTATTGATGAGAGCCACGTTACCGTTCCACAGGTACATGCGATGTACGGCGGAGACCGAAGCAGAAAAGAATCTCTGGTAGAATACGGATTCCGGCTTCCTGCCGCAATGGATAACAGGCCTTTGAAATTTGAAGAATTTGAAGCGATACAAAATCAGGTGATCTATGTTTCCGCAACACCTGCAGATTATGAGCTGGAAAAGACCGGAGGTGCTTATATTGAACAAATTATACGTCCAACAGGGCTTCTGGATCCGGTAATCGAAATAAGACCGACGATAAATCAGATCGATGATTTGATGGAAGAAATTCATAAAAGAGCTGATCTTGATGAAAGAGTTCTTGTAACAACGCTGACTAAAAAAATGGCGGAAGAACTAACCAAATATTTCACGAAATTCGGTATCAGAACGAGATATATTCACTCCGATGTGGAGACACTGGAACGTATTCAGATCATGCAGGACTTGCGTGTAGGACTTTTTGATGTATTAATTGGAGTAAATTTATTAAGAGAAGGTCTCGATCTTCCTGAAGTTTCACTGGTTGCCATTCTGGATGCTGATAAAGAAGGAATGCTGAGAAGCCGAAGATCTATGATCCAGACGGTTGGGCGAGCTGCAAGAAACCTTAACGGAAAAGCCATCATGTACGCCGATAAGATTACAAAATCAATGCAGGCCACATTAGACGAAACTGAATACCGCCGGGCTAAACAGATGGAGTATAACAAAGAACATGGTAAAGTACCTGTCGCTTTAAATAAGAAAATATCTGAAAGTTTAGTGGGAAGAACAAAAGATTTTCCAGATGAAAGATATACACAGAAGGAAATCCTTCAGAAGGTAGCTGAGGCAAAAGCAACTTATACCAGTGAAGATATGGAAAAAGTGATTGCCCAAAAACAGAAAGAAATGGAATCTGCAGCCAAAAATCTGGACTTTATAAAAGCCGCGAAATTGAGAGATGAAATTGCAGCTTTAAAGGGATAATAAAAGTTTCGGCGGCACCAAAGGTGCCGCCGAAAATATTTAGAATTTATAAGTCTTGTTCTTATATTTTTCATAATTCGTTGCTCCTCCCCGAATGGGAATCAGCAAATCCATCAAGCCGTTTAATTTTATTTCATAAATTGTTGACAGCTGCATTCCCAATTTTCCTTTAGGCATCCCTTTACGATGAAACCATTCAAGATAGCTAATTGGCAGATCTGCCAGAATCGTTCCTTCATATTTCCCGAAAGGCATTTTAACCTCGCAGATTTCTTTTAATATTTCGGGGTTTATTCCATATTCCATTTTATACTAATAAATCTATTTTTTCTTCAATTTCATCATCTTTATCAGGGAGCTTAAGGTCGGGGATGTCATCTTCAGAAAATTCATTTCTGTACACCTGTATCAGCAACAATGTCAGAGATATAAGAATCGGACCAAAAACCAATCCCATAAAACCGAATAAGTTCATTCCCATAATAATTCCGAAAACAGTATTTAAAGGATGAATATCTTCCAGTTTCTTTAACAATGTAAAACGCAAGACATTATCCGTAAGTCCTACAATAACAAGGCAGTACGCAGCTAATCCAAGTCCCGGCCCGGTATTTCCTTCCGCAATCATATAAATACAAATCGGGATGTAAATAATCGCACCTCCCACAACAGGGATCATCGAAGTAGCAGCCGTTAAAGCAAAAAGAAGAATTGGGCTCGGTGCGCCGAAGATGAAATATCCTATCATGGCAACAATGCCCTGACCCAATGCTACCACGGGAATTCCGATTGCATTTGCCATAATGAGCTTTCTCATTTTTTCTCCTATTAAAGAAACGTTCGATCGCTTTAATGGTGCTGATGATGATAATATTTTCTCGAAAAACCGTGGTCTTTCAAGCATAAAATAAAGAATGAAATACATTGACATTATTACGGTCAGTGTATTGAACGTCCCGCTAAGAGCTTTGGTAGAAAATTGTCCCACATTATTCTTAAGCTTATCCATATTTTCCTTGCTTAAGATATCAAAGCCGACTTTGGAATAAATAAAAGTATGAATTTTCTCAAGAAATACATTAAACTTATCCATATAAGCCTGTGCATTACCGAGTTTTTCAATGAGTAAATCTCCGATAAAATAAACAGGAAGAATAAGCACAACAAGACTTGCAAACATTAAAGCCAATGAAGAAGCCCAGGGTTTCCAGTTTTTTTCTTCCTGAAGATAAAAATTATACTTCCGGCAAACCACATAAATGGTAATAGCACCTAAAACGGAAGGGATAAAAAGGGCAAGATTAAAACAGATCAGCCCTGCCAAAACCAAAATTATGGCAAGCAACGAAACCTGTTTTATTTTAACACTGCTTATTTGTTCTTGTTTGTTCATTATTTATTAAACATTATTTGTCTTGGTTTTCCCACATAAGCGCAGTATAAGGAATACATCACTATAAAGATAAACGGTGCCGTCAGAATTACTCCGATGAAGCAAAGTACAATTCCTGCCATTGATAAAAGGAACCCTACAAATGTTGCGCCAAGGAAAACACCATAATTTTCTTTTACGATATTAAATGATTTTCCTAAAGCTTCCGTTGCAGACACATTTTCAAATAACAAAATCGGATATCCCAACATTAGAAAAGGATAAACAAAAATGATCGGCAACACACAAAGTGAAAGAGCAACCGCAGAAATTATCCCGGCTAATAAAGCGTAGATCAAAATATTAACAAAATTCTGTTTGTAGCCAATAAAAAGATCAGAAAATTCAATAGGATTTTTCGTATTGTATTTATTGGTCATGTAAATTAACCCAACATACAACGGAGAAAGCAAAAGTCCCAAAAGCCCCGATAAACCAAAATACAAAGGCATTCCGGGTGTACTAAACACTGAGAAATTTGAATAATCACCAGAATCGCGCATTTCTTCAAGCATCGCTGCAGAATTCATTCCCGTAAGAGACTGGATGATTGCACCTAAAATACTATAAATAATCATTGCCACTACAGCGTAAAGGAAAACCCCTTTATACATTTCGAAAGCATGAGAAATAACGGACCCTGTACTCTTTTCCGGAACAGAACCCTGTTGGTCAAATTCATTAAATTCTGACATGATGTGATTTTTTTAATGTTATTACTACCAAATTAAACTTTTTCCGGCAGAAATACATTAAAAACAATCTAAAATTAATTTTTCTCGGAAAAAATAACTTTATAAAGTGAGTAAATCATCGCATTCCAGAATGGAAAAGTAAATAACCCTCCTATAAAAAGCAATGCAAAGCCGATATATTTAAAGAAAACAGCTACCATAATGCACACCAAAATTTCCAGAAAATACATTCGAAGTGCTTTGAAATTTAATGAAAGTGATTCTAAAATACTTTTGTTCATAAAGAACATCATCGGCGCCACAAACATTGTGATCGAAACCCAGATTACCCCCAATATAATTGTCTGAATGCTGTATGCAAAAATAAAATACCAGAAGATATAATAACCGATATATCTAAAAAAGTTCAAGCCGTTGTAGCCTACGAAAAGATCTCCCAGTTCAATTTTTTCTCCAAGATCCATTTTTCTGTAAATCTGATAAAAGCCAAGATTCAGAGGGTACAAAAATATATTTGTCCCCATTATCCATAGCGAAAAATTCTGAAAGTTTTCTGTAACCAAAAGCTTCTGTAGCTCTGCTGTATATACCTGAACTCCTTCTTTAGCATATTTTGCAGTTTCCAGATAGCCATCCAGAATTCCGTATTTCGCATCGCAGAAAAAAAACACCGTCATCATAATTCCAAAATACATGATCGAGAACATCAGCTGAAAAACCAATGTCTTATTCCAGTAGAAAAATGCCTGCTTCAGTATAAAATCCAATCCCGGTTTCTGTGGATATTTGTTTTCCATGAAAAATATTTTGTGCAAAAGTAAACATCAATAATTACTTTTGCGGAATGTTTTCATTGAATCATCAAAAATTTATGGAAATGGACGAACTTTCACTTCAGAAAGTTCCCTATTTTTTCATGGTCGATTTCCTTGCACAAAATGTTGAAATATTTAAAGAAAAAGAAATTGAAAAATCAGGTTTATTAATTGATTTTCAAAACTTTTCAAGCTTAAAAAAACAACACGAATTACCGGAAAAAATAGTCTGGAAATCGTTTCCTGAAACACTTGAAAGTTTTAAAAGCGGTTTTGATAAAGTTCAGAAAAATATTCGCTTCGGAAACTCATATCTTGTAAATTATACACGAAAAACCAAAATTGAAACGAATTTAACACTGGAAGAAATTTTTTATCATTCTTCTGCGAAATATAAAGTGTTTTATAAAGATTTTTTTGTATTTTTTTCTCCTGAAACTTTTGTGAAAATCATTGATGGCAAAATCTTTACGTACCCGATGAAAGGTACTATTGATGCCTCTTTGGAAAATGCCGCAGAAATTCTCAGGAATGATAAAAAGGAAAAAGCAGAACACTATACGGTGGTTGATTTGCTACGCAATGATCTCAGCGTGGTAGCAGATAATGTGAAGGTTGACAAATTTCAGTATATTGATTTCATTAAAACCAAGCAGAAAGATCTTTATGCCATGAGTTCTGAAATTTCGGGAATTTTAAAACCTGAATATAATGGAAAAATAGGAAGTATTATGGAAAAAATTCTTCCTGCCGGATCTATTTTAGGTGCACCAAAACCCAAAACGCTGGAAATTATTCTGGATGCGGAAGGATATGATAGAGGTTACTATACAGGAGTTTGCGGATGGTTTGACGGCAAAAATCTCGACAGTTGCGTAATGATCCGCTTTATTGAAAAGGAAGGTGATGCGCTGTATTTTAAAAGTGGTGGCGGAATTACACACATGAGCAGATTAGAAGACGAATATCAGGAAATGAAAAATAAAATTTATGTCCCAATTCATTGAAAGCATTAAGATAGAAGATCAGGAGATTTTCTTATTGGAACTACATCAGAAACGTGTAGATGATACTTTTGCCCATTTCGGAAAAGAAGGGTCAATCGATCTTGCCAAAATTTATAAACATCTTGAACATGATGAAGATGGTCTTTTCAAACTGAGAATTGTGTACAGCCTTGATAAAAAAATCCGGACTCAGATGATTCCTTACGCAATCCCGGAAATAGAAAATTTTCAGCTCGTTGAAAACAACAGTTTCGACTATTCTTTCAAATTTGAAGATCGCACTGAGCTGGAAAAAATGAAAACCAAATCTAAGGCTGAAGAGATTATCATCGTTAAAAACAATCATATTACCGATACTTCTTACTCTAATCTTCTTTTTCTGAAAGGAAAAAGCTGGTTTACGCCGACTTCTTATCTCTTAAATGGTGTACAAAGGCAGCATCTTTTAAGAACAAAAGCTATAAAAGAAACCGAAATTACCCTTCAGAATATCAAAGAATTTTCTCATTTTCAGATCATTAATGCTTTAAATGACTTTGATGAAAATTTCATTTATCCTATTGACAGAATTATTAACTTACCGGGAAATGAGGAATATGCAGATCTTTAATTTTCTTTAAGATAATTAAAATATGCTTTCTGTATATCAGCATTGTTCTTGCCGTAAGTATTAACTTCCAGTATTTTAGGTTGATTGTCTGGTTTGAAGAAATTTTCAAGTACTCTGTCTAAAGTTAATTCTTCATCGACTTTAGTGTAAGAAAATCCGAAGTGTTTGGCCAGAAACTCTGCATTCTTATGATGCTTTGTGGCAATAAATTCGTCCAAAGTATTCGGATTTGCATTTCCAGGTCCCGGAATAATTTTAAAAATATTTCCTTCTCCGTTATTAAAAATCATTACTCTCACAAATGGTGGGATATATTGATTCCAAAGTCCGTTGATATCATAAAAAAAGCTGAGATCTCCTGTAACCAATAAAGTTGGATTGGCATTCTTTATGGCAAATCCCATTGCCGTGGAAGTGGAACCATCGATTCCGCTCGTCCCTCGGTTGCAGTAAATTTTTCTCTTCCCATAATCAAACAGTTGAGCATAGCGTATCGCCGAACTATTACTAAAATGGATATTGTAATTTTCAGGAATTGTCTGTGAAGTTTTATTGAAAAAATAAAAATCGGAAAATTCTACAGTACTGAGAAATTTCTCATGTTTTGCATCTTTTTTATCCCTCAGCACATCCCAGAGATTGTAGTATGGACTTGGTTCAAGATTAATAAATTTCAGCAATTTAGAAAAGAAAACTTCTGGTTTTACTTCCACTTTTTCCGTCAATGCAAAATAAGTATCCGGCTGCCATACTTCGTCCAGATGCCAATGCTGTTTTGGTCTTGCTTTTCTAAGAAACTGCTTTACTTTTTTAGAAACAACATTCTGCCCTACTGTAATCAGCAAATCAGGCGCATAGGTTTTAAAATCTTCTTCCGTAAAATTGAAAACATAACGGTCAATATGTCTGAAAAACTTCTCATGATGAAGATTTGAATTTGCTTCACTTAAAACAACAACAGAGTGATTTTTAACTAATTGTGTTAGCTGGTTTTCAAGTTCAGGACTGTAATCTCTTGTCCCGACCAGGATCATGATTCTCTGAGAAGTATTCCAGTCTGCGACTAAATTGGAAGGGATTTCGTATTCTTTTTGTTTAAAGGTTTTCTCAATGGTAGGGAAAGTCGGAAGTTCCGAAACCAACTCATAAAGAGGTTCTTCCAAAGGAATGTTGATATGAACGGGGCCTTGCTTTTCTATGCACAATTCAATAGCTTTTTTAATCGTATCAAAATTAAGGTCTTCCGCATTTTCCTTGCTGTCTTCAAGCAATTGAAAGTCCCCGTAAGAATGCTGATGAAAAAGATTATTCTGCCTGATGGTCTGTCCGTCAAAAATATCCACATAATCTATTGGCCTGTCGGCTGTTAACACCAAAAGCGGAATATTGGAGTAAAATGCTTCTGTTACAGCAGGATAATAATTTGCTGCCGCCGAACCACTTGTACAGGTTATGGCTACAGGTTTTTTTTCGCTCATTGCCATACCCATTCCTACAAAAGCTGCACTTCTTTCGTCTACAATACTGAAACAATTGAAGCTGTCAATTTCTGAAAAATGAATAGCCAACGGTGCGTTTCTGGATCCCGGGGAAATAATAATATCTGAAATTCCGTACTGCTGAAGAAGATGCGCCAATATCTGAATACTTCTTTTGGAAGAATATTTTTTCATAGGACAAATTTAATTGATAAATAATTAACTCTAAAAAGATTTTTCATTTAAAATATTTAATTTAGCCATTCGTTAAATTTCTAAAAATGGACAAAATACCTAGTGTAGACCTGCGTGATTTCCTTTCGGGTGACCCGGAACGCAAACAGAAATTTGTAAATGAAATCGGAAAAGCTTATGAAGAAATTGGTTTTGTTGCCTTAAAAGGCCATTTTCTTGATGACAAATTGGTAGATGAACTCTATGGAGAAGTGAAAAATTTTTTTGAACTGCCAACGGAAACAAAACAGAAGTATGAAATTCCGGGGATTGGCGGACAAAGAGGCTATGTGGGATTCGGTAAGGAAACTGCTAAAGGCTTCAAAAAAGGAGACCTGAAAGAATTTTGGCACTTCGGACAATACGTGTCTGATGATTCCAAATATAAAAGCGAGTATCCTGACAATGTAATTGTTGAAGAGCTTCCAAAGTTCAATGAAGTGGGGAAGGAAGCTTACCAAATGCTGGAAAAAACAGGACAGTATGTTTTAAGAGCTTTGGCATTGTATCTTGGTCTGGATGAATTTTATTTTGATGATAAAATTGCGGAAGGAAACTCGATTTTAAGGCCAATTCATTACCCGCCGATCACAGAAGAGCCGAACGATGCGGTAAGAGCAGCGGCACACGGCGACATCAATCTGATTACCCTTTTAATGGGTTCTCAGGGGAAAGGTCTTCAGGTTCAGAATCATACAGGAGAATGGATTGATGCTATCGCAGAACCCGACGAACTGATGATTAACGTTGGAGATATGCTTTCAAGGCATACCAACAACAAACTGAAATCGACAATCCATAGGGTAGTAAACCCGCCAAGAGAATTGTGGGGAACTTCAAGATATTCCATCCCGTTTTTTATGCATCCCGTGAGTTCCATGTCATTAAACGCACTTGAGAATTGTGTTAATGAAAATAATCCGAAGTTGTACGAAGATACTACGGCCGGAGAGTTTTTACATGAAAGGCTGATTGAATTGGGACTGATAAAAAAATAATAGTAAAACCGGGTTATTTAGCCCGGTTTTGTTTTATAGTTTTGCATGAAATTTTTCTGTTAGAATCTTGCTGTATTTTTCAGCTCTTACCGTATCTTTTTTGTGAACCCAAAAATCAAGACTGCTTCTGAAGTAATATTCCTGGCATTTTGCCGGTAAATATTGATTGATTTCATCTTCATCCGTATGTTCTATAATTTCATATTTCGGAAGATCTATATTGAGTGATTTCCGGAATAAGGAATATCTGCGCAGAATATTATAATCTGACCATGAATTACATGAGAATTTCGATATATCTTTTTTAAAATACTTTTCAAAATAGTTAAGCATCAGTTCTTTTTCGGTATTGTTTATTTTGCTGCTACTGAAACTTATAAAAACGGTAAAAAACCAGAGTTCTTTAGCTTTTCTCTCAATTGCTTTATAGTGAATATCTTCTCTTCCGAATGGTGAGTTATTTAATTGTGCAACTTTTTTTAATACATCTGCTAAATACATCTCTGAAGTACGGATAAACCCCTTGGTATCATTGTTTTGGTAATATTTCTGATATTCAGATATCTTTAAAGTTAAATCATTTTCCAATCTTCCATTAACATAATCATGAAGTGAACTTTTATCCCCTGTGAATATTGCAGAGTCCTGCTTGATATTTATATTTAAAGATTCATGTGAATTTAAAAATAAATAAATATTTCTTTTTTTATGGTTCTTATAAAAGACAGATAAAATATTTCCATCATTTTTCACATTGATTGTTTTCTTTTGATTATCTCCGATATCAACTTTTTTTTGAGCGTATTTAACCTCAATCGGGAAATTACTCTTGTTGTTAATCGTTATATTCTGAGCTGGACACATATATGAAAATACCACAAATAATAATATTTTACTGCTTTTTTTAAATCTTACATATTTCATCGAGGATAAATTTAAAACAAATTAATATACCACTCTATATTGACATATGTTTTTTTTCATTATCTTTACATTACTATCAAATTTTTAACTAAAACAATATGAAAAATTTAAAAAAACTAAGCAAAGGCCAGTTAAAAAACATTAAAGGAGAAGGAATCAATCTTCCGGAGCCTGAATTTTGTATGTACGTATGCGGAGATATGGTAATCTGCGCGACTTGCAGTAAAGATTTCAAATGCCCGGTGGATGACACTATGTAATTGAAATTCAGAAAAATCATAAAGAAAGCCGTTCCTGTATGAGAGCGGCTTTCTTTAATCAAAAAATCTAAGCTGTTGGTCTTTAGCCCCGGTAAAATTTTTGGTAGAAAGCTTAGGAAATTCTTTGTTCTCAAAAAACTTTTTACGACCTATTTTAAAGGTATTATGAATCATCTCTGCGATATTTCCTTCCCCTTTTTGTCGGTCAAAATATCTTTTCTCACCCAGCTTTCCGCCCCGCATGGAACGGATTAAATTCAAAACTTTCTGCGCACGTTCAGGAAAGGCATTTTCAATCCATTTGACAAATACAGGTTCTACAGAATCGTTCAGCCTTACCAGAGTATATCCGAAACTCTGCGCTCCGGCATCAGAAATTGCTTTTAGAATCGTTAAAGGTTCGTCGCTGTTCAGCCCCGGAATGATAGGAGCAACCATCACGTTTACCGGAATACTGTTTTCAGACAAAATTTCTATGGCTTTCAATTTATTTTTTGCAGAACTTGTACGCGGTTCCATTTTCCTTCGAAGCTCTTCATTAATGGTCGGAATACTTAATGAAACGGAAACAAGATTTTGTTCTGCCATGGGCTTTAAAATATCCAGATCTCTCAAAACCAAAGCATTTTTTGTAAGAATGTTGACAGGATGTCTGTAATCAAGACACACCTGCAGAATTTTTCTTGTGATTTCAAACTTTCTTTCTGCGGGCTGGTAGCAATCTGTATTTCCTGATAATAAAATAGGTTCGGGTTTATAATTTCTTTTCTGAAAAAATTTTTCTAAAAGTTCCGGGGCATTTTTCTTTACCATGATTTTTCTTTCAAAATCGATTCCGGCGCTGTATCCCCAATATTCATGCGTTGGTCTTGCAAAACAATATGAACAACCATGTTCACAACCCTGATATGGATTCATGGAATATTCCATCGGAAGATCTTCGCTTTTTACCTGATTGACAATTGTTTTCGGAAAGACTTCTGTAAAAGAAGTTTTCAGAGACTCATAATCTTCATCTTCCGGTTCAAAAGTGTAGCGGTCGAAACGATTGATTACATTTCGCTGAGCTCCCTGACCTTTTATGATGTTTTCGTTCTGCATTACACTGTAAAATTAGAACGGAAATTTTACATAATAATAAGTTTTAACATTAAAGTTTTCCACAAAAAAAATCCAGCAAAGTATTAATGCTGGATTCCTTAGATTTGAATATATTTTACTACTTCATTGCATAAAATTCGATTCCGTGATAATCTTCTTCATGACTATTTTTGTCGAAATGTCTATGATAATCCGAATAAGAATCGCTGTATTTTTTATCTTTTTTTTCTAATATTTTTTTAATTCCGATAATACTTAATACCGCCAAAAGGCCAACTCCTCCTGCCAGTAAAACGCCTACTTCCTTTTTCATATTTTGCTTGATTTATTAAACTTTCCACTGCAAAAAGCATACCCAATTGCCGCTTTAAATATATAATTTTTGTTAACAAATAAGGAATAAATAAAAATACCACATTAAAAAAGCGAATGGTTTAATTATTGCATTTTTAGATAAAAAATATTATTATGGAAGACACAGGAAATATTGACAAAATGACAACATTGAGTCAGGTAATGACACGACTTGCTCAAAGAGGCATTCACAGAGAATTCAGAATGAATGAAAGTGGGGAAGTAAAATTAGATAATTCTGAAAAAACATATCAGCCTGATGATCTCACTATTATAAAGACTTACCGTTTTGAGGGAGCAAGCAATCCCGACGATAATGCGGTATTGTATTTGATAAAAGATTGTGACGCAAATATGGGTATTATCATAGATTCTTATGGCGCGGAAAGTAATCATCCTAAGGAATTCGACAATTTTCTCCGAAAAGTCCCTATTCTCGAAAGCGACGAATTTGATTTTGATTAATATAAAAAAGCCCGGAACTTATTCAGTTTCGGGTTTCTCTTTTTTCCTGAATATTCCTTTTAAAAAACCTTTCTTTTCCTTGTCACTTTTCCCTTTCTGCTGAGATTTTTGCGGATCTTTTTCCTCAGGAGTCTTCTTCATAGCCTGTCCTATTTCTTTGGCAGACTCCTTCATTTCCTTCACGTCTTGTTTTACATTTTTCACCGTAGAGACAGTTTTATCTGCTGTTTTTTTTGCTTTGTCAATATTAATTCCGATCAGTGTTTTCTTTAATCCCTGCTCGATCCCTTTCCAGAAAAGGTTAAAGAACGATTTGGTAGGATCTCTTTCTACATCCTCTACATCGACATCTTCAGGAAGTTTTCCCGAATCTGTTTTTACGAGAAGATTGGCAATAGCAGTAAGGAACCCTTTTTTTTCTTTATTTTCTTTATCTAAAATAGCCACTTTCAAATCCTTATGCTTAAGGTTGAATTTCCCGTTCAATCCCTTAGGGTTTCCTCTGAAATTAAAGAGCATTTCCTGAATGGTTCCTGTAGCGGTAACGTGAAGATATGGGCGGATAAAAGGGTTAATTCCTGTAGCAGGAAGATTGGTCGTTCTCCCTGAAATGGTAAAGTTATCTCCCTGATCGGCAACATCAAAACCCCAATTTACAGAAAGTGGAGCCATATTCATAAAAGAACAGTTGATTTTAATGTCAACTTTTGTCGGTTTGCCCTTCATTTTTGCAGAGTTTAGGTTTGCAACATTCATATTAAAATTACTGAATGTCAGTTTTCCCGGCCCTGCACTTTTAGGAGTATCTTCCTCATATTCCAATTTAGAATCTTTAAGTATAAGATGGTTCACAACCATCGGAATTTTAATGGAGCGCAACATTCTTGAATACAATGGTTTTTCTTTCGGATCATCTTTCGGAATCTTGCTTCTGAAAATATTGGCATCCGCATTCTGAATCGTAACGTTAGAAGCTGTTATTGATTTCTGAGCAGAAAATAAATCCCAATTTCCATTTGCTGTAATCTGATTCGCTGTAATATCATACAAATCTCTTTCTACAGGAATCATCTTAATAAACTGACTTCTGGAAACTCGCGGTTTCATGGCAAAATTGGTCACTTTGATATTGCTTTGATCTAGCTTTAAAAAATCTGCCGTCATATTATATACCTGTGTCTTGTAAACGAAGCTTTTCGTTGAAAGAGAATATCGGTGTATTTTCGTCTCAATTCCTGAATGATCTTTTTTGGAAACTAATTGAATATCATTAATCGTCGCATTAAGATCAATAAAACTAAGTGGCTGATTATTTTTTTCATACGTAATATCCGAATGTTGCAAAACAACTTTTCTGATGAGAATCGGAAATTGAATTCCGTTTAAGTCTGGTTTTCCGGTGCTTTTTACTTTTGCCGTACCGGCTGTGATCTTTCCTTTGATACGATTCAGAAGAATGTCTTTTACATCAAGATTCATTTTTTTATCAACAAAATCCCATTTATTAATATTAAATCCTATATAATCGGCAACAAGATCCATTGATGTTTTCTCTTGTGCTGTTCCGTTCGGAGTAATCGAAACACTTCTTATCTCCCCTTTTTTAGGTGTTAAATGAATACTGCCAAATGTAAAATCCTGATGATTGGAAAACAAAACATCTTTTCCGGAAATCTTAAAATCTTTGTATCCTACAGGAATCATCTCTGTTCGTGTTTCTTTATCAAATTTTAGTTGACTGATTTCTGCATTAAGTTCGTTTGCATACAGAAGTTTATTGCCGTTTGGTTTTATGATCTTCACCGTAGCATTCTTCAATAGTATATTATCTAAATTCAGTTCAAAATTTAAAGATTTTTTGGGCTTAACAGGAGTGGCATTTGTGGTGTAAACTAAAAGATCAGGATCGTAAAAAACCGCATTGCCCAAAGAAACTTTATTCTTCTTCAGAACCACATCTTTAAATTCTATTTTTTTAATGTTAAACTGGAAAAGCTTATTTTTTTTAGGGTAATACTTTTTAAACTGATCAAAATCCAGTACGGGAACAAGCTGAAAATTATCTATAGACATTTGTCCGTTTGAAGTCTTAATGGAATTAATTCTTAAAGCATAAATATTATCGGGACGTATAAAAAAATTCTTTCCTTTAATATAATATCTATCAAAAACAACAGGAAGTTTATCTTCAACGGATTCTTCAGTGAGCTGCAGGTTTTCTACATAAAGGTAAAGGTTCTGAACGGAAACAAATTTTTGTTTTGTATGCCTGAATATACTGATATTTCCATCATTAATTCTGATATTTTCAAAACGGACAGGATTTCTTTTCTTGCCTGTTTTATCATCCACAGGTTTGGCCAGAATTACATTGAGGTTTGGTTTTGAAAGTAAAAGATCTGATGAGCTGATCTGTTTATTGAAAAGCGCATCATAAATTCCGAAACGGCTTATTTTCAATGTGTCGATAGTCCCCTGAAGCCCAATTAGGTTTGTATTTTGAGGATTTTTACTGTTGACTGATATTTTTGTAGCCAGAATATTTCCGGACAGCAGGTCTACCTCAATTTTTTTGTACGAAACCTTGTAGGCGGTATTGTTTTTAATGTATTTCGGGAGCTGGGTTTTAAGCCAGATATTAAGTCCGAAATTTGCCAGTAAAATAATCACCAGCAGAATTCCCAGACCGAAAAACAGCTTTTTAACCCATTTTTTCATGTTATTTATTTTGTTTTATTTGCATAAAGATTAGTTCTTTATACCGAGTTCAATCACATACCCTTCATGCCCCCTGATATTGATAAATTCTCCGCCGTCAAAACCTAGATACTGCCCTTTAATGCCAGTCAGTTTTCCGGTAAATTCAGGTCTTTTATCGAGAGTAAAAGATGTTACTTTATCTGGTTTTTCATAAGGGTAATCCAGTTTCCACAAATCTTCGCCTTCACTATAAAACTTCTGAAAATCTTCAGGGAAATACTCTTTTATTTTCCGCTGAAAATCTGCTAGGTCAATATCGTCTTCAAAATCATCCTGAAGCATTTTTTTCCAGCTGGTTTTATCGGGAACGTGTTGTTTGAGCGCAACTTCTATCATTCCTGCTTCATACCGGTTTTCGGTTCTCGCAATAGGCAGAGCAAAAGTCGCGCCTTGGTCGATCCATCGCGTGGGAATTTGTGTATTTCTCGTAACACCCACCTTTACTTCCCCTGTATAAGCCAGATAAACTGTATGAGGCTGAAGCTGAATTCCTTTTTCTACTTCCAGATCCCGTTCTGCAATTCCCAGGTGTGCGGTAGAAAGCTCAGGGCGGATAATCGTATCACTGGCATACGGACTTTCAAAAAAACAGTTTTTGCAGAAACCCATTCTGTAGATCGGTTTATTTTGTTGGCAGTTTACACACTGAAATCCGATATGTTTTATAGTTAATTCCTTCCCGAAGAGTTCGTTCATATGAATGAGATCACCCGAAAGGTTGAGATAATATTGAATCGGCTCGTCGTTGAAGCTTGTCATTTTTAAAATTTGTCCCTGAAACTGCATATTAATGTAAATTACTTTTTCAAGTAAAATTAATGATTATATTTTCAAAAAATAAATTTATATTTTTGTCACAAATAAAAGTCACGAATGATTTATCTAGTCACTGGCGGAAGCGGATTCATTGGTTCTCACTTGGTTGAGCAATTGTTAAAAAAGGGACATTCTGTCATAAACATTGACAATTTTGATGATTTCTACAATTATCAGATAAAAATTAAAAATACTTTAGCGTCAATTGGTAAAAATTCGGATTTTAAGTTTTCTGATAAAGATAATGATATTCGGGAATTGGTTTCCATTTCAAAATCAGATAATTACATACTTTATTATCAGGATATTCGTGATAAGTGTGGGCTGGAAGAAATATTTAAAAAACATAAAATTGATTTAATCATCCATCTTGCCGCATTAGCTGGTGTTCGTCCATCTATCGAAAGACCATTAGACTATGAAGAAGTCAATATTCGTGGAACCATGAATCTTTGGGAATTATGTAAGGATTTTAATATTAAAAAATTTGTTTGCGCTTCATCTTCAAGTGTTTATGGAAATAATGAAAAGATTCCTTTTTCTGAAACCGATAATGTAGACAATCCGATTTCGCCTTATGCTGCCACCAAGAAATGTGGTGAAATTTTAGGACACGTGTATCATGATCTATATAAAATCGATATGATCCAACTGCGGTTTTTTACAGTTTACGGCTCCAGACAAAGACCAGATCTTGCCATTCACAAATTCACAAAATTAATCTCTGAAAACCAAGAAGTACCTTTCTACGGCGACGGAACCACCTCAAGAGATTATACTTATATCGATGATATTATTGATGGGATAACAAAATCAATTAGTTATCTGGAAAACAATTCAGACATTTATGAAATTATAAATCTTGGAGAAAGTCAGGTCATCAGCCTTCATGAAATGCTTTCAACTATTGAAAATGAATTGGGAAAATCTGCCATCCGGAAAAATCTGCCAATGCAGCCAGGGGATGTTCTTAAAACCAATGCAGATATCACAAAAGCTAAGACATTGATAGGCTATAAACCTGACACAAACTTCCAAAATGGCATAAAAAAATTTGTGGAATGGTTTTTGAGAAAATGACCTCAAATAAGGTTGCAGGAGATAGATCTAATGGTTTCTGCATATCTAAATGAACAAAACTTAATAAAAAGAATTGAAAATCAGGTATAAAAAAGCGTATAATATAAGCTATTTTTATACTTTTGCAAAAAATTAGAAAATTATGTACTGGACATTAGAATTAGCTTCATATTTAAGTGACGCACCTTGGCCAATGACAAAAGCAGAACTTATTGATTACGCAATCAGAACTGGTGCACCTATGGAAGTTGTGGAAAACCTTCAGGCAATCGAAGACGAGGGTGAAATCTATGATGCAATCGACGAGATCTGGAGCGACTATCCTACGGACGAAGACTATCTTTGGAACGAAGACGAATATTAATCAAAGCATTAAGCTTTAGGCCTGGCTTAGAGCTTTTTTGCCCTTTTTTATACATCAATTTTACACGATAAGCGTGTTATTAAAACGCTTAAAGCATATCGCTTTAGGCATAAAGCAAAAAATTTATGAGTTTTTTAAACAAAGTTCTTAAAGGGTTTTTGGGAGACAAAAAAGCGCAGGACCTAAAAGAAGTAAAAAAAGTTGTAACAAAAATCAAAGCTGTTGAACCGACTATTCAGGAATTATCTGATGACGGTTTAAGAGAGAAAACTGCTGAGTTTAAAGAGAGCATCAAATCTGCAACCAGCAAAATTACCGCTCAGATAGAACAGATACAAGAGCAGATAAAAAATTCGAAGAACGTAGACGAAAAAGAAGCGCTTTTTTCAAAAATTGAAGCTCTAAAAAAGGAATCATACGAAATTGAAGAGAAAGTTCTAGGTCAAATTCTTCCCGAAGCTTTTGCATTAGTAAAAGAGACGGCCAGAAGATGGGCTCAAAATGGGCAAATCCGCGTAAAAGCAACCGATTGGGACAGACAGTTAGCTGCCGCAGGCAAAGACTTCTTAGAGATTCAGGGAGATGATGCAATCTGGAAAAACTCTTGGGATGCTGCCGGAACTCCTGTAAATTGGGATATGGTACATTACGATGTTCAGTTCATCGGAGGGGTGATTCTTCACAGTGGTAAAATTGCTGAGATGGCAACCGGTGAGGGTAAAACGTTGGTAGGAACACTTCCTATTTTCTTAAATGCTCTTCCTGGAAGAGGGGTTCACGTTGTAACGGTGAACGACTACCTTGCTAAAAGGGACTCGGCTTGGATGGGGCCCTTGTACCAATTCCACGGAATGTCGATCGACTGTATTGATAATCACCAGCCGAATTCAGACGGAAGAAGAAAAGCTTATAATTCAGATATTACTTACGGAACCAATAACGAATTTGGTTTTGACTATCTGAGAGATAATATGGTGACTTCACCTTCAGAACTGGTGCAGAGAGAATTAAACTTTGCAATCGTTGATGAGGTTGACTCTGTATTAGTAGATGATGCAAGAACGCCATTGATTATTTCAGGACCTGTTCCTCAGGGAGACAGACAGGAGTTTGATGTGTTAAAGCCTTCTATCGACAGAATCGTTGAAGTACAGAAAAAAACTGTTTCTGCAATTTTTAACGAAGCCAAAAAGTTAATTGCAGCAGGAAACAACAAAGAGGGGGGATTCAAATTACTTCAGGCTTACAGAGGTCTTCCCAAAAACAGACAGTTAATTAAATTCTTATCGGAAAGCGGAAACCGTGCATTGCTTCAGAAAACAGAAGCGCAATATATGCAGGATAACAACCGTGATATGCCGATCGTAGATAAAGACCTTTACTTCGTTATTGAAGAAAAAAATAATCAGGTAGATCTTACAGACAAAGGTGTTGAATATATGTCTCAAGGTAATTCTGATGCCAATTTCTTCGTACTTCCGGATATCGGAACTGAAATCGCTGAGCTGGAAGCTAAGAATTTATCCAAAGAGGAAGAATTTGAAGCTAAAGAAAAACTTTTCTCTGATTTTGCAGAAAAATCTGAAAGAGTACATACCATGAGCCAGTTATTGAAAGCTTATACATTATTTGAAAAAGATGATGAATATGTTGTTATCGATGGTGAAGTAAAAATCGTTGATGAGCAGACAGGCCGTATCATGGAAGGAAGACGTTACTCAGACGGACTTCACCAGGCTATCGAGGCTAAAGAAAACGTGAAAATCGAAGCGGCTACGCAGACGTTTGCAACGATTACCCTTCAGAACTATTTCCGTATGTACAATAAACTCGCGGGGATGACCGGTACTGCTGAAACGGAAGCTGGTGAACTTTGGGAAATCTACAAACTTGATGTTGTAGTAATCCCGACAAACCGTCCGATTTTAAGACACGACAAACAGGATTTGGTTTATAAGACCAATAGAGAAAAATACAATGCCGTTATTGAAGAAATTGAAAAATTAACAGCAGCGAAAAGACCTGTTCTGGTAGGTACAACGTCTGTTGAGATTTCTCAACTACTTTCAAAAGCTCTGCAATTAAGAAAAATTCCTCACCAGGTTCTTAACGCGAAACTTCACAAAAAAGAAGCAGAAATCGTTGCAGGAGCAGGACAGCCGGGAGTTGTTACAATAGCAACCAACATGGCAGGTCGTGGTACCGATATTAAGCTGACTAAAGAAGTAAAAGAAGCAGGTGGTTTAGCGATTATTGGTACAGAAAGACACGATTCAAGACGAGTTGACCGACAGTTAAGGGGTAGAGCAGGTCGTCAGGGAGATCCGGGAAGTTCCCAGTTCTATGTTTCACTGGAAGACAATTTGATGCGTCTTTTCGGTTCTGAAAGAATCGCTAAAATGATGGACAGAATGGGACATAAAGAAGGTGAAGTTATTCAGCATTCCATGATTTCCAAGTCTATCGAAAGAGCACAGAAAAAGGTGGAAGAAAACAACTTCGGAACAAGAAAAAGACTTCTTGAGTATGATGACGTAATGAATAAGCAGCGTGATGTAATCTATAAAAGAAGAAAGAACGCTTTATTCGGAGATCACCTGAAATATGATATTGCAAATATGATCTTTGATGTGGCAAATTCTATTGTCACAAAAGGAAGAGCTACAGGAAGTTATAAGGATTTCGAATATGAAATAATTAAGACATTCACGATGGAATCTCCGGTTTCTGAAAATGATTTTAAATCTAAAACCATTCAGGATCTTACGAATATCTTGTTTAAGGCTGCTCAGGAAGATTACCAGATGAAACTGAATCTGCTGAAAGAAAAATCATTCCCGATTATTGAAAACGTATATCAGAATCAGGGTTCGATGTTTAAAATGATTCAGGTTCCATTCACCGACGGTCATAAGACAATGACGATTGTAACCGATCTTAAGGAAGCTTATGAAACACAATGCGACAGCTTAATTAATGATTTTGAAAAGAACATCACCTTATCTATCATCGACGAGAACTGGAAATTGCATTTACGTGAAATGGACGACTTGAGAAGATCTTCACAGGGAGCTGTTTACGAGCAAAAAGATCCGTTGGTAATCTACAAACAGGAATCTTTCCACCTATTCAGTGAAATGATCGATAAATTGAATAAAGAAATTATCTCATTCTTGTATAAAGGAGAAATTCCAGCGTAAGAATAATAATTCAATATATAGAAAAGTCGCTTCAGAATGTTCTGAAGCGGCTTTTGTTATTTCATGGATATTAATTTTATGATAAATATCAACCCGATTATTTATTTAGAATAATTAAAAACAATATATTTGCAGAAAATTTTAGTTTCATGAAAAATGTACTGATCTGTGCGTCACTATTGGGTTCTATGCTGACATTTGCTCAGGAAAAAGATACAATTAAGTCAAATGATATTGAAGAGGTTGTTGTAAATGGTAAATATTATAAGAAATATGTTGAGAAGGAAGGTTCATCATCATTGCGTCTAAATGAAGAACTTATAAAGGTGCCTCAAAATATTTCAATAATTACTAACAGAGCCTTGGAGGACCAGCAGGTGACTACAATTTCGGATGGACTTTTAAGAAATGTGGCAGGAGCTCAAAGATTGGAGCATTGGGGAGAAATGTACTCAAGAATTAACATGAGAGGATCTCGTGCAGGTGCTTTTTTTAACGGAGTGAATGTGACATCAAATTGGGGTCCGCTATCTGAAGATATGAGCTATGTTGATCATATCGAATTCGTAAAAGGACCAGGAGGATTTTTAATGTCGGCCGGAGAGCCTAGCGGAATATATAATGTCGTTACTAAAAAGCCTACAGGAAACCCATTCAATGGTTCTGCAAGGGTAACATTAGGGAGTTTTGATATGTATAGAGCAGAAACGGACTTAGATAGCAGATTGTCTAAAAAAGTTTCAGTTCGTTTAAATTTAATGGGTTCACAAAGAAATAGTTTTAGAGATTATGAATTTAATAACAGATATGTTATAAATCCTTCTGTAAAAGTTGAGTTGACAGATAAAACAACTTTAACTGCAGAATATATCTATCAAAAAGCTAAAATGTCTGAAGTGGGTTCTGCGTATGTATTCTCTACTGAAGGTTATGCTACAAGACCTGTGAATTATACCCATACAGATCCCGGAATTATGCCTTCAAATATGGAAGATCATACCGTGAATGTAAATTTACAGCATCAATTTAATAAAAACTGGAAATTAACAACTCAGGTTACTTATCTTAATGATTACACGAATGCAAGCGACATTTGGCCAGATGCTGTAAATTCAGATGGCACAATGATTAGAAGACTTTCTTATTGGGAAGGCTCCAATGTCATGAAATTCGGACAGGTTTACCTGAATGGATACGAAAAAACAGGAAAAGTTTCACACAGAATTTTAGCTGGGTTAGATTTGGGAAGTAAAAAATATTTAGCCGACTGGAATTATTCTCATGTTTTGGATGCAACACCATTCAATACTAATATTCTGACATATCAGCCTGTAACGAATGGATATGGATATGAAGAGTGGATTGAGCGAATTAATAGTTCTCCTTTAAACCAAAGAGCAACGCCGGGAGGAACGATTGACCAAAATTATTCTGGTGTTTATTTACAAGATGAATTAGGATTTCTAGAAGACAGATTGCGTTTAACAGTTGCTGCAAGATATACCAACATTAAACAAAACAATTACGGAGATACTTTTGAGGCAGATAAAATTTCTCCTAGAGTAGGTTTAAGTTATTCTATTGATGACAATACTTCTGCTTATGCCCTATACGACCAATCTTTTACTCCACAATCCGGTTTGTTCAGAGATGGATCTACCGCAAAACCTTTAACAGGAAACAGCTATGAAATAGGATTAAAAAGAGATTGGTTTAACGGAAAATGGAATACAACATTGTCGCTCTATAATATCAGAAAAGACAATGCGATCAGCAGAGATCCGGCAGATCCTACCTCTAAGTACTCAATCCTGGACGGCAAAACGGGTGTTCAGGGTGTGGAGTTTGATTTGAAAGGGGAAGTTGTAAAAGGGTTTAATGCAATCTTCAATTACGCTTATACGGATAATGAATATAAAGAAGCAATAACTTATATTGATCCTGCAACAAATACTCCTAAAATACTTCATAATGAAGGTGATAAAGTGGCAGGCTATGCAAAGCACACTCTAAACGGTTGGTTAAATTATACATTTACAAATGGTACACTAGAAGGATTTGGCCTTTCATTCGGAGGGAGTTATTTAGCCGACAGAACTTCTTGGACATGGGATTCTACAGGAACAACTAAACCAATGAATGATTATCTGAAATTTGATGCTGGTGCTTCTTGGGAAAATTCAAAAATACGTGTAAATCTGAATATTTTTAATGTATTCAACAGATATTTATATTCCGGAGCAAGTTATGGTTCATATTATTACTATCAGGCAGAAGCACCAAGAAACTGGAGGTTCTCAATTTCATATAAATTCTAACAACATATCAAAAGTTAACCCCTCAAAAGGTTAACTTTTTTCTCATGAGAAAGAAGCATCATCATAAAAAGAAATCTTCTTTTACCAAAAAATGGTCTGCCAAACTGCATTTGTGGTTTGGCTTATCCGTTGGTTTGATCGTTTTTATTGTTTCGCTTTCCGGGACGATATACGTTTTTAAAGATGAAATTCAGAATCAGCTGAGGAAAGATGTCTTGTATGTAAAAGCTGAAACAATTAAGCAAAAGCCGATTCCCATTGAAGTTTTAAAAGAAAAAATCACTTTAGAACTCAATGAAAAGGGTCCGTTAACTTCCGTTGAAATCCCTCTGGATAAAAACAAATCCTATGAATTTCTCTACTACGAAAAAGATAAAAAGGCCTGGAACTATTTTGATGAAGTAAAAATCAATAAGCTGGTATATGTTAATCCTTATAATGGTGAAATTCTGGATGTTTACAACGAGAAATACGATATCTTTCCTATCCTGAAATCCATTCATTGGAGTTTATTGTTAAAAACAGATTGGGGAAAATATGTGGTGGGAATTCCCGTTGTACTTTTCATCATCATGCTGATTACAGGCATTATTCTCTGGTGGCCGAAAAATAAAAAAGCAAGACAGGGACGATTTTCATTCGACTGGAAAAATGTAAAAACATGGAAACGTAAAAATTATGATCTCCACAACGTGCTGGGATTTTATGTTTCATTCATTGCATTGGTAATAAGTTTATCCGGAATTTACTTTTCCTACCCTTGGGTTAAAAACATTTTCAACTTCACCTTATCCGGGTCATTGGAAGTTTCTAAAGAAAAATCAATGCAGTCGCCGGATTCACTAATGGCAAAAAACAATTCCGTTTTTGATCTCACGGCACAGGAAGCAAGAAAACTATATCCAACGTATTCAAGCTTCAGAATGCCTTTAAATGGGAAAAACAAGAAAGGAAAAGAATTAAAAAATATTCCGGTCACTGTTTATGGACAAGACGGAAGATTTGCCGTCAGAAGTCAGCTTTTCTTTGATAAATATTCAGGGAAACTATTGATGAACAGATCTCATCAGCAGCTAAATACGGCAGAGAAATATGCTAATGCCAACTATGACATCCACACCGGATCATACTTCGGCATCTTCGGAAAAATCATTTGGTTCATTGCTGGGCTTATATGTACCTCATTACCCGTAACCGGATTTTTAATATGGCTTGGTAAAAAAAAGAAAAAAGGAATTAGAAAAACATGAAAAAGATCATCTTATCGGTAGCTGCTTTAGCTGCAACGACAATTACTGCACAGCAAAAAGATTCTCTACAGATTAAAGACGTAGATGAAGTTGTACTTACAGCTTCCAGAAAAAGAGAAAACATCAAAGAGATTCCCAGCTCTGTAACGATTGTAAATCAGAAGCAGATCCAGTCGCAGCTGACTGTAAACTCCGATATCACCAATATATTACAATATACTGTTCCCAGTTTGGCTACAAGCTCGGGAATGACCACCAATAGCGGACAAACCCTGAGAGGAAGACAAGTCTTGGTACTGATCGACGGAATCCCACAGTCTACTCCCTTAAGAAACGGTTCAAGAGACATACGATCTATTGATCCATCAGTAATTGAAAGGATTGAAGTGATTAAAGGTGCCACGTCAATTTACGGAAACGGATCCGACGGAGGAATCATCAACTACATTACCAGAAAAGCAGGGAGTGACAAGACTATTTCTGGACAATCCCAAATAGGAATTACCGGACAACTTTACGGAGGAACCCTGGGTTTTAGAGCAAGCCAGTTTTTAGCAGGAAAAATTACTTCGAAATTTGATTACGCTGCATCCATGGCGTATGAAAAGACAGGATATATGAAAGATGCCGACGGAATCAATCTCAGCCCTACTTCAAGCCCGGCCCGAATGAATAACTACAACGGAATGCTGAAACTTGGCTACGATCTGAATGAAAATCAAAGAATAGAAGCCTCCTACATCGGGTATGCCTCCAAATCGGATCTTGATCTTGGACTTAAAACAGGAAAATACGGAGTTACTCCCACGATTGGTGAAGGATCAGCGGCCAATCAGGGAACGACCCCGCAGGGAACACCGAGAAATCATAATTTCAAAATAAGCTACGACAATAAAAGAATATGGCAGGGGACATCATTGAATGTAAACCTGTATCTGCAAGATTTCAGGACAGTGTATGGCTATAGCGATACTTTCCTGAACGGCGGACAGTCAAACGTTATTTCAAAGAAAAAAGGAGCAAGGTTTAATTTAGACACCCAACTTTGGAATGCGCAGAACTCACAGGGAGAAATTATTTACGGGGCAGATATTTTAAATGACAAAACCGTTCAGAAACTTGAAGACGGAAGATACTGGACTCCGGATATGGACATGACCAATATTGCTCCCTTTATGCTGGTGAAAGTTGATTTATTTAAAAAACTCATCCTGAAAGGAGGACTACGTTATGAAAATATAAAAGTAAAAGTAGGCGATTTCAATACACTTTCCACCATTAAAAACGATGGAACATTTACCAAAAGTATTTTCGTAAAAGGCGGCGATCTGGAATACAATGCATTAGTAGGAAATATCGGATTCCGTTATAATATTAATCCTGAAATCAATCTTTTCGGAAGCTTTTCACAATCCTATTCTATCAATGAGCTGGGGAGAATCTTAAGAACATCAACGTCAGAAACCATCAATAATCTTGAAACGAAGCCAATTATCGTCAACAATTACGAATTGGGCGCAACCGGGCAGATCACCAGATGGCTCAATTATGAAGTGACTTCTTACGTGAGCACCTCAAAGCTGGGCGCTACCTTCATTCAGAGTCCCGATCGGGCATTGATGATTCAGAGAGCTCCGGAAGTGGTATATGGTGTGGAAGGATTTTTACATTTCAATCCGGCAAGGTGGATCAATTTCGGAGGAAGCTACAGCTGGATGGAAGGTATCACCTCTCCCAAAGATGACGGAGATTATTCAACGAAAATCAACAACAGCAGAATTTCTGCGCCGAAGATTTTAGCCTACATTCAGGTAAGGCCTCTTCAGAACTTATCTGTAGGCGTAGATATGCTTCACGCTTTTGAGCAGGACCGGTTTCAGCCGAATGCCAAGACAGGACTGTACGTTTATGGTGAAGGAAGAGTTCCCGAATACACGATCTTCAACCTTAAATCCAGCTATGAGATTAATAAAAACTGGAGAATCGCTGTAGGAATCGAAAACCTTTTCAACAGAATGTATCAACCGGCAATAGCCTGGTGGGCAGCGAGGGACAGCGATTTTACCAATGCTCTGGGCATGAGAGGAACCTTTATGCTGGAATATAAATTTTAAAATAACTATTTGTAAGTGTTCTAAATAAACTTAAAGGCTTATCTTTGCCAGACTTAAAGATTTTATGAGAAAAAAGCATCATCATAAGAAAAAACCAAGCGCTTTTAAAAAATGGACAGGCAAGCTTCATTTGTGGTTTGGTCTGGGAATCGGGTTTTTAATCTTTATCATTTCCATTACAGGAGCTTTGTATGTATTCAAAGATGAAATTGAAAACTTTACCCGTAAAGATGTCATCTATCACCATGAGCAGAATATCGATCAGAAGAAAGTTCTCCCGATCCGTGTGCTGGAAAAGGCTGTTGTAGAGCAGGTAAAAGAAAAGTATCCTGTACATTGGGTGAATATTCCCATCGATAAAAAAATGTCGTATCTCTTTTACTGGTACGAGCACGACCCTAAAGGCTGGAACTATTTCGATGAATTTCCGATCTATAAAGTTGCCTACGTAAATCCTTACAACGGAAAAGTCTTACGAACATACGATGAGAAAAACGGCTTTTTCCAGATTGTCAAAATGATTCATTGGAGTTATCTTCTGAAACAATCCTGGGGAACGTATCTGGTGGGAATCCCGGTGATTATATTTATCATCATGCTCATTTCCGGAATCATCCTCTGGTGGCCGAAAAATAAAGCCGCAAGAAAACAGCGCTTTTCTTTCAAATGGCAAAATGTAAAAGGCTGGAAAAGGAAAAACTATGACCTTCATAACGTTCTAGGTTTTTATACTTCTATCTTTGCACTCATATTTTCAATAACAGGGTTGTTTTATGCTTTCTTTGTCGTTCAGGCAGCGATTTACTTTATCTTTTCGGGAGGAAAGACTGCTTATCCTGATTTCTCATCCATTAAGACCAAGGCTCCGATCGAGTTGAGAACCGAAGGAACGTTGGATAAAATCAGCAATACCGTTAAAGCAAAATATCCTGATTCCTATGGATTTTCCATTGATCTCGGACATGAACATATGGACGATCACGAGCATCCGAATTTTGAAGTCTATGTGAAACATTTATCTTACTCTTATCATAAAAGCAGCAGTCTTATTTTTGATGAAAACTCTGGCGAATTGCTTCATACTCACGACATGAAAGACAAAAATTTCGGTGAAAAAGCAGTAGGAGCCAACTACGATATTCACGTAGGAGCTATTCTGGGGCTTCCCACAAAGATCATCGCTTTTTTGGTGAGTCTCATATGTGCTTCATTACCAGTGACTGGCTTCATGATCTGGTGGGGAAGACGGAAAAAGAAGAAGGTAAAAGCAACATAATATTTTTTTTAAAGAAAATGCTGCTTAATCGTCTAATAATAATATCTTTTTTATAATTTTAACCTTTTAGAATTATTAAGAAGAAAAATGTCATTAGTAGATTTGTCAAAAAACGTTGCGCTGGGAATTGATATCGGCGGTACGAACACAAAATTCGGAGTGGTAA
Organism: Chryseobacterium taeanense; assembly: GCF_900099685.1. Taxonomy (GTDB): domain Bacteria; phylum Bacteroidota; class Bacteroidia; order Flavobacteriales; family Weeksellaceae; genus Chryseobacterium; species Chryseobacterium taeanense. Next base: position 39,542 of record NZ_FNDW01000006.1, on the reverse strand, counting down.
ACCACAGAGGTGAAGTTTTGGAAAAAGGAAATATCCGAACCGATGCCTATCCTACCGTAGAAGAATATATTGATGCTTTATACGAGGCTGTTCATCCCCTGATCGAGAGCCACGGAAAAGAAAAAAACTTTGATGGGATAGGAGTAGGCGCTCCAAATGCCAACTACTATACAGGAACCATAGAGCAGGCACCCAATCTTCCATGGAAAGGAATTATTCCTTTTGCGGAACTGATAAAAGCTAAATTCGGACTGCCCTGTACCATCACCAATGATGCCAATGCTGCCGCTATAGGAGAAATGCTCTTCGGAGCAGCAAGAGGCATGAAGGATTTCATTATGATTACTCTGGGAACAGGCGTTGGAAGCGGTATTGTTGCCGGTGGCAAACTGATCTACGGACACGACGGATTTGCAGGAGAATTGGGGCATACCATTGTAAAGCCGGGCGGAAGAAAACACTGGAGTACAGGTTCTGAAGGCTGTCTTGAAGCCTATGCTTCTGCAACCGGAATTTCCATTACCGCAAAAAAAATGCGTGCCGAGTTCCCTGAATCTATGCTGAATCAGTATCCCGAAGAAGCCATCAATTCTAAAACCGTACACGAATGCGCATTGAAAGGCGATCCTATCTCCATAGAGGTTTTCAGATATACCGGGCAGAAATTAGGAGAAGCGTTGGCCAATTTTGTCATGTTCTCATCTCCTGAAGCCATTCTGCTTTTTGGCGGAGTAATAAAAGCGGGTGATTTTATTTTAAAACCTACAAAACTTCATATGGAAAGAAATCTACTTCCTATTTTCAGAAATAAAGTGAAACTGGTTTTCAGTGAACTGGATGAGGCAGATGCCGCCATTTTAGGGGCAAGCGCCCTGGTTTGGGAGAAATAAAATTGAAAGCTTCGACTCCGCTCAGCCACTCTCCCCAAGCCCTCCAACTACAAGGTGGCTGAGCGGAGCCGAAGCCACCTCAAGCTCCGTCATTCTACAACTTTTTGTCGTTTTATAGGAATTCTCTAATCATAATACACAAACACATTCACCCTAAAACCCTCAAACTCTCTCACTCAATGGTGGCTTCGACTCCGCTCAGCCACCAAGATTTTCAGTGTAACGCGAGCCTTCGAGTTACCTTAGACTCCGCCATTCTATAACTTTTGTTGTTTTATACGAATTCTCTAATTATTATACATCAACATACACAACGTTGGCTGAGCGGAGCCGAAGCCAAAACTCCGGCCGGGAAGATTCCCAACCGGAGTAACACATGATGAAAATACCCATTCCAATGATGGGTTGCTTGTGCGCTGATAAGAGCCTTACGGTAGTACGGCATAATCTGCGTACGGTCAACACACCCACACTCGGGCGGTCAAGACACCCTTGACCGAGCGGTCAACGCACCCTTGATCGGGCGGTCAACGCGGTGTTGACAAATACACCTGTTCTTACATTACAGTAAGCACTTTATCTAGGGTAGCTGTTCGCGGTTCTTTAAGAAGAGCGCCCTGCGTAAACTGCGTCACCACTTCCAAATTGTAGGTACCAGCCGGTAATGCTGGAATCACCACCATAAGCTCGGAGGGATTGTTCGTTACAATATCGAACGCCTCTACCATTGTTCTGTCTTGTGTAGCGGTATTGATGAAATAAACTCCCCGCGTAGGGTTATCGCCCATGATTTTGATCTTGCTGCCCACAATCCTCAGATTTCTGCCCGGAGTGAGAAGATCATTAACAGAGCCGCTCTTCATATCTGTTACCTGCAAGATCACCGCAGAAGCTTCTGCTACGCCAAGGATTTCTACCTCAATGTTTGAAATCTCAGCCCGTAGCTTTTCTCCCTGGTTAAACTGGAAGATAATACCGTGCTTCTCTTTGTTAAAGGTCTCAGACGGGCTGTCGAATACCCCACGGATAGTAGTGCTTGCGGTAAAATATCCGGTATTGACTGAAAAACCATCGCATAGCTGGTACGCCATTTCTTTAAGAAACAGCTCTGTCGCATGCTCCATTGCCGAAGCGGAAACATCTGCCCCACCACGGCTGGCAGCAGCTTCACATATCTGCTTTACAGAAAGGGAACGCTCGCTTGCCGTACGGGCAATGAAATCGTTGGGATTGTCTTTGGTTAAAGTGTTGTCGTAGAGATACGCTTTGATTTTGTGTAAGATTGACATTGTACTTTGTTTTTTAAATTGTTTATTATTTATATCGGGTAATGGTAAATAATCCATATATATTGTTATGACCTGCTCCATCATTCGCAGACATCATTGACCAAGTTGCAATGTAAAACTGTACACTCCCATCCGTAGTGTTATGAATTAAAATGTTCGAGTTTAGATATTCGCTATTGGAATTTGTAATTATATTAAAACCATCATTACCATCTATTTGGTAGCATACAGCTCCTGCGGCCAACCACATTCCTGCCCCTAAAGTCATATTAGCATCTCCTGTTGAAAGAGCATTCAAACTGTAAAATATTGGTAAAGATGAAGTGTTTATAATTTTGGGAGCATAAAAAGAACCTGAATACCCACCAGAAGCAAAATCCATCCTCAATGCTCCGTTAGGTCCAAAGTTCACAAATCCATTTGTACTTCCTGCCGCATCTGATAAAAGTTTATAATTTACATTTTGTGTATTGTTTACTGCTCTTCCATTCATCCAGGTACGATTAATTCCAGTTGATGCAACTAGAAATGAAGACGTTGGTACTGTGATCACTGCTGTACGTGTTTCTCCAATATTGAGATCTGTAGCAGAAGAAGTACCTCCATCTCCCTTCAGGCTTGTCCATTGCGATCCATCCCAATAATACATTCCTGTGCTTTTAAGAGATCCGGCTCCTGTATTGTACACTAATAATCCTGCAGTTGGAGAACTAATGGTTGTGACATCTGTTTTGCTGTTAAGTGCTACTCTTGGAGGAAGAAAACCTTTATTAGTAGAAGCCACTTCTAATGCTGCACTGGCATCCGGACTGCTCGTTCCGATTCCGACCTGTCCATTGTCTTTGGCAACAAAATCGGTTCCTGCTGCTCTTGTTGTACCATCTGCTTTGGTTCCTAATTTTACAATACTGTTGGTGGTGTCATTGATCCACGCATCGTTGGTGGTATCTCCTGCTGTAGGTGCCCAGGCTGTTCCGTTCCAACCCAGTACCTGTCCTGATGTGGCGGACATCTGGTTAAGCTTTGAAGCTGTTACTGCACCATCTGCTATTTTAGCAGAAGTTACTGCACCGCTTGTAATAGTAGGGGCAGCAACAGGTCCTGCTAAATCTCCTGCCAGTTGTATAATCCCTTTTGTCGTTGCCGTAGCATCATTCGCTGAAAAAGAAGTTCCTGTAAGCGTTAAACCACTTCCCGCTGTGTACGTGGTATTGGTATCTGTATCCGCAGCAGGTTCCCAGGCACTTGTGGTAGTATTGTATTTTAATACCTGCCCATTGGTAGGCGCTGTGGAAGAAACTGCCTTATTCTGTATTTTAGCCACAGTCGGTGAAGCTGCCGTTCCTGCTAAGTCTCCTGCTAACTGTACAATCCCTTTGGTACCTGTCGTAGCATCATTCGCTGAAAAGGAAGTTCCTGTAAGAGTGAGTCCGTTTCCTGCGGTGTACGTAGTATTGGTATCCGTAGGTGTTACCCATGTTCCGTCTCCTCGTAAAAAGGTTGTCGCAGTCGCTCCTGCGGGAAGCTTCGCTACGGTTACTGCATTATTGGCAAGGTGTGTCGTGGTAACTTTGCCTGCACCTATGGAAGTGGCTCCGGTATTGGAAATGGTAACATCTCCTGTCGGACTTACGGCTGTGGCAACGTTAGAGGCACTTCCTACATAGATGTTTCCGCTGGCAAGCGAAGTGCTGACTGCATTTCCTGTCGAGATTTTCTGCCAGTTCGTTCCATCGAAATAATAATATCCCGCAGCGGTAATATTAGCTGTTGTACTTATAGGAGATGAGTCAGCGGAGGTAGCATAGATGATAAGTCCTTTCTGGTTTGATCCGTAAACTCCTGCTGCTGTCGCGGTATGGATATTACTACCGGATAATTGAGGGATAATGAGTCCTTCCGGTTTGCTGCCGTCAGTGGTTTTGGCGGTGATATCGAGGGTTGCTTTTGGGGAAGTATTATTAATCCCCACCTGAGCGAATGCTGTCATGCTGAGCAGCAAAGCGGCGGCTGTAAATAAATGTTTCATTGTTTTGTATTTATGAGTTTGTTATATTTTTTTGATGACTTATAATGTTGCGACTATTGTAACACGAAGCCCACAAAGATTTTTTTTTAATATGTTCTGTTTTTAAGTTTCACAAAGGCGTTGCACTTATAAGGGCTCGCTGAGTCTATCGTCACTTCGAGTAGACTTTGTAAAAGTCGTATCGAGAAGTTTATAAGCTTGAGGATACATTTCATTCTCGATACATTTTTTCTTCACTTTGTTACGAAAAAACACTCGAATTGACGACGAATCCAATACCCAAAATTTAGTTTCCTTACCCCTCCGGTTGTCATCCCGTAGGGACCTAAGCCCGAATCTTTCCATGCTACTGTTACAAGCTATGCCGAGATTCGTCACTTCGAGTAGACTTTGAAAAAGTCGTATCGAGAAGTTTATGAGTTTGAGGATACATTTCATTCTCGATACATTTTTTCTTCACGTTGTTACGAAAAAACACTCGAATTGACGACGAGTCCAATATCCAAAATTTAGCTTCCTTACCCCTCCGGTTGTCATCAGTAGGGATCTAAGCCCGAATCTTTCCATGCTACTGTTACAAGCTATGCCGAGATTCCTAACGAAATGACAAAGACTTGTAAAATGCCGGTGACTGAGGTTCTCGAAGTCACATCCTCTGCATCAGGCGTTTCGCTTATAGAAGCTCGCTGAGTCTATCGTCACTTCGAGTAGACTTTGTAGAAGTCGTATCGAGAAGTTTATGAGCTTGAGAACACATTTATTCTCGATACATTTTTTCTTCACCTTGTTACGAAAAAACACTCGAATTGACGACGAACCCAATATCCAAAATTTGGTTCCCTTACCACTCCGGTTGTCATCCCGTAGGGATCTAAGCCCGAATCTTTCCATGCTACTATTACCAGCTATGCCGAGATTCCTGCGGAAATCACAGATTCGACGTAGTCAATGACAAAGACTTGTAAAACGCCGGTGACTGAGGTTCTCGAAGTCACATCCTCTGCCTCAGGCGTTGAACTTATAAGAGCTCACTGAGTCTATCGTCACTTCGAGTAGACTTTGTAGAAGTCGTATCGAGAAGTATATGAGCTTGAGAACACATTTATTCTCGATACATTTTTTCTTCACTTTGTTACGAAAAAACACTCGAATTGACGACGAATTCACAATTGCTATCTGAAATGCTTTGCCGAGATCCCTACGGGATGACAAACGAAGTGGCTCGTGAGTGGATAATGAATGATAAAACGTTACTCAGGAAAATCAAAGATTTTCAAAAGCTTATGTGTTCTATTTGTTTTCAAAGCTGTAACCTTCTCTTATATGACTTATGTGTTAAAAACTTTTGTGCCTTCAGATAGAAGTACAGGCGGAGGGCGAACGAAATGATTGATGGTAATATTTGTAATCTGAAATGGATAAAGTACAATATTTATAAGCTTTTTTCTATCCCTGCCTGTGTCAGGAAGTTGAGGGAACACGGGTTTTATGACTTTCTGTTGTAGCTTCAGGGATGAAGATGCTGTCAGCACGGCCGGCGAAGAAGAATTTTCGGAGCTGCTGAAATGAGACGTTTCGCAGGAGGGCGTAATCTTGGAAGACGGGCTAAGGCTGCCCGAAGTATATTTTTTGGAAGTTCCTTTTTTTATTGCCGGGTTTACGGCATTGTGCCGGGCGAGCGGGGGAGGTGTGCGTGGTGTTGGGTTGTCGCCCGGAACTGCCGCAATAATCGTAAGAGATTGTTCGCCGCAAATAAAAGCACCCTCTGTAATGCAGATCCCGGAAGAGATGTCGCCCGGAGACTGAGCCCATATAGATCCTGCGGTAAGAAATCCCAGCAGGAACAATATCCTCAGGAGTATCTTAGGGGAACGTAGTGGCAGGAAAAAGGCTTTCATTTGTGCTTTCATCGGGGGTGTTCTTAATAAGTAGTCCAGCATAGACTACTTTTGTTATTTAACAGGTTGTAATAGAGATTTAATATTGAATTTTGGAGAAAACCATATGGTACAGAGATGAGGCTTTCTTACCCATTTGTAAAAACAAACTCATCTCATGTAAGAAAATAAAGAATTAGAAAACAATATGTTAATTATTTGAGGATAATGATATTTTTTTTACATTTGTTGCGAAAAGTAGTCTATGCTGGACTACTTTTTATGTTAAATTTGCATAGGATAAATCGTTAAATTTTAAACTATGGAAATTCACTACTCTCTCCCCGAGCATTGGGAGACGAATGATCTTCATCTGACAGTGAGTGATCCGGCCAGCAATACCAAGCTGCGTTTCAGGACCTACCTGCAAATAGATAGAGACGATTGGGATTTGTACAGGCAAAGGCCCAAGAACATTTACCTGAAAAAGTATAAGATAATCAACACGAAGCTGGATATCATCCGGGTTCGCATCAGGGAGATGATCGAAAGCAAAAAAAACACCCTGTCTCACCGAAATCTTGCAAGAACCATCAAAGGCATCAGTATGGGAAATAACCATAAGTATGCGCAGGACTCCTTCCTGGGGTTTGTAGAAGAGTACATCAATTCGCGGAAGGTATTCATCTGCTATTCTACCTACAAGCGGTATATGGTATTCTTCAGGCTTCTGCAAAGATTCCAGGGCATGGTCGGCAAAACACTTACGGTGGATGATATTAACTACCGGTTTGTCGGAGATTTTATACACTTCGGAAAGGATGAAGAGTACAGCGAAAACACGATCTTCCGAAGCATACACTTCGTGAAAACCATCCTTAATTTTATTGAAAGAAAGGGGCTGCGAACTTTCGTCCGCGAGCTCGAGATCCGAAGAGATTCCAGACGACGCGAGGTGGTTACCATCTCAGAAGACGAGATCGACCGCATCAGAAAGTGCCCGGTGCCTGCAGGACTTCGGACTGCCAAAAACTGGCTGCTTATCAGCTGCTACACAGGGCAGAGAGTCTCCGACTTTATGCAGTTTACCACTGACAAACTGATTGATGTTAAAGGAATTTTATGTATTTCTTTTACGCAGCAGAAGACCCAGAAAGAGATCACATTGCCACTACATCCTGCGGTAATGGATATTCTTCGTACAAACGGTGGAAATTTTCCTGTGCCTTTACCTCCTGTTGTCTACAACGATCAGATCCGTGAGATTGCCAGGCTGGCAGGATTGAGCTGCCAGATCAGGGCTAAAAAGAGAATAGGACACCGTGTAAAAGCAATCATTACCGAAAAATGGAATATGATTACCAGCCATATCGGAAGAAGAAGCTTTGCCACCAATTTCTACGGTACGATCCCTACGTCGCTCCTTATGGAGGCTACAGGGCATTCTACCGAGCAGATGTTCCTGAAGTATATCAACAGAATGGACAATGCCAGAGTGGTGTCTCTAAGCGGCTATTTCGACCAGAACTATGAATTGAACAAAGGATTAACGGCTATTTAGAGCCTTGTCTTTTGTAATTCATACAAAGGCTGAATTATAAGGTTAAAGAGTAGAAAGACTGATGATAATGGGGAAGATGGAATGAAGAGGAATATCGCAGAAAATCTAAAAGACTCTACAAGAAGAAAATGGATGGAAAATGATAAGGCTTTAGAAAAGATAAAAGAGATGAAGAAAACTGTCATGATAATAAAAGAACTGTCTGCATATAACATATAAAAAAGATTAACCTTGTTATATATAAATAGGGTGTTGTACTGTTGCAAATCTAAGTGCTATTAGAGCAATAAGTTACATTGGTTACTATTTAAAAACAGCTTCTGGAATTATCAGAAAAGATCTTTCTCTCCGCAATCATCAGCTTTTATTTTCCAGTGTAAAGATATTTGAAAATATACCTGTTTTTGCTACCATATAATTTGAGAGCAAATACTGAAGGGTGTATGTAAGAAAGCCAAACGGTTTACTATTAAGATTATCAGGCGCAGATAAATAATTATCTCGCTCCTGGTGGGAGCTTTAATAATATACAAAGTATAAGATTGTTATAAAAACAGGTATGGAATCCTCTTTGAATTTACTGCTGAAAAAATAAATTTTCGTGCTAAGTGGCGGTATAGTATAGGGATATATACAGTGTAAACAGTTTTTTATGGTTCCATGTAATTCTGATAAGATAACCATTCTTTTTTTGATTATGATTTCAGAAAAAACCGGCTTTCTACGATCGTAACCTAGAAATAGGCAAAATAAACTTAAAAAATTATTTCTTAAAAAAGCCCGGAACTGAAAAGTTCCGGGCTCTTTAATCAAATCGATATGCAAAGGTTGAATATCCTTATAAAATTGTTGATGGTTTTTGGTTAACACTTGATGGTTTTAAGGCCTGTCAACCAACAACCGTCAACCAACAACTAGGAGAGCAGTCTTTTCGCCGTCTCGGAAATGCTTTTCCCGTCAGATTTTCCGGCTAAAGACTTAGAAGCTGTTGCCATCACTTTACCTAAATCTTTTATTGATTCGGCTCCTGTTTCGGCAATGATTTTCTTCATTTCAGCTTCCAGCTCTTCTGCAGAAAGCTGCTTGGGAAGAAACTGCTCGATAATCTTCATCTGTGCTTCTTCCACTTCCGCAAGGTCATTTCTTCCCTGTGCGGTAAACTGGTCGTAAGAATCCTTACGCTGCTTCACCATTCTCTGAAGGATGGCGATCTCCTGATCCTCGGTTACTTCCGCATCGCGGGCTTCCGTTTTTAGTAATAATATCTGCGATTTCACAGCACGAAGAGAATCCAAAGCCACTCTGTCTTTCGCTCTCATTGCTGTTTTTATCGCTTCGTTTATGGTGTTTTCTAGGCTCATTTTATTTGCTTTAGGCTTTAGGCTTTAAGCAGTAAGCTAACGGTGCGGCTAAAATGCCTGCTGCCTACTGCTTATTGCTTACAGCAATTACTCTACATCTTTTATTGCTTCGCTATGGTATTTATTTGCTTTAGGCTTTAAGCAGTAAGCTAACGGTGCGGGTAAAATGCCTACTGCTTATTGCTTACAGCAATTAGTCTACATCTTTTATTGCTTTGCTATGGTATTTATTTGCTTTAGGCTTTAAGCAGTAAGCTATGATGCGGCTAAAATGCCTGTTGCCTACTGCCTACTGCTTACAGCAATTAATCTACGTCTTTATTCAAAAATCTGTTTTCTCTGATCTGCATATTTCCATTGTTGTCAGACAGATAGGTATTGATATTCTGGTCTGAAGCGTTGGCTCCTTCAATGGAGATGTTTTTTCTTTTGAAGGCCGGAACAGATTCAAATTCACTGGAGCTGTCGAAGCTCTGGTAACGTGAATTGAATTCCTTCAGCTTGTTCCTTCTTTCCATTACTCTTTCCTGGTCTACCGTTTTATTCACAAACGTGAATTCTTCTTCTGCAGGTTTCGGTGCTTCGGTCTCAGCTTTGGTTTCAATTACCGGCTCTTCTTTCAGATGCTGGAAGAAATGCTCCACTTTCTGAAGCGGCTCTTCTGTAAGCTGGTTGACTTCACTCGCTGATTTAAACTCAGCTTTCGGCTGTCCGGAGTCTGGCTTCGGCTCACTATTTTTCGGCTCATTCACAAAAAAGCTGAACTCTACAGACTTCTCTTCAAAATAAGAAGTGCTGGAAGAACCCGTGTTCTGCTGCTCTTCTTTTTTATGATCGAAATCAAACCTGAAAGATTCTGTTTCCAAATCGTTGGCATCTTCCTGATCTTCTTCCAGGGAAAACAGACTGTATGATTCTTCTTCGTTATTTCTCCAGCTCTGTTCAGGGGTTTGCAATGTATCTTCTTCTTTGTCAGTGAATTTTATTTCGGTTCTTGCAGGTTCTTCTTCAATGGTCATTTTTTTTTCAGAAGACGAGTTGAAGAATGGTGCATCATTATCTTCATCATCGAGTCTGAAAAGGTTTTTCCCTCCAAAATCATAACCCTGTTCAGGCGCTTCTTCTCTCTCCTGTCTTGTCTTAAAAGGAGATTCTTTCGGAGTGTCGAAACTGTCGTTCAGGCTGATCTTGATCTTTTCTGTAGGCCCTGAGAATTTTTTATTGTCATTAGAGAAACCTGTTGCGATAACAAGAACGCTTACAGAGTCTCCAAGTTCTTCATCAGAACCCACCCCGAAGATGATATCTGCGGTATTTCCTGCTTCTTTCTGGATATGATCCATGATTACCCCGATTTCGTCCATCGTTACTTCTTCCACACCACTACGGATCAATAGAAGAACATTTTTCGCTCCTGTGATTTTATTGTCATTCAACAATGGGGAATCCAATGCTTTTTTAACGGCTTCTTCTGCTTTATTTTCACCTGAAGCAACTCCTGTAGACATCAACGCTGTTCCAGAGTTCTGAAGTACAGATTTAGCATCTCTAAAGTCAATGTTTACATCAAAATACCCGGTAATAACTTCTGCCATTCCTTTGGCAGCATTGGTTAACACTTCATCGGCCTTTGAGAATCCCTGCTTGAAACCAAGATTTCCGAACTGCTGTCTTAATTTATCATTATTGATAACGATCAGGGAGTCTACATTATTTCTTAATTTATCGAGTCCGTTTTCCGCCTGCTCCAGTCTTCTTTTTCCTTCAAAGCTGAAAGGAACCGTAACGATACCCACGGTAAGGATGCCCATGTCTTTTGCGACTTTGGCAATCACGGGAGCAGCACCGGTTCCGGTACCACCGCCCATTCCGGCAGTGATGAAAACCATCTTGGTATTCTGTCCCATCGCCGCTTTGATATCCTCGATGCTTTCGATGGCCGATTTTTCACCCACTTCAGGATCAGCGCCTGCACCAAGCCCTTCGGTAATGGTCGTTCCTAACTGTACTTTGTTGGCAACCGGGTTATTATCCAACGTCTGGGCATCTGTATTACAGATCACGAAATCTACCCCGTGAATTCCTTTTTCGTACATGTGCTTCAGTGCGTTGTTTCCGCCGCCTCCAACACCGATTACTTTTATTATTGATGAGTTCCCTTTTGGCAAATCAAATGAAAACCCTTGTGTTCCTAAATTTTCCATAACTATACTTTTTATAATTATAATTGATAATTGATTGATGATAATTGATAAGGAAAAATCGTGTATCGCTTATCATTTCATCATTTATAATTTACTCTACTTCTTCAAAGAATTTTTTTACTTTTTCCATGAGCGACTGCCCGAAAGTAAGCTTTGCCGCTTTTTTAGATTGCTGCTCTTTTACAGTCTGCTCTGGCTGAGGAATTTCTGTCTGCTGTACCGATTCCTGAACGGCTTCAGCCTTAGGAGTCTGAACTTCCGTTTTTACTTCCGACTGTTCCTCAATGGTTTCCTGAACTTCAGCATGCTGCTTTTTGTCCCTGATCTTTAAACTCTCCATCAGCAATCCGATGGAAGTTGCGAATTCAGGTCCTTTAAGATACTGGTTTTTATCGTTCGCAATATATTCATTGGCAAAACCAATCCTGCTGTCGAACCCTGTGGTGTAGTTCGCAAGCTGACGCAGATGTTTTAAATTGGAACCGCCCCCGGTAAGAACAATACCCGCAATGAGCTTTTTCTTCTGCTCAAATGCGCCGTAAGCTTTAAGTTCTGTATTCACCATTTCCAGGATTTCCTCTACTCTCGCATTGATAATCTGAGCGAGGGTTTTCAGAGAGATCTCTTTATCCGGTCTTCCGTGAAGTCCGGGAATGGTTACATAAGTACTGTCTTTTTCCAGCTCGGGAACTGCCGAACCAAATTTCACCTTCAGCTGCTCTGCGTGTTTTTCAATGATCGAACAGCCTTCTTTAATATCTTCTGTAATTATTCCGCCACCGTAAGGAATTACACAGGTGTGGCGAATAATATTGTCTTTAAAAATTGCGATATCCGTTGTTCCGCCACCGATATCTACGATGGCTACGCCGGCTTCTTTTTCTTCTTTGGTAAGAACTGCTTCTGAAGAAGCTAATGGTTCCAGCGTAAGGGCTTCCATTTCGAGCCCTGCTTCACGGACACATCTTGCAATATTGCGGATGCTTCCCATCTGGCCTACGACAACGTGGAAATTGGCTTCCAGACGTTTTCCGTGCATGCCGACAGGTTCTTGGATTTCACCCTCGGAATCTACTTTATATTCCTGAGGAAGTACGTGTATAATTTCTTCACCGGGAAGCATGACCAGCTTCTTGACCTGATCTTTCAATGCTTCAATGTCATCATCTGTGATAAATTTGTCCGGATGTTCACGCATAATATAATCGGAGTGCTGCAGTGAACGGATGTGTTTTCCTGCAATACCTACCGTTACTTTATGGATAGGTACTCCTGCGCTGGACTGTGCCTCAGACACAGCAGCTTTGATTGAATTAATGGTCTGCGAAATATTATTCACAATACCTTTGTGAACACCAAGACTCTTAGCCTTCCCTACACCGAGAACTTCTATTTTCCCATGTGCATTCCTCCTTCCGACAATCGCAACGATTTTCGTCGTCCCGATGTCCAGACCTACTGAATACTCTTGATTTTCCATTTGTTTATATCGATTTGATTTTTATTCTATTTTAACTTTTGCCTTTGTTTTCGGCTTTTCTGCCGTAGGTTTCTTCTCTGTTTTTTTGGCTTCTTTTGGCTTGGTTACTGTTTTTGGTTTTAATGAAGAGGAGGTTATATTTTTACTTATCTTTTTTCTTTCTGCAGGTTTAGATATATCGTCGGGTTTTCTTACCGGAACAATTGAAGCTTTAGCCAGCTCTTTATTTCTCACTCTCAGAATACTGTCGTTTTCCTTAAAATAAGGATTTAAAGTGGTGACGATCTGGTTCTGGTATTTTACAGATATCATATTATACTTTTCAGGATCCTGATACACCAGGTATTTTTCTACAAATGTTTTAAAACCTTTTACCTTGAATTCAATATTATCGAGATCCCCGATTTCCACTTTATAGTTTCCTTCGCTGGTCAACAGGTTATAATCTCCATTGTCTTTTGATATCCCGATGAAATATTTCTTGCTGAAATCATCTTTGTCAATTTTCTCCACCAGCTCAGCCAATTTCTGATATTCGTCTTTCTGCACATCTCCCGTTACCAGCATACACGGATGAGAATACGTTTTAGAGATCGGAAATTCTACTCCTTTTTCATCTACATAAAAGTCTCTGCCGTTTTTATTCAGCCTGAAAACGGGAACTCTCTGTTTGATATCCAGATTTAATTTCCCATTCAGATTAAGGTAAACATTAGCACTGTCTACCGCTGGTAGGGCATTGATTTTCTTTTCCAGCGCGGGAATATTCAAATCACCCACCTTTCCGGAAGGATTTTCCTTTTTCACAATCTCCCGGATGTCTTTTTCATCAATAAAATACACCGGAGTTTTGTCGCTCATCTTTACAGAAATCTTATTGTCCGTAATCTTCTGTCCACTGAATTTTTTCAGTGAAAAGCTCAACAGAAACCCAAGGAGAATTAATGTGACGGCAATTTTTAATATTCTGTATTTATTTTTCATTTTTATATTTAACGCTATGAGCGCAAGGTTTTTCTTTAAGTGCTTACTTTATATTTTTCGTTCGCAAAGGCGTTTTACTCAGCAAATGATAGCTGAAAACATTCTTTGCAATTTTAATATTATAATTTGTTTACTGCTCTTTTTACTCCATCTTTAAATAAGGTAGAATGGAAATTTAAAATCATTCCCAATTTCATTTCTGTAACTCTTAAATAGTTAAGAAGCTGAAAGAAATGATACTTATTAATGTCCGGAACTGCTTTAATTTCTATAATTACTTTATTTTCAATTAACAAATCAACTCTAAATGCCTTCTCAATGAGCAAACCTTCATAATTGACACTAATGTCTTTTTGACTTTCAACATTGAGTCCACAATTTTTCAATTCGTAAATTAAGCATTGCTCATACACATTTTCATAGAGTCCTATTCCAAGTTTTCGATGCACTTTCATCCCTGCATCAAAAACTATATTTGATATTTCATTTTCTGTCATTTGTGTGTTTTTAATTTACTCCGAAATGATATTTTCAGCTATCATTTGCTGAGTGAAACGCCTTTGCGAACGATTTTATATGGGTTATATAAATTTCCGTTGCGCTCGTTACGTTTATTAAATTAGTATTTACACATCCATTCACAGATAGGATCATACAGTGTGTCAATATTTCCTGCACCTACAGTGAGAAGGATATCAAATTCTTTTTCTTTTATCTTATCGAAAGCCTCGTTTAAAGGTGAAACTTCCTTTTTATCTAAATTAACTTTTTCCAGAAGCCAGTCTGAAGTAATTCCTTCAAAGTTTTCCTGAAGCTCTCGTGCAGGATAAATATCGAGAAGGATCAATTCATCGCTCTGACTCAGGCTTTCTGCAAAACCATCAGCAAAATCTCTTGTTCTACTGAACAGATGCGGCTGGAAAACCACCAGCAATTTCTTTTCAGGGTAAAAAGTTCTGATCGAGCTCATTACCGCATTAATTTCTGTCGGATGGTGAGCGTAATCGTCGATGTAAATTTTACCGTTATCATATCTGTGTTTGGTATATCTTCTTTTAATCCCTTTGAAATTAGCAATTGCCTTTTTAAGAGTTTCAAAGCTTACTCCTAACTTATGAAGAATCGCCAGTGCCGCAGTGGCATTTTCTACATTATGGATTCCCGGAATTTCCCAGGCAAAATCTTTTACTGTTTCTTCAGGAGTATGGAAATCAAAATAAATTGTATCATTCTCCATTCGCAGGTTATCGGAATAATAATCTGCCTTTTCGTTTACAGCATACGTAAGATGAGGTCTGCCGATGTCAATTCCTTTTCTTACAAAAAGCTGTTTGCCTTCCGGAACCAAAGCGGCAAACTGCCTGAAACCTTCTTCAATGGTGTTTTTGTCCCCATAAATATCGAGATGATCTGCATCAATCGACGTTATTACAGCCCAATCTGGTGAAAGGTTCAGGAAGCTTCGGTCATATTCGTCTGCTTCTACCACAGAATATTGTGTTCCATTATAAAGGAAATTCGACTTGAAATTCTCGGAAATTCCGCCAAGGAAACAAGAGAACGGCAAATCTGCTTCTTTACATAAATGCGAAACCAATGTAGAAGTCGTTGTCTTTCCATGGGTTCCTGCAACGGCTATACAATCGGTATTTTCCGTAATTAAACCTAAAACTTTCGCCCGTTTCAGAACTTCAAACTGATGTTCATTGAAATAGTCTAAAATCCCAAGCTTTTTAATTGCCGGAGTATAAATTACCAATGTATCTTCCTTCTGCAGAGCTGTGATTTTTTCGTCAATTATATCATCAAAAACAATATCAATTCCTTCGTTCATCAGAGCCTGTGTAAGCTTGGTGTTGGTTTTGTCATAGCCCAACACTTTTTTGCCCGAAGCATGGAAATACCGTGCCAGCGCACTCATCCCGATACCTCCGATTCCCACGAAGTAAAAATTCTGATATGTTTTTAAATTGTTCATTTTATATCTGTTAATTAAAAAGCTTAAACCCGATCCACACAAAAAATGCAATTGCAGAGATAATCAGAATGTTTTGACCATGACTCCTGTCATTTCTGTTGAAGCCATAAATTCTGTCTCCGTTTGGCAGAGCTTTTTTATAATACATTAAATAACCACCAATGAATATCCCCAGAAACCCTGCGAAGAAGGCGGATACATATCCAATGATAATTAGCCACACAGGACTTTCTTCCTGTACTGAGAGACTTTCAATTCTCTGTTTATTAATAACATATAAGAGTTCCGGATTTATTTCTTTTCCTCTTTCTTTTAATATTTTTTGAGCAAGCAAATAATCAAACTTATTCCATTCATCTTTTTTGGTTACGATTTCGATGAGTTCTTCATCAGAATAATCAAAAAGATGATAGCTTTTTTCTACGTTTTCAAGATCATTTTTTACGAGGTCTTCTTCAATTTTTTCAACTTCGATAAAATCATCTTTTCTAATTTTTAGTTCATACTGCTTTGTATTGATATCTCCTCCGAAACTTGCATCTAATTTTGAAGAGTTATCCGTAAGCTCATACACAAAGTAATTCTCTTCCAGAATTCTTGCCAATTCTAAAGCATCATCTTTATAAATGAATTTTCTATGTACTGAAAGTTCGTTTGACATTATACTTATAGTGCTTTTAAAATTTCATCTACAATTTCTTTTGCGGCATTAGGCTTAGCAAAATATTTCAGATTATCAGACATTTCTTTTCTCAATTCATCATTTTCGCAGATCTCTGAGAGCGTGTTCCAGAATTTTTCCTTCATTTCAGAGTCTTTTACCATTCTGGCTGCATTTTTCTCCACCAGATTCATCGCGTTTTTAGCCTGGTGATCTTCTGCTGCAAAAGGGAAAGGAACCAATAAAACAGGTTTCTGCGCTACCGCCAATTCTGAGATGGCAATCGCTCCCGCTCTTGAAACAATAACATCTGCCGCAGAATAAGCTGTTTCCATATCTTTGATGAATTCCTTTATTTGGATCTGGTTGCTGGTTGCTGGTTGCTGGTTATTTCCATCAACTGACAACTGAAGGGCATCAACAATTTCTTTATAATCCAATTTTCCGGTTTGCCAGATCAGTTGGTAGCCTTTTTCTTTTAGATTTTCCAGATTTTCTTTCCATCCGTTATTTAATGTTCTTGAGCCTAAAGATCCGCCGACAGATAAAATGGTCAGTTTATCTTTATCAAGTCCCATTTTTTCTTTTGCCTGAGCAGTTTCCTGCATTCCGGAAACAATATTCTCACGAATTGGATTACCCAGGAAATGTATTTTTTCAGTCGGAAAACCTTCTACTTTTGGGTAGGCGGTAAATACGGCTTTTGCTTTTTTACTTAAAATTTTATTTGTTACGCCTGCGTGTGCATTCTGTTCCTGAATAAAAATCGGAATTCCGAGTTTGCTTGCTTCATATAAAGCCGGTCCGCTTGCGAATCCTCCTGTTCCTATGGCGAAATCAGGAGAGAAACTTTTAATGATTTTCTTAGATTTGGATAAACTTTTTAGAACCTTGAAAGGTAGTCCTAAATTTGACAGCATATTTCCTCTGTCAATTCCGGCGATATCAATTCCTTCAATTCTATAGCCAGCCTGTGGAACTTTTTCCATTTCCATCTTGCCATTGGCTCCAATGAACAAAAATTCTGCGTCAGGAAATCTTTTTTTGATTTCGTCTGCAATAGCGATTGCCGGGAAGATATGTCCTCCTGTACCTCCTCCGGATAGCAATACGCGGATGGTTCTTGGCTTCTGGCTATTTACTGATTGATTGTCCATTTTTTATTATTTAATCAAATTCTATATGATTCGTTTTATTTTAGATAAGATTTACATCCTATCTTGATTTATGTCGTCCCTTCGGGAATCTCTATTTTCATTAAGCAATATCATTTATTTCTGCTATGCTTTGTTTTTTGCCCAACCCTTCTTCATCATAAATCTGTATTCTTGAGCTTATATTTAAAATAATTCCCAGCTGCAAATAAGTTACCAGCATGGATGTTCCTCCGTAGCTAATCAACGGTAATGGCTGACCCGTCACCGGAATCAGATTAATGGCTACTGCAATATTCACCGAAAGCTGCACAAAAATCATCACTCCGAGACTGAGTACGAGCAACGATCCGAAGAAAGCAGGCATTTTGCTGGCAATCATCACGATTCTTATCATCATGATGAGGTACATACTGATGAGAAAAGCAGCTCCTATAAGTCCGTATTCTTCAACAATTACTGCGAAAATAAAGTCGGAAGCCGACTGTGGCAGCATTTGTTTCAAAGCGCTTTTACCAGGTCCCATTCCGGTAATTCCTCCATGAACGATGGCTGCTTTGGCCTGCATGACCTGGTAGTTTTTGGCTTTCACACTTTCATCATCTACATCAGCTGATTTGGCTTTACTTGAGGTAAATGTTTCAATACGGCTCATCCAGGTGTGTACCCGGTTTCCGCCGATAAGGTTGGTGTTTAATGCAATAATTAAAAACAAAACAATTGCGATAAATGATGCGGATATAAATCCTGCAATATATTTCCAGTGGAGCTGTCCGATAATCAATACAATTACAGAAACCATTAAGATCATCAGCGCCGTAGATCCGTTGTCTTTTGCTACGAGAACAAAAACAAGCAGGATAGGACCAAAGATGTACATGATGTTCTCAATCGGCAATCTTTCTCGGGTTATCTTTTTGGTTAAATATCTGCAGAGGTAAATAATCAGCATCAAAAAGGCAAAAGAGGAAGGCTGGAAGGAAATCGGTGTCCCTGGAATTTTCAGCCATCTGGATGCACTCGCACCATCGATCGTCTGTCCGGTAAACATCGTAACCACCAACAGAATAATCATTAAACCGAGCAAGATGCTGCTGAGCTTTCCGATGTATTCATATTTTATCATTCCGACTATTCTCATAATTGCAAGGCCTAAGACTACAAAAAACATATGTTTGATAACGTGACCAGTTGTGGTTCCGTTATTTACGATATATTCCAGATTCGAGCTTGCAGAATACACCGGGAAAATAGAGAAGATGGAGATCACAAGAATGACCATCCAAAGTACTTTATCGCCCTTCAGGAATTCAAATCTGTTTTCTGTGTCTTGTTCGTTCATATTATGGTACTACTGGCTGTTGGCTAATTGCCGATGCCTTTTAAAACTTGCTGTTTAAATTGCTGACCTCTGTCTTCATAGCTTTTAAATAAATCAAAGCTTGCACAGCATGGAGAGAGTAAAACCGTATCTCCTTTTTGAGCCAGAGATTTTGAGATCTTTACGGCTTCTTCCATGCTTGAGGTGTCATAAATAAACTCTTTTTGAGCTTTAAAAAAGTTTATAATTTTCTCATTATCGATGCCTAAGCAGACAATCGCTTTTACTTTTCTTTTGACTAAATCTTCAATTTCGGTATAGTCGTTTCCTTTATCTACTCCGCCTACGATCCAAACAGTTGGATTTTTCATGCTTTCTAAAGCATAATACGTTGCGTTTACATTGGTTGCTTTACTGTCGTTGATGTATTTTACGCCTTCAATTTCAGTGACAAATTCTAACCTGTGTTCAACTGCCTGAAAGGTCATTAATGAATTTCTTATGCTTTCATTATTGATTTCCAATATTTTACCTGCGATAGAGGCAGCAAGGCTATTGGCAACATTATGATTCCCGAGGAGCGATAGTTCTTCAATTTTCATTGAGAATTCATCTTTCATTTTCACCACGATATGATCCTCATCGATGAAACCTCCTTCGTTGAGTTTTTCTTTGATGGAAAAAGGAATCATTTTCGCTTTAATCTCCAGCTTTTCAAGAATATTTTTGCTCATTTCATCATCCTTATTATAAATGAAGAAATTATCATTTTCCTGATTTTCCGTAATTCTGAATTTTGCTAGCGCATATTCTTCGTAGTTGTAATTGTACTGATCGAGGTGATCCTGTGACAAATTCAACAATAAAGAAATATACGGTCTGAAATTCTGAATATCATCTAACTGAAAAGAGCTTACCTCCAAAACATAATAGTCATGATTTTCATCGGCAACCTGCTTGGCAAAGCTGTATCCTATGTTTCCTCCTAAGCCGACATTTAATCCGTCATTTTTCAGGATATAGTAGATCAGCGACGTTGTCGTTGTTTTCCCGTTGCTTCCGGTAATTGCGATGATTTTGGCATCGGTAAATTCTGAAGCAAATTCAATTTCAGAAGAAAGTCTTATTCCTTTATCATGAATTTTATGGATAATATCTGCCTTTTTGGGAATTCCCGGACTTTTTACGATCCAGTCTGCGTTTAGAATTCTTTCCTCATCATGATTTTCCTCTTCAAATTCAATTTCATTGTCTGTAAGAAACTGCTTATAATTATCTTTAATAGTTCCTTTGTCTGAAAGAAAAATCTCCAGACCTTGTTTTTTAGCCAGATAAGCCGCTCCGCAACCACTTTCACCTCCTCCTAAAACAACTATTTTCATACTTTTTGCTTTATGCTGTAGATATAGGCTGTAATTCTGATTGTTACAGCTTATTGCTTACAGCTGGTTTTATCTCATCTTCAATGTAATCAGGCATACAATTGCCAGCATTACTCCGATGATTATCATTCGGTTTACTATTTTACTCTCATGAAAGCCTCCCTTCTGATAATGGTGATGTAAGGGTGACATTCTGAATAGTCTATTGTTCTGGGCGTATTCCAACCCGTA
This sequence comes from Chryseobacterium taeanense, assembly GCF_900099685.1. Classification (GTDB taxonomy): domain Bacteria; phylum Bacteroidota; class Bacteroidia; order Flavobacteriales; family Weeksellaceae; genus Chryseobacterium; species Chryseobacterium taeanense. The sequence goes on along the minus strand of NZ_FNDW01000006.1, from coordinate 19,140 downwards.
TTTTCTTTTTCTGTATTTGAAAACAATGACCTGAAGCATCACGGAAATGTTTTCTATTAAGAAGATTCCACACAATATGGGAATCATGAGTTCTTTTCTTAAAATAATGGCTAAAACGGCAATTACACCTCCTAACATCAAACTTCCGGTATCTCCCATAAAAACCTGTGCAGGATAGGTATTGTACCAGAAGAACCCGATTACAGCTCCTACCATAGCGACTACGAAAATGGTTGTTTCACCCATATTCGGAAGGAACATAATATTCAGATAATCGGCGAAAATGATGTTCCCTGAAAGGTAAGCGAATAGCCCGAGTGTAAGTAAAATAACTGTGCTGGTACCAGCAGCAAGACCGTCAATCCCGTCCGTGATATTGGCTCCATTTGAAACGGCTGTTACAATGAAAATTACGATAGGAATAAAAACAATCCATGCCCATTCGTGAGCATCTTTATCATTCATCCAAAACAGCATTCCGCTGTAGTCGAATTCATTATTTTTAGCAAAAGGTACTGTGGAAACAGCGATTTTTTCGGTAGGCATGAAGTTCTGCTCTACGTTATTCCGGTTTACTACTTTTGCGTCTGCATATTTTCTTTTAACCGTAATGTCAGGGTGGAAATACATTGTAACTCCGACAATTAACCCTAATCCAACCTGACCTACAATTTTGAATTTACCACTGAGCCCATCTTTATTCTTTTTAATTTTCTTCAGATAATCATCCAGGAAGCCGATAGCTCCCATCCACAATACTGAAACAATGAGCAGTACGATATAAACATTCGTAATCTTTGTGAACAATAATACCGGGATAAGAGTTGCCAGAATGATAATAAGACCTCCCATTGTTGGGGTTCCTTCTTTCTGTTTTTGTCCATCTAAACCAAGATCGCGCACCAGCTCACCCATCTGTTTTGCTCTCAGATAGTTGATAATTCTTTTTCCATAGATAAGAGCAATGGTTAAAGAAAAAAGCACTGCCATTCCTGCACGGAAAGAGATGTATTTTAACAATCCAAGTCCGGGAACATGGATGCCGTGGTTGGTCAGATATTCGTATAGATAGTATAACATCGGTTTCTTGATTTAAAAATTTAATTTATTTAAAGATTTAAAGGCTTTGGTCTCTCAATATTTTCATTCAAATATTTAACAAAATTTGAAATATTTGAAGAAATTATTCTTGACAAATTAATGATTTCCTCTGCCTTATTTTCATCCCCTAATTTTAATCTTTTACTTACAATCATCATACTTCTAACTTCTGCACAACTGCCTTTTGCAATTTTTAGATATTTAATAAATTGTCTGTTATTATTATACTCCGAGCCTTCTGCAATATTATTTGATATGGAGAAGCCTGCTCTTTTTATTTGATTATTAAATTCAAATTCTTTATCAAGACTTTTATCTTGAAGAAATTGATAGACTTTTTCAATTAAATCTAAACTTTTGATGTAAACCGGAAAGTTTTCAAAATTTTTTGTCTTCATCAAATTTTTAAATTTTTAAATCGATTCAATCTTTTAATTAATAATTTACTTACTCATAAGCTTCCAAAGCTCATTAATAGTTTCTTTGTCATCAAAATGATGTTTCACACCATTTATTTCCTGATAGGTTTCATGGCCTTTTCCTGCAACGAGGACAATATCTTTCGGCTCGGCAAACTTTATCGCCATTTTTATAGCTTCTCTTCTGTCGGGAATTGAAGTGTATTTACTGAAATTCTGAGGTTCAACGCCGGCCTCAATTTCTTTAATAATGGCTGCCGGATCTTCCGTTCTCGGATTGTCTGAAGTAATGATCGCCAATGTTGATTTTTTCGTGGCAATATTTCCCATTTCAGGTCTTTTCGAGTGATCCCTGTCGCCTCCACAACCAAAGACTGTGATCAGTCTTTCGTTTTTCGTTCTGATATCATTGATGCTGTCCAGAATATTTTCCAATGCATCCGGAGTATGTGCATAATCTACGATGAAGAAAATTCCGCCATCTGATTTAAAAGTTTCAAATCTTCCGGAAACTCTTTTCAGCTGACTGATCGCCTGAAGAATTTCATCTTGTTCAAAACCCAGTTCAGAAGCAATACCGAAAACAAGCAGCAAATTATAAACATTGAATTTTCCTGTAAGGGTCGTCCAGAATTCTTTTCCGTTGAAATTCAACAGCATTCCGTTGAAATCTACTTCCAGTAACCTTCCGTGATAGTCTGCCATCGTTTTCAGAGCATAAGACTTTTTTGTTGCCTTTGTATTCTGAAGCATCACATTTCCGTTTTTATCATCAACATTGGTGATAGCAACGGATTCGGTATCAAGCTCGTCAAAAAATCTTTTCTTTGTTTTTAAATATTCATCAAAAGTTTTGTGATAATCCAGATGATCGTGGGTAAGATTGGTGAAGCCTGCAATTTTAAAATGCAGCCCTTCGATTCTATTTTGGGCAATTCCGTGAGAACTTACTTCCATGAAAGCAAATTCGCATCCTTCCTCAACCGCCTGAGCCAAAATCTTATTAATGGTAATAACATCCGGAGTTGTATGTGTTGCCGGAATCACCTGATCTGCAATTCTTATCTCAACCGTAGAAAGCAGTGCAGAGTCATATCCTAGATTTTTAAAAACATCGAAAAGAAGGGTAGAAACAGATGTTTTTCCATTTGTTCCTGTTACTCCTATTAATTTTAATTTTTCAGAAGGGTTTCCGTAAAAATTAGAAGCCAGCTGTCCCAAAGCTTTAGAAGAATCTTTCACTTTTACATAAGTGATATCTTCTTTTAAATTATCAGGAAATTCTTCGCAAATAATTGCTTTTGCTCCTTTCTCTTCTGAAGATGCAATAAATGAATGTCCATCCGCAACCGTTCCTCTCACTGCAATGTACAGGGAGTTTTCCGTAACCTTTCTGCTGTCGAATACCAATTGTGAAATCTCACGGCTTTCATCGCCATGAATTTCTAAGACTGGAATTCTTCTTAATAAATCAACTAATTGCATGTTTTTATTTTTAATAGGATTTTATCCTATTCTGTTTTAAATCGTCCTTTCAGGACTCCTTTTTTTAATTCTGCAGAGACAAATAAATTCTCTGATTTTTACTGATCGTGGTGCCTTCCAGCGGGAATTGCTCTTTAATTCTTCCCACACCTTTAAAGTCAACACGGTAGCCTAAATTTTCAAGTTGCGGAATTACGTTTTTTCCGATCAATCCTACAACATTGGGCATTTGTTTATTATTGACTGCTACTTTTACATTAGGTTCAACCATTTTATTAAGGTTTACCTTTTTGTCGACCAGCATTTCTCTTTCAATATTTTGTGGTGTTTTCAGGAATGTTTTCCCCGCGATTTCCTTAAATACTGGTGCCGCTACCGTAGCTCCGTAAAATCCTTTTGCCGTATTTGGCTCACTGACCATCACATAGCAGGTGTATTTCGGATTGTCTGCCGGATAGAATCCTGCAAATGATGAACGGTATTTCATAGGGCCGGGAAGCCAATATTCGAACCTTGCTGTTCCTGTTTTTCCTGCCATTTTTAAATTCGGTGTGAAGATACTTTTTGCTGTTCCTTTTTCCACAGCTTTCGTTAATGCATCAGTCATCATTCTGATTGCCTTTTCGGAAGCCATTCTGTTGACCATTGTTTCAGGTGTTGCAGTGTATATTACTTTTCCGTCTTTCATGATTTTATCAATGAACAAAGGCTTGAGCATTTTACCCTTATTGGCAACACCGTTGTAGAATGTCGCTAATTGCAGGAGATTAATGTTTGAAGAATATCCATAAGCAATTGATGCCAGTGTGGCTGCATTCCATCTTTTGTTGTCCGGGGTAACAATTCTTGGCTTTGCAATTCCCGGAAGCTCAATGTCCATTTTGTCAAACAATTTCCAGCGTCTCAAATGATCCAGAAAAATCTGTGGCTTTTCGGCATAATATTTTGTGATTAATTTTGCCGATCCTACGTTGCTTGATTTTGCTAAAACATCACTAATGTCGTACGTTCCTCCGCCATGTCCGTCGGAAATTCTTTGCTTGGCATAAACCCAGACTCCGTTTCCTACATCAACCGTAGTATTTTCATCGATAAAACCGTCGTCCATCGCCGCCAGAAGCGAAATGGTTTTGAAAGTAGAACCCGGCTCAATATTATCTTTTAAAGCATAATTGTATGAATCAACATAGTCTCCGTCATCATTTCTTCTTAAATTCACCATTGCACGGACTTTTCCTGTTGCCACTTCCATCACAATTACAGTTCCGTGTTTTGCCTCGAAATTGATAAGCTGTTTTTGTAAAGCTGAGTGCGCAATATCCTGAATTCTAAGATCTAAAGTGGTATAAACATCTTCTCCGTCTACCGGTTCCTGAACTTTCCAGAAGTCAATCGGCTTCCATTGAGATGAATTGATTCTCTGCTCCAGTCTTTTTCCGTCGGTTCCTCTTAAATATTTTGAAAAAGCACCTTCAAGCCCTGAGCTGTATTTTCCATTATCCATACCGATAGTTCCGGCACCAATTTCTGATGTTGCAAGCTCTCTTTTATAGTTTCTATCAACGATGAAACCGCCTTTGTTTTTGCCTCTTCTGAAAATCGGGAATTTACGAATTCTGTCGTACTGATCGAAGTCGAGACCTCTCACCAAAGTATAATATTGGTTTTTCTTTTTTCTCTGCTCGTCAAACTTCTTTCTGAATTCTCCTCTTGGTTTTCCGAACATTTTACTTAAAGAATCTGTAAGAGCGCCGATATTGTTGGTGTATATCGTGTCCTTCATCGTTTTGAAGTCAAGAAAAATATCGTAGCGCATAACGGTAGTCGCAAGAATAGAACCATCTGAAGCGAAAAGGTTTCCACGAGCAGCTTTAAGAGTCGCTTCGCGATAATTTTTATTGATGTAATCGTCTTTAATCTCCTGAACATTCGTATTCTGAAGGATTACAATTCTTGCTAAGAACATGACAAACACGCACAAAGCTACCACTGCAAAGAGGTAGCCCCAACGTAACGTTTTTTTACGCTTGTTATCGTATTCATTTTGTTTTTGCATCCGTACTATCCAGTTTTATGAGCAATTTATGAGGATGGTTTTCCAGGGTCATTAATGAATCCCGGGCAACTTCTTTCCCCAATTCCGATTCCATTTTTACTTTAATCAGCTTACTTTGGGCGTAAGCATTTCTTGATTTATATTCTTCAGTTTGTTCTTTAAGGGCATTAACGATTTTGATTTTCTTATTAACCAAATGGTTACTGTAAATCATAGCCATCATCAATACGAACAACAGCAAAAAATACCGGTAATGTATTTTAATCTCATCACGGTTCAGAAAATTTCCTTTTATAATATCTATAAAAGTGAGTTTCTTCTGAGGGCGATATGTTGTTCTTTTTGCCAATTTTAAATGTCAATCTGTTTTGCAGTGAATTCACTTTGTTGTCAATTGTCAATTTTTTCAGGTTGAAATTAAATTGACAATTCACATATTCACTTTTAAACTTTTATTCCTGTTCTCATTTTTGCGCTTCTGGCTCTTGAGTTTTCTTCAATCTCCTTATCATCGGGGATGATTGCCTTACTCTTTACCAACTCAAACGCTTTTTTATAATTTCCGTAAATGTCTCTTTCAGGCTCGCCTTCAAACATTCCGTTCTTTAAAAATCTCTTTACCAGCCTGTCTTCCAGAGAATGGTAAGAAATCACCACCAATCTGCCTTCTGGTTTTAAAACATTGTAAGCCTGAACCAACATTTCTTTCAAAACTTCCAGTTCCTGATTTACCTCAATTCTAATCGCCTGAAACAATTGTGCATAGAATTTATTTACTTTATGCGGAGGAATATAGCTGAACATTTTCTTCAGATCTTCCGTTGTTTCTATGCTTTTTGTTTTCCTGTGATGAACAATATCCCTTGCCAGCTTTCTTGCTTCACGCAATTCACCGTAATGATAAAAAATATCCGCAAGCTCTTCCTCTTCATATTCATTAATTACCCTTTTGGCATCAAGATTCTGCATTACGTTCATTCTCATATCGAGAGGCGCATTACTTCTTGTTGAGAAACCTCTGTCGGCCTCATCAAACTGGTGAGAAGAAACGCCCAGATCTGCCAGAATACCATCCACCTGGGAAACATCATACATTAATAATGAGTTTTCCAGGAACCTGAAATTCTGATTGATTAATGTAAATCTAGGGTCATCAATTGTATTTTTCAGCGCATCTAAGTCCTGATCAAAACTGAAAAGCCTGCCCTTATCGGAAAGTCTGCTCAATATTTCTTTTGAATGGCCGCCGCCGCCAAAAGTACAGTCCACGTATGTTCCGTCTGGATTCGTCACCAAATCATCAACACTTTGCTTCAACAAAACGGGGTTATGATACATGTTTAAGTTGTGTTTTTAGCTTTAATTAATAATCAGCTTTGTTATTCTTCATCGAAAGCGCCCATCACATCTTCGGCAATGCTTGCAAAATCTTCTTCGTTAATGGAAATCACTTTTTCATAAGCTTCCTTATCCCATATCTCGAAAAGTTCTCCTGCGCTGGTAATTACAATGTCTTTCTGGAGATGAGCGAACGACATAAGATCTTTTGAGATCTGAAGCCTTCCCGCATTATCCAGCTCAACTGTTTTTACACCTGCTGTAAACATTCTAATGAAATCAGCATTCTTTTTAATGAACCTGTTTAGTTTATTAATTTTGCCCATTACTTTATCCCATGCATTCATAGGATAGACTTCCAGGCAGGATTGGAACACAGATCTTTTAACCACGAATGTTTTGTCTTCGAAGTTTTCCATTTGTTTAATCAAAGAAGAAGGTAGCTTTAAGCGTCCTTTATCATCGATTTTACACTCATATGTTCCAATGAAATTTTTCATTTGGGACAAATTTATATAATAATTTCCAAAAGTTCCCACTTTTTCCCACTTTTTACCTTAATGTTGATAAGTTTTATTAATGATTGAATTTCAGCTATATAATAAACTGGTATGCTGATTGTTGGGTAAACTGTTATTTAAGCCATAGCAAAGTGTTTAAGAAAAAAAGCTTTAAAAAAGACTTTGGTATATTATTTTTATTTTAAATTAGGCTTATCAAAATATTTTTGAGGTTTAATTTGTATTTTTGCAAGGCTTTATTAAAGGCATTATATGATATTTAGTACAAAAAAAGAAAAGAAATATACCTTCGTTGAGGCGGGAGAGGGACATCCATTGGTGCTGTTGCACGGTTTAATGGGTGGGTTGAGTAATTTCGATAAGATGGTGGATTTTTTTTCAGACAGAGGATTCAAAGTATATGTTCCTCAACTGCCGATCTACGATTTGCCGGTACTCAATACCAACCTTACAACGATAGCAAAATATATCGCCAAGTTTATAGAAACTCACATTGATGCACCTGTAACCATTGTCGGAAATTCAATGGGAGGTCACATCGGGTTGATTTTAACATTGGCAAGACCTGATTTAATTAAAAATCTTGTTCTTACAGGAAGCTCCGGTTTATATGAAAGAACTTTCGGAGACAGCTTTCCGAGAAAGAATGACCGATCTTATATCAGAAAGAAAACGGAAGAGGTGTTTTACGATCCTGCGATTGCAACGGAAGATCTGGTAGACGAAGTTTTTTCGGTAGTCAACGACAGAATGAAAGGGATTAAAACGGTCATGCTGGCAAGAAGTGCCATTAAGCACAACATGCTTCATGATCTGCCGAAGATTCTTACACCAACCTGTCTGATCTGGGGAAAACAGGATAATGTGACTCCTCCTGAAGTAGCGGAAGATATGCATAAATTTATTCCAAATTCAGATCTTTTCTGGATTGATAAATGTGGTCATGCTGCGATGATGGAAAAGCCTGATGAATTCAATGAAATTCTTTACAGCTGGTTAAAAGATAAAGTTTAAATTAAAATATAACAGACCATTAAGAACTTTCTTAATGGTTTGTTTTTCTAAAATATTTCAAGATGGTTATTAAAACAGCAACATTCGTAAAGAGTAGCGGCAAATGGCAGGATTGCCCCGAACCTAATATTCCGGAATATGCTTTCATAGGAAGATCCAACGTAGGAAAGTCTTCATTGATTAATGCAATGATGAATCATAAGGATCTTGCTAAAACTTCACAGACACCGGGAAAAACCCAGCTTATCAATCATTTTTTAGTGAATGAAAACTGGTATCTGACAGATTTACCGGGATATGGTTACGCAAAAGTATCAAAGTCAATAAGAAAGGATTTTGAAAAGCTGATTACCAATTATATTCTTAACCGAAAAAACCTGGTTAATCTTTTTGTTCTGGTGGATTCCCGTCATAAGCCACAAACGATAGACTTGGAATTTATCCAATGGTGCGGGGAAAGCGGCGTACCTTTTTCTATTGTTTTCACTAAAGTAGATAAGCTGAAACCCAATGTTGCTATAAAAAATGTTGAAGATTATAAAGCTGAGCTGCACAAAACCTGGGAAGACCTTCCTGAAATCTATGTAACATCTGCGGAGAAAAAAGAAGGATGTGATGAAATTCTTAATTTTATCCAAAATACCAATGAGTTTTTGGCGAATAATAATGTGAGCTTCGATGAGTAATATTATCTGGAAAATAAAAACTTTTGATGAATTTACCGTTCCGGAATTATATAGCGTTTTAAAAGCAAGAATTGACGTTTTTGTGGTAGAGCAAAATTGCCCTTATCCAGATCTGGACGATTACGATCAGAAAGCTGTTCATATATGGGCGGAAGAAAATGGAGAAGTCCTAGCCAACTGCCGTATTTTTGACAAAGGAATAAAATATCCCGAAGCATCCATCGGAAGAGTTCTCACTACAGAGAAGGCAAGAGGAAAAAGATTAGGGAAACAACTGATACAGTATGCCCTTGATGCTATCGAAGCACGTTTTCATACTTCTGAAGTAAGAATTTCTGCACAGGATTATTTATTGAAATTTTACGGAGAATTTGGTTTTAAAGACACCGGTAAAAAATATCTTGAAGACGATATTCCGCATACGGAAATGTTTTACAGTAAAAAATAATAATAAGGCTGTTTCAAATCTGAGACAGCCTTATTATTTTATTGCTCATTCAGCATTCCAAGCTCACCGAAATGCTTTTTAAACTTCTGAATTTTCGGTCCGACAACAGCGCTGCAATAAGGCTGTGTAGGATTCTCATTGTAATATCCCTGATGATATTGTTCCGCGGGCCAGAATTTTTCAAATTTCGTCAGCTCTGTTACATAAGTTCCCTGCCATCTTCCGGATTGTTTAGACTTTTCAATAGCCTCTTCAGCCTTTGCCTTTTCTGCATCATCTTTATAATAAATTACAGAACGGTACTGTGTTCCGATATCATTACCCTGACGATTCAATTGGGTAGGATCGTGAAGGAAGAAGAAAACATCCATTAATTGTTCATAAGAAATTAAGGACGGATCATAGAAAATCTGTACGACTTCTGCATGACCCGTTTCTCCGGTGCAAACCTCTTCATAGGTCGGGTTGTCCTTATGTCCACCCGAATATCCTGAAATGGCAGATTGTACTCCTTTCAGCATATTAAAACAGCTTTCCACGCACCAAAAACATCCGCCACCGAAAGTAATCTGCTCTAAATTATTATTGTTCATTCTAAGTTGATTATTATATTTAAATATTTCTCCGAATTAAGGAATACGATGGAGAAAAAACGTATCAAAAATAGTAAAATCTTTTTCAATTTATACTTTCTCAGCGTTCTAAACATAAATTATGTTGATAGATAATACAAATTATTTAAATACCATGAGCATTACTGTTTTTTACAAAAATATATTATCAAATTATTCAGATTCGTTCAGTAAGAAGTATGTTTATAGGAAAGATATGATCAAAAAAAATCCTGAAAAGGTATTCAGGATTTCGATACAATGCATTATCTATTTATTTTTCTTTTTCATTTTTCTGTCGCCTGTTGTGGTTTCTCTGTTATTCCATTTGGCCGTATCGGTTTTTGGCTTATCCATACTGTTGTTATTCATATTACCCGTTGTCATGTCGCTATTCCTTACGGTGTCTGGTTTAATAGTGTCTGTCTTAGTCTTTTGTGGTGTTATCTGTGCAGATACTGCGATTGTTCCAAACATTGCGAATGCTGTCGCTAAAATTAAATTTTTCATAATATAATGATTTAGTGGTTTGTGTATTTTCTAAGTACAATGATTGTACAAAATGACAGGTGTAAATATTTTAATTTGACTTATCGTATTTTAAGAAAAATACTCATTGTCAGCTGAAGAAGAATCCCGGAATATAAAATCCCGGGATTTCATTACTACTTTACTTAAATACTTACTTCGACTTTTTCTTTTTAGATTTCTTCTCTTCTTTAGTTGCCTCGTCATTGGGTTTGGTTGCCTCCGCATTCGGATCTGTGCTCAGCGTTGCTGAAGCATCAGTAGCGGTAGTTGCTGCGGATGCATCTACTGTGGTTGTTGCATTTTGATCTTGAGCGGTTGTTTCCGGACTGGAGGTTGCCTGTGGATCCTGTTGTGTTTGAGTGGTCGGTTGGTTACCAGAATTTTGATTTTGCGACGGGTTCTGTTGTGTTGTGTCCGTCTGAGCCGATACTGCGATTACTCCGACTAATGTAAACGCTGCTGTTAAAACTAACTTCTTCATAATAATTAATATTTTTAATATGGTTTGTTTAGCTAAAACGCCGACGATTTACCGAATATTATCTGTAAGCTCTTTATTTAACGTACTTTATAAATATTTAAGAATGATTTTGAATAATAAATTACTTTGCCAAATTTTTCATAATTCTTTCTACAAACTCATATGCAGCGGGGCATATCAGGGTATTTTTCATGGTAAGATTATTGATCTGGTAAATTTTTTTTCGATCTGTATGAGGATATTCCCGGCAGGCTTTAGGACGCACTTCGTAGACAGAACATGTATTGTCGCTGTTCAAAAAAAAGCATGGGAGATGTTGTAATACTTTGTCATTGTCTTCATCAACCCTAAGATATTTAGCCTCAAAATCTGCAGGTTTCATGCGGAGATGTTTCGCAATTCTTTCAATATCTTTTTCTGTGTACAATGGTCCTGTGGTCTTACAGCAATTGGCGCACTGAAGGCAATCTATATTTTCAAAAACTTCATCATGTGTTTCCTGAACTACATAATCCAAATTTTTCGGCGGCTTTTTTTTAAGGCCATCTAAAAACTTTTTATGCTCTTTCTGCTTCTGTAAAGCCTGCTTTTTATAAAATTCTAAATTCATTATTCATTTTCTTGCTGAAAGGCCGGAAGATCAACTTGTTGATATTGGTTAATTTTATCCAGATCTAGCACGGTTGAAAGATTTTTCTTATCAGGATAATACATTCGGACAAATCTGGCTCCGTAAACGATTTCTCCGGTAACATAAGATGTCCGCTGTACGACTGTATTGGAAAATACTTCATCGAATGCACGTACATGAACGATAATTTCGATATCCGTATTTTTAAAATCCTCTTCAGAGAAACCGAAAAACGGAGAACTTTCATCAATCTGATGAACGATCGTCCAGTTCAAAGCCAACGTGTTAATTTTGCTCAGCTGTGTTTTCAGGGTATAAAAATTACTTCTTGCAACACCGTTTTCAATGACTTCAATTGCTGCTGAAACAATGACATCAGTTTCCGTTAATGAATTGTTTTTGTAAGGCGCCAGCCTGAACATCAATGCTGTTTTATCTTTAAAAGGAGCTATCAGTGCAATATCAGAAAACCTTAAGTAAGCTCTCGGCCGCGAAAATCTTCCATAAAAAAGACCTGTTGCGATGGCAAAAGTAAGCAATCCGAGGAAAGCTTCAAAAGTAGCCACAAGACTCGCCAAAAAACCTACCGGTGCAATTCTACCGTAACCAACTGTGGTAAAAGTCTGTGAGCTGAAGAAAAAAACATCAATAAACTCATTCAGCGGGTTGCTTTTGTCAATGCCCGTCAAATGTTCAACGCCGATGAGATAATATATTAATGCAAAAAAAAGATTAACCAGAACATAAGCAACAACGAGATAAGAAAGGAAATGGAAGGTAGACAGATCCAGCATCGTATGATACCAGCTAAAACGGTTGAAAATATTAACTCCTTTCCTGTTGACATTCGGGAGGCCATCTTTATTGATAAACCGACCCGAAGCATAATCTCCGAAGCCGCTGTTATCCATATTTTTCTGGCGAATTTTCTGCCTGAATCCTTTTGCCATTTTTATCTCTTTTAAACTTTAATCCTTATAAATGATAACTGTGCTAATGATTTAGGTCTTGGTTTCATTTAAAATAATATGCAAAGATAAAACATTGTTCATATGAAATTTATCAACTTTACAATTGAATTTCAGAATAAATTTTAAACTAAATTTGAAATATGAAAAAGCTGGAATCAAGAGAAGATATTGAGCATCTCGTTAATACATTTTACGCAAAAGTCGTCAAAGACGACACCATCAGTTTCTTTTTTACTGATGTTGCTAAGGTAAACTGGGACAAACACTTACCCAAAATGTATTCTTTCTGGGAGTCTATACTGTTTGGGCAGATGACGTATAAAGGAAATCCTATGGGTGCACATTTTCCGATCAATGAAATTCAGGCAATGGAACAAAAACATTTTAATCGCTGGCTGGATCTCTGGAAAGCAACCATCGAAGAAAATTTTGTCGGCGAAAATGCAGATATGGCCATCTATAAATCTGAAAATATCGCTAAACTAATGGCTTTTAAAATGGATCTGGCAAGACGGCTTTAGAATGCAATTTTAAGGAACAATCACCGTAAAAATATACGCTGCAAGATTTACCAGCAAAACCGTTCCGTACAGAATATTGGTTTTTCCACGGCTTAGAGAAAGCATAACGATAAAAACCGACAAGGAAAGAAGAATAATGTCTTTCTTATCAAGTCCTAAAACCAGCGGAATATCATACATAATACAAACAACTGAAACTGCCGGTATGGTAAGTCCGATACTTGCCAACGCAGATCCCAAAGCCAGATTAAGACTCGACTGAATCTGATTACTTCGGGCAGCCCTGATTGCCGCCAGTCCTTCCGGCAATAATACGACTGCCGCAATAATTACCCCGACCAGAGATTTTGGTGCGCCAATGCTCTGAACCATACTTTCTATCGTTCCCGAGAGACCTTTTGCCATTAGCACAACGATGGCAAGACAGATCACCAGAAAAGCAAAACTGAGCATTGTTTTCTGAAAAGACGGAATATAGTGTTCTTGAGGATGCTCATCCGGAACAATAAAGTAATTTCGGTGTCTTACGGTTTGTACCATCAAGAAAACTCCATAAATGACCAGGCACGCAATAGAGACGAATATCAGCTGCGCCCGGTTATAGAAAGGGCCGTTGACACTGGATGTAAAATTCGGAAGAACAAGAGTAAGAATTAAAATAGAAACAATACTGACGAGATACGTTGTAGCAGAGGTTCTCGCAAAAAACTGCTCGTAATATTTTACACCTCCTACAAGAATACCGATTCCCAAGATTCCGTTAAGGATCAGCATTACTGCAGCGAATACTGTATCTCTTGCAAGTGTATTTGCCTGATCGCCGCCTGCTACCATCAGCGAAATAATCAGGGCGACTTCCAAAATGGTAATACAGAGTGCAAGAATAATCGTTCCGAAAGGTTCCCCAACTTTATGGGCGACTACTTCCGCATGATGAACTGCAGAAATCACACTTCCGGTCAATAAAATTCCGGCAATAATATCAAAAATGATTCCGCTTCCCATGAGTCCGGAAACATAATATCCCACAGCCAGAATGGGAAAAACATACGTATAATGTAAAAGTTCTTTTAAATTCATAAGTGCCTACAAAATACAAAAAATCTATGGTTTTTGAAATATCAAAAGAAAATATTAATGATATTTTAATGGTTCCAGAGGTAAAAATCCTGAAAGTCGGTCAGCATATGAAACAAAAGTCCGATACCTATGATTCTTATATTTCCTTTAAAAAACAGCATCAAAAAATAAACCGCAATAGCATAATAGGAATGTAAAAAATGAAAACCGATACTTCCTCTGTCGGGATCGAAAATTGGGTCTGCAAAAAGATGATCCAGGTCTACAAGCATGGTAGCCAATAAAATAAGATACACTTTCTTCCAGTTTTCCCGGTAAAAAATCAGTGCAATGAAAAGCGGGAACACAAAATGAAGGAAATAATGTACGAATGTTTTAATATAGACAATGTCTGATAAATCCATTTTTAATCATTTGTTACCACCGAAGTATCAGAGGCAGATTGTTTTCTTTGAATTTTAATTTAACATAATAATCACTGTCTTTATTCCCATAAAAAAGATAGTCAATGTCAGAGAATATTTTCTTTTCGTTCGAGGTGAAGGATTTTAAATTTGAATATAATAACTCATTATTTCTGACAAAAATATAATTTTCATTTATCTGTCCGGAAGGATGGACTGTTTTTCTTGTTGATCTAATCTCAAAACCGTGAGCGTTTTTCTCAATTACATTCGGCTGAAACGGAATCGCAATAAATTGACGCTTAGCATTAATCCATTTTCTATTTTCAAAATATTGCATTGTTTTTTCCGGATCTGAGCTTTGAAGAGAAATTAAATAATTGGGCTGAATGATCTTCTGAATAGTCTTTTTTTCGATTTCATTAAAATCATCATCGTATCCGTACGTGATAATGGTGTCATTCACGCGCTCAAGCTCTGCCGTTGCTTTTAAATAATCAATTCCTGCAGAATCGGAAAATTTCTTATCAAAAAAAGAAGCAAAATTTTTAATGTTTTCGCTGTTTAATTCTGCTGCAAAGAAAGGAACCTTTTGCTGAACTTCAGAAATAATGGATGTGAAATTATTTATGCCGGGAGCTTTTATTTCGATGTCATGAGTATTTACATCCATTGAAAAATTACGGATTTTACCATTCGAAATCACTGAAATGCTTCCTAAAGAACCATCAATAAAAGTATCTGATGTAAAATTCGTTCTCTGGGAAAAAGCCAGAAACAAACGGTTTATATTTTCAAAAGCCTTATCGGAAGTTCCGAGAATACAGTTTTTGCCTTCTATTTTAATAAAAATACGGCCTTTATGAAAGAGTTCATTTTTCTTTTCGGCAAATCCTTTTTGTTTTAAATAAGTAAGAAATTTCTTTTTATTCTTAATTTCAAGAATACCGTACCAATCGGAAAACGATGTATTTTCGATATGAAAGACCTGTAAAAAATCCGGAATTTTCACGCCCGATTCACGAATAGAAATTTCACTTGTTTTTTCATCGGCATTCCTGAACCATTCTGAAGGATGACTCAGAAAATCTGATAGATATTGCCGTGTCACTTTTTTAGTATCCAAAAGAATTACCACATCGGCATTTCGGGGAATGAATTTTAATTCTTTATCCTTGTAATATAATATGAAATAAACAAATATCGCTGCAATAAGTACAACAAAGGCAATAAGTTTCTTCTTCATTATAAAATCGGCGGCTTTTTATCTGATTCTTTAATTTTATAAATCTCGTCAAACAAATCAAAGAAATACATGAGGCTGTTTTCTGAAGAGTTTTTCACCGAATAATCGATCTCGGTTTCTATCCTGTCCCCTTTGGATTCTGATTTAAAATAAATATCGCCAACATTTTTCCTTACCAGGTCGAGCATTTTTCTTTCGGAATTACTCTTGAATTCTTTTTCCAGCCCTGCAAGAAGTTTACGAATATCAAATCTTCCTGAAATTGGATATTTTGAAGAATCCTTCATCCAGATTTTTGACTTTTCAGACTGATTTTCAGACTTTAAATTATTTGCAGCGGTGGTTACATAGACAATTCCATCTTTTACGGTAAAGAAAATCTCATCCATAAAACCTGTGCTTTTTTCTTCTTTAAACAGATAGAAATCTCCGTTTTTAGAGAAGTTTTTTGACGTTTTTTTATTAGTAGTCAGCAAATCGAATATTCTTTTCCAATACCCTTCATTTTCCGTTGCGAAAGCAAAAGTGAAATCCGGAACCGCAACTTCTTTTGTTTTTTTTACTTCTTTTTCGTTGTAATTGTCATCATATTCAAAATCTGTATATTCTACGGTCTTAGATTTCAATTCATTGAGTACGAAGATTCCGTTTCCGGGCGCTATTTTTGCGATGGCTTCTTCATCCAGAACAATCTTTACCGTTTCCATGATGAGTTCCGTTTCTTTCTGATATTCAGAATCTCCCGCATTTTTCATAAGCGCATACATCATGTCAAAATACTTACTTCCATCAACGTTAATTGCATAATAGCCAATGCTTTTGTCACTGATAAGTCTTGCCAGCTTTTTGTTTTTCCTGCCTTTGTAAATTGCTGAAACGCTTTTCTGAACTTCGGGATTTTTATGCTGATAAGTGTTGACCAACTTTACTTTATCTTCATCGAAATAGAGGTTGTAAGAGGAATTTGAATTATATACAGCATTCAGCAGACTGCCAAACTGATAGCGCTTCATCATTTTACCATATATTCCGTTATTGACAATTCGCCCATAATCTGTGTACACAAAAACATCAGAGCCGGCATCGCGGAAAGCGGTCATTTCATTCGGGATATCAAGTTCCAGATTAGAATTAAAATACTCATCAAAAGATTGTTCTGCCAGCTGTTTCACCACTTTGAACTTCTCGATTTTCAGAGAATCCATTTGTTTCTTAAAATCATCATATTCCGGAATTTGCAGATCTTCCATATCCTCTTCCGGATCTGGTGACGGGCGTTTTTCTACACTGTCATCCGAATAGTTTTCATCTGTTGTTCCTTTATCTTCTTTCGGATATTCGTGATGTTTTTCAAGATATTTGATGTCTTTCTGGATTCTCGCTATTTCAGCATTGTTTTCTTTTATGCTTTCTTTTAAATATTTGATATCATCTTTCAGGTATTTAATCTCTTCCTTATAGTCAAATGCTTTTTCGGGTTCTTCAACATAGGCACTGTCTACAACGGCAGTAGCTACACTATCTATGACTGCTGTTGCACTATCAGCAATTGTCTCATCATTCCATTTTTCTTTATAGGGTTTGTTGTAATTTACCATCTTCAGAACAGCACGGTTTCCATTCCATCCAACAAAAATGTCGTCATCCAGACTTACATAAGAATAGTTGGTTTTGCGTGAGGTTTCCAGTCCTTCTTTCTTGACTGAATTGATGAATTCCTGAAACTTATCTTTATTATCCAGAATAAAAATTGCCGTGTAAACCTGTACTGAATCATTAAAGGATGCATAGTGATACTGTGTCGCATTATATTTGATTCCGGTTTTAGAATAATCTGTCCATGTCGGTTTTTCTTTTTCTTTTCCTTTTTTAACAACTTCCTGCAAAATAGGATTGAATTTTTGCCAATTGATCTTTTTATCCAGCTGTTTTCCGTTGATTTCCATATAGAAAAGAGCATCAGCAGGCATCTTCATACGTTGCTGCGTGAATGCCAGAGAAAAAACTAAAAATAAAATTACAATTTGTATTTTTTGTACAATAGATTTCATGGTTCGTGTTTAAATTATTGAAATATAATAGTATTCTGTAATTGCTTACGCTGGAGAATCAGATCTTCAATATCCGCTTCCAGCTTTACAGCCTTTTTATGAGGAGAAAGAGAGTACTGGCTATTGGTTTGTGATTTTACCATATTTTCAAACTGGAGCACTGAGATATAGCTTGCATTATTAAAAATTTCTTTATCGGCGTTGCTCATCTTATCGTAATCGCTTTTAAAAGTGCTGACTTTATTTCTTGTAAATATTTTTTTTGCAGGATTGTATCCGTAAATGTTCGTGGGGATCATTTTGCCGATTATCCCGCCGGATTTCAATTGCTCCAGACCGGAATTGATATTTTCAATTTTCCTGAAATTACAACTTAGCTTAATGATATAATTATCAAAATCCATGGAGGTTTTCACATTGGAAATTCCAGGTGTAGCCTTGAAAATTCTTGCCGCCTGACTAATCTTCGCTTCAATTTCTGCTCTTTTTGGAACTTTTTTCCCGTTAATGGTTTCCATTTTAGAGATCGAGGCCAGCCTTGTTTTGCTTTTACTGGCATTCAGTATCAAAGTGTATTCACCGCTTCCGTCGGCTTTTACATTTACTTTATCTAAAATATCGAAACAACTTGTCGCCAATAAAAGAGGCAATAGCAGGAGCAGTCGTTTAATATAGTTCTTCATAATTTTTATTTCATATTTAAATTCTGCCTTTCAGGTAATCCTGTCTCAGTTCTTCATCCAGTTTTTCGATGGCATATCTCAGGCAGGTTCTGGGCATTTCTTTGTAATTTTGGTTTAAATAACCGATGAGTTCCTGTCTGTTTTTCTGCCCCATTTCCCGAAGCAGCCATCCGGTGGCTTTATGCATCAGGTCGTGAGGATGTTTCATGTTTTGGGTAACGAACTCTTTTGTAAGCTCAAACAATCCTTTTTTCACATAATGCATGGTTCCTACCACAGCGATTCTCTTGTGCCACATTATTTCTGATGACGAAAGTTCTCTGAGCAATTCTTCTTTTTGATTTTCAAAGCAATATCTGCCCAGAATTTTATAGCAGCTTGAATCTACCAGATCCCAATTGTTTATATACTCCAGATGATTCAGATAAAATTCAATAATTTTTTTTTGAACTTCGCCATCTTTCGTTTTTTCAAATTTATAGGTAAGTATAAGCAAAGCGGTTAGCCTGTGTTCATGATACTTTGAAGAAAGCAGTTCGCTCAATTCCGCTAAAGAGATTTTAGAAAAAAATGCTTTGGCTACGGAACGCTGATCCGGAACCGTAACGCCTAAAAACAAATCTCCCTCTCCATATTCTCCTTTTCCCGTTTTGAAAAATTTTGGAAAAAATTCTGCTTTTTCGGAAATAGACAAGATGGCTAAAGCTTCTGTTATCTCTTTAATTATACTCATTTGAAATTTCTTTATGCTGATTAATCGCAAACAGTAAATAACCTGAGTTCGGTTTAAGCAAAGTTTAAAAATAGTTGACCGTCATTTACCTTTTTCAAGTTGAGTGACGGTTTCTTTGGAAAGAAACAA
>NZ_FNDW01000007.1 GCF_900099685.1 Chryseobacterium taeanense | reverse complement strand
TTAATTTTTTAATTTGAACATCAAACTCTTTACAGAAATCATCAATTTGTACAAAAATATTTGTAATTTGGTCTTTTAAATTCATAGCAATAAATTGTTTAAATATTTGAATGTCAGAAACTTAAATATACGAATTATTGCTATTTTTTACAAAGTTTATCTCAATTATTATCCCGAACTCAGGTTATATTAAACGAAATCTCTGCATTTGAAACCTTTCTTTAATACTAAACATTGAAATATTTAGAAATAGAAGAAATCCGAAAAAGATATAATAAGCTCCATTTGGAAGTTTTGAGAGATTTTGAAAAATACTCATATAATATTGTTTAAAATCGGGCTTTACCTCAACATAAGTATAAATCGTGTCATGACATAAAAGGCAATCTATTTCTTCTTCTTCAGTTTTTGGACTTTTATAATTCACAGTGGCAAATACATTTCCGGTTTTTTCCAAATCCAATGCGTAAGTTTCATGTTTTGCAACGGCCATATCATTTAATAGAGAGACAAAATCACCATAACTGTTATTTTTATCTAAAATAAATTCTATTCCGGTTTCTTTTTCATTACGTTTTTGGAGAGACTTAATTTCCGAAACATAAAATTTTGAATATTCTTTTGCTTTTGAAGGATCAACCTTTATTTTCTTGTAATCCCAGTTTCGTACGGATTCAAAACTGTACATATCATTGCTTTTATCTTTCTTTAATTTGGCAGGAATTCCGATATCAATGACAGTATACTTCGTCTTATCAACATATGGATTAATATAATACCAAAATAAAACAGGTATAATCAAAGCACTCATCAATCCAGGGAAATAATATATCTTTTTCATACGTAAGTTCTTTTGAGTTGAAGATTTTCTTTAATACTGAACATTGAAATATTTAAAAATACCAAAAAACCGAAAATGATATAATAAGTTTGGTTGGGAACATGATTGATGAAGGTTTCAGGTTTGATGATATTTAATGCTGATTTTTCTTTATAATACTCGTTATCAACCACGCAAGTGCCGTCACTATTATAATTTCTCCTGGTGGTGTTCGGATCTTTGTACATATGGATCGCAAAGAAATGATTCGTTTTCTCCACATCTACTCCGTAGGCTTTCTGTTTTGCCAGCTTCATGGCATCAATTAAGGCAATAAAATCCTGATAATTGTTTTTATCATCAATCACAAATTCTATTCCTGTTTCCTTCTCATTTCTTGCCTGAAGTTTTTTTAATTCCGAAACATAATATGCGCGATTTTGCAGAGCGGTATTAGGCCATACAATGATTTTCTTATAATTCCAGTTTCTATAATCCTCAAATGTTTCGAGGGAATCCGTTGCTACAGCTCTTATTTTTGCGGGCAGTCCCAGATCCATCACCTTGTATGG
Organism: Chryseobacterium taeanense; assembly: GCF_900099685.1. GTDB lineage: Bacteria > Bacteroidota > Bacteroidia > Flavobacteriales > Weeksellaceae > Chryseobacterium > Chryseobacterium taeanense. The sequence continues at coordinate 173,381 of NZ_FNDW01000007.1, read as the reverse complement.
GGCATGAATTCTTTGACTTCCGTAAAACCAAAACAAAACAGGGATAATCAAAGCACTGATAATTCCGGGAACGTAATATATTCTCTTCATGCCATTAATTTTTATTAAATATAAAACAAAACTTCAATAAAAATAAAAAAAGTGATCCGGAAAACGAACCACTTTATTATGTATAGAATCAAATCTTAAACTTTGAATCTTGAATTAAAAATTACCAGTCTCTTCTTCTTAAAATCCAGTATGATCCAACGATAAAGATCGCACACCAAACCAGGCAGGCAATCATGCTTTCGGTAGGATAATGGAATTCATATTTCATACCCATCATTTTTGCCATTTTAAGTCTCATCATCGGATTTGGGATAAGGCTGGACATACTTTCCAGTGGTAAAAGATGCGTCACAAAAAAGTCGTTCTGCATTATTTGACTTCTTTGAGCTTCCTGCATCCCCCGAACTTTCAAGAAAACTTCAACGCCGGATAAAATACCTTCCACTACCCAAAAAGCAAAAAGAGTGAGAAAAACAAAAACCGATTTCCTCAATAAAATAGACAGAAACATCAGGAAACAAAAGAACGTAAACAGTTTCACAAAATAATTTCCAATAAAGAAAATTTCCTCAAAAACTTTCGCAGATTCCGTCGTATCTGAATATTTATATCCCAGAAACATCGTAATCGCAAAAACAATAATTGTGGAGATAATTGTAAAAATACTGATTGTCATTAATTTTGAAGAGATAAATTCTTTCCTGCTTAATCCGTCAATCGTATTTTGTTTAAACATTCGGTTGCTGAATTCCTGCGAAATGGAAAAAACGATGATTAACCCAAGGAAAATCTTAAGTAAAGCGACAATCCATGTTGTAAAATTCCAGATTTCCGGGAAATTATAAATGCCCTGTTCTTTCAGGTTGATGGTTGTTCCGAAAAGATCAAAATCTACCAGTCCTATAAAAAGTAAAATAATAAGAATGGCAAAATACAGCATTGTAAAAATCTTGAATGGTTGATAATTCAGATTTTTGTAATATTCTAGTTTTAATAATTTTATCATGATTAATTCGTGTTTTTTACAAGTTCAAGGAATTGAGATTCGAGAGAAAGCTTTTTCTTCGATAAATGCGACAGGTAAATCCCCTGTTCAGCAAGTTTCTGGTTCAGAGCTGATGCTGAAATCGAAGCATCATCCCGGATCTGCGCCTTCAGCATATCGCCGTCTTGGTTAACCGCTGTAAACCATTGAAGTTCATTCAAAGCGTTCAAAAGTAATGTATTGTTATCTGCTTTCAATTCAAAATAACCGTTGTTGGCGGTCATTTCATCCACCCTTCCGCAGTAAATGGAATTTCCTTCTTTAAGAACGATAACATGGCTGCATATTTTTTCAATCTCATCCAGCAGATGGCTGGCAATAATGATGGTGATTCCCTTTTTAGCAATATTGCTGATGATCTCACGGATCTGGATAATTCCTTCAGGATCAAGTCCGTTTGTTGGCTCATCTAAGATTAACACTTCAGGATTGTTCAGCATGGCAGACGCAATGGCCAGTCGCTGTTTCATCCCTAAAGAATAGGTTTTGAATGCGTCTTTTTTTCTTTCCAGAAGACCCACAGTCTGAAGAACTTCATCAATTCTCCGGTAAGGAGTTCCTTTGATCTCTGCCACGATTTTCAGATTCGTCTCTGCGCTCAGATAAGGATAAAAATTAGGCTGCTCAATAATAGCGCCTATTTTTTTCAGCGTATCCGGATCAGTTCCTTTCTTCCCAAACCAGTACCAGTCACCACTTGTAGGATTAATGGTGGAAAGAAGCATTCCAAAAGTGGTAGACTTTCCGCTTCCGTTAGGTCCCAGCAAACCATACACATTCCCTTTTTCGACATCAAAAGAAATATTGTTTACCACAATTCTTTTGAATTTTTTAGTAAGATTCTTTACTGATAAAATTTTTTCCATGTAATTTGTTTTACATAGTAGTAGTCTATGTTAATCATAAATTGTTACAGTTTTTATGTTAAATCAATTCTTATTTAATTTCAAATACGTTATTTTTGATCGTATTAATGGATAGTTATGAAATTAGTTGATTTGGCAAGAGAGCTTGATATTTCTGCGGAGGCATTAAAACAATTCATTCAGGATTTTGATCTGGATCTTGTAGATTGCATCAGTACCAATTTTGAAATAAAAAAAGACTTTGAAAAATTTGTTCGGGAAAATATTGAATTTTTAAGGCTTTATGAAAAAGATCTTGACAAAACAAAAACCTTGGAGCAGATTGCTGAAAAGATCAATCAGCCCAGAGAAAAGGTTGAAAAAGCAATTAAAGAATCAGATCATAATATTTTTGATAACGGTTTCTTTAAATCTTCAATATCAAGTTACGGAATAGACAACAGACTGGGAGGAAATTATCAATTTGTGTATGATTATTTCGGAAGCAAAACAAGCCTTCAGAAAAGAGACTTTATAGGATACAGAGATCTGTTTTTTCATATTTCAAGTGTTCTGGAAACTTTCCTGAATCCGCAACAGATAAAAGATTGGGGAATCAACAAACCTGCAGGAATTATTTTATATGGTCCTCCCGGAAGCGGGAAAATCTTCTGGGCAACAAAGATTGCTGAAATTATCGGATACCAGTTTAAAGAAGTTAAAAAGCATTATCTCGGAACTTCATTTGTGAACGGCAGTAAAACCAACTTTAATGATTTTCTGGTAACCATGATGAAAGAAGATAAAGTATTGCTTTTCATTGAAGATTTTGATGATATCATGATGGCAAGAAAAGCAGAAAATAACGTCGCTTCATGTAATCTTGAAACACAGGAAATTATACTTCATTACATTTCAAAATTTGAGCAGGAAGATCTCCTGATGGTAGGCTCTGCGAATTCTGTTGCAGAAATAGATGAAGAAATTCTGGCTCCGGGAAGATTTGATGTGATGATTCCTATTTTCCCGCCCAACCTTGCAGAAAGATCAGAAATTATTTTGTATATGATGACAAGAAATCTCGAAAAAGATTCTCTTTTATTTAAAATTTTAAAAAATAACAACGCCGATAAAATTCCTTTCTGGCACGAGATTTCTGCCCAGATGAAAGTGTTCAGCAACACCATGTTGATTGACTTTACCCAAAGTCTTAAAAAAAGAATCAAAAACCTTTACCAGAAAACAAGAGACGAAAATCTTAAGATCGACCAAAATCTTTTGAGAGGTGCTTTGAAGGATGCGGCAGGAAAACTTACGGCAGAATATCTGGATCAGATCGCCAGATTCTTGAGTGATGTTATCATTAATAATTTCGAACAGTTCCAGAATAGGGTAAAACAGCTGAAAACCGAACTCGACTTCTATAGGACTGTTGAAGAGCCGAGAAGAGTAATCGGTTTTTCTCATAATGAAGAGGAAGAGAATGCTGATGAAGCAAAAAAATGATTTAAAATATTTTTTTTTTAAATTTAAAAACTAATTTTGTAAAAATTAATTCCTATGAAACAAAAATTACTAATTTTAGTATTTATACTACTTAATATTACTGTTTTTTCTCAGATTACAGTAAATGAGGGTTTTGAAAGTAATTCTACACCAAATGGTTGGGCTTACTCTGGATTTGAACAAGTAAGTACTTCGGGAACAGCTTGTACCGGGACAAAAGCAATTAGTGCAAATCTCTATGGAGTCTCGGTTCCTACGTCTACAGCATCTGTAGCGTTTAATGCTAATAATTCAAATGGACAAGCTATAAATATTTCATTTAAATATAAAGCAGAAGCTACAAATACCTCTAATCCTGTTGTTACAGGAAATTTTAAAGTGGAGTATTCTTTTGATAATGGCTCTTCTTATTATTTAGTAGGTTCTGCAATTAATTTAACCGGTTCAGTTATTACATGTACGAATTTTACAGGCACAATCCCAGTTAATACATCTTCATCAAATTCTAATTTAAAGTTTAGGATAACAGCTAAAAATGAAAATTCCGGAGACTGGAAATTAATCATTGATGATGTGGTTTTAAATCAGGCTATATTATGTACAGGTCCTTCAAATAGCTCTGTAAGTAATATTCAGACTACTTCGGCAAAGATAAACTGGAGTTCAACCTATACTCCTTCCAACGGATTTGAAGTATATTATACTACTTCATATACAGCCCCGACAGCTACAACAATTCCTTCATTGTCCGGAATATCAAATACCTATGTTGTTCTTAATTCTTTAGAACAGGGAGTCCGTCATTACGTGTATATTAGATCAAATTGCGGGTCACAGGTGAGCCCATGGGTGTTAGCGGGAGGTAATTCTTTTATAACTCTATGTGGATCATGGGATTTGCCTTATTTTCAGGATTTTAATTCAATACCGCCTATGTATCTTCCACCTTGCCACAGAACTGATAACGTAGCTGGGGCGGCTTGGTGGGTTAATCCTATTGAAACTCAAAATTATGGTTCTGGTAATGCGCTTGGCACTCCAGATAATACTTGGTTTTTCACAAAAGGCTTAAATTTACAGGCAGGTGTAACCTATATGCTGAAATATAATCGTCCGAGAAAAAGAGTAAATTCACGAAAGAGATTAAAAATTGCTTATGGCCTGACACAGGATTATATGTTAATGACAAATATTATTTATAACCAAACCGCTCCCTATAATGCGGATTCGGGACAGGAAATTTTTTATTTTACGCCTGCTCAATCAGCGGTATATTATTTAGGATTTAATACCTCAGGCTCGGGTTTTGGAGACGAATCATATTCAATTGCTATTGATGACATTAGTCTGGATGTAGCTACAAGCTGCAGAATCGTTGAGAATGCATCAGTAAGTTCAATAACACAGACTTCTGCAACGGTAGAATGGTCTGCGCCTTCTATAATTCCTTCCGGAGGCTATGATTTATATTATAGTACAGATGATGCTTATCCTTCAAGCTCAGTAATTCCAAATTATCAGGGAATAACAAATTTATCTCAGGATCTAAGTTCTTTGGAACCAGGTAAAAGATATTTTGTCTGGTTAAGAAGTAGGTGCTCATCTGCACAATTTAGCGACTGGAAAAGATTTCATTTTTCTACAGCTTGCCAAACGTATGTAACAACCCCTTATATAGAAGATTTTGAAAAAAGCTTTGTTGGGGAAATTCCAAATTGTACTTCTATGGAGTATATCCTACCACAAATAACTGAAACAATAGCAGAAGTTAGGTATAAATATAATGCAAACTGGCCTTCAAAAGTTCTTGTTAGAGATTATGATTACAATACTGTAAATTCATGGTTCTTTACGAAACCTATTTACCTGGAATCAGGAAGACAATATAAAATGACCTACTTATATGGGATAATCGGTAGCTATTCTCCTTATTATCAATTACAATTAAAAGTGGCATTTGGAAACCTTCCAAATTCAGCTTCTATGATAAATATCATTCAGGATTATCAAGCGGTTCAATCGCCTAATAGTTCTGCAGAACATTTATTTAGCGTACCAGCTACAGGAATTTACTATATTGGATTTAATGATAAAAAAGATAATACTTATAATTATCTTATCATGGACAATATTAGTATTACAGATAACGGAGTATTAGCAACGAATGATATTGATCGAAATAGTGATACTAATGTATATCCTAATCCTTTCCGTGATAAAATATCTATATCTGATATTAAGGACATAAAATCAATTGAAATTAAAGATGTTTCAGGAAGATTAATAAAGAGTTTAGCAGTGGCTAAAGAAATTTCCTTAGGTGAATTGAATTCAGGTGTTTATTTCATCAGTTTACAATATAAAGATGGCTTTGTCAAGACCATAAAAATCGTAAAAAATAATTAGGTTGACTAGTCCTAAAATAAGTTGACAAGTTATTTTAGGACGGGACAGTTTCATAAAAAAAGCGGTAATTCATATTATCGCTTTTTTTATTCCAATTTTGGATGTGATATTGTTATTTAGGCATCAAACAAAATCCTTATTTTTGCAAAAATAAAAAATCGTGATAAACAGCGACCAGATAAAAGAAATTCAGTCAAGAATTGACGATCTCCATAAATATCTTCAGATCGATAAAAAAAAGATAGAAATAGCCAATGATGATGAGAAAACTGCAGCGCCGGAATTTTGGGATAATCCTAAAGAGGCGGAAGCATTTCTGAAACAGTTACGCTCCAAGAAAAAATGGGTAGAGGCCTATGAAGAAATTCATACTCAGTTTGAAGATCTTCAGGTTTTGGTAGATTTTGCCAAAGAAGATCCTGATTCTGAAAAAGAGCTAGATGAAACTTTTCCTCAACTAGTAGAGAAAATTGAAGATCTGGAATTCAAAAATATGCTGTCTAATGAAGGAGATGAGCTTTCTGCGGTATTGCAGATTACAGCCGGAGCCGGAGGAACCGAAAGCTGCGATTGGGCTTCGATGCTTATGAGAATGTACACCATGTGGGCAGAAAAACAAGGCTATAAGATCCGAGAACTGAACTTTCAGGAAGGCGATGTCGCCGGTGTAAAAACCGTAACGCTGGAAATTGAAGGAGAATTTGCGTTCGGATATCTTCGCGGTGAAAACGGGGTGCACAGGCTGGTAAGAATTTCACCTTTTGATTCCAACGCGAAAAGACATACTAGTTTTGTTTCAGTATATGTTTATCCATTGGTTGATGATACGATAGAAATCAACATCAATCCTGCCGATATTTCCTTTGAAACAATGAGGTCTTCCGGAGCAGGTGGACAGAACGTAAACAAAGTGGAAACAGCCGTTCGTCTTCGTCACGCTCCGACAGGAATTATTATTGAAAACTCAGAATCCCGTTCACAGCTTCAGAATAAGGAAAAAGCCATGCAGTTGCTTCGTTCAAGATTATATGAAATGGAATTGGAAGAAAGAATGAAAGCCCGTAACGAAATCGAAGCCAATAAGATGAAAATCGAGTGGGGAAGTCAGATCCGTAATTACGTGATGCATCCTTACAAATTGGTAAAAGATGTACGTTCCGGATACGAAACTTCGGATGTGGATTCTGTGATGAACGGAAATCTTACGCCATTCCTCAAAGCGTTTCTCATGGCCGATGGAACCGCAGTTTCAGATGATGATATGGACTTATAGAATTCATGTTTAAATTTCGTTAAAATCTTATAATAAATTTCGGAATGACGTTTATTAATCCTATTTTTGTTACTTATCAAAACGTATGGAAGATTTCAATAATTGGAAAGATTTATTAAATCCTGAGTTTTATATAAAGCTTGGAGGATTTTGGCTTATTTTGTTTATTATTTTTGCTGAAACAGGTCTTTTTGTAGGATTTTTTTTACCGGGAGATTCACTGCTTTTTGTTTCGGGAATTTATTCGATCGACATTATAAGAGAAACTTTCGGATCTACAGGAAGTGATTTCTTCGACACCTTTATTTTAGCATCTGCTGTAGCAATTGCAGCTATTATTGGAAATGAAGTGGGATATTATTTTGGGAGAAGAGCCGGTTCTGCTCTTTACAAAAGACCGGATACCTGGTTGTTTAAAAAGAAATATCTCTATCAGGCTCACGATTTCTTTGAAAAGAACGGAGCGCTGGCCATCATTATGGCAAGATTCCTGCCGGTAGTAAGAACTTTTGCGCCGATCGTTGCCGGAATCGTAAAAATGGATAAAAAAGATTTCTTAAGAGATAATATTATCGGGGCTGTCTTATGGTCATTCTTACTGATCTTCGCGGGGCATTATCTGGATAAACTGTTCATCGATCAATTCGGAATCGATCTGAAGAAAAAACTCGAACTGATTATTATCGTTATCGTTTTAATAACAACCGTACCGGTAATTCTAAAGTTTTTATTTGGAAAAAAACAGGATTTCTCAAAATATGAAAACCATAAATTCGACGACGAAGAATAAAATTCAATTTTAAAAAACACCAGCCTGCCCTTAAAGAGCAGGCTTTTTTTACGTATTGCATTTCATCACTTATCACTATTAATAATCCATTTCAGAATATTCGGATAAATAATGCTGTCCCTTTTTTTCTTATTAAAGAATCTTGCCGCATGTCCCGTATTCTTCATGAAAACAAGTTTATGCGGAACATTTTGTGCCGTTAATACTGAATCTAGAGCTAACCCTTGTTTCTTATTCACCAAAAAATCCTGATTTCCCTGGAAAATCAAAGTCGGAACATCGGAGATATTGGCGATCGGACTTGCCTTTATGAACTCTTCAGATATATTTTTTCTGTGAAATTTTCTCCCCACAACTTTTTGAATCGTAGGTGAAGAATATCTGGAATAGAAAGAAATCAGATATTCCGGAGAATAAAAGTCGGTAGGTGCGCTCAGGGCAATAATTTTTTTGATCTGTTCCGGATGTTGATATCCATACAATAAGGTAAGATGTCCGCCGGCACTTTCGCCCAGAAGAATATAATTGTTAGGTTGCAGTTCTGCTTTCCCTGCCAGTTCATTGAATTTTTTGATCACGCGACTAATATCTTCCAACTGTTCGCGATACGTAATCTTTTTTGATCGGGAAACCAGTCTGTAATTCATATTAATGCTAGGAATATTATGGCTGAAAAGCATTTTCTGAATCTGAATCATATGCTCTTTTCTTCCGTATTTCCATGCTCCGCCATGAACCATAATGACAACCGGCGAATCTTCGGGATAATCAGACGGAAGAAAGACATCCATTTTCTGCTTTTTATCCTCACCATATTTCAGATTGTATATTTTCTGTTCGTTATTCGGTCCCAGCCAAACTCTGAATTTTGTATTGCAGGAATTGAATACAAAGCTGATTAGTCCCAGAACGAAAAAATGATACTTAAGAATCAGCTTTTTCATGAATTAAATTTACGGAAATTTTAAAACAGACAAAATATCAACAATTATCTTTTTCGGATTTGGTTTCACTGTTTTATCCTCACCGTTGAGTCTTTTTATCTGGAATTTGAGTCTTTGAGTTTCAACACTGAGTAAAAAAGACTGTTTTTCGAATCTTTTATCCTCGTCGTTGAGTCTTTCTGCCTGGAATTTGAGTCTTTAAGATTCAATGCTAAGTAAAAAAGACTGGTTTGTGAAAGTTTTATACTTGCCTCAAAAATCTCACGACTCAATAAATGTTAATTCCTTTCAAAACCTTTTGTAATCATACATAAAGTAAAATTAAAATAATTACTTTTGCTTAACAATTATTAAAAAAATATTAAAATTTATGGCATCTGGTTTTTTTGCTATTTTGGATGATATCGCAGCCCTGATGGATGATGTAGCGGTTACGAGTAAAGTTGCAACGCAAAAAACAGCAGGAATTCTGGGAGATGATCTGGCTGTAAATGCTGAGAAGGCAACGGGGTTTCTTTCGTCTCGCGAGCTTCCGGTATTGTGGGCCATTACAAAAGGATCTTTCCTTAATAAACTGATTATCCTGCCTATTGTATTTTTACTGAACTGGCTGTATGCCCCGGCGATCAATTATGTGCTAATTGTCGGTGGCTTGTACCTTTCATTTGAAGGGATGGAAAAAATTATTGAGTATCTATTTCACCGCGATAAAAAGGGGCATGAAGTAGAAAAAGAAATCGAGGAAACAAAAGGCCAGAGCCCTGAGGAAATAGAAAAAGCAAAAGTAAAATCAGCCATTACCACCGATTTTATTTTATCGATTGAGATTGTAATCATTGCTTTGGGAACAGTGCTTGAAGAAAGTCATCCTTTTATCACACAAATTTTGGTAACGAGCCTTGTGGCTTTTATTGCTACCGTAGGTGTGTACGGAATTGTTGCGTTGATCGTTAGAATGGATGATGCCGGATTTAAATTAATTAAAAAGAGTAATGATAAAGGATTCTTCGGTAAGCTGGGACACCTGTTGGTAAAAGCTTTACCAATTGTCATCAAAGCATTGGGTGTTATCGGAACTGTTGCTCTGATTCTGGTTGCCGGAGGAATTTTTGCCCATAGAATAGAGTATTTTCACCATTTATTTCCAACCTGGCCGTCATTATTGAAAGACCTTGTTTTCGGATTAGCCGGCGGACTTCTTGCCGTAGCTGTTTTCACGGCAGGAAAAGGAATCTATTCATTAGCGGTAAAAAAATAAAAAAAAGAAATAGTATTAAATAATGAGTCCTGCCATTTAAAACGACAAGACTCATTATTTTTTATATTTAAAAATTTGTATTAAATTTTCAAATATAAAACGAGGATATATAGTATGAAATTTATCCATAAACTTTAAGCAATATCTAAGCTTTTCCGACTCCAGTGAGTCTATCAAAAATTTATATAATCTTTTTCATATTTTTGGAAAAATATTGTAAGAAATGTATACCGTTGTTTGGACAGAAACTGCAGAAAAATCATATGAAAATAATCTGCAATATCTTTCGGAGTATTGGTCAACAAGAGAAATTCGCAACTTTATGGATAAGGTTGATGAAGCAGTTATGAATATATCGCTTAATTCATTAATAGGTAGTGTTTCAGAAGAAAATTATAACTATAGAAAATATTTAGTCGTACCACAAATATATCTTTATTACCGTGTTACTTCTGACAGAATATATCTTGTATCCTTTTGGAATAACTTTCAGGATCCGGATAGGCTACAAAAACTTCTTACGTAATTCTTCCCTGACCACCGAATGTTCTCTATAGTTACCATTCTCAATATCTTTCTCGGATTGCTCTATTTCTAATAGCAATGCTTCACGCGGTGATAATATTTTTGCCAATGCCAACATTTCATCTGGCGTAAATGACTGAGCACTCAATTTCCGGTAAAAGGTAGCTGGTGCAAGTCCTATCTTTGAAATAATATGGCTTTTTTTATAGGGACTATGGTTTAATAGTCCTTCTATTTCACCCATCACTTTCTTATAATTTAAAATTTCCTGTATCATTTTTGATATAATTAATTATAATTATTGAGACAAATATAATAAAAAAATGATAGGATGAAATATAATTTATAATTTAGTTATTCTTTAATAACTCTCCATATTTGTCATCATCTCATCTTTCTAACTCAGCATTCTTAATTTCATCGTAAAGAAAAAATGTAGATTATACTATCGCAAGATCATTAGTAATAAAAAAGGATTCCCGAGAGAATCCTTAATGTATATTTTAATTGAATAAGTCTTTCACTTTATCAAAAAAAGTTTTTTCTTTTCCGGATGGTTCAGCCACCATTTCGCCGCTGCTCATCTGCTTTTCAAAGAAATCTTTCTGTTCTTTAGTAAGTTTCTGAGGAGTCCATACATTAATATGAATGAACATATCTCCCGTTCCATAACTGTCGATACTTGGAAGGCCTTTTCCTGCAAGTCTCAAAATTTTTCCCGACTGCGTTCCTGCGTCTACTGTTATTTTCACTTTTCCTCCGACAGTAGGAACTTCTCTTTTCGTTCCTAATGCTGCTTCAGCAAATGAGATATACAATTCCTGGTGAAGATTATCTCCTTCTCTTTTGATCGTTTTATCTACCTCTTCTTCTATAATGACCAAAAGATCTCCCGGAATACCACCAAAAGGGGCATCATTTCCTTTTCCTCTTACATTAAGCTGAATGCCGTCTCTTGCTCCTGCCGGAATGTTGATGGTAACTTCTTCTTCATCTTTTATAAGACCTTGTGCGTTGGCTCCTGCCGGAATTTTGTCGGCAACTTTCCCGATTCCCTGGCACGTTCCGCAGGTAGTCTGAGTCTGCATCTGTCCAAACATGGTATTCATCACCTTCAGCTGAACTCCCGAACCTCCACAGGTAGGACAGGTTTTTGAAGTAGCACCGGGTGCTGTCTTCATTTTTTTGACTTTAATGGTCTTCTGTGTTCCGTTTACCATTTCGTCAAGGTTCAGTTTGATACGGATTCTTAAATTAGAACCTTTCACCTGCTGACGGCCGCCACCGCCACCGCCGAATCCTCCGAAACCGCCACCGAAAATATCACCGAACTGGCTGAAGATATCCTCCATATTCATTCCGCCTCCGCCGAAACCACCGCCGAAACCACCATTTCCGCCTACACCTGCGTGGCCGAACTGATCGTATCTTGCACGTTTCTGTTCGTCACTCAACACTTCATATGCTTCTGCTGCTTCTTTAAATTTTTCTTCGGCTTCTTTATCGCCCGGATTTTTATCAGGGTGATATTTGATGGCCATTTTACGGTATGCTTTTTTTATTTCGTCGGCTGATGCAGATTTGCTGATCTCAAGAACCTCGTAATAATCTCTTTTTGACATGTCTATTCTATAATTGATTATTGATAAATGATAATAGATATTTAAAATGGGTAAATAAATGAATATACATCAATTATCACTCATCATTTATCATTCATAAATTTTAATTACCTGTTACTACTTTTGCAAAACGGATCACTTTATCTCCCAAAGTGTAACCTGTTTCAATAACATCTACGATTTTACCTTTAAGATCTTCCGATGGTGCAGGAATCTGCGTGATCGCTTCATGGAAATCTACATTGAAACTGTCGCCGGCATTCACTTCCATCGCTTTCAGTCCTTTTTCCGTCAGCTTGCTTTTGAATTTATTATAAATCAGTTCTACACCCTGAAGATCCGAAGGATTACCATTTTTACCAATTTCCTTTAAAGCTCTTTCAAAATCATCCAGAACTCCAAGCATAGAGACCATCATATCCTGATTCGCATACTGGAAAAATTCCATTTTTTCCTTAGATGTTCTTTTTTTATAGTTTTCGAATTCTGCGTACAATCTAATGTAACGGTCTTTTTCTTCTGCCAAAAGTTCCTCTGCAGATGGTTTTGCTGTCACATTGTCTTCGGTTGCAGCTTCGTTCTGAATATTCGTTTCTTCCTGATTATTGATGCTTTCTTCGTTGATATCCTGATTTTCCATAATTCAATATTTATTTGCATTATTACTGACAAACATTCTGCCAAATGACAAAGGGTGACAATAAGGCAGACAAAACTGGGATGTAGAAGTTAGAAGTTAGAAGTTAGAAGTTAGAAGTTTGCGCGAGACCATGAATTATCAACCATCATTAATCAATCATTTTTTCAGGAGCTTTTTCGCGCTATCCACTCATGCTCCTCGCGCAGCCGCATTCTTTCAGAGCCAATGCGTGCTGTGGGGTATCCGTTACTATCGCGGCTAGGGCATTCTTCGTAATTATAAAATAAGATTTACCGCCGATTAAATGTCCTGGCCAAAAAAAGTCTGATACAAAAGATAAACATTTAGAATGATGATAATGAAAGAAATAATCCAAACACAGACTTTTAAGAAAGGTTTATTCACAAATTCTCCCATTTTAGCCTTATCATTAGTGAACATCACCAACGGTACAACCGCAAAACTGAGCTGCATTGATAAAATAACCTGACTTAAAACCAAAAGTTCAGTAGTTCCTTTCTCTCCATACAAAATGGCTACAATCAAAGCGGGAATTACAGCGATTAACCTTGTAATCAAACGTCTTAGCCATGGTTTTAATTTTATATTCAAAAAACCTTCCATGACGATCTGTCCGGCAAGAGTGCCTGTTAAGGTAGAATTCTGCCCCGAAGCCAATAAGGCGATAGCAAAAACAATACTTGCCATCGATGCACCTAAAATCGGGGTTAGCATTTTATAAGCGTCATGGATATCCGCCACATCATGGTTCCCTGAAACATGAAAAGTGGCAGCTGCTAAAATAAGTATGGCTCCATTGATAAAAAATGCGAGCATCAGAGAAACCGTACTGTCTAATGTTGCAAATTTTATAGCTTCTTTTTTACCCTTTGTATCTCTCGGGTAATCTCTGGTTTGTACAATACTGCTGTGCAAATAAAGATTATGGGGCATTACGGTTGCTCCCAAAATTCCTATCGCAATATACAGCATCGCTGGATTCTGAATAATTTCAGCTTTAGGAACAAGTCCTCCTAGAAGCTCATTAACCGCAGGTTTTGAAATCACAAGTTCGTAGATAAAGCACGCGAGAATGATAAAGATAAGTCCACCCACAATACTTTCTATCCACCGGAAGCCTTTAGCCTGTAAAAGCAAAATGACCAATACATCAACCGTGGTAATGACAATTCCCCAGGTTAGAGGAATATGAAAAAGAAGGTTTAAAGCAATGGCAGAACCTATTACTTCTGCAAGATCACAGGCTGCAATGGCAATTTCACAAAATATCCACAGTATGAAATTGGTTGTTGGGCTAAAATGATCTCTGCAAGCCTGGGCAAGATCTCTTTCTGCAACAACGCCCAGTTTTACGGAAAGATGCTGCAAAACCATTGCAAAAATATTCGAAATCAATATCACGGAGAGCAACGTGTAGCCGAATTGTGCTCCTCCGGCAATATCAGTTGCCCAGTTTCCAGGATCCATATATCCAACAGCGACCATAAGCCCTGGTCCTGCAAAAGCAAGATATTTCCTCCAGAAATTACCATTCTGAGGAACTTTTACGGAAGAGTAAACTTCAGATAATGAGTTAGATGTTTTATCTTTTCGCCAGGCGTTTTTTAAATTCAGATTCATAAATGTTAGAAATGACTAACAAATGTAATTAAATAAATGAAAACAACAAAACAACAAATAAAAATCCCAAATTTTTTTTGGGATTTTTAAGGATATAAATTTTATAAACTATTTTGCAAATCGAACAGCCATTTTACGGTCAACAGCTCTTTCTGCATCAGAGGCAGAAGCGTCGACGGTAGCAAACTGACTTCCATAGCCGTCAGCTCCTGTAATCTGAGATCCGACACCTTGTTTTTCAAGCCATGATTTAATGAAATTTGCTCTGTCAGCAGATAACTTTTGATTTTTAGCTTCATCACCGGTTTTATCAGTATATCCTCCGATTTTTATTTTAGCATCAGGATATGCTTTTAGAATGGCTACTAAATTTTTAAGCTGTTCTTCAGAACCTGCTTCAAGTTCAGTTGCGCTTCCCATTTTGAAATTAACGTGGTCAAAATTGTACCATGTATCTTTCAGAGCATTATCATCTTTAGCGTTTTTGTATCCGTCAGATTTTAGAAAGGCAATCATTCGATCTTCCATTCCTCCTTTATATCCTTTTAATGAAGTACCTTTTAAGTCAATATCTTCATCAACACGCGTAGCTGACATTCCTGTTGCAGTGTCTGTTGTAGACATGGTATTTACCGTGTCAGTCACAACATCACCGGAATCATTCATTGTTGTCGTAATTGTCGTTTCTTTTTGTTCGCACTGTCGCCAGATAAAATATGCAGCGGCAATTAGAAGTAGTAATGGTAAAAGCCATTTCCAGATTGATCCGCCTGTATCTGTATTTTTATCGGGGAAAGTTCCGTTAGGAGCTGTACTTCTTGTAACTTCCACTTTAGACTGCGGTTCTTCTTGAGCCGGCATTTTAATGGCATCTTTATCATTGTCGAACTTATATCTTGCATCCCAATCATCCATGCTTAAAGCAGCAAAAGTGAGACCTGCGGGTAATAATGTGGAAACAATTCCTTTCTGTTCATTAAGAAGATGTGAAATTCCTTGTTTATCCAAATTATTGTCGGTAGCATATTTACTGATTGAACTAACAGTAGCTCCTGTAACAGTATTCAAAAGTGAGCTGGCGGAAGTTGCGCTTATTCCGGCATAAGTAGCAATAGAGTTTACCAATCTGCTAAGCTTATCACCAAAAATTTGTGTTAATACATTTGCTATAGAAGAACTATTTGCAGAATTACCGGGAAGATCTCCAGGAATTCCTTCGGAAGATGAATTGATAATCGCATCCAGAACAAGAGGGTTGTCAGAATTATTTGCCAATCCTCCTACCACTGCGGGCAAAATCCCGTCGATTGCTTTAGAAATTCCAGATTCAGTTTCCCCATACTGTGCTGCAGCCTGGGATACCAAAGCAGGACCAAGCTGCCCTTTAATTAGATCAATAATGTTTAAAGACATAATAAAATATTTTGTGATTAATGTTGTGTAAAGCAATCAAAAACTTGTCCAAACCAATATATTTAAAAAAAATCTGCAAAGATCCATTGGATTTTTGCAGATTTAATAAAGTTTTTATAGTTTGTTTTTAATATGCCTTCGCAAATAGAACTCTTCTTTTGGATGGTTTTCCGGAAATCAGAGAAACGCCTTCTTCAATATCATCATCTAAAGGAATACATCTGATTGTTGCTTTCGTTTCTTCCTTGATCTGTTCTTCCTCTTCTGGGGTTCCGTCCCAATGTGCGTAGATAAATCCGCCTTTCTCTTCTAATACTTTTTTGAACTCATCATAAGAATCAACTTTGGTAATATTGTCTTTTCTAAAGTTGGCAGCCTTGGTATAAAGATCTTTTTGAATTGTTTTTAACAATTCTTCAATATAAGAATCAAGACCTTCAATGGAACGAACTTCTTTGGTTAAATTATCTCTTCTTGCAATTTCTACCGACTTGTTCTCTAGATCTCTTGGTCCCATTGCAATTCTTACGGGAACGCCTTTAAGCTCGTATTCAGCAAATTTCCAGCCTGGTTTGTTCTGTGTATCATTATCAAATTTAACAGAAATTCCTTTTGCTCTTAATTTAGCCTGAATATCCAGGGCAACCTCGCTGATCTGTTCTAATTGCTCTTCTCCTTTAAAGATAGGAACAATAACAACCTGAATAGGAGCAAGTGTAGGAGGAAGCACCAACCCGAAATCATCAGAATGGGTCATGATTAATGCACCCATCAGACGTGTTGAAGTCCCCCATGATGTAGCCCAGGCATGCTCGATTTTTCCTTCTTTGTTGGTGAATTTTACATCAAAAGCTTTGGCGAAATTCTGACCTAAAAAGTGTGATGTTCCGGCCTGAAGAGCTTTTCCGTCCTGCATTAATGCTTCAATACAATACGTTTCATCAGCTCCCGCAAATCTTTCGGAAGGAGTTTTCAACCCCTGAATGACAGGCATTGCCATGAAATTTTCTGCAAAATCTGCATAGACTTTATTCATTTTTTCTGCTTCCTCAACGGCTTCGTCTTTGGTAGCGTGAGCGGTATGGCCTTCCTGCCAGAGAAATTCTGCCGTTCTTAAGAAAAGACGCGTTCTCATCTCCCAACGGACAACATTTGCCCATTGGTTAATTAATATAGGTAAATCTCTGTATGACTGAATCCAGCTTTTATAGGTATTCCAGATAATGGCTTCCGACGTAGGGCGTACGATAAGTTCTTCTTCAAGCTTCGCATCCGGATCCACAATAAGTTTGGAAGGATTTTCCGGGTCTGTTTTTAATCGGTAATGGGTAACAACGGCACATTCTTTAGCAAAACCTTCCGCATTTTTTTCCTCGGCCTCAAATAAACTCTTGGGCACAAAAAGCGGGAAATATGCGTTTACGTGACCTGTTTCTTTGAATTTTTTATCCATTTCGTCACGCATTTTCTCCCAGATTGCATAGCCATATGGTTTGATGACCATGCATCCTCTTACTCCTGAGTTTTCAGCCAAGTCTGCTTTTACCACCAACTCATTATACCATTTGCTATAATCTTCGCTTCTTGAGGTTAATTTTGCCATTAATTTTTTTTTAATTTTTTTAACTTTTCGCTATTATTGTTATCTAAAAATAAAAATCTATTTTTGATAGATTTTTGTACCCTTGATCGGTACACATTTTTGGTAGATTTTGCAAATATAATTTAAATTAAAAATTTTTACGTTATCATGAAAAAAAATATACATAAAAATTTGCTCGGTATAATAAGATCCAAAGGGATTTTGGCAATATCAGGCGGATTGTTACTTGTGTCTTGCGGTGCCCAGATGGGAGGTTACAGCGAGACCGATGGCGTTTATTACGACCCTAATAAAGACACACTTCCTGAAGGTATCGTTATCAATGAAGGAGGTAACAGAGTTGGAGAAGATTACAACTATTATCAGGACGATACAAGCATCATTCAGAATGCGGAAGCCAACTCAAGAGAGGGGAAATACAGTAACTGGAATGACTACAACTGGAATACCAACGCTACAGATTCTGATTGGGGGATGTATGCAGGAAGCCAAACCAATTACTACGATAATTCGTGGGGTTGGGGCTATCCTTGGGGCTGGGGAGGCTGGTATGGAGGCTATAATCCTTACTGGGGCTACGGCGGTTATGGTGGCTGGGGAATTGGTCTTTCATGGGGAGGCTCATGGGGCTGGGGAGGCGGCTGGAATATGGGCTGGGGATACTCACCGTATTGGGGATATGGCTATAACCCTTATTGGGGTTGGGGCGGATATTACGGAAATCCTTATTGGGGATATGGTGGTGGATACTGGGGCGGAAGTTACTATGCTCCTTACTACAGAAGAAGTGGTGCGAACGGAAGAGGATTCAATACGTACAATGGAAGTTTTGCCAATAAGTATGGCGTGACATCAGGAGGCTTCAGAAGAGAGAACACTGCAACAGGAGGTTTCAGGAATGGAAACAACAATAACGGAGGTTTCCGTGGGTCAAATAATAATGGAGGTTTCAGACAGGGAAATACTAACGGTGGTTTCAGAAATCAAAACGGTGTGAGACCGCAAGGTGGTTTCCGTAATCAGGTACAACCAAGACCAAACTACAATTATCAACAGCAATCTCGGCCTCAACCTAGAAATGACGGTGGCTTCAGAAATAACAGTGGTTTCAATAATTCCAACAGTGGAGGCGGCTTCCGATCCGGAGGTGGCGGCTTCAGCGGAGGAAGCGGCGGCGGATTCAGATCCGGCGGAGGTGGAGGCGGTGGCTTCCGAGGTGGCAGATAATATTTAATTAATAACTATTCAAAAAAATAATGTTAAAAAAATCTTTAGCAATAATGAGTATTTCTGCTGCATTTTTTGCGCAGGCTCAAGATGTTTCTGTGATAAGAAATACAGTGGATGTTTATTCAAATGCTCCTAATGTAGGGTCAGCAAAATTTAATGCCATGGCCGGATCAAACGGAGCTCTAGGAGGCGACGCAAATTCTTTGCTTACCAACCCTGCCGGTTTAGGAGTTGCCATTTCAGGAGAAGTTTCAGGAACGCTTTCTATCACAAGTAACAAGAATACTTCTTCTTTTGCAGGTTCTTCTTACGGCTATAAAATTAATAAAGGTGATCTTGGAAATTTAGGAGCAGTAATGACGTTCCAGCTCATGACTGAAAGTGCATGGAAATTCATAAATGTGGGTGTTAATTACTCTAACCAGTCTATTGAAAATTATATTGAAACTCCTGGAAATGCCAATTTAATTTATGATTTTCCAAATAGTACAAGTTCTTCTTTTGGAAGACATGCTTATGACAGATATGGATATTTATCAAAAACAAGTTTTGGGGTAGGCGCAAATTATAACAACAGTTTTTATTTGGGAGCAGGTCTAAACTTCTTTAATTCGTCAATTGACCAGTCTGATACAGCTATTTTTAATTCATTAACCAATGGTGGCTCAGAATATTTCAGTAAGCAAAATACTCCTTTTTATGAAAAAGGAAATGGTTTCTCAGCTTCACTGGGGGTAATCGGAAAATTCGGACAGAGTTTCAGATTAGGTGCTGCCTTGGAAACTCCGACTTTCTGGAATATCAACAGAAGCTATAATTTCTATAATGATCCTATTTATGGTGATGATTATGCTGTTGAAGACAGGAAACTAACTTCTCCAATGAAAGCAACTGTAAGTGCTGCGTTTATTGCCAGTAAAAGTTTTGCTTTAAACGTAGATTACACTTTGGGATTAACAAAACCTAAGTACAAAGTATATGGAGGTGCCGAAACTGAATTAAATGATTTCTTTAAAGATAATTATAAAAATCTTTCGGAGGTGAAAATCGGGGCTGAATATAGATTGAAACAGTTCAGATTAAGAGGAGGATATTCATATGCTTCAAGTCCGTTTGATGCTTTGACTATTGACAGATATACTGACAATGGAAGTGTGTCGCAAGGACAGTCTTATAGCAATCTTATTCTGAATGACAGAAATGCATTATCACTAGGTTTGGGATATGATTTCAGATCTTTTTATATTGATGCATCTTATCAGAATGTAACTTCTAAATATGCTAATCCATTCCTCTATGGTGTGGTAAATGGCAATTATGAAGCAGGATATTATTCGGCAAACCAGTTGATTTCCAGTGATGCTTATGCAGTGTCCGATGTGAAAAATGTCAGAAACAATTTCTTTATTACTTTTGGATGGAAATTCTAAAGGTTGAATAACTAATGATAAAAAAGCTCCGGATATGTTTATTATCCGGAGTTTTTTTATGAATTTTTAATGACTACTATGCGAGTGATGATGGAAAAGATGCATAATTAAAGCTAATGAAACTCCCAGAATGACAAGTCCGATTTTTATCCAGTCGATATTGTGGCTTTTGTTGCTTTCAAAAATAATCACTGAAGAAATATGCAGGAAAATTCCTCCTACAATAGCCAGAAAATAAGGCTGCAAATCAGGGTTGAAATAATTTCCCAATAACATTCCCATTGGAGAAGCCAACGCAAATAAAGCGACAATCAGTAATGATGGATAAGAACTGCTTTTCGATCCTTCTTTTCGGTTAAACAAAAATGCTCCAAGTATGAATGAAATCGGAAGATTATGAAAAAGAATTCCCCAAAGATAAGGTGAAAGTTGATGTTCATCATTTGCCAAAGGAATCCCTTCAATAAATGCATGAATGAAAAGTCCTACCATTAAAGCGGCGGGAAGAATATTGTGTTCGCTGTGATGATGGAAATGGCCATGCTCAAAGCCTTTCGTAAGAGCTTCCAGAATCATTTGTAACAGAACCCCTACAATAACAAAGATCCCGAGACTGCTGCCGGCTTTCGCAGTATATACCTGCGGAAAAACTTCATTAAGACAAACGGTAATAAGAAACCCGGCACTTAAAATTAATAAATTTTTCGCCAGTTTTTCTTTTTTACCGAAATGCTTTCCGAGAAATACTCCGGTAATAACGCTTAATATAAGTAAAATGACAATCATGCTAAATAAAAATAGGTGACAAATAAAATAATACAATAAGTAAATTAATACATACTACGATGATATGTATTCTTAAATTTATTTTATTTTCAAATAAATTTTTTCTGAAAATAGTTAAAATTAATCCCAGTATTAATAACAAAATCGAAATAATAAAGGCAGCTGGGGGAGTATGGCTGTCAACATATCCAAATTTAATTCCACAAAATATTGAAACTAAAGTCAATACAATAAATAAAATATTGGTAACCATTGCAAGCCTAACTTTATACTTTTTAGTTTATTTTTTCTTAAATAAATTGATACAACGGGGCGAGTTTTCTTTGTCAAATATGTTAAGCTGGTAATCACCCCAGATTTTAATTCTTTCAAAACCTACCTCTTGGGCATAAGAATTAATGGCTTCCAATGTATGAAGCTTTACTTTTTCAAAGAAGTGGTAAGGTTTTCCTTTATCTTCAAACATGATATCTTTAATAATATGTCTGCCTTCTATTTTTTTTGTGATTTTAAACTCAATATTTCCTCTGATAATAGTTGATTCAGGGACAATATTTTTTCGTACGAATTCTTCATTCAGATAATCAAGAACAAAAAATCCTCCCGTTTTCAGAGCATTACAAACTGAACTGAAAACCTTTTTATCATCACTTTCCTGATCAAAATATCCGAAACTGGTAAAAAGATTAAACACCGCATCTACAGGATCTGCATCAATCGGATTTCTCATGTCATGAACCCCGAAAGCTAAAGAGTCATTTTCAAATTGTTTGTCAAATTCTATACTCTGTCTGGAAAGATCCAATCCCAGAACATCATATCCCAATTTATTGAGAAAAACAGAGTGTCTTCCCTTTCCGCAGGCTAAGTCAATGATCTTAGAATCTGGCTCCAGCTTAAGGTCTGCCGTAAGTTTTGTAATAAAATTTTCTGCCTCTGTGTAATCTCTGTTACTGTATAGCATATGATAATAAGGGGTATCAAACCAAGATTCAAACCATTCCATAATGCAAAAATAACTAAATTTGTGCGGTAAAAGGAAAAAAGTATTTAACATTAGAAGATCGAAATATTCAATAGCTGAATTGATTTTGCATATAAACTTCTAATTTTTAAATATTTAAACTTTTAATAATAAGATATGGATACAGAAAATATACAGATTCAGATAAAAACTTTCTTTGGGCTCGAACAGATCCTCGCGGAAGAAATTAAAAAACTCGGGGGAAGAAAAGTTGAAGTTAAAAACCGTGCGGTAAATTGTGAAGGCGATCTCGGGTTTTTATACAAAATAAACTATTCTGCAAGAACGGCCCTAAAAATTCTGGTTCCTGTTCATGAATTCAAAGCGTTTAATCAGCATCAGTTTTATGACAGACTTTTTAAATTTAACTGGGAAGAATTTATGGATGTTGAACAGTCTTTTGCCATCGATGCTACGGTAAATTCAGAGACATTTAAACATTCTCAGTTCGTAACCCTGAAGATGAAAGACGCAATTGTTGATTATTTTCAGGAAAAATTCAAAAGACGGCCGAATGTTGAAACAAAAAATCCGGATATTAAATTCCACCTTCATATTGACAGAGAGTTAATTACAATTTCCTTGGATTCTTCAGGAGATCCTTTATTTAAAAGAGGGTACAGAAGAGAACAGGGCGAAGCGCCGATCAATGAAGTGCTGGCAAGCGGAATGTTGCATCTTGCAGGATGGGACGGAAAAGGTAATTTCCTGGATCCGATGTGCGGTTCCGGAACACTGTTGATCGAAGCAGCGATGATTGCGATGGATCTTCCGGCACAGATTTTCAGAAAGAGATTTGCTTTCCAGAACTGGAAAAATTATGACGCTGAACTGTTTTCTAAAATTAAAGAATTCAGGATCAACAGGGTTAAAGAGTTTACCGGAAAAATTGTCGGGTACGATATTGATGCCAGAATGCTCAACGCTGCGAGAATCAATATTGAAGCTGCTGAAATGGAAGATGTAATTGAAGTGAAAAAACAGAACTTCTTTGATTCCAAAAAAGAACTCTTCCCATTATTAATGGTTTTCAATCCGCCTTATGATGAGAGAATTTCTATTAATGATGACGATTTCTACAAGAAAATCGGAGATACCTTCAAAACAAATTATCCTAATACGTTAGCATGGCTGATCTCATCAGATCTTGAAGCGGTAAAGAAAATTGGACTTCGCCCGTCCAGAAAAATCAAACTTTTCAACGGTAAATTGGAAACCAGATTTCTGCAATATGAAATGTATGAAGGAACTAAAAAAGTTCATAAATTAGAAAATTAAATCAATCTATAAATTACAAAAACCTCCTGAGAACTTAATTTCAGGAGGTTTTTTTATTTATTAAATCATTACTGATTGTTTTTCCAAAGCTGTGTAAAAGAAATAAAATCTGCAACACTCAGTTCTTCTGCTCTTTTATCCATGAACTCATGTGTTTTTAAAGCTTCTGGAATATTGAGGATTTTCAGGGCATTCGACAGTTTTTTTCTTCGCTGGTTAAATCCTGCTTTTACGATCTGTTTAAATAAAACTTCATTTCCTGCCAGTCCTTCTTTTGGATTGCGGGTTATTCTGATAACACCTGATTTTACTTTTGGTGGTGGATTGAACACATTTTCATGAACCGTAAAAAGGTAAGAAGTATCATAATAAGCCTGAATCAGAACAGAAAGGATTCCGTAATCTTTCGTTCTCGGAACGGCTGCGGTTCTTTCGGCAACTTCTTTCTGGAACATACCAACCATTTCAGGAATCAGTTCATAATGATCGATAATCTGAAATAGAATCTGCGAAGAAATATTATACGGGAAATTTCCTATGATGGCAATCTGCTCACCATTGGTAAACTGAAAATCCTGTTTCAGAAAATCACCGACAAAAGTCTCTTCAGATACTTTATCGTAATTATTTTTTAGATATTCTATTGATTCTTTATCAATTTCGGCAAGGTAAATATTCTGGTCTTTTTCCAAAAGATATTTGGTAAGAACTCCCATTCCGGGGCCTACTTCCATGATGTTTCTGTAGCCTTCAAAACTCAGACCTTCAACGATTTTTCTTGCGATGTTTTCATCCGTCAGAAAGTGCTGACCAAGATGCTTTTTTGCTTTTACACTCAAAGTTTTTTATGATTTTATTAACAGTGATTTTCTCTTTTTCGTTCCCAAATTTCGGAAGTTTTTTTCTATTTTAGCCAAAAATTTTAATAGTAATGGCTAAATCTGTAGATGAATTTAATAAGAAAAGGCTTAGGTCTAGCAATATTACCGTGGTGATAAGTATCGCTTTAGTGCTTTTTTTGCTTGGATTGATGGGGCTTATTTTGATTAATGCCCAAAAATATTCCGATTATATCAAAGAACAGCTAGTGGTAAACGCTTACTTCGCTGAAAATTACAATGCTAAAGATTCTGCCAAGATTGCAAAAATGGAAGCTGAAGTTTTCAAGGATATCCAAAAATTGGCTCCTGTAAAAAAAGCAACCTACATTACGAGAGAAATGGCATCTCAGGAAGCCAAGAAAAGTATGGGAATTGATACCGACGCACTTTTCGAAGAAAATATTTTCCCTTCATCTATAGAAATTGCACTGAAGCCGGAATATGTAGATCCTGCCAAAATCGATCAGGCTCTTAAGGCTATTAAAGCCGTTCCCGGTATTGCCGAAGTGAAAAATGACAGCACTTTAATGGTTGATGTTTACAATAACCTGAGCAGAATTCTTAAATGGATATTAGGTTTTTCCATATTGTTTTTAATACTGGCGGTCGTACTCATTAACAACTCGATCCGTCTGAAAATATTCTCTAAAAGATTTATTATTAAAACCATGCAGCTGGTAGGGGCAAAAAGAAGATTTATTCTGAAGCCTTTCATTATTGAAGCTGTAATTTTGGGTGCCATTGGTTCCATTATCGGACTTTTAGTGCTGTTCGGACTCTGGTATTATTTTACAAGCCAGATCGGTTCTGCCTTTGTACAAGATAACAACCAATATTTCTGGCTGGTATTGCTGGTATTCGGAGTTGGAATTTTTATTACGGTCTTAAGTACGGTGGTTGCCACCTGGAGATTCTTAAGATCAAACGTAGACGATTTATATTATTCTTAAAATGAGCAAAAAAACAAATAAATTTTCCGCAGACAGCTTTGGTAAAGAAACTACTGAAGCACCTCAGGAAAATACATTCTATTTCGGAAAGCAGAACTTCAAGTGGATGCTTATCGGTCTTGCATTTATTGTCGTAGGCTTTCTACTGATGATGGGGCATGATGCCAATACCGTAGACGGAAAATTTGATCCGAATTCCTGGAATGAAGATATTTTTTCCATTCGCAGAATCAGAATTGCACCTTTATTCGTTGTAATCGGTTTTGTGATCGAAGTTTACGCGATCCTGAAAAGAAAATAAATAGATGTTTCACGATACAACTTTGTCAAAGTTCTGAACTTTGACAAAGTTTTTTTTGATAAATACAAAAGTTTTATGGATTTAATCAAAGCAATAATCATTGCTATCATTGAAGGCTTAACAGAATACCTTCCGATCTCCTCAACCGCACACATGGGATTTACAGCAAGCCTGATGGGATTGCCGGAAGATGAATTTTTAAAAATGTTTCAGGTTTCCATTCAGTTTGGAGCAATACTTTCTGTTGTTGTGGCGTACTGGAAGAAATTTTTTGATCTTAAAAACTTACAGTTTTATTTTAAACTTGCCTTTGCAGTAATTCCAGCGTTGGTATTGGGATATCTTTTTGATGATAAAATTGAAGCGGTATTGGGAAACCAGATTGCAATTTCTTCAGTTTTGGTGCTTGGTGGTGTGATTTTATTATTTGCAGATGAATGGTTTAAAAATCCTAAGATTGATGATGAAAAAGGAATCACTATAAAAAAAGCAGTGACAATTGGTTTTTGGCAATGTCTGGCCATGATGCCTGGAACCAGCAGAAGTGCAGCATCCATTATTGGGGGGATGACACAGGGCTTAACGAGAAAGGCAGCAGCAGAGTTTTCTTTCTTTCTTGCAGTTCCTACGATGCTGGCCGTAACGGTCTATTCAGTTTTTGTAAAAACATGGGGTAAGGAAACTGCCAATCCACAAAAGGGATACGAAATGATTATGGCTTCACAGGATCATATTACTATTTTTATTGTAGGAAATGTGGTTGCCTTTATTGTTGCATTAATTGCCATTAAAGCATTCATCGGAGTTTTAAATAAATATGGTTTTAAACCTTGGGGCTGGTATCGTATTTTTGTCGGAGTCGCTTTGTTGATTTATTTTTATTTCTTTAAATAAATTACCCATTATTTATATACAAAATGACCGCAGAAGACTTACAATCTGGACATATATTTTTACTTGACAAACCTTTGGATTGGACTTCTTTTCAGGCTGTCAATAAAATGAAATACAAGCTTAAAAAAGAGTTTAATCTTCCTAAAAAATTCAAGATCGGTCACGCCGGGACACTTGATCCTCGTGCCACAGGATTGTTAATTGTCTGTTGTGGAAAATTCACGAAAAAAATTCCGGAAATTCAGGATACACCGAAAGAATACTGGACGGAAATAAAAATTGGAGTGCGGACCGAATCCTACGATACCGAAAAACCAGAAATTCTTCATCAGGATATTTCGAATGTTACGGAAGATCAGATCAGAGATGCGTTGCTGAAATTTGTTGGTGAAATAGATCAGACTCCACCGGTATTCTCTGCCATAAAAATTGACGGAAAAAGAGCGTATGATCTTGCTAGGGCAGGAGAAGAAGTGGAAATGAAATCCCGTAAAACAACTATTTTTTATCTGAATGACGTTAAAATTGATCTTCCATTCGTAAGTTTCACGGTGGGCTGTTCAAAAGGAACCTATATCCGAAGTCTTGCCCACGATATTGGGCAGGAATTGGGAGTAGGAGCATATCTTACGCAATTAAGAAGAACCAAAATCGGAGAATATAAAATTGAAGATGCAACATCTGATTTTTTACAAAATGATTTTAAATTTGGTGAAAAATGAAGAAAAATTTACTAATATTACTCGCTTTGATTTCTTTTTCAGCCATTTTCGCTCAGGAAACAAAGGTTTCAAAAACGATGGGATTTTATTTTAATCCGTCACTGAATCTTGGATTTAAATTAGATAAGGAAAAGGAAGTTCCAAACAACACACAATACATCAATTCCGAGCCTCCAAGAAAATTCACTTACGGAATAACGGCTATTGGCGGTTACAATTTTCTTCCTAACTTTGCTTTAGGAGCAGGATTCAGATATAGTTTTATTCAGGATAATTATCATTTGATTTACCTGATGGTACAGCCCAAATTTATTTTTGATCCGGGTGACAGACCTTTCTATATCGAATTAAATTATGGTAGACAGCTTAACAATGCAGTCGTTTCTGATGCTGAATTCTGGGGCGGAAGACTGGGAATACAGGTTTCTTATTCCAAAAGAATCAGCCAGGAAGGAGGTATTTTTCTTGAAAGTCATAAATTGGGAAATTCCAATCCTTTCTTTGTTGGTTTGAGCTATGGAGTAACGATTTTCAGCAATAAAAATTATACAGGTTACGGAGAAGATTAATGGAAAAAACACGTATCAATAAATATCTGTCGGAAGTTGGCTACTGCTCAAGAAGAGCGGCAGATAAGCTTTTGGAGGAAGGTAGAATTAAAATTAACGGAGAAGTTCCCGAAATGGGAACTAAAGTTTCCGATGAAGATGTAATTGAGGTCGATGGCAAGCCCATTCGTGAGCCGGAAGAAGATCACGTTTATATTGCATTCAATAAGCCTGTTGGAATCGTTTGCACGACAGATACCAAACGAGAAAAAAATAATATCATCGACTATATCAACCATCCGAAAAGGATTTTCCCTATCGGACGTCTTGATAAACCAAGTGAAGGACTGATTCTCCTGACCAGTGATGGTGATATTGTGAATAAAATTCTACGGTCGAGGAATAATCACGGCAAAGAATATATCGTAAGAGTAGATAAGCCGATCACACCTAAATTTCTTGATAAAATGCGAAACGGTGTTCCCATTTTAGATACAATTACCAAAAAATGTGAGGTAGAAAAAATCGATGAAATGAATTTCCGGATCGTTTTAACACAAGGATTGAACCGTCAGATCCGCAGAATGTGCGAATATCTCGGATATGAAGTTAAAAAGCTCAAAAGGATCAGGGTTTTAAATATCAAATTAGATCTTCCGATCGGAAAATGGAGAGACCTGACTGATGATGAACTTGCGACGCTACAAAAGCTTGTTGAAGACTCTAGTAAAACTTTTGACTAAAATAAAAATTGAGATGCTTTGGCCGATAGCCTTGGCATCTCAATATAAAAACGCATAATATGTTACTTAAGATAAAGTTTCATCCTTGCCTCGTATTCGGGCTTTGTTTTCAATAGTTTCCAGATTTTCTTTTCGTCTTTTTCGCTCAGACGGTAGAAAATAATTTTATCCGCAGAATATTTGAAATAAGGATGATTTTTCAGCCACTCTTCAGGAGCATCAATCAGTGTATATTTAGGAACATTTGAGGTATTAAGCTGAGCCACAGAAAGAAGTTGTTTCATTAGTTCAGGATCAATATTATAAGTGGTTAAAATTTGCTCTTTATTTACAAATCCTCCTAATTTTTTTCTGAAACCAAGCATTGAAGCGGCGGCTTTTTCATCAAACCCAAATTCTAAAAGCTGTTTAAAAGTAATAGAATTCAAATCAACTTTTGAAAAATCTGTTTTTTCCTGTTGTTTGGTTTCTGCTTTTTGGGTTCCATTACTTGCTATTGTTGCAGGATTTAATCTGATAAAAGGCTTCATTTCCTCAAATTTTTCGACTGAAATCACAAAACATTTCTGAATGTCTTCCATACTTTTAAAGCTTCCTTTTAAGTTACGGTCACGATAATTGACAATCGTTTGTGCCTGTTTATCGGAAAAACCAAGCGATTTCCAATCATCTAAGTTCAAAGTATTCGGGTCGAAAGTATGGTATTGGATTTTGGTTTTACCTGAGTTTAAATTTTTAGCATATCTATTATAATTTGCCGGCGTTTTTTCGGGCAACATGAGATATGGATTGATCTTTTCAAAGTTTTCTTCACTAATAATAAAACATTCTTTGAATTTCTCCTTGCTCACAAAACTGCCTCCCAGATAGTTTTTATATTTTATGATGGCTTCCGCCTGTCGTTCTGAAAATCCCATTTCCATCCAATCGTTTGCAGAATAAAAATCCGGATTGAATTTTTTGGAGACAATAATTGATTTCTTTTCAAAACTTTTAAAACGATTAAATTTTGCTTCTGTATTGGTCTGTGGTAAGAGAATATATTTTTCGAGCTCTGAGAATTTTTCTTCGGATACCGCAAAACATTTTTTGAATTGCTCTTTGGATAAAAACTTTCCCCCGACAACTTTTTTATAATTAAGAATGGTTGAAGTTTGTTTTTCGGTAAATCCCAGATTCTGCCACTGTTTTTTATCCAGCTCATTAGGATTAAATTCTGCTAATTTTAAAGCAACAGAATTTTCTGCGATAAAATGTACATCAGAGAAATCCTCTTTTTCCCTGCTCCTGTAATTTTGGAAAACAAAGAGAATAATGAGAAACATTCCAATGCCTGCCAATTTTTGGTAATAACTTTTTTTCATTGCCGTAAACTTAGAAATTCTTTTAGTTACTAGCAATGGGTAAGTTGTAATTGGATGATTTTAAGATATAAATTCAGATAAACAATAAAATAAATCAATCAATGTGAAGAATAAGCTGAAAATTTTACTTACTCGCTATCCTTTTCCACCAGAGAATCTTTAAGTTTCAGCAGTTCGGCTTTTACAAATTCAAGGCGGTCAATCAGGGTTATGGTTTCTGAGATTTTACTGTTTGTGGTAAGCGCAATTTTGGCTCCGTCGAGCGTGTAGCCTTTTTCTTTTACCAGATGATAGATAATCTGAAGATTTTTGATGTCTTCCGGAGTGAAATAACGATTACCTTTTTTATTTTTTTTAGGTTTAATGATAGGGAATTCCTGTTCCCAATAGCGTATCAATGAAGTGTTTACATCAAATGCTTTCGCAACTTCTCCTATGGAATAATATAGCTTATCTGGTAAATTTATCTTCATTTTTTGAATCCTAATTTTCAAAGATAAAAATTTTTTAATTTTTATTGGTAATACAACCCCTGAAAAGTTGATCTTTACGTGTTATTATGAATAAAAGTCATTTTCAGCATCAATAACATTATGATTGTTTTCGTTATTTTTGAATTAAAATAAAAATCAACGTGAATTCTATTTCGGTACTTAATATTGATTTGTTCCAGGGTGGCAAAAACACTTCTGACTTTTATTTCAGTACCCTGAAAAACCATCTGGTCGTTGGGCATCGTCATCTGGAAAAACCTCACCGTCATGATTTTTATGCGACTATTCTTTTCACCCAAGGAAAAGGTGTTCACGAAATAGATTTTCAAAAATATGATGTTTCTGCAGGAAGTCTGTTTTTTATGTCTCCCGGTCAGATCCACAGCTGGGAGCTTTCTCCGGATATTGACGGGTATATTTTCTTTTGCTCTCAGGATTTTTATGAAATACATTATGTCAGTCAGAAGCTCAGAAGTTTTCCTTTTTTTGGTTCTGTACATTTTCCGAGAAAGCTTCAGTTGAATGATTTTCATTTAAAAGAATACCTGTCCATTGTTGGTGAACTTGAAAAAGAATATCACTCTCAGAATCTTATGAAGAACGGTCTCATACTTTCATTATT
Organism: Chryseobacterium taeanense; assembly: GCF_900099685.1. Taxonomy (GTDB): domain Bacteria; phylum Bacteroidota; class Bacteroidia; order Flavobacteriales; family Weeksellaceae; genus Chryseobacterium; species Chryseobacterium taeanense. Next base: position 142,552 of record NZ_FNDW01000007.1, on the reverse strand, counting down.
GTCGCAGGTTTTTATTCGTTCGACAAGACTGTTTTCAAAAGATTTCGATCATTTTTCATCATCTGCCGGACTTTCTTATTTTAAACATTATCAGGATTTTGAAGATCTTGTTGAGGAATATTTTGATAAAGAAAAATCTGTCGCATTTTATGCATCACAGATGAATATTTCTTCTAAACATCTTAACCGGATTATCCAGACTGTTGTTCAGAAAACTGCGACAGATCTTATTACCGAAAGAGTGATCCTCGAAGCCAAAAGGATGCTGATCTACCTTGATGAAAGTCTTGGAGAAATTGCGTTCCGTCTTGGCTATGAAGAATATTCTTACTTTGTGAGAGTCTTTCGAAAATCTTCCGGAATGACTCCCACACAATTCATCAAATTTTATAAATCATAGAAAATCTTACAATACCAGTTGGAACGGTCCCTCAAAAATGGTATCAAAAGAATCTACCATATTTCCTTTCTCATCAAAAACTCCGATGGTCATGTTTTGTTTGGAATATTTAATATCCTTTTCGGGAAAAGATATGTTGATATTTCCTTTTAAAATCTGATCTCCTTTTAACATAATTTTTTCATTGCCAAAGAACTGTATCTCTGCATTTTTAGGGTTTAAAACCTTTATCGTTAATGTTTTCTTTTCATTGGATTTATTTAAAAGTGTATAAATAAAAGTATTCGTTATTTTTCCGTCTTTAACGAAAAATGTTGATCCTGCAGGTTTAATAAATTTGGCTTCCATTGATCCTCTGTCGTACATCAGAAATCCAAGAAATCCAATAAGTAAGGCCAAGAAAACAGCCGTTGCTTTCATTCTGGAAGTGAATTTGAATTTTTCCTGGTTTTCGATTTCAGCTTCTGTTGCATATCTGATAAGTCCTTTCGGGAGACCTACTTTGTCCATTATTTCATCACACGCATCGATGCACGCTGTACAATTCACACATTCCAGCTGCTGTCCGTTTCTGATGTCTATTCCTGTAGGACATACGATCACGCATTGGTTACAATCAATACAATCTCCTTTTCCTGCTGCTTTCCTGTCTTCATTATTTCTCCATTTTGAACGGTTTTCGCCTCTTTTAAAATCATAATAAACATTAATTGTATTCTTATCTATCAAAACGCCCTGCAATCTTCCGTAAGGACAAACCAATGTACAAACCTGCTCACGAAGCCATGTGAAAACAAAATAGAAAATCATGGTAAAAACAGCCATTGCGATAAATTTGAATGGATTTTCTACAGGTCCGCCAGATATGATCCTGAAAACTTCTTCATAGCCAACGATATACATAAACATAAAGTTGGTGATGACCACAGAAATTAATGCAAAAACAGACCATTTTAAAAGTCTCTTCCTGATTTTTTCGGAATTCCATTCCTGGCGGTCGAGTTTTATTTGCTTGTTGCGGTCGCCTTCGATCCAAAATTCAATTTTTCTGAAAACGCTTTCCATGAATATAGTTTGCGGACAAAGCCAGCCGCAGAAAATTCTTCCGAATACCACTGTGAAAAGCATAACAAAAATCACTGAAGTTACGGCTCCCAAAGCAAGAATGAAAAAATCCTGAAGGTAAAATGGCTGCCCGAAAAGAAAGAACTTTCTGTCGATCACATTAAACATCAAAAAAGGATTATTGTTGACCTTCACAAAAGGTAATCCAAAGAAAAGTACGAGGAGAAGATAGCTTGTATAATTTCTGTAATTGGTAAATTTACCTTTAGGCTTTCTCGGATATACCCATTTTCTCTTTCCGGTTTCATCCATAGTGCCCACTGAGTTTCTGAAATTCTCATCATCTTTTTCCAGCTCCTGAAAGCTGTTGGATTGTGTATTCATCGTTTTATTGTTGATTTTTAGACCCGAAATCAAATAAGTATTCTGGGTTCTGCAAAGCTCATTAATAATGCTTTTCTTTCCTAATATGATCTGCTCTTTAAATAGGATAATTCGGACATTTTTGGAATTGTAATTATTGTATAGAAATGAGAAAATAAGCTTTGAATCTGCCTCAACAAATCGTAAATTGTGTGCTTAAAATTTAATGTTGTATGAAAAATATCCTGCGGCTTGCTCCGGTTGGTTTGGTTTTAGTATTAACAAACTGCAAATCAGTAAATACTAATACTATGTTTTATGAAGACGTAAAACCGGAAAAAATTTCGGATCAGTTCAAATTTACGGAAGGTCCTTCTTCGGACAAGGAAGGAAATGTTTATTTCACAGATCAGCCTAATGATAAAATTTATTACTGGGACTGGAAAACCAATAAAGTTGTTGAGTTTTTAAATAAAACCGGAAGGGCAAACGGGACGCATTTTGATAAAGATGATAATCTCATCACCTGTTCCGACGATAATGGAGAAATCTGGAAAATTTCTAAGGATAAAAAAGTCAAGGTTCTGCTAAAAGGTTTTGAAGGCAAAAGATTAAATGGGCCTAATGATGTCTGGAATGATGAATTCGGCGGAATGTACTTTACAGATCCACTCTACAAAAGAGATTATTGGGTTGATTTTAAACAGGAAATTCCTCATAAAAGTCTTTATTACAGAAGTAAAGATGGCAATGTTACAAAAATTGAGACCTTCACACAGCCTAATGGAATTATTGGTAGTGAAAAGTTTAAAAAGCTGTATGTTTCTGATATCGATGCCGGAAAAACGTATGTTTATGACATCCTTGGAGAAGGAAAACTGTCTGAAAAGAAGCTGTTCTGTGAAATGGGATCAGACGGTATGACGATTGACAAGCATGGAAATGTTTACCTTACAGGAAAAGGTGTTCATGTGTTCAATCGTGAAGGGAAAAAAATCTACCACATTCCTATTGATGAGGATTGGACGGCAAATGTTACATTCGGTGGAAAAGACCATAATGTATTGTTTATCACTGCTAGTGAATCTGTGTACACCTTACCGACAAAAGTAAAAGGGGTAAAATAGGTAAAGGCTGAGGCTAAGATTAAGTTTTAGAATAACTATACTGAATCTCAACCTTAGCCTAAACCTAAACCTTACTTCAATAAGCCACTTCCATTTTCACTTTTTTGCCTTTGAGTTTTTCATTGGCAAGCTTTCTTAAAACAGAATTTACTTTATTTCTGGAAACGGCAACATAAGAAGTCGAATCTTTCACTTCAATTAATCCGACCTCCTCTTTCTGGAGCTCGCCTTTCTTAATCAGGTATCCTACAATATCCACTTTGTTGACTTTATCTTTTTTTCCGGCGCTGATGTAGATCGTCTGAAAAGGTGTTTTTTCCGGTACTTTAGTAAATCCTACTACGCTTTCTTCGGGAGTATTACTTTTAATAAAAGGAAAATTTTCATCTTCCGTCATGATCAGATAAGCAAAACCTTTAGCATTCATCCTTGCGGTACGGCCGTTTCTGTGGATAAAAGCATCTTCCTTCGGAGGTAATTGGTAATGAACGATGGATTCCACTTCAGGGATATCTAAACCTCTTGCAGCAAGATCAGTTGTGATTAGAATTCTTGCAGAATCATTTCTGAATTTTAAAAGGGCGCGTTCTCTTTCATCCTGTTCCATGCCTCCATGAAAGGTTTCCCTGTCGATGCCTTTTTGTCGGAGAAGCTCTGAAATACGGTCAACAGCTTCACGGTGATTACAGAAAATCAGAGTTCTTTTATTTCCGATTTTACATATTAAATTGAATAAAGTATCCAGTTTTTCTTCGGATGTTGTCATCACCTTTTTAAACTGAATATCAGGTTTTGCATCACCTAGTTTTAGAAAATCAATAATTTTCTCATTTTTCAGTCCAGTAAAAGCCGGAATTTCATCCATTGCTGTCGCAGACGTTAAAATCCTTTGCGAAAGGCCTTTTAAAGAATTGGAAATAAATTCCATGTCCTCATGAAAACCCAGTTCCAAAGCTTTGTCAAATTCATCCAAAACCAGTGTCTGAATCGTTTTCGGATCGAAATTATTGTTTCTTAAATGATAAACAACTCTTCCCGGAGTTCCTATCAAAACGGCAGGAGCTTCAATTAAATTATTAACTTCAATTTTTTTATCGTGGCCACCATAGCAGACAGAAACTTTACAATCTGTTCCCATTGATTTGAAAACCTGCTCAATCTGCAGTGCCAATTCTCTAGCCGGAACCAGAATTAAAGCCTGAATTCCCGGAATATTTTTTTTCAAATTTCTTAAAACAGGAAACAAAAAAGCCAGTGTCTTTCCTGATCCGGTAGGAGAGAGTAGAACAACGTCCTGTTGGTTCTCAGTTGCTTTATATGTAGATTTCTGCATCTGATTCATCTCCTGAATCTGCAGTTTTTGATAGATCGATTCTAATTCCATGCTGCAAAGGTAGTAAATTTGGTGCTGCTTGCCGTTGAATGGTTTATTTTGAAATGTAAACATTAACAAGGTCGTGCGGTACTTTAACCTTAAATGTTTAGGTTCATTGATGATCCGTTTAAGTCCTTTTACGTTCCGTTTAGGTCTGTTGGCTAAAATTTTAAGTCTTTTGGCTAAAGTTTTAGGTCTTTTGGTTAAAGTTTTACGTCTTTCGGTTAAAATTTTAGATAACCTGGCAAAAATTTTAGCTGTCTTTATCAAAATTTTACGAAAAACAACATCAGACAGTTGTATGACTGTCTGATTCTTTTAGAATAATTCTAAAAACTTATTTTATCCAATAATTTTTTAAACCTAAACTCCTTACTATTAAAGATATATTTAGAATTTAAACAGAAAACTTGTTTAAACTGATTTCAGAATTAACCGTAAAAGTTGCAAAAGATAATCAGAATTAAAGTTTTCAAAAGAATAAAAATCGAAGATTTTTTTAAGCTATTGTAATCTTTTTTCATTTGTAATTATCAACTTTAAATAAATGTTTAGCTCGTCTTGCAACTTTTGCGGTTATATAAAAAGTTTAAACAGCCATAGACTCTAAATTTTAATATAAATTCTTTTTCTGTCGAGCCAATATCCTGCTGTCCAGCAAATCATCATTATGGAAAAGGCAAATAAAAATGCTCCGGAGTAATCACCGAATTTTGCGAAAATGTTTTGATAAAGCCATGAGTAACTGTTGGTTTTACCAATCGGAATATGGTACATAATGATAGGAAGTATTTCTGAGAATAAATAAATGGCTAATGTATTTTTCCCGAAAACTTCAAAGAAATAAATGCCATTAGATTTTTTAAGAAAATCAGAATAATAGATAATCATTCCTAACATCATAAGACTTAAACCTATCGTAAGCAATACATACGAGCTAGTCCAGAGTTTTTTATTGATCGGGAATCCATAATTCCACATAAATCCTGCAGCCAGAAGTACGAAACCTGTAATGAAAAGTTTAGAAAGCATTTCATAATTAAATCCTTTTTCCCGAATATATTTCCCCGTAAAATATCCTGCAAAAACATTCACCAATGCAGGAAAGGTACTTAACAGACCTTCGGGGTCAAATGCAAATCCTTCACCTTTGTACAGATGATTTTCTCCGAAAATTCTTAAATCCAAATCAAGAACAGGATTTTTATGAATGTCATAAGGACCATAGAATGCAAAGATTATGCAATAAACAATCAGAATTCCGGCACTGATGTATAGAGAGATTTTTGGTTTAAAATAGTATAACATAAGGGAAGCGAGTCCATAGCAAATGGCAATTCGCTGCAAAACCCCGAAAATTCTTGTTTCAGAAAAGGGAAAAGGCAGTTTGTTGAAATCTGCATCCAATTTATAGAAAGGAAACCAATACATCAGAAACCCTAAAAGGAAAATAATGAAAGTTCTTTTAAAGATTTTGAACAGAACCTCACGTTGTGACATTATTTTCCATTTGTCCATCGCAAAGCTCATGGAGTTTCCGACAGCAAAAAGAAATGACGGAAAAACCAGATCGGTTGGTGTAAATCCGTTCCAGTTAGCGTGCAGAAGTGGTGCATAAGTAGTCGCCCAGTTTCCTGACGTATTGACAATAATCATAAAACATACGGTCATTCCACGGAAAATATCAAGTGAAAGAGAACGTTTACTTTTTTCCATCTATTTGGTATTTAATATTAAGGAAGCATATTTCTGATATAATAATTTGTTAATCTGTTTTGCATCACCAGTAGGATTTTCAGAATAGGTATTTTGCTTTTCGCTCCATTCCCAGGAGAAATCATCTACTTTTTTCAGAATTTCTTTTTCATCGACAGGAATTCCCTGTTCAGCACTTTTGATGGAAGCATCAATAAAGATCCGCCATCTTGCACCGTAATAATCTTTCATAAGTCCTGCGATAGAACGGTTGCCGTAGTCATTCAATCCTTTCCCTTTTTCTCCCCAGACGGTAATGATTTTCCTTGCATCCCTTTCATAATAAGCTTTTTCGCCGGGAATATCTGTCATTGCCTTCGCGTCATTAATCCATTTTCCAACCAGAAAATTTTTATTGGCAGATAACAACAGGTCTATATCATTGATAAGATCCAGCATTTTTTTTCCTGAATTTTTCATTCCGGTAATATCTTTCTGACGATATGCTTGTGTGAAAGTATCTCTCAGCACCGGAAAATAATTTCCCAGCACCTGTTTTCCCACGACTGCGAGATCATCCTTGTAATTGTCAGTATCTGACTTGCTGTCAATCAATAGTTTCCAGGCCTGCAGAAGATCTTTATTGCTGTAATTAATGGTGAAATTGGTCGTCCAGCTGCCAGCTTTTTCAAAGACAGGTTTGGAATTGGTGAGATCTGCATTTCCCAAATCTGCGGATTCGGTATAGATTTTTTCTGATAAAATTTTCCAGGCTTCGGATATTTTAGCGTCTGTACTTCCTGATCTGGCCAAGGCGTAGTGAGAAATAAAATCTTCTTTTGACTTTGAATGAGTCCAGGCCTTATTTAAAACAAACTCATACATCATTGGGTTGTTGCCAAAGCCTTCCAGTGTGGCACCTAGACCCCAGAGATTTTTACCTCCGTTTGTATATGTATTTTCAATTCTTTTATCAATTTCATCCAGATTTCCTTTAATGGAAGTATTTCCACCGAAATTTCCGAGATAACACCAGATGTAAGGCTGGCCAAAAAAGGAATCAGTTGTTTTCCATATTTCAGTTTTATCGCAATAATAGTCCAGAAGAATCATTTTATCTTGCGGAACTGCCTGTAGAAATGCTTTTATTCTGTCGTTAGTCCATTTATCTTTCTGAAAATAAAATATCCATCCCATTTGCAGCCATTGTGCTTTTTCATCTACTTTAGCCATTGATTTGTAGATATGTTTTGATACACTGGCAAGATCTTGTGGTTCCCAGCTGGGCGGTGTCACTTCATTGAAAGGATCGGTTCCGTAAATATGATCTGTTCCGAATAATTTAGTCTGTTCTTTAAGGAATTCTTTTTGAATTTTTTCAAAAAGCGGATCAAAGGAATCGAGAAAATAACTTTCATATTTCCGGTCAAAATCTCCCCATTCTCCCAGTGAAGTAATCTTTGCATTCGGGAATTTATCTTTAAGAATTTTTGGTACGTGTCCTGCAAAAGCCGGCAAGACCGGTTTCATATTCAGTTCGCGTTCTCTTTTTAGAATCTTTTGTTGCAGTTCGGCCTGTCCGTCAATCCATGACATCGGCAACGGGCCTTCCCAGTGATCAATATTGGCCATTCTATGCCATGGCAGATATGCGGGCCCGGTGAAGTAATTTCTGATCTCGTTCTCCGAAAATCCGAATTTTTTCCAGACATTCAGCCATATTTTTTCCTGTCCGGTGATGGCAAGAGGAAGATTGACACCATTTAAAGCCATCCAGTCGATGAAGCGTTCCCAGTCTTTCCATTTCCACCAGGGCATCGTGTAACCGAATGTGCAGTAATTCAGAAAGAAACGGTTATTTACACGGGACTCGTTTTTTACGGTTTCTGAGAGTTTAGGAAATGTTGCCGGAACTTCTATTCGGTTATCAGCGTACCATGAAACAGAGGTTTTGCAATACGTTGTAAGGAAAAAATTTAATCCTACCGCCATAGAATTTGCGGAATTCGCTGTGATAATAAGGTGATCTTTTTTATACTCGAGTTGGTAGAAATCCTTTCCGGAACTCACTTCTTTTTTGAATACTATTTTATCTTTATAAGTCGGAGCTATTCGCATAAGAAGTGCCTTGGCAGCTTCGGTATCATTTTGTGCATAAAATAAATGGGTAATCAGAATTAGCAGTAAAAAAGCGAGCTTTTTCATCATTCAAAATTTTAAGGCTAAAGATAAAAAAAATATTGTCTCATTTTGATATTTTAATAATTAGCCATTTAGTCATCAATTAGTTTACTGAAAGTTAGTATGAAATTCTTGAATCATGTAAGTCAAACTGTGTAGGATTTATTTAATTTAAATCTGAAAATCAATTAATTAAAGCTAAAAAATCAAAATTCTAAATTGTTGTTAATCTTAAATAAAATCACTATCTTTGCACCCACTTTTGTGGCGAAAAGGTTTGAAAAGTAAATAACTAAAAATTAATTACTTCCGTATTTTTCAATTCACATTTATTCAAACCGTTGAAAGAGAAGGAATACAAATTTTATTAGAATTATGTCAAAAGAGACAAATTCAGCAGAATTATTATTAAATCAAAACGTAGCACCTGAACAATTTGACTGGGATTCTTTCGAATCTGGTCTTGATGCTGATGCTAGAAAAGAAAAAAGCGATCTTGAAGAAATCTACAACGGATCTTTAAACAACCTTGACGATAACGACGTATTGGTTGGAAAAGTGGTAAGATTAACTGACAAAGAAGCTATCGTAGACATCAACTTCAAATCTGAAGGTGTTATTTCTCTTAACGAATTCCGTTACAACCAAGGCCTTAAAGTAGGTGACGAGGTAGAAGTAATGGTTGACAGAAGAGAAGACAAAACTGGTCAGTTACAGTTATCTCACAGAAAAGCAAGAACGCTTAAGGCTTGGGATAAAGTAAACGAGCTTCACGAAACAGGTGAAATCGTAAACGGTTTTGTTAAGTCTAGAACTAAAGGAGGTATGATCGTTGACGTACACGGAATCGAAGCATTCTTACCTGGTTCTCAAATTGACGTTAAGCCAATCAAAGATTACGATCAGTTCGTAGGTAAAACTATGGAGTTCAAAGTTGTGAAAATCAACCCTGAGTTCAAAAACGTAGTAGTATCTCACAAAGCATTGATCGAAGCAGATATCGAAGGTCAGAAAAAAGAAATCATCGCTCAGCTTGAAAAAGGACAAGTTCTTGAAGGTACTGTTAAGAATATTACTTCTTACGGTGTATTCATTGACTTAGGAGGTGTTGATGGATTGATCCACATTACAGATCTTTCTTGGTCTAGAGTGAACCACCCATCTGAAATCCTTGAGGACGGACAAACTGTAAAAGTTGTTATCCTTGACTTTGATGATGAGAAAACAAGAATCCAATTGGGTATGAAGCAATTAGAAGCTCACCCTTGGGATGCTCTTTCTGCTGACTTAAAAGTTGGAGATAAAGTAAAAGGAAAAGTAGTTGTTCTTGCTGACTATGGTGCATTCGTAGAAATCGCTCCAGGTGTTGAAGGATTAATCCACGTTTCTGAAATGTCTTGGTCTACTCACTTGAGATCTGCTGGTGACTTCGTGAAAGTAGGTGATGAAGTTGAAGCTGAAGTATTAACTTTAGATAGAGAAGATAGAAAGATTTCTTTAGGTATCAAGCAATTAAGCAAAGATCCATGGGAAAATATCGAAGCTAAATATCCTGTAGGATCTAAGCATGTAGGAACTGTAAGAAACTTCACTAACTTTGGTGTATTCGTAGAGTTGGAGGAAGGTATCGACGGATTAATCTACATCTCTGATCTTTCTTGGACTAAGAAAATCAAGCACCCATCTGAGTTCTGTGCAGTTGGTGATAAACTAGACGTTGTAGTTCTTGAACTTGACATCCAGGCTAGAAGATTATCTCTAGGTCACAAGCAATTGACTGAGAACCCTTGGGATGCATTCGAAACTAAATATGCTGAAGGAACGATCCACGCTGGTAAAGCGGTAGAAGTTCACGATAAAGGTGCTTCTGTACAGTTCGAAGATGCTGAAGTTGAGGCGTTCTGCCCATCAAGATTATTAGAGAAGGAAGACGGATCTAAAATCAAGAAAGGTGAAGAAGCTGATTTCAAAGTGATTGAATTCAACAAAGAGTTCAAAAGAGTAGTAGTTTCTCACACAGGAATCTTCAGAGATGAAGAAAAGAAAAATGCGAGAGAAAACTCTAATAACAGATCTAATAATACATCTTCATCAAACAATGAAGAGAGATCTACTCTTGGAGATATCGATGCATTAGCAGAATTAAAAAGAAAAATGGAAGAAGGTAAATAATCTTTAAACCCATTTAAAATATGAGCCACTCAATTCAATTGAGTGGCTTTTTTTATTCACAATCTAATCAGAATAAATATTTGTTTTTCAATAAATTTTATTTTTTTCTAATCTTTTAAATTCTTTTTTGATTAATATTGTTAGTTTATGGTTAAATAATTTCAAATATATCATTGTTTTGATAGTAATTATTTGTAGATTAGCGCCTTTATTAATGTATATGAAAAAAGTAGCTTTACCCCTTCTCTTTGCAGTCTCTACAATCTTTCCTAATCTTTTGTTTTCACAAGATAATGAAAGGTTAATAAAGGACTATATTTCTCAAAACAAATTAAGAGAATATAAGAAAACGGATCTGACCGATTTTCTTATTGATATGAACGACCATTCTGAAAGTATGAATGGAGATGTTGTGAAATTACAACAGTTATATAAAGGTATTCCGGTTAATAAGTCATTAAGTACGGTCTTAATCAAAAATAGCAAAATAGTTTTATATAATGACGGCTTTGAAAAAGACTATAAAAATGCTGATTCAAATGTTGCTGCTATCACTAAAGAAGCCGCTTTCAGATCTGCATCGGCAGCCACTCATTTAGACCCGGATAAAGTTATTCTTTTAAATTTCAATGATGCTGATATTAAGGATGAATTTGCGAAATACAGATTAATCTATACTAAGGAAAATGATGACTTAATTTTATGCTACGAATTCACTTTTCCTGAAAAAAAGACAGAAAATTATTGGAATATTTTAGTAAATGCCAATACAGGTGAAATTATAGAAAAGAATAATTTAAATCTTAGCTGTAATTTTACTGACGATGCATATCAGCATTCCCATGAAAATACGATTGCTGTTTATCCTTTAAATGAAGAAAGTTATCAAAGTAGCATAGTTAAGAACAGTATATTACTTTCTCCCGATAACGCATCTTACAATATATTTCCTTTTCCGATAGAAGCTCCTACTTTTGGCTCAAGATCCATAGTCACAAATCCTTGGAATCTTACTGCTTCTCCTGAAGGCTGGCATTCCGACGGAACCAATCATTATACAACAGCTCAAGGTAATAACGTTTTGGCTTATCAGGATTTATATGATGATGATTTTTTTTCAGGAATTACAGTAGATGGTGGGGCAACTAGAAATTTCAATTTTCCTTATACAGCAGGAGCCCTGGCTTTAACAAATCAGGATGCTGCTATTACCAATTTATTCTATGCGAATAATATGGTACATGATATTTTTTACAAATTTGGTTTTACTCCCGCAGCAAGAAATTTTCAAAAGAATAATTTTAACCTTGGAGGAACAGGAAATGATTATGTTTTAGCAGAAGCGCAGGATGGTGCAGCTACACCGGTAGATACGTCTACTAGTAATTATAATAATGCAAACTTTGCAACCCCACAAGATGGTGGAAACGGAAGAATGCAGATGTATGTATGGGTAAATAGTTCCCAGAAATTATTTTATAATGCACCTTCTACAGCAGTAAGCAGAACACCTGTTTCATATTTAGCACAATTTGGTCAGCAAATTACAGGGTTACCGGTGACGGGTAATGTAAAATTATCTCCTGTATTGGATGCCTGCACAGCACTTCCATCTGGTTCATTAAATGGTTTTATTGGTTTAGCAGAAAGAGGAAGTTGTGATTTTTCTACAAAAGTTGAAAACATGCAAAATGCTGGAGCTACAGGAGCTATTATTTACAATGCGGTTAGTTCTGGTGCTCCAGGAAACATGGGAGGTACTAATGCCAATGTTTTCATCATGTCTGAACTGATTGATAATGCAGAAGGAGAGTATATAAAGTTACAATTAGCCAATAATATTCCTGTAAATGTTTCTATGAGCTATAGTACAAAACAGGATGGAAGCTTTGATAACGGAGTTATGATTCATGAATATGGTCATGGAATCTCTAATAGACTAACAGGTAATGGTTATTCATGTTTACAGACATCACTTAGCAGAGAGCAAATGGGAGAAGGATGGTCAGATTTTTTTGCCTTGATGCTTACCAATAAACCTGGCGATAATGCATCTGTAGCAAGAGGAATGGCTACCTATGCTGTTGGAGAAGGGATAACGGGTGACGGTCTCAGACCTGCTAAATATTCTCCTGACTTTAGCATAAATGACTATACCTATGGTGATACCAACGGAATGGTACTTTCCAATGGCGCAACAGATGTTCACTCTATCGGCTTCATATGGGCATCAATGCTATGGGATCTTCACTGGCAGTATGTTGCTAAATATGGCTATTCATCTGATGTTACGGCTAATACTACTAACGGAAGCTCAAGAGTGCTGCAATTGGTTACAGATGCTTTAAAGCTGCAGGCTTGTAGTCCGACGTTTATTAACGGTAGAGATGCAATCTTGCAAGCAGAACTTGTAACTACACAAGGTGCAGACCGATGCATGATCTGGAGAACTTTTGCTAAAAGAGGATTGGGAATAAACGCTTCTGCAGGATCTAAAACCAATATTAACGATCAGGTGGAAAGTTTTGATGTACCTGCAGACTGCGTATTGGCTACTGATGAAGTACAAACCGTTAAGAATACCATTTCAATTTATCCGAATCCTGCTAAAAATGAATTCTTCATCAATTTCCCAAGCAAAACCTTAGGAAAAGTAAGTGTTGAAATTTATGATATGTCAGGAAAACTAGTGTCATCTGAAGATAAGATTTCTCCGGATGCTAAAAAATCGATTTCTACAGATAAATTGATTAATGGAACCTATCTTGTAAAAGTAAAAGGTATTGGTATTGATACAACATCAAAACTAATCGTTAGAAAATAAACTTTTAAACATATTTAAGTATCCGGCGCGAGCGAAGCTCGCGCCGGATACTTTTTATCTATACTATCGTTATCGATTTATTTCATTTAATAAACGTAACTTTGCGGGCTGTTAAAAAATGAATCATGCAGAAGAAAAATGTACTAAAAGGAGTATTATTTGTAGGAATTGGTGCAAGCATTTACGGAATGTTGGCAACCTTTGTGAAACTCGCTTATAATGAAGGTTATACAACTTCGGAAGTTACCACATCTCAGTTTATTTTAGGATTAGTTGGCCTTTTGATACTGAATTTTGTTCAGACGATCACCTCAAAAAAACCATTACCATCACCAAATACAATAGAAGTAAGAAATCTCTTATTGGCCGGAACATCTTTAGGATGTACAAGTTTGTTTTATTATATTGCTGTTCAGTATATTAACGTTTCTATTGCCATTGTTTTGCTGATGCAATCTGTTTGGTTTAGTGTAGTTGTTGAAAGTTTCATCACTAAAAAGCTGCCTCAGGCACGGAAAATCTTATCTGTTATTATTGTTTTGGTAGGAACTGTTTTAGCAACAAACCTTATCAATACAGAAATTAGACTTGATTTAAAAGGTATTTTTTGGGGATTGATGGCTGCAGCTTCATATACCATGACGATGTTTACCTCCAATAAACTGGCAACCCATCTTCCTGTTTTCAGGAAAAGTCTCATTATGCTTGCCGGCGGTTCGGTTGTCGTTTTTTTATTTCTTTTATTTGCGCAGATTGGGCCGCTTCACAGTAGTATTTTAAAAAGTTTTTATCTGAATTTTACCGATAATACAGATCATATCCATGCTTTCAGGTATTCTATTTTATGGAAATACGGTTTTATTTTGGCATTATTCGGAACAATTATTCCTCCGATTTTATTTAATATTGGGTTTCCAAATGCAGGATTGGGATTGGGGAGTATCGTATCTTCGTTGGAGTTGCCGGTTTCTGTAACTATGGCTTTCGCATTGTTAGGAGAGGAAGTTGTATTTATCCAATGGATAGGAATTGCTTTAATTCTTTTTGCAATTATTTTAATGAATTTACCTTCAAAAAGAGAACTTGCTGTTGCATAAATATGTTGAGATAATCATAAAACTTTAAATATCTTATGAAAAACCGTTTCTTTTGATACGGTTTTTTTATTTTAGTATCAAAATAAATCTTTATGAAATATTTTAAAAATACAGTTACTGTAGTGTTGTTGTTTATGATGTACGGAATCTTTTTTTCTCAGGTAAAACCTCTGGATGCTGAACTTACCAATTATCAATACCCATTTGAAGTCCATTTTTTAAACTTTAAATCTCAGAATAATGATTTGAAAATGGCCTATATGGATGTGCAGCCTAAAAACTCTAATGGAAAAACCATTATGCTTCTTCACGGGAAAAATTTCAACGGAGCATACTGGGAAAGGACGGCCAAAGACCTTTCAGAAAAAGGTTTCAGAGTAATTATTCCTGATCAGATTGGATTTGGGAAATCATCAAAACCAAAAAACTATCAATTTTCATTTTCTCAACTGGCGGTAAATACAAAATCAATTTTAGACAAACTTGATATCGATAAAACAATAGTTTTAGGACATTCAATGGGAGGAATGGTTGCTACGCGATTTACACTATTATACCCGGAAAAAGTAGAAAAGCTTATTTTGGAAAATCCGATTGGGCTGGAAGATTATAAAACATTTGCTGCGTATCAGACTATCGATCAGGCGTATCAGTTTGAATTAAAAAATACGGCAGAATCTTACAAAAATTACCAGCTAAAATTCTATTACGACAACAAATGGAAACCGGAATATCAGCCCTGGCTGGATTTGATAGCCGGCTGGACACTTCATCCTGATTATCCCAAAGTGGCTTGGGATGCTGCATTAACATCTGATATGATTTACAATCAACCGGTTTGTTATGAGTTTAAAAACATTAAAGTTCCCACACTTTTAATTATCGGAACAAGGGACAGAACAGCTATCGGAAAAGACAGAGCTCCAAAAGAACTTCAACCAAAAATGGGACAATATCAGCTGCTAGGAAAGAAAACACATAAGGAGATTAGAGGATCAGAATTGGTTGAGCTTGACAATGTAGGACATCTTCCACATATTGAAGTTTACGATAAATTCTGGAATGCATTATATAGTTTCATTAAATAATTCAAAACAGTTACGGCGGCCAAGAATTGGCCGCCGTAACTGTATTTTCCATATATAATAAGTGTTAGGAAATCAGTTTCATAATCTGTAAAGCAATTTTCAACGCTTCCGTCCCGTCCGCTATAGAAACTTCAACATTTTTATTTTCAGTGATCGAATCAGCGAAAGAATTTAGCTCATCAAGGATGGCGTTATTTGGTTGAATATCAGGATATTCAAATAAAATCTGGTTTTTCTCACCGTCAGCATTTTCAATAATCATATCAAACGGAGTTGGAAATTCCGGGGCATCTTTCATTCGGATAACTTCAGCTTTCTTCTCCAAAAAATCAACAGAAATATAAGCGTCTTTCTGGAAGAACCGACTCTTTCTCATTGCTTTCATAGAAATTCTCGAAGTAGTAAGATTGGCTACACATCCATTTTCAAATTCAATTCTTGCATTCGCAATATCTGGCGTTTTGCTTACTACGCAGACACCACTGGCGTGAATATTTTTCACTTTTGACTTTACAATGCTTAATAAAATATCCAAGTCATGAATCATTAAATCCAAAACAACCGAAACATCCGTTCCGCGTGGATTGAATTCTGCAAGCCTGTGAATTTCAATAAACATCGGATTTTTAATATACTCTTTCGTCGCAATGAAAGCCGGATTATACCTTTCTACATGTCCTACCTGCGCTTTAATGCCTTTTTCCTGACAGTGTCTAAGAATTTCTTCCGCTTGTTCAAGAGTTTGTGTTACAGGTTTTTCAATAAAAAAATGAAGCCCTTTATTTATCGCTTTCAAAGCATAATCATAATGATAAACGGTTGGCGTTACAATATCAAGCATATCAATCTGCTCAAGCAATTCATCAAAATTTTCAAAATATCTGTATCCGAATTCTGCTTCGAGTTTTTTACCGTTTTCAACATCTTTATCATGAAAACCTATGAACTCATATTTATCCGACTGATTCAAAAGTCTTAAATGTATCTTACCTAAATGTCCGGCACCTACCAAACCTGCTTTTAACATAGATGTATTAAATTTCCGTAAAGATAAGAATTTTAAAGAATGGTAGACAGATGATAGGTTTTAGGTTGATAATTACTGAATGTTTTTTTACTTTTGTAAAAATTACTACCTGAAATTTAAACTGAATTTAAATGGCGCGAGACTCATTTGTACACAAAGGGAAAAGAAAGATTTTGGTTGATTATCTCAGGAACAGAATCGGAATTTCGGATGAAAATGTACTTTCGGCAATGAACGAAGTTCCCAGACACCTTTTTATAGAAAGCATTTTTGAAGATTTTGCCTACGAAGACAGAGCTTTTCCTATCCTTGCTCATCAGACGATTTCTCATCCTTCCACAGTGGCGGAGCAGTCTGAACTTTTACAGATAAAAGAAGGCGAAAAAGTACTTGAAATTGGTACAGGCTGCGGATATCAGACCGCTGTTTTGCTGGCAATGAAAGCTTTGGTATATACCGTAGAAAGGCAGAAGGACCTTTTTGATTTTTCTAAAAAGAAATTTCGTGAAATGGGCTTGTATCCTAAATTTCAAAGCTTCGGTGATGGTTTTGCCGGCCTTCCTACTTTTGCACCTTTTGATAAGATTATCGTAACGTGCGGCGCTTCCGTTTTACCGACTGAATTACTGAAACAGCTGAAAGTTGGTGGTAAAATGGTAATTCCTTTGGGACCTACGGATGAACAGGTTTTATACAGATTCACTAAAGTTTCTCCCACCGAGTTTGAAAAAGAGGAGTTTGGTGCCTACAAATTTGTTCCTATGCTGGGAAAAACGAATTTATAAATCATTATAATTTTTAAAATTTTACGTTAAAATATTGGGTCTCATTATAACTAATGAGGCTTTTTCTTTGGTGGTTTGCTTTTTGATGAAATATTAGCATCCAAAAATTTCAAATTATTACATTATGAAAGTATTTATCAATAAAAGAATTCCCGAAATAGGAATCAATATGCTGAAAGAAGCGGGGCTGGAAGTTTTTATCCCGGATCATGATAATTTGTCGCGTGAAGAATGGTTAAGCTACTGCAAAAGTCACGATATGATTTTAAGCGTAGGAGCGGAGTTTAAATATGATAAAGATTTCTTTAATGAATGCCCGAATGTTAAAGCAATTGCCTTATATTCCGTTGGTTTTGACCATGTGGATATACAAGAGGCCAATAGCCGGAAAATTCCTGTAGGAAATACACCCGATGTGTTGAGCAAAGCCACTTCTGACATTGCTTTCCTACTAATGCAATCGGTTGCGAGAAGAGCCAGCTACAATTTTGAGAAAGTGAAGGTCGGAAATTGGGGCGATTTTGATCCGCTTCATGCTTTAGGGCAGGAGCTTTACGGAAAAACGTTGGGAATTTTTGGGCTGGGAAGAATTGGTTTTGAAATGGCAAAAAAATCAAAAGCAGCTTTTGATATGAATATTATATATCATAATCGTCATCGTAATCAAGAAGCTGAAAATGAACTGGGCGCAAAATATGTTTCTTTTGAAGAATTAATTTCACGTTCGGATGTATTGAGTATTCATGCCAATTTTAAGGAAGAGCAAAAAGAATTATTTAATGCTGATGTTTTTAAAGAGATGAAAGAAAACGCTATATTCATCAATACAGCCAGAGGAGGATTTCACAATCAGAAAGATCTGTATGATGCCCTTGCCGAACACAAAATCTGGGGAGCCGGACTGGATGTAACGAACCCGGAACCTATTTTTAAAGATGATCCTATTTTAGAACTTTCAAATGTTTGTGTTCTCCCTCACATTGGCTCGGCAACGGTGGAAGCCAGAAATGGAATGGCAAAAATTGCTGCGGAAAATCTTATTGCATTTTCAAAAGGTGAAAAAATGCCCGCCTGTATTAATCCTGAAGTTTATTCTGAAAAATCTTAGCAAATTGGAATTATTTTTGTTTAATTCAAATCAACACTAAATATTAATATTATGATACCCGAAAACAGCGAACAAGAACAGGAAAGAAGATTGGAACAGAGAGATTATAAGCCTGGTGAAGATATATTCAATAAAGAAGAACATATTTCTTTAGACGGTAACGGAAAGCCGGTTTTTAATCAAAAAAAAGATGATGATAAAATGGATAAAGGACTTGATATTCCAGGAGTTGATGATGAAGCAGGAACGAGTGACATCGGTGAAGATGAAGAAAACAGCTATTGGGGACTGAGTGATAATGATGACGATCACGAGGAACTGAATGAAGATCTTATACGTTAAAACCTTGCCTTAACCGGTAAGGTTTTTTTATGTAGTATTTTTTATTAGGAAATAAAATCTTATTTACTTCAATATTTCCTTAATTAATCATTAATTAATGTAATGCATATTAATTTAACATGAATAATTAAGTATTATTGAAAACCATATAATTTAAATGATTAAATTTATCATTACCTAGTGATAAATTTAAACTGAAAAATTATGGGAAAATATTTACAACTTCTGTTCATTTCCCTTACCACTGCTATTTTTGCCCAAACACCTGTGAGTGTAAAAGTAAAAGATGCTGCTGGAAATGAAAGCTTTAATGTTACCTGCAATAATGATCTTGATGCCAACGGTTGCATCGCTTTGAATGTCGAATATCCTGTATTAAGGCAGACGGCAAGCTATCAGATCAGTCAGGAAGTATATAGTCCGCCGGTTCCTCTTAATCAGGGAACAGCACTGAATGCCAATTATGATGACCTCTTTGCTGCAAAATTAGATCTTCCTTTCAAGTTTTGTTTTTATAATCAATACTACCAATCACTTATTGTAGGATCTAATGGGATGGTAACTTTTGATCTGAACCAATTGGGAAATATCAATTATCCCAATATACAGTGGACTAACCCAAGCACAAGCCTTCCCAAAAACTCTATATTCGGAGCATACCATGATATCGTTTTTTCCTCAGGAGATGCTTCTGAAATATATTATTCTACCATTGGGACAGCGCCGTACAGAAAATTTGTTATCAATTTTTACGAAGGAAGAGTATCAGGATGTACAGAAAGATCTTCATCCCAGATCGTTTTACATGAAACCACCAATGTGATAGAAGTGTTCATCGATAAAAAACTGACACCGTGCCCTACAAGAAAATTTGAAAATGCTTTGATTGGTGTTATCAACAGCGATGGTACGCAAGGTGTATCGCCCGCAAACAGGAATACAGGCGTTTGGCAGGCTTTGCAGGAAGGATGGAAATTCAGTCCGTTGGGAAATGTGATAGAACCTGAGGTAACCTGGACAAACACGGCCGGGCAGACGGTAGGAACGGGTGTTCAGACAACAGTTTGTCCTACTCAGAATGAAATTTACACAGCCAACGTGAAGTTCAACATCTGTGGAAACGAAAATCTTACATTAACCGATGCTTTTCCGCTAACCTTTGATGCTTCTTATCCTGCAGCAAAAAATTATACCGAAAACTTTTGTGGTAACACTTCTGTAAACCTTACGCTGAGCAGTTTTCAGGCAAATCTTACGACCCAGAATCCTGCCAATTTCCAATTTAGCTTTCATACAAGCCTTCAGGACGCTCAGACCAATCTTAATGCTTTACCCAACAATTACACGCTCACTTCTAATACTGTTTTATATGTAAGAATCCAGAATCCTACCGTGCCGACCTGCTATCGTGTCGCAGTGCTTACTTTAAATATTATCTCTAAAAGTCTTATTAAAAACATAATTGAGCTTTGTGATACCAACAATGATGGTGTGGAATCTAACTATAATGTGAGCCAGTTGAATGCGGAACTTTTTCCGCCCGGAACAACCGGAATTTCCTACCATCCTACGCAGTCTGATGCCCAGAATAATTCAAATGCACTAACTACGGTAAATATCTCTTCAGGTACAAATCTTTGGGTGAGACTTCTGGACGGAAATTGTACATATATTCTGGGACCTGTCAGTTTTCAGTTCAGGCCTGGAGTAAACATTAATAACCCTGTTAATTTTACCTATTCGGTGTGTGATATTAATGCAGATAATCAGGAACCTTTTAACTATGCTTCTGTCATAGGACCATTGATTACCACACAGACCGGAGCTACCTTTACTGCTTATAACACTTTTGACGAAGCAATTGCAGGATCAGGAACGGGTTTAAATACCATTAAAGAAGGAATATATACCATTTTCATAAGGGTTGAGATTCCTAACGGATGTTTTGCTGTGGTGACGGTCAATATGAATGTTACTTTCAGTAAAATTGTTGCTAATGAGAAGAAAGAATACATTTGCTTTAACGGTACAGACGATATTACTGTTAATCTAACGACACTTTCTTCCGGAATGCTGGTTTCTCCTGCTACAGTTCCCGTCATAGAATTTTATGCGACTTCAGCAAACGCCAATGCAGGAATTAATCAGATAAGCCCAAACCAGACGATAACAACAGATGGAAATCTGGTGATAAAAACTTTTTTTGTACGGTTCGAAATTTCGGATGATTGTTTTACAGTAAGGCCAATTATGGTTTATCTGGTACATCCGGTAATTGTTCAGTCAGCATTCAGTATTTGTGATTTCAATAATGATAATTCGGAAATTGTACAGCTGTCTCAGTTTTCAGCAGCAATCGTCGGAAATCAAAATGCAACCACCATATTTTACCAGACCTCTGCCGATGCCATCAGCGGAAGCAATCCCATTACCAGTATAACCTTAAATGGAACTCAACAGATCTTTGTAAAGATAACTTCTTACAACTGTCAGCAGATTTATCCTGTGAACCTGAGTTTTAGCTCAACACCTGCCGTAAACCCGCAAGTGAATATAATGCTGAATAATATCTGTGACAATAATAATGATGGCAATGAGATCTACAATCTTACACAGGCTCAGCCTCAGATTTATTCGGGATCAGATGTCAGTTTCAGCTATTACTTAAATTATAATCCTTCCACACAGGTATTTTCCAATCCGATTAACAATCCTGCTCAGTTTATGATTACTGCAGGAAGTGCAATGGTTTATGTAAAAGTAAAATTCAACAACAGCGAATGTTTTTCAGCTTCAAAACTCAACATTCAGATGACGTTTTTACCTGCGGTTGTTCTGAATGCTGCGACATTGGCAAAATGTGATGAAGATTTTAATTTAAATGAAACTTTCCAGCTCAGCGATGCCGTCTCACAATTATTTATTCCGTCACAGAATACATATCCTCTGTCGGAAATGACGATCACCTATTACAATACCGCAGCACAGGCCAACGCCGGAAATGCTGCAAACCAGATTGGGCCAACGGTAACAACTAATGTATCTTCCGTTCAGGTTTGGGCGAGATTCCAGTCGCAGACTACCGGATGTTATTCTGTGGCTCCTATTCAGTTGAATACCTATTTCCCGCCGAAAGCAATTACTTCTACTATTACAGTATGTGATGAGAATTTAGATGGAAGCTATGAGGTCAATCTGCTTAATTTTACAAATCTGATGGTCGATATCACCAACCCTGCCAATACATTCAGTTTTTATCTTACACAGCAGGATGCTGAGAACGGAACCAATGCTATTGCCAATCCGGATAACTTTACGGTAAATCCTTTTCCGGGACAGATATGGGTAAAAGTTCAGAATATTCCGGGATGTGATGATATTGCAGTCGTTAATTTTACCCTTGGCAATAAAGTGACCTTACAGAACGCAGGTCCTTTCCAGCTTTCTGTTTGTGATACGGCAAATGACGGAGTGGAAAATATTAATTTAACACAGTTTGAATCTCAGATTTATACAGGAGCAAATGTTACTTTCACTTATTACCCTTCTTTGGCCGATCTTAATGCAGGAACAAATGTCATTGCAACACCTTCCAACTTTACATTTAATCAAAGTTCAGCATCCAATATTGTTTATGTAAAAGTAAGCGTTCCGGGCTTTTGTTCAAACGTTGTGCAGATCAATCTTTCATTAAAGTCAACTCCGGTATTCGATATTCCGACACTTTATTTCTGTCCGGAAGGTTCATTAAATTATACAGCCAATATTGAAGGCTATACGATTGTAAGTTATGTATGGACAAATCCTTCGGGACAGGTAATCTCCACTACAGATACCATTACAGATATTACCCTTGTCGGAACATATACGCTTACGGTAACGGCAGATAACGGATGTACCTATACGGCTACATTTGAAATCAAACATTATGATGTTCCGGTGATTCAGGAACTTCAGTTCAACGGAAATACAGCGGTGGTTAACGCTACCGGAACGCAGACCATCCTTTATTCTATCGACGGAGTAACGTGGCAGGCTACCAATACTTTTTATAATTTACCGACGGGAATTACCACTTTCTATGTGAAATACATCAACAGCGACTGTATCGTGAAGCAGGATGGGGTAGTGCTGGACATTAAAAATGCAATTACTCCTAACGGAGACGGACTGAATGATAACTGGATTGTTAAAAATCTTCATGTATTTGGAAAGAGAATGTCGACGGTTAAAATTTTCGACCGTTATCAGGTCTTGATTTTCGAACAAAGCTCAAATACACAGTTCTTCTGGGACGGAACGATCAAGGGTCGGGCAATCCCTACTTCAAGCTACTGGTACGTAATTACCCTTCCGGATGGAAGAACTTTTACGGGGTGGATTTTGGTAAAAAATAATAGCTAAAATTACAAACATTTTAAAACCAAACCTCATTGAACTTCAGTGAGGTTTTTTTATTTTTGAAAGCGATACAATTCTCCACAATAAAAATTCACCTCCTTTGAAGGCGGGGATTCGACCAAAGGGAGAAGACGGGGTGGTTATAATGAACAAGCTTACCATACATTTTCTCGACAATTAGGCTACTCTTTAGAATGAGTGAAATTTTACCCTGACATGAATTTTCAAACATTAGTTGCAGGGATTTCCTAATTTGAATATCTTTAAAACTTTGAATTTTCAAGTGACTTTTAACGTTAAACATAGAACTTTAAACTGTAATATGACTTTCCAGGAACAGATACAGCAGGGTATTCCAAGCCAGTTGCCACAGCCGAAACCATACGAAACCAATATCAACCATGCGCCGAAACGAAAAGAAATTTTAGGAGAAGAAGAGAAGAAACTTGCTCTGAAAAATGCTTTACGTTATTTCGAGCCCCAGTTTCATGCAGAATTGTTGCCTGAATTCAGAGAGGAGCTTGAGAATTACGGAAGAATCTATATGTACCGCTTTCGTCCTGATTACGAGATGAAGGCCAGGCCAATTTCCGAATATCCCGGAAAATCAGAACAGGCAAAAGCGATCATGTTAATGATTCAGAATAATCTGGATTATGCCGTAGCGCAGCATCCTCATGAGCTGATTACTTATGGAGGAAACGGCGCCGTTTTCAGTAACTGGGCACAGTACCTGCTGACGATGAAATATCTTTCCGAAATGACCGATGAGCAGACACTGGTTATGTATTCCGGCCATCCGATGGGATTGTTTCCTTCCCACAAAGACGCGCCAAGGGTAGTCGTGACCAACGGAATGATGATCCCCAACTATTCTAAGCCGGATGACTGGGAAAAATTCAATGCGTTGGGTGTTACGCAGTATGGACAGATGACTGCCGGAAGCTATATGTATATCGGTCCTCAGGGAATCGTTCACGGAACTACGATCACGGTATTGAATGCTTTCAGAAAGATCAATAAAGAACCAAAAGGCGGACTGTTTGTGACTTCAGGTTTAGGAGGAATGAGCGGTGCACAGCCAAAAGCAGGAAATATTGCAGGTTGTGTTACGGTTTGTGCTGAGGTAAATCCGAAAATTACCAAAATACGTCACGAGCAAAAATGGGTTAATGAAATTCACGAAAACCTTGATGAACTGGTACAAAGAGTGCGAAAAGCTCAGGCAGAAAAGGAAACCGTTTCTCTGGCTTACCTGGGAAATATTGTTGAGGTATGGGAAAAATTCCATCAGGAAAACCTGAGAATCGATATTGGTTCCGATCAGACTTCCCTTCACAATCCGTGGGCGGGGGGGTACTATCCGGTCGGACAAAGCTTTGAAGAATCCAACCGTATGATGGCGGAAGATCCTGAGTTATTCAAAGAAAAAGTACAGGAAAGTCTTAGAAGACATGCAGAGGCCATCAACAAACATACAGCCAAAGGAACCTACTTCTTCGATTATGGAAATGCCTTTTTGCTGGAAGCTTCCAGAGCCGGTGCCGATGTGATGGCAGAAAATCCAACCCTGGGAAGAGAGTTCAAATTTCCTTCCTACGTTCAGGATATTATGGGGCCGATGTGTTTTGATTATGGTTTCGGACCCTTCCGTTGGGTTTGTACCAGCGGCAAACCGGAAGATTTGCAGAAGACTGACGAAATCGCCTGTCAGATTTTAGAAGAAATCCAGCAGAATTCTCCTGAAGAAATTCAGCAGCAGATGAAGGATAATATTCAATGGATTAAAGGCGCACAGGAAAATAAAATGGTAGTCGGTTCACAGGCAAGAATTTTATATGCTGATGCAGAAGGAAGAATGAAAATCGCAGAAGCTTTTAACAAAGCCATTAAAAACGGAGAGATCGGACCGGTAGTTTTAGGAAGAGATCACCATGATGTTTCGGGAACAGATTCTCCATACAGAGAGACTTCTAATATTTACGACGGATCGAGATTTACGGCAGATATGGCGATTCATAATGTGATTGGCGACAGCTTCCGTGGGGCAACCTGGGTTTCTATTCACAATGGAGGTGGCGTAGGTTGGGGCGAAGTTATCAATGGCGGTTTCGGAATGTTGCTTGACGGAAGTGATGATGCCGACCGAAGATTAAAAAGTATGCTCTTCTGGGACGTAAATAACGGAATTTCCCGACGCAGCTGGGCAAGAAACGAAGGTGCGGTTTTCGCTATAAAAAGAGCCATGGAAGCCGAACCGAAACTGAAAGTAACACTTCCGAATTTCGTGGATGACAATCTGTTTTAAATGTCATTGCGAGGAAGAATGACGAAGCAATCTGTTGAGTGAAAACATTTAAAATTAAAAAAACAAAAACATCGTATAAGCTATTTGATGACCATGAAATTCTTGTTGGTGAGATTCTTTTTGATTATTTTCTAGGAAGAAATAGGCGGGTGAAAATAAATAATAAACTTTATAAAGTGAAGTATTCTGGCTTCTTAGGACATTTTTTGAAGTTTATTGATGAAAGCGGAAAATTAACAGTAATGATTGATAGTTCAAAAAGCAGAATGTTTTATTATGGTGATCCATATACTGAAATTTATGATTTCAAAACAAAAGGCTGGTGGCATTCTTCTACCAATTTAGTGGATCACCGAGATGATACATTACTGATACGTATGAGACACAGAAATTTATTTTTCACCTCGGAATATGAAATCGCGATTACAGAAAATAGCTTTAATAATACAATCGTCATACTCGCTTTTTTATATTACAATATAGAAGCTATAGAAAATTAAATTTTATATGTGTTTGTTTTGAGCTTGATATCATTTAGAATACTCTTTATCATTTCAGATAACACATCAATCTATTGAATGATGTAAATTATTTTGAAACAGATTGCTTCGCTTTGCTCGCAATGACACATAATAACAAAACCTGCTTGATAGCAGGTTTTATCGTTTTTAAGATCCCACAGATCTGTAATCAATGGTTTTATTTAGGTCCGTTGAAAGTCACACCTAAAGATACAACAGGTTTGGTGAGTTGTGTTCCGTTGGTAATATCGCCGTTTCCCAGTACAAACTGATAGCCGACCCGAGAAGTAATATAGATTCCTACTTTTTCTTTGGTGATAGTTCCCACTTTGTAGGAGAAATCTAATCCGGGTTGAATGTTATAAAACAAGTCACGGCTTAACTTTCTTGGCACTTCATATTGATTGACGAACCAGACTCCCTGAATGTGATTGTAAGAGGTTTCAGTGTACATTTCATCAGGATTCACGAGGTTTAAAAAATACATCCCGGTAGAAATATAAGCGCTTAAAGAGAAGTTTTCTTTTCTTATAAGATCATTTTGGGCAATTATGTTGACTGTTGTATGGTAGGATCTCGTTCTGTCTGCCAAGTATCCGAAATTGTCTGAATGATTCTGTTGGGTATAGGCAAGTAGACCACCCAATGAAATACGATCATTCACATAGAACCTGCCATTCATTTGAAAAGCCGGTCTGTATCCGTTGATGACAGGTTGCAATTCGGCTCCTGCAAAAAATGCAAGATGATCTTTTTGTGCAAACAAATTGCAGCTTAATAGAAATCCTAATAGATAGCTTATTTTTTTCATACTTAAATATTTGTTGTTAAACATTTAATGACGCTCTATCTATTAAGACGTGAAATACACAAGATGGTTGCCTACCGATAGCTTTTTAGCATAAGTTTTTTTCACCCACTTTGTCAAAGTTAAAATCTTTGACAAAGTTTTTAAAAGCATTGCTCTGTGCGCAACTTATTTACGGGAAACACAAGTTTGGAAACTCACCTAGCGAATATAATAAAACCTTCTGTGAGACAGGTTTTCTAAAACATTTTTTGTGTTTGTGCTAGCATTTTGCTTTTATCTCATTTGGTTTTATTTAATTCTTTTTTAATATTCTTGACCTCAGAATAAGAAATATCACCTTTTGTAATTTTAGAATGACAGATCGGACACAACATTAATAAATTTTCAACATCATTATTTGTAGGGTTTTCATCAATATGATGAACTTGAAAATGTTCAACATCTTCGTTTGAGCAAATGGGACATATAGATTTAATTTCTTTCTGTAATATTGATCTTGTTTTTGCTGAAATAGTTTTTCTAGGTTTTGTATTTGAAATCTTTAGCCTTCCTCTTTCAAACATATACCAATTAAATTCAGAGCATTTAGAATAGTGTTGAGTTTTTAAAACTCTATGTTTTGGAGCGGGATAATATTTATCATACTCAGCAGAAATACAAGCTACTCCTTTAAATAAAGAATTCATATTATCAAAAAGATTTACTTCTGGACACATACCATCGAAATGGTAATTACAAGAACCTTTTATCCATGAAGGAGGTTCACCTTGAATTTGGATTTTTTTTGACTCAAAATCTTGTGGTAATGTTCCATCTTTAATTAGTGCTTCTTCTACAGTTAAATCAGAGTTAGATTTATAATAATCAGAGTTGAAGTATATCGTTACAGCTCTTCGACTACAATAATTCAAAATTGGACAGCGAAGCGGTAATCTTTTACTTTCTCCGATTTCATAATAATCTTGTTGGTTCATTTTTATATATTAATATTAATACTGAGATTTATGCATTACGCTAATCTAAACATTATATCATTCAAATATAAAGAAATGGGATAAAATAATAATTAAAACTTTCTATAAATTACTTATAGTAAGTGTTTTAATTTTATATCATGAAAAATTGAAAATTTGCATTAGTAAAAGTAACTACGTATTTTACAAGTATTCTATCTAGAATTCATAAAAACTTTTTACAAAGCTCTCAAACAACCCTGTTTGCACTCAAATACAAAATACATTGAATTAAAACAAGCTTGTTTTTATCAACATACAATTGTTTTTTGGTTAAAACAACCTTAAGAGAACTTAAATACACTTGTATTTTAATTCCTCCAATAGTGTTTGGATTTAAATACTAAATTTTTATATTTGTTTCCGATAATTTATTAAATAATTAACATTAAAAACACAATCTAAGTATGAAAATTACATTAGCGCGTCTTAGTACGAAAAATCTTGCGACTTTAGCCCAAAGAACAATCACTAATGCACAATCGGGTAAGTATCCGGTGGTCAACAATCATCCCTTGGTGCAGGCTTTACAGGATGCATATGCAGAATATGACGAAGTGTACACTAAGCAGACTTTTAGCGGAAAAGGAACCGATGTTGCTCAGGCAGATCACGAAAGAGATATTGCCTACAGCAACCTCAAGGCGTTTCTGAATGGCTATCGGCAGCTTCCTTCGGCGGCTAATCATCAGGCAGCGGAGGATCTTTACAATGTTTTTAAGGATTTCGGACTGGATCTGGATCGCCTAAGCTATTCTTCCCAGACCGCTCAGATGAAAAAGCTGATCGAAACACTGGAGCTTACGGAAAACAGGCAGAAGATCACCGCTCTTTCCCTGGATGTCGCTTTTAAAGAAATGAAGGCAAAGCATGAGGCTTTTGAACAGATTTTTGCCGACCAGGCAGAAGCGAATGCAGATCTTAGGCAGATGGCCAGTGCGACCGCAATCCGGAAAGAACTTGAACAGGCACTGAGAACTTATCTTAACCTCCTGAAAGCCCTGAAAGGTGTTCCCGGTTGGGAAATGGTTTACAGTGATGTCAACGAGTTGGTAAAAGCAGCAAAAAATTCTGAAGTAAAAAGCCGGGATGCAAATCTTCCCTCACAAAACGGATAGACCATAAACTCAGCATACCGCTGAGTTTTTTTATGGAAAGTATAGGCGAATACAGGATGACAAACTTCACGGGATTATTCCTGTTGTTGAAATATTAGAATGAAAAGTGATATTTTTGAAATAAAATAAGATTCAATGAAAAAACTGGGAATCATCGGCTGTGGCTGGTTGGGAAATTATATTGCAGAAAGGCTTTCTAATCGATATGAAATTTTTGTGACCACTACGTCCGAATCAAAAATAAAAGAATTTACCGCAAAAGGGTATCATGCAACGTTGGCCGACTTTCCCGATCAGGCTTCTGAAATTAAGCCCTGGGAAGTTATTCCGCAACTGGATGCGGTTATTATCACGGTTCCGTTTTCGGGAATAAGAGGAACGCAGATTTCGATGAAAGACCGCCAGGAAAACCTGTTAAAATTTCTCGGAGATTATAAAGGACAGTTGTTTTTAATGAGCTCTACCGGAGTATATTCTCAGGATGAAAAGGAATTTACGGAAGAAGATCAGCCGGCAGAAAATGTGGAAAGTGAAGGTTTTATCCTGCATCAGTTTCCACAGTGTAATATTCTGAGGCTGGCAGGATTAATGGGCGGTCAGAGACTTTTGAAGAATTATAATATTTCCAATCTGGATCAGCTGGTAAATCATATTCATTATGCAGATATCTGTTCGGTAGTGGAAAAAATGCTGGACAACCAATCTAAAGCCAAAGTGTATAACGTAGTGGCACCGGTGCATCCGGATAAACAGGAAATCATCAATGCCCAGAAAAATCTGCCTTATACGGGTGAGCGAACGGATAAAGGCAGGCTGATCTCACCCGCAAAACTTATCGCTGAACTGGATTTTGAGTTTCAATATCCGGATCCCAGGTATTTTCATCTGTAAATGTTTCTGATGATTTTGATTCCGGTAAATTTTTGTCAGTAATTGTATAACCGAATCATAAACTTAAACCATGCGAAAATTTATCTTAATAATTGGTCTATTTATATCTCAATTTCTTTTTTGCCAGGAGCTTGAATATTCTAATATAAAGTGTAATTATCTGGCTACATTTTTAATTGATACTTTGTGACAACAGGCAAACAAATCCCGAAGGAT
The DNA here is from genome assembly GCF_900099685.1 of Chryseobacterium taeanense. Taxonomy (GTDB): domain Bacteria; phylum Bacteroidota; class Bacteroidia; order Flavobacteriales; family Weeksellaceae; genus Chryseobacterium; species Chryseobacterium taeanense. Next base: position 112,624 of record NZ_FNDW01000007.1, on the reverse strand, counting down.
CAGGTTGAAAGGGTGACGAAAATGCACAGGAAAAATAATAATCACTTAGATTAAGAGCTTGTTTAATTTAACATTAAGAATTTAAGTGAATTAAAGTCTGTTTTAATTAAGTAATCAAATTCATTGATTTTTATTAAGTTTTTTAAGCTAAAGTGGCTTAATTCCTTAATGTTAAAAATAAATTATGTTTTAATTTGGAAAAAAATCAGAATCCTTTCCAACCTTTTTTATATGCTGAGCATCTTTATAAGAAAAGATATCCTATGAAAATTACCATACCAAAACCATGTCATGAAAATTGGGATCAGATGAGTATTGACGAGCAGGGAAGATTTTGCTCAGTATGTTCCAAAACGGTGAGAGATTTTACCCATACCCCAGATGATGAACTTATTGATGAGCTGCGTTCAGATCAAAATATCTGTGGAAGATTCAGTTCTTATCAGTTGGGACGGAATTTCAGTTTTTCTATTATCAGCAAACTTACTTTCGGATTATTTGCATTCAGTGGTGCCGTATTTACCGTAAACGGACAGCAACTGAAAGAAGAGGAGGTGAAGAAAATTGACTTTAAGAAAGGAATTGACGGTTTAGAGACAGTAAGCGATACATTAAGATCTCGGAGCATCGTTCTGGGAATGCCATCTAAAGAATATATGGAATCTCTCAAGCCTATGATCCTGCTTGACAACAAAAGAATTTCTGAAGATAAAATGAAAAGATTAAAACCGGAAAATGTAAAAAGCGTTCTGATCCTTTCCGGAGACGGTGCCCGAAAGAAATATGGTGAATCCGGTGAACATGGTGTTATTGTGATCGAAAGCAAAAGAAAAGAGTAACTTATTTTTTAGTCTGTTTAGACTTTTTTGGTTAAACCTGAAAATTAGTTTAAACAAGTTTTTTATATTAATTCTTATTCAAATGTGCTTTAAATAGAACAAATCTATTAACGTACTCTTTTTAAAATCAATTTTTAGGTCTACCTTTATTCTATTCAAATTTTAACGCTAAAATATTAATACAATAAAAAGATCTATGGAATCAGTAAATCACCCTTCATTTTATAAAATTTTTAAATCTGAAAACGACATCCCCGAAGAATATAAAGTTCCCGAAATCCACCAACGGGAATATCTGTTAAATGGTGAACTGGTTCAGTGGGACGGTGATGTACAGGAGATTTATTCACCAGTTTGCATCTCTACAGAAAACGGACTTGAGCGAAAGCTTCTGGGAAGCATCCCGAATATCGGTCCAAAGGAAGCAATGGAAGTTTTAGATGCCTGTGTAAAAGCTTACGACAACGGGCTGGGCGAATGGCCGACAATGTCTGTGGAAGGTCGGATAAAATGTATGCAGAAGTTTGTCTACCTCATGATCCGGGAGCGTGACCTTATCATCAGGCTGTTGATGTGGGAGATCGGGAAAACACTCGCTGATTCTACCAAAGAATTCGACAGAACGGTAGATTATATTAACCAGACTATTGATGCGCTGAAAGATCTGGACCGTGAATCTTCCCGTTTCCAGCAGGCGGAAGGTACGATTGCACAAATCAGGAGAGCGCCTTTGGGAGTGGTGTTGAGTATGGGACCGTTCAATTATCCCCTAAATGAAATCTTTACCACACTGATTCCCGCTTTGATTATGGGAAACACGATTCTCTTTAAACTTCCAAAGCATGGTGTATTGGCGCATTATCCGTTATTAAATGCTTTTAAAGAAGCCTTTCCGAAAGGGACAGTCAATACACTGTATGGGAAAGGATCTGAGATTATCACCCCGATTATGGAAAGCGGAAAAGTGAATGTTCTGGCTTTTATCGGCTCGAGCAAAGTTGCTAACGGATTGAAAAAGCTTCATCCGAAAGTAAACAGACTGAGAGCTATTTTAAGTTTAGATGCTAAAAATGCCGCCATTGTTACCAAGAATGCCAATCTTGATGTTGCGGTAAGCGAATGTATTTTGGGATCACTTTCTTTTAATGGTCAGCGATGTACGGCGTTGAAATTAATTTTCGTTCAGAAAGAGGTAGCGGAAGAATTTACCCAAAAACTTACGGCTGCTGTTGCTGCGATGAAACCCGGACTTCCATGGGAGAAAGATGTGAAGATCACGCCGCTTCCGGAAATCAATAAACCTTCTTATTTAAAAGAATGCCTGGAAGATGCTGTGGCAAAAGGAGCTAAAGTTCTAAATGAAAACGGAGGATTTCTGGAGGAATCTTTCTTTTTTCCGGCAGTAGTTTATCCCGTGAACAGTGAGATGAAGCTTTATCATGAGGAACAGTTTGGTCCTGTAATTCCTGTAGTTCCGTTTGAGAATATTGAGGAACCGATCGAGTATCAGGTGAACGCCAATCATGGAATGCAGGTGAGTATTTTCAGTGAAGATCCGCTGGAAGTTTCAAAATTAATAGATCCGTTCGTAAATCTTGTGAGCCGTGTGAATATCAACTGCCAGGCGCAGCGTGGTCCGGATGTTTTTCCGTTTACCGGAAGAAAAGACAGTGCGGAAGGTACTTTGTCAGTATTTGATGCGCTTCGTTCGTTCTCCATTCGCTCTCTTGTTGCGGCTAAGATAACGGATTCCAATAAAGATCTTCTGAATACGATTGTTAGAGATCATGATTCCAACTTCCTGAGTACAGATTATATTTTTTAGATAAATGTTTATAAATTAAACTGAATTCAGAATTATATTTAAAAAAATAATACAGTAAATCCGCAGTACGAAATGGTGCTGCGGATTTTTATGATTAGGCTATTCTCACTTTATATAGTAATTTTTCATCTTTAGCTGTAACATTTTTTTCATAAGCAAACTAACTCAATAGAGTGTAAAAAACCATGGATGTATTGGAACAGGAATTTTTAGAAAAAATCGAAATGCATAAAGGAATCATTTTCAAGATTTCCAAAATGTACATGGATGATAAAGATGACCGTGATGATCTTTTTCAGGAAATCACGTATCAGGTCTGGAAGTCTTATCCTAATTTCAGAGGACAAAGTGAATTTTCTACCTGGCTGTACCGCATTGCCCTGAATACAGCGATTGTTTTTCTTAAAAATGAAAAAAAACGAAATTTTATCACAGGCGAAAATTTCGTTGAATATAAAATCCCGTATGAAGAATTTGATAATGAAAAGGAAGAAAAACTCAACGCGATGTACAAGGCTATTCATCAGCTGAATTCTATCGATAAAGCTTTTATTTTCTATTACCTCGAAGATTTTTCCGGAAAGGAGATTGCAGAACAAATGGGGATTTCCGAAGGAAATGTACGGGTAAAAATGAACCGTGCTAAAAATAAACTTAAAGATATCTTAAGCTCAAATAAATAGTAATTTTAAATCAATTATCATGAATATAGATGAACTGAAAAATACCTGGAATCAGGATGATTCTTTTGAAGAAACCCCTAAAATAAGCATTGAACATAAAGAAAGAATTAATCTTCCGCTTGAGAAAATCCGTAAGAATATGCGCATGGAATTTTGGTCGACGGTGGGTGTTTTTGTTTTTGCCTTTGCACTTATCGCCGTGTCACCCGGACCTTTTAAGTTTAAATTTTATATTACCATTCTTATCGCTTCAATGGTTTTTGTGACTTTCTTTTTTTACAGTCAGTTTTTTAAGCTCTATAAGAATATGGGCAATCCGATGATGAATACTTATGAAAGTCTGAAAGATCTGCTTCATCAGTTTCAACTCAATAAGCAGTATTACCTGTCTTTTTATCTCGCTTTTGTACCGTTTCTGGTATGTGAAATCATTATTGTTTTGGAGTTTATTCCACGACCGGTACCGTTATCGGATCTGCATATTGCCATTACTCTTATCGGTACTATGGTTATCACCATGCCTCTGCTTTTCATCATAGGGAAGTGGTGGTTCAATAAATTTTATGAAAAATATATTGTTCAGATTAAAAATCTTGTTAAAGAACTCGGGCAATAGTTTCGGCGGGCTTTCAGCCCGCCGAAACTATTTTTTGCCATCAGTGCATTAGATATTTCTTATTTTTTGCTTTTTCATTTTTTATTTCAGTCAGAATCCAATCCAGCTGTGGATCTTTTTTATGGATGATATCCTCCATCGTTTCCTTTATAACGACATCTGGTAGTACTCCTTTTTTTGTGTGGGTGAAGTCAATATCAGGTTGTACAAGAACCAATCCGATTGGAAGGTCTATTTTAGAATTCGGAAGAATCTGGTAAGAATAGAATCCTGCTACTGTTCCATCGTTGGCACCACCTGTTTCTTCGCCAACCAATATTGCTTTTTTGTCATTTTTAAGCTTTGAAGTAAGAATAGACGATGCCGAAAAGCTTGCTCCGTTAATCAGTACAAAAATTTTTCCTTTAAAAGAATTCTTATCAGGTTTTGCAGGTTTGTCGGCTTTTATTTTATAGTAAAATTTTCCGTCTTTTTTGTAGGTGCTGAAAGTCTGCGCAAAGAAAAAAGCAGGATACGTAAATGTCTTGAAAGTATATTGCAGAAGATTGCTTTTCCTGAAGTAGTTTGTTTTTAAAGGGGTCGTTGCAGAATTTACCTGAGAAGGTTTAATAAGGATGTAGGGTTCAGAGGTAAGATAAGAATATAGTTTGTGTATCTCTTCCAGTGAACCTCCGTAGTTATTTCTTACATCAATAATCAGGTAGGAGGCTTCCGTATTTTTAATTTTTTCGAATGCGTTTTTATAAAATTTTGCAGAATAATCTCCTGAAAAACTTTTCACTTTTATATAAGCAATTGTGCTGTCTTTATCAAGAAACCTGAAGTTTCTGTTATAAGAATCATTAAAAGCAATATAATCGTTGATTTTTTTCTCTTTTGTGAGCTTTTTGTTTTCCTTATCTCGTTTTAAATCAGCTTTCGATTTGGATTCTCTCGTCAGGTTATATTCTTTTTTCTTTCCGTTATACAACGTTTCTATGGTTGCTCTATTTTCATAGCCTTTTTCTGCCACGTAGTAACTGAAAAAAAGATCTTTTAGAAAGTAAGGCGCAAAAGTAGTATTAAAACCGTCACTACTGATAAGTTTTCGGTATCGTTTTGTGTAATAAGATACAGAAACGTGGTCTATAGAAATAATCTCAGTTCCTGGTTTTATATTTTCAATAGAATCTTTATTTCCGATGATAAAAAGGCGATTGTCTTTGATATAATACTCAAAGCGGCTGAACATTCCTTTTTTATTTTCAAGATCTTTAATCTCTTTTTTTGTAATTCTTTTAGAGGGAATCCTTAAAGAAAGATGCCCTTCTCTGATGTCAGAAATAACAGGTTGCAGTTTAAAATAAAACTGAAGTGGGGTAAGCGGATCTTGGATGGTAGTTTTAACACTGTCAAACTTTTTGTCAAGATCCTGTTTTGAAATGTATAAGTAAAGATCAGGATGCATTTCTTTAATTTTAGAATACGCAAAATCGACATCCTCTCTCAGTTTTTCCGGAGGAATACAGGCAGTCTGCTGTTCATTATGCTTTCTTACTGATGCACAGGATGTAATGAGCAAGAGGAGAAAGATGACAAAATAATTTTTCTGCAATGTTTTTGTTTTTTATTTCAAAATTAAAATTTTAACCATTATGTTTGGAAAAAAGACATAATATTTTCATTTAAATTAAAGGATTATTTATTATCAATCGTCATAATTATTACTGTCTTACATTTGACACATCTTAAAAATGATTTATACATTTATTACTATAGCCGTTTTAATAGTTTTATTATACTTTATCATTACGAGCCAGGAAGTTTTTGGTTCCGAGGCTAAAGGAGAAAGACTTCTTAAAATGCAGCGTTCTGCAAATTTTAAAAATGAACAATTTCATAATCTTACCTGTACTCCTGCAATAGCTGAAGGATTTTCGATGCCGAAAGTTATGTTTAATTTTTTATTTGGTAAAAAAGATCCTCTTATAAAACCTTCAGATAAAATCCCTTCAATTCATACAGATTTGAAAAGCCTTCCGAAAGACCAGGATATTTTTATATGGCTGGGACATTCATCCTATTATATTCAGACAGATGGTATTTCATTTCTGATTGACCCTGTACTAAGTTCCTATGGTTCGCCATTCAGATTTTTTAATAAAGCATTTTCAGGAGCTGATATTTTTAAGCCTGAAGATATTCCGGCTATTGATTATCTGGTGATTACACACGATCATTATGACCATCTTGATTATCCCACGGTAAAAGCAATTAAAGATAGAGTAACAAAAGTAATCCTTCCTTTAGGGGTTGGGGCACATCTCGAAAGATGGGGTTTTGGTGCCGATCAACTGATGGAAGAAGACTGGGGAGCCGAGGTAAATCTGAAGAATAACAGTAAAATCATATTCACTCCTGCAAGGCATTTTTCCGGACGTAAAATGAAAAGAAACGTTACATTGTGGACTTCCTATATTCTCGAAACACCTACCAAAAAGATATTTCTGGGCGGCGACAGCGGTTATGATACGCATTTTAAAATGATCGGCGAAAAATATGGCCCTTTTGATTTTGCCATTATGGAAAACGGACAATATAATGAAGCCTGGAAATATATTCATGCACTTCCCGAAGATGTTATTCAGGCAAGTATTGATGTAAGGGCAAAAAATATCATCCCGGTACACTCTTCCAAGTTCGCTCTTGCACTCCATCCCTGGAATGAGCCACTGCAACAAGTGACAAATCTTGCAAAAAATAAAGATTTACATATTTTAACTCCGATGATCGGCGAGCCGGTGGACCTTAATAGCTCAAGTTACCATTTCGGTAACTGGTGGGAAACTGAGTAATTATGAGTGCCAGATATTCTTATATCGTGAAGGATGATTTTCAAACTGTTGCCGCACAAAATCGCACTCAGGATCTACAAGAAAATCTTTTTCTTCAGCATAGCGTACTAATTCGTCGAGAAGCATTTTTGCATAGCCATGTCCTTCACGTTCCTCATTCAGCTTGGTATAATAAACAATTAATAATCTGCCATCGACTTTAATGGACATATAACCTACTTTTTGTTCGTCAATTAATATCTGCAATTCATCCTGATATGGAGATATTTCAAATTTTACATTTTCCATGATTCCGTGATTTTTTGTGTTAATACAAATGATTTTTTAAATCTTTTCCTTTTAAAATTACAAATTATAACTGAAAAAAAACGATAGTTTTAAAGATTTATACAATCATCAATAAGATGTTCCTAAGATGAATATATTTTAAAGATAATCAATTATTTATAAATTGTTTTAACAAATATTGGCAATAAATAAACCGATTTGGCATCTTAATTGAAAATTTTATTGATATTTTAATTTAAAATAGATCGAAATGAAAAAGTTAATAACAATAATGTTAATTGGTACATTCAGCCTTTCTTATGCACAGTCGAATTATTATAATGATTATAGAAGAAGCATCACAGACGTAAATTGGCAGAATGTAATTTCCGAATTGGTATTGTCTGCAACGCAGGCAAATCAGATTTACGCACTTAATGATCGTTACAGGGATTATAATTCGTGGAATCGTGTATATGTCAATCATCCCGACAGATGGAGAAATGACAGATATGTAGAGCTAGAACGAATTCTGGGAAGAGATAAATATATTAAGTTTAAGAACAGATATTATAAAGGTCAGAATCCAGTAGCAGTTTACAACCGAAACAAAAACAATGATAAACGTTATAAACATATGGGTAAAAAATCGAAGGTTTATAAATACAAACACGGAAATGGGCATCATAAAAAATAACTAATCAATTTTTATTCAATTTTTTTAATGACTGATCGTAGGACCAGTCATTTTTATTTTATCTATGAGTATTATTTTATTAAATTATTTTGTTTGAATTTTATAATTTTGAACCATGGAATCAAATGAATCAGTAAATGGTTTTTACAAACGAATCGGCCTGGAATGTATAAAAACTCCGGGAGTCGGACATTTTAATGTTTTTTTGAGAGAAAACTGCGCAATGATTACTCCCTACAGCAGGAGAGATTATTATAAAATTTCACTAATTATCGGAAAAGGGAAATTACATTATGCCAATAAATGGATTCATGTTGATAGTCCGGCATTGTTGTTTTCAAATCCGCTTATTCCTTATTCGTGGGAGGCAGAAGATAGCGACCAGAAAGGATTTTTCTGTCTTTTTACCGATGAGTTTATGCATGCCGGAAATCGGATAAGTAATATTCAGGAATCTCAGCTTTTTAAAATTGGAGGAACGCCTGTTTTCTTCATCAATGAAGAACAGCAGAAAACAATCTCTGATATTTTCATTAAAATGATGACTGAAATTCAATCAGATTATCTGCATAAATATGATATGTTGCGTGCTTATCTGCATCTTTTGATCCACGAAACCATGAAAATTCAGCCTGCAGAAAATTTTGAGCCTTATCAGAATGCCTCGCAACGTGTTGTGTCTTTATTTATGGAATTACTCGAGAGACAATTTCCCATTGACAGTCCGGAAAGATCTTTACATCTGAAAAGTCCGGTTGATTACGCTGAAAGCTTGTCAATCCATGTTAATTCCTTAAACCGTTCGGTGAAAGAGATTACAGGCAAAACGACAAGTCAGCAGATTGCTGCAAGAATTATTCAAGAAGCCAATGCATTATTGAAGCATACCGATTGGAACGTTTCAGAAATCGCTTATGGATTAGGTTTTGAAGAGCCTGCTTATTTTACCAATTATTTCAAAAAGCAAACAGGCATTACACCCAACGCTGTACGATTGGATCTTGTTTGAATTTTATAATTCTTCGTTTGAATTCTATATTCAAATCAATGAATGGCTGTCATAATTTTGTAAAGCAAATTTTAAAATCACAAGTTATCATGAAATTTAGAAAACTAGGAAACACAGGAGAGCAGTTATCAGCTATTGGTTTAGGATGTATGGGAATGAGTTTTGCGTACGGACCAGCAGATGAACAGGAAAGCATTAAAACTCTTCATAAAGCGTTGGATCTGGGTATTAACTTTTTAGATACCGCTGATATGTACGCGAATGGAGATAATGAAAAACTGATTTCAAAAGTTTTGGTTCCGAACCGCGATAAAATTTTTATTGCCACTAAATTCGGTTTTCGTTTTAAAGACGGAAAAGCAGGACACAGCGGCGCACCCGGGACATATTTCGATGGATCACCGGAATGGATCAGAAAGGCCGTAGATCTTAGCCTTCAGCGATTGAATATTGATGAAATCGATTTGTATTATGCTCACAGAGTAGATCCGAATATTCCTGTTGAGGAAACTGTTGGCGCAATGGCAGATTTGGTTAAGGCAGGAAAGGTAAGATATCTTGGTTTGTCAGAGGCTTCTGCGGAATCTATTAGAAAAGCGAATAAAATTCACCCGATTACGGCGTTGCAATCAGAATATTCATTATTAACTAAAGATATTGAGAAAGATATTTTGCCGACGATCAGAGAACTCGGAATTACTTTAGTTCCGTATTCACCGCTGGCAAGAGGGCTTTTCTCGAATATCAATGAGTCACAGAATTTCGGAAATGACGATTTCAGAAAATCGTTACCGCGCTATCAGGAAGAGTTTCTTGAAAACAACAGAAATCTGGCGAGAGAAATCAATGAGTTTGCTCAGTCTAAAGGGATCAAAGGAACTCAGCTTGCGCTAGCTTGGGTACTGAATCAGGGACAAGATATCATTCCTATTCCCGGAACTAAACGCATTAAATATTTAGAAGAAAATATTGAAGCTACAAATATTGAACTTTCCTCATCAGATTTGGAAACTATAAATTCCATTCTTAAAAAATATCCGAATATTGGAGAAAGATACAGTGAAGGCGCTATGAAATTGGTCAACAACTAAAGATATTATTCATTCAGAATCCTGATTGCCTCAGGATTTTGATTTTTTTGAAAAAGTTTTAAAACAGCATGGTTACACTTAAAGAAAAAAACAAATTTATTGCAACTGTTTTAGCATTTGCCGTCATTCCTATGTCGGGTCTGGCAACGGATATCTATTTACCTTCAATGCCAAGCATGGCAACAGAACTTCATCAGCCGGAAAGCAATATTCAGCTTACATTATCTATATTTTTAATCAGTTATGGTCTGACCCAGTTTTTTGCCGGCAGCATTGTAGATTCGTTTGGGAGATACCGTATTTCGATGATATCCCTTGCTCTGTTTGTGCTGTCTTTTGTAATCACTGCGACAACCCAGAATATTTTTGTGATTTATGCCATGCGTATTTTGCAGGGCGTACTTTCGGGATTTGCCGTAGTTGCCAAAAGAGCATTTTTTGTGGATGTTTATGAAGGGGAAGAACGAAAGCATTACCTCAGTATTATGACGATTGTGTGGTCAGTGGGTCCTATTATTGCGCCGTTTATCGGTGGATATTTACAGAAGAATTTTGGATGGCAGTCGAACTTTTATGTACTGGCAGGATATAGTTTATTGCTTTTCTTATTAGAGCTGATATTTTCAGGGGAGACCTTGAAAAAAAGAAACCCGTTTCATATCGAATTTCTCATTAAAGAATACAATGCTATGTTTAAAGCAAAAGATTTCTTCTACGGAATGATTATGTGCGGACTGAGCTATTCGATGATTATGTTTTTTAATCTCTGCGGATCGTTTATTATCGAACATAAAATGGGCTATTCTGAAGTGGTAGCAGGATATGTTTCACTGATTCTTGGATTTGCCTGGATGACTGGTGGTTTCTTGGGAAAAGCATTAATCAATAAAGCATTTTTACCTAAAATACGGAATGCTAATTTCATTCAGTTATTTTTAATTATTCTGATGTTTATTGCTTCTTATTTCTCCAATAATATCTACAGTCTGGTTGCTTTTGCATTTTTGATTCATGTTACGGCCGGATTTATTTTCAATAATTATTTTTCTTACTGTATCGGAAGATTCCCGAATTCAGCAGGTATTGCAGGCGGCCTCACGGGCGGAGTTGCTTTCATCATTACTTCAGCCATCAGCTATGGAATTGTAGCGGTAATCAAGCCGCAGATTCAGCTTGAAGTGGCAGAAGGTTATTTCGTGTTGGGCATTTTAGGATTGTTTATTCTGAGTATGATTAAATTTCGTAAAGCACATATTTAAAACACATTTAACTTATTCGTTAAGTTTTAAAACAAAAAAGCTCCCTTAAAAAAGGAGCTTTCATTTTTATATCAAAAATCGGGAATTAAATTCCGTCAATGATTTCATTTAAAACTGTGCTTGGTCTCATAGCAGAGTACGTTTTGTACTTATCAGTTTTGTAATATCCACCGATATCCTGAGGTTTTCCCTGAGCACCGATCAATTCCGCATTGATTACTTCTTCATTCTCTTTCATAGTCTGTGCAACCGGAGCAAACTGTGCTGCTAATTCCGCGTCAGCTGTCTGATTAGCCAAAGCTTCAGCCCAGTACATTGCAAGATAGAAGTGAGAACCTCTGTTGTCGATTTGTCCTACTTTTCTTGCAGGAGATTTATCAGTCGCTAAGAATTTAGCATTAGCTTCATCCAATGCATCCGCCAAAACCTGAGCTTTGGTATTGTTCTGAGTTTGTGCCAAATGTTCTAAAGAAGCCTGTAAAGCAAGGAATTCACCTAAAGAATCCCATCTTAAATAGCCTTCTTCTACAAACTGTTCTATATGTTTTGGCGCAGAACCTCCGGCTCCTGTTTCAAATAAGCCACCACCATTCATCAACGGCACGATAGAAAGCATTTTAGCAGAAGTTCCAAGCTCAAGGATCGGGAAAAGATCAGTAAGATAATCTCTCAATACGTTCCCTGAAACAGAAATCGTATCTTTTCCTTCTCTTGCTCTTCTTAAAGTTTCAGTCATCGCATCTTTTACATCCATAATTCTGATGTCAAGACCATTTGTATCGTAATCTTTAAGATATTTTTCAACTTTTTTGATGATTTCTCTGTCATGTGCTCTTCCTTTATCCAGCCAGAAAATTGCCGGAGTATCAGATAATCTTGATCTGTTTACCGCCAGTTTCACCCAATCCTGAATCGGAGCATCTTTTGTCTGACACATTCTGAAAATATCTCCTTTTTCAACTTTTTGAGAAAGCAGAATATTTCCGTTTTCGTCCTGAACTTCAATCGTTCCTTCAGCACTTGCCTGGAAAGTTTTGTCGTGAGAACCATATTCTTCGGCTTTCTGAGCCATTAAACCAACATTCGGTACAGAACCCATTGTTGTTGGATCTAGTTTTCCGTGCGCTTTCATATCATCAATTACAGACTGATAGAAACCTGCATAAGAACGGTCAGGAATAATACAAACCGTATCTTCCTCTTTTCCTTCTTTATTCCACATTTTTCCTCCGCCTCTTACCAAAGCTGCCATAGAAGCATCAACAATAATGTCAGAAGGTACATGGAAATTGGTAATTCCTTTGTCTGAATTTACCATCGCAACTCTTGGTCCGTTTGCTAAAGCCGCTTCGATATCTCCTTTAATATTGGCTTCCTGCTCGTTTCCTTTAATTTTATCGAAAAGATCAGCAAGACCATTATTCGGGTTAATGTCTAATGACTTGAACGTTTCAGCATATTTAGTGAATACTTCTTTGAAGAAAGTTTCTACGATAGCCCCAAAAATGATAGGATCTGAAATTTTCATCATCGTAGCCTTTAAGTGAGCAGAAAGAAGTACATTTCTGTTTTTTGCTTCATCAATTGCCTGCTGAACAAAAGCTTTCAGTGAATTCAAATTCATTACAGAAGAGTCAATAACTTCTCCAGCCTGAAGGTTTGCAAAATCTTTTAATTGATTTTCAGAGCCGTCATTTCCTTTGAATACGATTCTGTATTTTGTAGCATTTTCTAATGTTGTTGAAGTTTCTGTTCCGTAGAAATCTCCGCTTTCCATATGAGCAACATCTGTTTTGCTGTCAGAAGCCCAGTCACCCATTCTATGAGGGTTTGCTTTGGCGTAGTTTTTAACAGCTTTAGGAGCACGTCTGTCAGAATTTCCTTCTCTCAACACAGGATTTACAGCACTTCCCAGAACTTTGGCATATTTAGCTTTAATCGCTTTTTCCTCGTCATTTTTAGGCTCGGCTGGATAATTTGGAACGGCAAAACCTTTAGCCTGAAGCTCAGCAATAGCAGCATCTAATTGAGGTGCAGAAGCCGAAATGTTAGGTAATTTGATAATATTTGCATCAGGCTGAGTAGCAAGCTGACCCAATTCTGCCAAAGCATCACCGATTTTCTGATCTTCTTTCAAAAATTCCGGGAAGTTGGCTAAAATTCTTCCTGCCAAAGAAATATCCGGAACCGCAATCTCAATGTTTGCTGATTTTGTAAAAGCTTTTACAATCGGTAAAAACGAGTGTGTTGCCAACATTGGAGCCTCATCCGTTAAGGTGTAATAGATTTTTGATTTGTCTGACATTATACTGTTATTTATTATTTGATTTTTTTAAGACTCACAAATTTAGTTAAAAATTAATTTTTTTAGATGAATACGAATTAAGATTTTCTACTTTAAGATTAATTTAACCTTTAATTGAACGTAAAAACTTTTCTTTTAATTAAATTTGAGAAACTAAAACAAAATTTATGTCAACAACAATCACTTTAAAAGGAAACGAAGTACATACGATAGGAACTCTTCCGTCTTTAGGAACTACAATCAGAGATTTTGCCCTGGTGGATTCGGGTTTGCATGTAAAAACACTTGATAATTTTAAAGGAAAGAAAAAAGTTTTTAATATTTTTCCGAGTATTGATACTCCTACCTGTGCATCTTCAGCAAGAAAATTCAATGAAGAAGCTTCTGCATTGCATAATACGGTTGTAATCAATGTATCTAAAGATTTACCTTTTGCTCTTGGAAGATTTTGTGCTGCTGAAGGTCTTGACAATGTAGAAACACTTTCAGATTTCAGAAGTAGTTTTGGTGATGATTATGAAGTGACTATTACAGACTCTCCGATGAAAGGGCTTCTAAGCCGCGCTGTGATTGTTACCGATGAAGATAATAAAGTGGTGTACACAGAGCAGGTTTCGGAAATTGCAGACGAACCGAATTATGAAGCTGCTTTAGCCGCTTTGAAATAAATAAAAAAATAAAGCTATTATAATAAAGCCTTGTAGGAAATCTACAGGGCTTTAAACTTTGTTTCTTCTTCAACATCAGCTCAACCTCAACCTTAATCTTAGCCTCTATCAACCTCAATCTTTTGAATCTTACACTATAAAAACCGTACCTTTATCCGATGAAACGTTCCGGAACAGCAGATTTACCACTTCACTATGGCAAAGTACCGCCGTGGTTGTATGAGCGTATGTCTATTCTTGGGTTGTCAATTGTTGAGGTTATTTTGATGGATTACGGAAAAGATGAGGTTTTGAGAAGGCTGGCAGATCCGTTTTGGTTTCAGAGCTTTGGAGCGGTCATGGGAATGGACTGGCATTCATCGGGGATTACCACTTCCGTAATGGGTGCATTGAAGCGTTCCATAAACCCCAATTCCCAATCACTCGGACTCTACATTTGCGGAGGTAAAGGAAAATTTTCAAGAGAAACTCCTTCCGAACTCATTAAGATTGCTGATAAAACAGGACTCAACGGAAATGAACTTGTAAGAGCCAGCAAGCTTTCGGCAAAAGTGGATAATACGGCAATTCAGGACGGTTATCAGCTGTATCTTCATAATTTTATCTTGGCTGATAATGGAAACTGGAGTGTTGTTCAGCAAGGAATGCATGAATCCGACAGTACGGCAAGACGCTACCACTGGCACTCTGAAAATATTAAATCCTTTGTAGAAGAACCTCACACTGGAATTAATGGAATATCAAGAGGTAAAATTTTAAACCTTACTGATTCTGAAGCTTCAGATAACAGAAAAGGAATTCTTGAAATTTCCCATACCGATTCTGCGGAAATTATGAGCGATTTTGCCAGACTGATTCTCCCTGCACATCACGATGTACAGGCTTCTGATGTTGATTTAAAGCGTCTGGGTGCACTTTTATATGTAACCCGCGAGCAGCAGCCTCAGAATTTTGAAGATTTACTGATGTTGGAAGGAGTAGGGCCAAGAACGATGCAGTCGCTTGCTCTGGTCAGTGAAGTAATCCACGGTGCGCCGTCAAGATTTACAGATCCTGCAAGATTTTCTTTTGCTCACGGCGGAAAAGACGGTCATCCTTTCCCGGTTCCCACCAAAATTTATGATGAAAGCATCAGTATTATCAGAAAAGGAATTGAAAAATCCAAGCTTGGAAATTCAGATAAATTAAAGACAATTAATAAGCTTCACGATATTGTAGTAAAAACCGAACAAACTTTTACTCCTGGTTTTGATATTCAGCAAGTCATTGAAGAAGAACGGCAGAATTCATGGCGCTTTGGTGGAAAAACTGTTTTTGGTGATGTGCAGAAGCCTTCCCCTCCGAAACCGATTCAGCTTTCTTTATTTTGATAGAATAAAAAAGCCTTATACTTTTTTGAGTATAAAGCTTTTGTTTATTAATGAACTCTGATTTTTAGATGCCTGTAGAAAGAGTGAGATCTTCCCAGTTTTTCGCATCTTTTGTAATTGCTTCTATTTTATTATTCAGAAATTCCGGAGCTCCTACGCCCAAAAGCAAATGTACCGGTGGATTTTCTTCTTTACTGATTTGTATTAAAACATCAGCAGCTTTTACAGGATCGTTCGGCTGGTTGCCATTGATTTCATCAAGATGCGCTTTCTCCGAATTTCTTGCCGCCTCATAAGCTTCAATAGAATTTTCAGGAGTTCTTACAGAATCTTTCGTCAGGAAATCCGTACGGAAATAGCCTGGATAAACAACGGTTGCGTGAATTCCAAAATCTTTCGCTTCTTCAGCCAAAGCTTCGGTAAATCCCGCTACCGCAAATTTAGTGGAACAGTAAACGCCCCAACCCGGGAAACCTCCATAATAACCTCCTACAGATGAAATGTTGAAAATATTCCCTGATTTTTGCTCACGCAAATAAGGCATGGCATTTCTGATTACATTTAATGTTCCAAAAACATTAACGTCAAAATTTGCTCTTGCTTCAGCGTCGCTAAGTTCTTCCAATGTACCCAGCTGTCCATATCCGGCATTATTAACAATCACATCAACTTTTCCGAAATGTTCTACTGTTTTATCCAGGGCAGTTTTTACATCATTGTTGTCGGTAATATTCATATTCAGGGGGAGAAACTGATCCGATTTTTCACCAAATACATCTGTTAAAGATTCTACCGTGCGGCTTGTTGCAGCTACCTTAAATCCATCAGACAATAATTTTTTTACCAGTTCAAATCCAAGACCTTTTGACGCTCCTGTTACAAACCATACTTTTTTTGTTTCCATTTCTTTACTATTTTTTTGTTTTAAATGATGGTACAAAGATGGAAAGAAGATAGTCTTTAAAAGTAGCCTGATCCACGAATGATGTATCCAAATCGTGAATATTCGCCAAGGCTGTTGTTGTTTAGTTCCGACAAAATGAAAAAAGAGAAACCCAAAAGCTTCTCTTTAATCATCATATTGAATAATTACCAAGGACTAATACCTGTTTCGTCTTCAATATCATTACTGAAATACTGTCCGGTAGGCCCGTTTTCATCCGTTAAGGTATGTTTAATGATGAAAGATGCGGCGCTTTCCACGGATCCTGGTCCGCTGTGGCCGTTGAAATCGGTTGCAGTATAACCGGGATCAATCACGTTTACTTTGAACGGCAGGTCTTTAAGTTCATATGCCAGTGCAATGGTGTAAGCATTTAATGCCGACTTTGAAGGACCATAGGCAGCACTTTTCACATGATAATATTTCCAGTCCGGATCGCTATGTAAGGTAAGTGAACCTAATCCCGAAGTAATGTTGCTGATGCGTGGCTATCCGACCTTTTAAGCAAATCTAAAAAGATCTGTGTAACATTAATCACCCCAAAAAAATTGGTGTCAAATACGGATATCATTTACGGATGTTTCTGTCGCCGTCTGAGGATTTACGCCCAGAATTCCTGCATTGTTAATCAGGATATCCAGTTTTCCATGTTCGGTTTCAATACTGTTTTTTGCTTTTCTAATTGATTCGGGATTGGTAACGTCAATTTCTACAGCTTTAATATTCTGATGTCCTTTTTCGGTTAATTGTTTTACAGTTTCCTCTCCTTTTTGGAGATTTCTGCTTCCGATGTAAACAAATAATCCTTCTTCTGAAAGCTGTTTTGCAGTTTCAAGTCCAATACTTCTGTTGGCTCCTGTAATTAATACTGTTTTCATTTTTATATTTAAATTAATGGTGTAAAATTCCGGTAATAAAACAGTAAGGCATTTGTCATTTGGCAAAAAGATAGGGATAAATGAGATTTGAGGATTGTAGTTAGAAGAATTTAAAGGTTTAGTCGATCTTTTAAGCTTGTTTAGTTTATCCGGTATAAAATTCTTATGGAGGGATGATAAAAATTCAGAGAATTTCTGTCGGACGATTTAAAATGAACGTGAGCCCACCAGAATACAATTTTAAAGCTTGATATTCTTCCTGATTCTGCTCAAAGAAGACTGTGTAACGCCGAGGTAGGAAGCAATATAAGAAAGCGGGATTCTGTTAACCACAGTTGGGTAGATCTCCAGGAATTTCAGATAGCGTGTTGTAGCATCTTCGGTAACAAGCGGACTTCTTCTTTCCACTTTCTGCATCAAAGCTCTTGAAATGATTTTATGGACAATGGCATCGAAACCTACAATCGTCTGCAAGAGTTCAAGCCAGTCTTTTCTTTGAAAAACAATCATTTTAGATTCTGTTACTGCCTGAACATAAGCGCTTGAACTAATTTGGTTATCAAAGCTTTCCAAATCTACAACGAGATTATTTTCTTCAATAAAATATTTGGTGATTTCCTCGCTTTTGTTGTTGTAATAGCAAACACGAAAAATTCCGTCCACTACAAACCCGACCTGTTTTGCAATTTTACCGGCCTCAGAAAAATATTCTTCTTTATGAAAATTAACCTCTGTGGCTTTGCTTTCAATAAAATCCATCTGTTGTTGGTTGAGATTGCCGAATCTCAGAATAAAATCAAATAATTCTTTCATAGATGCAATTTAGAGAAAGAAAATTTCCAGACATTTGCCATTTGGTAAAAAATGAAGCCAATATGAAACAGACGAATATAATTAAACATCCTTTATAAAATCCTCATATTCATAATAAAACGTTTCAAAGCAATCCATTTTATCAACAAAGAACTGAAAAATTTCCTGCCATGTATTTTTATTAAAAATGGAAACGTTATGCTTTTCAACCCAGATTCTGGCCATTACTTTTCCGTTTTCCAGGGTATAATATTCGTCTTTGTAAAAATCGCCGATAAAATCTTTCAGGATGTCTTCCAGCGACCATATTTTTTCATAATAAGCATTTCTGAAAATCTCATCTTTCATCTCAATATCCAAAGAGACTTCGGCTTTTTTATTATCTGCATAAAACTTGAACGACATATCCTTGATCTTAGTATCATACAAAATCCATTTTCTCGGGAAAGACTTTCCAAAAGCCGTCCAGAATTCTTTCTTTAACTGCTGTGCTTCCTGTTTACTGAACATATGACAAAAGTAAGTATTTTGACTGGAATGGAATACCGCTTATGAATGACAGAAATCCGAACGACTTTAAATGTCTTTATCCGAAAAGATAATCGAGAATATTATTTTTCGCTAAATTTTGCTATTGCTTCAGGTGTTGCCGGTGTAAAAAAGTTAACAAGATTCCCATCAGGATCACGGAACAAAAATGATTTGTTACCCCACGGCATCATGGTTGGCTTTTGTACAATGTTTTCTTGAAGATAATCTGATAATCTTTGAAATTCCTTATCAACATCATCTACCTTAAACTCAATGATAACTGTTCGATTTTGTGCTGGTTGTGCCACATCCTCTCCGCCAAAAAACTGTAATGTTTTTGTACTTCCAATCGCAAAGGTTGTTGTTGGGGTCTTCAGCTCGGCAAAATCAGGGGTGTATTGCACAATTTGCAATCCTGTTATTTGCTTATAAAATGCTACCAACCTTTCCATGTCAGCAGTAATAATGCGGATCGATAATAAATTCATTGTTTTAAATATTAAATTACATCACAAAATTAATCTTAGTGTGTGACAACATCATGTCAGCAGGTTTTTATTTTTTCTTTTGTAGTCAGATAAAAAACTTTATAATAAAGCATTTATCGTTTTCTAATCTCCTGACTTCACATTATTTTATACATTTCAAACAATTTTCCTATTTTTGCTGTAATGCTGTCTAAAAAATCTCAATATGCTTTTAAAGCACTGTCGTACCTTGTGGAGAAAAGGAACGACGGTCCTATCCTTATTTCCGAAATTGCAGCTCATAAGAAAATCCCTTTGAAATTTTTGGAAAATATTTTACTTGAACTGAAAAAAGCGGAAATTCTGGATAGTAAAAAAGGAAAAGGAGGAGGATATTTCTTTAAAGAAAATCCTGAAAATGTAAAGCTGGCAAAAATCATCCGCCTGGTAAATGGACCTATTGCTTTGCTACCTTGTGTAAGCCTTAACTTCTACGAAAAATGCGAAGACTGTAATGAAGATCACTGCAGCCTGCACGACGTACTGATCGAAGTTCGGGACGCTTCGCTTAATATTCTGGAAAGAAAAACGTTAATGGATCTGGTCGACTGAGATTGATCCTTTTTTTAATTTATTAGTCTACTTTTTTGGTGGGATAATAATTTTATTGGATATTTGCATCACTTCAAATGGATAATTTATGATTTCAAAAGAAGATGCAGATATACTAAAACAGCTTTCAGCAGAGGAGGGATTGAAATTTATTTCATCAAAATTTCCGGAAACCGCTGTTTTCTCAACATCACTTGGTCAGGAAGATCAGGTTATTACCGATATCATTTTCAGAAATAAGCTACCGATAAAAGTTTTTACGCTGGATACGGGCAGGCTTTTTTATGAACATTACGAATTACTTTCACAAAATAACGCGAGGTACAAAACAAAAACCGAAGTTTATTTCCCGGATCCTTCAGATGTGGAAAAATATGTGAATGAAAAAGGTATTAATGCTTTTTATCATTCTGTTGAAAACAGAAAAGAATGCTGCTTTATTAGAAAGGTTAAACCTTTAAATCGTGCGCTTGAAAATGCGGAAATTTGGATTACCGGATTACGTTCCGAACAGTCGGAAAACCGTGAGAATATGCCTGTCATCGAATGGGACGAGGAACGAAAACTTTATAAATATAATCCCCTCATCAACTGGAATTATCAGCAGGTTCTTGTGTATTTGCAACAAAATAAAGTACAGGAGCTGTCTTTACACAAGAAAGGTTTTATCAGCGTAGGTTGCCAGCCATGCACAAGACCAATTGTGGAGGGAGAAAATCCGCGTGCAGGACGTTGGTGGTGGGAAGATTCGCAGAAGGAATGCGGTCTTCACACGCATTAATTCAAATATCTTTTACATTTAAAATGAATACATATAAACTAGACTATCTCGAACAGCTTGAAGCTGAAAGTATTTATATTATGCGCGAAATTGCAGCCCAGTTTGAAAAACCGGCTTTGCTTTTCAGCGGAGGAAAAGATTCTATTACTTTAGTTCATTTAGCAAAGAAGGCTTTTGCTCCTATGAAAATTCCTTTTCCATTGGTTCATATCGATACAGGCCATAACTTTCCTGAAGCATTGAAATTCAGGGATTATCTTGCAGAAACGATTGGTGCAGAACTGATTGTAAGAAGTGTAGAAGATACGATTAAAGCTAAAAAATTAGCTGAACCTAAAGGAAAATTTGCCTCGAGAAACTGGCTGCAAACCCATACTTTACTGGATACTATTGAAGAATTCGGCTTTGACGCATGTATCGGAGGAGCCAGAAGAGACGAAGAAAAAGCAAGAGCGAAAGAACGTTTTTTCTCTGTTCGCGATGAATTCGGGCAATGGGATCCGAAATTACAGCGCCCTGAGCTATGGAATATTTACAACGGAAGAATTAATAAAGGTGAAAATGTCAGGGTTTTTCCTATTTCCAACTGGACGGAACTGGATGTGTGGAATTACATCAAAAAAGAAAATATTCAACTTCCATCCATTTATTTTGCGCATAATCGTGACGTGATTGAGCATGAAGGACAGTTGATTGCCGTTTCGGATTTTATCAGGATTGATGAAAATGATACGGTTCTCAATAAAAAAGTACGGTACAGAACGGTGGGAGATATGACTTGTACAGCAGCTGTTGAAAGTTCTGCTGAAACCCTGGATGACGTGGTAAACGAGATCACTGCATCAAGAATCTCCGAGCGTGGCGAAACCCGAATTGACGATAAAGTAACGGAAGCGGCTATGGAAGACCGTAAAAAAGGAGGATATTTTTAAGCAATGCCTTAGGCAGTAAGCAGAAAGCTGTAAGCTTTAATCAACCATAATTTATCACTTATAACTACAATAAACGTGGACATACTAAGATTTATCACTGCCGGAAGCGTAGACGACGGGAAAAGTACCCTCATCGGAAGACTTCTTTATGACAGTAAAAATATATTGATCGACCAGCTGGAAGCATTGGAAAAACAGTCGAAGAACAAAAACGAAAATGGAGTAGATCTTGCGATTTTAACAGATGGTTTAAGAGCCGAAAGAGAGCAGGGAATCACGATCGATGTTGCTTACCGGTATTTTTCCACTCCAAAAAGAAAATTCATTATTGCCGATGCACCGGGACATATTCAGTACACGAGAAATATGATTACGGGAGCGTCAAATTCACAGCTGATTGTGATTCTGATTGATGCAAGACAAGGGGTGATCGAGCAGACTAAAAGGCATTCTATTATCGCTTCTCTATTAAAGATAAAGAACGTAGTGGTAGCTATCAATAAAATGGATCTTGTCAATTACTCTCAGGAAATTTTTAATGATATAAAGACGCAATACGAAACAGTTGCAGAGAAACTCGGACTGGAAAATGTGAGCTATTTTCCGATTTCAGCATTTCATGGGGATAATATCGTTGAGGCATCTGAAAATATGCCTTGGTATAAAGGTTCTACCTTACTTGATTTTCTGGAAAATGTAGAGATAAATTACAATAAAGGGTTTCAAAGTTCCAGATTTCAAGTACAGTATGTGATCCGTCCTCAAACTGATGAGCTGCACGATTACAGAGGCTATGCGGGTGAAGTAATTTCCGGAACATATAGGAAAGGCGACGAAATTACCGTATTGCCACAAAATATTCAGACCCGGATTTCTAAGCTTGAAACAGGCGGAAAGGAGGTAGAGGTTGTTTTTGGGGGGCAGCCTGCCGTGATTCATATTGAAGATGATGTTGATATCAGCCGTGGAGATTTTCTTGTGAAATCTGAAACCCTTCCGAAAGTGGAAAATGAAATAGAAGCAGTTGTCTGCTGGCTTGATAAAAAGGAACTGACTGAAGGCAGCAAGTATTTTATTCAACATAAAAGCAAACTGCTGAAAACTCTTGTGAAAGAAATTGAATATAAAATTGATGTCAACACTTTGGAGAAAATTCCTGTGACGGAAAGCATCAAACTCAATGAAGTAGTAAAGCTGAGGCTGAAAACCGCATCCCCTTTGGTGTTTGACAGTTTTGATGAAAGCCGGAATACGGGTAATGCGATTCTGATCGATGAAACCAGTAATTCAACGGTGGGTGCCGTAATGATCCTGTAAGAAATCACCATTAGCAAACTAAAAAATGAAACAGCTATGATTATTTCCAGGAAAGTTCAGTTCAGACTCAATATTTTTATAATTACTGTACTACTATTGTCTGTTAGCATATTTTCAGTATATGAATTGGGATATCTGGACGAGCTTTTCACGATCCTTGCCAAAGACAACTATATTTTTTATTGGATGATGCTTGTTGGCATTATTGCTGAAATCGTGGCAGGTTCCATGGGAATGGGATATGGGGTGATCTGCACTACAACACTTTTATTTTTGGGAATTCCGCCTCATGCGGTGAGCGCCAGTATTCATTCGGCGGAAAGTTTTACAACGGCAGCAGGAAGCATCAGTCATATAAGATTGAAAAATGTCAGTAAAAGTCTGGTGAAAAGATTAGCGGTACCAGCTGTTATAGGCGCTGTTATAGGTGCTGTCTCGCTGACATATTTGGGTGAATATTATTCCAAAATAACCAAAACTGCGATTTCTTTTTATACCTTATATTTAGGAATTCAAATTTTATCTAATGCATTTAAAGATAAGCAGGATAAGAAGTTAAAGAGAAAAACAAACCTTACAAGACTGGGGTTGGCAGGAGGATTTATCGATTCTTTTGCTGGTGGTGGTTGGGGTCCGTTGGTAACCGGAACGTTGATTAAAAATTCTTTCACACCGAGATTTGCAGTGGGAAGTTCTACGGTAGCCAAATTCATTTTGACGCTGACAGCCGCAATAACTTTTATTCTTACCTTGGGCATTCAGCACTGGAATATCATTCTTGGGCTTTTAATCGGTGGGATATTTACCGCACCATTTTCTGCAATGCTTACGGCAAAGTTACCTGTAAAGAGTATGTTTATCGTTATAGGACTGCTAGTTATCATAATGAGTTCTATAACGATCTGTAAATCTTTTTTTTAATGAAAATCTACTTGTATGTTGAAAAATAAAAGGATTAAAAATATCTTCTGTTTTTGAAAATATTTTACTTTTACATCATTAAAAAAATATTATGAACATACACGTTGTTGCCGTTTTTAAGTTTAATGAAAACTATCTGATGGAGGCTGTTGAACTTTTTCAAACCCTTGTAAGAAAAACCCGGAAAGAAGAAGGTTGTCTTAAATACGATCTCATTGAAGACAAAGATAATAAAGGAATATTCTTCATGATCGAGCTTTGGGAAACTGAAGAGCATCTTAACCATCACAGCGGACAGGATCATTTGCTGAATTTCAGAAAAGATGTTTCAAAAATGCTTGAAAGTTCTACCGTAGTTTACAAAGGATTTAAAACACTTTAAGCTTATTTTAAATCACTTCATCATAAAATATAAAAGGCTGCTCGCCATGGCGAGCAGCCTTTTCATTAGAAAAAATAGAAAGTATTATTTTGAAAGTGAATTGTGAATAGTCAATAGTTAATTTTTAAATTTACTGTTCAGAATTCAGAATTAACCATTCACTATTGACTTTTCTTATTTCACGATTAACTTTTTCGTTTCCGTGCTTCCTCCGAAAGTAATCTTTACCAAGTAATTTCCTGATGAGAGATGAGAAAGATTCAAGTCCTGTTTATAGAAACCGGTTTGGTTTGTCAATTCAGCAGAATATACTTTTTTGCCTGACAGATCATAAACTTCCACGTTTCCTTTATTACTGAGTTTTTCTTTAACATCAAATAAAACCGTCACCTGTCTGTCTGCCGTCGTTGGATTTGGATAAATTCCGAATGACGCTTTTTTACCGGCAATTTCAGTAGTTCCCAACGTTGAAGTGATGTTTTTGAATTTAAAATACATATTCCCGGTCTGAGATCCTTCATTGGAAATAAAATACATTCTGTAATATTCTGAACCTTGCTTAATGTAATATACAACGTCGCTATAAACTCCTGAAGTTGGTTTCCAAGAGTGTCCTATTGCTGTAATATTTCCTGAAAAAGCCGTAGAAGCTGGAATTGTTGAATTAGCCGTGGCCTGTGTTTCGGGCTGAACTTTTGCTACACTGATATTTGTATTTTGTATTACTCCCGACATTCTGTATTTCATCGTTGCGGGCTGTCCTGTGTTTGGATCTACATAAGGATAATCGGTCCAGTATCTTGTGAACATAAAGTCCCAATTGGATTTTGAAGGCTCAAGGTTGGCAACTTTGTCATCGGTTGCAAAAGAAAAATAATTAAAATAAGCATCATCACTTCCATTAGCGATGGTCTTTGATACGGTAGCATCCCAAGATGAAGTGGTAGTATTCCATTTAGCATATTTAAAAGTATAGCCTCCGAAATAATCTTCGATCATGAATTTATAATACGTGTTGGTTGAAACATATTTCAGGATAAAAATTACTTTACCTTCGATGTGGTGGTTTGCGGGATTGTATTCTCCCCATCCGTAAGTCGAGGTGCCTTGTTCAAAAGCTCCTTCCTGAATCGTTGTTGTATTGTCAAGATTGTACAAAGGCGATCCGTAAGAAGCAACACTGTTTGTGGTGATATTACTCCAGTCGCTTGGATTATTGGAAGCCTGATACACTTCGATATTCTGAGCATCATTAATTCTCGTTCCGAAATTCATACTTGAGTTTCTGTAGAAAGCTATATCCCATGAATTAGCAGGCTGGGAAACCATATTGTTGGCACTCAGGTCAAAAAATACCCGATTTTGATAGCTTGAACCCATAGACATATTTACCGTTGTATATCCGTTGGCATCAACCTGCGACAGAACAGTCTCCTGTATACCTACTGAAAGCATTGCTGCAAGAAGTAATCTTGTTTTCATAATATTGATGTAAATTATTATTTAGAGTTATTCTACAAAACTATATAAATTATTTTTAATTATTCTAAATAAAATATGATTTTTGTCGTGTTTTTATTTTAAATTTTGTTTAAATGATGATATATATCTTAAGACTTAGCTAAACAAAAAAACTGACCATGAAGATCATAGTCAGCTTTAAAAAATTATGAGGTCTGATAAAATTTAACTTTTGATAAATTTTGATTTTACTGCTGAACCTTCCGCTGTTTCAATGATGATATAATAAATGCCGGTATGAAGTGTACTGATATCAAAGAATTTTCCTGATAATTTACCTTCAGCAACTTTTTGTCCGACAGCGGAATAAATACTGATATTTTTAGGATCTTTTTTAGTGACAAACTGTAATGCCGTATTTTCTTCATTGATGGCAAACTTAATCTCTTCTTTAGCCTTTATCTGATCTGAAATCCCAAGACTAGAAGCCTGATTGTAAACAACATCATCAATTTCAAGTACTGTGTGCGGAGCGAATGCCCCTACAAATTTAAACACAATATATTGTGAATTTGAAGCAGTAACAGGTATGCTAATAGTCTGGAAGGTATCACTTGTTAAAGTTGTTGCAGTTGCCAAAGCTACAAACGTACTCATGTCAGTTGGGCTTGAAGCCAGACCTACTTGTACTGATCCTGGTGCAGAACCTGTATTTCTTCTTGCCTTAAAGGTTAATGTTTTATCTCCTGCGGGAGCAACAATTTGTGGTGAAATTAAATATTCCGGACTATTTTGATTGGCTCCTGAATACGCCTGCACAAAATTATCGGTGGCGTTATTCACTACTATATTCATCATTGGAGGAGGATTCCCGACAGGTGCAGGGTAAATAGCAGTCCACTGATTTTGTGGAAAAACAGATTGTCCCTGGCCTGGCGTAAAACTGTTGAAATTCTCATTAATTGTCGCTACTTGTGCTTGGGAGGTAACCGCTGCAAACATCAAAGTCCCTAAAAGTAGTTTTAATTTCATAATGTTATTTTTATTTAGAATTATTCCACAAAATTAATAATTTATTTTTAACTGTTCTAAATAAAGTTATATATTTGTCGAAAATTTTCCACCTATGAAGAAGAAAGTGCTTTCCATTCTATCATTATCCACTATTTTATGGATGAATGCACAGGAAAAAGATTCTTTAAAGCAGAAAGAAATCGATGAGGTTGTCATCACAGGGCAATATATGCAGCAATCCATTAACAAATCCATCTATAAAGTTGAAGTGATTGATGCGCAGCAAATTAAAAATATGGCAGTAACTAATGTTGCCGAAGTTCTGAATCAGAATCTTAATATTTTAATAGAACCGAGCAAAAGCTCCGGAAATTCCAGCGCGAATATTATGGGACTTAGCGGAGCCTATACAAAGATCCTTATTGATAATATTCCTGTGGTAAGCGATGAAGGAATGGGAAATCTTGTTGATCTTACAAAAATCAACGTTAATAATATCGAAAGAATTGAAGTGGTAAAAGGCTCTATGGGGGTTGAATACGGAAATAATGCCGTTGCCGGAGTTATTAATATCATTACCAAAAAAAGTTATGGTAAAAAATTCACCGCATTAGCTTCTGTGCAGGAAGAGACCGTAGGAAAAGACTATGACTGGATGAAAAAAGGAAACGGTCGTCATATCCAATCATTGAATCTGGGATATAGAATAAATGACAACTGGTCGGTTGTTGCAGATATTAATCATAATGATTTTCAGGGATATAAAGGTTCTCTTAACGGATACAAATATTTCAGTGAAAGCAATGACGGACAGCGTGGTTACGACTGGCAACCCAAAGATCAGTTGACGACAAACGGGACAATTCGGTACAGTAAAAACAATACAAGTTTCTTTTATAAACTGAATTTCCTTACCGAAAAAATAAACTATTATAATCCCATAGTTACTGAACTTTATCTCGGCGGTGGCAATAGAACGTACACTTCACAGGATAAAGATTATAATACCACAAGATGGATCCATCAGTTTAATATCCAGACCAAAATGGGAAGAATCAACTACAACGGGGATTTTTCTTATCAGAGTCAGGAACGAAAATCGCAGGGATATACTTACGATGTTCCCAACAGGAAAGAATTGTCAAGAGATTCTGAAATCACTTTTTATAAATCGGATGTGCTGTATTCAAGAGGAATGTTCAGCAATTTTTTAAACAATGAAAAAATCAATTTTCAGCTGGGTTATGAATTAGACAGAACAAAAGGTTTTGCCGATGCATCCACTTTTGAAAGCAATAATAACGGGAAAAGTATTGATCGCACCATATTCAATTATGCCAATTTCTTATCAGCAGAATGGAAGATCAACGATTGGCTGTCATTCCGTCCTGGAGTGAGATTAGCCTTGAGCAACAAATTCGACTCGCAGTACAATTATTCCGGGACTTTACGTTTTAAGACTTCTGAAAATTCAGACATTCGTACCGTCTTTGGTTCTGCCAACCGATTCCCGATTTATGAGGAGCTTTATACCTATGTTGTAGATAATAATCACGATATCAGAGGAAATGAAAATCTAAAACCGGAAACCGGATATTCTGCCGGAGCATTCTGGGACTATGCTTTAACCAATTCCAGCGGCTGGAAATTTAATTTCAGTCTTTCAGGAATGTATCTGGATGTAAAGAACAGAATAGAAGACGTAGTCATCAACAACAGTCCACTACAAATCACTTACCTGAATGTAGATAATTACAAATCCATATTATTCGGAGGAGGAGTAAATGTAAGAAAAGGAGATTTAACGTTAAATGCAGGCGTTTCCGTCATGGGAATTTCACAGTCCTTAGATACAGGAAATCTTCTTTCGCCGGATGATTATAATTATTATGCTGAAGCTAATCTTGCGGCCAATTATACTTTACCATCATCAAAAACCTTGTTTGCGCTGTATTACAAATATACAGGAACACAGAAACGATACACACACGAAGGAGATAAAAACGACCCTAAAGATCCCGGACAATATATTTTAGGAGAAATCGGAGATTTCAATATGTTGAATTTCACCGTAAGTCAGCCATTCTTTAAAAACCATTTTGAAGTTGGGGCAGGAGTTAAAAATATCTTTGATGTAACGAGTGTAAGAAATACCATTCAATCAGGAAACAGTCACAATGCCGCTGCCGATCAGCAGAATCTGTTTTATGGAAGAAGCTATTTCGTGAGATTAAATTATAATTTTTAAATACATTAAAATGAAAAAAATACTTTTTTGCCTGTTGGTAGGAGCATCTTTTATATCACAGTCGTGCATCAATGATAATGAAGATCCGGTTGCTATCGCTCCTTCTGAAGGTGCCAGAGTTGATCCGAACGTAGGAGGCCCCACTCAGCCCAATCAGGTATGGTTTGATCTTGGTACTGAAACGGAAATTCTTACCAAAAGAACCGACTGGGATCTTGCATTCTATTCAGGATCTGTTTTTAAAGTAGTTTTAAATTCATCCATCATGATGGCCGCAGGAAAAATTCCAAATGTTACGGATTTAAATCAGGTGACGGAGGCCACGGTTGCATCATTAAAAACGCAGGTTCAGGTCGCAAATTTCAATCCGGCAAATGTTGCTTATATAGATGATGTCAATGGCGATTTCCCTTCAGGATACACAGCTATTGAAGAAATTAAACCAACGGATTCCGACAATGCAGTTTATCTGGTAAATATGGGGAAAGAAATCTATTCAGGTTCTGTTCCTACTGGTTCTGTTACAACAGGAGGTGATAGCAGAGGATGGAAAAAAGTACAGATCTTAAGAGCCGGGGAAGGTTATAAAGTAAAATCTGCCGACATTGACGGACAAAATTATTATGAGGTTACCATCACTAAAAACACAGCCTACAATTACAATTTTATCAGTTTAAAAAATAAAAAGGAAGTTTCTATTCAGCCGGAAAAGAAAAAATGGGATATCTGCTTTACCGTATTCACCAATACAATTAGCGGGGCGGGAAGCTATATTTATGCAGATTTCGTGACTATTAATAATGTGGGAGGAGCGGGTGCTTATGAAGTAGTTGTTCCTGCACCATCTTCCGGAGTAGAAGCTTACAACAGTTTTAAAACATCTGATATCGATCAGTCTAAATTTATTTACAACGACCAGCGCGTAATTGGATCCAACTGGAGAAACCCTGTCGGGGTAAACGGACTTGAAGTATATGGTGACCGCTTTTACGTAGTTAAAGATGCCGAAGGATATTATTTTAAGTTAAGATTCACAAGGCTTACAAGTACTTCAGGAGAGAGAGGCTATCCACAATTTGAATACAAACCTTTATAAAGATATTTAACATCATTAAATTTTAATGAGTTAAAAATTCTCCGTGAGCTTTGCGTTAAAAATTTAAAGAATAATAATCAAGAAATCAAAATAAATCAAATAATAAGTATCTCATGAAAAAATTCATTCTTGCCGCTTCTGTGCTGGTAGCCATATATTCATGTAAAAAAGAAGAAGGTGCAAAAACAGAAAATAAAACAGAAGTAAATGCCGAAACACCAAAATCTAACAATAAAATTGTAACCCTGAATGGAGGGATTACGGAAATCGTTGCTGCTTTAGGTCACGAAAAAGAAATCGTAGGAACCGACGTTACCAGTACTTATCCCGAATCTCTGAAAGCTACCGCGAAAGATTTAGGACACGTAAGATCAATGACGATTGAGCCAATTATGGCAGTGTCTCCGACTTTGATTTTAGCTTCTGATAAAGATATAAACCCAGAATTAATGGGCAAAATCAAAGCTTCAGGAATCAAAACCGAAGTATTTAAGCAGGAGTTTACGGTAGATGGAACTAAAAAGCTGATTGCAGACGTAGCACAAGCAATTGGAAATACTGATTATCAGAAACTCAATGATAAAATTGATGCTGACTTAAAACAGGTTCAGCCCATTGCCAAAAAACCAAAAGTACTTTTCATCTATGCAAGAGGAAATATGCTGATGGTATCAGGGAAAAATACACCAATGGCTTCTCTCATTGAACTGGCAGGAGGAGAAAATGCAGTCAATGATTTTGAAGATTTCAAACCTTTAACGCCGGAAGCTGTAGTAAAAGCAAATCCTGATGTTTTATTTTTCTTCACAAGCGGATTACAAGGAGCAGGAGGAAATGAAGGCGCACTGAAAATGCCGGGCGTATCACAGACCAATGCCGGTAAAAACAAAAAAATTATTGCGATGGACGGAGGCTTGGTTTCAGGATTCGGACCAAGATTGGGAGAAGCTGCTGTAGGATTAAACAAACTCTTAATTGAAAACACAAAGTAAATTATACGCTTATGTTACTATAAGTGCCATACTGCTAGCCATCATAGCAGTATGGTCTCTTAATACCGGAGTTTATGATTTCGGCGGGCAGTCTGCGTTTGAAGTCTTAGGAAAAGTTCTCAACGGAGATGCTGATTTATCAATGAGCGATAAATATGTGGTCTGGGATGTACGCGCAGCCAGAATTGTGATGGCTATTTTGATCGGAAGCATGCTGGCCGTTTCAGGCACAAGCCTGCAGGGATTGTTTAAAAACCCTTTAGCAACGGGGGATTTAATAGGACTTACATCAGGTGCGACTTTACTCGCCGCCATTACGATTGTTTTAGGAGGACATTTTAAACAGTATCTTTCTGAGGCAGTACAGTTTTCACTGGTCGGTATTGCTGCATTCATCGGTTCTTTTTTATCCATGCTTTTGGTGTACAGAATTTCCACAAGCGGAGGAAAAACGAACGTAGTCATGATGTTGCTCAGTGGTGTTGCCATTACCGCCATCGGTTTTTCCATCACCGGTTTTTTAATTTATATCTCAAAAGACGATCAATTGAGAGATTTAACGTTCTGGAATTTAGGAAGCCTAGCAGCCGCAACATGGACCAAGAATATCATTTTAGCCGTTGTCTTACTCATTTCCTATATCATTTTATTGCCGAAAGGCAAAGCGTTAAATGCCATGATGCTCGGCGAAAAAGATGCACAGCATTTAGGAATTAATGTAGAGAAATTAAAAAAACAGATCATCATCATCACCGCATTGATGGTTGGAAGTTGTGTAGCATTTTCAGGAACGATCGGTTTTGTAGGTCTTATTGTACCTTATATTTTAAGGCTTTTATTTAAATCCAATTATGCTTTTATTTTGCCATTATCAGCCGTTTGCGGAAGTATTTTGTTATTAACGGCAGACACTTTCAGCAGAAGCATTGTAGAACCTTCGGAACTCCCGATTGGGATTCTGACAGCACTCATGGGAGGGCCGATCTTCATTGCGATTTTAGTTAAATTCAAAAAATCACTGTCATGATAAAGGCGCATCAGATCAGTTATAAGCATAAAGAATTTCATATTCTGGATTCAGTGGATGTTCATTTGGAATATGGTGAATTTTTAGCCATCGTCGGACCCAACGGAGCAGGCAAATCCAGCCTTTTGAGTATCCTGGCGAATGAAGTAAAGTCGAAACAGCAGATCTTATTTAAAGATAAAAATATCAGCGACTGGCCTGTGAAAGAGCTGTCTAAGCACAAAGCGAAATTTTCTCAGCACAACAGCAACGATATTCCTCTTGAAGTGAAAGACGTGGTCATGATGGGACGTTACCCATATTTTGATGCACGGCCAAAACAAGAAGATCACGAAGCCATGAACAAAATGATGTACGAAACCGATGTGTTTCATCTGAAAGGAAGAGAATATAATACCTTATCAGGAGGAGAAAAACAGCGCGTACACCTTTCAAGAGTGATGGCGCAGCTACAGAATGAAATTGCCCACAAACTTATTTTTCTCGACGAACCACTGAATAATCTGGATGTTAAACATCAGTACAAAGCATTGGAGATTATTAAAAATTTTACCCAAAGAGCAAATTCTGCGGTAGTCGTTCTCCATGATCTGAATCTTGCAGCACAATATGCCGACAAAATATTGTTAATGAAATCAGGTAGAGTAGCGGCTTATGGAACACCGGAAGAAGTTTTTACCGCTGAAAAAATTACTGAAGCATACAATTTTCCGTGTACGGTTTGTGACCATCCGATCACTCATAACCCAATGATAATTTTTGGATAATGGACAAAGAAAATGTAAAAATGTTAGCACAACATCTTGCCAATCCACAAGGTGAAAAAGGCATCGAAATCGGTGAGATGATGAATGATACCAACATCGGAATGACGCTGGAAAGCATCCACGCACTTTTAGTAGAAGACAAAGAAAATATTCTGGAAATCGGTCACGGCAATGCAGGTCATGTTGAAAATATTCTGAATAAAGCCCAACATATAAGATATACCGGGATTGACATTTCCGAAACCATGCATAATGAAGCCAGGAAATTAAATGAACCTTTTAAAGATAAAGCCAATTTTGTTTTGTATGCGGGAGAAAAACTTCCCTTCGGAGATAAAGTTTTCGATAAAATATTCACCGTAAACACGGTCTATTTCTGGCAAAATCCTGTTGAATATTTAAATGAAATCTACCGGGTTTTAAAAGATACCGGAATTTTCGTTCTAACCTTTGGACAAAGAGATTTTATGGAAAAACTGCCATTTACAAAATTCGGTTTCACCTTATATAATACCGATGAAATGGAAGAAACGGTTTCACAAAGTCATTTTAAAAGAATGAAAATCTCCGAAAGAGAAGAGCAGGTAAAAAGCAAAACAGGAGACGAAACAATAACAAGAAATTATACGATTTTAACCATTAAAAAATAAAAATAATGAGCACATTAGTAAACGATCTTAAGGAAAAATGGGAAGCTCTTAAAGCTGAAAACCCGCATTTGAGAATCAGAAATGCAGCTGCAGAACTTGGTGTGAGTGAAGCAGAATTATTAGCAACAAATGTAGGCGAAGGCGTAACGGTTCTTAAGCCGGAATTTCAGAATATTTTAACGGAAGCAGAAAAGTTGGGGAAAGTGATGGCTCTTACGCGTAACGACGAATGCGTTCACGAAAGAAAAGGAACGTATTTAAACGGCGATTTCAGCAGTCCGCACGCACAGCTTTTCGTAGGTGAAGACATCGATCTCAGAATTTTCTTAAACCACTGGAAATTTGCTTTTGCTGTGGTAGAAGGTGATAAAAAAAGCTTACAGTTCTTCGGAAAAGATGGTTTGGCTTTACATAAAATGTACTTAACCAAAGACAGCGATGAAGCTGCTTTTGATGCATTGGTTGAAAATTTTAAAGCGGATGACCAGCAATCATCATTCGAATTTGAAGCATTAGCTCCAAAAACTGAAGAAAAATCTGACGCTGAAATCGATGTAGAAGGTTTCCAAAATGCATGGAGATCACTGAAAGATACCCACGATTTCTTCATGATGACCAGAAAATTCGGCGTAAGCAGAACACAGGCATTAAGACTGGCGCCGGAAGGTTTTACCAAAAAAATCGATAGCTCAAAAGTAGTAAACGTTTTGGAAGATGCATCTGAAAAAGAACTTCCGATCATGATTTTCGTGGGGAACAGAGGGATTATCCAGATCCACACAGGAAATGTAAAGAAAACATTGTGGCATCAGCAATGGTTCAATGTGATGGATCCGGATTTCAACTTACACCTTGATGTAACAAAAATCGCGGAAGCGTGGATCGTGAAAAAACCTACGGAAGACGGGGAAGTAACGGCAATTGAAGTATTCAATAAAGAAGGAGATTTCATCGTACAGCTATTCGGAAAAAGAAAACCGGGAATCCCCGAATTGCAGGAATGGAAAGATCTTGTTGCAGATCTTGAAAAATAAATAGTTAGATCATTTTTTAAGGCCGTTTTTGTTTTTTACAGGGCGGCTTTTTTTTAATATTTAAATTAAACAAAACCAGCAGAAATATAAAAGGCATCCTCTAAAGTATATATTACATCCTCCAAAATCAATAAGGCATCCTCCAAAGTAGATGAAGCATCCTCCATAATAGATAAGGCATCTGCCAAAGTATATGAAGCATCTGCTAAAGTAGATAAGACATCCTCCGAAATAGATAAGGCTTTGTCTGATATAAATGAAGCATTGTCCAAAGTATATAATACATTGCAAACATTCTACGGATCTGTGAAAATCTGCGAAATCAGTGGTAAAATAAAAGCTTAAACAGGTTTTAAGAAAAATATTAATATCTTAACGTTAAAAATATAAATAGTCTTTAAGAGCTTATTTAATTTAGATAATTAAGGAAAAACTATAAAAATTTATTTAGTAAAATTTAAACAAGCTCAAAAACAAAAAAATAAAATGAAAAATATTCTTTCAATACTATTTCTTTCCGTTTTCTGTTCATTGAATGCGCAGGATTTTAAAGCCTATCAGTTCTATAACCAGAAAGGAAAAGAAATCAACACCGAAAAATTAGTGAAAGAACTCGCTGATTACGATATCGTTTTCTTTGGTGAAAACCACAACAGTTCCATCAACCATTGGCTGCAGCTGAAGATCACCGAAGCATTATATCAACAGAAAAACGGACAACTTATTCTGGGTGCCGAAATGTTTGAAAGGGACAATCAGGAACAGTTAAATAAATATTTAAATGGAACATTTGATGCTAAAACATTAAAAGATTCCGCAAGGTTGTGGAATAATTTTTCAACCGATTATAAACCGCTGGTCGATTTCGCTAAAGATAAAAAAATACCGTTTATCGCTACCAATGTTCCCAGAAGATACGCTTCCCAAACCTCAAAAGAAGGACTGGAATCGTTAAATAATTTACCGGCTAAAGACAAAGCCTATATCGCCCAATTACCAATAAAAGTAACTCTTGACACACCCGGTTATCCTGAAATGAAAAAGATGATGGGCGACCATGCGGAAGAGATGAAAGTGATGAATTTTATTTCGGCACAGGCGATTAAAGATGCTACCATGGCAGAATCGATCCTGAAAAATTTACAACTTGGGAATACCTTTATTCACTACAACGGAAATTACCATAGCAAAGAATTCGGCGGTATTTACTGGTACATCAAACAAAAAAATCCAACTCTTAAAATGGCGGTCATCTCCGTTTTTGAATCCGAAGATCCTACACTGAAGATTCCTGAAAAAGACTATATTCCGACAGATTTTAATCTTGTGATTCCTGCGGATATGACGAAAACGTATTAGAAGAGACAAGTGAAAAGAGCCAGGTAAAAAGGAAAAAGAAAAAAGTAAAAATAACTGAATTTTTAAGTATTAAGATTCTTTGTCGGTTTTCGTTTGATATGAATCTTCAACAAAACGAAATACCCACATTTTGTCATTCTGAACAAAGCGAAGCGGAGTGAAGAATCTCTTAAAATAACTGCAATAGTTTGAGAATAGATTATTACTGAATAAAACAAAAGGAATTTATTAAATAGATTCCTATTTTAAGGTAAAAAGCTGAACTTCGTTCGTAAATCTTCTGTTTATTCTTATCAAGTGAATAAAAATTATAATAAATACTAGATTTAGCTACCATTTGCTGAGTTTTAACGCCTTTGCGGACAAAAAAATATGCGCAATTATTTCAAATAAAACCTTGCGCTTATCGCGTTGAAATAAAAACAGAAAGTTTCAATTAACCTTGTTTTTGTATAATAATTTAATCCAATCATCCGTGCAAATCAGTGAAATCAGTGGTTTATAATATCAAAAATTAAAAACATCTTTTATATTTGTTACTTATTTCATTACAATGAAACAGCTTACTTTTATATTTATACTTTTCATCAGTTTCATCAATGCTCAGAAACTTACGCCGGCAGAAATTTCTCTAATCAATCAGGGAGATATCAACACCGCATTACCGATTTACCAAACAACCGATGAGCATCAGTACAAAACATTGCTAAGTCTTTCCACAGAAATTGATCCGCTGGATAAAAACACGGCAATTTTGGTGAAAAGAATGAAGGAATCTCTCCTGTCAACCGACGGCGGAGTAGGAATTGCAGCCCCACAGGTCGGCATCAACAGGAAAGTAATCTGGGTTCAGCGTTTTGATAAGGTTGGTGAGCCATTGGAATATTTCATTAATCCGGAAATTGTCTGGAGATCAGAATTGCAGAATCTTGGTTCCGAAGGAGATTTGTCGATCCCCAATTTCAGAGACCAGTTTTACAGAAGCAAAGTCATTCAGTTGGAATATGCAGACTTGGAAGGAAAGAAGCATTCCGAAATCGTGGAAGGTTTTACAGCCGTTATTTTCCAGCACGAAATCGATCATCTTTTTGGTGTTTTAATTTCGGATAAAAAAGAAAAGGAAAAGAACGATATCTATCAAAAAGTGGATGCTTTCAAAAGAAGTGATTCTGTGACAAGGTGATTTTCAGCTTATTTTATTTTGTAACTGTAGTTGTTGAATAGATTGATTTCAAAGTTATTCTCATTTAATCTTCCTGAAATTTGATCATGATTTATTACAAAAATATTTCGTTCTCCCAAATCAAATTCTTTATGATGATTGGGACATAATACGATGAGATTTCCAATAGTGCTTTGTCCATCATCTGCTACGGCTTTTATATGGGCAACTTCAACATAGTTTACTCCATACTTCTTATGGGGAATATGAGAATTACAATTAGGAAATTGACATTTATATCCGACATATTCTTTTAATAATTTAACCATTTTGCTGTCTTTTCGAATAAGTCTTTTTATAATATATACTTTTCTTTCCGGTGTGATAGATAGCATTTTATTATTTAATTCTTGAATGGTTTCTTCTAGAAATACTTTTCTATCGGGAATTAAATAATCTACTTTAATTTCATCTAAATATAAACTCAGTGTCTTAGAAAAATCATGATTATCAATCTTCTGAAAACCAATTCCAAAGTTTCCGCAGAATTTTTTAAAACTGTCAAAATTTTCTAAATTATTGAGTATTATAGGATGTTTAAAATCTTTACCTTTGCCTCGTGCAACTATCTCAAAAGCATTTTCTTCAATATTTTTGATTGTAAAATAACACCACAAATAATAGTTTTTAATTTTATTTTCAGTTTTTCCAACAATCAAGAAGCAAATACTACCTTTAGCTTTAAATACTGTTTTTTTAGTTGTATAAATCCAGTTTTTTTCTTTTAGCGAATCATCAAGCGTAAGATCTGAAACTAAAGACTTAAAATCAGTATTTTCGGTCGGATAGCATTCAAGTTTATCCGCATTGTGATATTGGATATAAAAGTTTTGAGTGGTAATCATGTTTAAAAAGTTTAATCAAAATTAAATTATTTTAATCATAATTAATGATTTTTGCGTAGACACATTTTTAATATTTTTGTATTTATTCGGAATAATTGTAGTATTCAGCAAAAAAAATCTGCTTCCGAAGAAACAGATTTAAATAGTATGGAAAAAATATCTGAATTAATTATTCGTTACCGAAAGTTTTACCTCAATATTATTTCTTGTAGCATTTGAGTAAGGACAGATTTCATGAGCTTTTTCTGTTAGAGACTGAGCCTCTTCTAAGGAAACTTCAGGAATATTCACATCAAGCTGAACAGCCAGACCAAATCCTCCGTTTTCCAGCTGACCAATGCTTACCTCTGCTGTTACCGTTGTTTCTCCTGTTTGGGTTTTCGATAAAGAAATCACTCTGTTCAATGCGCTGTCGAAACATGCAGAATATCCTGCTGCAAAAAGCATCTCAGGGTTGGCGAAATCATCGTTGGCACCACCCAGTGCTTTAGGCATTTTTACTTCAAGGTCTAGAACTCCGTTGTCACTTTTTACATGACCATTTCTTCCGCCGGTTGCTGTTACTTTTGTTGTATATAAGGTTTTCATTATTTTTCTATTTTAGTTAATATTTTCTGAATACTTTTTTTTAGATCAAGCCACTCTTCCTGTGACAGATCAATTTTTCTGTACATTTTTTCAGGAATTTCACAAGCCTTTGACCGAAGAGCTTGCCCAGATTCCGTGATGAAGACTTCAACGACTCTTTCATCTTCTTTTTTCCGTTTTCTTAGGATAAGGCCTTTAGCTTCAAGTCTCTTCAGCAGCGGTGTGAGTGTTCCACTGTCCAGATAAAGTTTTTCTCCGATATGGTTCACAGGAAGCCCGTCATTTTCCCATAATACCATCATCACGAGGTATTGAGGATACGTAATATCAAGCTCATCAAGAAACGGACGGTACAATCCCGTAATCTCTTTTGCAATCACATATAAAGGAAAGCAGAGCTGATTTTCCAGTTTTAAAGATTCCTGATTTTCCATAACATCGAAATTAAATATATTATTACTTTTTAATGATGAATTCCTCCATTGGAATTCTTACTTTCTTCATATGAGAAAGCCAGTCATTTTTCTCATCTCTGTAACCGAGGTACAATAAACTCACGCTTTTTAATCCCAATTCTCTGAGTCCAAGAATCTCATCTACCACCTCATTGCTGAAACCTTCCGCAGGAGTGCTGTCTATCTTTAGTTCAGCTGCCTGTGCCATTGCCAGTCCTAATGCAATATACGTCTGTCTTGCAGTGTGTGCAAAATGCTGCTCAGGAGTTTGTGCTCCGTAGATTTCTTTAAGCTTATCCGTATAGCTGGAGAAACGCCCTCTTGGCAAATCTCTAACATCGGTGTGATGGTCATATACTTTATCAATCTTTTCATCAGAATAGCTGTCCCAGGCGGCAAAAACCAGTACGTGGGAAGAATCTCTCATTACTTCAGGATTCAAGGCTCCCGGAACCATTTTCTTTTTCAATTCCTGGTTTTCAACGACAATCACACGAAATGGCTGCAAACCTGATGACGTAGGAGCAAGTCTTGCTGCTTCTAAAATTTTATTTAAATCTTCTTGTGAAACTTTTTTTGCTGGATCATAAGCTTTTACGGCATGTCTCCAGTTTAAATCTTCTATTAATGACATTTTGTTAATTATTTTATTTGAATTATACAATGCAAAAATAGCGCCAAATTAAATTGTGTGCAATTTAATATTGTTAAAGTTTACTTAATTATACATTCCACTTTATTTTTAAAGGTTAAAATCTTATTTACAATGCTTTTTAAAATGTATTAAAGAGAAAATATTAAAAAATAGATGGTTTATTTTCAGATGATGATATGGCTAAATTATTGATTTGCTTTTATAATATCCAGTAGTTTCAATGCGGCCATCGTTCCCATATTGAAACCGTCATTGATGATGCACTCATAAGATTCGTCGAGGTATTTCGGAAGTATACCTTCTGTGATGGCAACAACTTTTATTTCCGAAGTCTGTATTTTTTTCTTAATCAGTGAACTGTGTAATCCGGCAAGGGTTTCGTCACTCATCGCAAAATATCCGTCAAAATTCTCATAATCCAGCATAATGTTTAGTTTTTCTTTTACGTTGTCTGCCGATTCACAATAGATAATTTTGATTTCTATTTCAGGATGCTCTTTTATTTTCCAGAGAAAATAATCTTTTCTTGTTTGTGTGATTTCAAGGTTTTCATCGCCAAAAATGGCCAGTATTTTTTTGGATTTGCTTTCTATCAGTTTTTCAGCGGCAGTTTCTGCATACAGTTTATTGTCAAAAATAATTTCATCAAATAAATTTTGCGGAATCGTTTTATCAAAAATAACCACCGGAACTTCAATATCTTTTAGCTTTTCCAAATGTGAAATATCTTTTGTATGCCTGGTAAGAGAAATCAGAACACCATCTACACGAGAGTTGATGCAGGTTGTGATATTTTCTTCCTCCATACTGAGAGATTCTTCAGACGATAGAACAAAAAAATGATATCCATCCCTATGAAGTACGGAAGATATTCCTTTAATAATAGAAGGAATAAAAAACATCGACATTTCCGGAATGATAAGTCCGATTACCCTTGATGATTTTTTTCGGAAGTTGATGGCAAAATCATTAGGAATATAATTAAAGGTCTCTGCGGCCTCCTTTACTTTCAGCTTTACAGCAGCACTTATATCAGGGTGATCCTTTAGTGCTCTGGACACTGTAGAAACACTGATATTAAGCATTTCAGCGAGGTCTTTTATAGTGACTCTTTTCATTTTTAAGTTAATTGAAGCGATTTTTGGGTTAATTTAGTGATGTTTTGTGGTTAATTTTAAGTTAAAATATGTTAAATTTAAAGTCTTAAAAGTTAATAAAATGTTAAAATGAAAATTACTTACTAACCGCAAACGTTTGCGCAAACGTTTGAAATTAATATTAATTTAACACACCATGAAAACCATGTTTTGAATATACTAAAAAAAATACTTTTAGACCATAATTAAAAAACTTCTTAAATATGGACTCAAAAATTTTCACCAGATTGC
This sequence comes from Chryseobacterium taeanense, assembly GCF_900099685.1. Classification (GTDB taxonomy): domain Bacteria; phylum Bacteroidota; class Bacteroidia; order Flavobacteriales; family Weeksellaceae; genus Chryseobacterium; species Chryseobacterium taeanense. Next base: position 71,783 of record NZ_FNDW01000007.1, on the reverse strand, counting down.
TCGTTTTCGGAGCTATGAATACAGCCGCATTTATGTTTTCTCAAAACATACAGAACGATAGCATTACCAGGGGTAAGGCCATCGACGAAGTGGTAATTACGGGAAACTCTAATCCCAAAGCATCCATTAAAACCAGTACTTCTATTTCTACATTAAAAATGAAAGATATAGAAAATGCTGCGCCAAGAACTACTGCAGAGATTTTCCGAACCATTCCGGGAATCCGTTCAGAATCGTCCGGAGGTGAAGGAAATTCTAATATTACGGTAAGAGGGGTGCCTGTTTCAGCAGGAGGCTCAAGATACTTATTAATTCAGGAAGACGGTTTACCGGTAATGCAGTTTGGAGATATTGCATTTGGTACACAGGATCAGTTTACAAGATTTGATTCTTTTGTCTCAAGAGTAGAAGCATTAAGAGGAGGTTCTGCATCTGTTTTTGCAAGTAACTCTCCGGCAGGGATCATCAATTTTATTACGAAAACAGGTGAAAAAGAAGGGGGAAGTATCACGCAGCAACTGGGGCTTAATTACAAAAACTACAGAACCGATTTCGATTACGGAACCAGGATCGCAGAGAACACTTACGTTGCGCTGGGCGGATTTTACAGAATCGGGGACGGACCAAGAAAAACAGGATTTAACTCTAATAATGGAGGACAGTTCAGGCTTTCTTTACTTAAAAAATTTGATAAAGGCAGTTTCAGGATTTATGCAAAAGTTTTGGACGACAGAACGGCAGCCTATATGCCAATGCCTGTGAGTGTCACCGGAACAGATGCAGACCCAAAATGGTCTTCACTTTCCAATTATAATATTCTTAACGGTGCTTTGCAGACGATTAATCTTCAGCATGACAGAACTTTAGGGAATGACGGAAATATCTTCAACAGTGACGTTTCAGACGGAATGCATTCTGTTTCAAAAACCATCGGAGCTGAATTTAATTATGATTTGGGCGAAGGCTGGAAGTTTGAAGAAAAAATTCGTTATGCGGCTAACAGCGGTCAGTTTATTGCCCCTTTTCCGGCGAGTGTAACCAAAGGAAGTGACTTTTTTAATGCTGGCAACTTTACCGATTTCGGAAGCGCGGTTTATGCCGGAACGAATACACCTGTAGATATGAATGCCTATTACATGAAATTAGCCCTTTTCAATGTAAAGCTTAATAACTTCAACAATTTCGTAAACGATTTTAATATCAGTAAAAAATGGAATAATGTGAAATTTAACGCAGGATTGTATAAGGCTACACAAAACGTTAATATGTCATGGATGTGGAATAATTACATTCAGGAAGTAAGCGACAGCAATGCAAGACTGGTAGATGTAAAAAATACATCAGGTGCCTACATTACAGACAATGGTTTGCTGAATTATGGAATGAAAGACTGGGGCAACCTGAAAAGAGACTATAATACGAAATACGATATTACAGCGCCTCATGCACAAATCGAAATCAATGCTACTGATAAACTGACGATTGATGCCGGGGCAAGATATGATATCGGAAAAGTAACCGGAACTTTCTCGGGAGCCACGGTAACGTACACCAGCCGCGACATGAACGGAAACGGAGTGATCGATATCCCTGAGCAGATGGTTGGCTCAAATGACAATATCAACGTTCCTGTAAACTACAGATACGGAATCTTCGGGTATTCAGTTGGAGCAAACTATGCCTTAAACAATAAAAATGCAGTATTTGCAAGAGTAAGTCAGGGTGGAAGTGCTTCGGCAGACAGAATTTTATTTTCAGGATATAACTATACCAATAATGATGATCCGGCGCTGGATGCTGTAAAAGTAAACAAAGTAAATCAGGTGGAAGCCGGATACAAATTAAGAGGCGCAGGATATTTCCTTAACACCACACTTTTCTATGCGGAAACGAAAGAAGCCAATTACGAAGCAACGACTCAAAGAAAAACAGAAAACAAATACCAGTCTCTCGGAGTAGAACTAGACGGTTATTACAGAATTACCAAAAGCTTTGATGTAAAAGCAGGACTAACCTATACTCATGCTGAAATCAAAAATGCACTGGATCCTACCATTATTGGAAATATGCCAAGAAGAACTCCTAAATTCATGTATTCTGTAAATCCTAATTTCAATATGGATAAATTGAATATAGGGTTTTATTTAATCGGTGCGACAAAAGCATATACACAGGATTCAAACAAACTGATAATGCCGGGTTATGCTATTGTAAATCCTTACATCTCTTATCAGATAATGAAAAATATTTCGGTAAGTGTAAATGCAAATAATATTTTCAATACCATAGCAGTTACAGAAGCCGAAGAAGGATCTATCGCCGGAGGAAACGGAATCATAAGAGCAAGAACGCTTCCCGGAAGCAGCTACAGTGCGAGCGTGAAATTTGATTTTTAATACTTTACACTAAATGTGAGATGAAATCTGTTCATCTCACATTTTTTCCAAAAACAATGATATGTTTAAACAACAAGCCATAGAAATCATCAGAAAAGCCATTACAGAAGAAGGAATTCTGGCATCAGCGCAGCAGAGAGACAATTATGCAAGAGTCTGGGCAAGAGATTCCATGATGACAGGATATGCCGGTATTTTAGTAAATGATGAAGAAATTCTTGCCGGATTGGAAAAATCGATCCTGACCCTGGCGAAGCATCAGGCAGAAAACGGGCAGATTCCCTCCAATGTGGTGAATGGTAAAGCAAGCTTCGGAACCCACGTCGGAAGAACAGATGCCACAACATGGTGGGTGGTTGTTACCTGTGAATATCTGAAAAAAACTGAAAAAAAAGAACTTAAAAATACTCTTAAATCCAAAATCTATCAGGCTCTTTCATGCCTTAAAACCTGGGAATATAACCAGAGAGGATTGGTGTACAGCCCGCTCGGTGGAAACTGGGCAGATGAATATGTAACTTCAGGCTATACTTTATACGACAATGTTTTAAGATATTGGGCAATAAAAAATGCTTCTGAAATCTACGATGATAACGAACTGAAAGATATCACCGTAAAAACAAAAAAACTGATCCAGGACAATTTTTATAAAAACACTTCCGATTCGGTGAAATATCACGAAACAGCGTATGCCAGAACTTCAGCAAAACCTTATTTCTGGGCTTCCCTGAATGCCAATGGATACGATGAACGCTTTGATCTTGCCGGAAATGCCCTTGCTCTTTTACTGGATTTTGATTTGAACTTAAAAGATTTTTCAGAATTCTTAACTTTTGTAAGCGACGAATTCAAACACTGGATGCTTCCTGCATTTTATCCTGTTATTTTCCCGGGAGACGACGACTGGCGACTGCTGGAAAACAACTACAGCTACAGCTTCAAAAATGAACCGTATCATTTTCACAACGGAGGATCATGGCCGATATTTTTAGGATGGCTGTGTCTTGCTCTTAATAGAAAAGGAATTAAAGATATTCCTGAGAAAATTCTTGCGCAATACGAAGGATTAATGAATGAAAAGGGTGAACATTTCAGGGAATATTATTCCACCGACAAATTACTGCCGCTGGGAACTGAGCAGCTTTGCTTTTCAGCTTCAGGATATCTTTTAATGACCTATTAAAATTGGAATTAAGATGATGCCCGAAATTCTTATAGAACGCCGGAATTAAATAACAAAGGTTTTTATACATAAGTCACAGAGAAAAGGTTTTAGATTGAAAACGAAAGAACACATAAGCTTTAGGAAAATAATAAAGCATAATCATCTGTGAAAATCCGTGAAATAAAACTTAACTCTTCTTGATCTTAACTGTGTAAAACGGCTTTGTGAACCTAAAAACAACAACAAGATAAAAAATGACAACATGATTGGTGATATTATCGAACTGCATGAAAAACATTTGGCAACAGCCCAAAAAATAATAGAAATAGTAAAGCAAAAGTTTCCACTTGGCAATTCACAAAAAATAGCCATCGGTATTGCAGGAGAAAGCGGAAGCGGTAAATCGGTGACTGCTTATGCCATCCAGAAAGTACTCGAACGGGAAAAAGTGAAAAGTCTGGTTTTACAGATGGATGATTATTTTAGACTTCCTCCTAAATCCAATCACGAAAACCGCCTGAAATCACTGGAAAATGTAGGGATTCATGAAGTAAATCTGGGGAAGCTTTCACAAAATATAAATGATTTTAAAAAAGGAACCTTAGAAATAGAAAAGCCTTTGGTAAACTACAACGAAAACTCTGTCAGCACTGAAAAAATTGAAATTTCGGAATACAGCGTCATTATTGTGGAAGGTACTTATATTCTTGATTTGGAAGGATTTGATTTTAAAATTTTTATAGACCGGAATTATAAAGACACGTACGAAAACCGTATGAAGCGCAATCGTGACGAGCAAAGTGATTTTGTAGAGAAAGTTTTGGAAATAGAACATCAGATTATCAGAAATTTCAAAAATAATACAGATCTTATCCTCGGAAAAAACTATGAACTTGTAAACCCGAATCTATGAATGCAAAAAGAATCATTCCGCGCCTGAGCTTTTGGCAGATCTGGAACATGAATGTCGGATTTTTTGGCATTCAGTACAGTTTTGGACTTCAGCAGACAGCTGTTAATCCCATTTATTCCTTTTTAGGTGCTCACGCAGAGCAGCTTCCGATTCTGAATCTTGCGGGTCCTATTACAGGATTGCTTATACAGCCGCTAATCGGAGCGATCAGCGATAAAACCTGGAGTCCGAAATGGGGACGCAGAAAACCTTTCTTTTTGTTGGGCGCTTTATTTTGCAGCATTGCTTTATTTTTGTTTCCGTTCAGCTCTACAATCTGGATGGCCGCCGGATTATTATGGATTCTGGACGCTGCCAACAATACCGCAATGGAGCCTTACCGGGCCTTCATCGGAGACAAATTACCGGAAGATCAGCAAACATTCGGTTTTCAGATGCAGAGCCTGTTTGTAGGAGCGGGGATTACATTAGCTAACCTTTCCCTTTTTGTTTTTCAGAAATATTTCGGCGGAAATGCTTCGAACGGCGGTATTCCGGTGTGGGTTTATTATTCATTTTTTCTGGGATCTTTCTGTTCTATTGCCTCGGTAGCTTGGTCGGTTTACAAAACCCCTGAAATTCCGCCAACAGAAGAAGAACTTGAGGAGCTAAAAAAATCAAAAGAAGGGAACACATTTTTTACGCCTTTTGTAGAGATCATAATAGCTATTAAAGAAATGCCGAAAATCCTGTGGCAGCTGGCATTGGTTTATCTTTTTCAATGGTATGCGCTTTTTGTGTACTGGCAATTTGTGACCCCGATGCTGAAATGGTCTTTATACGGAATTTCTGAAGCTGAAGAGACAAAGGCAAATAAGCTTCTTGAAAGTGCTAAAAACGGTATTTCTGTTACGATATCTGATCTTGCATGGGCAAAAAGCATTTTGCATCAGGTGGAAGTTGCTGTCGGGCAAACCGGACTTATGAATGGTTCCTACAATATTGTTACAATGATTTCTGCATTACTTCTGGTTCCGTTTGCCAGGAAATTCAGCTCAAAAAATACGTATATTTTCTGCTTATTTCTTACAGGGTTAGGGATTATGACATTACCATTTATTAAAGATGAATATCTTATGCTTATTCCCATGATAGCGCTGGGAATCGGCTGGGCATCGATGATGGGATTGCCGTATTCAATGGTTTCACCGTCCATTCATCACAATAAAAGAGGAATTTATATGGGGGTTATTAATATGATGATCGTTATCCCGATGCTCATTCAGACATTGTCTTTCGGATTTATTTTTAACAGTTTTCTGGACAGCAATCCATCCAGGGCGATTGTTCTTGCAGGAATCTTATTTGTTGTAGCAGGAGGCTGCGTTTTTATCATGAAACCCGCAAGCCACAAAATTAATAGTTTGTCCTGATGTTAAATTTGAATACCATAAAAGCCGAAAAACATTCAAAGATGACGTGAAAGGTTAAAATAAATCTGATCGTATATTCTTCTATTTTTAATATATATTAAAAATTTATTATTAATTTAACTTTATTGTATTCTTAGTGTTGCTTTTTTGTAATTTTATTTTGAATTTAGTTATTAATCAAGAAAAATTTAAACAAAATGAGTACACTCAAATTAAAAGACGGAACTGAGATTTTTTACAAAGACCAGGGAGAAGGACCTGTATTGATGTTTCACCACGGCTGGCCCTTATCATCAGACGACTGGGATGCGCAGGTTATTTTTTTTCTGCAGAGAGGTTATAGAGTAGTGGCACACGACAGAAGAGGCCATGGGCGTTCCAGTCAGAATATTTATAATCACACCATTGAGCAATATGCTTCCGATGCCGCTGAGCTGGTAGAATTTCTTGATCTGAAAGATGTGGTTCATATCGGGCATTCTACAGGTGGTGGAGAAGTAATCAGGTATGTTAACAAATATGCGAACGGAAGAGCTAAAAAAGCAGTGTTAATCAGTGCAATTCCTCCTGTGATGGTACAAAGCGAAAATAACCCTGATGGAGTACCAATGTCCGTTTTTGATGGTATCAGAGATCAGACTTTAAACAACAGAAACCAGTTTTACTATGACCTTACTTTTCCTTTTTATGGGTACAACAGGGAAGGGGCGGATGTAAAAGACGGCGTGCAGAGAAACTGGTGGAGACAGGGTATGATGGGCGGAATTGTGGCACATTACGACGGCATTAAAGCTTTTTCTGAAACAGATCTTACCGAAGACCTGAAAGCCGTAGATATTCCTGTTCTGGTTCTTCATGGCGAGGATGACCAGATTGTCCCGATAGAAAATTCTGCTATAAAATCTGCCAAATTATTAAAGAACGGACAACTGATTACTTATCCGGGGTTCCCACACGGAATGCCAACCACGGAACATCAGACCATCAACAAAGATATTCTGGAATTTATTGAAAAGGAAGAGTAGAAATGCGGCGATCGATGTATTGCAGGCAAAATGCTTCATTGAGTCCGTATAAAAATCATTAAAAACCGTTATTTCATTTAAAAATTAAACGGAGAAGGGCAGGTAATTATTAATTTTACTTAATTATTACAAATTTTTCCGTCTGTATTAGGCTGGAATTGCCATAAAACATATATTTGCAGCCTAAATTTTAAAAATAATGAAAGAATTAATTGAAAAAATCAACGCAGAATTTGAAGCTTTTGCAACTGAAGCAAACCAACAAGCAGAAAAAGGAAATAAAGCAGCGGGAACAAGAGCTCGTAAATCAGCTTTAGAATTAAGCAAACTTTTCAAAGAATTCAGAAAAGTTTCTGTTGAAGAATCTAAAAAATAAGAAGAATCCCTGTCGGTAACGGCAGGGATCTTTATTAAATCATACTTTATTAAAGAATCATACTCAGCTGGATTCTTTTTCGTACCTCATCCACCTCGGTTACTTTTACCTGAACGTGCTGATGTAATTTTACCACTTCGTTTACGTCTGAAACAAATCCGTCTTTAAGCTGGGAAATATGCACCAGTCCGCTTTCTTTGATTCCTAAGTCTACAAAACATCCGAAAGCGGTAATATTATTGACGATTCCGGGCAATATCATCCCAATTTTAAGATCTCCGATCTTTTTCACATTTGGATCAAACTCGAAAATTTTAGCTGCCTTTCTAGGGTCTAAACCTGGTTTTTCCAGTTCTTTTAAAATATCTTTAATTCCCAAAATACCAATATCTTCGGTGGTATATTTTTCAGGATCAATCTTACTGATTTTCTCTTTATTAGCAATAAGCTCAAGAGTTGTAATGCTTAAATCTTTAGCCATTTTTTCAACAATTCCGTAAGCTTCCGGATGTACGGCAGAATTATCCAGCGGATTCTTAGCATTGTTAATTCTTACAAATGCAGCTGCCTGCTGAAAAGCCTTTTCTCCAAGCCTCGGAACTTTTTTCAGCTGTTTACGGTCTTCAAAAGCGCCATTTTCGGCACGATAATTCACGATATTTTCTGCCATTTTCTCACCGATCCCGGACACGTAGCTTAATAAAGATTTGCTGGCCGTATTCAAATTAATTCCTACGGAATTTACACATTTCATCACCGTGGAATCCAGTTCATTCTTTAATCGGGGCTGGTCTACATCATGTTGATACTGACCTACGCCGATAGATTTCGGGTCGATCTTTACAAGCTCTGCCAGAGGATCTGATAATCTTCTTCCGATAGAAACGGCTCCACGAACCGTTACATCGTACGTAGGGAATTCTTCTCTGGCAATTTTACTTGCAGAATATACCGAAGCTCCGGCCTCTGAAACCACAAAAACCTGTAAAGGCTTGTCGAATGCAATTTTTTTAATGAAAAATTCAGTTTCGCGACTGGCAGTTCCGTTTCCGATGGAGATGGCTTCGATATTGTAGGCATTCACCATAGACCGGATTTTTTTCATTGCCATTCCGGATTCGTTTTGGGGAGCATGAGGATAGATGGTTTCATTATGTAGAAGATCTCCTTTTTCATCGAGACATACAACTTTACATCCACTTCTGTAGCCGGGATCGATCGCGAGAATTCGCTTTTCTCCCAAAGGCGGAGCCAGCAGAAGCTGTGTAAGGTTCTCAGAAAAGATTTCGATGGCTTTTTTATCCGCCTTCTCTTTAGCTTCCTGCAAAGTTTCATTAGAAATCGTGGGTTCCAGCAATCGTTTATAGCTGTCCTTTATCGCAAGTGAAATCTGCTCTGCTGTTTCGTTGCCTGATTTAATAATGGCGTTTTCTATAAATTCCAGGGCTTCATCTTTATCGATCCCGATATTTGTTTTCACAAAACCTTCCGCTTCTGCTCTCAGCATCGCTAAAAGGCGGTGCGAAGGCGTTCTGCTGAGGCTTTCTTCCCATTCAAAATACTGCGAGAATTTCTGAGCCGCTTCTTCATCTTTTTTCGTTTTTACCACTTTTGAAGTGATTATCGCTTTCCTTTGGAATAGCCTTCTGAGATTTTTGCGGACATACATGTTTTCATTGATCCATTCTGCCATGATATCCCTTGCACCCTGAAGTGCTTCTTCTTCTGAATCTACCTGATCGTTGAGGTATTTTGAAGCTAAAAAATGCAGATCCTGAACTTTTTGGCTCATTATCATTTTAGCTAAAGGTTCCAAGCCTTTCTCCTTGGCGGCATCTGCTTTTGTTTTTTTTCTTTTTTTAAAGGGAAGGTATAAATCTTCAATTTCCTGAATATCGAAGCTTTCTTCAATTCTTTGCCTTAATTCGGGAGTCAGGGCGTTTTGCTCCTCGATAGATTTTAGGATAGATTCTTTTCTTTTAACGATCTCTTCAAACTGTTTGCTGATCTTTGAGATCTGTTCGATTTGAGTTTCGTCGAGGTTTCCCGTTTTATCTTTCCGGTAGCGTGCGATAAATGGAATGGTGCAGTCTTCTGCAAGCAGCTGAAGGGTAGAGCTGATGCTTTTTTCCTGAATGTTTGTAAGGTTCTGTATGTATCGGGTAACGTTCATTTTAAAATTTAAATGGCTAAAATAATCATTTTTAATATGGGGAAAAGTATTTGAGGTTAGCCATCTTTTTGTTATTTTAGCTTTTTCACAGGTAAATTAAGTGAGATTTAAATTTATTGATGTATGATAAGGACTTCCCTGATGAAGTTTTCTATTTTTGTACTTCAACAGCGAAATATTTTAGATTTATATTCAAATATTTTCTGGCTGATAAATAATAAACTTTTAAAACAATTAGATAATATGAAAAAATTGAGTGTTATAGCTCTTGTAGCTGTCGGATTATTGGCAACATCATGTAATAAAGAAAAATCTGCTGAAAATGCAGCAACAGCTCAGGAGCAGGCGGTAGCAGAAAGTAAAGGAGAAGTGCTGCCTGTCGATACGGCAACATCTGTAGTAAACTGGAAAGCTTTCCACAAAGGAGGAATGGCACCACGTTGGGGAACATTGATGGTAAAATCTGGTGATTTAAGCATTGAAAACGGAAATGTTGCAGCAGGAAATTTTGTTATTGATATGAACTCTCTTAAAGTAGATCCTGCTTCGGTAACTGAAAAAGATAAGAAACCGGCAGATCTTGAAGCACATCTTAAAAACCCTGATTTCTTCGATACGACAAAAAATCCTACTTCAGAGTTTAAGATCACCAATGTAGCCGATCTTACAAATGCACCTGCTGATGCTGTTGCGGGGGCTAACAAAACAGTAAGCGGAAATCTTACCCTTTCAGGAAAAACCATGAACGTAACCTTCCCTGCAAAAGTTGACGTAACAGAAAGTTCTGCTTCTATTCAGGCTAAATTCACTGTAAACAGAGCAGATTGGGGTATCAAGTTCGGAACTTCCGAGGCTGATCCGGCAGAATGGATGATTAGCAAAGACATCGAAATCGCTGTTGACGTAAAAGCTAAGAAGTAAGTTCGTTAGATATAAAATTGTTGAAGCCGTCTTTTTTAAGGCGGTTTTTTTATATAAATATGTAAAGATCAGATTTCGATATTACACTAATTTCAGAATTAACTACAAAAGATAATAACTGCATAAAGTTCTCAAAAGAATGCTGAACATCAGTGACAGCACGTTGCTGCGAATCAGGCGATCAGAGGAAATTCCGCATATCAGGATCGGGCGGAAGATATTTTATCCCAAATGGGTTATTGATGCTCAATTCAGAAATGCTTTCAGAAAATGAAAGCATTTTTTTATGCCTGTTAGCGAAATTCTAAAAAAATATCCGTCAAAATCCGTCATTTTTTCCGACAATCGTTCGGGCGTTCTTCGGGTCTTCTTCGGAAAAAGTACCGTTTTTCCGAAGCCGACCCGAAGGTGATCCGAAGAAGACCCGAAGAAAGTACCCCGGAAACCCGTCAAATCCCGTCAAAATGCGTCAAATCCCGTCACAGTTTTCACAGGTGCTCGAAAATGCAAAATTCCGTTCTATCTTCGTTTTGTTAATTTTAAAAATGCAAAGAAATGGCAAGAATAACCAAAGGAATCCTGGGAGGATTTTCAGGAAAAGTAGGAACAATCGTAGGCGCGAACTGGCGCGGACAGGACATCATCAGGAGCATCCCGAAACCAAGCAACAGGCCGCCGAGTGAGAAGCAGCAGCTTCAGCAGGAGAAATTTAAAACAGTCATCGCCTTTCTCCAGCCGCTCAAAAGTATTCAGACGAAATATTTCGGATCGGGGAGCGGTTCAAAATCCAGAGTGAATATGGCGGTATCCTACACCATCAGTGAGGCAATACAGATGACGGGCGATGTTCCCGAATTGATGTACAATAAGGTGTTGATTACCAAAGGCGATCTCACCGGTTTTCAGAATGTGGCAGCAGTTCCGCAAACGGGAAATATCATCCGGCTGAGCTGGGAGAATAATTCCACCCAAGGCAATGCTTCCGAAACCGACCAGGTCAACGTGATCTGCTACTGCGAAGAGCTGGATCGCTTTGAAATCTTTGAATCCGTAGGGATCCGCACGGACTTAACAAAAGATGTTACGTTTCCGGCAGTGTATATGGGAAAAGAGATCCAGGTCTGGAGCTACCTTCATAATGAGAAGGGAACTGTGGCTTGTAATAGCGTGCATGTGGGTGCTGTTATCCTGATCTAGAAATGATGAGCTGCCTCAAAAGTGAGGCGGCTTTTTTGTTTATATAGGTTAATCAAAGAATAGGAGTTGCGCTGGCTGGAATGCTTATTTATAAATTATTCAACAATCCTATAATAAGAAAGGCGAGTTGCCCCGCCTTGAATGTTTTCACAACGGAATAATCCTTATTGTGAATTGCTTTCGGATACAAATCTAAAAATTATTTTTTTAATTATTTTATGGTTTTCCACAAAATACTTACTTTTTTTCTCTTTATTTTTATACAATTTCAAAAAACTAATAGATATGACAAAGCATATACTTGGATTAGACTTGGGTACAAACTCGATTGGTTGGGCGTTAGTAAAACAGGATTTTGACAATAAACAAGGAGAGATTCTTGGTATGGGAAGCAGGATTATTCCGATGGGAACGGATAAACAAGACTATGAAAAGGGAATCGGAATAACCAAAAATGCTGATCGGAGAACCAAGCGAACTATTCGCAAAATGAATAAACGCTATAAGCTTCGCCGTAATAAACTACTCTATATTCTTCACGAATTGGAAATGTTACCAGAGCAATTTCAATTTAAAAATGGTATTCCCGAACCCAACAAAATCCAGGAGTTAGAATTATTGCCTATCAAGAAAGGAATGCTGCAGTTGGATTCACTTACTCATTACAAATTAAGAGCGAATGCAATTGATTATGTTATTGATATTAAAGATTTCGGGAAAATATTATATCAGTTTAATCAGCTTAGGGGATACTCAGGAGGCAATAATGAGGAAAACACTAAGAATAAGCAGGAAGACAATTTCGATGATGAAAACGAAAGTGTAAAAAAATATGAAGTAATAACCCAAAAAGTACTCATTCAAAACGTAGAGCTATCAGACACAAAATTTAAAGGCAGGGGAAAAAATAAAGATTTAGAGTTTAATAAATTCAATGTAACCGTTTTACTGGATGACGAAGAATTGGAAGGGGAAACGGAACTACAAAATTTGAGCGAAAAAATCAATCAGGAAGAAGAATTAGAAATCCGCATCAGAAGAAACAAAAAAGCAGAAACTACTTCGGTTGTATTTGCCTTACCCCAAAAAACAAACTGGCGCAAACAAATGGAAAAAACAGAGGAGGATTTAAAACAATCAAATCTTTTGGTGAGCCAGTTATTTGTAAAAGATTTGGAACAAAACAAATGGACAAAAATCAGAAACCGGGTTATCCTTCGCAATCGCTATCAGGAGGAATTTGATGCCATTTGGAAAACACAAAGTAATTACTACTCCTTTTTAAATGATTGTGCGAAAGATAAATTGGAAAAAATTGCCAATTACCTGTTTCCAGGAAAAAGTGAATCACAAGGAAGATTAAGAAAAGAAGCTATTAACGGAGGATTAAAATACATCATCAAAAATCAGGTAATTTATTATCAGCGCCCCTTAAAACCACAAACGGAATTAATCAGCAAGTGTCAGTTTGAGAAAGAAGAAACAGTTTTACCTAATTCGCACCCATTGTTTCAAGAGTTCAGATGTTGGGACCAGATTAACAGAATGTATATCACTTCCAAGCAAGAAGTATGGAATGAAAGAAAAGGCAAAACCGTTTTTCAATATAGTGACCGATTCTTAACAACAGAGCAAAAACAGCAGATTTATCAAAGACTACAAATACAAAAACAAGTCAGTTTTTCTGATGTAGCAAAAATCATCAACCTGAAAAGTGATAAAACAGAATATTTGAACGGATTGAATGCCAAAACCAAGCTAAAAGGCTGCGATACTGTAATCACTATTAAAAAAGCTCTGGGAGAACATTTTGATGAACTTTATTTACAAGATAATTTTATCGTAAATAACCTATGGAAAGCTATTTTCGATAATGCCAATAATGGCAATGAATACGATGTCAAAAGTCCAAAGGTTTCTTCTATTATAGAAGTTTTGAAGCCTTTAAACAATAATGAACTTGTAACGGAAATGGCTTTGAGAATAGCTCAGACAATTAAATTTCCAAGAAAGTATTCCAGCCTTTCTGAAAAAGCAATTATCAATATATTGCCTTTGATGCAATTAAATCCTTCTGCTGTTACAGAAAGAGTAAAAGCAAATTTTGAAAACATAGAACATCTTATAGAGACAGGAGAAATTTTAGATGACAATCTCTTGGAGGATTATGTTATCAGTTTTGTGAAAAACAATCCAAACGCCTTCCAAACAGGTGGTTTTATGTATGCTTTTGCGAGTTCACTGGTATACGGCAGACATACTCAAGAAAACATAAAGCCTCAGATTAAAGACTATCACGATATAAAATACGCAGAGCGAAACCTAAGAAACCCAATCGTATCGCAGTTAGCAAATGAAACAATGCAGATTGTAAAATCCCTTTGGAAACAACACCAGTTCAATCCAGAAGAATTGGAAATCAGGATTGAACTTGCCCGGGATTTAAAAAACAGTGCGGCGGAGAGAGACAAAATTTTCAAAGGTCAAATCAAAAGTCAAAGGATAAATGATAGCATAAAAAAAAGATTACAACAAGAAAACATCCCAATAACTGACAGGAATATTTTGAAATATAAATTATATGAGCAACAAAAATTTATGTCTCCATATACTAAAAACAAAATAATCCCTTTCAGTTCTTTATTTGATGACAGGCTTTATGATATAGACCACATTATTCCAAAATCCAGATATTTTGACGACTCTCTTTCCAACAAAGTGGTATGTGAAACCCATATCAATGAAGAAAAAAGCAATCGAACAGCCTGGGAATATATTTCTCAGCAAAATTCACGTTTTGACGTCTGTTCCGAATCGGAATATGTTCAGTTTGTGAACGATACTTTCTACGGTAAGAAAAAGAAAAATCTTTTATTAGAAAAAATCCCCAAAGACCTTGTTGAACGGTCTATTAAGGACACGCAATACATTTCAGTCGCAGTAAAAAATGAACTGGCAAAAATTGTAGGAAGTGAAAATGTAAAAACGACTACCGGTGAAGTTACGGACTTTTTAAGAAGCAGATGGGGACTTCGTGATCTGTTTATGAGACTCACAAAAGAGCGTTTCAAACAAATGGAATTATGGGACATCAATCCTGAAACAAGCGTAACGAATGAAGAATGGGTAAAAATGGAATTTGATGAACGAAAAAATAAGAAAGTTCTTCGTATTAAAAACTGGAGCAAACGATACGACCACAGACATCACGCTATTGATGCGTTGGTAGTAGCGCTTACACAACAAAGTCACATCCAGCGTCTGAATAATCTCAATAAGTATTTGCAGGATGAACTTATTAAAAGAAAAGAAGAATTTCATTTGGAAATCAAGGAAGGTGAAACCGTTTTGGAAACCTTCTTCAATCTTGAAGAGTCAAGAAGAGAGGAAATCCAGAAACAAATAGAAAGTTCCCGATTTTTTGACAAGCCATTTGATGGACTTATAGAGCAAGCCAAAAACCATCTGGAAGCAATGACCGTTTCCATCAAGCCGAAAGATAAATTGGGTGTAAAGAAAAACGATGAGGGAAAACTCCAGTTAAAAATCAGAGGAGCTTTACATCAGGAAACCAATTACGGAAAAACTAAAGACCCTAAGACAAAGCTTCTACGAGATACGAAAACGATTGATTTATCAAATTTGAAAGCTAAAGATATCCCTCAAATCATAGACGAAGTTCTTCAGAAAGAAGTAGATGCACATAAAAACAAATACGAATCCGTAAAAGAGGCCTTTACAGGAGAAGGATTAAAAGCATTTAATGAAACCAGGTTCCAAACAAAACAGCCTGGTAAACAAAAACCACCCGTTTACAAAGTCAAAGTTTGGTATAGCAATAAAGAAACGGAAGAAAGTACACTGCAAAGACTTTACAAGAACAATGAAAAATTAAGCGTTGTTACCGGAGATAATTACCTGTTTTTGGTAATGGAAAAAGATACGAAAAAGGGAAAAGAGCGTGTATTTGATATTGCTTCACTATATGATTCGGCTGATATAGCTAAAAGTTCTTTGAAAGATAATGATGAAAACTTTAAGCAAAAAATATCTGAAGCCTATAGGCTTACTTATGGAGAACGAAATAAATTAAGAGGTAAAATCCAAGAAAATCCAGATAGAGTTTTGTTTACACTTCAACAAAATGATTTGGTATATCTGCCGGAAAATAGAGAAGACAGAGTCTTAAGTTTTTCAAACGAAGAACTTAAAAATTGGCTTTCAGACATTGAAAACAAGAAGGTGTTCAGCAAACGTATTTATAAAGTTGCCAAATTTGGAGGGAAAGACTGTCATTTCATCCCACACAATTATGCCAACGTTATAAGTATACCCAAGGATTTGAGTGATGAACAAAAAGAAATTTTGAAAGAACAATACAAAGGCAAAGCAATACCTAAAAAAGAATTGAATTTTATGGAATTTGGTTCCTATAGAGATTGTTCTCCCTATGAAGCTGGCGAAGTTTTTACAAAAAGCTTGACAACGGATAAAAATAATAAAAAGTCAATGGTCAAGCCTCTTAAAATTCAAGATACTTGTATCAAATTAAATATAGATTGGTTAGGAAATGTTTCAAAAGTATGAATTATGTCAAAAGCAGCATTGAAAAAAGAGCTACAAAATCTCACAAAAGAACAATTGATAGTTGTATCAAAAAATTAAACTATGATCACCCGCTCCATCTACATCGGCAATCCGGCTTATCTCAAACTTAAAGATGAGCAGATGAAAATCCTCTGTCCGGAAACCAAAACGGAAAAGGGGAGTGTTCCTGTAGAAGATTTGGGCTTGCTGATGCTGGATCATTATCAGATTACGATTTCGCACAATCTTATTCAGAAAATGATGGGAAATAATGTGGTGGTCGTGAGTTGTGATACTCATCATCTGCCACACGGAATTATGCTGCCATTGTACGGACATACCGAACATTCGGATAGGGTAAAAGACCAGTTGGAAGCGAGCGAACCGCTCAAAAAACAACTCTGGAAGCAGACGGTAGAATGTAAGATCGAAAACCAGAAAAATGTCCTGATGAAATTAGGAAATTACTATGAACCGATGCTGGAATATCAAAGAAGTGTAAAATCAGGTGATGTCACCAATATGGAAGGCATCGCCGCCCAGCACTACTGGAAATATCTCATCAGTCTGGATTTTTTAAGACAGCGTTTCGGAGACTCACCCAACCAGTTTTTTAATTTCGGATATGCAGTTCTCAGAAGCATTGTTGCCAGAGCTATTGTTGAGACTGGACTGCTTCCTGTTCTGGGAATTTTTCATAAAAATAAGTACAATCCGTATTGCCTTGCAGATGATCTCATGGAACCTTACCGTCCGTTTATAGATGTACTGGTCATGCAGTGGCTGCAAATGAATTCTGAAACAGAGGAGCTTACGAAAGAGTTTAAAGCTTATATTCTACAGATTGCCACAAAGGACGTACGGATTGATGATAAAACCAGACCCTTATTAGTTGCAGTTAAAATTACAGCATCTTCACTATATAAGTGTTACACAGGTGAAAAACGGTTGATCTCTTATCCTGAGCTGCTATGAATGCCGAAAGGTTTAATGCATACCGAATTATGTGGGTGTTAGTATTATATGATCTCCCGACCGAGACCAAAGCCAATATGAGAGATGCCAACCGCTTTCGCAAAGCTCTTATCGATGACGGATTCATGCTGTTCCAGTTTTCGATGTATGTGCGTCATTGCCCAAGCCGTGAAAATGCGGAAGTTCATATTAAAAGAGTGAAGTTTATGCTGCCAAAAGCTGGTAAAGTGGCCATTATGTGTATCACAGATAAGCAGTTTGGAGATATTGAAATCTTTTTTGCCAGGAATAAAGAAGAACCGCCACCGACCTTTCAGCAACTTGAATTATTCTGATTTTTTAAATTCTAAATAATAAATAAACCCACTGTGAGTCAGTGGGTTAAATTTTGAGGTTGTTGTGTATCCCAAAGATACGGATAAATGAAAGCAATTCACAACTTATTCAGCGACCGGAAATAATTCATTATTGTTGTTGTGTATCCCAAAGATACGGATAAATGAAAGCAATTCACAACTTGGTATCGTCGTAATAAATTCAGTCAAAAGTTGTTGTGTATCCCAAAGATACGGATAAATGAAAGCAATTCACAACTAAATCATCACGCCGCTTGTTTCGCCTTCCGTTGTTGTGTATCCCAAAGATACGGATAAATGAAAGCAATTCACAACTATTTCTCCTGATTCCTTTTTTGTTGACGAGTTGTTGTGTATCCCAAAGATACGGATAAATGAAAGCAATTCACAACAAGTAAATCCGGAATTCGAAGCGAAAATAAGTTGTTGTGTATCCCAAAGATACGGATAAATGAAAGCAATTCACAACAGTAACCGTAACTAAGGGTTATAATGTAGTGTTGTTGTGTATCCCAAAGATACGGATAAATGAAAGCAATTCACAACATCCCCATTTAATATTACTATATTACTAGTGTTGTTGTGTATCCCAAAGATACGGATAAATGAAAGCAATTCACAACGAACTCTAGTAGCACCTTTCTAGCATTTCCGTTGTTGTGTATCCCAAAGATACGGATAAATGAAAGCAATTCACAACAACACCGGTATAATTAAAAAGAAAGGATATGTTGTTGTGTATCCCAAAGATACGGATAAATGAAAGCAATTCACAACTAGTTCTGTTGCGGATTTGATTAGTTTTTTGTTGTTGTGTATCCCAAAGATACGGATAAATGAAAGCAATTCACAACAGTAACCGTAACTAAGGGTTATAATGTAGTGTTGTTGTGTATCCCAAAGATACGGATAAATGAAAGCAATTCACAACATCAATACTTGATCAGCGGCTGCAGTAGAGTTGTTGTGTATCCCAAAGATACGGATAAATGAAAGCAATTCACAACAAAGGGAAAGAGTTCCTATACCTAAGTTTTGTTGTTGTGTATCCCAAAGATACGGATAAATGAAAGCAATTCACAACAGAATATCATTCTTATGCAGACATTAATGTGTTGTTGTGTATCCCAAAGATACGGATAAATGAAAGCAATTCACAACAACTTAGTGGAAGGCCATAATATACGTAAGGTTGTTGTGTATCCCAAAGATACGGATAAATGAAAGCAATTCACAACCCTCCGATTCTAATTACTAAACCATCTAGTGTTGTTGTGTATCCCAAAGATACGGATAAATGAAAGCAATTCACAACCTGCATCATTTACTGCAAAGTGAGTTTTATGTTGTTGTGTATCCCAAAGATACTGATAAATGAAAATGACAATAATAAAAAATCCAAGCGTAAAGTTCAAATTACGCTTGGATTTTAATTCTTCTAGCAAGATGTCAATATACTTTTTGAAAAGATTTAGGACTTAACCAAATTCAATTCCGCCTCAAAGACGTCCTCAAAATGTTTTCTGATCTTCGCCTTGATATCTTCCATTTCTTCAGGAGTCAGTTCTCTTTCCAGTTCTCTTTTCAGGGAAGTTACCTGCTTATCCTTGATGCCGCAGGGGATGATATATTCAAAATACCGCATATCGGTGTTCACATTGAGAGCAAAACCATGCAATGTTACCCAACGGGAAGCTTTTACGCCCATCGCACAGATTTTTCGGGCATACGGTTTTCCCACATCCAGCCATACTCCGGTTTCACCTGGCGAACGTTCTCCTTGAAGGCCGTATTCGGCGATGGTTCTGATGATGACTTCCTCCAGGTTTCTCATGTATTTATGAATGTCTGTGAAGAAATTCTCAAGATCCAGAACGGGGTAGCCGACAATTTGTCCGTAGCCGTGATAAGTGATGTCTCCGCCACGGTTTACCTTTACAAAAGTGGCCTCTATTTCTTTTAATTTATCGATTCCGGCAAGCATATTTTCTTCATGACCGCTTTTTCCCAGCGTGTAAACATGAGGATGCTCTACCAGTAAAAAATGGTTGGGCGTTGTAACGTGCTGTTCGGCAGGAAGATCGCGGTTTTTGATTTTGAGATCAATAATGTTTTTCATCAGAGATTCCTGGTAATCCCAAGCCGACTGATACTCCCGGGTTCCTAAATCTTCAAATTCTACGACTTTATTCTGAATTGTATTCATATCATTTTTTGACTCCTCAAATTTAGTGATTTTTAAGCTTTAATGGAATGGATGAAATCTATAGCTTTCTTCTTCCAATCTCTATTTTGCAATAAAATATTCACAAACGCTGTTCCGATAATTCCACCAGCGGCTTTTTCGGTAACATTTTCAAAGTCTTCTTTAGATTTAATTCCGAAACCTATCATCACTGGGTTTTTCAGAGGAAGAGCGGCCAGTCTTGAAAGATAGTTTTCATTTTTTAAAACGGCATTATCATTTCCTGTGGTGGAAGACGAACTTACGGCATATAGAAATCCCGAACTTAGAGAATCCAGGTATAAAATTCTTTCATCCGAAGTTTCAGGAGTTACCAGAAAGGTGAAATTTAAGTGATACTTTTTTAAAGTTTCACAGTAGTTCTTTTCAAATTCGATTGGGGGCAAATCAGGAATAATCAGTCCCGAAACACCACTCTCCGAACATTCTCTGCAGAAATTTTCAAATCCGAAACGTAAAACAGGATTGATGTATCCCATCAGAATGACCGGGATTTTTATTTCATTTTTAATGGATTTTAACTGAGAGAAAAGCCTTTCGATCGTCATTCCGTTGTTGAGTGCGAGTTCATGAGCCTGTTGAATGACAGGACCGTCTGCCACAGGATCGGAATAGGGCATTCCGATCTCCATCATATCTGCACCGGAATCTTGTATTAATTTGATGATCTCAGGAGTGTCTTCCAATTGCGGTATTCCTGCCGTAAAGTATATATTTAGTTTTTTTTGAGACTGAACGCCTGAAGCTTGAGAATCAAGATTACTTTTATTCATAAATTTATTTTTCTGAATTAGAATTTTGTCTTTTAGCGAAGATTTATAAATGTTTGAGATACGTTTCCATATCCTTATCACCGCGACCGCTCAGGCAGATGACAATGATGTCATTTTCATTAAATTCTTTTTTATCTAAAACGGCCAAAGCGTGCGCACTTTCCAAAGCCGGAATAATGCCTTCTAATTTTGTTAGCTCAAAAGCCGATTGTAAGGCTTCATCATCATTAATGCTAAAGAACTCAGCTCTTTTTTCCTTAAAAAGATTAGCGTGAAAAGGTCCGATTCCCGGATAATCTAACCCGGCGGAAATCGAATGTGGCTCGATTACCTGTCCATCCTCGGTCTGCATCACCAGGCTTTTGCTTCCATGCAGAACCCCTAAAGTTCCCAGAAAAGTTGTGGCTGCAGATTTTCCTGATTCAACGCCAAAACCTCCGGCTTCAGCAGCGATAATTTTAACTTCCTTTTCGTTGACGAAATGATAAAAAGCCCCTGCAGCATTGCTTCCACCGCCAACACATGCGATGATATAATCCGGATTTTCATTGCCGGTCTGTGACAAAAGCTGCTCTTTAATTTCTTTAGAAATGATACTCTGAAATCTTGCTACCAGATCAGGAAAGGGATGAGGTCCTACAACGCTTCCGATTACATAATGTGTTGTTACAGGATTGTTGATCCAGTCTCTTAAAGCTTCATTCACCGCGTCTTTTAAGGTTTTTGAGCCTGAAGTGGCGGGAACTACTTTAGCGCCCAGCATTTTCATTCTTGCCACATTCGGAGCCTGCCGCTGGATGTCGATTTCTCCCATATACACAATGCATTCCAATCCAAGCAGGGCACAGGCTGTAGCCGTTGCAACGCCGTGCTGTCCTGCACCGGTTTCTGCTATAATTCTTGTCTTTCCAAGGCGTTTTGCCAATAAAACCTGCCCCAAAGCATTGTTGATTTTATGCGCTCCCGTATGGTTCAGATCTTCTCTTTTGAGGTATATTTTTGTTTTATATTTTTCGCTTAAATTTTTCGCAAAATAAAGCGGGGTTGAGCGTCCAACGTAATTTTTCAGCAAATCCTGATATTCTCGCTGAAAGTCTTCAGAATCAATGATTTCAAGATAGTTTTTCTGCAGCTCTTCTACATTCGGATAAAGCATTTCGGGGATGAAAGCACCTCCAAATTCTCCGTAATATCCGTATTCATCCGGATTTTTATAGTTCATATTTTTGTTTTTTTATTTATTAAAAGTTTTAAATAATCTTCATGGATTAAGTCCCGAAGGGACGTTTTATATCAGGATTGGATAGAATCCAATCACGGTTAATCCCACAAGTATTTCTCATCATATTTCATTTTATGTTTTTTTAGAATCCCAATCAGTTCATCTTTATAATGAATCTGTTGGTGATGCTGTCTTTGGTTTTTGATATAGTTTTTAATATAAAATACATTTTCTTCAGTTACTGAAAAGGCTCCGTAGCCATCCTGCCAGAAGAAATTCTCATATGCTTTACCTTTTGTTTTCATCCATTTTGATGAATGGGCTTTAATTTCCTGAACTAATTTCATTAATGCAATTTTCTTCGAAAGCGAACAGAGGATATGGATATAATTATCTGTTCCTCCGATTTGTAAAACATTAATTTCCAGATTTTTACATAAGGCTGTAATGTAGGAAAAGAGTTCATTCTCTATTTTTTCGTCTATGAAATCTTCTCTGTGCTTTGTGCTGAAAACAATGTGAATATAATTTTTTACCAATGACTGTGACATCTTTTTGTGTTTTTATTAATTGTTGATATAAATCGGATTAGCACCCGATCCTATTGTAAATCGTCCCTTCGAGACTCAATTCATTTAATCGTATTCTTTAACATTTTTATTCTTTCCAAATCTTTAATGCCGGGTTCCGTTTCAAATTTTGAATTAACATCCAATGCAAAAGGTTTTTGATGCAAAAGGTTTGTATTTTGAGTGTTTTCTTCTGAAATTCCGCCGCTCAGAAAATAGGGAAGAGGGATTTCAATTTCATTCAATAAATTCCAGTTAAAAGTTTTTCCTGTTCCTCCGAAGGCTTTTGAGTCGGTATCAAAAAGTAGATAATTAACTGCAGATGGCTGAGCGTTGATTGTTTTTTGCAATTCATCCGGATTCTGATTTTCGATTCTTATGACTTTAATAATTTCAATTTCGGGATTTAATTTTTCTCTTAATTCAAGAATGAAATTTTCGTCTTCGTCACCGTGAAGCTGTATAAAATTCAGCTTTGCCCTTTCTGCTGTTGCAGTAATTTTTTCAATATTTTCATTCACAAAAACGCCAGTTTTACCATTGTGTTTAATCGTTGAAATTTGTTCTAAACTTAAATGATTCAGCACGTATCTCGGTGATTTTTTATAGAAGATAAAGCCCAAAAAATCAATGTTCATAGAAATTAATTCCTGAATCTGCTGCAATTGTGTTAATCCGCAAACCTTGAGTTTAGGTAGATTAATATTTACTAATTTTTGATTCACTTATAAGCTTTTATGATGTCACATTGGAAATGAAATTTCTGAATGTATTTCCCGGGTTTTCATCTTTCATGAAATATTCGCCCATTAAAAATCCGTCAAAGCCTTTTTCTTTCAGGAACCTAAAATCTTCCTCACTGTAAATTCCGCTTTCTGCAACGGAAAGAATATCTGAGGGAAGCTGGTTTTTCAAATCAACGGAATGTTGTAAATCAACCTTGAAGTCTTTGAGGTTTCGGTTGTTGATCCCTACAAAATCAATATGTTTATTAATGTGATTTAATTCTTCTTCGGAATGAATTTCCAGCAGAACTTCCAGTCCAAGTTCATGTGAAAGTTCTGTAAATTCCTGAACCTTTTGAGGGGAAAGGCAGGCTGCAATTAACAATATCACATCGGCTCCGATGGCTTTGGCCTCGTAAAACTGATATTCATCGATCATAAAGTCTTTTCTCAGAATCGGAATATGAACTTGGTTTCGGATATTCAGAATATCATCAAAGCTTCCTCCGAAAAAATCCAAATCCGTTAAAACAGAAATTCCGCTTGCTCCGAAATTCTCATAGGCAGAAACTACTTCCACAGGCGAAACTTTATCATTGATGATGCCTTTTGAAGGTGATTTTCTTTTAAATTCTGCGATAATTCCGCTTTTGCTTTTTAACGTTTCTTTTAAAGAAAAACCTTTTCTATCAAAAAATTCAGAATCTTTCAGCTGCTGTACGGAAATCTTCGATTTTGAAAAAGTGACCTCATCTTTTTTTCTCTGAATGATTTTATCCAAAATATTCATAACTGTTTCTCTATTAATTCAACAATGATTCCAGACTTTTTAATGCTTTTCCGGCAAACAAGCTTTCTTTGGAAATTAAAAGACAATCATCATAGCTGCCGAATTTGTCGGTATGGTACAAAGCGATTGCCGCATTGGCGAGAACGACAGCATTTTGTTGTTCCGTTCCTTTTCCGTGAAGAATATTCCTGAATATTTTTGCCGTTTCTACCGGCGTATCCGCTGCTTTTATACTTTCCCCTGTTACAGAATTGAAGCCTAAATCTTCCGGTGAATACACTTCTTCTCCTTTTTTAGTCATAATTTTGCTGTCAGCGGTAAGACTGATTTCATCATAACCATCCATTCCGTGAACCAGCGTGAAGTGACGGCTGTCTTTCTGTAATAGATATTGATAGATCCGGGCAATCTCAAGGTTGTACACGCCAATCATTGAAAATTGTGGTTTTGCCGGATTTACCAGAGGGCCGAGAAGATTGAAAAAAGTCCTTAGACCCAAAGATTTCCGCAATGCTCCGACAGACTGCAGCGCAGGATGAAAATAGGGTGCATGTAAAAAGCAGATATTGGCTTTTTCAAGATCTTCCTGCAGCCTTTCAGAATTGTTTTTAAATTCATAGCCCAATTCTTCCAGCACATTGGAGGAGCCGGTAATGGTTGAGGCTCCATAATTTCCGTGTTTGGTAACTTTCTGCCCGGCTCCCGCCACTACAAAACTCGCCAGCGTTGAAATATTGATCGTGTTTTTTCCGTCGCCGCCGGTTCCTACGATGTCAATCGCATCCTTTGAATCAATATTTACGGGAACTGCCATGTCTAGAAGGGCTTCACGGAAGCCTTCCAGTTCTTTGAGGGTAATATTCCGCATCAGAAAAACGCTTATAAAAGCGGTTACTTCTGTCGCATTAAATTTATTCTGAGCAATTTCAATCATGACCGCCTTCGCCTCGGATTTTGACAAAGTATAATGGTTGAAAAGATATTCAAGGATTTCTTTCATGTGTGGAGACTTTTAATTTGTGTTGTTATCAATTTAACAGGAAATTTTTAATCATAATTTCTCCCTGTGGGGTAAGAATACTTTCCGGATGAAACTGCACCCCATGTACATCGTATGTTCTGTGTTGTAATGCCATGATCATTCCGTCTTTATCTATAGCTGTAATTTCAAGCTCTTCTGGAAAGTTTTCACGGCTTACTACCCAGCTGTGGTATCTTCCGACTTCCAGTCCGCTTGAAAGATCTTTAAAAATTTTGGTATCATTTTTTACCAGATCTGCAGAAGTGGCCACCCCATGATAAATTTCTGTAAGATTGATTAAGCTTCCTCCAAACGCCTCCGCAATGGCCTGCTGACCAAGACAGACGCCCAGAATGCTTTTCTTAGGGGCATATTCTTTAATTAAATCCAGTAAAATTCCCGCTTCTTCAGGAATTCCCGGCCCCGGTGAAAGGACAATTTTGTCATATTGGTTTATTTCTTCTAAGGTGATCTGGTCGTTTTTCACCACGTCTACTTTAGTACCTAGAATTCTTTCGATAATCTGAACGAGATTATAGGTGAAACTGTCGTAGTTATCGAATACCAGGACTTTGGTTGATGGTTGTTGGTTATTGGTTGTTGGTTGTTGGTTATTAGTTGATAGTTGATGGTTGGCGGTTGATGGTATTGTATGTTTCATTTATTTTTTCTTATAATAATTAATAAATCCATTCAGTAATTTTTTACAAAGAATTATTTGATTTAAGATTACTGTATATTCTGTTTCATTGACATATTTTTGATCGGAAGACAAATAAAGCTGCGTCTCTAATTCATATAAGGAACCTCTTGCAATAAACAGAAAATGTATTGTTTCTTTGTTGGTGTTTCTTCCACAACCTTCCGCAATGTTTGAGGGAATAGAAACGGCACATCTTCTGATTTGATTTTGTAGACCAAAAATTTCTTCTTTAGGATATTTTTTTGTTGAATTATAAACAAGATTAGTAAGTTTTCTTGACTCAATCCAAACATCCAGATTGGTATATTCCATAATTTGTATTTTATATATTTTACTAATTAAATCTAACAACTAATTACAATCAACAATCAACGATCTTTCAGCTTCTCTGCTTTCTCCACTGCTTTTTTCAATGCATTCAGCTTGTTGTTTACTTCCTGCAGTTCGCTTTCTGGGTTTGATTTGGCAACTAATCCTGCTCCTGCCTGATAGTATAAAGTATTGTTTTTGCTCAAAAATGTCCGGATCATGATGGCCTGATTGCAGTCTCCGTTTAATCCGATCATTCCGATACAGCCACCGTAATATCCGCGAGAATCTTTTTCATAAGTATCGATTAATTGTAAGGCTTTATGTTTTGGCGCTCCGCTTAAAGTGCCCTGAGGGAAAGTGGTAGCGATCATTTCAAAAGGATTTGTGTGCTCCTGTAAATCTGCGGTGACTTCACTTACCATATGAATGACATGAGAAAAAAGCTGAATTTCTTTCAGTTTTGTTACCGTCACATTTTTTCCGAGCTTGCTTAAATCATTTCTGGCAAGATCGACGAGCATCGTATGTTCTGCATTTTCTTTTTCGTCATTTTTTAAAGCTTCAATAGACTGCAGATCGGTTTCAAGATGTCCCGTTCTTTTGAAAGTTCCGGCAATCGGATGAATGATGGCTTTGTTTTTTTTAATAATTAATTGACTTTCAGGACTTGAACCGAATAATTTGTAATTTCCGTAATCAAAGAAAAAAAGATAAGGTGAAGGATTGATATTCCTTAGAGCCCGATAAACATTAAACTCATCACCTTTGAATTTCTGCTCGAATCTTCTGCTTAACACCAATTGAAATACGTCGCCCCTCATGCAGTGTTTCTGTGCTGTTTTTACCAGTTCGATATATTCTTCATCGGTAATATTTGAAGTCTCCTCACCATCTTTCTCGAAAGGATAAATAACAGAGTTGTGGTTCCTGATTAAACTTTCCAGGAAATAAAGTTCAGATTTTATTCCTTCGATCTGATTTTCAATAATATGCATTTCATCATTATAATGGTTAATGGCAATGACATACTGATACAAACGGTAGCGAAGGAT
The DNA here is from genome assembly GCF_900099685.1 of Chryseobacterium taeanense. Lineage (GTDB taxonomy): Bacteria > Bacteroidota > Bacteroidia > Flavobacteriales > Weeksellaceae > Chryseobacterium > Chryseobacterium taeanense. The sequence goes on along the minus strand of NZ_FNDW01000007.1, from coordinate 44,875 downwards.
CGGAATTTCTACTTCAGGGCTTTGTGCCTTAAAACTCAGATTTTCAAAAAACTGCACGGCTTCAAAGCTTGTATATCCGAAAAGGCTTTGCGCTGTTTTTTCAATCGGATCGTCGGTTTTTTCGCATTCAAAAACATGAGAAAAGCTTTCCAAAACATCTGTGATTTTTTTCTCCGTAATCAATTGTTTTACAGGTTCCTGTCCTGGAAGCTTTATTTCAAATTCATGAAGGTTTTTAATCTCAATTCCGGCGACTGCATTAATGGCAATGAACGAGAAATTATTGTCAATATTCTTAGAATCAGAACTTTCCAATAGAATGGTATCCCTGAACCTGTCGCGTATCTGAAGGTAGATATTCATCGGAGTCCTGAGATCTCCCAGTGTTTTTTCAGAAACGGTTTTTATTTTTATTTTTTTACTGAACATTACAGTTTGTTTTTAATGATTTAAACAAAAAAAAGACTTCAACGGCATACGTCAAAGTCTTTATATTATATAATTTTAAATTAAAATCGCTGTATCATAATGCACAACACGACAATAACTTCAGACCCGACGAAGAGTTTGAAAGCCACCACCAATTATTGTTGCTGATATTAAACATGCCACAAATGTATATATTTTTTTCAATACAAAAAATGAAAAAAATGAAAATTAATTTTTTTTAACGAATGTCATTGGTTTTCAAACTGGAAATCAATAGGATTCATTGTGAAATTCAAAACATCAAGAAGTTTAAGGCAATCTTTTACTACTATGATCTATTCAAAAAATATTGTGAAAATGCACTTTTATCATGATTTTAAAACTTTATTTTTTATATTTTTGCTTAATAATTTTATTGAGAAAAATGAAAAAAGTATTAGCAATCGCATTTATCGGAGGTTTATTAGTGGCTAACTGTTCTAAAAAGCCGAATCATGACTTACAAGACAGCAATACGATGTTGCCGGAACCTGATGCACCTACTGTAGTAGACTCAAGCGCAACAACAAAAGGTAAACCTGAAGCTGATGTGAATGCAGCTATGTCGGTTCCTGCAAAAGATGCAAAAGCAGATACGCTTACAAAAAAATAATGAGAAAACTTTTTCTGACAGCTTTTATCGGTATTTCTATACTTTCCTGCTCTAAAAAGGAACGTATGCCGGTGGAAAATGCTTCCACTGAAAAGATGTCCGGCACAGAATCTGCCAGCGCAAAACTTTCCGGAGAACAGCTTGTCGGAAGTCTCGACTGCTCGGGCTGTCATTCTCTTAGTGAAAAAATGATAGGTCCTTCTTATCAGGAAATTGCAGGTAAATACTCTGATAAAGATATTGAACTATTGGCTTCAAAAATTATAGAGGGTGGAAGCGGTGTCTGGGGGAATGTTCCGATGACTCCCCATACACAGGTGTCGAAAGAGGAAGCTAAAAAAATGGTAGAATATATTCTAAGGCAGAAAAAATAAAGATGCCTGCCGAAAAATCCAGTCTGCATACAAGAAATCTGCATCGTGATCCTTATGATTTTGATCGGCTTATTTCTTGTGTGCCGGAACTGAAACAATATGTGTTTACCAATTCATATCAAACGGTAACCATAAATTTCAGTATTCCCAAAGCTGTAAAACTGCTTAACAAAGCTTTATTAGAAAGTTTTTATCATGTTAAAAACTGGGATATTCCGGAGAATAATCTTTGTCCTCCCATTCCCGGAAGGGCAGATTATGTTCACTACATCGCTGATTTATTGGCTGAACAGCAAGGAGAAATTCCGATAGGCCCAAAAATAAAGGGGTTAGATATTGGTGTCGGAGCCAATCTGGTGTATCCTTTAATAGCGCATCAATCTTATGGTTGGGAAATGCTGGGAACAGATATTAATGAAGATTCTTTAAAGAATGCCCGACAGATTTTAGATCATAATCCGGAGTTATTATCTGGAATTCATTTAAAGCAGCAATCTCATCCTGAATTTATATTTAAAAATATCATCAATCCTGAAGATCGCTTCTCGTTTTCAATGTGTAATCCGCCTTTTCATGATTCTGAAGAGTCTGCCGTAAAAGGAAATCTCAGGAAAACACGAAACCTTAACAAATCAAAAATCAGAAAACCTTTACTTAATTTTAGCGGACAGCAATCTGAACTTTGGTGCGAAGGCGGTGAATTGGCTTTTATCACAAAAATGATTCAGGAAAGCTTTTTGTATCGGTCTCAGGTTCTTTGGTTTACCTGCTTAGTTTCAAAAAAGGATAACTTATATAAATTAACAACACTGCTGAAAAAAGTGAAGGCAATAGAATTCAAAACGATTGATATGGCTCAGGGACAGAAAGTAAGCAGAATATTAGCCTGGACGTTCATTCCTCAACAAAATCGCAGTGACTGGTTCTGATAAAATTTAGGTTAAATTTTTTTAACTGAATTAATTTTGAATGAAATAAATTATATTTCTGGAAAAAGTCGTTGACCATCAATTCAAAAATCACTAATTTTGCACGTTATTTTAAATAAATACAATGCAATTATCAGAACAAGAAATCATTAGACGAGAAAAGCTGAACAAGCTTGTTGAAATGGGAATCAATGCGTTCCCTGCAGATGAATACGTAATTACAGATACTACAGAATCTATAAAACAGGATTTCGCTGATAATAAACAGGTTAAGATTGCAGGAAGATTAATGTCCAGAAGAATTCAAGGGAAAGCTTCTTTTGCTGAGCTGCAGGATTCTACAGGCAGAATCCAGGTGTATTTTAACAGAGATGAAATCTGTACCGGTGAAGATAAAACGTTATATAACGAAGTTTACAAACACCTTTTAGATATTGGAGATATTATCGGTGTTGAAGGAGAATTATTCACTACTCAGGTTGGTGAGAAGACGGTTTTGGTAAAGAATTTTACTTTATTAACAAAATCATTGAGACCTCTGCCTCAGGCAAAAACAGATGAAAACGGAGTCGTACACGATGCGTTCAACGATCCTGAAATGAGATACAGACAGCGTTATGTAGATTTAACCGTAAATCCTCAGGTAAAAGAAGTTTTTGTAAAGAGAACAAAATTGTTCAATGCGATGAGAACGTTCTTCAACGATGCCGGATATTTTGAGGTTGAAACTCCTATTTTGCAATCGATTCCTGGCGGTGCGGCAGCAAGGCCTTTCATTACGCATCATAATGCTTTAGATATTCCTTTATATTTAAGAATTGCGAACGAATTGTATCTGAAAAGATTAATCGTAGGTGGATTCGATGGTGTTTATGAATTCTCAAAAAACTTCAGAAATGAAGGAATGGACAGAACACATAACCCGGAATTTACAGCGATGGAGATCTATGTAGCCTATAAAGACTACAACTGGATGATGGATTTCACGGAAAAGTTGTTGGAATTCTGTGCCATTCAGGTAAACGGAACCAGCAAAGCGACTTTCGGAGAGTATGAAGTTGATTTCAAAGCACCTTATGAAAGAATTTCCATGACGGATGCGATCCTGAAATTCACAGGTTTTGATATTACCGGGAAAACAGAACAGGAATTGTTCGATTTTGCAAAATCTATCGGTATCGACGTAAATGATACGATGGGTAAAGGGAAATTAATTGATGAAATTTTCGGTGAAAAATGTGAAGGAAACTTTATTCAGCCAACATTTATTACGGATTATCCTGTAGAAATGTCTCCATTGACCAAAAAACACAGAAGTAAAGAAGGTCTTACTGAACGTTTTGAATTAATGGTGTGTGGTAAAGAAATTGCCAATGCTTATTCTGAGCTTAATGATCCGATCGATCAGAGAGAACGTTTTGAAGATCAGTTGAAGTTATCTGAAAAAGGTGATGATGAAGCAGGTCAATTTATCGATGAAGATTTTCTTAGAGCGTTGGAATATGGAATGCCACCAACTTCTGGTTTAGGAATCGGAATGGACAGATTGATTATGTTTTTAACAAATAATGCATCGATTCAGGAAGTATTATTCTTCCCGCAGATGAAACCTGAAAAAGCAGTTCCTCAAATCGAATTGGGAGAAGACGAGAAAATTATTCTTGAAATTTTGAAATCCGGAGAACAATTTGCTTTAGTAGAAGTGAAAGAAAGAAGTCAGCTTTCCGGTAAAAAATGGGATAAAGCTTCAAAAACTTTAACTAAAAATAATTTGGTGAAAGTGGAGAAGATTGATGAGAATCTTTTGATGAAACTGGTTTAAAATTTTTTCAATTTAGATAATTAAGTTCGGGCGGAAGCGAAGCTTCCGCCCGAACTTTTTCAATGTAACAGACTATTTTACTGAGACGCATAGAATTTGCATCAATAAAAAAATGATATATCAATTTGTGATAATTTATGTATTTTAGTACTTATTCTAAAAGTCTTCATGATGTTTGATCTCAACAAAGCAATTAATCTTTTAAACGATAAGCTTGAAATTTGGTTTAATGAATTGGTTAAAATACTACCAAATCTTCTTCTCGCTGCATTAATCCTTGTTATCGGCTTTTTTATAGCAAAATATATTCGCAAGCTTGCTGAAAAAATCTCTAACAAGGTTTCCGGAAATATTACAATAAATAATCTTTTCAGCACTTTTGTGTATGTTGTTTTTCTGGGAATTGTTTTTTTTACGGCTTTAAGCATTTTAAAATTAGATAAAGCGGTAACTTCTATTCTTGCAGGAGCCGGAATATTGGGGTTAGCTCTGGCGTTTGCTTTTCAGGATATTGCGGCCAACTTTATTTCTGGTATTTTCATTACATTCAGAAAGCCGCTTCAGATCGGTGACATTGTTTCTATTAAAGATTATATGGGAAAAGTAGTGGAGGTAAATCTACGAGATACGGTAATCATGACATTTCAGGGAAAAATGGTAATTATTCCCAATAAGGATGTTTTTCAGAGCGCAATTGAGAACTATTCCCTTTTAGGCAAAAGAAGACTTGATCTGGAAGTTGGAGTTTCTTACAATGATGATTTGGAGCAGGCTGCAAAACTTGCTGTAGAGGCAGTGAAAAACTTAGAAGGTCTTGATCCTTCGGAAGAAGTCACTCTGTTTTATAAAGAATTTGGTGAAAGTTCTATCAATTTTACGATTAGATTATGGTGTAACTCTACGGATCAGATAAGCTATTTAAAATTGGGACATCAGGCAATCATTGCAATTAAAAGATCTTTTGATCTTAACCATATTACCATTCCGTTCCCTATAAGAACTTTGGATGTTTCATGGCCAGAACAAAAAATCAACTAATTTCATTTTCTCAGCTTACTAAATGATGCCATTAAATAAAATAAAAATGGTAAAATAAATATACATCCCAGCATCAAAGCCCACCCTAAAGCGGAAATAGTTTTCGGTGCAGCTACATGCTCAAGCAAAGAAAGATGCTGACCGTTTCCGAAAAGAATAATATTCGGATTGTGCTGATAGGTTGCCGCAACCAGAATCATAATGACCTGAAAGCCTGCCAAAGCCCTTACGGGAAGAAGTTTTCGATTGCTCATTGCTCTTAGAATTAGTATTAAGCAAATGGTTGCAAAAACAGTAGCCATGATTCCCAACGGTTTTGAAAATACCCACATCACTAGAGGGATATCAGAAAGATAAGCCGTGAGGAATACCAAAGCACCGGTAATCACAACAAAAATCATGGTCTGTTTTGATTTTCTGATCATTAAACTTAATTCCATCCTATCCACAGTTTCTCTCAACGCAAAAATAGAAGCAAGATAAGCACAAATAGCAACGGTGAAAAGCCCGACAGCAATCCCGAACCAATTCAGCCAGCTGAAAATATATAAATCTAAAAATCCGGTAGCGTCAGGATTAATCGAATGCGAAATCGTAGCAGCCGCAATTAAACCCAGAAAAAAAGGAGTCAGCAAACTCGAAAAATAAAAGATCTGTGCATATACATTTTGCCAGTCATCTTTCACGGCATCATAATGTCTGAATGTAAATGCAGTTCCTCTTGCTATAATTCCTATGAGCATTAAAACCAGAGGAATGTGGAGGTAGGTTGAAAGCGTAGTGTAAATTTCAGGAAAACCTACGAAAAGAATAACGATAGCAATAATCAGCCACATATGGTTGGCTTCCCAAACCGGTGCTATCGATTCGTACATAATGACTTTCGTTTTGGAACGGTTCTTTTTTCTGGTAAAAAGTTCTACAATTCCGGCTCCGAAATCTGCTCCGCCCAAAATCACATACAGGCAAATCGACAGCCATAGAAAACCGATAACTACATATATCATAATTTTTTTTGTTTAGCGTTAAACTGAGGATCAGTAGGATCGTAAAGTTTCGGAACCATTTTGATCTGTCTTGTCAGAAGAAATACGATCACAAATGACAGCGAAACGAAAACGGCAGTAAAGAAATAAAAAGAATATTGTATTCCCGGCATCGGAGTCACTGCGTCCACAGTTCTCATGATGCCGTAGATGATCCAGGGTTGTCTGCCTACTTCAGTTACTGTCCAGCCTGCTTCCAGTGCAATATATCCGAAGGGAGTGGCAATTAAGAATGTTTTCAGCAGCCAGTTTTTATTCAGCCATTCCTTTTTAAAAAATACGGCGTACAAATAAATAATTCCTATGATTATCATGATAACCCCAAAGAAAATCATAATCTGAAATGCAAAATGGACAACTATTACGGGAGGCCATTCATCTCGTGGGAAATCGTTCAGACCTTTTACTTCAGCGTTAAAATCATTACTTACAAGAAAACTTAAAACCTTAGGAATTTTTATAGCATATTTTATTTCTCCTTTATCTTCATCCGGAATACCACCGATAACAAAAGCTGCGCCTTTTTCTGTTTTAAAATGTGCTTCCATGGCGGCCAATTTTATAGGTTGTCGTTCTGCTACAGATTTTGCTGCAACATCGCCACTCAGCGGCGCTCCAAATGCTCCGATCAAAGCAAATCCGGCAGCGATTTTAAAGGCTTTGGTATGAAATTCAATATTCTTTTTTCGTAAAATCATATAAGCATGAACGCCGGCAACCGCAAATCCTGTTGCGCAAAAAGCGGCAACCGTCATGTGTAGCGCCTGAGGAAACCAAGCATCATTGAACATGGCTTTGATAGGATCTATATTTGAATATTGGCCATTAACATAATCGAATCCGGCAGGTGAATTCATCCATGCATTGGCCGCAACAACTAAAATTCCTGAGGCAAGACCACTTACCCCGACCAAAAATCCGCAGAACCAGTGAAACCATTTATTGAATCTGTCCCAGCCATATAAGAAAAAACCGATGGCAATAGCTTCAATGAAAAAGGCTGTTCCTTCCAAAGAAAAGGGCATCCCGAAAATAGGTCCGGCGTGTTTCATAAATTGTGGCCAGAGAAGCCCAAGTTCAAAAGAAAGCATTGTCCCGGAAACAGCTCCAGTTGCAAATAAGATGGCAACACCTTTACTCCACGCTTTGGTAAGTCCTTTATAGATTTCATTGTTTGTTTTCAAATATTTCCAGTGGGCAAAAGCCATCAGAAAAGGCATTACCATTCCAACACATGAAAAAATAATATGAAAGCCTAGGGACATAGCCATTTGGGCGCGGGCTGCAAGAAAGTCGTCCATAATCATCAATTTTTGAATTAATAAATTTACGCATAAATTAGAGATGTAAAGCATGATTTACGACAGCAATCGTTTGAAAAATAGGTTTTAACTTTGATGCTTTTAAGATAAATTACACCTTATTTCTGTGGAAAAGACAAAGTGTTTTTGATATATTTTAACTTTCATACCTCGAAAAAAATCACGATATTTGTGGGTCTTTGCATATAGCAGGATTTTTAATATTTTATATGAGTCAGAAACAATATACAGCTAGTAGTATTCAGGCATTGGAAGGGATGGAGCACGTTCGTATGCGTCCTTCAATGTACATTGGTGATGTGGGAGTAAGAGGTCTCCATCATTTGGTTTATGAAGTAGTGGATAACTCTATTGACGAGGCTTTGGCAGGGTACTGCGATACGATCTTCGTTGCCATTAAAGAAGGAAACGGAATTGAAGTAAGTGATAATGGTAGAGGTATTCCGGTAGATTTCCATGAAAAAGAACAAAAATCTGCTCTTGAGGTTGTCATGACAAAAATCGGAGCCGGAGGGAAATTCGATAAAGATTCTTACAAGGTTTCAGGAGGTCTTCACGGAGTTGGGGTATCATGTGTGAATGCACTTTCCAACGAAATGGTAACGACTGTTTATAGAGACGGAAACGTTTATCAGCAGATATATTCCAGAGGAAAAGCACAAACAGGTGTTGAAGAAATCGGTCACAGTGACCAGAGAGGGACTAAACAGTTTTTCCAGCCGGATGATACTATTTTCACCGAACTGGTTTATAACTACGATACTTTGGCAAGTCGTTTAAGAGAGCTTTCTTACTTAAATAAAGGAATCACGATTACCTTAACGGATGAGAGAGAAAAATTAGAAGACGGATCTTTCAGAACAGAAGTTTTCCATTCTGAAGGCGGATTAAAGGAATTCGTTGCCTATATCGACGGAAACCGTGAATCGATCATGGAAAATGTAATCTTCATGGAAGGCGAAAGGGATGATATCCCGGTAGAGGTAGCCATGCGTTACAATACATCGTTTACTGAAAACCTTCACTCTTACGTTAATAATATCAATACACACGAAGGGGGTACTCACCTTGCAGGTTTCAGACGTGCTTTAACGAGAACTCTTAAGAAATATGCCGATGATCTGGGTATTCCTCAAAAGGAAAAAGTAGAGGTTACAGGAGATGACTTCCGTGAAGGATTAACAGCCGTTATTTCCGTAAAAGTAATGGAACCTCAGTTTGAGGGGCAAACAAAAACGAAATTAGGAAACTCTGAAGTTTCAGGTGCCGTAGACAAGATCGTTGGTGAAATGCTGACAAACTTTCTGGAAGAAAATCCTAACGAAGCGAAATTGATCGTACAGAAAGTTGTTTTGGCTGCTAAAGCCAGACAGGCTGCGAAAAAGGCTCGTGAAATGGTCCAGCGAAAATCTCCGATGGGAGGTTCGGGCCTTCCCGGAAAATTGTCTGACTGTTCTTCAAAAGATCCTGCAGAATCAGAAATATTCCTGGTAGAGGGAGATTCCGCGGGTGGAACAGCAAAGCAGGGGCGTGACCGTTTCTTCCAGGCTATTCTACCGTTAAGAGGTAAGATTCTGAATGTTGAGAAATCAATGCTTCACAAGGTTTATGATAACGAAGAGATTAAAAATATCTACACTGCTCTCGGAGTTTCCGTAGGAACAGAAGAAGATAGCAAAGCATTGAATATGGCGAAATTAAGATACCATAAAATTGTCATCATGACCGATGCTGATATCGACGGATCTCACATTTCTACACTGATCTTAACTTTCTTCTTTAGATATATGAAGGAATTGATTGAGAACGGTTACATTTATATTGCTCAGCCACCTTTATATTTATTGAAAAAAGGTAATAAAAAAGTATATGCCTACAACGAAAAAGAACGTGAGGAATTTACATTAGAAATGTCTCCGGACGGAAAAGGTGTAGAAGTACAGCGTTATAAAGGTCTTGGGGAGATGAATCCTGAACAGCTTTGGGAAACAACTCTTAATCCAGAACACAGAATCCTTAAGCAGGTAACCATCGATAATGCTGTGGAAGCAGACAGTGTTTTCTCTATGCTGATGGGTGATGAGGTGCCTCCGAGAAGAGAGTTTATCGAGAAGAATGCAAAGTATGCAAAAATTGATGCATAATTAGCCATTATTTAAATAATATAAGACCTCAGCAATGGGGTCTTTTTCCTTCACATTTGATGTATTAAATTTAATTTTAAGTCTTGCAGAGATTTTATTATTTTTGCTAAATTTTAATAACCATGATTAAAATACTTTGTACCGTGGCCTTTTCTGTAGCATCATTGTATTATGCTCAGAGTTTCCCGGCTTCAGCAATTCCTGAAAATTTTAAAAAAAACGCTGATGCAGTCATCAGAAAAGATCTTACCACAATACAGATCAACAAAATAGATGATATCAGATATCAGTTTTATACCGTAAAGACTGTTCTTAATAAAGACGGAGAGGCGAATGCTCTGGTATATATTCCTTATGAAAAAGGAAACAGCATTTCCGATGTAAAAGTTAATATATACGATGAATCCGGTAAAAAGATAAAATCTTATTCCAAATCAGATTTTGGGGATTTTGCCAACAATAATCAGGGAACATTTTATTCGGATAACCGGATAATGGCATTATCTTATACGCCGACACAGTACCCTTACACCGTTGAATTTTCTTATCAGATCGGTGATGAAAATACGGTCTTTTTGCCGGATTTTATCCCTTTCAATACTACAAAAGTTTCATTAGAAGAAGCAGAGATGAAGATTATCAATAAGTCAGGAATTGAGCTGAAATCGAAAATTTATCCCTCTGCTTATAATTATACTTCGGTCAGTGAATCCGAAAGTGCCGGCGAAAAGATTTATTCCTATAAAAATGTTCCTGCTATTGATGATGCTTTTTTATTGCCTCAGCCTGTGAAAATTTTGCCTAAAGTAAGTTTTGCGTTAACAAAATTTAATCTTGAAGGCAAACAGGGAAGTATTGCAAATTGGAGTGATTTTGGAAGCTGGTATTACAATAGCATTCTGCAACCGGTTTCAATATCAACTCCCGCCATCAAAGCTGAAGTTACGAGTCTTAATCTTCAAGGGACAACAGAAGAAAAAGTCAAAAAACTATATCAGTATATGCAGAGTAAAACAAGATATATTTTCGTTGCGCTGGGAATAGGAGGGTGGCAACCTATGCTTCCGGATGAAGTACAGAAAAAGGGATATGGTGATTGTAAAGGGCTTACCAATTATATGAAGACTTTACTGGACGAAGCTGGGATTCCTTCATATTATTGTGTAGTGAATTCAGGTGCTTCACCTGTATCTTTTGATAAAGATTTTCCTAAAATGGGTGGTAATCATGTTATTTTAATGGTTCCTACCGAAAAAGGAAATATCTGGCTTGAGAACACTTCACAGCAGGTAGCTTTTAATCATTTAAGCTATAATACCATGGCCAGGAATGTTCTATCAATCAGAAAAGAAGGAATCGAATTGATTGATACACCTGTTTACTCTGCTGAACAAAGCAAAGAAAAACAATTGCTTAAAATTAAAATCAACGAAGATAACAGTATTCTCGGAGAAGGTAATTTTTCCTACACAGGACTTCAGTACGACAACAATCTTATCCTTGCCGGCTTGTCTCCTAAAGAAAGAACAGAAGCCGTGAAGAATATGCTGGATGTTCTGCATTTTGAGAAAATCGAACTGAAAAATTTTCTTAATGATAAAGATAACGCGGTTGCTAAATATGATCTGGACTTCAAAGCAAATAATTATTCTAAAAATGCGGGAAGCAGCATGATTTTCAGAGCAGTCCCGATTTACTCTGATAATGTATATAAAAAAGAGGACAATAGAGAATTGCCTTTTGAACTAAGACAGTCTTTTGAAGATGAGTATGAGATTAACTTTACTTTACCACAGAATTATAAAGTAGAAGAGCTTCCAGAAAATGTTGTTCTGAATTCTGAATTCGGAACATATAAGCTGAGTTTTGTAAAAAACGGTGACGGTTTGAAAGTCAGCAGAACCATTCGTATCAATAAAGGTCTTTATCCGAAAGAAAAATATAACGATTACGTCAATTTCAGAAAAAAAACTATTAGCATCGACAACTCAAAAATTTTAATATCTAAAATTTAACATGAAAAAAATATTATTAATCGCTTTCTGCTCCATGAATTTGCTTTTTGTGCAAGCTCAAAAACATAAGTTTCTTGATCCTCCAAAATTCAATGATGCAGATTTATCAAAACAAAAATCTGCTCTGGATGAAAATGCACCTGCTGAGATTCTTTATAAATCTTTGCATTTCAGCATCGATTACAATACAGGAAATCTTATTAAACAAGCATTTTACAGAGTAAAAATCTATGATAAAGACAAGGCTGAAGACTGGCTGAATCTTGAGATCCCGCTTTACCAAAACGGAAGCAATCAGGAAACACTTTCTAAAATGAAAGCCTTTACTTATAATCTCGAAAATGGGACTTCCGTTGCAACTAAAGTCGATAAAAGCTCAAAATACAAAAGTAAAGAAAGCAAAAACGTTTCCATTACAAAATTTGCTTTTCCTAATGTCAAGAATGGTTCAGTGATAGAATATCAGTATGAAGTGACATCACCGTTTCTATTTATTGTACCTGAAATTTTAATTGAAACCGATACGCCTTCGCTGTACACGGAATATGTACTTGACAGCCCTTCGAATATTTCTTACAATGTGAATTATACAGGTTTTCTAAGTCCTAAATACAGAGAAGTAGATGACAGAATGATGTATGGCCTGAACTACAGAACGTACAGATTCGGATATGAAAATTTAAAAGCATTTAAAACCGAAAAATTTGTAAACAACGACAGGAATTACAGAACCAAAATAAGTGCAGAGCTTCATTCTACCAATTACCGTGAGCTGAAGCTTTATTCATCATCATGGGAACAGATAAAAGAACGTCTTTACGAAGACGAAGATTTTGGTGGAGAACTTAAGAAAACCAGATTAGCCAAAGACAATATGCCGCCTAATATTTCCGGAATTTCAAATGAGATTGAAAGGGCGAATGCTGTTTTTGATTATGTGAAAAATACATTCACATGGAACAAAGACAGAGGAATTTATGTAGAAGATGGAATCAAAAAAATATTGGAAACCAAAACAGGTAATGCTGCTGAGATCAATCTTTTTTTAGTGATGATGCTTCGTGAGGCAGGTCTTAAAGCAGATCCTCTTACCATATCAACAGTAAGCAACGGACTTATCAATATTGCGTCTCCCAACGTGTCTAATATGAATTTTGTCATTGCGGCGGTTCAGACAAAAGATGGTTTTCACCTTTTTGATGCTACGGTAAAACAATCTTCCATGGATCAGCTTCCACCGAGAGACTGGAACCAGTTTGGAATCCTGATTTCCAAAGAAAAAGTACAACAGCTTTCCCTTGTTAATGCGAAAACGAGTTTTACATATCTTACCGCTACAGCAAAAATCAATGATGACGGGAGCATTTCAGGGAACTATTCTGATAAAGATACAGGAACGTATGCTATGTTTGCTAAAGAAAGTTATGACGAAAATGCCGATAAATACAAGAAACAGTATAAGGAAAATTTTGCTATAGACTTTACGGATATTGATTCTAAAACATCTGAAAACGGTGATTTTGAAAGTACCATGAAGTTTTCTTCGGATAATCTTATTGACAGGATCGGGAAGAAAATCATCATTAATCCTATGCTTTTCCTGAATAAAAATTCCAATGAATTTGATCAGACCGAAGAAAGAAGGTATATGATCGATTTTACGTCGCCGTTTACGAAAGTAAAAAAAATTACGCTGGAAATTCCGGAAGGATATACTATTGAAGAAATGCCTAAAAATAAAAAAATCGTAACCGACGATAAAGAAATCGAATACAGCTATCTTGCCGAAAAAAAAGGAAATACCATAGAAATTATTTCTACCACAAAAGTGATGAGTCCTACCTATCCTAAGGAATATTATCCCGCATTTAAGCAAATCTGGGGGGTAGCATCCAAACAGGAGAATCAGGTAATCAGCCTTGTTAAGAAATAAAAAAGCAGCATAATTTTAAAATAAATATAAAACCATTCAATATTTGAATGGTTTTTGCATATAAGAAGGAAAATCAGAATTATGAGAAACACCATAGCCGTTTTGGCACTTTCAACGCTATTTGCCGTTTCAGCATGTAAGAAAACTGAAAATAATGCTGCCGATACTGTAAAAAAGGATACCGTTCAGGTCAATACATTAAGTGTAGATTCAGTAAAAGTGAACGATTCTATAAAACTTAGCGATTCATTAATCGTTAAATATTCATCCAAAATGCTCGTATTTCCGGGGATTAATAATAAAAATTTGCTAGACAGCATTTATTTCGGAGAAAAAAATATTCAGGACTTTTCGAAAAGTGGCCTTAAAGGCTGGCTTGAAAATAATAAAAATGAATATTTCAGCAAGATTAAAAAAGATTCAAAAGACTGGATCTCCGATATGAATTTTTCTCAGGAATGGTATTCGGATATGACAATGAGCCTAAAATCAAAAGTCAACGATTATTTGCATATTCAGTATTTATGGAGTTCATACGAAGGCGGCGCTCACGGAAATTATGGGTTTTTAGAAAGAGTTTTTGATTTAAAAAACAATAAAAAGCTTGAGCTTAAAGATATAACGTCTATGCCGAAAGCAAAAATTGAAGCTTTACTGATGAAAAATATCAACAAGATCAATAGCGGAACCACAGACTCCAACGGAAAGGTAAATAATTCCGAAATGCTTTTGGTAGATGTAATTCCGGCTACGGGCAATTTCTATTTTGATGAAAAAAATCTGTATTTCCATTATAGCCCGTACGAAATTGCAGCATATGCAGCAGGTGACATTGCCATCCCGATTTCCTGGGAAGAGTTGAAAGATACCATCAATCCTGAATTTAAAAAAAGAATGGGCATCAATCAGTAGATTAAGAAATTAATTAAAACATGAACGATGAAAAAGAAATATCTTATTTGGGCTGTCGCACTGCTTCTGATGCTGGCGGGATGTAAAGAAATTGGAAACGAGAAGAAAAATGCTGATAAGAACGGTTACGGGAGAAGTAAGATCGATGCAGTTATAGAAGAAGATACGCTAAAGGTTTCAGATTCGGTGGTGTTGCGCTATTCTTCGAAGCTTTTATGGTTCCCGGATTTTGAAGATGAAAATCTTCTTAAAGAAATTTATCCCGACAAAAACATATCGGATTTCTCTAAAAGCAGACTTCAGGATTACCTCAAAAATGAAAAGCAGGATGTCTATGACCGAGTGCTGAATTCTGGCAGACTTTCGGAAATAAAAGAACAGCAGCAATGGTCATACATCTCACAGATGAATGTCCGCACAAACAAAAATAATTATGTCTCTATTCAGTATTATGAAAGTCAGTCGGGAATAGAAAGCAAGTCCCGCTACCACTATGAAGAAAGAGTTTTTGATTTTAAAAATAAGAAGAAACTGAAACTTTCAGATATTCTTGTGTTGTCTGAAGAGACTATAAGAAGAATTTTGAAACTAAGCCTTGAGAGGACAGCAATGATGCAGCAGATTAAAACTTATGACAGAGGAGCTTACAACTTGCTCTCTGCCGTTACGTTTCCGGTAACCCAAAACTTTTATTTTGATGATTTTAATTTGTATTTCCATTATAATATGAATGAAATCAGCCATGATTACGATATCGGGGATATTATTCTCACCGTATCATGGAAAGATCTTAGCGGGTATATACAACCTGATTTTGCTAGGAGAATGAAAATTAATTGAATTTAATGCTTTCTGATAAGGAAGCATTTTTTAATTTTGCGTTAATGGAAAAAGTAGCCTTTATCATTAATCCTTTTTCGGCCAAAAAGAACTATCAGCCGTTTCTCAATGAGCTGAAAGCCAAAGTTCAGAATCCTTTATATTATATTTCGGAATCTATTTTGGGAACCGACGATTTTATTCAGAAGCATTTTCATGAGATTGATATTTTTGTAGCCATAGGAGGAGACGGAACAATCTCTACCGTGGCGAGAAATCTTATTAATACAGAAAAAATCCTTGCTATTTTTCCTGCCGGATCGGGCAATGGCTTTTCCAATGAAACAAAATTCAGTAAAAACCTGGATGAACTTCTGGAAAAGCTGAATGCAAAAAAATCCCGCAAGATCGATACATTTACCATTAATGACCGGCTTTCTATTAATGTTTCCGGAACAGGATTCGACGGAAAAGTGGTGAAGGAATTCGAGAAAACTAACCGTGGTTTTAAAAATTATATCAAAGTTTCCCTTAAAACATTTTTCAGCTATAAACCCATCAAGGTCAAGTTCTTTGATGAAAAATATAAGGAATACAACGGGAAATATCTGATGGTGAATATCGCCAATACGCGGCAGTTTGGGAATAATGCATACATTGCACCTAATGCAAGTAAAAGTGACGGACTGGTAGATATGGTTCTCGTTAAAAAGTTTCCTCTGACATACTCTCCGCTTTTCGCCTTCAGAATGTTTACTAAAAAGCTGAAGGATGATGATTATATTACCTATCTTCCGGTGTCGGAAATTGAATTTAAAGTCAATACAAAAAACTGGCATCTTGATGGTGAATTCAATAAAATAAAGTCTCCCATACACGTAAAAGTGCTTCCTTCGAGCCTGAATATTTTAATATAATACACTTTTCGCCGGAAACTGAACAGCAGAAGTTCACAGATAACAGCAAACTAAAGCAGCCAAACCGAACGGTGCCATACGTACTGTCCGTTCAATGCCATCAGTATTTTCCGTTCAATGCCATTCGGACGAACCTTTTAGTACCATAAGTATGAGGAATGTAGGTGATGATTTCTCAGACTTCCAGCTTCTTTTCGACATCGTTGGGATAATCCAGGCAGTATTGCAGCTGTTTTTTATCCAGTTGTTTTTCCCAGTTTGCAACGACCACTGTTGCTACGGAATTTCCGATTACATTGGTTAATGCACGGCATTCGCTCATGAATTTATCGATACCCAGAATTAAAGTCATCCCCGCAATCGGAATTTCGGGAACAACTGCTAATGTCGCCGCTAATGTTACAAAACCGGCACCTGTAACACCTGCTGCACCTTTTGAGCTAAGCATAGCTACTAAAAGCAACATGATCTGTTTTTCGATAGGTAAATGTATATTCAGAGCCTGCGCAATAAACAGGGAAGCCAACGTCATATAAATATTGGTTCCGTCAAGATTAAACGAATATCCTGTAGGAACTACAAGTCCTACAATTGTTTTTGAGCAACCTGCTTTTTCGAGTTTTTCCATAATTCCCGGGAGGGCAGATTCGGAAGAGCTGGTTCCTAATACAAGCAAAAGTTCTTCTTTCAGGAAATACATTAGTTTAAAAATATTAAAACCATTGTACCAGGCAACAGCTCCAAGTACCAGCACAACAAAGAGTGCCGATGTGATATAAAAAGTACCGACCAGGAAGATGAGATTCAGAACAGAATGCAGTCCGTACTTTCCAATAGTAAAAGCCATCGCTCCAAATGCCCCGATAGGAGCCAGCTTCATCAGCATATGCACAATTTTGAAAACCGGTGTCGAGAGATCCTGTAAGAACGCTGTTACTTTATGGCTTTTTTCTTTTGTTAAAACCAAAGCGACACCCATTAAAATAGCTACCAGCAACACCTGAAGGATATTTTCTCCCACGAGTGGACTAAAAAGAGTTTCCGGGATGATATTCATAATAAATCCGGTAAGCGTAGACTCATGGGCCTTCTGCTGATACTGGGAAACATCTCCGGAAAGGGTAGAAGGTTCTATATTGAGTCCATGGCCGGGTTGTATTACATTTCCTACAATAAGTCCGATAATTAAAGCCAGTGTTGAAAATGTTAAAAAATAAATCATAGCCTTTGCCGCAATTCTGCCTACCTTTTTAAGATCCGTCATGTGGGCAATGCCTAAGGTAAGGGTAATGAAAATCACCGGCGCAATAATCATTTTCACTAATTTGATGAATCCATCGCCGAGAGGTTTCATCTTTTCACCGATTTCAGGATAAAACTTTCCTAAAAGAATCCCGGCAATAATGGCTATAACGACCTGCACATATAGTTGCTGATAAAGTTTTTTTGATTTCAATGAAGTTATTTTTGAGGATCGAAAATTATGAAAAATTTATTGTTTGATATGACAAATGTCAGTAAAATGTCTCCCTAAATATTTTCTTTCAACTTTACTCGCATGATTAATTCATCATTTATCTTGTAAAAATATTGGTGTTCTGTATATAATGCTGAAAATGTGGGAGTAAATGGAATATATGAAATGATAATCTTTTTGAATAGCGAATTTTGTAATCCATTTTGCAATTTTGTTTTAAGATAGGCTTTAAAATATTTACTTTTGCTTTTATCAACTAATAAAAATCAAAAATGGAATCCCACACGGAAAGAATACTTATTACAGGTGCACTAGGACAGATCGGTACGGAACTTACCAACAGACTCGTTGAAATTCACGGAGCAGAAAATGTAGTGGCTTCAGGGCTCGACAGATGGCAAAAGGGAATTACTTCTGCAGGTAGTTACGAAAGAATGGATGTTACAAATACCCAGCTGGTAAGGCAGATCATAAAGGATTATGAGATCACGACTGTTTATCATTTAGCCTCTTTGCTATCAGGTACTTCGGAAAAGCAGCCGATTTTTGCATGGAAACTTAACCTGGAACCACTTCTTCATTTTTGTGAAATGGCAAAAGAAGGTCTTATTCAGAAGATTTTCTGGCCTAGTTCAATTGCTGTTTTCGGAAAAGGAATTCCAAAAGAGAATGTAGGGCAGGATGTGGTACTGAACCCGACTACTGTTTACGGAATATCTAAAATGGCTGGAGAAAAATGGTGCGAATATTATTTTGATAAACATGGGGTAGATGTTAGAAGTATCCGTTATCCCGGATTGATTTCATGGAAAACACCAGCGGGCGGAGGTACAACAGATTATGCCGTTGAGATTTTTTATGAAGCCATAGAGGAGGGGAAATACACCAGCTTCATTTCTGAAAATACAGGAATGCCGATGTTGTATATGGATGATGCGATCAATGCAACCTTGAAATTAATGGAAGCTCCGAAAGAAAATCTTAGTGTTCGTTCTTCTTATAATTTGGGAGGAATGTCCTTTACTCCAAAAGAACTTGCTGAAGAAATCAAGAAAGAAATACCGGATTTTGAGATTGATTATAAGCCGGATTTCAGACAGCAAATTGCAGATTCGTGGCCTGCTTCTATTGATGATTCTGTGGCGAAAAAAGACTGGGGTCTGACTTATAATTTCGGGATTTCTGAAATGACAAAAGACATGATTAAAAACCTCAAAGTGAAGTTAAATAAGTAATAACGTTATATAAAGTTATACTTTAAATAGATTTAGTGTTAACATCTGATTAATAAGTATTTTTAAATTTTATCTAAAATTAAATTGATATGATATTATTAACGTTCAACATCATTACAATTGAAGCAGAATGTAAAACTGGAGTCAGTGTTTCTGATGAAGAGCGGTTGAAAATATCAATAGAAAATACAAAAGCTATTGTCCGAATTTTGGATATTTATGATATAAAAGCGAGCTTTTTCGTTGAGATTTCCATTGCTGAAAAACTTCGTGATTTACTAAAAGCAATTTCATCCAAAGGGCATGAAATTGCTTTTTATAATCAGAAGTCGGATCCCGGAGAAATTGAAGTTGTTAAAAAAAATATTCAGGATTTACTGGAAAAGCAAATCAAAGGAATTCGTCAGAAAGATCTTAAAATTGCTCATGAAAGTTTAAAGCTGATGGAATTTAATTATGTTTCAAATATCGATAATGCTGATATTCTTTTTCCATTTAAACGGTTGAAAAGGGCGACGGATATTGTTGAGGAAAATGGATTAAGCATTGTTCCGGAAAGTATTTCCCCGTACAGTCAGTTGCCTTATAATGATTTTATATTTCAGCTGTTGCCGATGAAATATTACAAGAATATGGTTTTTGAAACACTAAAGAATGATGATTTTGTTTTGATTTATTTGAATTCCTGGCAGTTTACCGATTTTGGCAAGTATCATTTTGATGTTCCTGTGCACAGAAGGTTTAATTCAGGCAAAAAAATGGAGGACAAACTGGATGTCCTCCTTAGGTGGATCAACGAAAAAGAAATGGCTACTTCCCGCATGAAAGATTATATTTTTTAAATTCTTTATAATTCCCAAGATTTTATGGATTTATATAATGTTTTTTTGCTATCGCAGATAAGGCAGATTTCGCAGATGTTTGCGTTTAAAAAATAAAATATATTTCTGGTATAAAAAATATCCATGAACATCTGCTAAATCTGCCTTATCTGGGAGAGTATTAAAAATTAAGCCAACTCAAAAAGCGTAATTTCAGGCAAAACACCGACTCTTCCAGGGTAAGCTAAAACGCCAAAACCTCTGTTTACGTACAGCATTTTCCCTTCACTTTCATATAAATCTGCCCATTTTGGATATTTATACTGAACCGGAGACCATTTTACATTTTTAAGATCAAGGCCGAACTGCATTCCGTGTGTATGTCCTGAAAGTGTCAGATGGACGTTTCCGGGGTGCTTTTTTACAACATAATCGAAGTGGGTAGGGTCGTGACTCATCAGGATCTTTGTAGCGGATTCCGGAACATTTATAAGCGCGTCGTCTAATCTTCCGAATTGTGGAAAAGGCTTCAGTCCCCAATTTTCAACACCCAGAATGTATAGTCGTTCACCGTTTTTCTCAATAATCCTGTGTTCGTTTCGTAACATATCAAAGCCGGCTTGTCTTTCGTAATCGATCAACGTATCAAGGTTTTGTTTCTTTTCATCTGGTGAGGTCCATTTAACGTAATCGCCATAGTCATGGTTACCAAGCACTGCGAATTTCCCATCTTTTGCCTTGATTTTTGAAAAGAGCGGAATAAATGGCTTAAACTCTTCGGCTACATTATTTACCATGTCTCCGGTGAATAAAACCAGATCAGGTTTTTGTTCATTGATAAGATTGATGGCGTGTTCTAATTTTGAAGGATCAGAGAAACTGCCGCTGTGAACGTCTGAAATCTGAATAATTTTATATCCTTTGAAGCTTTTAGGAAGATTAGCAAAATTGATTCTCACTTTTCTTACTTTGTGACGGTATTTCCCGAATGTGATTCCATCTATGAATAGAGCGGAAAGAACACCTCCGAGACCTAAACCAACTAAGCTTAAAAACTTTCTTCTTTCAGGGAAATGATTTTCTGAAGACCCTGCTAAACCGATAAGATAACCAAAGATTCTGATGATATCATCTATCAGCAGAAACAAAACAACAAAGATTTTAGGAAGAATAAATATCAGAAAAAGTGATATCATGATCTGTACCCTCATCATACTTCTGTCTGCTTTGCTGAAATGCGTGATCTCGTACGCGAAAAACGCATACACCGCAAGAGAAATTGCCCAGTAGCCGATTCTTATCCAGAAATTATCTGTAAGAGTTCTGATTGCCTGATAAATATATACTTCCAAAAAAAGGAAGATAGCTGCAATAATTAAAAAGTTTCTTTGCATAATCGGTTTAAAAAAAAGCACAAAGAAAATAACTTCCCTGTGCTTTTTATATTTTTTTATTAAATACTATTAAGGAAATCTGTAAACAATAGCATTGATGTTCATTCCGGCACCTACCGAAGTCATCACAATGTTACCTTTTTCTTTAAACGAATGACCGTCCATTTTTCCTTTAATTATTAAATCATACATCGTAGGAATTGTTGCTACGGAAGAGTTTCCGAAGTCCTGAATTGTCATTGGAGATATAGAATGATCGTAATCTTTAACGTCATAAAGTTTATGAAGTCTTTCGATCATGGCGTAATCCATTTTAGCATTTGCCTGGTGAATCAGGATTTTGTTGATGTCTTCAATAGAAAGACCTGCGTCTTCGATGGTTTCTTTAATGGCTGCAGGAACATTTTTAAGAGCGTATTCATAGATTTTTCTTCCCTGCATTCTTACGAATAAACGGCTTTGATCTGATTCTTTGTTGATAGATGGGCCGTTGGCAAGATAATCTAACTCAATACCATTATCACAAATCGTATTGTGAGCGATAATTCCTACATTTTCCTCTTCTGTAGCCTTTACGACAACTGCTCCGGCTCCGTCTGCAAAGATCATTCTGTTTCTGTCGTGAGGATCTGTTACTCTGCTTAGTGTTTCAGCACCGATTACAAGAATGGTCTTGGCAACGTTGGCTTTTATTAAATTATCAGCCAGAATCATTCCTTCTACCCATCCCGGACATCCGAACAGCATATCGTAGGTGATACATTTTCTGTTTCTGATACCTAATTTATTCTTTACTCTTGCGGCCATCGTCGGCATAAAATCTGCGTATCCGTGTACTGTAACTTCCCCAAAATTACTTGCATAAATAATATAATCAAGCTCTTCCGGATCTATTTGTGCGTCTTCAATAGCAATTTTTGCAGCTTCATAACCTATTTGAGAATTGGATAGATCATCTTCTATGAATCTTCTGTTTTCTATCTCTGTAATTTCTACAAATTTTGCAATAGTTTCTTCAGCAGGCTTATCAATTTTCACCCCGTCTTCAGTATAAAAATCTGAACCTAAGAAATAGTCTCTCCCGATAATTCTGCTGGGAAGATAAGATCCAGAACCAATAATGATCGTATTCGGCATTCGTTTAAATGATTTTTTAAAGATGCAAAGTTAATAATTAATATTAATAACAGAGAATTAAAAATATTATTAAATTTGCAAAAATTGTACTTTACAATCCTATGAAAAACAATCCATCCTTAAAAGGCTTACTGATTGCCATTGTGGCGGTTATCTTTGCCTTTGGGGTTTACTTCTTTCTTTTGGCCAAAAAGAATTATTACGTTGTAGATAATCCCACTCCCAACACGTATTACTATAAAATAAATAACGGTGCAGAAGGAACAATTGCTGCAGGCCAGACTGTTCCTGTGGATTTGAATAAAGGTAAAAACTCAATTAAGGTTTTTGACCAGAATAAAAAATTACTTTTTGATTCTGCTTTCGAGGTGAATAAAGTTCGGGGTCTTATTAATATTGCCCATCAGGATTATTACATCAATGACCAATACTATGGGTACAATCTTAAGAAAGATTCACTACTTTTGGCATTGGATAAGACTATGATCGACGGAAAAGCATACTTTGGTGGAGCAAGACATTTCAATAAATTGTTTACGGATGATTTTTATTATAACGTAGACGAAGATTACGATAAAGTGATAAAAAACATCCAGAAAGTAGAATCCAGATCGAAAATTTTCAGAAAACAGGATTACCTGAATTATTATAACGAATATTATAAGTTTTAAGTTTTGACAAAAGATATTACCAAAATTACGCCCTACAACTCTGAAGCAACCAAAAAGAGTCAGGTAGAAGATATGTTCGACAATATTGCACCGAAATATGATCTCCTGAATCATGTTTTGTCCATGAAAATAGATGTTTTATGGAGGAATACTTTGGTGAAATGGATGAAAAACGACAACCCACAGGAAGTACTTGATGTGGCTACAGGAACGGGAGATCTTGCCATTACAATTGAAAAGGGAACAGGTTCTAAGGTGATCGGATTAGATTTATCGCAACAAATGTTAAATGTTGGCGTTATTAAAATAAAAAAACTTAAATTAGACGGCAAAATTTCCATGCAAAAAGGAGATGCTGAGAATTTACCTTTCGAGGACAATAGATTCGATGCAGTTTCCGTTGCATTTGGAGTGAGGAATTTTGAAAACCTTACCAAAGGTTTGGCAGAATTGAGAAGAGTTGTTAAAGATAACAAAAGTGTTTATATACTGGAGTTTTCAAAGGTTGAGGGTTTCTTGGCGCCATTTTATATGTTTTATTTCAAAAATGTATTACCTGCCATCGGCAGACTGGTTTCTAAGGATAATAGGGCGTACACATACCTTCCGGATTCTGTAAATGCTTTTCCTTTCGGGGAAAAGATGAGACAAATTCTTTTAGATACAGGATTTAAAAAAGTTGAATATAAAAAACTAAGTTTAGGTATAGCCACAATTTATAAAGCAACAAAGTAACCTATGAATAAATTTTTATTAAGAGCACTGGTTTTAGCCTCAGTAAATGTTGCAGTGTTAGCAAACGCGCAATTCAGAACCCGAAACAGAATGGATAAGTTGGAAGATTTCGACGAACAGAAATTCAGCTGGGGTTTTTATCTGAGTGGTAACAGACTAGACTACCGTATCGTTTTGGATCCTAGATATGGTATGGATAATAATCACAATCTTGTTACATCCAAAGAAAGTTACAGTTTCGGTGCGGGGTTGATCGCAAAATGGAGGCTAAACGATTATCTGGACTTAAGATTGGAACCAGGGTTACAGTTCGGCCAGAGACAGTTGACTTTCGAGACGCAGTCGAACGATCAATATGCAGCAGGTACTTTGACAAACGATCCATTTATACCTATTCCTTTAACAGACAAAGATAAAGTAAGAGATATTAAAACTACGTTGGTAGATGTTCCTGTATTGCTCGAATTCCACGGACAAAGATGGTATAACTCCAGACCGTATGTTGCTGCAGGGGTAAATTATATTGTTAACCTACAGTCAAATTCAGACTCTACGGACGATAATTTACAACAGGTTTTCAGATCTACGACTCACAATTTTGCATGGTCTGCAGAAATGGGAATACAGTTTTACTTCAACAAGTTTAAACTTACTCCGGCAGTGAGAGGTACATTTATCATGAATAATGAAATTGTGGCAGATAACGCAACTACACCTCCTTACTGGACATCAGCAATGTCTACATTGCAAACCCGCGCAATATTCTTTGTATTGAAATTTGAATAAGAAAAATATTACGAAATATGGAAAGGAGATGCATTTTGTGTCTCCTTTTCCTTTTGAATACAAAATATAGAGACTTTTATTTTTGTTAGTGTTAATATTTTGTTATTTTTGCTACTAGTTAGAATATACAAAACCTGAAATGCTTCAAGATTTAGAAAATAATTTTTCAGAATTAGAGAAAAAGATTTTATTATTACAAAAGAATTATAAAAATCTTACTGAAAGGTTCTCGGAATTAAATATTGAGCATGAAGACCTGAAGAAGAAATATGATGAGGAAAGAAAGAAAAATCAGGTATTAGCAGAAGAACAAAAAAATATAAAACTTTATTCAGCAATATCAGGAAACCCTGAACATAACAGGTTGATGAAAAATCACATCAACAGATTGGTGAAGGAAATAGATTTCTGTATTGCACAGCTTCAAAACAGTGGATTATAATGGAGGTAAGAAGAATAACCATCAACATTGCAGGAAGGGTGTATCCGCTGAACGTACCGGCAGCAGAAGAAGAAACTCTGCGTAAGGTCGGGAAGCAGATTGAAAATATGATTAAAGATTTTGAACAGAATTTCGATGTGAGAGACAAACAGGATGCTTTGGCTATGTGTGCCCTGAAACTGGGAACCAATGCAGAAGTGGTGTCTATGAACTACGATAAAACAATACAATCTACCAACGAAAGATTAGCCAAAATCAATCAATCGTTGAATGAAACAGGGAAATAGATTTTTTTTCCCGAAAAATGCTGCCTACAATAATTCTAACACATTAAAGGTAAACTCAACGCTAAACAATTACCGAACAAATGTCCATTGAATGGCGTGCCGGTTCGTCCGGATTACAGACAGTGGAAATCAGTTCAAATCGTGTTGATTAGGAGTTTACTCTCAATCTCTGGATTATTGTGGGCTTTTTTATGTAAATACAATTAAAACTCGATATAAATTATGATAGAAGTTATAGTCGGCATTGTTTGCCTGGTAATCGGAGCTGCAGCAGGAGTGTTTTTCTCCAAAAGTTCACTGAATACTAAGGCAAAATTTATTATAGATGATGCAAAGAAAAATGCCGAAAATCTTATAGAAAAAGCCAATGTACAAGCCGAATCCATAAAAAAAGAAAAAAACCTTCAGGCAAAGGAAAAATTTCTGGAACTGAAATCACAGCATGATGCAGATATTCAGGCGCGTGAAAAGAAAATGCAGGAGATTGAAAAGAGAATTAAGGATAAGGAACATAAGCTTAATGACGAACTGAGTAAAGCCGGAAAACTTGAAAAAGATCTGGATAAGCAAATCGCAGATTATGCCAAAAAAGCTGAAATTCTAGAAAGAAAACAGCACGAACTGGATGTTGCTACCGCTAAAAAGGTTGAAGTTCTTGAAAAAATCTCCAATTATACAGCTGAAGAAGCAAAAGCAGAATTGGTAGAAACTATGAAAGCTGAAGCAAAAACAAGAGCTCAGGCACATGTTCAGAGCATTATGGAAGAAGCGCAGCTGAATGCTAAAAGTGAAGCACGAAAAATCGTGATCCAGACAATTCAGAGAATTGGTACGGAGCAGGCGATTGAAAATTCAGTATCGGTTTTCAACATAGAATCTGACGAAGTAAAAGGTAGAATTATCGGTAGAGAAGGTAGAAATATCCGTGCGCTGGAAGCAGTAACAGGCGTAGAAATTATCGTAGATGATACTCCGGAAGCTATTCTTCTTTCTTGTTTTGACCCGGTAAGAAGAGAGATCGCAAGATTATCACTTCACAGACTGGTTACAGACGGAAGAATTCACCCGGCAAGAATTGAAGAGGTTGTTGAAAAAACAAGAAAACAGATTGAAGAAGAGATCATTGAAGTAGGTAAAAGAACGATCATTGATTTGGGAATACACGGATTACATCCGGAATTAATTAAAATCGTAGGTAGAATGAAATACCGTTCTTCTTACGGACAAAACCTATTACAGCACTCCAGAGAAGTTGCAAACATTGCTGCAACCATGGCTGCTGAGTTAGGATTAAATGTAAAATTAGCGAAAAGAGCAGGTTTATTGCACGATATCGGAAAAGTTCCTGAGCAGGAATCTGAACTTCCTCACGCTTTATTGGGTATGCAGTGGGCTGAGAAATACGGTGAAAATGCAGAAGTAGTAAATGCTATCGGAGCTCACCACGATGAAGTCGAAATGACATCACTATTGTCACCTATTATTCAGGTAGCAGATGCGATCTCCGGAGCAAGACCGGGCGCTAGAAGACAGGTTCTCGAATCTTATATCCAAAGATTAAAAGATCTTGAATCTGCAGCATTAAGCTTTGATGGAGTTTCATCAGCTTATGCGATCCAGGCAGGTAGAGAATTAAGAGTAATGGTAGAAAGCGGTAAAGTAAATGATGAAGTCGCTTCCCAACTGTCTTATGACATTTCTGAAAAAATTCAGAATGAGCTTACTTATCCGGGACAGGTAAAAGTAACCGTAATCAGGGAAACAAGAGCCGTAAATATTGCGAGATAACAATCAAAAAAAGATATTTCATAAAAACCTTTCAAGAAATTGAAAGGTTTTTTATTTTTAGCAAAATTAAAAATAGAAAATGCAAGAGTTTTCCCTATCTTCAAAACTGAAATACATTTTTTCAATTCCTGTTATTATTTCAGCTTTAGGTTACTTTGTCGATATTTATGATTTATTGCTGTTTGGTATTGTCAGAATCCCGAGTTTAAAAGCATTAGGTTTAAATCCTGATACAGACGGGACTTTTATTCTCAATGCACAAATGATCGGGCTGTTGATTGGCGGGATATTCTGGGGGATTTTCGGTGATAAGAAAGGAAGGCTGTCTGTACTCTTCGGATCAATTCTGGTATATTCTCTTGCTAATATTGCCTGCGGATTTTTGCCGCATTTTCCTCAAACGCATCTCGTATATCAATATGCCGCCCTAAGATTCATTGCAGGAATTGGTCTTGCCGGCGAACTGGGAGCCGGAATTACACTGGTTTCTGAAAGTTTGCCAAAGAATTTAAGAGCAATCGGTACTTCTGTCGTAGCAGGTTTTGGATTGATGGGTGCTGTCGTAGCGCAATTAACCGTAGAATTATCCGGCGGCTGGAATATTTCCTACATCATCGGAGGAGTTCTTGGAATTTTATTATTGTTCCTGCGAATCAGCGTATCCGAATCAGGGATTTATAAAAATATGGAACATAAATCCGTTGCCAAAGGAAATTTTCTTTCATTTTTTACCAATAAAAACCGTTTAGTAAGATATTTAAAATGCATTGCTGTTGGATTGCCGACGTGGTACTGTATCGGAATTCTGGCGGTTCTCGCTAATCAGTTTGCTCCCGAACTTGGAATAAAAGAACTCAATCCGGGAAAAGCAATTATGTGGGCTTATATTGGGATTTCTATAGGTGACCTTGCGAGCGGATTTATTTCACATCTTTTAAAATCCCGTAAAATGGCTATTTTTTATATGTTGGTTTTTACCATTATCGGCGTAGCCATCATGCTTTTTGGAAATACAGATACCGAGAAAAAGTATTACATTTTCTGTGTATGGCTGGGCTTGGGAACAGGTTACTGGGCGATGTTCGTTACTTTAGCGGCAGAGCAGTTCGGTACAAATATCAGAAATACAGCTACTACTACCGTTCCGAATATGGTTAGGGGACTTGTTCCCGTAATGATCTTAGCATTTGATTTCTTTAAAAATGATTTTTCGGTGATTATGAGTGCTGCGTTGGTGGGAATTATCGTATTCGGTCTTGCGTTCTATTCGTCATATACCATATCCGAAACTCATAACAAGGATCTCGAGTTCACAGAATAATATTGGTGTTTAAGAAATATTTAAACAAAGTTTTCCGTTATACTAATAATAAGTGGAACACAATAAATAAATTATGAAATTTAATATTAAATTATGCGTTGAATAATTAATATTTGTTTAACTTTGAAATTGTAATTAAAATATATAATCTTTAAATCCAAATCACAATGAAAAATTTTTTGAAAAATGCCACAAAATTAAAAAAAGCTGATCTTAAAAACATTACAGGAGGAGCAAGCGGAACACCTGATCTTTCACTTTGTGGATGCAGCTGTTCAGGATCGGTAACAGGTCCGAAGTACTGTGTTCAGTACATTGCTTGTCCGCAGGTTTATACATGCCATCAGACAATTTAAGAAATTATTTCAATCAGAAATAAACATTTCCACATTTAATATGCAAAAGCCTTTTGGTTCTCCGGAAGGTTTTTGTCGTTTATATCTATTGATCTTAAATTTATACCATTTTTTTAATTTTTTCAGGAGCTTTTTCTCGCTTTCCGCACTCGCTATTTTAATTATTTTAGGGTTTCGGCGGCGAAGCCGCCGAAACCCTAAAATAATTAAAATGAGCTCAAACAATTGCTGCAATCGAGGCTAGGGAAGAAGACATTTATACAATTTTAGCCCAGATTTAGAATATACAGCAAACTTCCGATGCTGATAAAAATCCAAAGAAAAACAGCAAATCCCAAAGGTTTAAATCCAATCGTTTTTAAAGACTTAATAGAAAGTGTAGACCCAATAAAGAAAAGCGTTAAATTCAAGCCAGCCTTTGCCATAACAGTGATTCCGGAGCTGAATAGGCTAATAAAAGGAAAATAAGTATTCAGCAAAATTGCCAGAATGAAATACCCTATAAACCAAGGGATTTTGATTTTCGATTCTTTATTTCTGAAAATAAACATCGTCAATAATGATACAGGAATAATCCACAAAGCTCTTGCTAGTTTTACTGTTGTTGCAATTTTTAAAGCTTCATTTCCAAATCGGGAGGCGGCCCCGACAACTGAGCTGGTATCATGAATTCCGATAGCACACCATAATCCGAATTGCTGTTGTGTGAGATGCAAAATATGCCCGATTGCCGGATATAAAAACAAAGCAACCGAGTTCAGAGTAAAGACAATGGCGAGCGCAAGAGAGATCTGTTTAGGTTGAGGCTTGATGATAGGAGATACTGCTGCAATAGCACTTCCGCCACAAATTGCTGTTCCTGCAGAAATTAAAAAAGACAGTGGTCGTTCAATTTTTAATAGTTTTCCGCCGGCATATCCCAGCACCATTACTGTAGAAATACTGATTAAGGTTAGAATAAATCCTGATTTTCCTGCTTCCAGTGCTTCATTTAGCTTCAAACCGAAGCCCAAGCCAACAATAGAAATCTGTAGCAATAGATGAATATATCTGTGTAGACTTTTCTCAAAAGGGTTTCCAATAATCACTACCAAAACAAATCCTAAAAGCAAGGCAACTGGTGAAGAAACAAAAGGCATAAGACATACAATAGATAAAAGAATAAAAATTATTTTACTTAAACTTTCATTTTGAATTAACTTTTTCATTTGTAAAACATTAAATTATTTCCAAAATTCTACAAATAATGATAACAAAGTAAATCGTATTTTGTTATCTCGAATAACTTTTTGTTATACTGAATCAGTTCCTGTTTACAAATTTTAAGAAAAGTTTTATAAGATCAGATTGTTCACCTTTTCGAAGAATAAAATGAAAATCTCTTTCTATGCTGAAGTTTTTAATATCGATAACACTCATAATGTTGTTTTTCAATTCATTCAAAACAGTGCTGATTGAAAGAAAAGCCATACTTTCTGAGTGCAAAAGATAATTTTTAATACTCTCGCTGCTTCCCAGTTGCATCACAATATTAAGTTCATCTGTGATAATTCCTCTTTCTTTAAGACGGTTCTGAATAAATTCTAATGATCCAGAACCATACTCTCTGAACACTAAATCAATCGAGTACAGATCCTGTAAATTCATCGTTTTATGAACTAAAGGATGACTTGCCTTTGCAACAAGAACGATTTCATCTTTTTTAAATTTTTTATAATCAAAATAATTGGATTGAGACTCTCCTTCAATGATTCCCAGGTCAATTTTTCCATCTTTAAGTAGTTCCGAGATCATTTCCGTATTGTGAGCAATCAGTTCGATCCGGATATCTTTATAGTAAGACTTGAATGTAGCCAGTATTTCAGGTAAGATATATTGTGCTATAGTTGTACTGGCTCCGATAATGAGCTTTCCTTTATATTGCTGATTAATCTGATGGATATCAAATTCCAGGTCACGGTAAATATTCCTTATTTTTTCTGCATATTCAAATAAAATTTTACCGCTTTCTGTCAGCTGAATAGAGTTTCCATTTCTGTCAAATAATTTATTGTTAAGCTGATTTTCTATTTCCTTAATGTGTTTAGTAACAGCAGGTTGTGAAATATTTAGCTCTTCCGAAGCTTTAGTAAAACTTAGTCGGGAGGCTACGGTATGGAAAACTTTTAATCTGTAATCGAACATAATTAAAGATACAAATTTACTTTAAGATCACTGTAACCAGATAGTCTATTATAAATCTTCAAAACTCTTATTGGTAAGATCGCTGAATCTGCTGTTCTTGGCTTCTCCGATTTTCTGCTTTGTATAAATACTGTTGTTTCCTGAAAATAAATAAGATACAATACACGCAATTGCCACATATACACCACATTCAGCACCAAATAACTCGATTCCCATCAATGTGCAGGCTAATGGAGTATTGGTGGCCCCTGCAAAAACAGCTACGAAACCCATTCCGGCCAATAATCCGAAAGGAAGCGGAATGACCAGCGATAAAGCACTTCCCAATGTAGCACCTATGAAGAACAATGGAGTAACCTCGCCGCCTTTGAAACCTGCGGAAAGTGTAATCACCGTAAAAATCATTTTTAATGCAAAATCATATAAAGGAAGCTGTTTTCCGAAAGCTTCTTCAATAACAGGAATTCCTAGTCCGATATACCTCGTTGTGCCCATGATAAAAACTGCGCTGGCAACAATTATTCCGCCTACAAGAGGCCGAAGTGGAGGATAAGATATTTTTGATTTGAAAATAAAACTTGTCTGATGAAGCATTTTACTAAAAGCAGCAGCGCATATCCCGAAAATTATTCCTGCAATAATGCAGTAGATGAATGGTAAAAACTCAATTTTGGGGATAAAATCAATATGATAGTGAGTATGCCCTACTTTCCAGAGTTTTGTAACCTGATCTGCCAAAATAGCAGAGGCAAAAGCAGGAAAAATACCGTTATAGCGTATTTTACCGATTAAAAAAACTTCCAGTCCGAAAACCGCTCCGGCTAAAGGTGTCCCGAAAACAGAACCGAAACCTGCTGCCACCGCTGAAATAATAAGAACTTTTCTTTCATTCTTATCGAGTCTTAACAGACGGGTAAACTGGTCTGAAATGGCTCCTGCCATTTGCAGCGCCGTACCTTCGCGACCTGCAGATCCACCGAAAAAATGCGTGACAACAGTCCCCAGATAAACAAAAGGTGCCATTTTGAAAGGAATAGTTGCTTTGCCCGGATCATGAATATTTTCAATCAGTAGGTTATTTCCTGCCTCGACATCTTTTCCGTAATAATAATATAACATTCCAACCGCTAATCCTGCAAGCGGAAGAAAAGCGATAATCCAGATGTGTGCCTCTCTCACATTCGCTGCCCATGACAATGATTCTAGAAAAATTGCTGAAGCAGTACCTACAAGCAGCCCGATGATAATACTAATCGAAAACCATCTGACAACGTATAATAATGCAGGATATTTCCGAAAGAAAAAACGAACCTTAATTTTTGTTTTTCGGTTAAAATTTTTTGGATGTTGAGACATAATTTTCCTGATTAAATTACTGTTAATAATTTTTTTAATCAGGCGTCATCAGCTTTTTGAAGAAGCGGTTGGGTAAGGAAGAACACCATTTCCTTTTTTACGTTACAAATATAAAAATTATTTTAAAAAGAAATCGTTTTTAGTAATAAAATCACGGCTGATGCGAATACTTTCAAACATATCTTTGTCGCTGGAATCCTGTTCGAGAAACCAATGTTGAAGACCTGCTTTTTCTTTAGCATTAAAAATTCTTTTAAAATCAATGGTTCCATTACCGATTTCTGCAAAGTTTTTTGTTCCGGCTTTCATGTCTTTCACATGCCACAATGGAAATCTTTGCGGGTATTTTTCAAAATAAGTTAGAGGGTCAATTCCGGCTTTTGCGATCCAGTAGAGATCCAGTTCCATTTTAACCAGATCAGAGGAAGTATTATTTAAAATAAAATCATAAATATTCTGCGTCTCATCAAATTTTTCAAATTCAAAATCGTGATTATGATAAGCAAACTGAATTCCGGCGCTTTTTGTAATTTCTCCCGATTTATCAAATAATCCGGGTAGTTTTTTATAATTATCTACCGTTCTTTCTTCAGGAAAAAGGTAGGAGCAAACCATATATTCTGATCCTATAAAATGTAAATCTTCAACAGTTTTTTCCCAATTATTTAACAATGTTCCCTTGTTATTATGAAGAATTCCGGTTGTATGATGAGAGCTAATAACTTTTAAATCCAAATTATGTAGCAGGACTTTAAATTCATTTCTGCTTTTCCCGAAAAAAGTGCCGTTGTAGCCATAGATTTCAAGTTCCTTAAAGCCTAATGAAGCAAGTTTTTCTAAAGCTTGTTCCAAATTTTCTGAAATAGCATCACGAATGGTGTATAACTGAATAGCCAATGCTTTTTCTTTGTTTTTTAAATTAGAAATCCCGCAGGAATATAATCCCAAAAATCCCAACGATGAAAGTTTTATGAAATCTTTTCTATGCATTTTACAGGAAAGGTTTCATTTCATCTTCTATCTGAGTTCTCAGCTCCATCAAACGCTTGGCGTACTGTTCCTGCTGCTTTTCTTCATCGGTTTCGGGAATCCATTTTGGTACGGGTAATTTCTTTCCATTTTCATCAACGGCTACAAAAACGATAATGCAATGTGTTTTTTTGTCGAAGGTAGGTTGTTTTAGGTTTCTGGAGAAAACATTAATTGAAATGTGCATACTTGAAGACCCTGTGTAAATAACCTGTGCTTCTACTTTTACAATTTCGCCGATTTTTATGGGTTCATAAAAACGGATTCCGCCCACATATACTGTTACCGAATAATTTCCGCTCCATGTGGTCGCACACGCGTAGCCAGCCTGGTCGATCCATTTCATTACGCTTCCGCCGTGAACATTTCCTCCGTAATTAACGTCCGAAGGCTCAGAAATAAACTGGAAAGTAATTGGTTTGTTATCCATCCTTTTAAAATTTGAATAAAGGTATTTATAATTTTTAAAATCTTAGATTAAATCTTACTTTTGAAGAAGAAAAATTGTTTTTTTTTATTCAATTATAAATTATATCATCTTTATGAAAAAAGTATTTCATTTGAATACATGTGATACCTGTAGAAAAATCTTAGCACAATTTGATCTTACAGACTGGGAAATGCACGAAATAAGAAAACAACCGTTGACGGAGGAAGAGTTGCAGGAAATGTACAGTCTTACAAAATCTTATGAAGCGTTATTCAGCAAAAAATCTACCCAGATTAAATTAAGAGGACTTGACGTAAAGTCATTAACAGAAAATGATTTTAAAGAATTGCTGTTAGATCATTATACTTTTCTGAAACGTCCGGTTTTCCTCACAGAAGATAAAATTTTTGTTGGAAATGATAAGAAAAACGTGGAGACTTTACAGACATTTTTTGGATTGAAGTAATTTTGTGAAGAATTCAAATTTAAAATATGTTTTGAATAGTCTCAAACCTCACAGGTTTTAAAAACCTGTGAGGTTTTTTTTACCGAACAATTCTAGCCGGATCAAGCTCCTAAAAAAAATAAAACCTGCGACAAGCAGGTTTTACATTATTTTAAACTTTGTCAAAGATTTCAACTTTGACAAAGTGATATTGCGAGATTACACAAACGGTGCCTTTACCACTTTCGCAGGAATATTCTTATTTCTTACCTGGACGAAGATCTCAGAACCTAATTTAAAATGAGGTTTGTCGACATAAGCAAGACCCAACCCAACTTTTTTCATCGGAGATTGCGTTCCTGAAGTTACTTTTCCGATCACGTTTCCTTCAGCATCTACAATAGGGTAATCGTGTCTCGGAACACCTTTGTCAGTCAATTCAAATCCAACTAATTTTCGGGTTACCCCTTCTTCTTTTTGTTTGGCGAAAGTTTCTTTTGAAACAAAATCTTTATCGAATTTTGTGATCCACCCTAAGCCGGCTTCGATAGGAGAAGTCGTATCGTCGATGTCGTTTCCGTAAAGGCAGAATCCTTTTTCAAGCCTTAAAGTATCTCTGGCAGCCAATCCGCAAGGAATAATTCCTTCTTCCTGACCTGCTTCGATGATAGCATCCCAAAGCTTTACGGCATCTTCATTTTTAAAATAAATTTCAAAACCACCGCTTCCTGTGTATCCTGTGTTGGAGATAATGACATCATTTACTCCAGCTACAGAACCTACTGTAAAATTGTAGTAAGGGATTACCGAAAGATTGGTTTCCGTTAATTTCTGAAGAATTTCCGTTGCTTTCGGACCCTGAACAGCCAATAACGACATATCGTCTGAAGCATTCGTCATTTTTGCGCCGAAAGTATTGTATTTTGATATATGATCCCAGTCTTTTTCGATGTTTGAAGCATTGACAACCACGAAATATTTTTCGTCTTCCATTTTGTAAACGATAAGGTCGTCCACGATTCCTCCATTTTCGTTAGGAAGGCATGAATACTGAGCTTTTCCGTTTTCCAATGCATCTACATTGTTGGTCGTAACATATTGTAAAAGTTCTTTAGAGCCTGCTCCTTCGATGAAAAACTGTCCCATGTGAGAAACGTCGAACAATCCTGCTTTTTCTCTTACTGCAAAATGTTCTTCCGTAACTCCGGAATATTGTACAGGCATTTCAAAACCTGCAAAAGGCACGATTTTAGCGCCTAAAGAAACGTGCTTGTCGTACAATGCTGTCTTCTTCATATTTAATTTTTATTTTTATTTCTTTATTTTAAAACTGTCAAAAGCCTCGTTAAAAGTCTTCATATAATTACCATTCCAATATTTCTGTCCGCAATTAATCGAAATGAGATATAGATTCTTATCTTTCTGAAATACCTTTGTAAGCCAGACCAGATTTTCCTTTTCATCAATGTATTCGTAAAAATATTCTGTGTATCCTTTTTTACCGCTTTTAGAGGTGACCTTTTTTTCATTATCTGCGGAGTTATAGAGCGCAAGGATAAATTTTTTGGTTTCAGCCTTGGGAAGATTCAGATCATGATATTCCGAAATGGTGATGGCTCCTATCTGATTGGGAGGAAAAATATTGATAATGTCATCATCATTAGTCACTTTCCATCCGACGGGATGGCTGATAGAGAAATTTTCGTTTTCATAAAGTTCAGTAGGAACAACTTGGGAAAACAGAAACGATCCCATAAACAGCAGAAAAACAGAAATTAATTTTTTCATGAATTAAAATGATGCTTGTATTCTTCAAGAATAATCTTGAACCATTCTGTAAAGTTTTCAGGATTTTCAGACATTTCCCGGTCAAGGTCTTCGATAGTAATGTATCTTACTTCTTCTACTTCATCTTTATTCAGGTGAAATTCTTCTTCAAAAGTTCCTGTAAAAACATAGTCTAGCTCATGTTCCCATAGGCTGTTTCCGACATCTGCCTTATAGATAAAACTAAATTTTTCCGAAAGATAGGTTTCGATTCCCAGTTCTTCTTTCAAACGGCGTTTTGCCCCTTCAAGATAAGTTTCCCCAATTCTGGGATGAGAGCAGACTGCATTAGTCCATTTTAATGGCGAATGGTATTTTCCAGATGCTCTTTTCTGTAAAAGCATTTCCCCTTTACTATTGAATAGAAATACTGAAAAAGCACGGTGCAGAAGGCCGTTCACGTGTGCCTGCTGCTTTTCCATTAAACCCAGAACCTCATCTTCAGGATTTACTAAAACTACGAATTCTTCCATTTCTACAAATGTAAGTGTAATAAATGTATTTTGGAAATTTTTGGTTAAACATCATGATTTTTAGATCAGAATTAAATAATCTTTCCAGAATTTTTTAGCCTTTGAAAAGAATATTTTTAACTTTAATTATAATAAACATTCAAAATGATTAAAATTATTCGCTAAATATTTAATTTTAATTTAAAAAATTCACATTTACTAAGTTTGCAAAGGCTTATTAATGTAAAAAACGTAACTTTGCCATTCAAATTTTTATGATGGAATTAGAGTACAAAGAGCACATTAGCCCTATCCTGAAAGACGGCGTAAAAAACTACCTGATTGATATCGACGGAACCATTACAGAAGACGTTCCGAACGAAGAACCCGAAAGAATGGTTACCTGCGAACCTTTTCCTGATGCATTGGAAACCATTAACAGATGGTATGACGAAGGACATCAGATCTGTTTTTTTACCTCAAGAACAGAGAACCTGAAACAGATTACTATCGATTGGCTCGACAAACACGGATTTAAATATCATAGTGTATTATGCGGAAAACCAAGAGGAGGGAATTATCACTGGATCGACAATCATCTGGTAAGAGCTACACGATACAAAGGAAAATTCACAGATCTGGTTGAAAAACAAGTGACCATTGAAGTTTTCAAAGAAGAAGAATAAAAAAATTAATTTAAAGATTAAACGATTAATTCTATAAGCTGATCTGTCTTTTAATCTTTATTATAATCTACAAAGTTTATGAAAGTTTTAGCAAACGACGGTTTAGATCAATCCGGTATTGATGCATTGACTGAAAAGGGTTTTGAAGTAATTACCACAAAAGTTCCGCAGGAGTTTCTAATGGATTACATTAATGAGCACAAGATCCGTACGCTGCTTGTACGCAGTGCAACACAGGTAAGAAAAGATATTATTGATAATTGCCCGTCTCTGGGAATCATCGGAAGAGGCGGCGTAGGAATGGATAATATCGACGTAGACTATGCAAGAGAAAAAGGAATTCATGTTATCAATACTCCGTCGGCTTCATCAGAATCTGTAGCGGAGTTGGTATTTGCCCATTTGTTTTCAGGAGCAAGATTCCTGCAAGATTCCAACAGAAAAATGCCTGTAGTAGGAGATACAGAATTTGCTAAGCTTAAAAAAGCATATGCAGCGGGTATCGAACTAAAAGGAAAAACCATCGGTATTGTAGGGATGGGAAGAATCGGTCAGGAAGTTGCTAAAATTGCTTTAGGTCTTGGAATGAGAGTGGTGGCGGCAGATAATAATGTCGGAAAAGCCAGTATTAAAGTCACTTTTTACAATAAACAGTTTATCAATGTAGATATTGAAACGGAACCACTTCAGGATGTTTTAAAGCATTCGGATTTCATTACGCTTCATGTTCCTGCTCAGAAAGATGGTTACATGATCGGTAAAAATGAGTTTGAAATGATGAAAGATGGCGTAGCCATTGTGAACTGCTCAAGAGGTGGTGTGATCGATGAAACTGCTTTAATTGAAGCGCTGGATTCCGGAAAAGTGAAGTTTGCCGGTCTTGATGTATTTATCAATGAACCGACACCTTCCAAAGAAATTCTGAATCATCCGAAGATCTCCATGACACCTCATACAGGAGCTTCTACACTTGAGGCTCAGGATAGAATCGGGCTTTCACTGGCAGAACAGATTTCCAGTATTTTACAGATTCAGTAATTAACTGTAACAAAAAATAAATAAAGCACTTCATCCCGAAGTGCTTTTCTTTTATAAATTATTCTTAGCTTTTAACAAATCTCTGATTTCCATCAGTAATTTCTGATCTTCAGTAATTACGGGTGCTGCCGGAGCTTCTTTTTCTTTAGGTTTTTTATTAAGACTGTTTATCCCTTTGATTAATAGAAATAATACAAAAGCGACAATCAGGAAGCTGATTACGGAAGATAAAAAATTACCGTATTTTACACCTCCCCACGAAAGTTCCGCAATGTCCTTAACATTAGCTTTTTCCAACGCAGGATTAAGCAGGAGAGGAGTGATGATATCATCCACAAATGATTTTACAATAGCGCTGAAAGCTGCTCCAATAATGACACCGACCGCAAGATCGAGCACATTCCCTTTGAATGCGAATTCTTTAAATTCTTTGACAAATCCCATATTATATTTTTTTAATTTTATCTGAAAACAGGGAATTAAGTTACAAAAAAATGTGGAATTATTTGTATTTAATGCAAATCACAATAAATAAATTACAGAGCTGGTATAAATTTTCCCCCTGATATAATATGATAAATCTCTTAATGTATATTTTTAAATCTACTTTTTTGTAAATTGCTATTACGATATCACTAAAACTACTTTAATGAAAATTTTCACGGCAGAGCAGATTCGAAATTGTGACCAATATACGATAAAGAACGAGCCTATTTCTTCAATCCAGCTTATGGAAAGAGCGGCGGAAGCATGTGTAGAATGGATTTCCGAGAACTGTAATCATCACAGAAATTTTGCCATATTCTGTGGAAGCGGAAACAACGGAGGAGATGGCTTTGCAGTGGCAAGGCTGCTGTATCAGAAGGGTTTTGATATTGATATTTTCACCAATTCGAAAGCGAAATTCTCACCGGATGCTCAGGAAAATTTTAAACATATTAAAGAAATATCAGGAATAACAGTCAGAGAATTCAAAGACGCACTGAATTACCGCTTTGATAGCCGGACGGTTATTATTGATGCGCTTTTCGGAACCGGGCTTTCCCGAAATTTAGAAGGTGAAGTAAAAGAGCTGGTAGAATTTTTAAATCTTAAAAATAATATAAAGATCTCCATCGATCTTCCCTCTGGACTTTTAGCAGACGGTATGTCTGATGCGGATGCTGTGATTTTTGAGGCAGATTATACATTAAGTTTCCAGTTCTGGAAGAAAAGTTTTCTCCATATCGAAACCGGAAAGTTTACCGGAAAGTTTCAGATTCTGGATATTAATTTAAGCCAGGATTATATTGAAGAAACAGAAAGTGATGATTTTGTAGTTGACGATGAAATAGTTAAAAAGATCTTTAAGGTTAGAAACGAATTTTCACACAAAGGGACTTACGGAAAGGCTACTATAGCTGGCGGAAGTTATGGTAAGATAGGCGCTGCCGTGCTTTCTACAAGAGCTGCTCTCAGAACAGGCGCTGGTCTTACTTTCGTTCTTGCACCAAAGTGCGGGTATGAAATTTTACAGACATCTGACCCGGAAGCTATGTTTATAGAAGGAGGTGCCGACTATATCGACCGGTTTGAAATTGATGAAACATCAGTATGTGGAATAGGTCCCGGTTTAGGAACTCACAAAAAAACATCAGAAAGCCTTTTAAAATTCCTGAAAAATTATTCAAAACCGTTGATTCTGGATGCAGACGCATTAAATATACTTGCTGAGAATCCTGACAATCTTCTTTTAATTCCTGAAAAATCCATTATCACGCCGCATCCGAAAGAATTTGAAAGGCTCTTTGGAAATACGGATAATTCTTTTGAAAGAACTGTACTCGCCCAAAAAAAGGCTTTGGAACTTCAGATCTATATTGTATTAAAAGATCATCATACGCAAATCATCACTCCTGAAGGGAAAGTATTTTACAATATTACCGGAAATTCCGGACTCGCAAAAGGAGGAAGCGGAGATATTCTGACAGGCATTATCACTTCGTTACTTGCGCAACATTATTCTGAAGAGCAGGCTGCTGTTTTGGGCGTATGGTTTCACGGGAAGGCCGCAGAGTTGGCTTCTGAAATGCATTCCAAAGAATCTATGTTGCCTACTGATGTTATTGCTGAATTCGGGAATGTTTTTGCTGAATTAAATGCAAAGGTTCAGAAAGTTTTATAAGATGAGGGATGATAGATGGATAGAAAATAGTTGTAATAATACAAAAAAGCAAGCCTTAATAGACTTGCTTTTCTTATTGTTCCGTAATTATATTTTTTGAATTATTCAGGTTTTTCGTTTTCTGCCTGAGTAATTTTAAACTTCTTAGAAATAATCATAATCACAACTCCTGCAATCATAAAAGGAATTGATAGAACCTGACCAGTGTTTAATCCTCCAAACTGGATGAATTCGTCGCCCTGCGGCTCCTTAAGAAATTCTACAAAGAATCTGATCGCCCAAAGGATGATGAAGAACAGCCCGAATAGCCATCCCTGCTGGTATTTTTTATTGGTTTTTCTGTATAAAATCCATAAAAGGACAAACAGACATACATATCCGAATGCTTCAAACAATTGGGCAGGATAACGAGGAACCGTCACACCATACTCACTGCTCTGTTGTGGAAAAAGCAATGCAAAAGGAGAGTTGGGATCTACCGGTTTTCCGATGATCTCAGAATTAAAGAAATTCCCCAATCGTACAAATGCGCCACCCAGAGAGACTACGATTCCCAGCCTGTCATATACCCAGAAAGGATTTTTCTTAATAATTTTAAATGAATAATAAAGGGTAGTAAAAATCAGAGCGATCGTAGCACCATGACTTGCCAATCCTGAAAAACCTGTGAATTTCAATCCGTTTTTGGTACTGATGGGTAAGAATACACTCCAGAAATCTTCTTTAAATAATTCCGGCTGGTAAAAGATAACGTGTCCCAATCTCGCCCCCAGAATCGTACCCACCAATGTCCAGGTAAATAATGGTTCAAGATATTTTTGGTTAACATTATCGATCTTAAATATTTTGGTCATTAAAACATACCCGAACCCGAATGCAAAAATGAACATTAAACTGTAAAAATGCAGGGTAATAGGTCCAAGTACAATCCCTTTTGAAGGATCCCAGATTTTAAAAGGGGTTTTCAGGCTTACCTGATCTCCGGAAGCAATTGGTCTGCCAGATTTTACTGCATATTTAAAAGTTCCGATATTCTCTTTCGTGGCAGGAGTCTCTATGAGTTTAAAATTTTTATCCAATAGCTGATATTTTGCCTGCTTCAGCTTGTCGAGTGTCATGAATCCGTAATTAAAAAACGCAGGTTCAAAGTTTGATTCGTTCAGAATAATCAGCACATTTCCCTCTACTTTTCTGTCGGGAAATACATTAAGGTCGCCCAATTCTGTCGTGCTATAGATCTTTACGGGAACATTATTAGAGTTCACTTTTAAAGTTCCTTCCGACATTCCGTCCGGATAATTCTGTGCAAATAAGCATTGGGTAATCAACGCAAAAATGACGAGATACATTCTGAAAAAAATATTACTCATTTCTATTTTTTTAGTAGTTTGTTTTATTCTAATGTTTACATTTTTTAGGAGGAACGGGATCATAGCCACTACCTCCCCAGGGATGGCATTTTGAAATTCTTTTTATCCCCAGCCAAAACCCTTTAATAGGTCCGTGTGTCTGTAACGCTTTTACCATATAATGCGAGCAT
This sequence comes from Chryseobacterium taeanense, assembly GCF_900099685.1. Lineage (GTDB taxonomy): Bacteria > Bacteroidota > Bacteroidia > Flavobacteriales > Weeksellaceae > Chryseobacterium > Chryseobacterium taeanense. Next base: position 2,922 of record NZ_FNDW01000007.1, on the reverse strand, counting down.
GTTGGTTCATACCTGCAGTTTTTGGGCAGCAGCGGAGAGATAAACCATTGATAAAACCGAATAAGAATTACCAAAGGAAAAGTGATTATTTTATTGGCTGTGACTTTCAAAACATTGCAAAAATAGGCTAAAAAATTGGAAATTAGTTTAAATATATCAGAACTTTCAGCAGTGTGAAGGAGTGTTTGTCGGAGAAATGATGGGGTTTATCGATTTGTTGGTTTTATACAGTTGATTCAACAGAAATAATAATTGTTGACATAAAAAAATCAACGGAATTTTCCAGTGATCTTGCCTGTTATTTAATTGATCGAAATCAAAATAGAATTTCCTTTCCAGATTGGTTGTTGTTTGCTGCCTCAATCTTGAAACAGATTTCACTCATAATATTTAATTTCTCTGACCCATTTATACAGGTCTTTTCCATCTATGTTTTTAATAATTTCCGTCCAGTTATTTTGTTTATCGAATTTGTATTTGAAAATAATTTCAGTTGGTTTTAAGTCGTTTTTATCTTTCCCCCAAGTATCTAAGTAAAAAAGCTTTTCTATTCGATCATTTTTATATACAAACTGAATTCTATTTGAAATATTTCCTTGGTAAAAGTGTATTCTTGTTTTAAGGTTGCCGTCATCATAATACTCGTAAACCGTTGCCGATGTACTTGCATAACCTCCATCTTTTATTTCCTCACGATATTTTCCGTTCTTTTCCGGTACAAAATAATGATACTTGTCATCCTGAATTTGTATTTCTTTTTTAATTCTTCCTAATGAATCACGTTCGTATTTTGTGTACCCGCTTTGAAAAAGTTTTTTATTATAATAGTCAATTTTATAATCAAAGAACTTTGATTCTTTAACTTGGAACTCATCATCATAAAAATTAACTTGACAAAGTTTTTTTCGGAAGATAGAATCACTCCCCTCTTGAAAAGAATTTTCTCCTACCTTCTTCCATACGAAATCGGTTACAGCAAAAACACTGTCGGTTTTCGATAAAGTATCAAATTTTGTTACTATAAATGGAGCATTATATTCACGATTATTAAAATAGGTTTTCTCCGGTTCATTTTCCCATTTTGAACGATATTCTGTAAATTTTAATTTTTTACTTGAACCTATATAAATATATTTTTTATTGGTTGTAGAGTATTTGTTATTGGACCTTTCATTAATTAATCTTCCCAGACCATCGTATGTATACGTATAATCATCAACAATTTCTCCCGATTTGTAGTACCATGTTTCTTTTGTAATCTTATGGTTTTTATCATAATAAGTTTCATTATTAATATATCTGCAAAAATCTGACTCAAACCAGGATCCTGACATCCTTTTCCTTAGATTATCTGGTCTCATAATAGTAGCATGACCATATTCATTATCACCTTTCATAAAAGTAAACGGACCGGAATCATTTAGAAAAACTACATATTCTTTTACATACTTTGGATTTCCTAAAACACTGTCTTTTATAACTTGAGACTGTAAAAGAGAAGATGTGAGAATTAAAAAATATAATAATTGTTGCATTATAATTTGTGTTTAGAAATAAAGCCTCCGAAGAGGTTTAAATTATTGCTTTGTAAGTGTAATATCTTTAGGGAAATTAATAGGAAAATCTCCATACTGATCTACATAGGCATTGTGCTGACAATTGGGATCGATAATACTTGGAAGATATTCAAAGTGTAATGTCATTTGATTTCCTATAAAGCTTGTAATATCCAAAATACCTCTTTTATTACACATGTTTCTAGGAGAGAAATATAATCGTTTTATATTTCCATTTTTTAAATTAAACCCCATTCCCCAAAACTCTGTTCCGTCACTTCCGAAATTAGAAATTCTATCAATTTCTACAGTTCCGTTTGAAGCTATAATTTTTCGTTCTCCAAATATCCTGTCCTTGTAATATGGATGATTTCCATCACTATAATCCTTAATTTTTTTTAACTCTAAGTACACTGTCTTTCCATTCCATGTGCCTTTCCATAAGCCTATATACTTATCTAACTCACCATCTAGATCTTTATAATATGCTCCATCTGGGACATCTTCTTTATAATTTAAAGGATATATTTGAGCTTTACAAGAAATTGTAAAAATTGATATTAATATTAATAATACTTGTTTCATAATTTTATTTTTTTAATTCGGACAATCAGTTTCTTTTCGTTCTCCATTTACTAAAGTTAATGATGAATTTCCATTGGTTGTGATTTTATAAAGTTTTAATCCATCCATATTCATTTTATCACCCATAAATTTAAGGAATTCCGTTTCTAACTTTTCCATATTATAACTCATATTTCCGCTTACATTTCCTACAGTTACTGCTTTATTTAGATTTTCTATGTAATCTTTATTCAATTTATCTAATTCTTGAATTGTGTAATTTGGCAAAGGAGCGGTAGATGTTCCATCAAAATTGAAAGAGTAATTTCCATTACTTGTTACTAAGGTAAATGTAAGATTATTTAATGGTATCTTAGGAGTATTTGTAGGTATTGCGTTCCAATTCTGGGCCCAGACAATCCATTGGTTAAAGAATATGATATCATCTGGTGAAAACATTGGATACAATCCGTCATAATGCGAATGCATTAATGTTATCGTGTTTGAGAACGCTTTAAGATCCACTTGTTGTGTCCCAGGTTTATTTTGTAACATTTGATTCTGTAAAGATCCATTGGTGTTAGTACCTATCCTATAGCCGCTTTCATAACTGTCACCAGTTTTTCCCTCAAGAGAAGTTATATTATTTTTAAATGTAATATTAGAGGTCTGTGCTTTCAACTTATCACAAGGTGTTTTGTTTACCACAATACTATCTGCAGGATTTTCATATCCTCCGCCCAAAGGTGGATAGTCATACCCTACGTTTCCACCGCCATCATCCGGATTTTCAAAAGTATCG
>NZ_FNDW01000030.1 GCF_900099685.1 Chryseobacterium taeanense | reverse complement strand
CGATTTCTATGACATCTGCAAGTTATTTTCATACACAGAATTATTTTTTATCAAAGCATAAACTCTGTGTATGATTTTATTTCTAATTGCATTTAAAACAGACATCTTATTCTTCCCTTCTAAAACTTTTCTTTGAAAATATAAAGCGAGATCATTCTTTAATCTTATGGAACTTAAGGCAGCTAAATGTAAAATCTTTTTTAGTTCTTTATCAGCCATTGTAGAGATTCTGGGCTTATAATAAATTGACGAACCAGAGCGATGATCAAATGGAACTACACCAGAATAGCAAGCCATCTTTCTTGCCGATTGAATTTCCGTAAACCCATTGGTCTTAACAATGAGCATAGTGGCCAATACTCTCCCAACACCCGGAACGGTCTGGATTCTTATATATTGATCCTTTAGTTCTGTGTTTGATTCAATAATCTCTACAATCTTTTTTTCAATTGTTTTAATCTGTTTATCTAAAAGTAAAATCAATTGCTTGTTAAGCTTTATAATTTCCTTATCTGTATGATTTTTAAGAAAGCTTAAATCTTTCATCTGTCTCAATAAACCTGCTCTTATTTTCACTCTGTGTCTGCGTTCCGTATTAAGTAAGTTTATTTTTTGAATATCCAAGGATTTAGGGATCCACGGTTGTAGATCCATGTAATTTTTCTCCAAAAACGCACAGATTCTTTGACTGTCCAATTTATCATTTTTACCTCTTAAAAGACCGATGCTTTTCTTTAAATGAAGTGGATTTATAACAAAAACCGGTATGTTCATACTACTTAAAACTTCGTACAGTTCAAAATTGTATCTTCCTGTATTTTCCATACCTACAACGGTATTTGCATCATTGGAGAAGCTTTTAAAAAACTTTTTAATCGCTCTTGAACAATTTTTAATTTTATAATGTTGTGTTTTAGAGCAACTGTTAACAAAAACATCCAGAGTTAGCTTACTAATGTCAATTCCAATAAAAACTTTTTCCATAAATTTGTTTGATTAATAAAGAGAAACTTATCATCATCTCAACTCCTTAATAATGGGCTCCAATCCCGAATTTCTATCTGAGTTTTTGATAAGAAAGTGTTTAAGTCTTAATCGAACTATGAGTTTTTCTCTGAGTGAATCTTAGTTTACTTAAACACTTTTCTCTTGTAATAAATGTATTAATTTCTTTTACAAATCTAAAGGAGTGTTTTT
>NZ_FNDW01000010.1 GCF_900099685.1 Chryseobacterium taeanense | reverse complement strand
ATCAAATTAACTACCTGACACAAAATATTTCTTCTGTCTCTTAGCTTTTTGTTATCCTATGTAAAACGTAAATCTTTCTTACGCAAACATACGAGAAACAAAAGTTCAAGACTTGGAACTCTTCGCTAAAAATTAAAATTTAATCCTAAAATTCCCAAAACTTGCGCGAATTCAATATTGGTTCTTCGGTTTAATGTTGGTGTCGCGCTTCAAACAATGGGAATTTCTTAACGGATTAAGTTTTAATTTTCTTAACGCTCCGATTTCCTAAGTCGGTTTAAAAACCTTATTCACTTATCTGGATTACGGTTGAATATTTCAATTGATTTCTTTCTACCGGTAAATCAACTTTAATGATGTTTCCTGATTGTTTCCAATTAATTTTATTTTTTAATCCTAAAACTTTCAATGATTTGGGTTTAAAGTTGTCAGGAATTGTAAAATGTAGTGTTGATGGAACTTCATAATTCGTTTTCTCGTCTAAATGAAAAATATTCACTGTTTTTCCGTCTTTGCTTTGGGTGTAATAAAAATTCCCATCGTGATAAGGTGCCACAGTTCTTGTCGCAAAAACCGCCGACTGATTGCTATTCATCCACACAGAAATTTCCTTCAATCTTTCATAAACCACCGGATCGTAATCTCCGTTGGGGCCGGGAGCAATGTTCATTAAATAGTTTCCACCTCTTGAAATGATTTTCACCAATGTTTCAATGATTTTCTGAGACGATTTATAATTATCATTCGGAACATATGAAAATGAATCGCCCATCGTGATACAGCTTTCCCATGGAATTGAAAGGGCTTTTTCCGGAACAGCCTGTTCGGGCGTAACATAATTCTCCCATTTTCCTGGAACGGTACGGTCTACAATGATGATTCCCGGTTGATTTTTCCGAGCCATTGCTCCGATCTTATCCATATCAATATCCTGTTCAACTTTGATGGTTCTCTGCCATTCAACATTCGGATCAATGGTGCGAAATGGGCGTACCCATCCGCCGTCTAACCAAAGAATATCAACTTTGCCATAATTGGAGGTAAGTTCATTTAACTGATTAAAAGTAAAGTTTTTAAAACTGTTCCACCTTTCAGGATATTTTTTTGGATCATAATTTACATTCCGGTCTTTGGGCGGAAAATATGACCACCAGTAATCATCAGAATGCCAGTCGGGTTTTGAAAAATATGCTCCAATTTTGAAGCCCTCTTTTCTGAACGTATTAAAAATTTCCTTTGTGACATCCGCTTTCGGATTTTTGGAAAAAGGTGTTTTTGAAGAAGTAATTTTATAATCAGACTGTTGTGTATCGAACATCGCAAAGCCATCGTGATGCTTTGTCGTAAAAACCACGTATTTCATTCCTGCCTTTTTTACGGCATCTGCCCATTTTTGAGGATTAAACTGAACCGGATTAAATGTCGTCTGAAGATTTTCATAATTCTTCACATATTCGTAGTATGATTTTCCATGCTCAGGTTTTCTTTGCGTCCATGATTCATCTTCCGGACAAAGACTCCAGCTTTCTACAATTCCCCATTGACTGTAGGTTCCCCAATGCATAAACAGTCCGAATTTCAGATCCTGCCAATTTTCAAGATTCTTTACCACCAGAGGATCTGTTGGTTTTTGATACCCTTCGGAAACATTGTGAGCCTGTGAAAAAAAAGAAGATGAAATAAGTAAAGAAGCGAGCAATACGGTTTTAGTTTTGGATCTGATGAGCATTAAGTTTAGTTTTTGCTAATTTAATCATCCTTTAATAAATCCGCAAGCAATTGATGTTTTATGAAAACTGTGACGAGATTTGACGCATTTTGACGGGATTTGACGGGTTTCCAGGGTACTTTCTTCGGGTCTTCTTCGGATCACCTTCGGGTCGGCTTCGGGTCGGCTTCGGAAAAACGGTACTTTTTCCGAAGAACTTCCGAAGAACTCCCGAAGGATTGTCGGAAAATTCAGATCATCTTTTGATAATTTTTGTAATTTTTTCGTTGGTCTGATTTTCATTTAACTGGCTTTGCAGGAGATTAATTTTTGTTAAAAATCACATAAGCAAGAATAAAAATAACCTGTTGATATTAAGCTTTAAATTTTATTCATTATAGTTTTTTTGTGACGTTGTTTCGTCCGTATAAATTCTTTTTAATCTATGATGATGGTATGTTATTTTTTTATAATTTCGCTCCGGATTGAAAGAATATGATCCAATCTTAGAAGCAAAAACTGCGTCTACCCAAATAACACGACATGATTTGTCGCTTAAGAGAATTAGTTTTGCACAAGAGGTTTATATCTGAATCCGAAAACTTAAAAAATTAATAAACAAACACCATGATAACAACCATTTTTATCCATGCAATTTCTTGTAATTGCTTCATTTTTTTTAAGGAAAACAAGTCTTTATTTTCTTAAAAAATAACGTCATCACACAAACCATATCTTAATAATTTAAACACTCAGTATGAACAGAATCTACTCAGGAGCATTGTTCTTATGCTCTGTTCTGGCCATTCAGGCCCAGGAAGTAGTCTGGCAGAAAGATATTAAATCTTCCACGCAGGATTTTTTAAGCCAGATCACGACAACCATCGACCAGCAATATTTGATAACCGGTAGTACCCTTCGACAGGCTCAGGGACCGGGGCAATCTCAGGAAAAGCGGAACAATGGCTACGATTTTCATTTGGTTAAATTAAATCAGCAGGGAGAAGAAGTCTGGGAAAAATATTTCTCGGGGAAAAATCATGATTTTCTTTCGGCTACTGTGAATACCCAGGAAGGTGGGTTTTTATTAGCAGGAACGAGTTTCAGTGGAAAAGGTTTGGATAAAAAAGAGGATTCTAAAGGAGGGTCTGATATCTGGCTTATTAGAATCAATGAATTCGGGGGTGAATTGTGGCAGAAAACCATTGGTGGCACTTCGGATGAGGAAGCCAGAGCGGTAATCCAGACGACGGATATGGGATTTTTTGTGGCGGGGAATGTTGCCTTCGGCTCCGCTCAGGCAACGAGCCAATCAACGGATCCGCGTTCCCTGAACGGAGTCGAAGGGAAAGCAACGAGAGGTTTCGGGTCGAAAGATGTTTTGATAATACGGCTGGATAAAAACGGAAAGGAATTATCACAACTGGTGTTGGGTGGAAAAGGCTTGGATGAGGTGGAAAAGATGATTCCGACGAAAGATGGCGGAGCTTTGTTGGGCGTGTATTCGAGAAGTTCTGAGGTAAAAACTGGAAGCACGAAGCTGGAAGCCGGAAGTGGTAAAACCATCAACTGTCAACCAAAAACGACCGACAATTTTGGCGAGGGTGATTACTGGATCATCAAGCTGAATAAAGACGGAAAAGTAGAATGGGAAAAGAACTTCGGAGGAAAAGGGGACGATCATTTGAGGACGCTGGCGTTGACTTCTACAGGCTATTTAATCGGTGGAGAATCAAGATCGGAAAGATCAGGCAACAAAACGGTAGGGATTGAAGAAGGAACAGATCTTTGGTTGATCTCCCTCGATGAAAGAGGCGAAGAGATCTGGCAGAAATCCTACAATTTCAAGAACAGGGATGTGCTGATGGGGATGAGTATCATTACCGGGAAGCAGGAAGATGGAAGCGGGAAGTCTAAAGGCATTCTGCTCGGAGGATACACGCAGGCAGAAGGACGAATAGAAACGGATGATGAGACGTTCTGGATGCTTTACCTTGATCAAAACGGAAATGAGCAGTGGAGAAAGTATGTGAAGGGAGAATCAAAGAAAAAAGAGGAAAGACTTTCGGATATTAAGCTGAACAAGGACGGTTCGATTGTATTGGCCGGAACGAGTGCTGAAGAATTAGGAAAAGAGAACTGGAAGATTGTGAAGCTTGGCGATAAGCAGATTGACCAACTGGTCGAGAAGCAGGATATTAAGATTTATCCGAATCCGGTGAGTGATTATGCGTATGTGGAAAGCGGGATGTTGGGAGATGGGAAGTCTGAAGCGGAGATTACGGTGTATGATATGGGCGGAAGGCAGTTGCAGAGCGTGAAAACGAAAAATAAAGTGACCAAGATTAATACGCAGGCTTTGGTCCAGGGAGCGTACCTGGTAAGCGTGAAAACAATTGATAATAAAACAGCGAGTGCTAAATTGATTAAGAAATAATGAAAAAAATAAGATTAATTGAAGTCTTAGTAGCAACTATTTTTGGAAGCAATGCTATTTTTGGACAAAATATAGACACACAGCAAAAAAATACAGATATTTTACCTCCTGTATCAGCAAATGCTTACCAGTTAAGTAAGGTCAGTGATATCCCCATGGATTTATATAGAGGTAAAGCAAATATTTCAATACCGATATACTCTATAGGACTTGGGGGTTTAAATATTCCAATAAGTATCTCATATAACACTGGAGGTATAAAACTAAATGAACAGGCAAGCACGGTAGGATTGTGATGGAGCCTTAATATTCCGGGAAATATTTTTAAAAGTGTAAAAGGTTTGGAAGATGAAAACTTTCCTGTTTATTTTAAAAACTTCAGTGAATTACAAAATATAAGCACATTAAATATAAGCAATTATACGGGATATACTCCTGAAAGCACATTACAAAATAATGAGCTGATCCAAGGAATATTGGATGGTAGAATTGATAGTAAACCTGATATTTATAAATATTCACTAGCTGATTTTAGCGGTTCTTTTATCCTTACAGATAATAAGGGAATTCCCATTCCTAATGACAGGAATAAAATTGAAAAATTGGACACTCAGAACTTTCTCATAACGGATGAAAAAGGAATGAAGTATTATTTCAAAAATTTTGCAGGTACCATTACCAATTCTCCCAATTCATTACCTTCATCAGGCATTGAGAGTTACTACGTTGTAAAAATAGTGAGTGTAAATGGAAAGGAAGTTAACTTTCAATATAATAAGAATTACAGCTATACTGAGCAGAATATTTCAGAAACAGATTACTTCAAAACATATATTCAGACATCAACAACCGGTGCTACACCACAAGTTGAGGTACCACCTTACAAAAAGGAAATCTATAATACCACCCACATCGATAAGCTTATTACGAAAATTATATTTCCGGGCGGTGAAATAAATTTTATATATAATGATGATGCGGGATACATGATTGGTAATTCTGCTTATAGAAAAGACATTACCAACGGAATTGCATTAAGAGAAATTAATGTTAAAAACGCCGCCGGGAAAAATATAGAAAAATACCAATTCAATTATTCTTATTTCATCTCGGATTATGCATCCGAAGTACCTGAAAAATACCGTTTAAAACTTAACAGTATACAAAATATTCTGCAAACTAATTCTTACGAATTTGAATACGATGAATCCTACCCTTTTCCTATTAGAGGAAGCTCAGCAGATGATCACTGGGGATATATTAATTCTTTAGTCAACGATACCAACATTCGGAATTTACCCAATTCTATAAAAAGTAATGATTTGTCAACAGGGAACGCTATGTCAGAAAATATTCTGATAAATATAGACGCTACTAAAACATATAATTATCCTTTTGGTAGAGATAAAAATTCTAATATGTATGCTAAAATAGGAGCTTTGAAATCCATAAAATATCCTACAGGAGGTAAGAAACTATTTAATTATGAGAACAACTCTATTCAGGCAATAAAAGAAACTGTACTGGATATGGGAGAGGATCTTCTTATATATGAGAACAACCCTAGTATTTCACCGTTGGGATATATGCAGACGACCGTTAATTTACCCCCGGCTTCTGATCCCATATATGATTTGCCGGACTTAAAATTTAAATTAACTTTTGGAAATAATTGTCTCAATAATATTCCGCAGGATCACGAAGTCATTACGCAAACGTCGTGTACAGGTACCGCAACCTATAATAGTCCGGATTCGCCGATATCATCATCTTTCAATATAACTAAGACAATTCCTAAAATTCCGGCAATGCCTATTACACTAAAACTTACCAGAATAGGGGATTGTAATTGTGCTTTTGGACTTGGTTACACTTACACTGAAAAGCATACGTCAATTGAAGATACAAATGTCGGGGGAGTTCGTATTGCATCTGTTGAAGATAGAGATGAAAATAATAATTTAATAAAAAAAATAGACTATCAATATAAAAAAAAGGATGTATTAACAAATACTTTCATCGGTTCTGGGGTATTAAAGAGTTCTGTTCAGTATTTAAAAAGAATTGTTTCCAACTTAGATTTTCTGGCTCAAAATTCTACCATTTATAATCCTCCTATTGTGCCTTATTTTTACTATCAGGTAAGCAATAACGGAAACGTAAAAAACTTTTTCGGATCAGACAATATTGCGGGATATACCCATGTGATAGAAACCCAAATTGGAAAGGGAAGGATAGAATATGAATTCTCAAATGCATCTGAAAACGATTACTCATATATTCAGAGTGACCTTCCGGACATTTATGACAATTGGAAAAATGGGTTATTATTAAGTAAAAAGGTTTTTGATAATAATAACAATCTCCTGCAGAAAATAAGCAATAAATATAATTTTGATACAAGAAAAAATAATAATTTCGGTTTCAACACTTCCGGTCTTGCTCCCGAAGTTGCCTTTTTTGGAGCGAATTTAGAAATCCAAAAAAATTTATTAATAAATCCAAGTAACGGGCCTCAACAATTTGTTTACTCTATTTCTCCCGAAATCTTCTTCGGAGAATCCGCAGATATTCAAAATTACGAAGTTGAACAAACTGATTATGTAGGAAATTCAACTTTAGTTTCGAAGGTAACAAATACATTCACTCCAGATCTATCTTTTAGTCCTGCCATCAATATTATCGAAACTAAAAGAGTAAGTACTGAAGGAACTGTTCAGAATACAACTTACAGTTACGCCCACGAAAAAGGTAACCAGGTAATGATTGATAAAAACATGGTTGGGATTCCCTTGGAAACGACGACTACCCAGACGATTGGAGGAACGACCAAAACCTTGAGTAAGACCGAAACCATTTACCCAACGTCATTACCAACATCTCAGACCGGAAATCTAGTACTTCCAACTTCTGTTTTATCGTATGATCTTCAAAACCCTTCTTCTTCAAAAACAGAAGTTACGTACGATAAATACGACAGCAAAGGCAATTTACAGCAGTACACCACGAAAGACGGTATCCCAACGGCCATTATCTGGGGGTATAATAACACCCAGCCTATCGCCAAAGTTGTAGGAGCCACATATGCGCAGGTAAGTAATTTGGCAACGGCCATTATTTCCGCTTCGGATACGGATGCTTCAGCAGTTCCGAACAATGACGAGACAGCAATCTTAACCGCATTGGACAATTTCAGGAAGGACAGCAGTATGACAGGGTATCAGATTACCACTTATACCTATGATCCTCTTATCGGGGTAAGAAGCATTACGCCTCCCTCAGGAATCAGGGAAGTTTATTTATATGATACAGCCAACAGGTTAAAGGAAATCAGAGAGCAGAATCAGACGGGTAAATTATTAAAAGAATTCAAGTACAATTACAAAAACTAATACCGATGAAAAAAATATTAATCCCCATAGGCGCTTTGCTTTTGTCCGGACTGTCGAATGCGCAGAACCAATCCAGTAGCACAGAGAACTATATTTACAGTAAAACCTACCTTGATTACGATGCAGTTACCGGACAGCCTACGAAAACCTCAGAAACCGTTCAATATTTTGACGGCTTGGGCAGACCCAAGCAGGTAGTGAATATCAAAGCCTCACCACAAGGCAAAGATATGGTGACCCATATCGAATACGACGGCTTCGGAAGACAGGTGAAAGACTATCTTCCCGTGCCACAACAGGGAACACAAAACGGAGCCATTTATACCTCACCATTGAGTAATGCTATCCAGCCTAACCTTTACGGTTCGGAGAAAATCTTTTCAGAGAAAATCCTGGAAAACTCTCCGTTAGATAGAATCCTTCAACAAAAACAGGTAGGTACTGCGTGGGATACAAAACCTGTACAGTTTGGTTATGATGTCAATATTCAGGAGGATTATGTTAGAAAGTATGAAACCTCTACCACTTGGGTTGATGGCAGAACGCAGACTTCTGTGCAGCTTCTGCAATATTTTTTACCCAATCAGCTGTACAAGAATACGGTTATTGACGAGGACGGGAATACAACGATAGAATTTAAAAACGGAGAGGGACAGGTATTGTTAGTCAGAAAAATGCTCAGTGCGACGGAAAAAGCCGACACCTATTATGTATATAATGAATACAATCAACTGGCGTTTGTCATTCCACCGTTAGCATCAGCTCCAACTGTTGAAAGTTCTACCATGGAAAATCTTTACTATCAATACCGCTATGACGGCAGAAACCGGTTGGTCGAAAAAAAACTTCCCGGCAAAGGCTGGGAGTATATGGTGTATGATAAGCAGGACCGATTGGTGATGACACAGGATGCTAATTTAAGAGCGAATGACCAGTGGCTTTTCACGAAATACGATCAGTTTTCGAGACCTGTTTATACGGGCATATGCTTTAGTGGCTCAAGTAGAATTCAATTTGTGGAGGCCGTTGAAAGCTTTGGCTCGGCCAATGAATCAAGAGCTACTTCGAGCTGGAGTAATAATGGAATAGATGTATATTACACCAAAAGCGGAGCTTATCCAAATGAGTCAAATTTCAGTATTTTGACTGTTAATTATTACGATACTTATCCTGCTTACAGCTTCAACCCTGCTTTTCCTACGGTCATTCAGGGAGCAGATGTTCTAACAGACACTCCTGATGCCAACGGTTTAAGTACCAAAAGCCTCCCGGTAATGAGTTTGGTTAAAAACATCGAGGATGATAACTGGACGAAGAACTATACCTACTACGACAAAAAAGGAAGAACGATCGGAAGTTACTCGATCAACCATTTGGGCGGAAGAACAAAAGTGGAATCCAGGCTTGATTTTGCAGGCGTGGTTCAGCAGAGCATCACCCGCCACAAACGACTGGATACCGATACTGATAGGGTGATTACCGAGAACTTTACCTATGATCCCCAGAACAGATTGCTGACCCATACCCATCAGGTGGACAGCAATCCTGTGGAATATTTAGCCCAGAACACTTATAATGAGCTTTCCCAGCTTTCCGGGAAGAAAGTCGGGGGAGTATCTTCTTCCACACCGCTTCAGGATATCAGCTACAGCTATAATATCAGAGGGTGGATGACTAAGATTAATGACCCTGCTAATCTTAATGGTAAACTGTTCGGGTATGAAATAAAATATAATCAGGTGGAAGGAGAGCAAACACCCGATCCTTTTGACACCAATTTAAAAGTATTACCAAAATACAACGGTAATATCGCTGAAGTAGACTGGCGTACGAATACCACTTCGGGAGATTATCTGAGGAGATACGGCTATGTTTATGACAGACTGAACCGACTGTCCGCAGGATTTTATCAAAGAGATGACCATCCTTCTGCTAACGAATACTTTGAAAAAATAGCCTATGACCTTAATGGAAATATCACCAATCTGAAAAGGACGGCTTCCTTGGAAGGCAATACCACAGCAGGATTAATTGATAATCTGACGTATGCTTATTTTAATAACAACAGCAGCAACAGACTCAGAACGGTGACTGATTCTTCAACCGATTACAGAGGATATCCCGAAACCTCGGGAGTAGAGATCGGCTATGATGATAATGGAAATATGACTTCTCAAGAGGATAAGGGAATTCTTCAGATTGATTATAATTTTTTGAATCTGCCGGATTATATGAAATTTAAACAAGGTCTTGCACTCCGTTCGGGAATTGTTAGGGAAAATACAATCTATCTTTACCGTGCAGACGGAACCAAATTAAGAAAGACTTACAATTATGCTCCCCCTAATCCATTAGGAACAATTAACGAACTCTCGACAAAACTTACAGAATATCTTGACAGTTTTCAGTATGAAAGTAAAGCTATCGGAAGAAAAGGTTCGGCTGTTTTAACATTATCATTTGTACCTACAGCTGAAGGCTACTATAATTTTGAAAATAATAAGTATATTTACAATTATACTGACCATTTAGGAAATACAAGGTTGAGTTATTTCAATAATGGCACTGGAATAGAAGTTCTCGAGGAAAACAATTATTATCCGTTTGGGTTGAAGCATGGGGGGTATAATGTGTTATCTGGAAATCCTTCGTATCAGTACAAGTACAACGGAAAGGAGCTCCAGACCGAGACGGGAATGTATGATTATGGCGCGAGATTCTATATGCCGGATATTGGGAGATGGGGTGTTGTGGATCCGCTGGCGGAAACTTCGAGACGTTGGAGTCCATACACATACGCTTATAATAATCCAATACGTTTTGTTGATCCAGACGGAATGCAGAATGAAGATAAAATTAAGATATTCAATGATGGTAAAATAGAGCGAACAAAAGATAATAATAGTTATGATACGGTTACCAATGAAAATGAATCTAAGTCTATCAAAATTGCTCGCACTAACGTAACAGAAGATAATCCAACAGGGGACTCACAAATAGGAGAATTGAAGAACGAAAAAATTTCTATTGCTGGAGCTGGGCCTGATTTTGGTTATTTCCAAGTAAATGATTATAATATAGCTACACAAATTTTCGAATTTATTGCAGACAACACTAAAATGGAATTTGGACAAGATAAATTTGATTTTTCTGACGGATATTCTACAAATATAATAAGTACAAATTATGATGAGAAAAGTCACGCAAGTGCTGCAGATGTTTTAACAAATCATAATTTGAGTATGGGCTCTGGTAGTATGCATATAACAAAAGATGCTGTTTATTCTGAAGCTGTTCATTCGCATCCAGGATTTGAATATAATCCATCTGGATTTAGTGAAGGAAATTGGAACAAAGGAAATCCGACATTTGGAATAGCATATAAAGATGCTGGTGATAAAGGCCGTTCAAAACGAAATAATGCAATATCTAAGTACGTTTATAATACATGGCTTAAAAATAATGGGGCAAATGGTGGATATGTAAGATATGATTACAACCAAGCAGTATATACAGGAAAGAAAAAATAAATCAGTAAAATTTATGAGAAAAATACTTTTAATCATTCTTATTTTCTTTTTTACATTTAACAAAAGTGCTATAAAGAAACAAGATTTACATAATATTATTAAAGGATATATAGAATATATTTCTAAAAAAAGAAAAGTTGATAAAAAGAATGAAATATTAGCAGTAACTTTTCATGACCAAACAAAAGAAAAGAGTGAATATTCAATTGATGTAGCTTTTTTTAAGCCTGAATTTATGGAAGGTATTCAATATAATAATGTTTATATATTTGAAGGTTATAAACTCATATTACCTAATAATGAATGTAAAAGCATAGAGAAAATGTTTAAAAAAGTTGCATATGAAAATTTCAATCAAAAGAAAACAATAGTTAATTACGATTTTGAAAATTGGCATATTGTTTTAGATAAAAAAGATGAAGTAACTTTTTTATCACCGATTCCCATTTCAGGATGCATGAAATCAATTTTAATGAGTAAAAAATTAAAGTTTTCGGATTCATACGAAGATATTACATTCTCTAATCCTTCTCCAGATTGTTCAAAATTTATTCATTAAAACTAATCTGAGATTAAAAAGAACCCATCGCAATTGCGGTGGGTTTAATAGATTAAAAAATTGATATGCACATTTGAATTATTTCAATAATGGAAGCAGCGTAGAAGTTCTTGAGGAAAACAATTATTATCCTTTTGGGTTGAAGCATGAAGGGTATAATGCATTGGCTGGAAATTCTGCTTGTCAGTATAAGTATAGCGGTAAAGAACTGCAGACAGAAACAGGGATGTATGATTTGATTATGGGGCAAGGTTTTATATGCCGGATATTGGACGGTGGGGTGTCGTGGATCCGTTGGCGGAGAAGATGAATCGTCACAGTACTTACAATTATGCTTTTAATAATCCTATTCGGTTCACAGATCCAGATGGTATGGAACCTTATGATCCAATCATTACAATTACAAATCAAATAGTTGGATGGACACAACAAAAGTTAGTAGGAAATTATACAAAAGGAAAAAACGATTATTTAACTATAGGTGTTCCTTTGTATAAAGCAGTTGTTACGTATGATGAAGATACAAATTTCAAAATGGAGTTTATGGTCACTCGTGATTCTTGGGTAGTTAGTCAGGATAAAGGAAATACAATGACTTTAGACAATATTGCGTTTGAACCAAAAGCAAGTGGCTCTAACGAATATGATACTGAATTTATCGATGTTTATCCTCATAGTAATGACACTGCTGCCTTTGAATTAAGACAGGATGGAAGTAAAATCTTAGATTCGGAACCACGTAAAAATGATAAAGGTCAGGATGCCACATCTGCTTCAAGTGTAATGATTCATGTAGGAGGAGTATATAAAAATGAAGAAGAAAACAAAATTAGACACTCTGGATCTTTAGCTTATTTTGGAATTGTAAATAATAATAATTCTATGAAAAATACTTCTGATAGTGAAGCTAAAAGAGTAATCGGAGGAATCAGAAAACAAACTGATAAAGATTCGATGTTTGGATATTCTAATGTAAAAGTAATTATACAACCAAGAACAAATGTACAAAGAACACAAGAAGTTAAAAAGCCCAGTAATACTAATTAGTATTGCATTTAGTATATTATCCTGTAATAAATACAAGGGAGATTTTTCAGTAATAAATGCATATTATAGTAAAAATCCATTATGTCCCAACTATATTTATTATGAAGGTAAAAAATTAACTATTGAAAATATAAGAAAATATAGAAATGGAAAACTTTCTGAATATATTGGTTGTGGTTCAGAAGGTTTATATACAGATGATTTTGATAAAGGTGGAAAATATTCTAAAGAAGACGAAGCTGTAAAACAGTTATCTATTTATAGAAAAGGAAAAAAAATATTCTTTTTCGATAAAGAATATGAAGCGATCAAAGAAAATTATGATACAATTTTTGTAAAATCAAAAGTTGATAATGAATATTTGGTTTTTGTAGGAATAATTTCGGAAAGTTAAATGTAATAAACTCGATCCCGATGACGCGGATTATAATCCGTGAACAATAATAAAGAAGAACCCACCGCAATACGGTGGGTTACTAACCTTTGAAAACAACAAGTATATTTACAACTATGTATACCATTTAGAAAATGTGCGTGTAAGTTATTTCAACAATGGCAGCAGCGTTGAAGTTCTTGAAGAAAACAATTATTATCCGTTTGGGTTGAAGCATGAAGGGTATAATGCATTGGCAGGGAATTCTGCTTATCAGTACAAGTACCAGGGGCAAGAATTACAAACAGAGACAGGCTGGTATAGTTTTAAATGGAGAAATTATATGCCTGATCTGGGAAGGTTTTTTAATGTAGATCCTTTGAGTGAAAAGTATGCTTACCAATCTCATTATAATTTTTCTGAAAATCGTGTTGTTGATGCAAGAGAGCTGGAGGGATTAGAAGCTGTAGATTTTAGAAAGAATGATGGCTATAAAAATTTAGTTGTTGTTGTACAGGGATGGTCGGGAGATACGAAGAAAGGATATACCCAATCTCAGAATGTAGGAGGTAGCAATAATCCTGATTTTAAAGGAAAAGGAAACCTTGATCTTACTGGTATTGGAGGATTAGTTGGTTTAGCTAATTCTAATACTCGAGTTGTTGTTTTTGATTCATCACAGAATGAAAATACAAAAAATGACCTCAAATCAACTATCTCAAATTTTAATAATGTGCATTCAGATGGTGTGGTTGCTGCTGTTGGGCATAGTTTAGGAGGCGATAATCTGGTAGAATCAGTAAATGAAAATAAAAATTTAAAAGTAGATTTAATGGTGACTTTAGATATAATGGATAGCTATTCTGATACAAAGATACCGTCTAACGTATCGAAAGCAGTTAATTACTACCAGACAAAAAATATATACGGAGGAGAGAAAATAGAACCTACAAGCGATAATAAGACTACTAAAATAGTAAATGTTCTTGCCCCTACATCAGATCATAAAAGTATAAATAATGATTTAAGCACAAAAGTTAGAGATATTGTAAAAAGAGAATTAATACCCAATCAATAATGAAAAGAATACCACAAGTAATTTTAATTATTTCAATAATTTATACAGCACTTTTATTATATTTTCAGTATGATTATTTTTTAGAATTTACCCCTTTGATAATACTGTTACTGGCAATTAATTTTTATTTGATTTACAGATATAATAGTAAATTATTGGACTATATTTTAAATAGTTTATTGATTATTTTTTTAATAATCTGTTTTTCTTTTGGAGCAATGCTAAGGCAAGATTGGCACTTTATGGAATGAGAAATCATGGCTAACGTAAAAAAAAGGCTGCCAAAAATTTTTGGAAAACCTCTGATAAATTTTAAAAAAAATTAATTTATTTACAATTATGTAGATCATTTAGGAAATACAAGGTTGAGTTATTTCAATAATGGCAGTGGAATAGAAGTTCTTGAGGAAAACAATTATTATCCTTTTGGGTTGAAGCATGAAGGATATAATGTATTGGCTGGAAATTCTGCTTATCACTATAAGTACCAAGGACAAGAATTGCAGAATGAGACCGGATGGTATAGCTTTAAATGGAGAAATTATATGCCGGATCTAGGGCGATTCTTTAATATTGATATTCTCGCCGAAGATTATAACTATCAAACTCCTTATGCGTTTTCTGAAAATAAAGTAACTAATCATGTTGAACTTGAAGGTTTAGAAGCAATTCCTATCGGTCCCGGAGCAGTTCCTATTGCTCCACCACCACCAGCATATGGTAGTACTACAACGGGACTGCATCCAGTTGGAAGAATAATTCCTACCTGGTTCAGCAGAGGGATTGAAAACTTAAAAGATAGAGTTTCAACGCCTTCTAAACTTACAGTGTCTCTTTTTAGCACTGCCTCCTCTGCTGCTATAAATATTTATAATAACGTAATGAAGAGTGAAGGTGATGATAAGATTGATAAAAGCAAAGAAGGAAATGATGAAAAAAGTGCAACTAAAACAGAAGATGGAAAAAGAAGAAAGAATAGACTTCCAGATAAAGGGGAACCAAATACTGTAGAAACAAATGAGTCTCAAACAACTTCTAAAAAATATGGACCTGATGGAAATGTTCAAAAGGAATATAATAAGGGACATGGTCCGAAATATCCGAAAAACGAACAAGACGATCATATACATGATTACAAACCAAACCCTAATAATCCATCAGGTAGAGGAGATAGACAGCCAGGAAGACCTCCAAAAAAAGGAGAATTACTCAAAGATTTTAAAATACGTAGATAAAAGTTTATGGATATAACAAATACAGCCAAAGAAATATTTATTAATGATGATTCATTAATAAGCACTTCGATAGAAGAGATAAAATTTAATAAAGATGAACATGGAGAAACACAAATACAAATTACAATAAGCGGTTTTTCTAAAAAAAGTAAATTTTCTAAAATAGGTTTACTATTTAATAATATTGTTGAGTTTAATTTTTATTATAACTCCGACTATATTTTTTATAATATAGAGGCTTATAAATTAATATATTTTGATAATCAAATCTATTTAAGCTTAGATCCAGATGAAAGTACTGACGATAAATCAGAAAATGATTCAGATTTTATACTTGCAAAAAGATTGGAATTATTATTGTAGCCCGCTGCTCAAATTTACAAACTTTGCACAGATAAAAATAAGAACCCGTCTCACAACTAAAAAGTGAGACAGATTCTTGTGTTTTATAGTAAAGCAAAACTTACTGATAGCCTTTTCTTTCATTAAAATTCCTGTGGTAAGATCGAGAAATCTTGTTACGAGAGCTTTGTCTTCTTCGCTCATATTTTATATTGCTTCAAATTTTTTCAGAATTTCCTTATTTTTAATCTAATATGCCAAATTACGAAATACCCTTTCAATATTAGGATACGAAAAACTAAAACCATTCTCAAGTAATTTTTCAGGATATACATTGCGGCTTTTTAGTAATAATTCAGTTTCGGTTTTTAAAAATAGAGAGGCAAATTCCAACTGCCAGACGGGAGCATTTAATCCAAATGGGGTTTTCATCTTGTATCTCAGTTTCTTCATGAAAAGCTCATTGGATAAAGGATTCGGAGCAGTTATATTCACGGAACCGGACATACTTTCATCATTAATAATAAACTCAACAGCCCTGCAGAAATCATCAATATGGATCCAGCTTACCATCTGGTTTCCTCTACCCTGCTTTCCGCCAAGACCTAATCTCGTAACCATTTTAAGTTTTGGAAAGGCACCGTCATTATTTCCTAATACGATAGAAGTTCGTAAAGCAACTTTCCTGACATTTTCTGTTTTCTCTTTGAAAAATTCCTTTTCCCAGCTTTTACAGATATTCATCGAAAAATCATCTCCAATAATTCCATTTTCCTCAGTATTCAGATGAGTTTCCGAATGAATATAGATTGTTGCCGAACTGGCATTCAGCCAAACTTTGGGTTTATTGATACATTGATCGACAGCCTTTTGAAGAATTTTTGTACTGTTGATTCTTGAATCATAAATTTCCTGTTTGTTTTTGTCAGTATATCTGCAATCGACCGATTTTCCTGCCAGGTTGATTAAAATATCTGCATTTTCCAGCGCCTTGCTCCATTCGCCCAATGTTTTTGCATCCCAATACAATTCATTTTTACGTTGAGGATTTCGGGTTAAAACATAGATATTATGTCCTTTATCAGTAAAATATGTTTCAAGGTTTTTTCCGAGAAAGCCTGTTCCGGCAGCGATGATTATTTTCATGATATTATGATTGATCGTTAACTGTTGATGGTTAATAGTTTGTAGGATTGTTCAGGTTGAAACTTTACAAATTTCAGCTGATTTTAGCTATTCAATTAATTTTCAGCGGTTGCTTTAATTAATCTGTTTCTTTCCATAAGAAGATTTTTCATATACTTTTCAAGAAACAACCTATTGAAAATCCGGCCTATCATTCCAAGAGGTGATTCGAATTCAAAAATATCAATCATCATCGTATAATTTTCTTTTTGTTTAAAAATATGCTGATGTTTCATGGATTTAAAAGCACCTTTCAGCATGACATCAGTAAATTGATATGGCTTTTCCATAGTGATAATTTTTGTGGTTAAAGTCTGATAAATACCCAAATGTTTTGCCTGCCATGTCACAGATTCCCCTTCTTCAATAAGTCCCGAAATTCTTCCTGCAACAGCTCTTTCATTAGTTTTGGAAGTTGATTTCTGATGAAGATCAATATCTCTTGCCAGATCAAAAACCTTATGAATATTAGCGTTGATTATTGTTTGTAAATGAATTTTTGCCATATTAATTGTTTTTCAATTGTTTCTTCTTCCGATCAGAAAAACTAATACTTAAAGACAATATAATCAAAACAGGTGATGCTATGAGCCAGGAAACAGGCATCCATTCAAGAAAGTTGTTGAGAATAGGATACTTGAGACTCAGGCACAAAATAAACAGCAAAAAAGTGATAATTACATACGTAGAAATAAATGTATATATGATTCTGGAATGCGTTCTCACATAATTTTTATTGTAAAATTTCGCTATGTTTAAAGTATATTGAAGAATCGCTAGAAGAAAAAATTCAATCTGCGCTAACGTAATTAGAGATTCATTTTTTGTAATGGCAAGCATTAATAATGTTATAATAAAAATAAGAATTACTGTCTGCTGAATGCGAAAATCATATTTCAGTAAAGTTTTCATGGCTATTATCTTTAAAGGTTTAAAAAATCTCCTCTGGTACGTTTATTCTGTAATTTGAATGTGAAATACATCCAGATTTTAAAGACTAGTGTTTTCATTTTACATATTTTCTATTTATTATTGATTGTTTACCGCTTTTTATGAGTTAAAATCCTGACCTTCTACTTTATTTTCTGCGTCACTTTAATAAGATAAAAACCATACAACAGATAGTAAATGTTAAAAAGTACACCTCCTATTCCCATAAAGTAAAACACCATGTCTATTCTAGAATCCATCGTAAATATGGATACTAAATATAATATGACGAAAAATAAAATAACACCGAAAAAATAGTAGCGATTGAATTTGCTTGCGAAAAGAGAAACTCTTAATAAGAATCCCAATAAATTTGAAATACCAACATAAAAAAGCGCGATAAAAAATGTCATCCCCGCGCTTTTTTGAGAATAATCGACAGTTACATACAAAAGACCTATAAGGCTTACCATTAACTGGAATATCACTTCTGCTTTTAAGACTTTTAGTTTCATAATATAAAGTTTTTAACATTTTTATATTTTCAGTAATTTTTGAAAGTTTAACTGAAATAAAAAAGGATCATTATCCTTTCTATTTCAACAAGTTGGTAATTTTACCTACCAGCCAGTGATCGTCGCTTTTTATGGCAAGATCCATAATGTTATTTATTTTTCCGGTCACCGAACTGAAGTCTTCCATTAATTTGATAAATTCTTTAGCTTCCTCAGAATCCTTATCTTCAATATTTTTTAATTCTTCGAGAAATGAAAT
Organism: Chryseobacterium taeanense; assembly: GCF_900099685.1. Taxonomy (GTDB): domain Bacteria; phylum Bacteroidota; class Bacteroidia; order Flavobacteriales; family Weeksellaceae; genus Chryseobacterium; species Chryseobacterium taeanense. Next base: position 142,142 of record NZ_FNDW01000010.1, on the reverse strand, counting down.
CACCGGTTCTATTTCTCTTTTTCTTCTCTCTTTAGTAATCTGTTTAAACAAAAACCAAACGTCTTTTTCAGCAACAAAATATTCTTTGCGGTCGCCTTTTACAAATTCCTTTCTTACAATTCCCCAGTCCATTAAAGCACGAAGATTCATGTTTGCATTTCCTCTTGATATTTGCAGTCCTTCCATCACCTCATCAGTAGAAAGCGGTTTTCCGGTTGCCAAAAGCAAAGCATGAACCTGCGCCATCGTACGGTTGATTCCCCAATTGGTAGCAAATGTGCCCCAAGTCTGAATATATTTTTCTTTTGCTTCTGAAAGTTTCATATTGCTGTTTAAATCTTAAACAAATATAATTAAATATTTTGAATTTTCAATAATTTTTGAAAATTAAATAAGATTATTCTCATTTAGAAAAAACAATACTTATAAGCTTTTACTAATTAAGGCATTCAGAATAGCGATATCAAAACCACCGGAATAAATCACATAACCCTGTTTATCAATGAGTATGATGTGTGGAAATGCAGATATTCCATAGTTTTTACTTACGGTTGCATCGCCAAGCAAAACCGTATAGTTTACTTTCTGCCGTTGCACAAACTGATTTATGACCCGCTGACTATCCGTTGCATTGATACCCAATATTTTTAAGCCTGAAAGTCCGTACTTCGTATTAAGCACATTAAGCTCAGGAACGGCACTAATACAGTAGCTGCAGTTCTTGATCCAGAATTCCAGCAATACCGGATGTCCCCGGAAGTTATTCAGGCTCACTTTCTCTCCATTTTCATTTTGAACAAGAGTAAAATCCGGGGCACGCTGACCTACGCCGATAGCCATTACCGATTCCTTTTTCCTTTCTTTATAGTCTTTCAGGTAGGTTGAATAATACCAGCTTTCCCCTTCCGGAGTTGCCGGATCAAGCATAATATTGGAGAAATCCGTCCGGTTAACATCCCTGCTTCCTTTTTTAAGCTGAATATAACTCACCGGCAGGAAACTTTTTTTATCAACAATTATAGTATTGTAAAATGTTATTTTTTGAGTAGTTTTTTTAAACGTCCTCCCAAGATAATCAGGATACATATCCTGGGTTTGAAAGCTGAGAAGATAAAATCTTTTTTTCCCAATTAAAGTATCTTTAACTTGTTTCACCATATTTCTGTCTGCAATAACAGCCGGTAGCATATTCCTCATTGTAATCATGGAATTGTATAATGCAGATAGCCCCTCAAAATCCGAGATCTTAAGTTTGGTGCTGATTTGAATGGTCCGGTCTTCTTCAGAAACTTCAAAAAGTTCAGCATTGTTGAACACAGAAAAGCCCGTTTCGTCCTTATATTGATACCGAAAACCTACAAGTTCATTTTCTTTTCTGAAATCAATATACATTTCACCCTCCGATTTGCTGTGGTAATCCTCTGCAGGATAAGTAAATTCCCTTGTATAGTGATACGATATTTTCTTTACAGACTGTAATTTTTCAGAAAGTTTCCTGAAAATTTTAATTGTGTTTTCCGGAGTTTCAGCGCTGAGCTCCGAACCAATAAACACTGATACCAAAACTATAAGTCTGAACAGGTAACTGAAGTTTTTCATGATATATTTTAATACCTTTAAAAGTACAAAAAACCGCCCTATCAAGGATAAAAATGATGTGAATTTTCCCGAATGATTCTATAAATACAGTTATTAAACAAAAAAAGGCATTCCCGAGAATGCCTACTTTACCTAACTTATATTTACTTATGAAAACTTCTATATTTCTGAATCATATCAATAAATTCCGCTCTATAACCTTCTGTGTCTTTTCCTGTGTTCTGTTTTGCTAGATTTTCGATCTCTGTCAAGCTTTTTCTCTTGATTAATTTTGAATCCCTTAATACAAGACCCAACCAAGCTACAGAAGAAGCAAATTTAAAATCCGTGCTTACTTTCGGAGTATCTGAATTCTTTATAACATGAACAATTTCCGAACTCTTCGATCCCCTTGGTTTTTTATATCTGAACTTTATCGTCCCAAGTTCATCCCCAAATTTTTGTGTAGTCGAAGTTGCCGAATACCTAAGTTTGTTCTGCTTTGGTAAAAACCCGGAATTGGTATTGGTCGGAATGATTTCATACAAAGCCGTCACGGTATGTCCGCTACCTAGCTCGCCCGCATCTATCTTATCATTTTCAAAGTCTTCATTTCTTAGTTTCCTGTTTTCGTAGCCTATTAACCGATAAGATTTTACATATTTAGGATTAAATTCAATCTGAATTTTCACATCTTTTGCGATCGTATAGATATTTCCGGCAAACTCTCTTCCCAGAAACTTATTAGCCTCCTGCAAATTATCGATATAGGCATAGTTTCCGTTTCCTTTATCTGCCAGAGTTTCCATTCTGTTGTCTTTATAATTGCCCATTCCGTAGCCCAGACAGGTAAGAAAAACTCCGGATTTTCTTTTTTTCTCAATCAAACTTTCAAGATCTCCCGTGGAAGAAACCCCAACGTTGAAATCTCCGTCTGTTGCCAAAACGACACGATTATTTCCTGCTTTTATAAAATTTTCCTGAGCCAGTTTATAAGCCAGTTCAATTCCTGCTCCGCCGGCAGTGCTACCACCCGCCCGCAACTGATCGAGTGCTTTGATGATCTTACCTTTTTCAGCAACTGAGGTTGAAGGCAAAACAACTCCTGCACTTCCCGCATACACAACGATGGCAACTTTATCTTTCGATCTTAGCTGATCCAGCAATATCTTTAATGAAGATCTCAGCAATGGCAACTTATTTTCTTCTTCCATAGAGCCTGAGGTATCAATCAGAAATACAATATTGGAAGGAGGAAGATTATTCATCGGAATATTTTTTCCTTTCAATCCTATTTTAAGCAATTTATGATTAGGATTCCAGGGTGCCTGAGCCAGTTCGGTATTGATAGAAAAAGGCTGATTGTTTTTCGGCTGAGGATAACTATATTTAAAGTAATTAATCATTTCCTCCACTCTTACAGCATTTTTATCAACCCTCCCATACTCAATCATTCTTCTGACATTAGAATAAGAAGCATTATCCACATCAATAGAAAAAGTTGATAGAGGCTGGTTCTTCGTCAGCTCAAAAGGGTTTTCTACCAATGCATCATATTCTTCGTTATCATATTCAATATTTTTCTTTGAAACTTTCTTAAGCGTTTTCTTATTAAATCTGTGATTGTTATATGACTTTCCTACATACGGTCTGAATGAAGATTCAACCTCCATTGCTGTCACTGTTTTAGGTTTCGGGCAGCCGTTATATTCTGGGAGTCCGGGAACTGTTGGGCAGGCATCATCTTTATCTAACAATCCGTCACCATCTGTATCCGGCCACGGACAGCCATTGTTTTCTGCAGGTCCTGCAACAGTCGGGCAGGCATCGTCTTTATCTATGACACCGTCTCCGTCTGTATCAGGCCACGGACAACCCTTGTTTTCAACAGGCCCTGCAACATCCTTACAAGAGTCATCTTTATCAGAAATACCGTCATAATCCATATCAGGCCACGGACAGCCTTTGTTTTCAACAGATCCCGCTTCTTCCGGACATTTGTCACGATTGTTTTTTATACCATCCTGATCCTTATCTTTTTCAACACTGAACTTTTTTATTTCCTTTGATGCTGAAACGGTTTTTGTTTTACAACCTGCCAATAAAGCAATTGCAAATATCGTTGCTCCTATTTTTTTCATATGTATCATTTCAAATTTAAACTTGCTATATAAAGGATTCCTTTTATTTAAAAAGTTGCAGTGAAGTTTAAAAAAAAGAAACTTCCGAAGAAATTTCTTATAAGATTTTATATTGAATGAGTATTAGTTTTCAAATGGTTAGGTTTATTTTTCAGGTACATTCTCGCTAAGAATTTTTTTCAGTTTTTTCTTCTCTTTTGGGGAAATAGACTTCGTGACAACCACAATTACACCATTACGGGTTTTCTCTCTGGGAAATAATAATGCTGCCCTGTCATCTTTCAAAACAATTACCTCATCAATATGTTTTGAATCTAAAGTTCTGAAAGTTTTCATATCAGATACTTTGCCGTCAATGATGATTATAGGATTCTGTTGATTCGTCTGAGCTGTTCCACGAATATTGATCGAGCCCTCCGCCTTATTTGATCTCCCTGATACAGCATTGGTACTTAATCCCGGAATTGTTTTAAACATACTTGTATCTGCTTTTTCAGCTAAACGATTTTCTGTAACCGGATTAAATGCTAAAGGTTTTTGCGCTTTTACATTGACTTTATTATAAGATTTAATTTCCGTTTCTTTGAATGCCAGGTTTGAATAGGAAGATTCCGCAGTGTCTCCGACAGTATTAAAACTCGAAACTTTCTGACTTGAAGCTATGGCATTCATCGAAGCTTTTTCTTTCCTCATTCCCATGGCAATCACTTCCTCTATGTTCTGACGCTTTAAACTGTCCATCGCCGTCATCTTCTTTTCGGCCGTCTTTTCTTCTTGCTCGTTAGATGCTACAGCAGCGTTCATTTCAGAAACCGGAGAAGCAGGAAGAGGAGTCTTCGGTTTTGATGCTGCATGATAAGCTATTATATTTTCGGAAGGAACAGCTAATGTTTTGTTTTGAATATTCATTTTTACCAGACTGTCAATCTCCTGAACTGGTGGTGAAGATTCAGCAGAAATATCCTCCTGAATACTCATATGAGCCGCCATTACTCCCTGTTGCACTTCCTTATTTTGCTTTTTATCAGTAAAGTAAAAAATTCCGGATGCGATCAACAGACTGGCTGCAATTCCATAAGGAATCCAAACCGGAATCACTTTCCGCTTTTTTTCTTCTTTTTTATCGAGTTTTTCTTCAACCTTCGCCCAAACTTTATCAAACCCCGGAAAAGTCGCAGGTTCCTCTAAGTTTTTAGAAGCCTCATTGAAAGTTTTATCTATATCGTGATTATTTTCCATTGCTGTAAAGTTTAAATGTTTTGATTCACCAGAAGTTCCTGAAGTTTTTTCCTTGCAAAATTGAGCTGCGATTTTGAAGTACCTTCACTGATGGAAAGCATTACCGCAATTTCTTTGTGAGGATAGCCTTCAATGGCAAAAAGGTTGAAAATCGCCCTGCATCCTTCCGGCAGAAAGTTCAGGAGACTGAGGATGTCTTTTTCAAAAGAAACATTTTCAATTGTAGTATCGGTAAAGCTTACATGATTTTCTTCCAGAGAAATATGAAGTTTTTTAGTAGCCCTCAACTTCTGAAGGCATTCATTCACGGTAATTTTTCTCGCCCACGCTTCAAAAATATCCGGCTGATGAAGCTGATTTATTTTAGTAAAGATTTTATAAAAAGTGTCGGCCAGCACTTCTTCAATATCTTCATCATTTTTAAGGTAACGTCTGCAAACCGAGTACAGCTTCCCCGCCATCCTTTCGTAGACTTTCCGCTGCGCATTGCGGTCGTTCTGCTTTAATTCCAATAATAGCTCTTGTTCCATACATCAGGATTTATATCTGCATAGATGCAGAAGATGGTAAAAAGGTTGGAAACATGATAAACTTTTTTTAAAAATAAATGAATTCAACGAAAATGGCAAAATGATTCCAAATATAATGGCTGTTTAAACTTTTATATAACCGCAAAAGTTGCAAAAGACGAGCTCAACTTTTATTTAAAGTTGATAATTACAAATGAAAAAGGTTACAATAGCTTGAAAAAATCTTCGATTTTTATTCTTTTGAAAACTTTAAATATACTAATCATTTCATTGTGATTATCTTTTGTAACTTTTGCGGTTAATTCTGAAATTAGTTTAAACAAGTTTATCATCAACATTTTAAATACAACTAAGCATCGTCTCAAATATTTATGACTTCCTCTAAAAGATATGAAGCATCTTCCAAAATAGATAAGACACCGGCAAAAGTAGATAAAGCTTTGTCTGGAATAGATAAAGCATCGGACAAAATAAATATGACATGTTCCAAAATGGATAAGGCTTCGTCCAAAGTATATGAAGCTTTGTCCGGAATGTATAAAGCATCGGACGAAATAGATGAAGCATTGGCTATGAAATTTTATCAATCTATTTTTACCTTTTCATAAAAAATCATAAACAGATTTAACCTTTTTGTTTGTAACAAATCTCTACTATGAACGACTACTCGTATAAATAATCTATTCATAGTAATGAAAAATACCAAATTTATATCATTACTTTTTGTTTTGTCTGCAGGAAGTATGATGTTTGCTCAGGATGACTTAATCAATAAGTTAAAAAACAATCAGTCTCAAAATGCTAATTTCCAGTTCACTACACTGAAGGATGTAGGTGCAACATCGGTAAAAAACCAGGGTTCTTCAGGAACGTGCTGGAGCTATTCCGGAAATTCATTCCTAGAATCTGAAATGCAGAGAATGGGTAAAAAGCCCGTTGATCTTGCAGAAATCTTTACCGCAAGAAATTCTTATCATGATAAAGCAAAATTATATGTTTTAAACAACGGAGCGATCAGCTGGGGTGACGGTGGAGAACTGCACGACGTAATCAATATGTATAAGAAATATGGGGCTGTTCCTCAGGATGTTTATACAGGTTTAAAGCAGGGGCAGACAATGAATAATTTCTCTGAAATGCAGGGTAAACTGAAGCCTGTTTTAGACAGTCTTGTTCAGGCCGGATCTAAAGGAAAACTCACAGACAACTGGATGTCTTCCGTAGATTCCATTCTGGATCAGTATTTAGGAAAAGTTCCTGCTAATTTTACTTACGAAGGAAAATCTTACACGCCAAAAACATTTGCAAAAGAAGTAGTAGGCATCAATCCGGAAGATTATGTAGAAATCTCTTCCTATAAAGATTATCCATACTATCAGAAATTCGTAGTTCCGATCCCGGACAACTGGAGCCATGATTCTGACTGGAATGTTCCAATGAAAGATTTAACGGCCATTATCGATAATGCTGTAAATAAAGGATATTCTGTGGGTTGGGCAACTGATGTTTCGGAACCTTATTTCTCTTACAAAAATGGAGTGGCTTATGTTCCGGACATGAACCTGGATCAGATCAATAAAGACAATAAAGGAACTTTATTTACAGAGCCTAAAAAAGACAAAACAATCACAGAGGATATGCGTCAGCAGGCTTTGAATAACCTGTCTACAACAGATGACCACGGTATGCATATCGTAGGACTGGCAAAAGACCAAAGTGGAAAGGAATATTATATGGTGAAAAATTCATGGGGTGTAACCAATGATTTTGAGGGATATATTTATGTGACAAGACCTTACGTGGAGTACAAATCTACCGCGATTCTGGTTCATAAAGATGCGCTGCCGAAAAGCATCAAAAAACAATTAAAACCAACTAAAAATATTGGTCTGTAAAAATGATCATTCTTGTCATGCAAATGGCAATTTTAGATAATTAAATCTTGTAAAACCGTTTTCAATTTTGAAGACGGTTTTATTTTTAGATTAATCTTAGATATTAATTTAAACATACGGTAAGTGACGTACTGTCAACACCTCGTTGACCGCCCGATAAAGGATATGTTGACCGTAGCATCAACGGTGCGTTGACCGCTCGGTTGAGGAAGCATTGAGAAAATATAGGTTAGCTATAGCTTTAATGGTAGTATTTGAATTAAAACTTGCATTAAAAATAACTCCGGCTCAGAACTTTGTTCTGAGCCGGAACTGTTAAAAAATTTAAATAGGTAATCAAGATATGGTAAAATAATCTATAGTGATTTCTTCTTCGCAGTGAATAGTAGATTGTCAATTCTGATAAAACTGACAGCGAAGCAGATTCACCTATTGACCAATAACTTTTAGTATAATACTCCAAGGCTTTCTGCTGAAAAATCAAGCAATGCTTCGGTATTTTGTTCTTTAATTTTCTTTGCCCATTCGGGATCCTGCAATAAGGCGCGACCAACCGCAACGAGATCAAAATCTCCTCTTTCAAGCCTTCTTGTTAGCTCTGTCAGATCTTCTTTTTCGGTTCCCTGTCCGGAAAAAGTACCCATTATATCTCCTTTAAGACCTACGGATCCTACGGTAATCGTTGGCTGACCGGTAATTTTCTTTGCCCATCCTGCGAAGTTGAGGTCAGAACCTTCAAATTCAGCTTCCCAGAATCTTCGCTGTGAACAGTGAAAAATATCGACTCCCGCTTCTTTTAACGGTAATAACCAGTCTTCCATTTCTTCCGGCGTATTTGCCAATTTTATTGAATAATCCTGCTGTTTCCATTGAGAAAGACGGATAATAATGGTAAAATCCTCTCCCACTGCAGCTCTGATTGCTTTTACAACATCTACAGCAAACTTACTTCTTTCCTTAATGGTCTTTCCACCGTATTCATCTGTTCTTGTATTGGTTACTTCCCAGAAAAACTGGTCAATAAGATAACCATGCGCACCGTGGATTTCCAATACATCAAATCCAAGATCTTTAGCTGATTTTGCCGATGCTGCAAACTGAGTAATCGTATCCTGAATATCTTCCAATGTCATTGTAGAAGCTTTTTCCATATCCTCCACAGGATAGTCGGGAGTACTTCTCGTATCACCTACGTGCCAGATCTGAGGTCCCATTTTTCCTCCATTTTCATGTACAGCGTCAATCACATTTTTCCATCCGTTTAAGGCTTCCGTTCCATAGAAATCCGGAATGTTCTGCATATTTTTTGAAGCAGGCCTGTTGATGACCGTTCCTTCAGAAAGGATTAATCCAACCTCTGCAGCTGCTCTTCTTGCATAATAATCTGCAATCTGCTGCGTCGGAACTCCGTTGTCTGATTGAGCTCTCGTCATCGGAGCCATTACGATTCTATTTTTTAGTGTTAAATTCTTGTATTGAAAAGGTTTAAATAATGATTCTGTGCTCATTTTTACACTTGTTTTTATTATTGTTACACAAAGTAACTAATAATAGTTCATTTTTGTATCTTTTAAAGTAAAAAAAGTGGTAACTTTGCGGTAACTGATAATGGTAACGTGGAGGTAACTTTTAAGGTTGAGGTAAAGGCTGAGATTGAGAGAACTTTAGGTTGGTGATATTTTAGAAGAGTTTATACTATCAAATTGCTGTACGCACTTATAAGCGAAGCGGCTTTGTGAAACTTGAAAACAATTAATATTAAAAATCTCTGTGCGCTCTGCGTTCAAAAAAAGATTATAAATGAAAAAGAACGAATTAATGCAATACAGCTGTCCGCTTGGCAAAGCCATGTCTGCTTTGGGAAGCAAATGGAAACCGATTATTGTTTTGGTCATTAAAGACCGGAAATTGCGTTTCGGTGAGCTTGCAGTGCGTATTAATATTATTTCCAGAAAAGTTCTTACCGATCAGCTTCGGGAAATGGAAGCCGATGGATTGATCATCCGTGAAGAGTTTAAAGAAATTCCGCCGAGGGTTGAGTATTCACTAACAGAGAAAGGTTTGGCATTGCTTCCGATTTTGTACCAATTGGAAGAATGGGAAATGAAATACCATGTGTATGATCCGGAAAAAGAGAAGGCTTGTAAGACTCTTTTAGAAAGTAAGAAAACCAAAAAGGCTGTTGTTTAATTTTATAAATTTCCAGATTCCCATTTTTTCCAACTATTATTAGATTGCTGAGTTGGTTTCCAATAAGAAGTGTCTTTTGTTATCAAAATTTTAGAAATAAGCTTATAAACTTCTTGTTTACTTGGTAAAATATCTGGATCGTAATGAAATTCATCGATTACCATTAATCTTTTAAGATCTTTAGGAATATATTTTTTGATTTCATCTTCTGATGCCGAAACTAAAATAGGATTTGTTTCATGATAAAACCTTATTAGATCTCCAAAACCAATTAATTTTTTTGGATTGTCATAATCTCTTATATTTATTCCTACTCTCTCATAATCTTTATAATTATTGTTAAATGGAATTAATTTACCGCGAACTTTTATCTCCTCGATATCATTTGCAATGAGTTCAAAGTTTTCTACATTAGTAGTGCCATTTTTATTTTCAATCCTCATATACTCATCACTGTCAATTAGCACAATATTACTTACATTTGAAATATAATCCCTATCAGGAAATCTGTCTATGGGATAATTAATGCAATTACCAATATAGTCAAGTTCAATCTCAGCCCTTGTTGCTCTATTTTGATAACCACTCTTTTCAAAAACAATGGCCCATTGATTTTCATTTGCATATAAATGAATTCTACTTCCGGCAGTTTCGAAATATCCGTGTTCCAAATCGAGAAAAAAATTATATTTAATATCCTGTGATCGAACTTTAGGATAATATTCACTGGGTTCTTGCTTATAAGCTAAATCTAATTGTTTTAAAATTTCATTTTCAGTATAAATCATCTGAGATTCTCTGGTTTGTTTATTATAAAAAATCAGGGTAAATAAAATAGCTATAACTGATATTAATCTCATAACTCCAATTGTTGCAAGAACTAATTTAGTAAAAAAACCGCTCTCAAAGAAAGCGGTTCCAAAATTTATCTAAAAGTTCCAGTTAAAATATCGCAGGATATTTCTGAGGATTTGTTTCATTAAATAGTGCGTAGATTTTCTCTACCATATCGTCTGCGGATGGCTTACTGAAATAATCTCCGTCACTGGCGTATGCGGGTCTGTGATCGTTGGCAGAAATCGTCAACGGATCAGAATCTAAGAATCTGAATGCTTTTTGTTTTTCTAAAATCTGCTGTAAAATAAACGCTGAAGTTCCTCCTTCCACATCTTCGTCGATCACTACCAATCGGTTGGTTTTCTTCACAGATTCAGCAATTTCATGGGTTAAGTCAAAAGGAATTAATGATTGAACGTCAATCACTTCCGCAGAAATTCCTAATTTCCCCAATTCCTCCGCTGCTTCCATAACAATTCTCCAGGTCGATCCGTACGTTACCAACGTCACATCACTTCCCTCTTTTGTTACCTCGATTTTTCCTACAGGAACCGTGAACTCACCTAAATTATCCGGTTGTTTTTCTTTTAATCGATATCCGTTTAAACATTCAACAATTACGGCAGGCTCATCACTCTGAAGCATCGTATTGTAGAATCCAGCAGCTTTTGTAAGGTTTCTCGGAACCAACACCAAAATTCCTTTGGAAAGGTTAAGAATCCCCGCCATCGGAGAACCTGAATGCCAAACACCTTCTAATCGGTGGCCTCTAGTTCTGATGATTACAGGCGCTTTCTGACCTCCTTTTGTTCTGTATTGAACCGTTGCCAGATCATCGCTCATTCCCTGTAAGCAATATAAAATATAATCTAAATACTGAATTTCAGCGATTGGTCTTAAACCTCTCATCGCCATCCCAATACCTTGTCCTAAGATCGTCGCTTCACGGATTCCCGTATCGGCAACACGAACTTCACCGTATTTTTCCTGCATTCCCTCAAGTCCCTGGTTTACGTCACCGATATTTCCGGCATCTTCTCCAAATACTAAAGTTTCAGGATATTTTTCAAAAATTTTATCGAAATTATTTCGCACCACTACTCTACCGTCAACATCTTCAGAATTTTCAGAAAAGACTGGTTTGATTTCTTTTACATTTTCAGCTTTCCACTGAGACTGAGAATATAAATGAGAAGAATAATTATCTTTTTCTACCTCAAAAATCTCATTGTATTTCTGCATCAGCTGGTTTCTTTCTGCAGAATTTGTTGCTCTTGTTGCTAATAAAGATCTTCTCACCAAATGAAAAACATCTTTCTTCGCCTTGGAAACCAATTTATTAAACTGAGTAATATAATTTTCAATTTCAGTGTTCTGACCTTTAAGGTTTTCAACTAAAGGTAAAACGGCATGAACTAAATCTGTAATTGTCTTCTGATAGTTTTCCCAGGCAGCTTTCTGTCCGGCTTTTACTGTTCTTTTAGCCTCTTCATCAATTGCATTTAGCTCTTCAGCAGTTGCCAGAACTTCTTCATGCCCGTCAATTTCGATGGAATAATTTAAAATCCATTCTTTAAATTTAACCAAGCCGTCGAATTGAGATTCCCAGGCGAGACGCTCTTCATTTTTATATCTTTCGTGAGATCCTGAAGTCGAATGTCCCTGAGGCTGTGTCACTTCAACAACATGAACTACCACAGGAACACTTTCTACTCTCGCAAACTGTTCTGCTCTGGCATAAGCATCCAATAATGACGGATAATCCCATGCTTTTACCTGAATAATTTCACATCCCTGGAATTCACCTTCTTTTCTCTGGAAACCGCTTAACATTTCAGCGATATCCGCTTTGGCTCTCTGATTTTTTGTAGGAACTGAAATTCCATAACCATCGTCCCAGATTGAAACGATCATAGGAACCTGAAGAGCACAAGCGGCATTCAACGTTTCCCAGAAGTGGCCTTCCGCAGTAGAAGCATCACCGATCGTTCCGAAAGCGATTTCGTTACCGTCTTTTGAGAATTTTTCTGAACCGTCAAATTTTACCGATTTATATATTTTAGAAGCCTGAGCCAATCCTAATAATCTTGGCATCTGGCCGGCAGTCGGAGAAATATCTGAAGAAATATTTTTCTGGGCCGTTAAATCTTTCCAGCTTCCGTCTTCATTCAAACTTCTTGTTGCAAAGTGCCCGTTCATTTGTCTTCCCGCAGAGGCCGGTTCTCTTTCAACACTGGTGTCTGCATACAACTGTGCAAAGAAACTCTCAACAGTCAATGCATTAATAGCCAATGCAAAAGTCTGATCTCTGTAATATCCCGAACGGAAGTCTCCATTTTTGAAAACTTTCGCCATTGCAAGCTGAGGAAGCTCTTTACCATCCCCAAAAATACCAAATTTAGCTTTTCCCGTAAGAACTTCTCTTCTGCCCAGATATGACATTTCGCGAGAAACCCTACCCAACTTATAATCTCCAAGTATTTGATTTTTAAAGTCTTGAAAGGAAATTTGCTGTGTTTCAATATAGGTTGTCTGCATAGCCCGATAAAAAATTTTATAATTCTTGAAGTATTTTGCTAATATACACTTTTTAAATTAATTTTAATTTTTAATAATCTTTTTTAAAAATTTGATAATAAAAAAAATTGTATTTATATTGGAAAAAAATTGTAAAGATGGAAAAGAAGTCCACCCATATTCTGAATGCTTCCAGCAATCTTTTGGGATTTTCACTGGTTATTATTACCTCTTTAAAGATCACTAAGATCAGTCACAGCACATATTTGGACGAGTTTGCAGGTGTTGCCTGTCTCTTCTTTGCATTCAGCTGTTTTTTTTCTTTTCTGGCAATCAGATCTCAACACGAAATGCGCGGACACAGATTTGAAACCATTGCGGATTATTTATTTTTAATCGCTTTATTTTGTATAGTTTTAGCTGTAATTATTGTGACGGTAAGAATAATTTAATTTAAAATTTTCGCTCAATTACGTAATCCAGCATAATATGTAAAGATTTTCTGGCTTCAGAATCGGGAAATTCATTAAGAATATCTTTGGCTTTTTGCTGAAAATCTTTCATGACAGAAATTGCATAATCCAGCCCTCCGGAAGTTTTAACAAAACTGATAAGTTCCTTTACTCTTTTCTGATCATTATTATAGCGCTTGATGGTATTGAAATAATACTTTCTGTCTTTTTCATCAGCCATCCTTAGGGTAAAAATCAATGGCAGTGTCATCTTCTGCTCCTTGATATCAATTCCTACCGGTTTTCCGATCACATTTGAAGTTAAATAATCAAAAAGATCATCTTTGATCTGAAATGCCATTCCGGTATAAGTTCCGAAATCCATCATTTTCTTCGACAAATCTGCATCAGTATTGTTCGACAAAACACCAATCTCGCAGCATGCAGCGATTAAGGTAGCGGTTTTCTGACGGATAATTTCATAATACACCTCTTCCGTGATATCCAGTTTTCTGGCTTTTTCAAGCTGTAAAAGTTCGCCTTCAGACATTTCACGAATTGTCCTGGAAATTACTCCAAGTAAATCATAATCTTTATGATCTGTTGATAGTAAAACTGACTTTGACAAAAGATAATCTCCTACCAAAACTGCAATTTTATTTTTCCACAAAGCATTGATTGAAAAAAAGTTGCGTCGTTTAAAACTTTCATCCACCACATCGTCATGAACTAATGTTGCTGTATGAATGAGCTCGATCATGGAAGCGCCACGATAGGTTTTTTCATTGACCTCACCTATAAGTTTTGCACAAAGAAAAACGAACATGGGACGCATCTGCTTTCCTTTTGTAGTAACGATAAAACGCGTAACCTTGTCTAATAAAGGTACTTTACTCTGCATGGATTCATAAAACTTCTGCTCGAAAAGTTTCATTTCCTCATTGATCGGTCGCTTGATTTCTTCTACAGTGTTCGCCACAATCTTTGGATGATGGATAAATTATTAATTCCCACAAAGATAATTTTTTTCAGTCAATTTTAAGGTAATATAATACGAATATCATTTTTTTAGTTTTACCGCAAAGTCACAGAGAATTATATAATTATTTGAATATTTTACGTTCACAAAGATGCTCGGCAAATGTTTAAATTATTAATCTTTGAGCCTTTCATTTGGAATAAAATACAGACTCTGCTTTGACCCACCTATTGGTGAATGAAATTTCTCACCGGAAATATAAATTCCGCTTTCATCCACGGCAATTCCTTCGATCTGACCAATCGATAAAGCACTTCCTAAATAATATCTTTTAGGATCCTCACTGAAAAATATTCCGGGAGCGCTTTCATTAAAGATATTTAGAAAAACTTCTGTTTTCTTTGTATAGCCGATGAGGTATAGTTTTTTGTTAAAATAAGAAGCATCAGTAACCACGAAATTTGTTTTGAAAGCTTCTATTTTCTGAGCTTCCTGCTTATCCGGGTAGTCAGGATCAATAGTATAATGTGTAGTAGATTTTGAATTCCATTCCTTGGTAAAAAGGTGGATTTTTCCGTTAAGATATATCATGGCTTCGGCATCAAAATCAGTAAAAGTATTTCTGGAAACAAAGTCTTTTTGCTCAGGATATTCAAAAGAAATCAAGCTCACCGAATCATTTTCAGGCACATTTCCATTAAATGGTATCTTATAAATTTCCAGATCTCTTCTCGTTCCTCCATTATTGCCGAAATCGCCGATATAGAAGTCCTTTCCATCATTTGCCAATGCTTCCCAGTCTTTATTTTTACTGTTGATTTTTATTGTATTTACGATTGTGCCTGTTGTTTTATCCAATTCAAAAAGTTCAGGTGAATTTCCGCTGTCATTGAATGTGTAAAGCTTTCCGTTCATCAAACTAAGACCAGACGTTTCCTTAATTCTTTCATCCAGATAACTTATTCTGTACTTTCTGATTTTTAACAGATTCGTTCTCTGAGAGAATGAAAGGGCAGAAATTGTAATTGCTAAAGCCAGAAATATTTTTTTCATTCCGTAAAAATATTATAAATGACCTTAATTTTTGTGTTATTTCAAGTTTATATAACAAAGAATATTTTTTTAACGCAGCGTCTAAGGACGTTTATTTAATTGCTTGAGAATTTTTCGTTTGCATCCCTTTGGTTAGCTTTGAGGTATTTTAACGCAGCGGGCGCAAAGCTTTATTTTAAATGATTGCATTTATTTTTCGTTCGCAAAGGCGTTAACAATCAGCAAATGTTTGAAGCATTGATATACGTAAGCCAATAAAAAGACGGACTAAATTCGCCTGAATTGATTATATAGATTGCGTTGAAAATCAATTAATGTTATTAAAACTTACGCTGTTTTCTTATGTGCTTCTGAGTTTTTCCTATTCTTCCGTGCCCAATAATCCTTTTGATACTGTCTCACTGTTTTTCCGGTTCCGTCATGCCGCCATCCGGGAGAATTAAAAATATAGTTGATTCGGTCTGAGAATTTTAAACCTGGTTGTTTAATATCTTTCCAGATTTTTCGCCATTCGTACAAAAGAACGGTATCAGGTTTATTGTCAGGCATTTTCGGATAAATTCCATATTTTACGGGTACATTCGGATCTTCTTTTTCAAATGTCCCGAACATTTTATCCCAGATAATCAGGCACATTCCCATGTTTCTGTCCAGATACTTGATATTGCATGCATGATGAACCCGATGATGAGAAGGTGTCACCAAAATATATTCTAAAATTCCCATACTTTTTACGGTCTGCGTATGAACCCAGGTTCCATAGACCTGTCCGATCGCATAAACAACCATAATATGCCATGGGTTAAATCCCAAAAAAGCTAGCGGAGAAAAATACAAATATCTGTAAAGCGGCTGCAGAACAGGACTTCTGAAACCTGTCGTCAGATTAAAATATTCAGAATTATGGTGGGTAATATGAACCGCCCAGAATGCTCTGGAATGATGATCTACATAATGAAGGACATAATAGGCAAAATCTGTAACAATGAAGCAAACCAGCCAGTACCATCCTGTAAATTCCCATGAAAAAAGCCTGAGATCATAAAAGAAAAACATGACACCCATAGCAAAAGCCTTCATCACAAGATCTAGCCCGAAGTTGAGCAAAGCAAGATAGATACTTGTAGCCACATCTTTGCCATTGTACAGTTTAGCTTCTGCGACATGACTGTAAATCATCTCTGCAAGAATAATTGTAGCGTGAACCGGAATTGACCAGGCATAAACGTTTTCAAGACCGTCTTTACCCATAAAATAATCCATCATTGTCACCTGATTTTGTGCAAAGTTAGGATTTTAAGAAAACGTTAAGGATTTTTTTTGATTTTTTTAATGAAATTTTAATCCGAAGTTTTATTAGCAAGCTGACCGCAAGCTGCATCGATGTCTCCACCACGGCTTTTTCTTACCATGCAGACAATACCTGCATTTTCAAGCTGACGAATATAATTTTCTTCTGCCTGTTTATTGCATTGGTCATATTTACCGTCACCAATAGGATTGTATTGAATTAAATTAACTTTAGAAGGAACCTGTTTACAGTATTTGATCAAAGCTTTGATATCTTCATCGCCATCATTTATTCCTTTCCAAACACAATATTCAAAAGTAATGACAGAACCAGTTTTCTGATACCAATATTGAAGCGCTTCCATAATTTCCGTTAAAGGAAATTTATCGGAAAAAGGCATGATCTCATTTCGCTTTACTTCGATGGCAGAGTGAAGTGACAAGGCCAGTTTCACTTTCAATTCCTCATCAGCCAACATTTTAATCATCTTTGGAATTCCTGATGTAGAAACGGTAATTCTTCTCGGAGACATTCCCAAACCTTCCGGCTGGGTGATTTTCCTGATGGCTTCCACGACGTTTTTGTAATTCATCATCGGCTCTCCCATTCCCATAAAGACAATATTCGAAAGCGGTCTGTTGAAATACATTTTACTCTGGCTGTCGATTAGGGCAACTTGATCCACAATCTCGGCAACTTCAAGGTTTCTCATTCTCTTGAGTCTTGCGGTTGCGCAGAATTCACAGTTTAATGAACAGCCAACCTGCGAAGAAACACAAGCTGTCGTTCTGGTTTCTGTCGGAATTAAAACTGATTCTACCAGTAGACCGTCGTGCAGTTTAACACCATTTTTAATCGTTCCGTCTGTACTCTTTTGGAGCTGATCTACAGAAACAGGATTAATTGTGTACTCTTCGGCTATTCTTTCACGAAGAGTTTTCGAAAGATTCGTCATTTCATCAATCGAATGGAGATTTTTACTCCACAGCCAGTCGTACACCTGTTTCGCACGGAAAGGCTTTTCTCCCAAAGAAGCAAAATAGTCTTTGAGCTGATCGAGTGATAAAGTTCTGATGTCTTTCATTGTAGGTAATAGGTTGCAGATAATAGGTAACAGGTGCCAACTGCGACCTGCTACCTTATACCTGATATCTTTTAAAGAATTAACATGGCATCACCGTAAGAGTAGAATTTGTACTTCTCTTTTACAGCTTCTTCATAAGCATGCATTACAAAATCTCTCCCTGCAAACGCTGCAATCATCATAATTAATGTAGATTTTGGCGTGTGGAAATTGGTAATCATACAATTGGCAACTCCGAAATCATGAGGCGGGTAAATGAACTTGTTGGTCCATCCGTGGAAAGCCGAAATTTTCTTGTTTGAAGAAACTGAAGTTTCCAGTGTTCTCATTGTTGTTGTTCCTACAGCACATACTCTTCTGTGCGAATCAACAGCATTATTGATGATCTGAGCATTTTTCTCGTCGATGAAAATTTCTTCAGACTCCATTTTATGCTTAGAAAGATCTTCTACTTCAATAGGATTGAATGTACCCAAACCTACGTGAAGAGTAACTTCTGCAAAATCAATCCCTTTAATTTCAAGTCTCTTCATAAGGTGTCTGGAGAAGTGAAGCCCTGCAGTAGGTGCAGCAACAGCCCCTTCTACTTTTGCGTAGATGGTCTGATATCTTTCAGCATCTTCAGGTTCGACATCTCTTTTGATATATTTAGGAAGCGGGGTCTCTCCCAATTCTTTCAATTTTGCTCTGAATTCTTCATACGAACCATCGAACAAGAATCTTAATGTTCTTCCTCTGGATGTCGTGTTATCGATTACCTCAGCAACCAAAGATTCGTCTTCAGTAAAGAATAATTTATTTCCAATTCTGATTTTTCTTGCAGGGTCTACCAATACATCCCAAACACGGGTTTCCTTATCAAGTTCTCTCAATAGGAAAACTTCGATTTTTGCGCCTGTTTTTTCTTTATTTCCATAAAGACGTGCCGGGAAAACTTTGGTATTGTTGAAGATAAAAAGATCTCCTTCATCAAAATAATCAACAACATCTTTAAACAGTTTGTGCTCGATGGTTTCAGTTTTTCTGTCCAAAACCATTAGTCTCGCTTCGTCTCTGTGTTCGGATGGATGTTCTGCCAATAATTCTGCAGGAAGATCAAAATTAAAATCTGATGTTTTCATTTTTTAAATTACGGTTTAAAAATTATCAAAATTACAGGGTGTAATTTTCGGACTGCAAATATACGACATTAGATACCCCTTTGTCAAGTATTATTTACATTGAAGCAAAAAACCGTGATTTTACGGCGAAAATTAAGCATGAAAATTGTATTTTGCGATTTAATTTTTACACCTATGAGCAAATATTCAATTGAATCTTTCGTCAACGAAACGAAAGAAAAACCTGAGCAGAGGGACTATTTTGAGCTGGAAAAACCTGCTCTTCTGGAAATTAACCTTAATAATCAATCAGTCTGGACAAAAATGGGAAGTATGGTCAGCTATGTCGGAAATATTAATTTTGAAAGACAGGGAATGCTTTCCGGAGGTTTGGGAAATCTGTTAAAAAAAGCAATCAGTGGCGAAGGAGCAAGGCTTATGAAAGCCGAAGGTACCGGGAAATTATATGTTGCCGACGAAGGTAAAAAAGTACGGATTCTTTATCTAAACAATGAATCGGTTTGTGTCAATGGTAATGATGTACTCGCCCATGAGCAAAGTGTAAAAAGTGATATTACGATGTTAAAAAGTATCGCAGGAGTTATGTCTGGCGGACTTTTTCAGGTACGATTATCAGGAACGGGGCATATTGCTATCACAACGCACGGCGAACCTCTGACTTTAATGGTTACGCCTGACGCACCGGTTTTTACAGATCCTAATGCAACTGTTGCCTGGTCGGGAAATCTGACTCCGGATTTAAAAACCAACGTTTCATTTAAAAGTCTTATCGGAAGAGGAAGTGGTGAAGAATTTCAGATGAAGTTTTCCGGAAACGGATGGGTATTGATTCAGCCGTATGAGGAAGTTTATAGAATTGAAAGATAAAACTTAAGTAGATAAATAATTTTAGCAGGGATAATTTTATTTCTGCTTTTTTATTTTAAAAAATCCAAAATTATTTTCCATTCATCCAATTTTTTTTCAAAAGAAACCGTATGAAGTGGACTTGTCGAAGGCATCTGATAAATAGGAACTCTGAAATTTTTACCTAAAATTTTCTGTAAATTTTTAAATGATTTTCCTCCGTTACAAAAGATCGCCCGGATATCCGGATGATTTTCCAGAAGTTCTTCAATCTGATTGGCTTCTTCATTTTTAATTTCCGAATCAAGGCTTCCTTTTCTTTCACAGGAATCGATAACATCCCATAGTGCAATATAGTTTTTCTTCAGCAGACCAATTCTTTCCGCATAATCTTCTGTAAATTCTTCATTAAATAATTCAAATATGATTTTCCAGAATTTGTTTTGAGGATGGGCATAATATTGTTGTTTTTCTAATGATTTCACTCCGGGAATGGATCCTAAAATTAGAATTTTAGAATTACTATCAATAATCGGCGGGAAAGAAGAAATTCTGTTTTGCATAAATCAAATTTATAGGTTTTTATATTTTTAACGCAATAAACGCTAAGATTTTCTTTTAAATAAAACTGAATATTTTTCGTTCGCAATGACGTTTCACTCAGCAAATGAACATATTTTTGAAAAGCAAAAAACGGACTAAAAAGCCCGTTTCTCTGTTGATTTTTTATATTTGCTACCCACCCCGTTAAAAAGTCTCTGAATTGTTGACATTCCTACAAAGAAGGAGAATTGATGATGGTAGATCACAGTTTATAAGGTTTCCTTTAACCAACCAAAGAATTCTCTCTGCCAAACCAAACCGTTTTGTGGATGAAGCACCCAGTGATTTTCATTAGGAAAATACACCAGTTTGGATTTCAAACCTCTTAACTGAGCAGCCTGAAAAGCTTCCTGCCCTTGTTCATAAGGAACCCTGTAGTCGATTCCGCCCTGAACGATCATGATCGGTTTATTCCATTTATCAACAAAATTGCTTGGATTAAATTCAGTATAAGCTTTCGGAAGTGGTTTTTCCCAAGGAGAACCTAAATCCCAATTCGCAAACCAAAGTTCCTCAGTTGTCAGATACCATGATTTCATATCAAATAATCCGTCATGCGCGATAAATGTTTTGAATCTGTTTTCATGGATTCCCGCAAGCATGAACACGCTGTACCCACCATAACTTGCGCCGATTGCCGCCACTCTTTCTCCATCAACATAAGGTAGCGTTTTGGCATAATCAGTTGCAGCCAAATAATCTCTAATGGGTTGTCCACCCCAGTCTTTAGAGATTTCTTCGTTCCATTTTGTTCCCCACCCTGGCATTCCTCGTCTATTTGGTGCGACAACGATATATCCGTTAGCTGCCATTAAAGCAAAATTCCATCTTGTGCTGAAGAATTGGGTTAATGCAGATTGCGGCCCGCCTTGGCAATACACTAAAGTAGGATATTTTTTATTCGGATCGAAATTGGGTGGATAATGGAACCACACTCCCATTTCTTTACCATCGGTGGTTTTCACCATTTTAAGTTCAGATTTTCCTTGAGAAAGACTTGCGTAGGTATCTTTATTCACATCCGTTACCTGTTGCATTTCTCCGTTTTTAATGTTCACGGAGAACAGTTCTGTTGCATGATTAATATCTGTTCTTCCTACTAAAAGGGATTTTTTCTGATCTGCAAAAATTTCATTGACATCAAAATTACCTTTGGTAATCTGCTGAACTTTAGCATTTTTTGGATCTAAAGAGAATAATTGTTTAGTTCCTCTGAATGCTGCCGTGAAATAAATAGTTTTAGAATCTGCACCCCAGAAAACATCTCCGGAAACACTTTCGTCCCAGCCTGCGGTAAGATTTGTTATTTTACCGGTTTTCCAGTCGAGGATTTTTACGTCATTTTTATCCGCTTCATATCCCTCTCTCGCCATGCTCTGCCAGATCAAAGATTTCCCGTCGGGACTGAATTTAGGGTTTACATCATATCCTTTATTAGATTCCGTTAAATTTTTCGTGGTTCCTTTTGCAAGATCATATGCAAAAATATCTGTGTTGGTGCTTGTTGAATATTCTTTTCCGCTTTTAGGTTTTGTAACATATAAAAGCTGGGAAGAATCCGGGCTCCAGATGAAGTCTTCAGTTCCTCCGAAAGGTCGCTGCGGAGAATCCCACATTTTACCATCGAGAAGATCTTTTGCAGCCTCTGCTTTGTCTGAAATATTCACTACAAAAACATGGTTGTATTTTCCTTCGTTAAAATAATCCCAATGTCTGTGATTCAAATCGGTATAAACCTGTGCTGTGGTTTTCGGAGTATCAGGATATTTATCTTTTCCCATTACTTTTTCCACCAGAACCTGTTTACTGAAAGCTATTTTCTTACCATCTGGAGAGATTACTACATTGTCAACTTCACCAATGGTATAAAATTCTGTCCATGTTTTTGCATTGTCTTTAGAAAGAAAAATCTTATCGCCTTCCTGTGCATAAATCCCGTTTTTATCCCACTGAATAAGAACTTTTTTTCCCAAATCCATTTTATCGGACTGGTTATTAATTACATTCAGAAAATAGTTTTCACTTTTGGTTTTTTCTGTTTTAAGATCTACCTGCCCTACTTTATAAATAAGCGAAGACTGATCGGGTGAAACGGCCTGTACTCCCACTTTTTTTAAAGTCCATAAAATTTCAGGCGTCATTACTTTTTGTGCATTCATTAAGAGCGGAGCTGCCAAAGCCAGCAGACTGTACTTTAATTTCATATTATTGATATCGTTTTTTGATTATGAAATATGGAACTTCATAATTCTGTTTAATTCAAAGGTTCCAAAGTTACTTATTTTTAACAACTGATTTATCAATTTTCAAATAAAAAAGAGCGAACAGAAGTCCACTCTTTATCAATCTTTGCTATGTATTTTTTTAATCTTTATCAGAAATCATTGAATTGACCAGTGAAGTTACCAAAGAAAGAAGAATACTGAATATCAGTGCCCACCAGAAGCCATCGACTACCATACTGTCGATAAAATAGTCGGCAATCAGAATGATAAGTGCGTTAATTACCAGTGCGAATAATCCCAGCGTGATGATCGTTAAAGGCAATCCTAAAATGCTCAATATCGGTTTTACAATCAGATTTAAAATTCCCAAAACGATGGAAAAAATAATAGCTCCGCCAAATCCTGAAAAGTGAACACCCGGTAAAATCATGGTAAGAAGATAGGCAACAATGGCTGTTACCAAAAGACGAATAATTAAGTTCATAATTTTTATTTTTTAGTTCATTAATTTGTTTATAACTTTCTACATTAAATATACTATAAATTCCTTAAAAGTTTACTTTATTTTCATCATCGTTACCAATGACGTAGCCACATGACTTTCAGATCCACCGTTTTCGTCTGTGGTATAAATTTCCGTACGGATGACACTGATCTTTGCGCCACCTTTTATGACATACGACTTTGAAACCAAAGCATCACCAATGGCAGGACGTAAATAATTGACTTTCAATTCCACGGTAACAACATAGCAATCTTCATCATAATGACTTACTGCAGCATATCCTGAAGAAACATCTACAAGCGAAGCAATCATCGCGCCGTTGAACATTCCTGCTTTTCTGGTCATAAGATCCATTTTAGGAATTTTCATGGAAATAAAGTCGGTTTCAACTTCCAATAATTCAGCTTTGTAAAATTTTAAAGTTTCAGAACGGTGAAAACTACCTGTGATGAGTTGCTTTTTTTCGGGTGTCATTATTTTTAATTTAAGACAAATATAACATAACTTAAAAATTTTCACTTAAATTGAATTTATAGAATAAGGAAACTGTAAATTCGTTTATTTATAAAACGCCAAAATCATCCTATGAGCAATGATTTAGTCTATAAATTTGTAAAGCCCGTTCAATCCTTTAGTGATTTAGTGTACGGCTATTCTTCGCTTCAAAATCTATCAACATTCAATGAAGGCATTATTATTCCAAATGGTAAAATCGATTTACTTTTTTGCAAGACCGTTCATAATGAATTTAAAATTGTTTTGATGGGGCTGGAAACCCAACCTAAACCCATGCCGAAAAGAGAAATTTCTTCTTTTTTTGCTATTAACTTCAATCCGCTTGCTCTGGAATATATCCTTCAACAATCTATTGCAGATTTTGTAAACGGAGGAAAAGAGCTTCCTTCCGATTTCTGGGGCTTTACGATTGAAGACCTGGAAGATTTTGATAAATTTACCGAAAAAGCTTCTCAAAAAATAAAATCTTTATTACCTGAAAAAATTGATGAACGAAAACAAAAACTTTTCGAACTTATTTTTTCGAGCCACGGAGAAATCGCAATCAAAGATCTTGCGGAAAGTATTAATTGGAATGAGCGCCAAATTAACCGTTATTTTAATAAGCATTTAGGAATTTCATTAAAATATTATTGTAAAATCCTGCGTTTTCAGGCCTCTTTGTATCATATTAAAGACGGAAATCTTTTTCCTCAGCTTAATTTTACCGATCAGTCTCATTTTATTAAAGAAATTAAAAAGCTTTCCGGGGTTTCGCCTAAGGAACTTTTTAAAAACGAAAACGACCGATTTTTACAATTTTTGATTTATCATACAACCTAATTTTGTGGCATAAAATTTTAAAATTATGCTCATAAAAAATAAATCTATTGCCGTTGTTGGTGGTGGTCCGGGTGGATTGACGCTGGCAAGATTGTTACAACTAAAAGGTGCCGAAGTAAAAGTATTTGAAAGAGATCTTAATAAAAATGCACGGGTTCAAGGCTCTCCTCTTGATCTTCATGATGATTCCGGGCTGGCTGCCATTCGTAAGGCAGGTTTGCTGGAAGAATTCAAACAAAACTATCTTATTGGTGCCGACAGGGAACTTATCATGAACGAAAATGCTGAGATTTTTTTTAGCGATCATGAATCGAAACCTGAAGAAGATTTCGGAAAAGAGCATTTTCGTCCAGAAATAGATCGTGGTACATTACGGAAAATCTTACTGGAATCTTTACAACCGGCAACTGTAGTCTGGAACAGTCATTTTGTTTCTATGGAAAATCAGGGTGAAGGATGGCTTTTGCATTTTAAAAATAATACAACAGCTTATGCAGATATTGTTATAGCCTGTGATGGTGCCAATTCTAAAATCCGCCCATACATTACGGACAGCAAAGCTTTTTACACCGGAATCACCATGCTTGAAGGAAATATTCAACAGGTAAAAGAAGCCGCTCCAAAAGTTAATGCTTTGTTGAGAGGCGGAAAAATAATGGCTTTCGGAAACAATAAAAATCTTTTGATGGGACAAAAAGGAAACGGCGATATCGGTTTTTACGCCAGTTTCAGAACGGATGAAAACTGGGCATCAGAAAGCGACTTAGATTTCACTGATAGAACTCAAATATTAGATTGGTATAAAACGACTTATCCTGAATGGGACAGCATATGGCTTGAACTGTTTGAAAATACAGAAACTCCTTTTATTCCACGTCCTATTTACTGTATTCCTTTTGATCAGACCTGGGAAGCACAATCTAATATAACCATGATCGGCGATGCAGCACACGTAATGCCTCCATTTGCGGGAGAAGGAGTAAATATGGCGATGCTTGATGCACTGGAACTGAGCGAATGCCTTACCTCTGACAAGTATAAAAATTTGCGTGAAGCTATTTCGTCATACGAGATCAGCATGAGGAAAAGGTCTGCAAAAGTGGCAAAAGAATCTCTAGACAACGGAGAATTGATGCACGCTGAAAATGCTCTTGAGAATATGCTGAGCTTTTTCAAGAGTCATCATTACTAAACAAACTTATCAATAATACTTAAAATAGAAATGCTATGAAGTATTTCTATTTTTTTTTGATAAATCCAGGATCAGACAAGGATGATGTTAAAATGTTCATTTATTGATAAAACTCCTTCTGTCATATTTTCAGGATGTGTGCTAAAACCTTTCAGTTTTGAAGTTTTTCCTTTTATGATTAAATCCATCAACTGTTTATCGGAAAGTTTTTTTCCAAAGATTTCAAATGAAACTTTAAATCCGCAGTTTTTAAAATCTGAACATCCGACGGCCGTTTTTCCCTTTATGAGATGATGTTCCTTGCATTTCGGACATTTGATTTCTTCCCAGGACTGAAGTTCTTTTTTAGCAGCAGGTTCACGTTTTTTCTTTTCCTTCACCTCTTTTTCTTCTTCCAGATTGATTACTTTTCCTTTTCCGTAGACTACTTTTTCGGTAAGCTCTGTAACCATCTGAATGAGTTCCTCTTTAAAATGATTGGCTTCATATTCACCCTTTTCAATTTTGCGAAGTTTAAGCTCCCATTCTCCAGTAAGTTCAGGACTTTTAAGAAGTTCGTCTTCAATGGTATCAATCAACTGAATTCCGGTTTGGGTAGCGATGAGGTTTTTTCTTTTCTTTTCGATGTACTTTCTTTTAAAAAGCGTTTCGATAATGTTGGCACGGGTAGACGGTCTTCCGATTCCGTTGTTTTTGAGCAATTCACGAAGTTCTTCGTCTTCTACCTGTTTTCCGGCTGTTTCCATAGCACGGAGTAGCGTTGCTTCGGTGTATGGTTTTGGCGGCGACGTTTTCCCCTGATGAATCATCGGATCGTGCGACCCGGTTTCTCCAACCGTGAATTCGGGAATGGTTTGTTCTTCCTCTTTATCCTTTTCCTTTTCGGTTTCATCTTTCGGTTCTTTGGCATAAACGGCTCTCCAGCCCGGTTCAAGAATCTGTTTTCCACTCGTTTTGAAAGGAATGGTTCCTACTTTACCTTCCACGAGCGTGTTGGAAATTTTACATTCAGGATAAAAAACGGAAATAAAACGTTTTGCAATTAAATCATAGATCAGTTTTTCTTCGCGGCTCAGATTCTGAGAAGGCGGAACTTCCGTGGGAATAATCGCATGGTGATCCGTAACTTTCGTGTCGTCAAAAACGGCTTTGGATTTTGGAATAGGAGCTTCTAATAAAGGAGCAATAAGATCCTGATAGAATGACATTTTCCTGAGGATGCCTTCAATTTTCGGATATAAACTTTCTGATAAATACGTCGTATCTACACGCGGGTAGGTAACGTGTTTTTTCTCGTACAGGCTTTGGATATACTTTAATGTATTCTCTGCGGAGTAGCCATACTTTTTGTTCGCTTCCACCTGCAGGCCGGTCAAATCAAACAGCCTTGGATTTTTTTCTCTTCCTTCTTTAATTTCAAAAGAAACGATCTCAAAAATATTTTCCTTCAGATATTCAAGACCTTTTTCGGCACGTTCCAGAGTTTTTAAACGATCGATGGCTGCGTTGAAGATTACATCTCTATATTTCGTTTTGAGCTCCCAGTATTCTTCTGTGGTAAAAGCGTCAATCTCTTTCTGACGTTGCACAAGCATTGCCAATGTCGGAGTCTGCACCCTTCCAATAGAAAGAACAGCTTTATTTCCTCCGAACTTTTTAGTAAAAAGTCTTGTCGCATTGATGCCTAAAAGCCAGTCGCCCACAGCTCTGGCATTGCCCGCAAGATAGAGATTTTTATAGTCTTCGGCAGGTTTTAAGCTGGCAAAGCCTTCTTTAATTGCTTCTTCCGTAAGGGATGAAATCCAGAGGCGCTGAATAGGTTTATTGCATTTTGCTTTCTGCAACACCCATCGCTGAATGAGTTCTCCTTCCTGCCCGGCATCCCCGCAGTTGATGACCTCATCACATTCGGCAACTAATCTTTCAATGACTTTGAACTGGTTTTCAACGCCTTTATTGGGGATTAATTTAATTCCGAAATTATTGGGGATTATCGGTAGCAGAAACAAATTCCAGGATTTGTACTGCGGACCGTAGTCGTGAGGTTCTTTGAGGGTGCAGAGATGCCCGAAAGTCCATGTCACACAATAGCCGTTTCCTTCCATATAACCTTGTTTGGGAGTGGTAGCACCCAGTACTTTGGCGATATCTCTGGCAACACTTGGCTTTTCTGCAATACAAAGTTTCATGAATGTTCGGGGATTTTGAAGAGGGACAAAAATCGGGATTTTTTTTGGATTCTGCTAATTTGTTGTAGGCTGATGGTTGATCGTTTTTGATTGATCGTTGAGGGCGTGAATGATAGCTTACAAGCAATATCCTGATTTTACCATGAAAGAAATACAGTTTACATCGTTCCAAATACAAATTACATCACAAGAAAGTTATTTGGAGTCGCAAAAATGTAACATGAAGTCGCAAGAATGTAACTCGCAGGCGTTAAAATTATATCTGTACTTGCAAAAATGTTGTTTACTTATGCAAGAATGTAACCCGAAGTCGTAAGAATGTAACCCGGAATCGTAAAAATGTAACTTGCGGATGTAAGAATGTTATCCAAGGTTACTAAAAATATCGCCGGAGTTGTTAGAATTGAAGATTTTCAACATTCCAACTCATAAATCAGCTCATTCTCCCAAAGGCTATTTGTTTTTTTGTTTTTTATAAATAATAATTTTACAAATGCTTGCTTCCTGTAATTTTTAATTCATTGAGATCAAGTTGAGACTCTGCTTTTCGGATTTCATCATCACTAAATTGTTTTTCTCTTTTCATTTTAAAGAGTTCTTTACGCTGTAGGGCAAAAATATCAAGCATGATCTGATGATATTCACTGAGATCATGCTGCCTGTTGGTACACATTTCAATGGAGCTTAAATGGTTTTTATGAAGATTGATATCATTTTCAATGGTATTTTTAAAGTTCTCTACGAGGCTGTTGGTATTGATATTCGATTGGTATTTTTGATGAAGCCTGTTCAGCGCCAGTTTATCGAGCCTCAGCTGAATTCCTGCCTGTTGCTCATGTGAAGGCTGTATGGGATCAATTTCACCAATTTTAATCAGTTTTATAATCAACGGAAGCGTAAGTCCCTGAAAAATAAGGGTTACAAAAATTACTACAAATGTTATGAAAATGATTAAATTCCTCATTGGAAACTCCGACTGTTCATTCATCATAACCGGAATCGAAAGCGCTGTCGCCAGAGAAACAACACCTCTCATTCCTGCCCAGCCGATAATTAAAGGATTTTTCCATCCCGGTGTGGGGTCTTTACGCACATTTTTACTAAGCCATCTCGGAATATGAGCTACCGGATATATCCACAACATTCTTACGATGATGACGATAAAGCTGATAATCAGCCCGTACTTGATCCCTTCTATTAAAGAAGTTTTTCCCAGTCCGTTGATGATATCAGGAAGTTCAAGGCCTATGAGTACAAACACCAATGCATTCATCACAAAGATCAGGGTGTTCCAGACACCGAGCATATTAACTCTTGTTGTTCCTGTTTTAAAGATCTCATGGGAACGGAATGACATGAATAATCCGCCGCTCACTACTGCCATTACTCCGGAATAGTGAAAATGCTCCGCAGAAAGAAATAAAATATAGGGTGTAATCACTGTAAGCGCTGCATCAATTGCAGGGGTTGTCGGCAGGAATCTGTGAATGGCATAAAAAATATGCGCCCCGGCAACTCCCACAACAACGCCCATTCCTGCGACAAGAAAAAACTGTCCGGTGGCTTCCTGCATGGAAAATACGCCTGTCATTACCGCCGCTAGAGCAAATCTGAAAACGATAAGCGATGAAGCATCATTAATAAGGCTTTCGCCTTCAAGTATAGCCAGCGTACGTTTGGGAACTTTTAATCCTTTTAAAACCGTTGTTGCCGCAACAGCATCCGGAGGTGATACAATTCCGCCCAGTAAAAATCCTAATGCGAGCGTAAACCCTGGAATTAAAGCCTGTGAAGCAAATGCCACGACCAGTGATGTCAGGAAAACCAGTCCGAATGCTAGAAGCCCGATGGTTCTTTTCCATTTCCAGAAATCATTCCATGAGGTGTACCATGCCGCTTCATATAAAATCGGTGGCAGGAAAATCAGGAATACGATTTCCGGATCAAGCTTTAAGACCGGAACTCCGGGAATAAAACTGATTCCCAATCCGGCCAGCACCAAAAATATTGGATAGGCTATTTTAATTCTTTGTGCCAGCATGACAAGCAGCATGACGATAAGAAGGAGGCCTAGTATAAGAAGGAGTTTTTCGTGCATCGTTTTTTATTTATTATCTGTGGTTGCAATTCCTTTTGGTTCAAAAAAAAAATTTCTCTCTAAATATATACTTTATCCAATAGCTTTCGTTTCAGTTTAATTTTCTTCTTTTAACCATACATCATTGTATTGTTCAGGATTTCTTTTGAACTGCGCATGAACATATGGGCACAGCGGTACTATTTTAAGGTCGTTTTCCCTTGCATATGAAACCAGTTTATCTAATAATATTTTCGCAAATCCTTTTCCTGCATGTTCTTCGCTGACCTCGGTGTGATAAACAGTTAATTTATTTCCCATTACCGAAATATCCATTTTTCCGGCCTTGTTGTCGTCTGAGAAGAGCAGTATTTCACCTCTTACATTTCCTAAAACTACTTTCGTTGTTTCCATAATATATAAATTTTTATTGCCTATTGCCTATTGCCTATTGCCTATTGCCTATTGCCTATTGCCTATTGCCTATTGCCTATTGCCTATTGCCTATTGCCTATTGCCTATTGCTAAATTAAGACGTTTGTACAAAGTATATAATGATCTATGATAACTTGTGCAAATTTTTAAAATTTCACTTTATTCTATATCATAATTGGTGATAAATAATCAATTTATTCAAATTACATTTTCTCAATTTGAGATAATAAAAAAAATTCCTATTTTTGTTTTTAATCAAAAAAGGCTTTTTTATGTTAAAGAAAACCGCCATTGTAAGTTTATTTACTCTTATTTCCGCTTCTTATATGGCTCAAAATACCACAGTAATACCCGTCTATTTAGATGAATCAAAACCTGTTGAACAGCGTGTTCAGGACGCTCTGTCTAAAATGACACTTGAGGAAAAAATCGCAATGCTTCACGCACAGTCGAAATTCAGTTCTCCCGGTGTACCGCGACTTGGAATTCCTGAATTCTGGACGACCGATGGACCTCACGGCGTACGTTCTGAAGTGAAATGGGACGAATGGGATCAGGCAGGATGGACCAACGATTCTATCATTGCGTATCCGGCACTGACAGCTCTTTCTGCGACATGGAACAAAAATATGTCATGGAATTACGGTAAAGCTTTGGGAGAAGAAGCCCGATACCGAAAAAAAGATATTCTTCTGGGACCCGGAGTCAATATTTACAGGACTCCGCTTAACGGAAGAAATTTTGAATATATGGGAGAAGATCCTTTTTTAACATCGAAGATGGTGGTGCCTTATATCAAAGGAGTTCAGTCTAATGGTGTTGCAACTTCTGTCAAGCATTATGCCTTAAACAATCAGGAAATGTTCCGTCATACCAGTAATGTAATCATTGATGACAGGGCTTTATATGAAATTTATCTTCCGCCATTCAAAGCAGCTGTAACTGAAGGAGATTCATGGACTATTATGGGCGCATACGATATGTACAAAGGACAGTATGCCAGCCAAAACCAATATCTTCTTAACGATATCCTGAAAAAAGAATGGAGTTATAAAGGTGTTGTGCTTTCGGACTGGGGAGCTGTCAACAATACGGAGCAGGCCATCCACAATGGGCTTGACCTTGAGTTCGGAAGCTGGACCAACGGCTTATCTGAAGGACATTCCAATGCATATGACAGTTATTATCTGGCACAGCCTTATTTAAAATTAATTAAAGAAGGAAAAGTTGGGACAAAAGAGCTTGATGACAAGGTAACCAGACTGTTACGTCTTGCCTATAAAACCACGATGAACAGGAATAAGCCTTTCGGAAATATCGCATCTGAAGAGCATAAAGCAGTAGCCCGGGAAATCGGTGAAGAAGGAATTGTACTATTAAAAAATCAGGGCAATGTACTTCCGATTGATATCAGCAAAGCCAAAAAAATCGCTGTCATTGGAGAAAATGCCATTAAAATCATGACGGTGGGCGGGGGCTCATCTTCTTTAAAGGTTAAATATGAGACTCTTCCTTTAGACGGAATTAAAGCAAGATTCGGAAAACAGGCTGATGTACAATATGCGAGAGGTTATGTAGGAGATATCGGCGGTGAATATAACGGCGTAAAATCCGGTCAGAATCTGAAGGAAGAACGTTCGCCTGAAGCTCTTCTGAATGAAGCTGTCGCACTGGCAAAGTCTTCAGATTATGTAATTTTCGTAGGCGGGCTGAATAAAGCAGATTTTCAGGACAGTGAAGGTAATGACAGAAAAAGCTACGGACTGCCGTATAATCAGGACAATGTAATCTCAGCGTTGGCAAAAGCCAATAAAAATCTTGCCGTGGTTCTTGTCTCCGGAAATGCAGTGGCAATGCCTTGGGTAAAAGAAGTTCCGACGATTGTACAAGCCTGGTATCTAGGGTCTGAAGCCGGGAATTCTATTGCTGCAGTTCTGGCAGGTGATGCAAATCCGTCAGGAAAACTTCCTTTTACGTTTCCTGTGAAACTTGAAGATAATGCAGCGCATCAGATGGGAGAATATCCCGGAAACAAAGAAGAACTGGCTGCAGGAAAGGGTAAAGACCAACAAAACCCTATCAATATCAAATATAATGAAGGTATTTTAGTAGGCTACAGATGGCATGACACGAAAAAAATCAAACCTTTATTCAGCTTCGGACATGGTTTAAGCTATACGACTTTCGAATTTGAAAAGGCTAAAGCTGATAAAACAACGATGTCTCAAGATGACAAAATTACATTCACCGTTTCTGTAAAAAATACAGGTAAAAGAGCCGGTGCGGAAGTGGCACAATTGTATATCAGCGACCTGAAATCATCCGTTCAGCGACCTACAAAAGAACTGAAAGGTTTTGAAAAAGTATTCCTGAAGCCGGGAGAGGAGAAAGAAGTAACATTTACCATTGATAAAACTGCTTTAAGCTTTTTTGATGCCGATAAGCACGAATGGGTAGCAGAACCTGGAGACTTCGAAGCTTTAATAGGAAATTCTTCAGATGCTATCAAAACGAAAGTAAAGTTTACACTTAAGTAAGCTGCTTATATATTTCTAAAACGCGAATGCCTGAATTTTTAATTCGGGCATTTTTTATTAATAGATATTTTCAGAAGCAATTACGTGCGATAACTAATATCTTGAAAACATTACTAAATATTTGAGTTGAATATACTACTCAATAATTACTTTCACATTTTTCATCTTCAAATTTTTAATAATAAAATAAGCCAATATACCCAACGCTGATAGTGAATAAGCAATCAAAATAAGTAAACTCAAATTTCCGACCGCCAGTTCTGAAGGATAAAGCTGACTCATTAATGTCATAAAAGATAATCCTATCCCTGCTCCTAAAAAATAGCTTGTAGAGCCAAGACTTGCTGCAACTCCATATTCTGAAGATTTTACATCCTGAATTCCTAAAACCGACAATGCCGTAAAACAGAATGTCATCCCGATACCTGAAATGCACGCTGCACCCAATAAAACCACTGCCAAAGGATGACCGAAATAAATAGAAATCAGTAAAGCCAAAGCACCACTCAACATAAAAGACCATCCAAAAATAGCCATCTGAGCAGAATTCAATCTTTTTGAAATATGGGGCAAAACAAATTTTGCTACCAATGCTGACATCACACTGAACGGAACCAGCATCAATCCTGCTTCAGCGGCACTATGACCCATGTCTTTCTGTAACATCAATGAAATAAGAAAGAGAAAACCAATAAAAAATGCCCCCAAAGCAACAAAAGCAATACTGGAAATCTTTAATGAGGTGCGTTTCAGCAATGACAGATCAATTAATGGTTGTGTTGCGGATTTTAAACGATAAAATAAAGTTGTTAAGAATAAAACCGCCATGATGAGAGAAGATGTAATTATCAGAGGATGTTCTTTTATATGAATTAATTCATGTGTTCCATACGTAAGACTCAGCAATCCTGAAACCAGTAAAATTCCTGACAGAAGGTCTGTCTTTTGAGATTTTTCTGAGCTTTCATCTTTAGGAAGATAATAATAAGCCAAAATTAAAGTCAAAACAAGAATTGGAACATTAATAAGAAAAACCCAGTGCCAGCTCAGGTATGTACTGATAATTCCGCCCAAAGAAAGCCCGCTTCCTGATCCGATTGCTGCAAATGAACTGAAAATCCCTACAGCACGGTTTCTTTCCTGATCGCCCGTAAAAGTATTAGTAACAATTGACATCGCTGAAGGCATAATGAATGCTGCTCCCAAACCCTGCAACGCACGGAATATCGCCAGTGTTCCAAAATCTGAAGATAATCCTGCCCCCAAAGATGTCAGCATAAAAACAAGTGCTCCTGAAAGAAAAATTTTCTTACGCCCGATCTGATCTGAAAGTTTACCTCCTATGATAAGAAAGCCGCCAAAGAATAATACATAAAGCGTCTGAAGCCATTGTACGGTATCTGTCCCAATACTGAACTGTTTCTGAATAGAAGGAATAGTGAGATTGATAATCGCAATATCTAGGGCCTCTACAAATGTTCCTGCTGATGCCAAAATTAAAATAATATTTCTTCTATCCATATAGTTCATTTATGCTGCAAAATTAACATTAACAGAACATAAATAAAAATTAAGTATTAAATTTGGAACATTATTTAAATTATCAAATAAATAAAAGAACAAATAACCTTTCATTAATTAACTTATTAAATAAAACAGAACAAATGACAACAGAAAACTATTCTCCGGATGAAAAAGATCTTTCAATTTTAAGAATTTTACAGAAAGATGCCAAACTTAGTGTAAGAGATATTGCTAACAGAATCAACCTGAGTCCTACGCCAACTCATGAACGCATTAAAAGAATGGAAAGACTGGGAATCATAAAGGAATATACGGCCGTCGTGGATCGTAAAAAAGTAAATAAAGGAATGATGGTGATCTGTATGATTGCTCTCAATGTTCACAACAAAAAAACTGCCGGTAAATTTATTGAAGAAGTCGGAAAGCTGAGAGAAGTCATAGAATTTTATAACATCAGCGGAGATTTTGATTTTATGCTGAAAATATTGGCTCCAAATATGGATGAATTTCATAAATTTTTTGTGAATAAATTATCCGAAATCGAAGGAATAGGACAGACGAAAAGCATTTTTGTAATGAACAGTATTAAAGAGAGCGTGCAGATCCTTTAACACTGATCCAAAATTATTATTAGAAAACCATTCATTTATAGAAAAATATAAGGATTCGGCACTTATTTTCAAAAAAAATATTAATATATTTGAATTATATAAAAATTGATGAAAATTATATAATGGAAATCGATAAAAAAAATGTAATTGTTATTGATGATCACAGCATTGTAAGACAGGGCATATATTTGCTCCTTAAAAAACATTTTCCCGAGATCTCCATTTTTGAAGCGTCTACATTAAATGAGGGCAGAACTATCATTAAAAGAGAAAATATAAATTTTATCATCCTTGACATTAATTTCCCTGAAGGCAACAGCCTGAATTTTGTCGAAAACCTTTCCTTAGAATATGATGGAGACATCAAAATCCTTATGTTTTCCGCATTGGATGAAGGCATCTATGCTTTCAAATTCATTAAAGCCGGAGCCAGCGGTTTTCTAAGCAAGCTATCTGAGCCCGAAGATATTATAAAAGCATTTAGTAAGTTCTTCGAATCCGGAAAATATATGAGCGAAAATCTTAAGGAAAAACTGCTCGACAATATAATAAGAAAAAACAACATCACACCGATTGAGCTTCTGTCTCTCCGTGAGCTCGAAATCGCAAGATTGTTGGCGGCGGGATTATCCAACAATGAGATCGCATCCAAACTTTATATTCACAAATCTACCGTAAGCACTTACAAAACAAGGATTTTTGAAAAGCTCGGAATCACAAATATTCCTGCCCTGCTGAATTTTTTCAGTCTCAATTAGTCGTAAAAGTAAGAATTACTTTTGTCCCTTTACCCATTACACTTCTTACTTCGATAGAAACATCTATAAGCGGAAGCATTTCTCTAATGATCTTCATACCCATTCTTGAGTCTCGAGAATATTCAGAATCATTGATTTTTTCTACTTCCTCCTGCGACATACCTCTGCCTGTATCTTCAATCACCAGTGTGCGTTTGTTTTCTTTATAACCGGTGTAAATATAGACAGCGCCCTCGTCCGTATATTTAATGGCATTATCCAGAATATTATGTATGATGATACTCAAAACATCCGTATTACTCACCACTTTATCTTTCTCTCCTATGTTATTCTGGATTTGAAGAGATTTAAAGGCTGCCGTATTTTTGAATATTGCTGACCTCTGATTTATAAAGTCGCGAAGTTTAATATTTTCTCTCGTGTGATAATTATCATAAATGAAAATTTTATTATAATTAATAGTAGACTCTATAAATTCCAATATCTGAGATGAAGATTCATTGATAGAATGTATTGTTTTTTTTTCGTGAGAATCGTCCTGTATATTTTCCAGAAGAATTCCCGCACTGATATTAATAAACTTCAACGGACTTTTGATATCGTGACTTATAGCCGCTACAAGCTTCTTTTGTCTGTAAAGCTGAGCATAAAGTTCTTCTCTGGTTTTAGAAAGAGATTTTATAGTATCTTTAAGCTCTTGTGTACGCTTTTCGATTCTCATGTTAAGAACGACTGACTCTCTTTGTATCCTTGCCATTCTCATTTTATAAATGACATAAAAAATAAGTAGCATAATAATTACTACAAACAATCTGAACATTTCCGTTTCCCAGAATGCAGGCCGAACGTCTATTTCTAAAGTTTTATATGTATAAGCAGATGAAAAGCTATTCAGTTTCCTGACATGAATCTCATGTCTGCCATTCGTAAGAGAATTGATATTAATAATACTATTTTCAGGAAGTGGCAACCATTTATCATCATCTATTTTATAGTCGATATAATCATTCCCGGGGTTTCCGAAGTCGATATAATCCACAAAAATTTTTACATATCCAAAATTCCTTTCAAGATTTAAAACATCACGGATATTTTTTTCCTTTTCGTTGATACTTACCCGGTCAATGTAGAAATCTTCGCCTGAAACAATAGGGAGAGCCTGTACAGTATTAATATAAATAAGGCCATTCATGGAAGGAAATACGACAAAGCCATTCTTTCTGATGCCGTTAATATTGGCACCTCCGTTGAATTCAGAGGTGAGAAGCCCATCTTTCAAGCTGTATTTATAAATATAAATATCAGGAGTACCCTTTAGATAAGCATCTATAAGCGTTTGTTTTTTTACCTGAAAAAGTCCAGAATTGGAAGAAAGCCAGTAATATCCTAAACCATCATCAATCACACTGTGAACCGATGCCAACAGAGGATTTTTCTGACGCATACTATATAACCTCCCGTTGTTATAAAGATAAAGTCCTTTACCGTAAGTCTGTACCCAGAAAAGATCATCTCCGTTATTATTGATACTTCTGAAATTCACATTGGGCATTATCATTTTCCGGACTCTTTTATTCTCATCAAAAAGATAAAGTCCTTTTTCCGTTGCCAGCAGAATTTTCTGATCGCTGACCTCAGAAATACCTTTCACTGAAACTTTAATATTGTAGAATTTCTCTTTTATGATCTTACTGTCTCTGATGATGATATAGCCAATCAGTTTTTCTCCTTTAAGATCAAGAGAAAGCCATACCTTATTACCCGGTAAACCGCTAATGGCATACACTGAAGATTGAATTCCGAAGTTTTTTAGAATAATATTTTTATTCCGAGACCAGAGATCAATCCGATGTTCACTTTTAAGGACAAATTCACCAGGATTCTCAAGCCTGACAATACCATACGTATTATTGTTAATAAAAGGTAAGCTTCCTTCATAACCATCAGCACCGAATATATCTCCATCCGCCGTTATCACTTCACGGTCGTTGTAGTCTGTGAGGGCATGAAAAATTGTTTTTCCGGCAGAAGTATTATATGCTTTAATAAATTTTTTCCTGAGCATCAGCATCCCTTTAGAGAAAGTACCCACAAAGAGGGTTTTAGTAGGCTTATCATAATACATACAAGTCACCGAGAGCCCTTTAAGCGTTTCACTGCCACAGATCAGGTTACATGTTACAGAACCGTTGATGTATTCTACAAGATATATTCGGCCATTATTTCTTATTAGTAGTTGTTTGTTTGGGTAATTGATGAAGTAATCAAAATCTTTTGCTTTGGCACCGATACCGGTTTTATATTCTTTTATTAAGCCATTTCTATCAATTTTTTCAACGACAGAACTGTTTCTGAAATAAAAAAGCTGATCGCCCAAGATAAAAAAACTGCCATAAAAATGACCTTTCAAGACTTTTATGAACTGTGATTTTTTACCTTTATTGTAGAAAAGACGATGATTATCCAGGCTATAATTTTCGTTCTTATTAAGAAAATAATGAAATTTTCCTTTTATTACACTCGCAGAGCTATCTCTTACCAGTTTATAAGCATTTTCATCTCCGTAATTTTTAAGCTCCTGTAAATTAGTGTTATCTTTTTTATCGACAATGGAGAAACTCCTTTTATGGATCATAGCGGGAATCGTCCCCGGGTTGTAGAAGTAGAATGTAAAAAGCCAGTCATCTTCGACACAACCGTCAATCAGTAGTGTTCTGTTTTCGATGCTTGGAAGCTGTATATCGTAGGTAATAAAATTTTTCCCGTCAAAACGCACAATACCGTTTTCTGTAGAAAGCCAGAGAAAACCGTATTTGTCTTTTACAATAGATTTTACAGTATTCTGTGGAAGCTTGCTGTCGTCAGCATTATACCATTTTTCATAGTAATTATCATCCTGTGCAGAGAATATAGTGAATAGCAGAACAAAAAACAGTATCCAAAGGTTTTTCATATTGTGTTTATATAATTAAATTCTGTAGTACTAGTACTACATGGTGTAGTATAAATACTAATTAAATTTTAAAATAGTATTACATCATGTAAACTTTCATAGAAATAACTTTGTGCCTGTAGTCTTACGATAAAACTTAACCAATGATTACCTTAAAACTTACTCAAAAATACGTCTTTTTACGATACCATTGTACTTGATAATTAAAAATATCAGTATGATATCGATTTTCTTTTAACAGATATAAAATAAAACTAGAACCTGAAAAACAAACAAATCATGAGAAAAAAATAAATCCTAAATCCGGAAAAACAGAATGAGAAGCAGATCATCAAAAAATAATAAAAAGATCTGTAGTAATACAAAAATAACTAATCCCGGAGCAGAACCGCTAAAATCCTTAATATAATGAAAGTATTATATGATCTGAAAAGCAACTGCATGATGTTTACCATTTCCTTACTGCAAACTACCAATAAACAACATAAGGAAATTCAACCAGGCGCAAATAAAACGATCTGCAAACCTAAGACAGGAAATTCATGAGAAGATATACAAATAAGGGGCGACAAAAATTCTAAAAACACATAATGATTAGTAGGATTCAGACATTGCAGAGATTTTCTCTCTGCAGTTCTGAACCAAAATGAGAACACAAATTCAATCATAAGACCTGACACAAATATGATAAAAATGAGTTTCGATAAATACCCCTTTACACCAAAAGTGTTTTTACTACAAGGGTTTTGAGTATGTAATTTTCGACAGCTTTATATGCATTAAGATTAGTGAAATACATTTAATTGCGGAGCGGCGGCTTCCTATCATCTATGAAAGCTCCTTTCCGCAACTCAAAACCAAGTTTTTATAGGGAGAAGTGTATAAAACATATTGCAGAAAATATTCTCTGCAATACTTTAAAAAGCCGGTAATGCAAAAAACAAAATAAACAAAACAGATCATATTATGGCATACTAAAATCTGAAAAAGTAATAAATAATAAAAAATCAGATATCGTAATGAGTAAGAAACTAAAGCTTCGTTATAAGTTTCTTCTGGGAAAAACCAAAAAGGAAATTTCCGGAGAGCTGGGGCTTGAGTATAATTATTACCCCTCTGACATCTGGTATTACGAAATTGCCATTACATTTTTTTTCAGAAAGACAACCCTGATCCTGTATTTTACAGAAGGCGTGGTAACCGGAATTAATATAAA
Source organism: Chryseobacterium taeanense (assembly GCF_900099685.1). GTDB lineage: Bacteria > Bacteroidota > Bacteroidia > Flavobacteriales > Weeksellaceae > Chryseobacterium > Chryseobacterium taeanense. The sequence continues at coordinate 102,226 of NZ_FNDW01000010.1, read as the reverse complement.
AAAACATTATGGAAAGATCAATACCTAACTACAAAAAAATCTATGAGGATATCATCAACAGAAAATATCCTGACAAATATGAAGCATGCTCTTATCTTCTCAACAAAAGTGAAATTACGGCCATTGATGTTCTAAAGCTTAATGAGATCATTTTCGGAACAAATACTGAAACCGAAATCAATAACCGCAGGCACAAAAACTACGATCAGAATTCTATTATTAAAATTCTTGAATATCAGAAAAAGAATAAGCTTAGCAATGTACAGGTATCAAAAGATTTCAGCCTCAGCAGAAACACGGTGAGCAGATGGCGCAAAACATTTTCATACTAACTTATGCAGCTTACACTATCCAATAATTTTAGGGGAGTACTGTAAGCAGTTTCTCCTCACAACAGCCTTTTTTAGAATAGATTCTACCCCGTCCGACAGCTTTTTTTAAACCCCATCATTAGTTTCAGCGGTGTACTTATGTGACAGTAGAATATAAAATATCAGTTGTATATTTTATTCAGGATTAGTTTTGGTTGATAGTTTTTAATTTCCCTGCTATTCTAGAAAGGCTGATTTCTCTTAATTATAAATCTAATTGTACAGGAAGCCTTCTTCAACCACCCCATCAAAAATTCATTCTGAATTTTCGCCACCCTCCACCAAGAAGAACTTTTGTGACGTATTCAACTCTCCAGCGCTCACACTCTAAAACCATCAAACCCTCACCACTCATTTTGTCGTAGGAATCTCGGCAAAGCTCATAAAGTCAGCATGGAAAGATTCGTGCTTAGATCCCTACGGGATGACAATCGGAGTGGTTATAACGGTGGTATGTTATAAAAATCTTATTAGAACCACCCCGTCAAAAATTCATTCTGAATTTTGCCACCTTCCACGGAAGGGAATTTTTGTGACGTATTCAACTCTCCAGCGCTCACACTCTAAAACCATCAAACCCTCATCACTCACTTTGTCATTCTGTAGGAATCTCGGCAAAGCTCTTAGAGTCAGCATGGAAAGATCCGTGCTTAGATCCCTACAGGATGACAATCGGAGTGGTTATAACGGTGGTATGTTATAAAAATCTTATTAGAACCACCCCGTCAAAAATTCATTCTGAATTTTCGCCACCCCTCCATCGAGGGGAATATTTGTACCGTTTTCAACACTCGAACTCTCTCTAAAACACTCTCCCAAAAAAGTTAGCTGACCGAAGCCGAAGCCAAAACTCCGGCCTGTTCTGTAAAGAGATCGATAATACCATGAAACGATTACTTTACTCACAAAGCCGGAGGGTTCTTATATTAAAATTATCCTGTTAAAAGGCTATAAATTTCCGAGAGATGTTCTCATCGACCGATGAGAACACCTTATCACGCTCGAGATAACCTTCTTATCTCGCCCGATGAGAGCCCCTTTTGTCGGGCGACGAAAGCACCTCTCGGAAAATAGAGTCTTAAAATCTATGCTACCGTCAGTATTTTATCGAGAATAGCGGCTCTGGGGTCTTTTAATAAAGCCCCGCTGCTGTATTGCGTCACCACTTCTATGTTATAAGTTCCTGCGGGTAATTCGGGAATCAACACGATAACCTCCGAAGGATTATTGGTCACAATATCACTTTGCTCTACTTTAGTCCTGCTCTGTGTCGCAACATCTACAAAATAGATCCCTGCCGAAGGATCATCTCCTGCAACTTTGATCTTATGCCCCATAATCTTCAGGTTCCTGCCGGGCGTAAGAAGGTCATTCACGGAACCACTCTTCATATCCGTTACCTGCAAGATCACTGCGGAGGATTCTGCTACACCCAGGATTTCTACCTCAATATTGGGAATCTCTGCTCTCAACTTTTCTCCCTGATTGAACTTGAAAATAATGCTGTGCTTGTCTTTATTAAAAATCTCGGAGGGACTATCGAATACCCCGCGAATAGTGGTGCTTGCGGTAAAGTAGCCTGTATTAATAGAAAAGCCATCGCAAAGCTGATAGGCCATTTCTTTAAGAAAGAGTTCGGTGGCGTGTTCCATCGCAGAAGCAGAGATATCTGCACCGCCACGGGATACCGAAGCCTTACAAATCTGCCGGACATTAAGACTTCGCTCGCTCACCGTGCGTGCCGTGAAATCATTGAGATTGTCTTTGGTTAAAACGTTATCGTAGAGATATGCTTTGATTTTGTGTAAGATGTTTGACATTATTAGTGGTTTTTAAATGATTTTTAAATTTGTTATTAAATCCTCATAGGTTTTAGAAACCTATGAGGATTAGGATTCATTAATTTAGTTGTTGTCCGATTGCTGACGCGAGCGTCTTGCCAGCGGGGGATACTTAGTTAAAAATTACTCGTCATGGCTGTCCAGTTTATACCATCACTAATCCATAAGATCGTTTTTGTCTGATCGGTCGCATTCATAGTATAACTGGTAGCGGCTACCGTACTACCCCCATTAAAAATATTTCCTCCTGCAGTGGTTACAGTAATTGAACCGGATGTATTAATATTCCTGGTAAATATTATTGCTCCGGGATTGGTAACTGCTGAAGGGAGTACAAAATTTGTGGTTGCTGAAACAACTGTTCTATTTACGGCTGTTCCTGCTGTTGAAATATTTTGCACCCCACTAGAGATAATACCGTTTACGGTTAAAGTCGTAGCAGGGGCAGAAGTTCCAATCCCCACATTACCGGAAGACTTTATCACCATTCTGGAATCATAATCTGTTGCATTTCTTGTAAAGAATGAAAGTCCTGCATAGTTGTTGGTAAAGTCTCTGTCAATTCCTTGTATCGAAGCACCGGACGGATCTGTTGGATCTCCCCCTGGAACAAAATCAATAGAGGCAAAGAGGCTATTGTTAGTATGTATATTATTAAGGACAATATTTTTTGCTGTACCCTGACTACATCCCGAACCACAATTGACGATAGAAAAAGCAGCAATTGGAGTCGATTGTCCGGCGGGTGATGATACATGAAGATTAGCTTTTGGAACTGTCGCTATGGTTCCTATACCCACCCTATTATTCACCGCATCTACCGAAAAAGTACTACCATCCACCGAAAAATGGCTGGTTCCTGTAGTTGCAGAACTATTAAATGCAAGTGTATTGGCTGCCAAATTCACCGTTCTGTTGGAACTCAAACTTCCGTTTTCCGTGTACAGATTTATCATCGGGGATAAATAGGGAAATTCAGTTATATAATAATTCCTTGCCACATTTGAATTATTTGTTATAGTTAATGTATTTCCTGATATAGTAATGGTAGCAGGTAGCCCGGGATAACTGCTATCTGCACAAAGAATCATAGACCCGGTAAGATTATAGGATGAATTAGAAGTCATTGTTTCAGAACCGCCGCCATCGGGATTTCCTACGCCGGAACCTGTAATAAACGCTATGGTACTATTAGTTGTATCAAAATCAAAGTCTTTTTGCCAGTATCTTCCACAAAAACTAATAGCCGTGGCGATCCTAACCATTCCTTTTGTATTTGCAAACGTATAGGTTGCACTCGCTCCATTCGCAAGACTAGTAATAGTCGTTGATGCTCCTGCACCATAATTGGTATTTGAAGGGGCCCAATACAAGTCACCATTATCAGAGCTGGTTTTTAAAACTCTGTCTTTCATTCGATGTGGCAATTCGAAACGGGCAGAGTTCAGCAGATGTAAAGCAGCTTTGGGAGTTGTTGTTCCTATTCCGACATATTTACTCGTCTCATCCAAAGTGAGAATAGGAGAATAAACACCGGAAATTTTACTCTCTATAATCATTCCTTCAGTAGTACTGGTGTCTGATCCAGTGGAATGTCGTATCCGCATTCCCCAATTGGTACCGTTTTCATTAAATTCTATGCTTCCCCCTTTATTCACTTCGTTAGCTGCTGAGTGTATACGCAACACAGGATTATCGCCACCCCGAAGACGAATTTCAGAACCTATTACGTCTAAATTAGTTGTAGGTGTATTTGTTCCGATACCTACCTTTCCATCGTCTTTTACTACAAAATCGGTTCCTACAGCTCTTGTTGTACCATCCGCTTTTGCTCCAAGTTTTACCATTGAGTTAGTCGTATCATTTACCCAGGCATCATTGGTGCTATCTCCTGAAGAAGTTTCCAATATTCTTTGCCATGCACCGCCATCAAAATAATAATATCCAGCAGCGGTAATATTAGCCGTTGCCCCGGTAGGATTGGTATCAGCTGAAGAGGCATAAACAATAAGTCCTTTCTGTGCCGCTCCATAGACGGCGTTGGCTGTTGCAGTATGGATATTATCACCGGATAATTTTGGGATAATCAATCCTTCGGGTTTGCTGCCATCGCTGGTTTTGGCAGTAATGTCGAGGGTTGATTTCGGGGAAGTGTTATTAATCCCCACTTGAGCATATATAGTCATACTTATTAGCATAACCACGATTGTAAGTATATTTTTCATGTTTAAAAATTAGTTGGTTTAATGTAAGCATTTATCACTTCTTGATAAATGATATCAGTTTTTAGCATATATTCAAAATACAATAAAGACTTCTACAAAAAGAACGTCCTTAATGAAATTCATTCAAATGAATCTGTTATTCGTAAGCAGGTTTTATGTAATATATTTTTATGGATTACTATCCCCGCTCTAATATTAAACAATGTATTTACCGGGTGGCGGACGACAACAAAAGAATATGCAGATTTTATTTAAAGATAAGCTGTTGTAGAAAGACCATAGAAAAAGCATCATTGCCAGCAGGAGCAACAGATCATAAAAAAACGGAGCAACAAGAATCCCATACCCTGAAATCTTGTTGTGGCATAATATACCCATCCAACGGTTACTGCCGGAAATACCCCAGGTATGCCTTTTCGGGTGGTTGGATCGGTAGCTATAAGCCAAAGTTTTAGAGTTACCCTTTCTAAAGTGACAGGCCTGTTCTTTCACTTTCTTTTTCCTGAAATGGCTGCTACTCTCTTTATGCTTATCTGAAACAGAAGCTTGTTTTAGCCCAGCATTCTCGGACAGTTCAGCAGAGTAAATAAAAGCGCCGTCACTGACATATATGTTAAACCGTTCTTCCGAAAATATCTGTGCTTTAACCATTAAACTGCTAAACCATAGTATAAGCAAAAGCACCCTCGTTAGATTGCGAAAGGTATGCCTGCTCAGTACTAATGTTTTAACTTTCATGTCAATATATTGTTTATGGCTCAGTTTGATTCTTTACCCTTCCGGGTGTTGTTATGGTGATTTTACAATTATTCCAATCCCTACATTATCAATTATTAGTATAACTAGGTACCAAAAATGCATATGTCATTACCATGTGATAAAGATATTTTAATTGTTAAAATAAAATTGTACAATTATTACGACGTTAGGGTTCAATTAAAACTACAAGCTATAAAACTTATACTACATTTTGACCTGAGAATAGGCTTGATTTCGGGAATAGTAGAGTTTTAGAGCATGAGTGTGAGAATTATTCTTTTTGATATCAAGCAGATAATCTGCTGTTTTCCTGTAGAGACACAAGAACACAATAATCTTCTTTAAATGATGGTGAGATTTTTCAACGACAATCAATACTATTTCCTCACTGGATATAGTATCAATCTTACCCGAAATGCAGGATCAGTTCTCCTGATGGCGGTTTATTTTAAGTTCCCTTTCCACATCACTGATTTCAGGAAGTGCCGAATTATAGCTTTCATCAATGTATTTTAAGATTTCTTCATCTTCTTCCGGGTCGAGCTTTCTGATAAAAAGCTGATTGTTATTTTTAAGATCTTCAATCTGTTCTCCGGAGTTACGCCCGGAAACAGATACCGCTCGTTTATCATCATTTACAATAATCTCACTGAAAACCGTATTCATGAGAACAGTCTGAAAATAGGAATCTCCGGGAAGAAAAGTATGCAGGTAAAAGTCTTCAAAAAGCATTACTTTATCATTCGCACTGAAGAACCGGCAGGTTTCACGGGTAAAAATCACCCATTTGCCACCGATATAGGGTACCACGCCTTTCATAAATTCTCTTTTGTATATGAGAGAGGAAATTTTGTAAGCGAGTTCGGTGAAGTGATTATGGATTCTCTGTAGTGTATCGGGTCTGTAAAATTTCTGATCGTAATAAAAGAGATAGTTCTTATTTCTGTTCTGTCCGAGGAATTTACGAATGATTTTCTGTGATTTGAGAGGCTGGTCTTCTCCGCTGAGGTTGATGAAAAAATCCCAACCTTCATTTACATTTAAAAGAAACTCCATGGCATTGATCTCTGTCTGAATAATGCTGAATCCTCCCGGATTGATATTCATACTTTCTAAGATATACGCATTGGGAAACCGGATGAGAAACTGCTGAATTTCTTCGGTAAATAAAGATTTTGCCTTCCGGTCGATATGAATAAGATAAACCTGATCCCGCGTATAGATCTTCTGAAAAAGGCTTTTGAACTTCTCCGGCTGATGATGCACCATAATAAAGTAAGCAATCTTTACCGGCAATCCGGAAGTCATTGCCAGGGATTCCGTCTGAACCTGGGTTTCGGGGATATATGTTTGCATTTTTTGGAGACTAAAAATCATCCGCACTATGCAAACAATTTGTTTCAGTGGGCGTAAGCTACGATTATATTTTTGATAATCAATTAATTATATTCACTTTTATTCCAAAAATTTGTTGTATGTTTGCACCAAGATCAACAAACAGGCCTCTGCCTTTGCTTTCTGTCACAGTTTAGAATACCATTTTTTTCTTTTACAGTTTCTGCTTTTTCAGCCGCCATTTTTTAACCTTAAATCTTTTACAGATGAATATTTATACAGGCCAGCTGAACCATCGGAGCAACAGAAAACAGAACTCACTCAGATAAGGAAAATATTTCTTTTTTTATAATCAGAAGAAATCATATACTGGCTACACAGTCTGGTAAAGATTTACTTAAAAAAGATAAAGCAGACACTCAATAACAGGTTTTCCCCGCTTAAAGGAACTTCGTTATCATACATGACCGTAAAGAAATGCTTATAGAAAACATATTCTGACAGTCATTTTTTCAGAATTTCAGACAAATCCTGACTCACTAAAGCCTCAGAGGCAATCAAAACAATGAATTTCAAAAATCTTAATTTAATAAACCCTATCATCCGCGCCGTAACAGAAGCGGGATATTCTAAACCTACCGAAATCCAGAGCAAAGCGATACCGCATATTCTGGAAGGCAGAGATATTATCGGCTGTGCACAGACCGGAACAGGAAAAACAGCAGCATTTGCCATGCCGGTTCTTCAGCTTTTAAAAAAGCACAGCCCCGATCATCAGATGATCCGCACCCTGATTCTCACCCCTACCCGGGAACTTGCTCTACAGATCGAGGAAAACTTTAAACTGTACAGCAAATACCTGCCTTTATCGCAGCTTTCAATTTTTGGTGGTGTGTCTCAGGGCAACCAGATCTCCTCATTAAGAAAAAGGGTGGATATCCTTATAGCAACTCCGGGAAGACTCCTGGATCTGTGCAGCCAAGGCCATATCAATCTTTCTAAAATTGAAATACTGGTACTGGATGAAGCAGACCGTATGCTGGATATGGGCTTTGTGAATGATGTAAAAAAAGTGCTGAAGCTGGTTAATCAGAAAAGACAGACGTTGTTTTTCTCGGCCACCATGCCTCACACTATCCGTAAATTTGCAGATACCATCCTCAACAATCCTATTGAAATCACTGTAAATCCTGTTTCATCAACTGCAAAAACGATAGAACAGTCGGTATATTTTGTTGAAAAGAATCATAAAACAGGATTGCTTATCAGCCTGCTGAAAGATCCGTCTATCCTTCGTTCTCTGGTTTTTACCCGAACGAAGCATGGCGCAGACAGATTAGTAAAACAACTGGCACAGACCGGAATTTTTGCTGCTGCCATCCATGGAAACAAGTCTCAGAATGCAAGACAAAAAGCCCTGGAGGATTTCAGAAACAGTAAAATACGGGTACTGATCGCCACAGATATTGCCGCACGGGGAATTGACATAGATGAGCTGTCGTATGTCGTGAACTATGAACTTCCCAATGTCCCTGAAACATATGTACACCGTATCGGAAGAACCGGAAGAGCAGGAGCCGAAGGCAAAGCTGTTTCGTTCTGCGATCAGGAAGAACGTTCTGACCTGAAAAATATACAGAAACTTATAGGATTTACGGTACCCGTGATGGCACAGCACCGTGTATTTCAGTAACATCAATATAAAAAGTACAGACATTTACTGTAGAATATTTCTTCAGCCGGCTGTCTGCCAATATAATAACAATTTTTAATACAATTACAATGCAACAAGGCACAGTAAAATTTTACAATGAAGCAAAAGGCTTCGGATTTATTTCTCCTGCAAACGGAGGAGGAGACATTTTCGTACACTCTACAGGTTTAAACAACACAAACATCCGTGAAAACGATATGGTAACCTATGATGTAGAGCAGGGAAAAAAAGGATTGAACGCAGTTAATGTAAAATTAGCATAAGATTTACACCCCGTACGATACGGCTGTAATGAACAGAGCCTGCCTTTTTGTGCAGGCTTTTTTATTTTGCTTCAGTTCAAACTTCACTTATTTCTCCATAATAGTTATTAATTCTACGATTCCGGTAACTGATTTTTAAATTCAACAGTAAACTTTTTTTCCAGCTCCTCATGGTATTACTGCTAATGTTGAAATACTTTCCCGTTTGGATATTTTTCAGGTGATGTTTTTGAAGGAGTAGATTACAGCGACTATATAGAAGAATTAACATATCTTATATTTCTTAAAATTGCAGAAGAAAGGGATATCAATATTCCAATAGGTTGTTCTTGGAATGACCTTATTATTCACGATAAAGAAGATCTCCTAATAAAATACAATGAGGTTTTAAATGAACTAAGCACTGAAAAAAGTATTTTAGGAAGTATTTTTAGTCAGCCAATGGCAAAAATACGCAGTTCTAGCAGCTTAAAAAGACTATTGACATTAATTGACCAAGTAAATTGGTCCTCCTATGATGAAGATGTTTTAGGCTCTATGTTCGAAGGTCTGCTTGAAAAAGCTGCAAATGAAAGTAAAAAAGGTGCAGGACAGTATTTCACCCCTAGACCATTGATAAATACTATTGTTCAAGTTATGAAACCCAATCCATTTGAATCACAAAATTTTACGCTTTCTGACGTAGCTTGCGGTACGGGTGGCTTCATAATTTCAAGCTATGAATGGTTTAAAAGGCAGCAGAGCACTAAACTACTGTCAGCCGAAGACAAGATAAAGCTGTTTAATAAAACATATTTTGGACAAGAATTGGTTACAAGACCTAGGAGAATGGCCCAAATGAATCTTTTTCTGCACGGAATAGAACCAAATATCAAATTAGGTGACACAATTTATGATCCTTTTGATAAAAACCTTTTTTCATGTATCCTCACAAATCCGCCTTTTGGAAATAAAGGTTTAAACCAAATTCCAGATAGAAAAGATTTTAGAATTAAAACCAGTAACAAACAATTAAACTTTGTTCAACATGTTCTAAATAGTTTACAAGACAATGGTAGAACAGCAATTGTTCTTCCTGATAATGTACTATCAGATGAAAAGGCCTTAGAGTTATGGAAGATAACTATGCCGGAGTACAACGTTCATACTATATTAAAGTTACCTAATGGAACATTTCTTCCTTATGCAAATGTAAAAGCTGTCGTCGTTTTTATTCAAAAGGGCTCTCCTACTAAGCACATTTGGTTTTATGATGCCCGTACAAACATACCTAGTGTTACAAAAAAAGGAAGGCCATTAACAGATAATCATTTTTTTGATTTTATCGAAAATTATGGTGAAAGACCAGACGGTGATGCTCAAAGAATCGATGGTGGAGACGATGGTCGATTTAGAAAATTTGGTATTGATCAGATAAGAGCTAGAAATTATAATTTGGATATTAGCTGGCTCATTGAGAATGAAAGTATTGAAGATAACTATTTCGAAATTGAAGATATAACAAATGATACTATTTCAGAATTAGAATCAATTATTGATAGTTTAAAAGAATTATCAAATTTATTAGAAAAAAAATAATGAGTGATACGTTACCGAAGCATTGGAAGATGGTGCCCTTGGGAGATTTTTGTAGTCTGTCCTACGGTAAGGGGCTTTCAACAAAAGAAATGTCTAAAGAGGGTTACTCCGTGTATGGCGCAAATGGCGTAATAGGATTCTATCAAGACTTTATGTTTAGTGATTCTAAACTTATTATAGCAAGTCGTGGTACTATTGGTCAGTTACATAGAACTGTTCCTAATTCGTATGTAACTTCTAATTCAATTATAATTGAGTCATTAATACCTGAAATAACTGATGATTTTTTGGAAATTGCAATTAAATCAGTTGACAAAAGCATAATCATCACAGGTTCTGCACAACCGCAAATTACGATACAAAATCTCCGAACACTAAAGGTCCCAATTCCTTCTATCGCTGAACAAACAATTATTGTAAAAAAAGTGGGAACTGCTTTATCTACCATCAATAATTATTTACCAAAATTGGAAGCTATTCCGAAAACAGTTTTTAAGCTTAAACGGAAAATTATTAATGATGCCGCCCGAGGATATTTAACTAATACAAACCAAGGACTAAAAGATAACACAGAATTAATAGATCTTTTAACAGACTATTTTAATCAAAGAATCGAAGCAAATTCCAAAGTAAAACTTAGTACTGATGCATTTGATTTTGTGGAAAATACAGAGATAACAGTGCCAAAAAACTGGGTCTGGAGTAGATTAATTAATGTTGCAGAGGTAATTGGAGGGGTGACAAAAGGCAGAAAACTTGATGGGCGCGAGACAATTCAATTACCGTATTTACGCGTTGCCAATGTTCAAGACGGTTTTTTAGATCTTAACGAAATTAAATATATTGAGGTTTTGAGTTCGGACCTCGATAAATATAAACTTCTGTATGGAGACATACTTTTTACAGAAGGTGGAGATCGCGATAAGCTTGGTAGAGGAACGGTGTGGAAAAATGAAATTAACGACTGCATTCATCAAAATCATATTTTTCGTGCAAGGGTATTTTCTCAGTATATAAACCCTGAGTATATTAGCATATATACGAAGTCCGATGATGCTAAAGATTATTTCTTCTCAAATGCGAGTCAAACAGTTAATCTAGCGTCAATTAACTTAACATCATTATCAAATATTCCTATACCGATCCCCCCTATTGCGGAACAAAATTCAATTGTTAGTATTGTTAACACGGCAATCCAGAATTTAGACAATATAATTGCTAAATACAGTAAGGCATTAGAATTAATTAAAAGAACCGAGAGTTTGATCTATAAGAAGGCATTTTCCGGCTTTTTCTCTTCTCATATTTCAACCCACAACGACGCTTTAGTATATATTGATAAAGTGAATGTATCTTCCAGAATTAATAAAGCAAGATCTAAACTAAACCAAAATAGTAATATTCTAAATAAATTGAACGAGCATCATAAAAAAGATTCTACAAAAGATATAGACCACGAGAATAAATTAAAAAATCCCAAAAAAATTAATAAATTTATGAAAGCTAAGCCTATCGAAAAATCTTCCGAATTAATAGCTCGATTAGAAAATTTAGGTGGTGTGGCAAATCCAGAAGAACTTTTAATTGCTTGTCGTCTAGAAAATGAGATTGATATTTTTTATGACCTTCTAAGGGAGGCAAGAAACAAGAAGTTAATAGAAGTACCTATTGGAGAAAATGGAGCAATAAAATTATTGAAATGAGAATACTAGATTTGACAATAAATAGTGCATGGAAAAATCTTGAGGGATTTCAAATTACATTTAGTAATATAGATATTACAGTATTGTTGGGTAGAAATGGTTCTGCTAAAAGTAATTTATTGGAAACTTTAATTATAATATTTAGAGATATTGATCTAAAAAATGTTTCACCCTTTTCATACTCAATAAGGTACGAAATGCAAGGCCATATAATTGAGGTTGAAGGGATAAAAAATAAGGTTGCAAAAGCGAAAGTTAATAACCTCCCTATTACATTTAGTCAGCTCAAATCTAATTGGACACCCAGATATATTATAGGATATTACTCTGGCGCAAGCGATCGTTTTGACGAGCTGTTTAAAGCACATGATTACATCGCGCTCAAAGATACATTACATTCTGTCACTCCCGGTGAAAAACTAGCGTTTAGAAAGTTTATTAATGCGCGACCCATACACGGACTATTTGCATTACTCTCTTTCTATATTTCCTTCGATAAAGATATTGTAAAATTTCTAGAGGAATTCCCTCGAATTAAAGGGTTTGATTCTGCTACTATAGTTTTAAGGAAACCGGATTGGGCTAAAAAAGGAGCATCTCCTGAAGATTTCTGGGGTGCAAAAGGGCCCGTTGGAGCACTTCTTTCGACAATTCGTAAACATAGCATGGCTCCCTTCAGTCGCAAAATTACTGTTAATACAGACTTTCGTAGACGCGAAACTATTGAAGTAATTTATTTACATTTACCAGACCTACAGTCTCTACATAATCTTGCCCAAGAATATGGACAAGATCCTAAAGCTTTCTTTCAAGCATTAGATACTATGCGGCTTAGCGAGTTAGTTGAAGATTTTAGGGTCAGAGTAAAAGTAAGCGGTACCAATAAAGCTATTCATACCCGGCAATTAAGTGAGGGAGAGCAACAGTTATTAACAGTATTAGGATTAATGCGATTCACTCAAGATTCTGAATCTCTATATGTACTTGACGAACCTGATACCCACCTAAATCCATCATGGGGTCTGGATTATTTAGAAAGATTAAGAAATATAGGTGGCATAAACAAGGATAGCCATACAATCTTAGCTACGCACGACCCTTTATTGGTTGCTGGACTTGTTAAAGAAGAAATCAGAGTGCTTAATAGAAATCATGATGGTAAAGTTGTCGCAAATGAGCCAGAGGAAAGCCCTCGCGGAATAGGAGTTGCAGCGGTTTTAACTAGCGAACTATATGGCTTAGAAAGCCAACTGGATAATTTTAGTTTGAAAGTTTTGAAAAGAATCTACGAAGTTTCGCAACTTGAAAAATACCCGCAAAAAGCCGAACATCTAAGACGTCTCCGTAAAATCATACCTGGACTTTCCGCAACTGACTCTTCACCAGACCCTTACAGAAACATTGCAAAAATTGCTTATAGCCAAACTCTTGAAAAAATTATAAAATCTGATGATGCGAGCGAGGTAAAATTAAGAGCCATAGAAAATTTATCCTCCTTCCTATACGACCAATCTAAAAGTAATTATGATTTACATTAATCCTAATCAAATTATCATTCCTCAAGATTGGAAAGAAAGAGTAAAAGAATTAACCCAAGAACTACTTCAAAAATCCAAATCACAAAGGAATAAATTTATTGACTCAAAAAGAACAGAAACCTGGGGGCACCCCGAAATATTAACAGCACTAAAGGGACCTGTTGGTAATAAATGTTGGTATACAGAAGTTGATTTGACTGGATCAGATCCCAATATTGACCACTTCCGCCCTAAAGGAAAGATAACAGAAATTGACGTCGATAACTTGGTGAAAACGACAAAAGTGTCTGATGGTTATTGGTGGTTAGCCTTTGACTCTGACAACTTTCGATTATCGAGTATGCACGCAAATCAAAGAAGGGTTGACGAAAAGACTAATGGTGGTAAATGGGATTTTTTTCCAGTGGACGGGCCACGGGCAATTGCTGGGACGCAGATAGGGTTGATAAACGAAAGTATTTTACCATTTGATCCTTGTTCTCCAACGGATGTCGCACTTATGTGGTTTGAACCAGACGGGAAACCTGGATTTAAAAACTGGAGGCGAAGCCCAACGATACAGGAAGAAAGAAGATTAAAAGTGACAACATGGTTATTCCACTTAGATAAGCAGGAGTTAGCTTTCAACAGAGCTGGTGCTATGGAAGAAGTAAGAATAGCACTCAAAAACGCCGATGCCATTTATCAGTTGTGGGAGCAAAAAGGATTTGCTGGCGACGGGCAAGAAAAAAATTTATTTGATAGAGCAATAGCAGGAATTCGAGCACTTATTAGTGATAAATCACCTTTTGCTGGTGCCAAAAGATGCGCCGTTCAAATGGCTAAATCAGATTATTTATGGATGGTGGAATATTTTTAATTTAACCCTATTTAAAATGAATACTTTAACAAGTCTGATACATTCTGATTATATGAGCCTTATCCCACAAACTATAACAGTTATTATATATCATAACATTCAATAGGCTGACCCAGTTGACAAAAATCGTAGGCTTTTAACACGTTTTTTTCCTTAATGCCTGAATCTTTTTGCAAGTAGACTGGGTATAAAGCAGTTTGAGGCATGGAAAATAAGATTGTTGCAGAATCTAGCAAAATAATACTGTAGCGGTCAGAAAAACAGCTCTGAAATTACTAAAAACAAAGAAATAATCAAACATATAATAAACATCATGATTAAAATATATAAAAATACAGCCTTTTTTTATAAATAAAATTGGAGCTGATTTATCATCAACTCCAATCTGTAAATATGTATTTTGGCTATTATAAAAGTCCGAAAACTAAATAAAATCAATATGGCAAGAGGATTCGAACTTGAATTACAAATCATAAAGTACTGAAAACCAAAATATTGAAAATTAGACTTCTCAAAATATTAGGACAAAAGTTCGAAAAATCGCTCCCGTCAACATATCGCAAAAGGATTCGAACTCTCCGAACACCAACACAAACAACTCATAATCAAATATTTAATTTCAAAATCCAATTCAAATCTTGTATCAGACGGTTCGAAGATAATCCTTCCAAGTTCACAGAAACCTCATAACTTTTGTTGTGAGGTTTTTTGTTTATTTACCCAGAAGGAAATTTTACTTTAGTCTTTTTAATATATAGTTTCAATATTAGTTTAGTATTTCTTAAAGTCTAATATTTTCAAATCATCAGTACTGATTTTAAAATGATATCCAGTACTTTTCTTTATAATATATCTGCGTGAAATATTCTTATAATCTACGCCGATTATATTTTTATCAAGCTTATAGGTAAATGTACTGTTAACGGTTCCACTGAAGCCCGGAATATTCTTATACAAATACTTATAAATAACATCTCTTACATCATCTCCTTCCAAATGGTAATCAGGAAAATGAGTTACAAGACTTTCTTTAGGAATTGTATATAATGTGTCTACTTTTACCATTTTACCATCACTCCCCGAAAGAAGGTTTCTTCCTAAAAAGAAAGTATTATTTTTTTCAAAAAATATTTCAAGCTTTTTGCCTGTAACTTTATACATCTTTGACTGCTTCATTCTCTTCTGAAAAAAATCTTCCACAGACATCTCTTTTTTATGGATGTACGAGATTTTAGCTTCCCCTTTACTTTCCTGTAATTGTGCATTTGCATTAAATGATAAAAAGACTACTATAATAAATGAAATGAATAATTTCCCTCTGGCTTTCATCGTAGGTATTAGATTATTTTATTTAAAATTATAATAATGAACTATATGATATAATAGGATCAAATATACTTAATTCATTCAACATCCAAATTATTTAAAAATTTACCCTGCATTTTAGAATACTGAATGTGAACGTGCTAACTATGCCAATATTTTTTATTTCAGAATAATTTTATTTTTTATAAATTTTATTTTTATAATTAAGAAAAACATCCTATATTTGCACCCACAAAAAACAAGGTAATTCTTGTTAAAAAGATGACCTTTTCGGGGCGTAGCGTAGTCCGGTCATCGCGCCTGGTTTGGGACCAGGAGGTCGCAGGTTCGAATCCTGCCGCCCCGACTTTATTCAAAAAAAAATTTAGGGTGCGTAGCTCAGCTGGATAGAGCATCTGCCTTCTAAGCAGACGGTCAAAGGTTCGAATCCTTTCGCGCTCACGAGAGACTCACAAGAAATTGTGAGTCTTTTTTTTTTTAATATCATCACTCGGTTTTGGGAATATTGGGAGAAAGAAAATCCTGGGCAGATTTATATCAGTTCGATGATAACGATCCGGTATTCAGAGCCTTTATGCAGTCGGGAATGGCAAGAGTAATCGTAACCGTAAGACCAGGCTTTGAAGAAGCAGTGAGACATTTCCTGGCAACCGGACAAATCTGGAACGGCGGAGAAATTCCTGTAATTGACGATCCTTTATTCCTTTCAATTGTAGATGAAATGCGTTCGCCAAGAGCAACGAAAGAAGGAGAACCGTGGAGAGAGAAAATTCCGACTTCGCTTACCATTCTTCAGGCAGATTCTATCGGATTAAAAGTAGAAAAAGCACTGCCTTAAAACCAGGTGGAGAAGATGAATTTGACCATTTAAAATTCTCTATAAACCTAGATGAATCTTATGTGAAATTTACATCTCCAATGTATGGAAGCTCCAGTTCTGACAAAATCCTGGATAAGGATGGGAATATTATTCCAAAAGACGAATATCTGAATAAAGTTGCCCTAAGTAAATTCCTGATATAATCTAATCATTTTAAAATTAAGAAATGAGTCAGGTAAAACCTGAGGCTATCTGGCAGCACGATAAAGTACTGCCTTATATCGTCACGCGTCTTAAAGAAAAGATTAGTGACATTACTGCCGTAGAAAAGATTATTCTTTTCGGGAGCAGAGGAAGACTCCCTTTGGAACAATGGAATAAATTTCAAGGAAAAGACTGGGATATTTTGGTACAGGCAAAATGCAAGGTTAAAAATGCCCACGTTTTAGTGGAAGGAGATTATCATCTCGATCTTTTGGTTTTAAATAAAGAACACACTGAAAAATTCATTGAAACATGAAAACCACAGAACTATTTCCCACAAATAAATTGAGTTGGAAATAATAAGATTGAAATACACATTATACAGTTAAATATTTAAAATAATGAAAAAAGAATTAATGAAACACCAATGGGATTTTATTCTCTACGAAGAAAATGGTGTAAAAACATTTAATATAGCCTTTTACAATAGCCTTTTAATTATGGATTTGAATAACGGAGCTTTCCAAAGAAAAGATATTCGTTTATTTCAGGAAACACAATGGAGGTTTCCCAATGCTGTTCTTTCAAAAATTGAGTGAGAGTCAAAAATAAGGCTGCCCGAAAACAGGACAGCCTCATGAATTTTCAATATATATATTTTAATTGAATCTATCTAAAATAATAAGATCTAAAACGCTTATTTTTCAAGCAGAAGGCTTACCCATTCTTCCCGCTGAAGCTGTTTTTTAAGTTGTAAACCGTTTTCTTTACAAACTTCCAGAATATCATCCACATCAAAAAAACACAATCCCGAAAGCAGTAATTGTCCGCCATTATTCAATACCGAAACGTATGTTGGGATGTCCGAAATAAGAATATTTCTGTTGATATTAGCCAGAATGATATCAAAATTTTCTTTTCCAAGATTTTCTGCGGTTCCCAGCTCGATATCCAATTCAACGTTGTTTCTCGCTGCATTTTCTTTTGAATTTTCTACCGACCATTCGTCGATATCAATGGCTTTTGTGTCTCCGGCTCCGATTTGTTTTGCATAAATAGCGAGTACTGAAGTTCCACAGCCCATATCCAGGACTTTTTTCCCTTTAAAATCAATATCCATCATCTGCTGGATCATAAGATGGGTCGTCGGGTGATGTCCCGTTCCAAAAGACATTTTTGGCTGAATAACAATTTCATGCATTCCGGGAACCGATTCGTGGAATTCTGCACGGATCAGCACTTTATCATCGATGTTGATCGGCTCAAAGTTTTTCTCCCATTCTTCATTCCAGTTGATATTCGGCATTTCCTGAAAAGTATAATCAATTTTAACCTCTTCATTTTGAAAAAGCGGAAGCGTTTTTAAATCTTCTTCATTCAATAAATCTTTCTGAATATATCCTAAAATACCGTCAATTTCTTCTGTAAAGCTGTCGAAACCGATCTCTATAAGCTCTGCCATTAGTATCTCGTTCCATGGCTGGAGCGGAGAAATCTTGAAATTGAATTCTAAATAATTTTGCATATGAATAATTTGTTGCAAAAATAATGAATTAACATCAGAATCTGGAGGTTAGTAATAGAGGTAATGCGAAAGTTTTCTAACGTAAAAAACGCAAAGACTTTTTGAAATTATTGAGAATTTTTTTCGTTCGCTAAGACTGAACTACGTTCGTAAACCTTCAGTTTATAATCAGCAAAGATTATACATTAAGCTTATCATTCTGACAAAGGAAGAATCTATTTTTTTATTTAGAGATTTCTTCACTCTCACTTCTTTCCCGTTCAGAATGGCAAATTTAATATATAAAAAAGCGAACCGAAGTTCGCATTTATATAAATAACAGTTAAAAAAACTAATTTCTAATATCTAGTTTCTAACTTCTCTATTAAGGATTTGTAGAGAAAATTGATCCGTTAGCAATCAATGCTCTTCGGTTCATTTTGAGAATATCTCTCACCCATTCTGCAAAATCTTCCGGCTGAAGAACTTTTTCAGGATTTCCGTCCGTAAGACCTCCCTGAATCGACATATCTGATGCAATCGTGCTTGGAGTAAGTGTAATGACACGGATATTTTGCTTTCTCCATTCCGCCATCATAGATTGCGAAAGAGAAACAACAGCCGCTTTTGAAGCTGCGTACGCCGACATATTCGGACCTCCTTTTAAGCCTGCAGTAGATGCCACATTGATAATATCACCCTCCCCTTTCGACTTCATGTAAGGATAAGCTGCTTTCGCAGCATAATACACTCCGAAAAGATTGGTTTTAATCACCTGCTCCCATGTTTCGGAAGACATTTCTTCGATAGACCCGAAGTCTCCGATTCCTGCATTATTGATAAGAATATCAATTCCTCCTAATTGTTCTGCCAAATGTTCAATTCCGGCTTTTACGTGTATTTCATTATCAACACTGAAAACGGCGTATGTTGCATTTACGCCAAGTTTCTGGATTTCATCAACGGTCATTTTCAGGTTTTCTTCATTTCTTCCCGTGATTCCGATATTCACACCTTCATTGGCCAATGCGAGGGCAACAGCTTTGCCCAAACCTCTTCCTCCACCCGTGATGATGGCATTTTTTCCGTTTATGTTCATTGTAATTATTTTATTGCTAATGCAAATTTACGAAAGATGATTTTCATACCATTGATGAATGATGATATTATAAGTATAGACAGTAAAAATGATACCGTTTTTATAAATAAAACCGACTTCACTGGAAGCCGGTTTCTTTGAAAGTATAGTAATAAATGAAAAATTAAGGTATAAGGATCTGATTTTGAACTTCAAATTCTTCCGATGCTGAAAACTTGTTTCCATACATGTCTACTGCTCTTACCTCAACCTTATGTTTTCCCAGAGAAAGTTTTTTAGAAAAATCTCCCGTCCAGATATGTTTTGATGTTTCAGGATTAGATGGTCTTCTTCCCGGGAAAAGTTTGTTTGTGGTATCCCATTTAAAAACTGACATTGCAAAACTCGGATCTACAGTTTCGTCATACTGCATTTCTTCCCATTTATCATCATCTATTCTGTATTCTACTTTGTCTTTTTTGCTTCCCATAAAGAAATTAGCCAAGACTTTTGCAGAAGTTTTTGAAGGGAAAGGAATCACTTTCGGCACATATAAATTGATCTGATAATCTTCCGGTTTACCCGCTGTTTTATATTTAATTTTATATTCATTATCATTAAAGCTGATAAAAGAATATCCTTTAGCTGTACCGTCTCTCATAGTTGAGGTCGGTAATCCCAGATCATCCGATGTTCCCGACCACCAGTCGCCGCAGGTTGTTCCGGCATTGTATTCATGAAGGTCTTTTGAACCGTTCCATCCCGCTTCTTTGCCGTAGAAAAGCTGTTGCTGAATATGTGTATGTGCCGATAGTAACAAAGCATTTTTGAATGGTGCTAAATAATCAAATAATTTCTGACGGTCTGAATTTCTGAAGTTATCTTCATTCTTATGTGCTAACGGAATATGGAAAGAAACAACGATTAATTTATTTTTATCCACCAGCTTCAGGTCATTTTCAACGAATTTCAGCTGATCTTCACGGAAACCTCCCCAATATCCTTTTCCATCTCTCGGATCCGGATATAAAATGTCATCCAGAATGATAAAGTGAACATTCCCGTAATTAAATGAATAATTGGCAGGTCCGAAATTAGATTCAAAAGTTTCATCGGAAAGCATATCTTCTTTTGCCTCGTAATTCATATCGTGGTTCCCCATTACATTGTACCAAGGCAATCCGATCTCTTTCATTACTGTTGCGTAAGGCTTTTGAAGTATGAGATCATTTCCTACCAGATCTCCCAGACTGATTCCCAACACTGCATTTTTCTTTGTGTTTTTTACTTCGTTCACAATAGATCTTCTGAAATAATCCAGTTCCTTTTCTGTATAAGGTTGTGGATCTCCGAAAACAAGGATATCAAAATTTTTACTTTCATTTTGTCTATTCAAAGCAAAATTAATTTCTTTCGGAAGCTCTCCTGTTGGTGCAGATCCTTTATATTTAAAATCTGTGGGAGAACCTTTCGGTTTGTACTGATAATAATACTGGGGTAAATTATTTGCGTTTACCGGGGTCATATATCCTGAAGGTTTTATAACAAAAACCGACTGTCCTTCCATAATCGGCAGGCTGTATCTTCCGTTTTTATCCGTTACCATAACCTGCGCTCCGTTGGAAACTGCTACTCCTTCAATTCCTTTTTCCCTATTCTCTTTCTTCTGATTTTTGTTGAGATCTTCGTACACATATCCCGAAACAGAAGCTTGTGAGAATGCCATTGCTGAAATCATCAGGCAGGGCATTAAAAATTTTATGTTCATTGTTAATCTTAATTAGCTTGTTTGTGACTGCTTATTTTAACGCTACGTCCGCAAAGAATTTTTATTTAAAAACCGTTGATTTTTTCGTTCGCAAAGGCGTTAATATTCAGCAATGGATTGATGATGTTATTCTTTTAATTATGGTTTGTTCCACCACATTTTTATGTTGATGTTGTCACCGCCCATTGCCTGAACTGCTGCCTGATAGTTTGTGGTATTTAATACTCTTGGATTTGGCGGGTACATTAATCTTGACGGCATTTCTGAGTTATTCAGCAAACCTCCGTTATTGGGAAGTACAGGAAAACCTGTTCTTCTTTTTTCAAACCATTGTTGCTGATCTACAAAAAACAAGGCTACATATTTTTGAAGCATAATTCTTTCCAGCGTTCCGTTGTAAGCAACTTTAGGATTCGAAAAATAATTTGCCGGAAATGTTGCTCCCCATTGTTCGATGGTAGCTTTTACTCCATTTTCGTAGAAGGTTTGTGCGTTTCCTGAAATAATTCCTTTAAATGCCAGCTCCGACAGAATAAACTGCAATTCTGCATAAGGATATACCAGCATATTTAAAGGAGCTTTAGCAAGATTCTGATTCATATTGGAAGGCTGATAATCAAACACCGTCCCAAACGCATAACCCGACGGAGCTCCTTTGTAACCGATATTTGTACCTGAAAGATTTTTTGCCTGACTAAAAAACATAGACATTCTTGGATCATTATTTCCTCTTAAGGTTTCAACGAAAAACTCTGACGCCGCACGTCCTGTCGTAAAATCCTGAGGTCTCGCAATTGGAGGCATCAAAGGGGCAACTCCTGTAACATTTAATTTTACCGTCTCCGAATTACTTTGAAAAATCGGATAAACAGTAGGATTATTTACAATTTCCTGAATTCTTTCATAGACATTCACCTCATCGTTTCTTTTTAAAATTCTTGTTAAAAGTCTTAACGAAAGAGAATTACAGAACTTTTTCCAGTTGGTTATTCCGTTTACATCATTATTTGCGTTATAGAAAAGATCTGTACCAGTCAATGTTTTTGTTGTTACAAAAAGTGAATTTGCTCTTTTCAGATCATCCAGCATCTGAATATAAATGTTTTTTTGCTGATCAAATTTCGGCTGACTGATTCCTTCATCAAGTTTTGAAGCTTCAGTAAAGGGTACATCTCCATAAGTATCGGTAAGGTTGGAATATGCCCAGGCATTCAAAACGAGTGCAATCGCTTCATAATTTTGATCGCTGCTGCTTATGGCTGCCTTTTTCATTTCATAGATCTGCTTAATCCATTTGTAGCTGTTGTTCCAATAACCGGCACCTGTATTTTCGGTGATATTGTAACGGCTCAGGGTGTTTCCTTCATTCGGAAAATCCAGGGAAACCTGCATGATATCAAACGTGAAATCATTAGCTCTTAAATATCCCACAGAAGCAAGATTATATTGAAGGGGTGCTAAAAAACTAGACACTTCCGGTTCGTAGATTTTGCTGTCGTCTACGTTTATTTCATCGAAGCTTCTGTCGCAGGAAGCCACTGTAAATGCAAGTCCGGCAAGAAGAATATATTTAAATATTGTTTTTTTCATGTTTTAAGATTTAAAATTTAACATTAAGCTGAAAACCGATAGTTCTTGAAGTTGGCAGCTGTCCCATTTCGATACCGGGAGTAATGGTTGCATTATCCAAAGTAGCTGCTTCAGGATCAAACAACGGGAACTTCGTCCACATCCAGAGGTTTTTTCCGAAAAGCGCAAGGGTAAGGTCTGTGATTTTTAAAGGAGCTGTAACAGATTTTGGGAAAGAATACGCAATTCTGGCATCTCTCAGTTTAATAAATGAAGTATCAAAAGTATTTGTCTCTACGTTGGCTCTTCTGTAATAATCTCCATAATAGGTAGATACCGGAATTCCTTTTGTATTAGGAGAATAAGAACCATCGGCATTCTGTACAACACCTTGACCAACGATCAGACCGCCGGGGTTATCTCTTCCTTCAAGAGTGTGGACAAGCTTCCCTTGCTCAGTCATTTTGTGATGAGACTGAGAATAAGCCATTCCTTTATACTGTCCATCGAACGAGAAGCTTATGGAAATGTTTTTATATCTGAACTCATTCTGGATTCCGGCTCTCCATTTTGGATAGGCATTCCCTATTTTTTTCATCTGTGCAGGTTTAGCCGTCAGTCCGTCACTTCCAAATACTACCTGCCCGTCCGGTGAATACACAAGTCCATATCCGTAAAGGTCTCCTAATGATCCGCCTACTACTGCATTGTAATAAACCGCTCCGCCAACACTTGCATACGTATATGGCTCACCATTAAACTCTTCCGGAAGCGATAAGATTTTATTTCGGTTCATAGACCAGTTTGCCGATACATTCCATAAGAAATTTTTACTCTTTATCGGATAGGCATTCATCATCATTTCAATCCCCCTGTTCCTGATTTCTCCTGAATTGATTACCCTTTGCGTATATCCTGTTTCCCATAAAACAGGGACGTTTCTGATAATCTGATCTACAGAATTACTCTGATAAGCTGTGATATTGTAAGTTAACCTGCTATTGAAAAGGCTGAAATCCATCCCTCCTTCGATGTTGGTAAGCATTTCAGGTCTTAAATTTGGATTAAGATAGCGGTTGGATACCTCAACGGATCCCGGAAATGCAAGACTCGGATTATAATAATTCAACAACTGGTAAGGTTCTGTATCGTTTCCGGTCTGCGACCATGAAGCTCTTAATTTCCAGAAATTAAATTTTCTGCTTTTCAACCCGAAAATATCGGAAAGAATAAATGAAGAGGAAACCGATGGATAGAAATAAGAACGGTTTGCCTTTGGTAAGGTACTACTCCAGTCATTTCTGGCAGTAACGTCTAAAAAGACTTTATCTTTATAGCTTAATGATGCCAACCCATACATACTGCTTACCATTTTATCGTAAGGCTGCGGAAGATCAAAACGTTGCGCTACCGCATTGGTAAGGCTATACACACCTGCTTTTTTTAGCCCTAAAGCATAATAATCTTTGGTAAGTTGTTCAAAATACTGGGTAGATCCACCCGCTGTAGCAGAGAAGTTGAATGCACCGAATGTATTTTTATAATTAACCATTAAATCATTATTAAAATTGAATCCGTTTACATACTGCTCTCTGTAATACCCCTGAGCAAAATTTGCAGAACTCCAGGGTCTTTTTTGTGTACGGAGTTCGTCATTTATTGCCATTCCTGATCTTAGTAAAACATCAAAATGTTTATTGATCTGATAGCTTAAACTTACGTTTCCAACGATATTTTTTTTGTCTAGACTATTCGTCATCTCATACGCAATCAAATAAGGATTATCAATATAAGAACTGAACGGGTGTATCTGATCTACCTGATCCTTTCCTTCTTTCCAGATCGGCTTGTACCATGCCAGATCAACGTTTGGATTCTGGAAAATCATGAAATATGAAATCGACTGGTTATTGTATCCCGTCGCAGGAAGGTTATCACTTTTGGTCTGATTGAAAGATAATTTAATATTGGCTTTAAACCTGTCATTAACTTTATGATCGACAGATATAGCCGCTCCCCATTTTTCAAGGCCTGTATTAGGCATCATCCATTCGTTTTTCAGATAGGATAATGATGCTCTGAATGCGGTCTTATCATTGGAACTTTCTAAAGCAAGATTATTTGAAAAGGTAGTTCCTACTTGCCAAAAATCCTTTATATTATTTTTATAAGGCCTCCAAAGCTGTCTTTCTTTGCTTTGTCCCTGTTCATTAGGATCATACTGAAAAAAAGACTGTCCGTTGAACTTGGGTCCGTATGCACTGCTGGTAGATCCCGTGTTTACTCCGTCGGGTGATACCCCGTATGAATAATAATAGTTTCCATTTTTATCTTTCTGCATCGTTCCCTGGCCATATTCATACTGATAATCCGGCCATTTCAGAACAGAATCAAAACTTGTATAAGAATTTAAAGAAACCTGAATTTTACCATTTTTGGTTTTTCCTGATTTCGTAGTAATCATAATAGCTCCTAAAGCACCTCTTGATCCGTATAAGGCAGATGCACTCGGCCCTTTCAAAACAGTAATGCTTTCGATATCGTCTGGATTGATGCTGCTGAGGTCGTTACCATAATCAATCGGCACGTCACCTCCTGCGCCGGCTCCGTAGGCTGGAGTTCCAGTTCCTACCGTTCTAGAATTCAAAGGAACGCCATCCAAAACAATAAGCGCCTGATTATCGCCCATACTGCTCATAGAAACATCACCTCTTAAAGTAATCCTTGGTGTTGCCAAAGGTCCTGCACCGGCAGTCTGAATTTTAAGGCCCGCCACTTTTCCTTCCAGAGCGCTTGTCCAGTGATTATTCTGTGTTCTTAAAAGCTGTTCTGAATTGATTGTTTCTGTAGAATACCCAAGAGCTTTATTTTGCCTTTTGATTCCCAGAGCCGTTACTACAACTTCATCAATGTTTTTAATGGTGTCTCTTTTTATTTTCTGCTGAGCCGCCAAATTCACACTGACTAATCCTAATAATGATAATATTAGTAATTTTTGTGTTTCTTTACGCATATCCTTATTTGTTTGCGCAAAATTAATCTTAGATTATGGTTATGATTTTAACATCGTTTTAACATTTATTAAAGAATTATTAAACACTATATTAATTTATTTTTAACAATATCTCATACACCTTTGAATGGCAACACTTTAAAATAATTAAGAAATTTTAATATAAATACGAGGTTTTATTTACCTACATTTATTGTCTTTTCGGTCAAAAACGATAAATACCACACATGTACCACTAAGTGTAAAACATTAACAAATTATCGGTATAGGAAGAAAATAAAAAAGTCTGCCTCGGAAAAGACAGACTTAGATTTTATTTTTTTAGAAGATTATTTATCTTTCAACTGGTCGGGAATGTTGGTCGTAATAAATCCGATTCCCTGTTTTTTCAATTCGTCTGAAATGGCAATATCATTCACCGTCCAGGCATTCGTTATTAATCCCAACGCTTTGGCATCAGCAATCCAGGTCGGATTTTTCTGGAAAACACTGTAATGATAATCAAGACCATCTAAACCTTCATCTTTGATCTGCTGCGGAGAAAGCTCACCTTTCAGATATTGTACTTTGAAGGAGGGTTCAAGTCTTTTAATTTCCTTACAGATATTCAAACTGAAAGAAATAAACTCACATTGAGATCCCAGCTTCATATCTTTAATCATTTTGATGGTTTTTGCCGTTAGCTCATCTTCTTTTTCTTTCGTTTTATCAGGCTTTATTTCTACAATAAGCTTGAGAGCTTTATCTTTTTTTCCTTGTTTTAAATAATCTTTCAGGGTAGGAAAATTTTCACCGTTGGATAATTTTACTTTTTCGAGTTCTTTAAAATCGGTTTCAGAGATTTCCATTTTTGCATGATGCTCGTCATGATTTACGACCAAAATGCCATCTTTCGTCATTCTTACATCGAATTCGGAGCCGTAAATTTTTAAATGCTGAGCATTTTCCAACGACTTTAAAGAATTTTCCGTTGTCGGTGGCTGGGTTTGCCAATACCCTCTGTGGGCAATGATCTGGGTTTGTGCCTTCATTACTAGTGTGCTTACAACTGCTAACCCTAAGATAATTTTTTTCATAATACAGATAATAATTTTTTATTGAATATCGCCAAAACCATTCTGTGCGAAGAATTCACATAAAATAATAGACAAATTTAGAAAGACATTTCCGATAATGCTTTACACTGAATATAAAAATTGTTTAATTTATTGTTAAATCTAATCATCAAAATCTCCTTAATACTTACTATTTTTGCTGAAAAGACAGAAGTAAAATGCCCGACAATATCGAAAACATACAGCAGAAAATAGAAGATCTTCGTAAGGAACTTCATCAGCATAACGAAAATTATTATCTTCTGGATACTCCAACGATCTCAGATTATGATTTTGATATGCTCTTGGAAGAGCTTCAGGACCTGGAAGCAAAACATCCCGAATTCTACGATGAAAACTCTCCAACAATGAGAGTCGGCGGCGGAATCACAAAGGTTTTCCCTACCGTTCAGCATAAATTCAGAATGTATTCTCTGGATAATTCCTACGATTTTGATGATCTTGAAGACTGGGAAAAAAGAATCATTAAAACCATCGATGATCCTGTAGAATTTGTTGCTGAATTAAAATACGACGGTGCTTCTATTTCCATTTTCTATGAAAACGGAAAACTTGTGCAGGCAGTGACCCGTGGCGACGGTTTTCAGGGTGACGAAATCACATCCAATGTTCGTACGATTTCCGATATTCCTTTAAAGCTAAAAGGCGATTTTCCTGAACACTTTTTCATGCGTGGTGAAATTTATTTAACCCGGAAAAATTTCGATAAAATCAATAGACAGCGTGAAGAAGATGGTCTCGACCCGTTCATGAATCCCAGAAATACTGCAAGCGGAAGCCTGAAAATGCAGGACAGTGGTGAAGTAAGAAAACGTGGATTGTCATCGGTTCTATATCAGTTTATTTCCGAAGAAATCCCTGCCGAATCCCATTGGGAACTGCTGGAAAAAGCAAAATCCTGGGGTTTCAAAACATCACAGCAGGCTAAACTCTGCAAAACTTTGGATGAGGTAAAAGAATTTATCAACTATTGGGACATCGAAAGACACAATTTGCCTTTTGAAATAGACGGAATCGTTTTAAAAGTCAACTCATTAAAACAGCAACGACAGCTTGGCTATACTGCAAAATCTCCACGTTGGGCAATGGCTTACAAATTTAAAGCTGAAAAAGTTGAAACTGAATTACAAAGTGTTTCTTATCAGGTAGGAAGAACAGGAGCAATCACGCCGGTAGCCAATTTAAAACCTGTTTTACTGGCTGGAACTATTGTTAAAAGAGCTTCTCTGCACAATGAAGATATTATTAAAAAGCTTGATCTCCACGAACATGATTTTGTCTATGTAGAAAAAGGCGGCGAAATTATTCCCAAAATCGTCGGCGTAAATACAGAAAAAAGAACTTCCGAAAGTAAAGAAATTGAATATATTAAAAATTGTCCGGAATGCGGAACCGAGCTTGTAAAAATTGAAGATCAGGCGATTCATTTTTGTCCGAATGATTTGCACTGTCCTCCACAGGTTGTCGGAAGAATGATTCATTATGTTTCGAGAAAAGCTTTAAATATTGATAATCTGGGAAGCGAAACCATTGAGCAACTTTATAGAGAAAAATTAATTGAAAATCCCGCAGACTTTTATGTTTTAACCAAAGAACAGCTTCTTCCTTTGGAAAGAATGGCGGAGAAATCCGCCCAGAATATCATTTCGGGTATTGAAAAATCAAAAGAAATTCCGTTTGAAAAAGTATTGTACGGAATTGGTATAAAGCACGTTGGAGAAACGGTTGCCAAGAAATTAGTCAAAAATTTCCCAACCATAGAAGAACTTAAAAATGCTACGGCAGAAGAACTTTGCCAAGTAGAGGACATCGGAACGAAAATCGCAGTGAGTATCGTAGACTTCTTTGCCAATCCGGAAAATGTTCTGATGCTGGAAAGACTAAAATCTTACGGCGTTCAGTTGGAAAAAGGAGAAAACACCAACGAAGTTTTATCGAACGTTTTAGCAGGAAAAACTTTTCTTTTCACGGGAAAACTGTCGTTGTTTACGAGAGAAGCTGCTGAGGAAATGGTAGAAAAGCATGGCGGCAAAAACATTTCAGCCGTTTCCAAGAATTTAAATTACCTCGTTGTTGGTGAGAAAGCCGGAAGCAAACTAAAAAAAGCTCAGGATATCGGAACGATCGCGATCCTTGATGAACAGCAGTTTCTGGATTTGATAGAAAAGCAATGATACTCTAAAATATTTAACATAATAAGCCATTGAGATTGTTTCTTAATGGCTTATTTTTGCCCGAAATTTAAAATTGATAATAACCATGAGAAAAATTTACCTAGTTGTCTCTCTGATTATGTTTGCTGTGTTTCAGGCACAGATTGTGAATATTCCTGATCCGGCTTTTAAGGCTAGATTACTGTCTGCTGACGTAACAACAAATAATCAAATTGCAAGCAACATTAACGGACAAGCTATAAAAATTGATGCTAACAGCAACGGGGAAATTGAAGTTTCCGAGGCTGCAAATGTGGCTTTTCTTACCGTTTCAGTAAATGCAATCAATGATATTACGGGCATTCAGAGCTTTTCTAATCTCCGTTCACTGTCTTTATTTGGTTTTGGTGCAACAAGCATTAATGTAAGTGGTCTCAGTAATCTTAATTATCTTACAATTCAGGCATTGGATAATTTAACATCAATTGATATTGCCAATTGTACAAATCTTGAGAATTTAAAAATAATTAGCTGTTCTGCTTTAACTTCTTTAAATCCTGTCTCATCATCTATAAAAAATATAAGTGTTTTCAGTGGAAACCTAAATCAGCTTGATGTCACAGGCTGCCCTGCACTTGTAGGACTATCTCTACAGGCTACAAAAATTTCCACTCTTAATTTATCAAATTTTCCCAACCTTAAAACTGTTGATCTTTTAAGTAATTATCAACTTCAAAATATCAATTTTCAAGGATCTAATAAACTTTATTCTATTTCAATATCCAGTTGTGGAGTTTCCAATGTAAGTGTTGCCAACCTTCCACAGCTTTGGAAACTTGAATGTAACAGTAATGGAACTTTAAATACGGTAAGCGCTACAAATTGTGCAGCTCTTGAAAGGCTGGTTTTAAATTACAATAATAATCTTACAAATCTCAATGTAAACAACCTTCCAAGCATTTTGATTTTGGATATTTTTAAAAATAAGTTTAGCTCGATTGATATATCTTCTTTAGCTACCTTACAATTATTGAGATGTGATGAAAACTATTTTCCGTCATTAGATCTAAATCAGAATACTGCGCTGGTAAATCTAGAATGTACTAAAAATCTTTTGCAATCATTAGATCTCAGCCATAATCCTCTTCTTTATACAATTAGTTGTGGTTTTAATAATAATCTACAAAATATAAATTTAAAAAGTGGAAGTCAAAATTTTCCATATGGTATCTCAATAAACAATCTTCCTCAATTAAAGTTTATCTGCATTGACGATAATAAGTTAAACGATGTTTTATCTACATTGAACGCCTATGGTTACAGTAATGTTGTTACCAATTCCTATTGTTCATTCACACCTGGCGGAATATTCTATACCATTCAGGGAAATACAAAATATGACAGCAACAATAATGGCTGTGACATTAATGATGCCAATAAAGCTTTTCAGAAATTCAACGTTACCAACGGAACAGTTTCAGGAAGTTTAATTGCAAATAATTCAGGAAATTATTCAATCGCTGTAGGAGCAGGTTCTCATACAATAACTCCGATTCTTGAAAATCCTACATATTTTAACATTTCGCCTACAAACCTGACAGCTAATTTCCCAACTCAAACAAGTCCACTAGCTCAAAATTTTTGTATTTCAGCAAACGGAACACACAACGATCTTGAAACTTTTATCATTCCGATAACTCAAGCTACACCTGGTTTTAACGCAAAATATAAAATCGTTTATAAAAATAAAGGTACGGGAACACAATCAGGGACACTTTCATTTAATTATAACGATAATGTGATGGATTATTTAAGCTCTACAGTTGCGCCAAACTCGCAATCAACAGGATTATTAAACTGGAATTTTACAAATCTTCTTCCTTTTGAAACAAGAGAAATTACCGTAACTTTAAAATTAAACACTCCTACACAGACTCCGGCTTTGAACGGCGGCGATGTACTTCATTATACAGCTCAGGTAAATGCCGGAACAGATGAAACCCCTCTAGATAATACATTTACTTTAAACCAAACTGTCGTAAACTCTTTCGACCCGAATGATAAAACATGTTTAGAGGGAACAACAATTACCCAGGCAAAAGTGGGAGATTATGTTCATTACCTTATTCGTTTTGAAAATACAGGAACGGCAAATGCACAGAATATTGTCGTAAAAGATGATATAGACGCTTCCAAATATGACCTGTCAAGTTTAGCATCTCTGACCGGCAGCCACGATTTCGTGACAAGAATCACAGGAAACACCGTAGAATTTATCTTTGAAAATATTCAGCTTCCTTTTGATGATGCCAATAATGATGGATATGTTTCATTTAAAATTAAAACAAAATCTACCCTGAACGTTGGCGACAGTTTTAGCAACAAAGCGGGAATCTACTTTGATTATAATGCTCCGATTATCACCAATAACTTTATGACAACCGTCCAGAATACTTTAGCTGCTTCGGAAATCAACAAAGAAAACAAGACGATTTCAATCTATCCGAACCCTGTACAAGAAGTTTTAAATATTAAGTCTAAAAATGAAATTACGAAAGCAGAAATCTTTGATGCAGCCGGAAGAATTTTAATTTCAACTCATGTAAAAGGAAATTCAATCAATGTTTCCGAGCTTGTAAAAGGAAATTATATTATCAAATTATTTACAAAAGATAAAACCTTCACTCAGAAATTCATCAAAAATTAATTAAATTAGAAATAAATAAGCAAGACTGTCTTCCTGGCAGTCTTTTTTTATGACTATCACCGAGATCATAATTATCATTTCTTTTTTATTGTAACTTTATTATGCTTTAAAGTATAAAAAAATGGAATTTTTAAAAGATCACTCTATTCAAAATGAATTGCTGCTGATTTTCATATCGGTTATCTTGGGATTGCTGATTGGCGCAGAACGCGAATATCGCAACAAATCGGCTGGGTTAAGAACTTTCATCCTGATATGCTTCGGTTCGTGTCTCTTCACGATACTTTCCATAAAAATCGGAATAAATAATCCTGACCGTATTGCTGCCAATATTATTACCGGAATCGGCTTTTTGGGAGCCGGAGTAATCTTTAAAGGTGATAACAAAATAGACGGAATCACAACCGCAACCACCATATGGGCCGCGGCATCCATCGGTATGGCGGTAGGCTCCGGATACGTATATCTTGCTGTCACGGGTGCCGTTTTAGTGCTTTTAATCCTTGGCTCTCTGAATCATTTTGAAAAGTTTATCGACAGAGAACATAAAATCAGGGAATATAAAATTGCCGTTATCAACCACCTGGACATTCCTTATTGCGAAGAACTTTTCAGAAAAAATCATCTTAGGTATGCCATCTCAAAACAGCAATATACTCAGGGAAATCTCTCCACATCATGGATTATCACCGGAAGGAATATCAATCATGAAGCTTTAATGAAAAGTCTTATGGAAGACGAACGAATTATTGCCTATCAGTTTTAGATATATGAAATTATTTTTTCTTGAATTTAAATTTTTAGTGAAAAATTTTAACTTAAAAAACATAAAACGGATCACACTACAGAAAACAAACAAATCATAAACAGCTCATCCTCAAAACCAAATTAAAGTCATCTCTCAAAAATGCCAAACTCACAATTTCTTCGTAAATTGGAGCAAAATTTTGATTATGACAAAAAAGATACTTTTATCCGTATTTCTTTTGCCGGCTGTAATGACATTTGCACAGCAATACGGAGGAATGTGGATACCGACAGAGCTGAATGAAAAGGAAATGAAAGATCTGGGAATGAAAATCTCTGCCAAAGACATCTTCAATCCTCAGAAAGCAAGTATAAAAGATGCAGTCGTGCAGTTCAACGGCGGATGTACTGCGGAAATCATTTCTCCAAAAGGTCTTTTACTGACCAATCATCACTGTGGTTACGGGCAGATTCAGGCACATTCAACCGTTCAGAATGATCTTTTATCCAATGGTTTCTGGGCTAAAAATACAGAAGGCGAACTTCCGAATCCAGGCGTAACGGTTGATTTTATTGTTGACATAAAAGAAGTGACCAATCAGATTCTTCAGGGAACGGATAATCTTACGGAGCCTAAGCTTTCTAAGCAGATTGCCAAAAATATTGAGATTTATAAAAACTCACAGAAAACAGAGCCTTACCAGTCGATTTCCGTAAAATCAATGTACTACGGAAATAAATTTTATGCTTATACCATCGAGACGTATAAAGATATCCGTTTGGTAGGAGCACCGCCACAAAGCATCGGAAAATTCGGTTCCGACACCGACAACTGGGTTTGGCCAAGACATACCGGAGATTTTTCCATGTTCAGAATTTATGCAGATAAAAACAATAAACCTGCTGAATACTCTAAAGACAATGTTCCTTACGTTCCGAAGCATTACCTTCCGGTTTCCATTAAAGATAAAAATGAAAATGATTTTACATTCGTTTTCGGTTTCCCTGGAAGAACTACGGAATATCTTCCTGCCATAGCGGTTGAAAAGATCATGAAGGAGATCGATCCGGCAAGAATCGCCGTGAGGGATGTTGCTTTGAAAACACTGGACGAAAAAATGCGTACCGATGATGCAACACGTATTCAGTATGCTTCAAAATATGCATCAGTAGCCAATTACTGGAAAAAATGGATCGGCGAAGTGGAAGGCTTGAAAAAATCCAATGCCGTAGAGAAAAAAGTAATGTATGAAGGTTCTCTTGTGTCTAAAAATCCTGAAATTAAAACAACTTTAGATCAGTTAAACAAATTGTATAACGATCAGGCTCCGTTTGCGTTAAACAATGCTTATTATTCTGAAACCCTCAGAAATGCGGAAACACTGATGCTTGCCAATCTTTATTATAATTATATCACAGCGGTAGAAGCTGGAAGAATGGATGAGAAAAACACCACTTCTTTCAAAAACAGACTAACCTCTTTCTATAAAGACTACAACGCAGAGCTTGATGCAAAAGTGACTGCAAAGCTACTGGCTTTATACGCTAATAAAACAGATGCTCAATTCCTTCCTGCCGGATTTGAAAAGTTCAAAAATGAAGCTCAAAATATTCAGGTGATTGAAGATGCTTCTAAAAATTCGATCATTACAGGAAGAAGTGAAGTAAATGGCGCTTCTTTAAGCAAAGACATTGAAAAAGCTTTCTCTAATCAGGATAAATTAATCAAAACGTTAAAGAAAGATCCTGTTTTCCAGATTTACATGGCTATGAGAGATACGTATATGACGAAAGCAGATCCTCAGTTTACTTCTCTTCAGACGAAAATTGACGCATTGCAAAAGACTTATATGGCTCAACAGATGGCTACCGATAAAGACAGAAAATTCTTCCCGGATGCCAACTCTACGATGCGTGTAACCTATGGAAAAGTAAAAGGTTCTTCGCCGAGAGATGCGGTTTCCTACAACTATCAGACGCACCTCGCTGGCGTAATGGAAAAGTATATTCCGGGAGACTATGAATTTGATGTTCCTAAAAAACTGATCGATCTTTACAGCAAGAAAGATTTCGGAAATTACAAAGACAAAACCGGTGACGTTCCGGTAGGATTTACCGCAACCAACCATACGACAGGAGGAAACTCCGGAAGTCCTGCGCTGGATGCCTACGGAAATCTTGTCGGCTTAAACTTCGACAGACAATGGGAAGGAACGATGAGTGACATCAATTACGACCCGCGTTTCAGCCGAAACATTATGGTGGATACCAAATATATCCTTTTCATCATTGATAAATTTGCCGATTCTAAATGGCTTATTAATGAAATGAAAATCGTGAAATAGTTTAATTAAATACAAAAATGAACCCCGAAAGTTTTCTTTCGGGGTTATTTTTTACTCTTCAGAGTTGCTTATATTATAATTTTAATGACCGAAAATATCTTTTAAAGTTACTTCTCTGAATGCTCCCATTTTATCAACAGCTTCCATATTCAGGTTTTCTTTCTTACCGATAATGGCAGTATTAAAATGGATTGATTTAATGTAATTATTGTAAAATTCTTTTACATCTTCAAAGGTCAGGCTTTCGATCTGCTGATAAATATCTCTTCTGAAATCATGATAAATATTCAGTTTTTTAAGCCTTAAGGTATTAAAGAAAATATTCGTGCGGGTAATTCTTGCAGAAGCAATCTGCTTCAATGCAGAATTTCTGGCATTCTCAAACTGTGCCTGCACTTCCGGAAGCTCTGCCATCAGTTCCGTCATAGTATCGACAGCAATCTGTAATTTATCCGGCTGAGTTCCGATATAGGTTGTGATATAATCCGGATGATCCAGCTCTGCGTTGGCAGCATAAGAAACATAGGCAGAATACGCAAGGCTTTTACTCTCACGAATCTCCTGAAAAACGATAGACGACAGCCCTCTCCCAAAATATTCATTAAAAACATTGATCTTTCCGAAGTTTGCCGTATTTACCGTTGCTCCCTTTCCTATTCTGCTCATTTCCATCTGCACCATATCGTAATTTGTAAAATAGACATTTCCAACAGTTTCGGGTTCAGGATATTTCTTAGGTTGAGGAACAGGCCAACTTTCAGGTTCAATATATTTTTCTATATAATCTTTAAAAACATTAAAATCTCTTCCATAAAAGAAGATCTGATAAGGAAATCTGAACAACGTTTTCATTCTTTCTGTGAATACTTCAACGTTACTGCTTTCAAGCTCTTCTTTTGAAATGATGTCTGTAAATCTGGAAAATTCCCCGAGTTTGGTATAGTTTGTAAGCGCCGTCATGATGCGGGCTTTATCTTTTTTTATCGCCGCACGGTTTTCAAGCAATGTTTGTACAAACTGATTATAGACCTCCTGATCCGGTTTTACTTCCTGCATCCAGTGCTGCAAAAGTTCAATGCCTTTAGGGATATTTTCTTCAAGACCGTTTAGTGAAATTGTAAGCTGGTCGTTAGTGGTTTTGAAATCATTGGTGACTCCGATTTTGAAAAACTCTTTTTTAAGATCATCCGCTGAAAATTTTTCCGTTCCCAAATACTGAAGAATCTGCGTAGAAACTCCCAGATCGCGGTCGTGATCGCTGCCAAGCGGAAAAATAAAATATACCTGAGCTATATCATTATATTTGTTTTTAACGAAGCTAAGCTTTTTACCTTTAACGAAATCAGTGAGAATTTCTTTATCATAATCAATAAATTCAGGTTTAATATCTTCTGTTTTCTCTGCTAAAATTTCCAGGAGAAATTCAGATTGTGCCTCTCGGTTGATTTTCACCGGGGTAATTCCGGGATTTTCAACGCGGATCAATTTATCATTAATCCCTTTCTCTTTATTTACAATCACATAATTCTCTTTGAAGAATTCGTTGGCAAAGCTGATAACATCTTCCTTTGTAAATTTTGCGTATTCATCCATCTCATTAAGCTCCTGTTCCCATGTTCTGCCTTTGATGTACGTGTCATACAGATTGGTCGCCAGTCCATCAGCCGTTTCCAGGGCTTTCATTCTCTGCACTTTGAAATCATTGATGATCGCCGTCAGCATCCAGTCCGGGAACTCACCTTTTTTTACCAGCTCGATCTGCTCAAGAACAAGATTCTTCGCTTCCTCCAGTGTCTGTGTTTCTTTAGGAACAGCCACAATAGAAAAATAGCCGTATTGTTTCAACCCTATTGAATACGCCTGTGCCCAAAGCAGTTTCTGGGTCTGGTTGATATTCAAATCTAATAATCCCGCTTCTCCCCTGTTGCTCAAAATATTGGCTACAATATCTGCAAGCATCACTTCTTTTGTTCCGTAGCTATCCGTTCGCCAAGCCAACTGAACTCTTGGAGTTGTCGGACTTTTTACGGTTCTTTCAACAATTCCTGTGATCGGCTGTTCGATAACGGGAGTTTTCTTCGGTAATTCCCTGTATGGGATTGTTCCGAAATATTGATCTATGAGCCTTATCGTTTCATCAAAATCAAGATCTCCGACAAGAACCATTGCATAATTATTAGGCACATAATATTCATCAAAATATTTATGAATAGCCTTCATAGAAGGGTTTTTAAGATGTTCCGCATTTCCCAGTGTCGTCTGCTGACCGTTGGGATGGGTCGGAAAAAGAGCGTCCATCAGCTCATATTGTACCAGTCTCGCATCATTATCCTGCGCCCTGTTGAATTCTTCATACACCGATTCCAGCTCGGTATGAAACAACCTTAAAACCAGTTTTGAAAATCTTTCTTTTTCAATCTTCAGCCATTTTTCCAGTTCATTGCTTGGGATATTATTTTTGTAAACCGTTTCATCAAACCATGTATGGGCATTGGTTCCTGTAGCTCCCAATGAAGAAATTGCTTTGTCGTATTCGTTAGCAATGGCATATTGACTGGCTTCCTGAGAAAGTTCATCTATTTTACGATAAATGGTTTTCTTTTTTTCCGAATCGTTTTCTGCTTTATGCTCTTCGTAAAGATCCGAAATTTGGTTCAATAATGCGCTTTCCTTATCCCAGTCGCGGGTTCCTAGCTTTGAAGTTCCTTTAAACATCATGTGTTCCAGGTAATGTGCCAACCCTGTATTATCAGCCGGATCATTATTGCTTCCTGTTCTTACCGGAATGTAGGTCTGGATTTTCGGAGCATCAAAATTCTGGGCAAGAAAAACTTTTAAACCGTTTTTCAAAGTGTAGATTCTCACCCCGTTTTCGTCATTAGAGACGGTAATGTATTCGTAATTTTTATCTTTATGAATTCTTTCGCTGTATTTTTTATCTGCCATATAAATCATTTTCATTCTAAATCCAGAATGCCGTACAAATGTAAGCAATACAAAAAGAACTCTATGCGTTTTGTGAAGATTCGCTGAGGTTGAGTCTGTTTAGCTTTTTATAACCACAAAAGTAACAAAAGCTTTTCTGACACATCAGTCACATTAGATTTTAAGTTAAAACTTTGCAAATATTTCAGACCATAGAAGAAGAAAATCAAAGATTTTCATAGCAATACTTAAAATATGCAACATACTTATCATTTCCGCAGGGATTCCGGACGTGAATATTTCCATACGCATCTCTAATACGATGTCAAGATTTCCTTCGGGAATGACAAACAGGGTGTTGAATTTCTGTAGATGTATTTATATCCTTGGTTTTTTGTTGGCTGAGCGGAGTTCAAGCGAAACCATCATCTGTGAAAATCTGCGTAAATCTGTGACTTAATTCTAACACATAAGTCTCATTAGATTTTAGGTTAAAACTTTGAAAACATTTTAAAGCACAGAAGGAGCATTTCATTATGTATTTAAAATTAAAGTAAATAGTGTTTAACCCTGAGCCTTTTTATTTCATCATCGAATCAAAAAGATTCAAGAATGAGTCTTAAAAGACTCAACAACCAGGCAAAAAGAGTGGATGTTGAGTAAAAAAGACTCAACAATGAGGCAAAAACATTCACCGACGAATCAAAAAGATTCAAAAACCAGTCTAAAAGACTCAACAACGAGGTAAAAACATTCAACGACGAACCTAAAAGGGTGGAAATTGAAGCAAAAAGGGTGGTTTTTAACTATTGAAACATCTAATTACATTCACTAATATCTCTGGTTAATCATTCCCATATTTCAAGAGAAGAAAGAACACTTTTTCTTATATTTGTTCCTTATGGATAATATGGACGCAACACAGGATAAAAGATTATTTCTCATCGATGCTTATGCAATGATTTTCAGAGGATATTACGCTCTGATCAGAAATCCCCGACTTACCAGTAAGGGGCTGGACACCTCTGCCATTTTCGGATTTACCAATTCTTTAATTGAGTTAATCAGAAGGGAAAAGCCGACCCATCTTGCGGTGGTTTTCGATGTGGGTGAAGCCAGTATACGAACGGGAGATTTTTCAGAATATAAAGCCAACAGAAGTGAAACGCCGGAAGCGATTAAGAATGCGATCCCATATATTCACAGAATTTTACAGGCTATGCACATCCCGATTCTGGGCGTTCCGGGATATGAAGCGGATGACGTTATCGGAACGATTGCCTGCAAAGCTGAAAAAGAAGGTTACACAACATTTATGGTAACTCCCGATAAAGATTTTGCACAGCTTGTTACGGATAAAATCAAGATTTATAAACCAGGTTTAAAAGGCGGAGATATTGAGATTTTAGGCGTAGAAGAAGTTAAGGCCAAATACGAGATTGAAGATCCTAAGCAGGTCATTGATTTCCTGGCCATGATGGGTGATTCTGTGGACAATATTCCCGGACTTGAAGGGGTGGGTGAAAAAACAGCCATGAAATTTCTGAAAGAATTCGGAAATATCGAAACGCTTTTAGCCAACACAGACAAACTGAAAGGTAAACTGAAAGAAAAAGTGGAAGCTTCGGCGGAGCGCGGAATTTTATCTAAAAAGCTGGCCACCATTATCTGTGACGCACCTGTGGAATTCCACCAGGAACAGTATGATCTGGAAACTCCTGATTTTGAAAAAGTAAAAGAAGTTTTTGATGAAATAGAGTTCCGCAGACTGTATGAAAATCTTTACAGGGCATTTGCTCCGGCAACTACAGGAACAACAGTAGTAGCCGAAGTAGACATTACCGTTACTGAAACACAAACACCTCAGCAAAAAGTAGCACAGGCAGTCGGGCAGCTCGATCTCTTTGCAACCTATGAAGAATTGGATCAGGCCACTTCCACGAAATCTACCATCGAGCAAAACGATCACTTGTATCAGTTTATCGATAATCCTAAAGCACAGAAGATTCTTGTTGATAATCTGTTGAAACAAAAAGCGGTTTGCTTCGATACCGAAACCACTTCCCTGAACGAGCTTGAAGCCGAGCTGGTGGGAATGAGTTTCAGCTATAAAAAAGGATTAGCTTACTATATCCCGCTATCCGAAGATCAGGGTGAAGTGCTTCAGACATTGGAAATTTTCAGACCTTTATTTGAAAAAGAAGACCTTATCAAAATTGCACACAATTTAAAGTTTGATTATAAAATCCTCCGAAGATATAATATTACGGTAAAAGGCGCGATGTTCGACACCATGATCGCTCATTACCTTCTAAATCCTGACGGAAGACACGGCATGGATTATCTTTCTGAAATGTATCTGGGCTACAAACCTGTTTCCATCGAAACCATTATTGGAAAAAAGGGCAAAAATCAAGGTAATTTCAGAGATGCTGATCTCAGAACTCAAACTGATTATGCCGCGGAAGATGCAGACGTGACCTTTCAGCTGTATGAGCTTTTCGCTCCGCAATTAAAAAAAGAAAACTTAGAAGACCTTTTCTTCAATATAGAAATGCCTCTCATGGAAGTTTTGGCTAAAATGGAGCTTGCCGGAATTTCTCTTGATGAAAAATGGCTTGCCCAGGAAAGCATCGACCTTGAAAATGATTTGAGGCAACTTGAATCGAAAATTTTTGAACTTTCGGGAGAAGAATTCAACGTCAATTCTCCGAAGCAGCTTGGAGATATTCTTTTTGAAAAACTTCAGCTCGATCCGAAAGCCAAGAAAACCAAAACCGGACAGTACGCCACTTCGGAGGATATCCTTCAAAAGCTGGCTTCCAAACATGAGATCATTCAGCATATTCTTGAATACAGAACGTATCAGAAATTAAAATCAACCTATGTGGATGCATTGCCTTCACAGATTGAAAAAACGGACAATCGTGTTCATACGAATTTCTCACAGACTACTGCCGCAACCGGCCGTCTGGCAAGTGTAAACCCGAACCTCCAGAATATTCCGATCAGGACGCTGAGAGGTCAGCAGATCCGGGGAGCATTTGTTTCCGGAGAAGGAAAAAAGATCATTTCTGCCGATTATTCACAGATCGAACTGCGCCTTATCGCTGAAATTTCCGGGGAAGATAATATGATTAAAGCTTTCCAGAACGGAGAAGATATCCACGCTTCTACGGCTGCAAGATTATTTGATATCCCACTTGAAGAGGTTTCAAAAATCCAGAGAAGTCAGGCTAAAACCGTAAACTTCGGAATTTTATACGGACAGGGAGCATTTGCCCTTGCAGAGCAAACCGGATTATCAAGAAGTGAGGCTAAACAAATGATCGACGCCTATTATGCTACCTATCCGAAATTGAAGGAATATATGGCAGAGCAGGTGAAAAGAGCCAGAGAAATCGGTTATGTGGAAACCATTTTGGGAAGAAAACGTCATTTAAAGGATATTAATTCCAATAATTTTGTCGTTCGTGGTCACGCTGAAAGAAATGCCGTGAATGCCCCGATTCAGGGAAGTGCTGCCGATGTGGTAAAAATGGCAATGATTAAAATTCAGAAAGAACTGGAAAAGGAAAAACTACAGACCAGAATGCTGTTGCAGGTACATGACGAATTGGTTTTTGAATCGCCGATTGACGAAATTGAAGTTGCCACTAACATTATTAAAATGGAAATGGAAAATGCCATTGAAACGCAGGTTCCGTTATTGGTTGAGGTCGGTGTTGGCAATAACTGGCTGGAAGCGCATTGATTATAAATTTAAAATATAAAAACTTCCACGATTTGTGGAAGTTTTTTGATATTTATCTTTTTCAAATTATCGATTTCTCTATTCATTTTTTCTTCCCAGTATTATCAGTAAGGATAGTTATGATTGATTTTTTCCAGCTTTTCGGTAAGAGCAGGTAATAGAATTTCATTAATCAAATTCCATTCTTTATAATTTGTCAAAGTAAAATCTTTGTAAATTTTTAAAAATTCCATAAGATCTTCTTTAAAAAG
Source organism: Chryseobacterium taeanense (assembly GCF_900099685.1). Classification (GTDB taxonomy): domain Bacteria; phylum Bacteroidota; class Bacteroidia; order Flavobacteriales; family Weeksellaceae; genus Chryseobacterium; species Chryseobacterium taeanense. The sequence goes on along the minus strand of NZ_FNDW01000010.1, from coordinate 60,761 downwards.
GCGAAAACCTTCGTAATTACCTCTAAGATCATACATTGAAATTTCTGAAAATCCATACAGCAGAAACTGCTCATCATTCGTCAGTTTCTCTTCATAAGAAATTTCGTGGATCACTTTAAGAGCTTTTTTAAATTCCAGAGACGCTGTTAACGAATGGTAAAGGATGCCAAGCATTGCCCGGCAAACTATTTCCAAATTGGGATATTGAGAATTCTTCTCTAAAATCACAATTAGATCATGACTATTTTTGGTGGTAGAAATTTCAATAAACTCATAATCAGACAGATTTTCTGAAGCTAGAATTTCATCTGCCCAATCTGTAATATCGGTATTGGTAATAATTCCGAATTTTCTAAGCTCAGCAAAAACTTTTAGCAGATTTTCGTAGTTTTTTATTGTCTCGCCCATGAGATATCAAGCACTAAATTCAATCCCTCCCACATATGTCAGCGAGAAAAAGTCATTTTCTACGGAAACCGGTTTCGGAACCTGACCTTTGTTCAGGAAAATGATGGCATTAACTTCAAATTTCAAATTGATCTCATTGAGTCTGTTGACCAGGATCGGCAGCCATTGCTCGGCAAAAGAATATTCCGCAAATTTTTCATAGATCGTTCTGTTTCCCTCTTCAAAACCGTATTCTACGAAATCGTGATCGAGCCAGACGGTATTCTGTGATTCCGCGAATTTTGAAATATGAATATCATCAGATTCTTCAAGGAGATAATAGTTTTCATCTTCCTCCACAAAATCATAAAAATCTTCTTCACTGTTGAAATTTCCTACCCAAAAATCTAATGTATCTGTATTCATTGCTAGCTTTTCTTAATTTAAAGCGACAAAGTTAGGACATATTTAGTCAAAATAAGATCTCAATTCTTGTAAAAATTTGATTTGTTCGGTAATGTGCTTAATGCTCAATTCAGGATTTATGATAACCTGATCTAAGTTTTTTAAATATTTTTCAGAGCTTTCTTTACCCTCTTGTTTTTCAATTATTTTGGCAATCCGAATATTTCTTACTTTGGAAATTTCGTTTCGTTCTTCCAACATCTTGTTCCACAGCTTTAAATACTTAGACAAGTTATCTGTTTTATTGATCATGTCAAGATAAGCTACAGCTTCTAATACGGCTTCCTGATCAAAGTCAAGTTCAGGTTTTTGCAAATAATATTCTAAATATTTATGAAGATATTCTATCGTTTCAGGAGTATTATAATAAGCAAGAATCAGAGCATATAAATCTCCCGCATAACACACTTCACTTTTAAGTAAATGAACACCAATGATAGGTATTTGATTTTCGTAATTTTTTAATACAGACAGATAAGCTCCAACTGTTCTGGTTCTCCAGTTAAAATCTCCTAAGAGCGTTAAAGTTACATCTTCGGTTAATTCATTTTTCAATTCCAGAAGATAATCTGCCCAAGAAAGGTCATGTGTATTTCTTATTTTCATATACAAAGGAAGAACCCATTTATCGGTAAACTCCTTACTTAACTGAAAATTATTCTTATAACTTTCCATATGATCAAAAACAGAAGTATGTCTTATTATTGCTCCCGCAGAATGTAAATTTAATTCTTCCTGAAAATCGTTGTTCATGTTAAAATAATATCGTTTTTAATATAATCTAAATGATAAAATAAATATGCTTAAAAAATAATACAGCATCGAAGCACTGAGAAATAAAGTACAGAATATTATGTTAAAGGTAAAATATCCGCGAATAATCGGAATATTTTCTAAAACGGAATTAATTCCGAAAAGCATTAAAAAATATCCCGGAATTAAAAAATTCATCAATATTAAAAAGAAACAGTTCTGTAATACTTCATCGTAGAAGAAACCGGGAGTTATTATAATAATGTAAAGACTTAATACAATCGAAACAGCAAAAATTATGGTTAAATATATCTTTAACTTCAATTGTTTTCTTTCTCTCCTGAAGAATAAAAAATAATGAAAATTTGAGATTCCCAGTAAAACTAAGGTAAAAACTATCAATTCAACCATAAAATGAAATTCTGTTTCTTTCTTCACTTTCCATAATTGTCTTCTCCAATCTTGAAATTCTTGTCTTTTCCTGTTTTGCACTCATGATCCAGTGTAACATTATTTTTTTGTATGATGGAGCCTGACTGTTGAAAAATTCCCAGGCTTTTTTATTAGCTTTAAATTGTTTTTTAAATTCCGGACTCAATGCAGCGGTTTCATTTTCATGGGAATAGATTGCCGATTTATGCTCTTTTCTGAGTTCAAAAGCTTGCTGACCGGCTTCAGTCATAAGTCCGGCATTTATCAGTTCTTCCATTTTTTTGATATTGACAGCGCTCCAAATGCTCGTAGGCTTTCTGGGAGTAAACCGGATACTGTAACTTTCTTCATCAATCGACCTTCGCACACCGTCAATCCAACCGAAACATAAAGCCTGATCTACCGATTCCGGCCAGGTCATCGACGGTTTTCCGGATCCGACTTTGTAAAATCCTACCAGCAGTTCTTTTTCTGTCTGATGGTTTTTCTCAAGCCATTGGCGGAATTCCTGCGGTGTTGGGAAGAAAGTTGGTTTCATTTTTCTACAATATTAGTATTACTATTTTTCAAATATGAATTTAGGATTATGATTAATTTTTTAGTTTTAACATTTAATAGATCAGATTGTATTGCATATTGCATATTTTCAAATTGTGGGAAAATAGTTTTAACAATTTTATTTTTTTTCAGCTTTACGTTTTTCATCACAATATTTATTTGATGTGAAGTTTTAATTCCTCTGTAAGAACTTGAACTTATAAAGAAGCCACCTATATCTTCAAAAGGTATCAATACTTTTTTTCTGAGTGGATAGAAAATAATAATTTCATTTTCATTAATAGTAAGCAATGGTTTTCTACGAAATATCAGGATCATAGAATATATGATCCCAAAACAAAAAAGTATAAATACAAAATGACTCATCATTATTATGAAATAACTTTTATATGTAAGTTCTTCATAGGAGTAAATAAAAAAGTAAACAAAACCAAAAGATATAATGAGTAGAATTATACTTTTTATTTTGCTTGAATAGAAATGGATTTCATTCATGATTTTTAATACCAAAAGTATTTTGACCTCAAAAATATAGAAATAATTTAAACCAACGGCAGCAAAAAATAAAAACTACTCCCCTGATTCAGCGAGCTTTTAACACCTATTTCACCGTGTTGTTTTTCAATGAAATTCTTGGAAATGGCCAATCCGAGACCTGTTCCGTTCTGATGCTCGCCCGGAACCTGGAAATAACGGTCGAATATCTGACGGTGGTATTTTTCATCAATTCCTTTTCCAGTGTCGCTCACGCTGAATTTCACTGAGGTTTCATATTTTTCCACCTTTACGGAGATGCTTTCATCCTGAAAAGAATGCTTAACGGCGTTGCTCAGGAAATTATTCATTACCCAAACGGTTTTATCAAAATCGGCTGCCACAAGATCCGAATCTTCAACTTCAAACTGAGTTTTAATGGAAATATTTTTCTGCTCTGCAAGTTTTTCCACATTTTTGATCGCGGTCTGAACTATTTCTTTGGGTGAGCAGTTCTCAATATTGATGCGAATATTTCCCGTTTCAACCTGTGATAAATTAAGGAGTTCGCCGGTAATATCCAGAAGTCGTTGTCCGTCTTCGTTAATGCCTTTCACAAGTTCCTTCTGCTGTTCGTTAAGTTCACCGAATTTTTGATTTTCTAATAGCTGTACGCCCATTTTAATGGCTGAAATCGGGGTTTTTAATTCATGTGAAATGGTCGCAATAAAATTCGTTTTAGCAAAATCCAACTCTTTGAAAGGTGTAATATTTCTCAAAAGAATAACTCGTCCAATATATTTCTTTTCTTTTTCACCTGTTCTTACAATATTGATCGGAATGACATCCTGCTCAAAATAATTCTCTTTATGACCTGAAACGATTTTAATAGGATCTTTTTGAGGATGATCCATATTTTTCAAAAGTTCCCTAACCAGATCATTGTTTACCGCCACTTCATGGACGGTTTTCCCGATAATTTCTTCCTTGTTTAAATTGGTAATTTTCAAAGCTTCATCATTAATCATGTAGATGAAATGATTTTCGTCAAGACCAATAACTGCATCGTGCATATTATTCACAAGAGTTTCGATGCGCTTTTTGTCCATCAACTGTTTAGAAAGTGTACTGCTTTCATATTCCTGAAGCTTTTCGGCCATGACATTAAATGATTCTGCAAGGTCATTGAATTCCTCGCTTCCTTTGAAGTGAACCCTTTCACTGTAATTTTTATTGGCAATCTGACGGATACTGAAGGTAAGCTGACTAATCGGTTCCGCAATGGTCTGAGGAAGGTTAAACAAGAGGACGAAAGCAATGAGGAAACATACCGTTCCGAGGCTGACGATCCAGAATGTAGCATTTTCTGCGGTAATGATGGCCACATCACTTTTCCGTTCAATCCCTTTCATATTGAGAGTCATGATCTTTACCAGATCTTCACGAATCAGTTTTTCTTTTTCATTATTTGGAAGTTTCAGATAATTGTTGAAATGCAGATTTAAGCTTTGGGTCGCTTCCCTTTCCCCGAATTCTGTCAGATTTTTTTCCTGTAGCTGGTTGTTTTTCTTAAATTCCTGTATAGCCACGGCACTGTCACTCCCGATTCTGTCTAATGCCAGCAGCATATTCTTAGAAAATTCAATACTGCTGTAATTGGCGTTCAGGATTTTTTCGGTATCCGATTTTAATTTATTGATGTAAACAGAGCCCATCACTGAAAGCAAAACAATCAGGAGAAAAAGAAGACCGACACCTAAGGTAAGTTTTGTTTTTAGTTTCATCGATTTCAGGATAAAATAATAATATCGATCTGCCGTTCATTTAGGCGGTTCATCAGGGTATAGATCCAGCTGTAGCCAACAATTCTCTGCCATAATCTTGCGTGCGGTTTTCCCATGCATACTGTAGTGATATTATGTTCGACAACGTAATCCAGAATACCTGTATGCACACTGTTGTTTTTTACACGAATGACTTTGGCACCCAATTCCTCTGCTAAATTAAAATTATTAATCAAATAACGCTGTTTATCCAGTGCAATTTTTTCAAGACTTTCGGATGGTCTCTGAATATAAAGAACCGTCCACGGACTGTTGTAATAACTGGCCAGCCTGGCTGTCTTACGGATGATGTTTTTGGCAACTTTTCCATTACTGCTAATGCATGCGAGAAATTTTACAGGCTTAAAATTTTCAGTTCTGATCTCCGTTTCTACCTTTTTTTCGACGTGGGTAGCTACTTCCTTTAAGGCAAGCTCACGAAGCTGCAGAATATGTCCGCTCTGAAAGAAATTCTGTAAGGCTGTCTGTATTTTTTCTTTTTTGTAAATTTTCCCTTCTTTAAGCCTTGTTAACAATTCGTCGGCGGTCAAATCGATATTCACAACCTCATCAGCCAGTGCGAGAATTTTATCAGGTACCCGTTCAGTAACTTCTATTCCCGTGATTTTTTTTACTTCTTCATTCAGGCTTTCAATATGCTGGATATTCATCGCGCTGATAACATTAATTCCATTATCTAGAATCTCTAACACATCCTGCCATCTTTTTTTATTCTTGGAACCTTCAATATTTGTATGGGCAAGTTCATCTACAAGAACAACTTCCGGATGAATATTGATAATTGACTGAAGATCCATTTCTTCAAGATTTTTACCCTTATAAAAAGAAGATCTCCTCGGAATTTCAGGAATTCCTTCTACTAATGCCTGAGTTTCTTCTCTGCTGTGGGTTTCTATATATCCAATCTTTACGTCAATTCCGTTTCGCAAAAGCGCATGGGCCTCCTGGAGCATCCGGAAGGTTTTTCCTACACCCGCGCTCATCCCAATATAAATTTTGAATTTTCCTTTCCGGGATTTCTGAATCAGTTCTAAAAAATCTTTTGCTGACGACATAGATTTTATTCTTTTGAGTTTAAATTTTTGCATTGAGGTGTAAAATGCCGGGTGATGGGCGCTGGAAGATGGAAGATAAAATCATCTGTAAAAATCCGTGCAAATCTGTGGTTAACAAAGTAAACACTCACTTATTTCCAGAATCTATCGCACAGCAACAGTTCATCAAAACCAGGCCGCCAAACTTGTCGTTATAAAAAAGTTTTCTTTTTTAAATTCATCATTTTTCATGAAAATGGCATCTTTAGAACTAAAACTTCTTGCTTCCGTCCTAAAGACGACATTTTTAGAAATTGCGTAATCTACATTCAGGGAATATCCGAAAGTCTGAAATCCGTTTGGAGTATCGGTATTAATGATTACTCCGTTTTTATCGCTGTAATATTCTAATCTCCCGGCTAAAGCCCATTGATTATCGAATTGATATTTTAATAAAACATTCGGTGAATACCATATGTTGTAGCTTTCACTGCCTTTTTCCTTTTGTTCGGCACCGATATCAAATCCAAGTGTTGTCGAAAACTGATTAGTTAGTTGAAAACTTCCATAAAGATCGTGGAAGTAACGCATTCTTTTATCATCTTTAGCTTTATCGTTTCCGATGAAAGAACTGCTGTTCAGGGTAATTTTTTCATTAGGCTTAAACGTCAGCTGATGACCGAAAGAAATGGTTTGATTTCCTTCCGGTTTAGCGATACGCTGCCAACCGTTTAGTACAAGACCGCTCAGGAACCATTTTCCGTTGTCTGAAGTATAGGAAATTTTAGCCCCGGTTTCAAAATACGGAGAATTTTCAGCAGCCAGACTTCTCGTCAGGTTAGTATTATCCTTTCCGATAGCACTTTCCCATCCAATATGAGACGGCATAATTCCGGCATCAACCCATAAGTTTTTGCTTTTTGAAATCTTGATTCCGATATTGGCTTCATTGACATAGCGTAGTGCGTCCTGTTCAGCAGCCATATTATCCTGAGCATATGTTCCCGCCATCAGAGCCAGATTTGCTCTGAAATTTTCGTCCTGATAAGAACCTTTTACCAATCCAAGGTTTAGGTTCACTTCATTATGACGGTTGTAGGAGTATAAAAAATTCTGACGGATATGATTGGATGGCTCGTTAAAATCATAAGTATAGAATAATTCTGCATAGGCAGAAAAATTGATTTTACTATTTGTTTTTAAAGAGTCTGCCGACTGTGCTTTTGGGAAAAATATTCCTAAAATAAAACCTGTAATAATATATTTTTTCATGAGTTAATATAAAATTAGTGTAATTCGTTAAGTGCAATATTTAATTTTAAGACATTGACTTTAGACGGTCCGAAAAATGATTTTTCCGTTTGATTGTTAATAAGATTTTGAATTTTATCAATTGAAATATTTCTTTCTTTAGCAATTCTTTTTGCCTGATATAAAGCGCCTTCGGGAGAAATATCAGGATCCAGTCCGCTTCCGCTGGCGGTTACCAGCTCTACGGGAACTTTTATATTATGCATTTCCGGATTCTGCATTTTTAGAGTGTCTATTCTTTTTTGAACCATTTGCAGGTATTCTTCATTACTAGGTCCTTTGTTGCTTCCGGCGCTTCCGGCAGCATTGTAGTCTACGGCAGACGGACGACCGTGAAAATATTTGGCAGATTTGAATTCCTGCCCAATATTGGCATAAAATTTCTGCCCTTTATAATTAATGATCTCTGCATTTCCTTGTGTCGGTAAAATTTTTGAGCCAGCATACACGATGCCTGAATAGATTCCAACGATTACAAGCATGACGAGAGTCAGTTTTAATGCGGCTATAATATGATTTTTCATTTTGAGTAATTTTTGTTGTTATGAAGATGAATGATGGATGATGGAAGCGGGATGATGGAAGTTATACTGGTTATAATTAACAGCCACAAGTCTTTTTCATTTAATAATTAATTAAAACGGCATGCTATTATACTTCCAGCATCTAACTTCCAGCTTCCAGCCTTTAAAAGAAAACACTGATTCCTAAATCGATGAGCTTAATCCCTATGAATGGCGCTATAATTCCTCCCAGTCCATAGATTAAAAGATTTCTTCTTAATAAGGCACTTGCCCCGATCGGTTTATAAGCCACCCCTTTCAAGGCCAACGGAATAAGGATCGGAATAATAATCGCATTAAAAATAATGGCTGACAAAATCGCTGATTCCGGGCTGTGAAGGTTCATGATATTCAGCTTCTGAAGGGCTGGAATAAAAGTAATAAATAACGCAGGAATGATCGCAAAATATTTAGCAACATCATTCGCAATGCTGAATGTAGTGAGTGTTCCTCTGGTCATCAATAATTGTTTTCCGATTTCTACAATTTCGATTAGTTTCGTAGGATCATTATCGAGGTCTACCATATTTCCTGCTTCTTTGGCTGCCTGAGTTCCACTGTTCATAGCCACACCAACATCGGCTTGGGCAAGTGCTGGCGCGTCATTCGTTCCGTCTCCCATCATCGCGACCAGTTTTCCTTCCTGCTGTTCTTTTTTGATATAATTCATCTTGTCTTCCGGCTTGGCTTCGGCAATAAAATCATCCACCCCTGCTTTTTCTGCGATAAATTTTGCGGTTAAAGGATTATCACCTGTTACCATCACGGTTTTTACACCCATTTTTCTTAATCGTTGAAAACGTTCCTGAATCCCTGTTTTGATGATATCCTGAAGTTCGATTACCCCCCAAACCTTTTCATTAACAGAAACAACCAATGGTGTCCCTCCGTTTTCCGAGATTTTGGTTACGGCTTCCTGAGTTTCCTGCGGAAAAACATTTCCTGCCTTTTCCGATAATTTTTTAATCGTATCATACGCTCCTTTTCGGATTCTCGTATTTTCAAAATCAATTCCTGAAGTTCTTGTTTCTGCTGTAAAATCGATATACACAGGATTCGGAACAAGCAGTTCTTCAGGTTTCAGCTGGCTTAATTCAATGATTGATTTGCCTTCAGGCGTTTCATCAGCAACAGAACTCAATGCAGCAGCTTTGATAAATTCATCAAGCTGAATATTGTTTGAAGGATGAAATTGTGTTGCCTTTCTGTTACCGATGGTGATGGTTCCGGTTTTATCCAAAAGGAGAACATCAATATCTCCGGCCGTTTCCACGGCTTTACCACTTTTTGTGATTACATTGGCTCTTAAAGCTCTGTCCATCCCCGCAATACCGATCGCAGAGAGCAGACCGCCGATTGTTGTAGGAATAAGGCAAACGAAAAGTGAAATGAATGCTGCGATGGTAATCGGTGTCTGCGCATAATCTGCAAAAGGTTTCAGGGTAACGGTAACAATAATAAAGGTTAATGTAAACCCTGCCAATAATATAGTGAGTGCGATTTCGTTCGGTGTTTTTTGTCTTGAAGCACCTTCTACCAGGGCAATCATTTTGTCCAGAAAAGATTCTCCCGGTTTTGTCGTTACTTTTACTTTAATTCTGTCGGAAAGGACTTTAGTGCCACCGGTTACTGAGCTTTTATCCCCTCCTGCCTCGCGAATTACAGGGGCACTTTCTCCGGTAATGGCAGATTCGTCGATGGTAGCCAACCCTTCAATAATCTCACCATCCATAGGGATCTGATCTCCGGCTTCGCACAAGAAAATATCTCCCAGCTTCATCTCGGCTGATTTTTTAAGTACGGTTTCTACCTGAAATCCCTGTTTGTTGTTGATGACCAATTTTGCAGGGGTTTCTTCACGAGTTTTTCTCAATGTGTCTGCCTGCGCTTTTCCTCTTGCTTCGGCGATAGCTTCGGCAAAATTGGCAAATAAAACGGTGAAAAATAAGATGATAAAAACTAAAAAATTATAACTGAAACTGCCTTGTGAGCGATCACCGCTTAAGCTAAACAAGCTTACGATGAGCATAACCACGGTTCCGATTTCCACCAGGAACATGACCGGATTTTTAAACATAATTTTCGGATTCAGCTTAACGAAAGATTGTTGAATGGCTTCGTTAACCAGATCTTTCTGAAATAAAGTCTGTGATTGATTTTTCATTGCTTTGAATGATTTATTTTTTATTTGAACCATTAAGAGTTTTTAAGGAGTTAAGTCTGGGTTAAGAAATATTCAAAGAATATTTTAAAGCTTAATTTGATGAAATTACTATTCTTAACTTCTTAAGTAAGTCTTAATGGTTTAATTATTTATTTAGAAAAATATTGCAATTGTTCTGCGATAGGTCCTAAAGTTAGCACGGGGAAGAAGGATAACGCAGCAATCAGTAAGATAACGGCTAAGGTCATGAATCCGAAAGTGGCAGTATCTGTTTTCAACGTTCCGGCACTTTCAGGAATGTATTTCTTCTGAGCCAGCAATCCTGCAATAGCAACAGGACCGATGATTGGGATGAATCTTGAAAGAAGCAAAACAATTCCAGTCGAAATATTCCACCATGGTGTATTGTCGCCCAAGCCTTCAAATCCGGAACCGTTGTTTGCGGAAGATGAGGTAAATTCATACAACATTTCACTGAAGCCATGGAATCCTGGATTATTAAGTGTTTTTGCTCCAAACTCAGGAAGGTAAGCTGTTAAAGCTGTTCCTACTAAAATTAAAAACGGATGGAATAGAGCGACAATCATAGCAATTTTCATTTCTTTCGCTTCAATTTTTTTACCTAAAAATTCAGGAGTTCTTCCTACCATCAGTCCGCTTATGAATACGGCAAGGATGATGAAGATAAAGTAGTTCAGAATTCCCACGCCACAGCCTCCATAGAAGCAGTTAATCATCATGGCAAGCAGCTCGTTCATTCCCGAAAGTGGCATAGTGCTGTCGTGCATGGCATTCACAGAACCGGTTGAGATTACTGTTGTGGCAATACTCCAATAAGCGGATGCTGCACTTCCGAAACGGATTTCCTTTCCTTCCATGGCTCCGAGGTGAGGATCTGTACCCATTTGCGTAATTAATGGGTTCCCATTTGTTTCATTAATAATATTCGGAATGGCTAAGGCCAGAAAGCCGATCGTCATTACGGTAAAAATAGTCCATGAAAGTTTTTTCTTCTTTAAATAAAATCCAAGTGCAAAAACCAAAGCGAAAGGAATAACCATCTGTACAATCATTTCGGTCATATTGGTGAGATAATTAGGATTTTCCAACGGATGTGCAGAGTTGGTTCCAAAAAATCCGCCGCCGTTTGTCCCTACGTGCTTTATGGCAATAAATGCCGCTGCCGGACCTCGGGAAACGTCTGCTTTCTGCCCTTCAAGTGTCGTAATATGATCTTTTCCTTCAAAGGTCATCGGGCTTCCATTAGCAGAAAGGATAAATGCGACAACAATACTTATCGGAATTAAAATACGAATCACGGATTTTGTGAAAAAGTCGTAAAAATTACCCAGTTCTGTGGTTGTTTTATCTTTAAATGCTTTAAAGAGCACTGCCATAGCGGCCATACCTGTGGCTGCCGATACAAATTGTAAGAACATCAGATAAAGCTGACCAAGATAGCTCAATCCGGTTTCTCCGGAATAGTGTTGCAGGTTGCAATTAACTAAAAAGGAAATGGCCGTATTGAAAGCCAGATCGGGTGACATATTCGGATTTCCGTCGGGATTTAAAGGCAACCATGACTGATTCATTAAAATAAAAAAACCGATGATAAACCAAACAAGGTTAATGGTAAGCATGGCAAACATATTCTGTTTCCAGCTCATCTGTTTATTTGGGTTGATGCCGGATATTTTATAGATGAGATTTTCGACCGGCTGAAAAATTTTATCTAAAAAAGTTTTTTTATAGCCGTAAACATCAGCAATGTATTTTCCTAGAAAAACACCGATTGCTAAGGTAATGACAAACATGACAATAATGCCTAAGATTTCTGTATTCATTGTTTCAGGTTAAAATTTTTCGGGTTTCATTAAGACGTAGCAGATGTACCCGAAGGCCATAATGGATAGAAAAAATAAACTCCACATAATTATATTTTATCAAAGAAATTAACGGAACGGTAGAGGATCCAGAAAAGGACCGCACACAAAATTATCAGACACAACAGCATCATATCGTAACAATGAGGGTTAGAATGGTGAATACTGCATACGAAACGATCAGCAGGCTCAGTTTTGAGTGCTCTGGTTTTTTAAATGTTTTTCTTGAAATTGACATTGTTTAATATTTTATTCTTTATCCTTAATGCCAAAAGGAATTCCATTTAAGAAATAACAAATTCAACTAACTGAAAATAAACACCTTATTACATTCAAAGCAAATGTCAGAAAACACAAAAGCCTATCAAAATGATAGGCTCGTTATTAAAATGATAAGACGTTTTTATTGTAAAGTCTTTGTGTTATGGTAGAATTTGATCTGTAATTGAAAAATTCTTTCAGAATTTCACTCGACTGGACGAAACGTTTGCCTGCTTTATCTCAAATGATATTCTTCAAGTTTACGATATAAGGTTGCGATCCCGATCTCGAGCAGCCTTGCGGCCTCTGCTTTGTTGCCTTTGGTGTATTGTATAACTTTCTGAATGTGCTCTTTTTCAAGAGATCTCATGCTGAAAGAATCTTTTTCATCTGAAATTTTACCGGAATATTGTGGTAAATTTTCTTCATCAAGAATATTATTATTCATGAGAATAAGGCTTCGTTCTATGGTATTCCGCAGCTCGCGGATATTCCCTTTCCAGTCGTTTTTTTCTAACGCTTTAAAGTACTCCGGGGTCACCTGAATGTCGGAAATATTCAGCTTTTGAGAGAATACATCAATAAAATTTTTAGCCAACGCTTTCAAGTCTTGTTTTCTTTCGCGAAGTGCGGGAAGGCGGATTTCAAAAACATTCAACCTGAAATAAAGATCTTCACGGAAATTCCCCTGTTTTATTTCTTCTTCCAGGTCACGATTCGTAGCAGCAATCAATCTGAAGTCTGATTTAGAAACTTTTGTTTCACCCATTTTGATGAATTCTCCGGTTTCCAGAACACGCAATAATTTTGCCTGAAGCTCGATTGGCATCTCACCAATTTCATCAAGAAATAAAGTCCCGTTGTTGGCTTCTTCTACAAGACCTTTTTTATCTTTTACAGCGCCGGTAAATGCGCCTGCTTTATGTCCGAAAAGTTCGCTTTCCAATATTTCTTTGCTGAATGCCGAACAGTTGATGGCAACAAAATTATTCTTTTTCCGTTCACTTCCCTGGTGGATGGCATTCGCAAAAACTTCTTTCCCGGTACCTGTTTCGCCGGTCAGCAGTACGGTAGCATCGGTAACCGCTACTTTTTCTGCGAGCTTTTTTGCCTGAAGAATAAGCGGTGAAGCCCCGACAATGGCTTCAAAACCTTTCTGAATGGTATTATGTTTCTGTGCTTTCTTTGCAGCATTGTCTTTGGCTTTATCCAGCGCCTTATATACGAGCGGAATTATTTTCTCGTTGTCATCACCTTTCACCAGATAGTCATACGCGCCGTTTCTCATAGCCTGTACGGCATCTGTAATATTTCCGAAAGCAGTCATGAGAATAATTTCCAAATACGGATATTTGGTTTTGATGGTTTTTACAAGGTCTACGCCAAAGGCATCGGGCAGCCTGACATCGCTTAATACGACATCGAATTCATATTGCTCAAGCATCGTCATTGCCGATCTCGCGGTAGATGCTTCTTTTACGGTAAAATTTTCCTGGGAGAGAATCATTCCTAAAAGTTTCAGGAGCTTGATCTCGTCATCGATGATGAGAATGTTTCCGGACATGGTGCTATTTTTGGGAAAGCTGTTGCAAACTTATTGAATTTATTCGGGATGTGCTTTTTTAATATTGAGATTTTATAAGATAAATACAATTAAACTGCCGAACCTTAATTCCATGAGTTCAATTAGTACAGAGATTTATAAATGAAAAAGACCTCATGGAGGCCTTTTATTCTATTTTAGTCTATTTCTGCTTTGAGGAAGAGATCCTGGATCTGAACTTCGTCTTCACAGGTTTTCTTGAACTCTTTGATAAAGTCTTTTAAGCGTTCAGGATTCTCGGAATAGGCGCAGAACATATCGGCTTCCGGATCGAATTTGATCTCGTCTGCCAGGTCGGGCATTTTTTCTTCTACGAAAACCTTCGCCAGCGAAGCCCAGTCGTATCCGTTGCCTTCAAAACCTTCCTCTTTCCGCCACTCAAAAATTTCGGGTTTGTAGGTTCCTGCATTTAAACATACTGAAAAAGTCTTTTCTGAGGCTACCCAAAAAAAGGGTTTAATTGCCGTTTCAAAATTGTACGCTTCCATTCTTTTTTATTTTTAAATGATATTAAAGATACTAAATTTCCGACTTACCTGGTATTTTATAACATTTATTAACTTTTCAAAATAATTGATTAGCAAAGTGGTGACTTGGAGAGCAGCCTCATCATTCTACAACTGGTTGTCATTTTCTACAAATCGTATTCAATTTCCGAGAGGCACTCTCATCGGTCGATGAGAACACCTTATCACGCTCGAGATAACCTTCTTATCTCGCCCGATGAGAGCCCCTTGTCTGCTGCCTCACATGCATCTTGCTTGCATCGATGCAAGTCTCTTGTTCTTACTCGACGGTTACATCTAAATTTCCTTATTGAATATAAAAGCGTAAAAACAGCATATTTTAATTTAATTTACGTCAATAAAAAAACAGAATAGCTACTTCTGATGAAATAACTATTCTGTACCAATTTTTATGTTTACTAAGATGATTGCTGGTATTAGTTACCACTGCTTGGCCAAAGCCCTTCGTACTTGGAATTTCCGTAATCGATTGTTTCGGCACTTATAACAAAACTTATAAGCATACTGTTTTCGTCTACAGCGTCGAAATCTACTTCATGCTGGATCACGTATCCGTTTTCCCAGTTTAAAGTAATTAAAGTTCCTTCTTCGTGAGATTTGTTGAAAGTGATTTCCCCTGTTGTAGGTTTGTATTTTCCGTTGAGTAAGCTTTCAAGAATGTCTGATTTTTCAGTAGCTTCGACTGTAACTTTAATCAATGCGTTTGAAGGGTCTGAAGCTACTCTTCCTGATACATCCGTAGATCTTGAAACACTGTAGTTCAGTTTTAATAATTTCTGACCTTCGCCTCCGTTGAATTTTAAAATTCCTCTTGAATTTGTTGCCATGATTCGTAAATTTTAATCGTTAATAATATTTTGTGATTTGGTTGGTTTGTTTGATTTGTTGAGTCAAAGATAGAACACAAATTTTTATTCTAAAAGTTTTGAAATATCAATTTTATTTTTTGTCGTAATTCTACGATTTCATGTCGTAATTCTACGACTCATGATTTAAAACAAATAGTAAAACACTACAATCCAACGCTTTAAAACAACTTTTAATATAAAACGCTTAATATATAAAAAGCATTGTCAACTTAAATTTAATGAGTTTTATATGGTTGCATTTATTGTATCATAGGTCTGAAATAAAAAATTCCGGCAATAGATTTTACTCTGCCGGAATTATATTTTGGAAAATAATTATGTGTGCTTCTTAACAGGATTAATAAGATTCTTTAAACTTAACATCACTTTGATATATTCTTGTGCTATCTACCAGAACCGGCTGATTATTAATTAAAATTTCCATACTGTTGTTGTCTGGGGCTATTTTAAGATCAAGTTTAAAATCTTTACCTGATTTTTCAAACTGTTCATTCACTTTTTTCCAGTTGAAAAAAGCACGTCCTTCAAAAGATTGTCCTTTTCCTGTTTCCCAGAAGAAGGAAATTTCTTTAGGAATGGCTCTTTCTTTTAGAGGCGGCTTTATTCCCCAAGGTCGGAGCATGATTTCTTTCTCTCCATTATAATATTCTGCTTGTGTTCTGAATAAGCGGAATGCTTTGTTTTCCGAACTGATATAGGGAGCCCATGAATATCTTTTCTGATAGTTCTTCCATTCTTCGGGGGATGCATCGGGAATGAACATACGCTGTTTAATTTCTTCCCGAGTCTGCGAAATTTTTGAGAACAATTTATCTGCATATTTCGTGTCATCTTTTACGACCTCAGCCTGAAATTCACCCAGCTGCACAGATACATACCCATATCTGAACCAGACTACGACCATCCCTTTAGGGGCAAATCCAAATACCAATGTTCCGAATTTATAGTAAGACATTCCGAATTTGTTATACTTTTCATAATAATCCGGTTCGTCTTTAATGCTGATAAATTCTTTGAGAGGTTCCTCCGAAGAATCAGATTCGTTGTTGGCATATGCCCGCTGCACCATATCGAGTACTTTATCTTTAGGAAAATCTGCCTTGAGGTGATAAAAAGTATCTTCATATCTGGAAAAGTACACAATATCAGCACCTACCGGCGTACCGCTCTGCTCCGTAAACCCTTTTCCCGAATCGCCCCATGTTCCGGATGAACTTCCGTAAGGTAAACCTGCCGGCACTCCTTCAAGCGTAATGATTTTATCTTCTACAGGGGTTATCATATAATTGTTCCACGGGTGTGAAATCTGTACCTCATAAGTTGGCATAGGCGTATCATTTTTCTTCATTTCCTGACAGTTGATAAGCTGGAGCATTCCCAGCGCAATAATTAGAGCTTTCCATTTATCCATTTAATATATATCTTTTGCGTTCTGCAGCCGTTTTCGGCCCGGAGAATCTCGGTCCCATCCCGAATGAATCGAGATTGGCTGACCAATGTAAATAAACATTTCTCAGTGTTTTGATATCAATTCCGGAATCCAGGTAAGAATAGCTGTCTACTTTGCTGATATATTCTCCTGCTGAAGGATGTTTTCCTGCATTATACTCTTTCACATATTCATTCCTTACATTATTACAGGTAGCAATATATTTTGAGGTCAGCTTGTTGCTGATATCTGCGATAAAGCCATCTTTAATCTGATGATCTGCCACTAAGCCTTCATCATATTTCACATCAAACTCTTTTGAGTAATAGAACATATTTTTTAATGATACCTTGTCATATTCATTCGATACTTTTTTTCGTCTTCCCCAAAGCTTATATTTTATGGTTGCGGTACGTGACGGAATAATGCTGGATTCAATGCTGATTTCGTCCGGTTTATACCAACCTTCATCAATCAGTATATTCCTGAATCTTTCACATTCTCTGCTGGAATTAATTTCCTGGTGTAGTAAAACATTTTCCTTATCATTATTTACGTAACCGCCGCCTATATCTGAATGTACGCCGGGCAAGGTAAGCTGAAGTCCTCTTATTCCGGCACTGTCTATATTGGTAAGGCTGAAATTATCACGATATTCATCCGACGAAGCCAGCTGTAATACAAAAGCTGCATTTCTGACAGCATTTAGCCCAAGCTGTTTAGAATCATCATCAATAATACTGAATCCGAATAGCGAAGCACCCTTATGATTAATACCGAATGAAGCTACCGTATCGTAAAGACCAACAAAATTGAATCGTACCGTTTTAACCTGAATTTTCTGCTGAATGAGACAGGCACCAAAATATCCATATTTGAGTAATGGGAAATCCGGTTCGTTAACAATAATATATTGATTCGGTTCAGGTTCGGCATCTGATTTTTCGTACGCTTCAGGAGGATAAACAAGAATCTGTTTATCTGAGATGATCTGGGAATTGGCGGTTGTACCGGCAATATGCAAAAAATGACGTGCCGCTGCGGCCCCTCTGCTGAATCCGTAAACATTCACAGTAAGAACATCAATTTTTTTACCCTGAAATTTTCTCTGAATGGTTTCTGCCCCTTTCACACAGCCTTTTGTTGCCTTGGCTTTCACCCCTCTTGCACTTACTCCCATTCCGGCTCCGCGTATAGGAAGTCCCAACGTATCATTATCGGACTTCTGATCCACGGTTCCGATTCCTTCCACATAATAAGACACCTGATTTTGTGCATTCGAATCAATACAATCATATCCTCTGGCTACGTTACTGAAATCATTGGCATAGCTTCCTTTTGGATCGGACTGCTGTGCGCCAGCCTGTGTGTTTGTTTTATTGTTGAGAGTTCCGTCGAAAAACAAATTCAGGGTTACATCAATGGTATTGACAGGCTTATCATTGGGATTAATCTTTTCAGCCGGGTTGTAGCTTACGCCAGCTTCTTTTCCTTTCTGCTCCACCGAAACTGCGCTGTTGTGGCTGATGCCTTCTTTAGCGTAGGCTTTGTAGTTACCTCCTGTCTGGGTGACCACTTTGCCTTCTACAAAATATTCGATGCTCATGATTAGTAATTTTTAGATTTCTCTCCGCTGTTATTCTGAACTTCTTTTTCCGAATGGTGCTCTACTTTGCCTTCGCTGTTGACCTGAACACCTTTCATTGAAGTCAGCTTATGCTCTTTTTCACCATACACTTCCATATCTCCTTTTACATAATGGCTCATTCTTCCTACCACATTGGTCATAAAATCGGCACCGGTAGAAAGATATTTCATGGAGCCTACACTTTCAGTGTGATTCACCATGATCGTATCAGATTTATTCATTCCGACATTGGTGGTCATATTCATTCCGACATTGATGTTCATATTCTTACAGTTAAGCGTCATTGTTTCAGGAGCGGTAATGGTAATATTGCTTCCGGTTGTATCCAAATGGATTTCGTTTCCTGATTTATCGGTAATGATAATGCTTTCATCTTCGGTAAAAACGATTCTGTGTCCGCTTCTGGTTTGAATAGATTTTACTCTGTTATCTGCGCCGCCACCGAGTCCTACTCCTCCATGAAACATTCCTCCCATGACGAATGGCCTGTCAGGATGGCTGTGTACAAAATTTACCATTACCTGATCGCCCACTTCCGGAATGGCTACATATCCTCTGTTTTGGGTAATCTTGTCGGTTCCTCCGGCATCCGGACTCATCATTCTTATAAAATGAGTGGTATCGTTCGTTTGCCAGTCGAATCTTACCTGTACTCTTCCCTGTCCTTCCGGATCTGCATTTGAGATAACAGTAGCAATCTGCGGTTCTGCTTTAGGAGTTTTAAACTCAGGCTTAGGCAAAAATCCCGTATCAGAAGCAATTCCTTCAAAACTTCCTGTATAATGCCCTATGGTATCGACTTCGTGTGAAACTTCCGTCACCATAATTCTGGTAAAATAGGAAGATTCATTGGTATCAATCTTACGCATCTGAACATCAACTACACAGCCCGGATGTAAAAACGGGACGGTAGTATTACCTGATAATAAAAAAACATTGACAGCCTGACTTCCAGAGGTGCTTTTCTGTGAATATTCCACGTCAAGATGAGTTGATGCTTTGATAGGGGCTACCTGAAGAGCCGGTGTCTTATAAATCTTATCATTATGGGAATAGGCTGTTTTTGCTAAATCTCCGACATGCTGAATCGGCGTTTCTCCGGATTTTAACTTTTCATTTTTACTGCTGTTATAGCCATAAAACTGAGGTTTTGTATGAACAGCTTTTAGTTCAACTTTAATATTGTTTGCACTGCTGCCATAAGTCAGTTTAATAGGTTTATTCTGAGGAGGCAGCTTACCGAAATGAAGAACTTCACCATCATAATAAAACTGTTCGCCATAGGCTTCTGCCATTCTTGCGAGATAGTTATAATGCGTTTCATCGTACTGACTGCTGTAGATAATCTGTGCATAATCATTGGTATCTACTCTTACATCAAAACGGCCTGTGTCTATGCCTTGTTTAATAACTTCATTGGCAATAATTCCCATATTTACAGGAGAGGTGCCGCCAAAACTCTGAATGTGAGGTGCTCCGTCTAATAAAATGGTAGGACTATAGCCCGTTAAAACAATATTTCCAAGACTCATTCTTTCCTGACTGAAGCCAACACCGGTAATCACTCCCACGAAAGTTCTTTCCGGACTGTTATCAATATCTTTATATGAAATGACAACCGTAAGTCGCTTCCCGAGGAACTTATTGGCTTCCTCGAGTGTATGAGTCTGCCTGTCGCCCAATGCATCGTGCGCCAGCGTCACACTGAATTCGTGGTGTTTTCCTGTACTTTGAGTCAGTTTAAAATGCTTGTAATATTTGATTACTTTTCCTTCTATAACAAGGGAAAGTTTTACTAATCTGTTGATACCCGCATGATGATTTTCCGAGATTCCGTCGGCATTCTGTGAAGGACGGAATGATGGGCTTTTAGGTATGTTTGGTGATTCTGTTTTCATATTACCTGTGATTTGGATAGGTTAAACATTATCGCTAAGTGTTCTTACTGTTTGGTGTTTATGGTGTGCTTTCTTTGATTGATCTTGAAAGAATTTTGTTTTTCCGTAATAAAAAATCCGGCATGAGATCTTTAGGAAGATAAAGAGTTCCTTCTCCTTTATCCTCAAGCTGTTCTGAAATTCCAGGATTCCAGGACATAAGCTTGGTAACATCCACATCAAGTTCATCTGCAATGACTTTTAAATTAAATCCTGCATTAATATCTGTTTCTGCAAATGCTTCGTTGTTTTTACCGCTTCCGCCATTTACGAAAAAGACTTTATTCATTCTGGAAGAATTGTAATTACTCAGAACGCTTTGAAGTTCTCCGGTTGCGTAGCAGGCATTTAAATATTTTTTAACATGAGTGATGGTTTCTTCCGGTAAAAATTTATAAAACACATGATATTGAGATGAGTTTGCAGCCGCCATTGCCTTTGCAATATTTCCTTCTCCACAATTGTATGCTGCGACAACTGTTATCCAGTTATTATATTTTTTGTACAAATTCGTAAGTGATATCACTGCAGTTTTAGTGCTTTTATACAAATCATTTCTGTTCTGTTGGGTAAGCCCATACTGGTTGGCATGAGAAGTCATAAACTGCCAAACGCCCACAGCTCCCGCTCCTGAAGTTATATTTCTATTGAAATGAGACTCAATCAGAGCCAGATTGCGGAGATGTTTCGGCAATCCTTTTTTCACAAGAGAATATTCTATGAAATCGACGATATCTTTATTGGCGCTGATAATACTCTTATACCGTTTCACACTGCTTTCCGAAGTATCGGATGCGGTAAGAAACTGTGCATTCATCAAATGTGAACACAACAGAAGCATTCCTGTGAGGATGATATTTTTGAGATTTGGTTTCATATAATATTAACGTAAATATGAAATTTAACGTATATTAATTTATTTATTCCACTTTCCAGTTTAATTTTTCCTCTTCTGTATTCCAGTCTGCATAAATGGTTTGCCCGGATTTCACTTCTTCACGAACGATCATTTTAGAGATTGGCCTTGCCAACTGAGATCTGATAACTCCCGAGATCTGTCTTGCTCCGTATTTGCTGCTGAAACCGCCTAATGCAAGGTTTTTCACAGCTTCATCTGAAATTTTAAGAGCAATCCCCAGTCTTGTCAGTGACGTGTGAAGCGATTTTAACTGAATATTAAAAATTCTTTCAGCAATCGATTCGGTGATTGGCGCAAAAGGAATAATTTCTGTAATCCTTGCCAGAAACTCAGGTCTAAAACGCCCTGAATTCGACATAATCTGCATTAAAGAAGATGATTCCGGAACTTTGCCTTCTTCAAACTGTTTTACAATTTCTTCACTTCCGATGTTTGAAGTAAATAATATCAGAGCATTACTGAAATCTCCTTCTTTCCCAAGTTTATCATGAACTTTTCCTTCATCCATGATCTGTAAAAAGACATCAAAAACCGAATGGTGTGCTTTTTCAATTTCATCAAATAAAACCACGGTGTAAGGTTGCTGCCTGATTTTATTGACGAGCATCCCACCTTCCTCATAACCAACATATCCCGGAGGCGCACCGTACAAAAGCGCTGCCGAATGTTCTTCTTTAAATTCCGACATATCGAAACGAACCATCGCTTTTTCATCATTGAAGAGAAGCTCTGCCATTGATTTTGCCAACTCTGTTTTTCCTGTTCCGGTTGGTCCGAGAAGAAAGAAAGAACCAATAGGTTGTCCCGGCTTATTCAATCCGCTTCGGTTTTCAACAATAGCATCAGAAAGGATTTTCAAAGCGTGATCCTGCCCAACAACTCTGTTCATTAAAAGCGATTCCATATTCAGAAGCTTTTCTTTTTCCTGCGCCTGAATTTTCCCGATCGGAATATTGGTTTTCGCCGCCATTACCGCTGCCAGTTCAAGACGGTCAACTTTTTCTCTTTTTTTAGCTGCGTGCTGCAACAATTCAGTGTAGGTATCTTCAATTGTTTTTTGTATATACTCAACCGGCATAGAATTGTCAATCTGAGGCTGTTCGCTCAAAGATCCCCATAAAATCGGGCTTATTTTATCTCTAAGTAAATTGTACGTCCAGATCAGCTCATCTGCTTTATCTTTATCATCAAAAAATTCTTCTTTCAGAATTTCATCATATCTGTTTTTCCAGCTTTCCAGTTCTTTTTCTGAAAGTTCGTCAAGCATTTTAATCGCAGCCATTGTCCGGTCTAATAAATCAATTGCCGCATCCGGTAATTTCTTACCTTTTGCATATCTTTTTGCCAGTCTTACACATTCGGGAAGTGCTGTTTTTTCCACCTCTATTCCGTGGTGTTTTTTGTACCCTTCAAGCAGAACGTCAATCATTTTAACACAGGTTTTTTCGTCCGGTTCGTTAACAGTAAGTACTTCAAAACGTCTGTTGAAAGCCTGTTCCGGCTCTATAATTTTTCTGTACTCTTCCTGCGTAGTTGCTCCGATTACGGTAATTTCACCTCTTGCCAACTCTGGTTTTAATAGATTAGCGACATTTCCGATGCTTCCTTTAGGATCAAGAAGTGTATGAATTTCATCAATGAAAAGGATGGCTTTTTCTATCTTTTTGCATTCATTGATTACTTTTTTAAGGCGGTCCTCGATTTCTCCTTTATAAGAAGTTCCTGCTAATAAAGCGCCTGTATCCAACTCCAGTAATGTTCCGTTTTTAAGCATTTCGGGAACATTTCCTTTGGTAATTTCGATGGCAAAACCTTCTACAAGAGCGGTCTTTCCAACTCCAGGTTCGCCGATAATAATGACATTCGGCTTACTCCTTCTGCAAAGGATTTCTACAAGCATTCGGAGTTCTTTATCTCTTCCTATGATATTTTCCAGTTCGCCTTTTCTTGCCTGCGCCGTACGGTCTACACAATAGTTTTTAATGGAAGGGAAAGAATTATCTGAATAATCTGAACCATTTGAAAATAGAGAAGAAAAATCCTGGTTTGCTGAACTTTCGTAAGGCGTATCTTTTCGGTACAGATTAAAAATTTCATGTTCACGGAGGGGAAGTGATTTGAGCTGCTGAAGTGAAAATGCAACCTGCGGTTTTACAATAGCCGTTAATATACATATCGGAGTTATTTCATCTAGTCCCAACTTCAGACGAATATCATCTGCTTCTTCTACGATGGTGTCTACCGTCTCATCCTCCTTCACTTCATCGGGAAGATGGGTTGTTTTAGGATAGTCTTCAATCCGTACATCTGCCCATTCATAAAAATATCCAGGGTCTTTATCAATACTCTTCAGGAAATCTGAAAGGCCAATATCCTTATGCATTAAAGCCTGAAGAATGTGCGGACCTCCAAAAGTTCCGTTATAATTTTCTCTCGCGATAGACTGAGCAATATGAAATAGCTGTTTTACGGTCTCGTTGGTTACTAGTACTCCCATTGTGTATTTTTCAAATTTATATTCTATTGTGGTGTGGTGATTTTGCCAGTTATGTTTTGCTGAGATGAAGCAAAAATTACTCCATAATCGTCTGAATCATTTACCTTTTACTAATATATCCGTTTTTTTTGAGAGGATAAAATATCTGATGCCCGGCCAGCAAATAATATTATTTAAAGCATAGTAAATTTCATTATCCTAATGGTAAAAAAAGACCGCCTCTGATGACAGTCTTTTCCCTTATGAATATTAAATTACGCTCGGTTTTCCTAGCTTGAAGGCCAAAGTCCTTCGTACTTGGAGTTTCCGTAGTCGATGGTTTCTGCACTGATGATAAAGCTAATCAGCATACTGTTTTCGTCTACAGCATCAAAATCTACTTCATGCTGAATCACGTATCCGTTTTCCCAGTTCAGGGTAATTAATGTTCCTTCTTCGTGAGATTTGTTGAATGTGATTTCACCTGTGGTAGGTTTGTATTTCCCGTTCAGTAAACTTTCCAGAATATCAGATTTTTCTGTTGCTTCTACGGTTACTTTAATGATTGCATTGGAAGGATCTGAAGCTACTCTTCCCGATACATCAGTAGATCTGGATACGCTGTAGTTCAGCTTTAAAAGTTTCTGACCTTCTCCTCCATTGAATTTAAGAATTCCTCTTGAATTTGCTGCCATGATGGTAAATTTTAATCGTTAATAATATTTTGTGATTCGGTGATTGTCTTACAAAGATAGAGACCTCAAATTTCTTAGAAAAGCTTTTACACCTCTATCTGCTTTTTTGTAGTAGTTCTACGATTTCATGTAGTAATTCTACGACATTTGATATAATTAATCCTTACTTTCCTTTATTGATAAGGGTTACGATAGTTCTGTAAGAATAAAAAAACTTGAATTTTTAACTCCGTACCGGGAAATAATATACTGAATGTCGATATTTTTAATCATTCCGTTATTAGTATCCAGAATATATTTTCCGGAAAAATCAAGTTCATTTTCCGGCATTGCCAGCGTCTGAAGAAGCATAATTTCTTTATCATAATCTGCGTATGCAATTTCCTGCTGAAGCTCAACACGAGTATTTTCCTCTCCTATCGACTGCTGTAAAAAAGATTTTCCGTTGAAAAATGTATTTCTCACAGAGGCAAAATAGTTTTTAATAAAAACATCTTCTTTCATTCTTGCATCAAAAACTTCTTTGTTGACAACGGCAAATTCAAATTCATCGAGATAAATTTTTGCATATCGGTCAGGAAAGAGGTCAAGCAGCCGTTCTTTTATCTTTTTGAAATTATCTATTGTATGCTGGGTAAGACTCACATTAAGAATATTTCCTTTAAAATCTGTTTTCACTTCAATAGGATTTAGCGAGCGGATGCATTCTGAAGCAAGATCTGCCATCATGCTTCCCTGTTCGTCTGAAAAATTATTTTTAAAAAGCTGAAAAATATAAAAATCATTTTCATTCCTTACCCATTTCACCGAAACGGTATATGTAAGAATACTATATTGTTTATTCAGCTGATCTTCATGAATTTCTTCATTAACCACAGAATATATTTTGCTGAAGTTTTCAGGCGAGAAAGGCAATACAGGATTCAGCTTGGGATTCTTGAAAAAAGCATCGTTCCTACTGTTGTATTCTTTTATTATATTGATATCTGGAATCAGAAGTTTTTTTCTTGGAACAAGATCATCGTAGATAAAATCTTCCCTCGCACAATGTTTATTGTGAAATTCTTTAAGGTATTCAGGATTTTCGAGTTGAATTTCTTCAGATATGCTTTCCAGTGTTTCTCCGGAAAGTATAAAATGAACGGTCATATATTCTGTTTTTGGCTCAACCTAATTTAGCGTAAAAATTTTACTTGGAAAAAGTTTTTAAGTATTTTTTATAGTTTTTCCTTAATTTAACATTAAGAATTTTAGTGAGTTAGGCTTTATTACGTTTAAGGAATCAATACATTGATTTTTATTCAATTTTTTAGGCTAAAGAGATTTAATTCCTTAATGTTAAAAAATAAATTTCAAAAATCAGCTTTTACTCCAAAAATAAAGTTTCTTTTTGCCGCCGGATTATAATACCGATTCCCAAACGCATTGATGTCAAACCCTGCAACATACTTTTCATTATAAATATTCTGAATTTGCAGAAACAGGTTCAGCTTGGTTTTGTCGAGCTCAAAAGGAAAGTTTAATCTCATGTTTGCGACCATGCTTGGCTCAGACCAAACGGTATTGCCATCATTCAGCGGAATTTTTGAAGTGTAAAAATGAGAATAATCTACCGATAACTTTTTAAATAAAACAAAATTCACCAGACTGTTTATGGTTGTTCGAGGTACGCCGGTAAGATCATTTCCGGAAAAATCTGCATCATTCTGATGGTAATTTTTAAATTTAAAATGATAGAAGCTTCCAGAAAACCTGAATTTAAAAAAACTGAAAATTTCGTTTTTAAGATTAAATTTTTTAGATTCCAACAGTATTTCTATACCTTTCTGAACGGTCGCTCCTGAGTTTACGAAGAATTCCTGACCCGCTTGGTTTTGCCGTCTCACAATAGCATCTTTGATTCTGAAATCAAAATAATTCCCTTCTGCAAAAAATATATTTCCGAACTGTTTCCTGATACCGAATTCTTTATTCCAGCCATATTCAGGTCTGAGATCCGGATTAAACCGCTGATCCGATGCCCGTATTTCTTCATTCGTGGGAGCCGAATTACCTTTACCCGCTTTTGCCAGCACGGAAAATCCTTTTGCTAAAAGATAACTCAGACCGAAATTCGGCAGCCATTGATTTTTATATTTCACAGTTCCGTTTTCTGATTCAGGATAAGTCCTATTCCAGTCATAGGAGTTTGAATTCAGACTTAAAGAAATATCTGTAAAAAGTCTTTCATTTATATTCAATTTCTGAGAAATAAAGTAAAATCCTGAAGTGTTTTTAATCTTATCAAAATTCTGCGGGTTTCCCTCTGTTCCATGGTTATTGTCATAGTTTTTGACGATGATATCATTGATACCGCCTTCAAAGCCGAAACGATAAGCCAATACGATATTTTTCCAGTTTTTCTCGTAATTCAGATGTGTTCGTAAGGCAAAATTTTTCTCAAAACGGTTTTCAAAATTGGTGATAAAAGGATTTTCAAAATCTACATACGAACCCTGAATAAGGATAAAATGTGAAAAATTATGATTAAAATTATATTCATGTGAAAGCCCTGCCAGCAACATTTTGTTACTGATTCCGGCATCTTGTTCTTTTGCTCCGGGAAGGGTTTTAGTTGCCGGCCTGGACTGTTTCCTGTCAGCCTCCATCTGCTCCAGGGTCAGTCCACCGGGTGTCTGATAATCGAGTTCAGCATACAGCAACATCGCTTTCAGTAATCCATTTTCTGAATATTTAAAATGATCTTTAATAAAAAGCTGTTTCCGTTTTACTTTCGACTGCTCTCTGTAAGAATCTGTCTGGTAGTAATTCTGAAATACCTCAACAAAGTGCTTGTCCATCTTTTTAGAAAAATCAAAACTTTGGTTAAACATTCCGTAACTTCCAGATGTCAGACTAGCGGAAGTTTTGTCGGAATCTGCAGTTTTCAGAAGAATAGTTCCACCTGTAACAGCTCCATAATCGCCGCTTTCTGGGCCTTTATAAATCTCCATTCTACTGATTAGTTCGGGAGAAATCACATTAAAATACGTATTTCCGGAAGCATCCGAAAAAATAAAATCATCAAGATATACCTTTACATTTCTTACTCCGAAGGGTGAACGCAAAGTACTTCCCCGCAACGATATACGATAACTACCGGGAGAGCGTTCTTCCATTCTGGCCCCTGGGATTTGATTAATGGATTCCAGCATTCTTTCGGGCGGATTCTGATCGAGTAGAATCTCCGAAACCACGGAAACAGATTTGGTGGAAGAGATAAATGCCGTCGGTTTTTTATAAGCATCAATCCGCACCTCAGAGATCAACTGTGCTGAATCTTTTTCCTGTGCTGATCCTAAAATGGCAGAGATTGTAGATATAAAAATGTAAAATTTTTTCATTGCCAATGATGAAGCAAAAATTGTACATTTTGTTTTTAGTTTAAAAACTTATTCTGGAAATCATAACCTTTTAAGCAAACAAACTATACATAGGATTTATCAGTTTCTTTTCTGTCCTTAATCATCCACGGAACAATAAAATAAAAGGCAATCGCAATGAATGTTGCTAAAACCCCGGTTCCGATCCATAATAATGTAAAACCAAATTTTTCTGCGATCATCGTTCCCAGATAAGGTGTTATGATAAAAGCAATAGAAAAAGAAATTCCATTCAACCCCATATAGGCTCCTTTATTATTTTTCCCTGATCTCAATGCGGTGATTGTTGCCATGAAAGGTAAAGCCCAGATCTCACCTACACAGAGAAAACTCATTGACAGAATAAGAGTCAGCATACTGTGATCGAATCCCAGCATTGCATAGGAAAGCCCACAGATAAAAGTTCCCAGAAACATCGTTACAGCAAGGCTGAAATATTTCTCAGCAATCTGAACAAGACCCATTTCCAGCAAAACAACCAAAAATCCGCTGTAACCGAGAATATACCCTATATGCTCCTGGCTAAGCTTTGCCGTATTTTTATAAAAGATCGTAAGAGTACTGAAAAGCTGAAAAAAACATATAGAAAACAACATACAGAAAAAACAGTATATCAAAAACTTACCATCCCGATAAGGCGAATTTTCTTTTTTAATTTCAATTACTTCTTTTACTTTTTTAGCCTTCAGCCTGGCTACTTTATTTCGTTTTTTAAAGAAGATAATATAAAGAATACCTGCCATAAACGCCGCTAAAGCATTGGTGAAAAATAAGAATTCGTACGAAATGGCCGATAAGATTCCTCCTAGAGCAGGACCGATGGAGAATCCCAAATTAACAGCCATCCGATTTAGTGAAAATGCACGCGTAATATTTTCAGGCTTTGCATATTTGGTAATGGCAACCGAGTTGGCCGGCCGGAAGGAATCACTTACAATACTCTGAATTAAAATAATAGCACCTACTCCTATTTCTGTTTTAAAAACGGGAATCAGGCAAAATAATGGAACACTCAGTAGCAAGCTGAGATATTGCACTTTATATTCTCCGATTTTATCGGTGATGAATCCACCAAGCCAGGATCCGATGACAGAACCGATTCCAAAAAAACTGAGTACAATCCCGGTATTCTCAATGCTGAAATGCAAATGATTGGTCATATAAACTCCCAAAAAAGGAAGTACCATTGATCCGGCACGATTGATGAGCATTACCAATGCCAGCATCCAGCTCTCTTTAGAAAGCCCTTTGAATGAATTTGTATAGAGATATATAAGCTTCACTATATTTTATGTTTAGTTTATTACTACTATTATTTATATATTCCCTTTTGTTTAAGGGTTAGTCGCTAAAGGAGAGATCGGTTTGTGAGAAAGAATAATTTCAGAATACTTAAATTCTTTCCTATAAGTAAAAAAAGTCATCCCGATTGAGATGACTTTAAGTGGTTTCTCCAGGAATCGAACCAGGGACACATGGATTTTCAATCCATTGCTCTACCAACTGAGCTAAGAAACCATTCTTTTACTTCGTTTTTGAAGTGGTGCAAAAGTAATGATAATTATTAACTTTTACAAGTTTTAATTTAAAACAATTTTGAAAAGAAAACCACCTTTTTACAGGTGGTTTTTTGTGGTTTCTCCAGGAATCGAACCAGGGACACATGGATTTTCAATCCATTGCTCTACCAACTGAGCTAAGAAACCATTCTTTTACTTCGTTGTTTTAAAGTGATGCAAAAGTAGTAAGTTTTGGCATATGAAGCAAGTATTAACAATACTTTTTTTAACAAAACTTAAAACTTACTGATTTTCAATCGAATTATTTTCCTGTTCTTTACGAATCTGCTCGCTCATCTCCTCCAGTACAGGCTTTATCGTACTTTCAGGAAGGTCACTTATTCTGATGTACATTAAACCGTCAATTGCATCATTGAAATTGGGATCTACATTAAACGCAATCACTTTTGCGTTTTGCTTGATGTATTTTTTAATTAAAACAGGCAGTCTTAGTTCAGGTTCAAGATCATCAATGATTTTATCTAATTTGTTCAGATCAGATTCCATTTCATCAAAGAAAAGATTTTTATCCCGGTCTCTAAGCTTTACTTTATATTCATTTCTCGGAGTAATATATTGAGCTACAGCAGAATCATAATAATTCGACCGCATAAATTCAATCATCAGCGATTTGGAAAACTCAGAAAATTTATTGGAAATACTTACACCGCCCATCAAAAATTTATGATCTGGATTTCTTAAACAGACATGTACAATTCCTCTCCATAAAAGAAAAAGCGGAAGTGGCTTTTGCTGATATTCCTGACAGATATAGGCGCGTCCCATTTCAATAACTTTCTTAAAGAAAGGATGAATATCCTGCTCAAATTCAAACAGTGAGCTGGTGTAAAATCCTTTAATCCCGGATTTTTTCATGACTTCTCTTCCCAAAGCCATTCTGTAAGCTCCTACAAGTCTTTCTTCGGCATTATCCCAAAGGAAAAGATGATGGTAATGCTTATCATATTCATCGAGATCAAAAGGAAGGTTGCTGCCCTCACCCACCGCCCGGAATGTAAGCTCTCGCTGGCGGCCGATTTCTCTCATAATAGAAGGAATTTCTTCGTAGTTGGTGAAGTAGACTTCATAATTTCCGTTGCTGAAAAACATTTTATCGGTACCTTTCAGCTTATTGATGTCTTTGAGGATATCTTCTTTCGGAGTTTCGTCGATGATATTCTGAACAATATTTTCTTCTTTCATTAAAGGAAATTTCAACGAAAGATTCTGAAGATTAATGCTTTGCGCCAATGATTTTCTTTTTTCGTAATAAGATTTCATCATATAAACCTTACGCTTCAGAAAGTCTCCCAGCTCTTCAATACTTTCCATATCGTCCATCGCTTTTACAGCAATAGGTCTGCCTATTCTTATTCTGATAGGCTCTTCCCTGTCACTCATCATTTCTGCAGGAAGCATCATTGTCTGAAGACTCGGATGAAGTTTAGCCATCTGATAAAACATCCTGCTGTTTTTGGCATGGAAATACATGGGAACCACCGGAACTTTTGCCATTCTTATAAGCTTAAGTGCCGGTTTTTCCCATTCTTTATCTAAAATTTCCCCGTAAGGATTGTTCTTGTTTGAAACTTCTCCTGCCGGAAAAATCCCTATACAGCCACCGTTTTGGAGATGTTTAAGCGTTTCGCGCATTCCTGATGAACTGCTGTAGGCTTCTTTTCTGTTTTCAAAAGGATTTACGGAAATTACATAAGGTTCCATCGGCTTTATTTTTTCCAAAAGGAAATTCCCCATCACCTTAAAATCCGGCCGCACTTCTGAAAGAATCTTGCACATCAGAATTCCGTCGATCGCACCAAGCGGATGATTGGAAACCAAAATAAAAGGTCCCGTTTTCGGGATTTTTGCAAGATCTTCTTCAAACGCGATATAGCTTAAGTTCCGCTCTCTCACAAATGAGTCGAAAAAGTCTTTGCCTTCCTTGTCTTTCAGTTTATCGTATAGTTTGTTTACTTCATTTATTTTAGCAATGCTCATCACAGCAGATGCTACAGGATTTTTAAGAAATCCTATTTTATGTAAGCCGGAAGCCTTTATTAAATCGTTTTTCGAAATTAAACTCATGTGTGTGGTTAGTCGCAATTAGTTTTATTGTGTTACCATTTGA
Source organism: Chryseobacterium taeanense (assembly GCF_900099685.1). Lineage (GTDB taxonomy): Bacteria > Bacteroidota > Bacteroidia > Flavobacteriales > Weeksellaceae > Chryseobacterium > Chryseobacterium taeanense. Next base: position 29,420 of record NZ_FNDW01000010.1, on the reverse strand, counting down.
AGTGTATTTTTAGAAATTTGTTCCAATAATACACTTTTTTCCTGGTAGAATTGATCAATATGATCCATCTTCGCATTCCTTACAGTAAATAAAGATACATTTTTTACCACTTCCGTACGGAATACTTTCTGAAGTTCTTCGTTTAGTTCGTCTATATTGTTAAACTTATCTTCAAGACATAAAGCCAGTGAAATGGCAGAATTCTGCATCAGAGAAACTTTAATTTTATACTTGGACAAATATCCGAAAATTAAGCTCATATGGTCTTCTGCAATGAAGGAAAAGTCTCTTGTTGAAATTTTCAGAAGCGTCTGATGTTCTTTTAAAATATATGTTTCTTCGCTTTGATTTTTATCCGAAGCACCTACCTTTGTTCCTTCCTTTGTGGGATCTACGAAAGATTTTACATAAAAAGGAATATTCTTCTGCTGAAGTGGCTGTAAAGTTTTCGGGTGAATGACACTCGCACCATAGTATGCCATTTCAATCGCTTCTTCATAGGAAATATTAGAAAGAAGCGTTACATCCTTAAATTTTCTTGGATCTCCCGTCATCACTCCAGGAACGTCTTTCCAGATGGTCATGGTGTCTGCATTAAGGCAGTAAGCAAAAATAGCCGCAGAATAGTCGGATCCTTCTCTTCCTAAAGTTACCGTAAAATTATTTTCATCCGACCCGATAAACCCCTGAGTGACGTAGCATATTTCTTTGTTGAGGTTTGAAATAAATTCTTCCGTTTTAGCCCAGTCTACCACGCCTTCCCGGTAAGAATTATCCGTTTTTATATAATCCCGGGCATCCAGCCACTGATTGGTAAACTGGATCTCGTTTAAATATTCACTCACAATTTTAGTGGAAATCATTTCTCCGCAGCTCACCACCTGATCGTACACAAAGTTGTAGTTCGGAGATTTGTTTCTTCTCAAAAAAGAGTCGATATCATCAAAAAAAAGATTTATTTCTGCAAAAACAGCGTGATTTTCAGGGAATAATCCTTCCGCGATCTCAATGTGTTTTCGTTTTATTTTTTCAATTTCAGTCTGAAAGTTATCTTTCTTGAAATAAAGTTCCACCACTTTTTCCAACTCATTTGTCGTTTTGCCCATTGCCGAAATTACCAGCAGGCATTTTGAAAATCCCTGGCTTTCTAATACCATGGAAACATTTTTTACACTTTCAGCATCCTTTACCGATGCTCCACCAAACTTGAAAATTTTCATTAAATTGTTAATAATAAAATTGTTAGATAAAATTTGTGGGAATATTTTACGGGTGTCAAAATTATAAATTTACAACGAGATATGAAAGAGTGCGATGGCGGGTTTGGCTTAAGATTTCATTAAAATTATAATGATATTAAGAATATTATGATATACCTGGTCATTTCGGGGGCAGTTTTTTATGATAAGCTCCTGCCAAAACGTAAAAAACAAAACCCTATAACACTGATAAACAACAGATAAGGTCTTTTCTTAATATTTGTTTTTAAATGTAATAATTTTTACGAAATTTGGAGAAATCGTAAAAAGAAAAATATGCCAGATCAACCATTACAGACTTTAGGAGAATTTCTTATTGATAAGCAGGATGATTTCCAATATTCTACAGGTGAATTTTCTCGTCTTCTGAGTGCAATAAGATTAGCTTCGAAAGTGGTAAACAGGGAAGTGAACAAAGCAGGAATTGCAGATATTATCGGGAAAGCAGGGAACGAAAACGTTCAGGGTGAAGAACAGCAAAAGCTTGATGTCATCGCCAATGAGATTTTTATTACAGCTTTATCTCAAAGAGAAGTGGTTTGCGGAATTGCCTCTGAGGAAAACGATGATTTCATTGACATAAAATGTGGAGAAAACGGTCATCTGAGCAAATATGTAGTATTAATCGATCCTCTTGACGGGTCTTCAAATATTGATGTTAATGTTTCTGTAGGAACAATTTTTTCAATTTTCAGAAGGGTTACAGAACCTGGAACTCCGGTTCAGCTGGAAGACTTTTTACAAAAAGGAATTAATCAGATCGCTGCAGGATATGTAATCTACGGATCATCAACCATGATCGTTTATACTACCGGAAACGGCGTAAACGGTTTTACACTGGATCCTTCTCTGGGAACCTATTATCTTTCTCATCCGAATATGACTTTCCCAAAAACAGGAAAAATCTATTCCATCAACGAAGGAAATTATATCAAATTTCCACAAGGTGTAAAGAATTATCTTAAATATTGTCAGATGGAAGAAGGCGACCGGCCTTACACATCAAGATATATTGGCTCTTTAGTTGCTGATTTCCACAGAAATATGCTGAAAGGCGGAATTTATATTTATCCTTCTTACTCACAGGCTCCCAATGGAAAACTAAGATTATTATACGAGTGCAATCCGATGGCATTTCTTGCAGAGCAGGCAGGAGGAAAAGCAACCGACGGATTCAGAAGAATCCTTGAAATAGAGCCTACCGAACTGCACCAGAGAATACCTTTCTTCTGTGGTAGTGTTGATATGGTGGAAAAGGCAGAAGAATTTATGAGAATCGACAGTGTGAAATAAATGAAAGCAGAATATTTCAGACATCTATTAAAATTTAAACGCCCGGGTGGAACATCTCGCGGCGTTTTGAATGAAAAAGAAACTTTTATTCTTGAAATTTCAGAAAACGGAAATAAAGGAACAGGAGAATGTGCTGTTTTCAGAGGGCTAAGTTTCGACGACAGACCAGATTATGAGCAAAAACTTCGGTGGCTTTGCGAAAATATTCAGCAGAATTCTGAATTTTTAAAGGATGAATTAAAAGAATTTCCGTCGATCTGGTTTGGCTACGAGCAGGCTATTCTGAATTTAAGACATGGTAAAAACCTGTATTTCCCAAGTGAATTTACGGAAGGAAAAACTCCCATAATTATTAACGGACTTATTTGGATGGGTGATATCAGTTTTATGGAAGAGCAGATTCAGGATAAACTGGACAAAGGCTTTCATTGTATTAAATTAAAAATTGGTGTCAACTGGAAATCAGAACATGAAATTCTTAAAAAATTAAGACAGAAGTTTTCAAAAGAGATGCTGGAACTTCGCGTAGATGCCAACGGCGGTTTTACGAAAGATGAGGCAAAAATTGTTTTGCAACAATTGGCAGAACTGCAGATTCATTCTATAGAACAACCTATAAAATCCGGAAATTGGAATGATATGGCTGAATTATGCGCAGAAACTCCCACTCCGATTGCTCTTGATGAAGAACTGATAGGCATTATTGAGGTTAGTGAAAAGATTAAACTTCTTGATCGTGTAAAGCCTCAATACATTATTTTGAAGCCTTCTTTGATAGGCGGATTTTCCGGTTCTGATGAATGGATTTCACTTGCTGAAGAGAGAAATATCAACTGGTGGATTACTTCCGCATTGGAAAGCAATATCGGGCTGAATGCCATTGCACAATATACATTTACCAAAAAAAATCCGATGCCACAAGGTTTGGGTACCGGATCATTATTTGTCAATAATTTCGAATCAGATCTTGCTCTGAAAGGAGAGTTACTGTACTTTAAAAATTAATTTTAAATTGGATTTCGTCAGATTTGTCTGAATAACTTACTTGTTTTTAGGATTTAGTGACTCTTCTAGATAACATCTTCTACGAAAATTGCCTTTCTAATGTATTCTAATAATGAAGAAAAACTTTTTTTAACCTTTTTCATAATAATATTATTTAGTATTCTGTTTTAGTATTCCGTGTGCTTAATCGTTTGCAATCTTTATGCCATAATACAGCATTTTTCCCATTTCTTGATGCCTTATTTTCTACAAAACAACCTAACCAACTGTTTAATAACGGATTGAATCTGCTTTAAATTTTATTAATATAAATGCATTAAATTGAACAGGTATTTAACCTTAAAAAGAAATATTGGCTATAATTTGTAAAAAGCTTTCTTGCTGTTTAGAATCTTTCGGAATCATGATGAAATATAATTTAAGTAATGGTTTTTTTAGTCACCTCAAAGATAGGTAAAAATACTGAGGCAAAACTAATTATACTTTAAATTATAATTTTCGTAAAACTTTAAATTTTGCTAAATTTGCAAATTGTCGTGTGTACGGCATTTTAAAGCGAATTTTAATGGAAGAAGAAAAAAAATCACTCAATTTTATTGAGCAAATTATCGAAGATGATTTGGCAAACGGACTGAAAAAAGATCAGATCCGTTTCCGTTTTCCACCTGAACCCAATGGTTATCTGCATGTAGGTCATACAAAAGCAATCTGCATCAACTTTGGTTTGGGTGAAAAATACAATGCTCCCGTGAACCTTCGTTTCGACGATACGAATCCTGAAAAAGAAGAACAGGAATTCGTAGATTCTATTATGAAAGACGTTGAATGGCTGGGTTTCAAATGGGATAAAGTTTTGTACGCCTCCGATTACTTCCAGCAGCTTTATGATTGGGCGGTACAGCTGATTAAAGAAGGAAAAGCTTATGTAGATGAGCAACCGTCTGAAGTCATTACCGAGCAACGAAAAAATCCTGCCGAACCTGGAGTAGAATCTCCATACAGAAACCGGCCTGCCGAAGAATCTTTAGACCTGTTTGAAAGAATGAAGAACGGAGAATTTGAAGAAGGTTCAATGTCTCTTCGGGCTAAAATCGACATGACTTCTCCCAATATGAACATGCGTGATCCTGTGATGTACAGAATTCTGAGAAGACCTCACCACAGAACCGGAACTGCATGGAAAATATATCCTATGTACGATTGGGCGCACGGTGAATCTGATTATATAGAGCAAATTTCACATTCTTTGTGTTCTTTGGAATTTGAAAACCACAGACCTTTGTACGACTGGTATTTAGATCAGGTATATGATGAAACTAAGGTAAGAAATAAGCAAAGAGAATTTGCCCGAATGAATGTTTCCTATATGATTACTTCCAAAAGAAAACTGCAAAGGCTGATCGCCGAAAAAGCAGTAACCGGTTGGGATGATCCGAGAATGCCTACCATTTCAGGAATGAGAAGAAAGGGATACACAGCTACCGCTATCAGGAATTTTATTGAGAAAGTAGGTGTTGCCAAAAGAGAAAATCTTATTGAAATTCAGTTACTGGAATTCTGCGTTCGTGAAGATCTGAATAAAGTAGCGAAACGTGTTATGACCGTCGTTGATCCTGTCAAGCTGGTTATTGAAAACTATCCTGAAGGAAAAGAAGAATGGCTGGAAACAGAAAATAATCCTGAGCAGGAAAATGCAGGAACAAGAGAAATTCCTTTTTCTAGAGAACTATATATTGAACGTGAAGACTTTAAAGAAGAAGCGAATAATAAATTTTTCAGACTCAAACTGGGTGGTGAAGTCCGCTTAAAATCTGCCTACATCATCAAAGGTGAAAGGGTAGAAAAAGATGAGAATGGAAATATTACAACCATTTACGCAACGTACGACGAAAAATCAAAGTCAGGAAGTGGAACCGAAGAAAGTTTAAGAAAAGTAAAAGGAACTATTCACTGGGTATCTGCCAAGCATGCTATTCCTGTGGAGGTAAGAAATTATGACAAATTATTTACAGTAGAACAGCCTGATGCAGAAAAAGACGTGGATTTTCTAAACTTCATAAATCCTGAATCTGTAACAATCGTTCAGGGATTTGCTGAACCTGGCTTAAAAGATGTAGCAGTAGGAGAACCTCTTCAATTCCAGAGAATTGGCTATTTTACAAAAGATAAGGATTCTACTGAAGGCAGACTGGTATTCAACAGAACTGTAACATTAAAAGATTCTTATAAACCGGAATAAAATTATTTATCATCAATAAATGAAACAGGCCTTAATTTAAGTCCTGTTTTTTTGTTTAAAATACGAATAAGTTCGCTAAATTTTAAAATCCTAAATTAAGAAGTTTACAGTCATCCCAATCTGTTAAAAGCATTTGTTAAACCTTTGTTAAAGCAAAAGATAAATCATAAATTCAATAATAGACTCCCCTTTTTTACGTTGAAAATAAGTATATTCGCTTTTTAATTTTTTATTGAAAAATGAAGAAGATTGTCTCCTGTTTATTTTTATTTTCAGCCATCGCAACATTTGCCCAGGAAGCTATTCACTTTCAGGAACTGCCATTTAAAGATCTTATCGCAAAAGCAAAAAAAGAAAACAAAATCGTTTTTATCGATGCTTATACTTCATGGTGTGGCCCGTGCAAAATGATGGAAAGAAATATTTTCACAAAAAAAACAGTAGGAGACTATTACAATTCCAACTTTGTGAATGCCAGGTTTGATATGGAAAAAGGTGAAGGGAGAGAAATCGCTGCCAAATTCGGCGTACGATCCTATCCTACGTATCTCTTTCTGAACGGCGACGGAGAGCTTGTTTCGCAAAATTTCGGATATATGGAAGAAAGCATGTTTCTTTCCATGGCACAGGACATCAATTCGCCAAACAACAAAAAAGGAACCTTAAAAGAACGTTTTGAAAAGGGTGAAAAAGATCCTGAATTTCTCATTAATATAATGAGGCTAAACTCTTCTTCAGATTTTGATTTCGCTAAAAAAGCTTCAGAAAGATACTTTGAAAATAAAGAAAAAACATCAGAACTCACCAAAGACGACATCGGTCTTTTACTCTTTTTTCTGAAATCTTCTGAGGATAAAAATTATAAAGTCTTCACCCAAAGAAAAGCTGAGATCATCAAATTTCTGCCCGAAGAAACCTACCGAGAATTTGATAATCAGCTAAAACTCGGAAAAATCGTTGAACAATCCATCGACAGTCAGAACAAAAAAATCGACGATGACTATTTCATGAATATGGCCGAGCCACTTGTAGGAAAGCATGATGCAGAAGTAAAACTCAATCAGACAAAACTCAGCTATTACGAGCAAAATGCAAATTTTCCGGAATATGAAAAGGCAGCGCTTGTTTATTACAAAAATTCTGACGCTTTTGAACCTAATGAATTGCTAAAAGCCGCATGGATATTTTCTGAGCATATCAACAATCCTACGTCTCTCAAAAAAGCGGCGGAATGGGCCGAAAAGTCTGTCATGCGCGGAGAAACTTCAGAAAACACCTATATTCTTGCAAAATTGTACTTCCTTACAGGAAATAAAGATCAGGCAAAAACGTATGCTGAAATGTCAAAAAAAATGGCCAACCAGGCTCAGAAAGACTCAACTTTAGCAGATACATTACTAAATCAAATCAACAGCAAATGATGAAAATTAAATTCATTACAGCATTTCTTACTGTATTTTTACTCGGAAATTTACAAGCTCAGGAAGTAGAACAAAGTAATGAAACCAGTGTTTATGTAAAAGGTAATGCACTGCTCATTCCTATTGGGGTTGTTAATTTAGCTCTTGAACATCAGCTCACCAAAAAAATTACCATACAGGGAGATGTTTTGATTTCACCATGGAAGTCATTTTCAGGCCATGAAATGCAGTATTATTCACTATCTGCGGAGGGAAGATATTATTTTAATGAGGCTTTTAAACATTTTTATGTAGGAGCCAACATCGCCGCATCATCATTTGTTTTACAAAAATGGAATTATTGGTCTGATGATCCTTATTATAATGACTTTGGAGAAGTTTTTAAAACCTCAGATCTTTATCAGAAAGGCTATTCGGTAATTTTGGGTATTACGTTGGGATATCAGTTTAAAGTTTCCGATAGGTGGAATATTGATTTGTACGGAACTGTAGGAAGTTCACAGGATTTTTATAAAGGCTACGACAGAACTACAGGAGAACGTTACGATAAAAAAGATAACAAATTCAACAGAAGTGGTGAAATTCTTCCCTACAGAGGAGGTGTCATGATTTCTTATAAATTAAAATAATCCCAAATGAAACTATTCGGAAAAAATCACCTGATTATCTGCGTTATAACTTTTGCCATACTGTTTTTGATGAACTATCTTGGAAATAACGAAGCAGATAAACTGCAAAGAGCTTTAATGATCGGAGCTGCAGGAGTAATCGGGTTGTCAATTGGTTTATTCATCATGAACAAAGGCAAAGATGATAAAAATCCGCCACATGATTTTGACTAAAAAAGTGAATTAGAGACCAATGGTCAATTCGCTCAAGCTTTGTGAATCTTCAAAATTGATCGGCTAATTCAAATTCACCATTTGACTATTCGCCAATATTAATTTTCATAAATAACGTACTTCTTTCTGATCTTCTCAAATTTTTCCAGATCGGGCTTCCATGATGCTTTAATCTCAGCAATGGATTTTCCGGAAACGATCTGTTTCCTAAATTCATCATTCCCTGCTAAAGTATCAAACCAGAAATTCTTACCCGCAGCAGGTTTAAGAAAGAAATCAAGTTCAGGGTTTTTATAATTTTTATACGCTTTGATGATCCATTCAAGATTTAAAGCTCTTAAATCTTCCGGATAGTTTGAAAGATTTTCTCCAAAACAAAGCTTTCCATTTAAGAAAGGATCTTTTGCCCCGAAATTTGGTTTAGGGGTAAACTGATAAGGTAAATCTTTCGTCCACGGCGAGCCGTAAATCTGGAAAGGAAGATCCGTTCCTCTTCCGACAGAAACCTGAGTACCTTCAAAAAAACATAAACTTGGATACAGATTAATTGATTTGTCGTTGGGTAAATTAGGTGATGGCTTTTCCAACATCGGATATCTTAATTTTTTATGATAATTCTTCATGGGAATCAAGGTATATTTTGCCTGAATACCGTTTTTCAGCCATTTTTCACCATTTACCATTTTGCCATATTCACCGATTGTAAGACCATATACGACAGGGACTTCATGCATTCCCACGAAACTGCTCCATTTTTTATCAAGAACAGGTCCGTCTGTGTAGCCATCGTGTGGATTCGGTCGGTCAAGCACCATCACCTCAACATTATTTTCCGCTCCGGCCTCCATTAAATAAGTTAATGTCGAAATGTAAGTGTAAAAACGTACACCAACATCCTGGATATCAAAAACTACTATATCAATACCTTTTAATTGTTCAGGTTTTGGCTTTTTATTATTTCCGTACAGAGAAACAATAGGAATTCCTGTTTTTACATCCACTCCGTTTTTTACTTTTTCACCGGCATCGGCATCGCCTCTGAAACCATGTTCAGGCGCAAAGATCGATTTAATTTTAATTCCGTTCTTCACTAAAAAATCAACCACATGCGTTCTGTCGTTAATCAATCCGGTCTGATTGGTAACCACGCCGACCGTTTTTCCTTTCAGCAAAGGCAGATATATTTCCGGTTGGTCGGCACCCGTTTTGAAACCGTGTGTAGCTTGAGTCTGAGAATAATATTGATGGAATACTCCTAAAAAAATTAGGCAAATAAGAAGTAAATTTTTAATTTTGAAATCTAAATTCATAAGCTTGAAATTTCCTTTATATTTCTCTAGAAAAATAGCGTTTTCCAAAGATAACAAAAATAACCTTTCAAGGGTTATCATCTTCATCGGCAGACTTTCTGTAGCGTTGGGAATCATTGTTTCTTTAATTACCGTTTCCACAGGATTCGGCTCCAAAAAAGCGATCAAAGAGAGACTGGCAGATTTCAGTGGACATGTTACCGTAAAATCTACAAGATCTAATTCTTCATACAACACCTCTGTTCTTGATAATCAGGGACTGGACACTAAGAAAATCCGCCAGCTTCCCGATGTAGAATCGGTACAGAAATATGCGACGACCACAGGGATTATGCGGAATGAGCATAATTTTGCAGGAATTATTTTTAAAGGTATCGGAAAAGATTTTGACAGTCTCAGATTTAAAAAGTTCCTGCTGGCTGGCAACACTCCAAAGGTAACCGAAAAAGGCTACAACAACGGGGTCGTTATCTCCCAAAAAATTGCCAATGATCTGCATCTGAAAGTGAAAGACAGTATTGTGACTGTATTTTCAAAAACAGATCAGCAGCCTATTTACAGGAAATTTGAAGTAGTCGGAATCTATAAAACTGACATTAAAATGATCGACGATCAGTTTGTGATCGGAGATATCAATCATGTACGGAAAATCCAGAATATGAAGCCGGACGAAGTTGGTGGCATTGATATTTTCTTTAAAAACGTCAATGACATAGATACCGATTTTCCGGAAATCGAAAAGCTGATAGGCTATAAAAACTATGCAGAGAAAGCCACCGAAAAGTTTCCGCAGATCACAGACTGGATCAGTATTTTCGATACCAATATCGCACTCATCATCATTATTATGCTGATTGTTGTGGTCATTAATATCATTATGGTTCTTTTAATTCTTATTATCGAAAGAACCAATTCCATCGGTCTCCTTAAAACACTTGGAGCGAGCAATTCCCAGATTCGGGCAACATTTATCAATTATACACTCATCATCATGATTCCGGGGCTTTTATATGGAAATCTGATCGGTCTCGGCCTGATCCTGATTCAGAAGTTCTTTGGCATTATCAAGCTGAATCCTGAGAACTATTATGTTAGTACTGTTCCGGTAGATCTTAATCCATTGGTTATTATTTCCATTTCATTGGGTATTCTTATCATTTCCGGCTTGGCGCTTATCATTCCAAGCTACCTGATCAGTAAGATTTCTCCGGTGAAAGCGATTAAATATAACTAAGGGAAAATAAAATTGTGTCAATTGTGAATGGTGAATTTTGCTTTACAAGTGAATGTAGAGTAACAGGAAAATTAACTATTGACTCGCAGAAATTAACTATTGACATTAGTGCTGAATGGTGAATTTTGCTTCACAAGTGAATATAGAATCACAGGAAAATTAACCATTGACTCATAGAAATTGACCATTGACATTCTTTAATCCTACCATCCCTTAAGCTCAATAAAATTTAAAGCCGTATCTTTGCTGTTCTTTAAAAAACATTTATGAAATACGCAAACAACATCCTCGAAACTATAGGAAATACACCACTGGTAAAACTGAATAAAGTTTTAGGTGAAGACTTTCCGGCATTAGTTTTGGCAAAGGTGGAGACCTTCAATCCCGGGAATTCTGTAAAAGACAGAATGGCCGTAAAAATGATTGAAGACGCAGAAAAAGACGGAAGGCTGAAGCCGGGCGGAACGATCATCGAAGGGACTTCCGGAAATACAGGAATGGGGCTGGCTCTTGCAGCGATCATCAAAGGATACAAATGTATTTTTGTAACCAACTCAAAACAATCAAAAGAAAAATGCGATATTCTACGTGCTGTAGGGGCTGAAGTAATTGTCTGTCCTACCGATGTAAAACCTACAGATCCGCGTTCCTATTATTCTGTATCAAAACGACTGGCTAATGAAACTGAAAACGGATGGTACGTCAATCAGTATGATAACCTCTCCAACAGAGCAGCGCATTATGAATCTACCGCACCTGAAATCTGGGAACAGACTGAAGGTAAGCTTACCCATTTTGTAGTGGGAGCAGGAACAGGAGGTACCATTACCGGATGCGGAACCTTCTTTAAGGAGAAAAATCCAAATATCAAAGTAATCGGTGTCGATACATACGGATCGATCTTAAAGGAATATCATGAAACCGGCGAGCTTCATTACGATCATGCCTACTCTTATATCACGGAGGGGATCGGGGAAGATATCATTCCTGAAAACTATGATATGGCAGTGATCGACCATTTTGAAAAAGTAACAGATAAAGACGGTGCCATTTATGCTAGAAAGCTGGCAAAAGAAGAAGGAATTTTCTGCGGATATTCTGCGGGAAGCGCCATCGCTTCTCTGGTTCAGATGAAAGATCAGTTTACGAAAGATGATGTCATTGTCGTTCTTCTTCATGATCACGGATCAAGATATGTAGGAAAAATCTACAACGATGAATGGATGAAAGAAATGGGCTGGCTGGATTAAAAGTTTTCTCTATAATACATAAAGAACTCAGAACATTTTGCTCTGAGTTCTTTTATTTTATTAAACTATTTCCTGACAGATGTTATTCCTTAATTCTCTGCTTTAAAACCTGCTTCAGGAAGCTATAATCTTTCTCGCTCATTGACTTTCGGGGAAACATATAGCTATACTTTCCTTCGATGCTGATAAATTCATTATTGCTGTCAAAGAATTCAAAATCTTTCCATTCGCTGGTTTCTTTATCGCCATCAATATTGACAGTGAAGAAATTTTCATCGAATCTAATCTCATAAATGCTGCACTTCTCCAGCTTGGTTAAATAATGCCCCACCTGTTTTTTCCATCTTGAAACTTTGTTGATGCTCACTGAAAGAAAAACAGCACACAACAGGAACAAGAAGCTGACAAAATATAAAATTCCCGCTTTCTCCTTGCTGAAATCATCTCTGAAAAACAATAAAATCAGTAAGATAAGGCCGACCACAATGGTTGTTATTGTTCTCCCGCGGGTTGTTGATGAAAAGAACAGGCTTCCCTGATTACCACTGAAATATATTTCCTCAAAATCCTGCCTTTTCGGCTTCAGAACGATTACCCTCTCTTCACTCATATCGATTAATTATGAATACAAATATAAGTTTTTCCACCTATCCATTTCATCACAAATCCAAAACCCTTATACTCTTTAACCCTAAAACTATAAGACTCTCACACCCTAAAATTCTCAGACGCTCAAATTTATCATTCCTCATACTTATCACTGATCGCCGAAAGCTTAGTCATCAGCTCGCGATTTCTCTGCTTCAGCTCATCCATTTTTCTGAGCATATCGTGAATCACTTCAAGCCCCGGAAGATTGATTTCCAGATCATAATGCCAATTGGTAAATCTTTCAAAAGAAGGCAGATCTTCATACATCAGGTATCTTATTTCGTTTTCTGTATGGATATTCAGCAAACCGGAATCTACCAGTTCATCAAAAAAGGTAATCTCAATATTGTATATTTTTACGAGTTCTTCCCGTGATATTCTTTCATTCATGACTTAGGAATTTTTTAGTTGTTCGAAAAGTTCTTTCTGCTTATCCGTAAGATTCGTAGGCAGTTTCACGTCGTAGGTCACAAACAGGTCGCCAAACTGACCTTCTTTCTTGTACACCGGAAAACCTTTCCCTTTCAATCTTACCGTCACACCGTTCTGCGTTTCGGGTTTTACTTTTAGGTTAACGCTTCCTGTCAGCGTATTCACTTTTACATCACCTCCCAATACTGCCGTATAAAGATCAATAGAAACCTTGGTTTTAAGATCATCCCCGATTCTTTCAAAATCAGGATCTGCCGGAATATTAAAGGTAATATATAAATCTCCTGCAGGACCGCCATTATATCCCGGGCTGCCGTGACCTTTCAGCTTGATCTGCTGCCCGTCGTACACTCCTGCCGGAATGGTGATTCTCACCTTTTTCCCATTAATATCGAAAGTCTGCTGATGGGTAGTAGCTGCGTCTCTCAGCCCAAGATTCAGTTCTGCGTGAACATCCTGTCCTTTAAACTTTCCGGACGCACTTCCTCTTGAACTTCTTCCGAAACCTCCTCCGCCACCGAACATACTCTGGAAAAAATCTGAGAAATCTTCCCCTTCTCCAAAATCCGCACCGGAGAACCCGCCTCCGAAATTACTGCCCTGGCTCTGGTACTGCCTTTGTTGTTGCTGTGCTTTTTCGTACTCTTCTCCATGCTTCCAGTGCTCGCCATATTTATCATACTTGGCGCGGTTTTCAGGATTACTGAGAACCTCATTGGCTTCATTAATTTCTTTGAATTTTCTCTCTGCTTCCTTATCATCGGGATTAAGGTCGGGGTGCAGTTTTCTTGCCAGCTTGCGATATGCTTTCTTGATATCTTCCTGTGTTGCGTTTTTATCTACGCCTAAAATTTTATAGTAATCTATATAAGCCATAGAATGGTTTTTACTCAAATTTAAGGATTTTGAAAAGGAAATTTATATAATGAAGTGTTAAAAATAAAGCTATCTTTGAGTAAAAAGCGCCTCATGAAAGAAGTCCTGAAAAACTACTCCGGAATCCTGCTTTTGCTTCTGGGCATTAGTGTCGGAAGCATTATCGGAATTGTAGCTCCCCATATTGTAGATTACCTTAAACCTTTGGGAGATATCTTTCTCAATTTACTTTTTGTAAGTGTTGTGCCGCTGGTCTTTTTTGCCGTTTCCAACTCTATTGCTTCGCTTGAGCAGCAGTCAAAGTTCGGAAAGATCATTTTTACGATGGGGCTTACTTTTCTATTTTTTATTCTAACGGCAGCCGTTTTCACGATCTGCGCAGTGTATCTGTTTCCCGTTTCGGGAATTTCTGGAAGCCAAGAAGCAGTCGAAGAAGTAGCATCTGGTGAGAGCTGGGGCAACAGAATAGTAAGCTTTTTTACGGTGGGCGAATTTACACAGCTTTTTTCAAGACAGAATATGCTGGCGCTGCTCATTTTTGCTTTTATGACAGGTTTTTCAGCCAGAAGAGCAGGAGAAAAAGGACAGGTTTTCAGGGCGTTTATTGCTTCAGGATATGAAGTGATGAAAGAACTTCTTTTACTGATTATGAAAGCAGCCCCTATTGGGTTGGGCGCTTATTTCGCTTATCAGGTAGCCACATTAGGACCTCAGCTTTTCGGATTTTATGCTAAACCATTAGGACTTTATTATATTGCAGGTGTTATTTACTTTCTGGTATTTTTCTCATTGTATGCTTTTATAGCAGGGGGAATAAGCGGAATCGAAAGGTTCTGGAAAAATGCCATTTACCCTACCGTAACGGCACTCAGTACCTGCAGCAGCTTTGCTACCATGCCTGCCAATCTGCAGGCAGCTTCTAATATGAGAATTCCCAGCCAGATTTCCAACATTGTGATTCCGATCGGGACAACGCTTCATAAGAACGGATCTTCAATGTCTTCGATCATTAAGATCTATGTTGCTTTTATGATTATCGGAAGAGACTTTTTTGATCCGGTGAATCTGCTCTTAGCATTAGGCATTACCGTTTTCGTCAGTATCGTAGCAGGAGGAATTCCCAATGGCGGATATATCGGTGAAATGCTGATGATTTCCGTTTACAAACTTCCCGCAGAGGCAATTCCAGCCGTGATGATTATCGGAACATTGGTAGATCCTTTAGCAACGGTTTTAAATGCTGTCGGGCAGTTGATTGCGTCAATGTTTGTCAATAGGTTTGTCAAGGTCTGATGCCGTTTTAACTGATGTATTTAAAAATACCTAACTATGTTTCATAAAAAACCTGCGCAGCTTTTATGCAAAAGGTGCGCAGGTTTGGAGTAACTCCTGCTTAGGTTTGAGGTAAAACCTGCGCAGGTTTTATACGTTTACTTGTCTTTGGTAAAAGTGGCCGTATTGAGTGCATCAGTAATACGCTTACCAGGACGGTAGTTTACCTTCGCTCCTTTGATAAGGCTTACATTAAACTTGTCGGCACTTTCGGCACTTCCACTGCTGAGACTGGGATAGAAACTCCCCAGTTTGTCGAGCCTGATAATCTTGCTATTGGCAAGCTCTTTCTGAATGACGTTTTCGAGGGCAATGATGACTCCCCGAATATCTGCTTCACTGAGGGCAGAAAATTTCTCGATTTCTTTTACCAGGTCATCGACGGTCATTTCACCATCGGTTTTTACCTGTGCATACCATTTTTTGGTTCCACCGCCAGTTACGCCTGGCTCACCACGTTCAATCACTGTGTACTTGATAGACATTTGTGTTAATTATTTAGATTAAGTGATAAACTTAATAAAATAATCAATACAAAAATCCTCTGTAGATAAACATCTACAAGCCTATAGAAATATTTCTATAACCCGTTGTGCGTTTTGATTCATTTTCGTCACTTCGAGTAGATTTAAAAAAAATCGTATCGAGAAGTTTCACTTTAAGTCACCTTTACTCACAGATTCTCGATACATTTTTCTTCGCTTCGCTGCGAAAAATACTCGAATTGACGAATCCCATAACCAAATCTTACAAAATACCCAACCGGTATGATATAAATGAAAAAGATCTCAATAGCTAAAAAAAATCTTCAATGTATATCCTTTTGAGAACTTTGAATATTTCATTGCTTTATCATTATCTTTTGTGGCTTTTGACTCCGTCGAACCTTCGGTTTGTGGTTAATCCTGAAATCAGTTTCAACAAGTTTATATTCAAAAGTAATGTATGCGAATCATCATTCTTTTAATATTTATTCACTCCTTTTTACCGGCTCCAGATTTTCCAGTTCCTCAGGTGTAAAAAGTCGGTAATGAACTTTAAATGTTTTGCCTAAAGGGGTTTCGAGGGAAAATCCGCCGGGTCCGAAGCCGTCGGTAACATCCAGTGTGAAATGGGAGTACTGCCAGTATTCGAACAGGTCACGGTCAATCCAGAATTCATGATTGTGGATGGTGCCGATCATAGCATCGTTCATTCTCGGATAAAACCCGCCTTTTTCGAAACACTGTGGCTGCGTCCCCTCACAACATCCGCCCGCCTGGTAGAACATGAGATCTCCGTATTTTTTTTCGAGCTCCCAAATGACTTCTAAGGCTTTTTCTGTAGCGGCAAGTCTTGATATTTTAGGTTTCATAATTTTTTCTTTTGTATTGATTGGCATAGCTCAAATTAAATAGTTTCACTATTCGGGATACTTTTAATTATTTTAAGGAGCTGGACTTTTTCTGATCCTCAAGCAAATTTACTTTATACTTATAATAAGCAGTTGTGCATTTTGCAAAATTTTTATACGATCCGTCAGTTCGAGTACTTTTTCGTAACAAAGTGGAGGAAAAATGTATCGAGAACAGATTTATCTTCAGAAGTAACAAACTTCTCGATACGATTTTTTCAAAATCTACTCAAAGTGACGAAAATATATCAAAATACAAAACGTGCTTATAAGTTGTTCATGATGTTAAAAAAAGTTCGGCGAAATTTCATTTCGCCGAACCAGACATTGTCATCATTAATTTGCACTTCCGGCAATATCGAGAACGATTCTTCCATCGATCTGTCCTTTTTTCATTTTATCAAAGACTTCATTGATGTCTTCCAGCTTTGCAGCCGTAACGGTTGCTTTTACCAATCCTTCATTAGCAAAATCTAGTGCCTCCTGAAGGTCTTTTCTTGTTCCGACGATAGACCCCCTCACGGTAATTCTCTTAAGCACGGTTTCAAAGATCGGAAGCTCAAATGAACCTGGAGGAAGGCCGTTCAGCGCGATGGTCCCCTTTCTTCTCAGCACATCTATCCCCTGCTTGAAGGCAATAGGAGAGACCGCCGTAATCAATGCGCCGTGCATTCCGCCAACTTCTTTATGCAGGTATTCTCCAGGATCTGTGTTTCTTGCATTGACTACCAAATCTGCTCCCAGCTTCTTCGCCAGTTCCAGTTTATCGTCCGCTACATCTATAGCGGCTACATGCATTCCCATTGCTTTTGCATACTGAACGGCAACATGTCCCAATCCTCCGATTCCGGAAATAGCCACCCATTCTCCGGGCTTTGTTTCGGTTTCTTTTAATCCTTTATATACGGTAACACCGGCACAAAGTATGGGCGCAATTTCTAAAAAGTTGACATCACTCTTCAAATGCCCCACATATCTTGAATCGGCGATCACATATTCCGCAAAGCCACCATCAACACTGTAGCCACCATTCTTTTGGGCTTCGCAAAGGGTTTCCCATCCTGTAATACAATAATCACAGCATCCGCAGGCAGAATACAGCCAAGGCACGCCTACTGCATCTCCTTCTTTCACATACGCTTCGGGGCCACACGCGACAACAATTCCTACACCTTCATGTCCGGGGATCAAGGGCATTTTGGGTTTTGCAGGCCAGTCACCATCGACCGCATGAAGGTCGGTATGACAGACTCCGCAGGCGATCACTTTTACCAGTACTTCATATCTTCCGGGTTCACGTACCGGAACTTCTTCAATTTTTAACGGCTGACCGTACCCTTGTACCACCGCCGCCTTCATCGTTTTTGGAATCATATTCTGAGTTTTTTTAGTTTAGTTTTTGTTTTTTATTTACCGTTGATAACACGGATTTATACAGATTGTTATGTTTCATTTTAAATGAATCCTTACAAAACTGTTTATCACGTATTTTTATTGACCACAGATTACGCAGATTTACACGGATTATTGCGTTTCATTTTAAAAGAAACCTAATTTGTTTTTGTTGTAAGAGATCAGCATATTCTTGGTCTGACGGTAATGATCGAGCATCATCTTGTGGTTTTCTCTACCGATTCCTGACTGTTTGTACCCTCCGAACGGCGCTCCCGCCGGGTAAGAATGGTATTGATTAACCCAAACTCTTCCCGCCTGGATATGACGCGGAATGTTGTACAATTGATGGGCATCTCTCGTCCATACTCCGGCTCCAAGGCCATAAATTGTATCGTTGGCGATCTTGATAGCATCTTCTTCGTCTTTAAACGTGGTAAACGCCAGCACCGGACCAAAGATTTCTTCCTGGAAGATTCTCATTCTGTTGTTGCCTTTGAAAATGGTCGGCTGAATATAATAACCGTTTTCCAATCCTTCTCCTACATTGTTGACATCTCCTCCTACCAGCACTTCCGCGCCTTCTTCTTTTCCTAATTTAATATAGGAAAGAATTTTATCTTTCTGTATCTGGGATGCCTGAGCACCCATCATCACTGTTTTATCCAATGGATTTCCTACTTTGATGGCTTTTACTCTTTCAACCACTTTTGCAATGAAAGCGTCTGCGATATCTTCCTGAACCAATAATCTCGAAGGGCAAGTGCAGATCTCTCCCTGATTAAGGGCAAAAAGCACGGCTCCTTCTATGGCTTTATCTAAGAACTCATCATCGGCATCCATCACGGAACTGAAGAAAACGTTTGGTGATTTACCTCCCAATTCCAAGGTTACAGGAATAATATTTTCAGTTGCGTACTGCATCACAAGACGACCTGTCGCTGTAGATCCTGTGAAAGCTGCTTTGGAAACTTTTGGATTGGTTACCAAGGCTCTTCCTAACTCTGCACCGAAACCGTTAACGATATTCACGACTCCCGCAGGCAGCAGATCTCCTATGACCTCCATTAAAACCATGATGGAAATTGGGGTGCTTTCCGCAGGTTTCAATACGACACAGTTTCCTGCCGCCAGGGCCGGAGCCAGTTTCCATACTGCCATCAGGATCGGGAAATTCCAAGGGATGATCTGAGCAATGACACCAAGCGGCTCATGAACGATCAAAGAAACCGTATCTTTATCTAATTCGTTGTGTGAACCTTCTTCTGCTCTTATCACGGAAGCGAAATACCTGAAATGGTCTACCGCCAATGGTAAATCTGCTGCCAGTGTTTCTCTCACCGCTTTCCCATTATCTATTGTTTCTACCGTCGCCAGGTATTCGAGGTTTTGCTCGATTCTGTCTGCAATTTTATTTAAAATAACACTTCTTTCTGTTGACGAAGTATCTTTCCAGGTTTGGAATGCTTTTTCCGCAGCATTTACAGCCAACTCCAGATCTTCTTTGGAGGAATGCGCCGCCTGGGTAAACTGTTTTCCGTCAATGGGCGATACTACATCGAAGTATTCACCGTTTATGGGGGCGGTAAATTTGCCGTCAATATAGTTATCGTATCTTTTTTTGAATTCAGGCCATTGCAATAATGTGTCTGATTGTTGTTGTGTTGTTGTGCTCATATTCGTACAATTTTTAATTTTTCTGAATAGCCAAGTTACATTTACAACAGGTAATCGGATAGCAAAATCGTACAAAAAGACTTCAAAATCGTACAGACGGACAATTTTATAATTCATTAACATTCATTAAATATCATATTTTCTTATATTTGAGTTAAGCGGAAGCATAAAATGTTCTAAAATGAATAATCATAAGTTTTTACTCAAAACCCCTGAATTAAAGAAGGAAAACCAGCTTTTAAGCATGGTGGAAAACCAGACTACATTCAATCTGAACAATTGTGAATTCAGCATATACGAGACTCACAAAGCCGCTTTTGACGTAAAACTGCATTTTGATACGATTGCATTCACCGCCATGCTTCGTGGAAAAAAGCACATGAAACTCGATAATAAGACTAATTATTTTGATTATTATCCTGGTGAAAGTGTTCTGGTATCGCCCGGAGAGACGATGATTATCGATTTCCCCGAAGCTGATGAAACGCCATCACAATGCATTTCACTAAGCCTGAATCCTGAATTTATTGAGAATTCGCTTAATCATCTTAATTATCATTTACCAAAAACAGACGAGACCTCGCAGTGGAATATCGAATTTGATGAATACTTTCTGTTTAACAATCAATCTTTAGCTTCTGCTACGAACAATATCATGCGTATTGCGATGGATGATAATTCACAAAAAGACATCATGGCAGATTTTGCACTGAAAGAGTTATTGATACGACTAATGCAGACTCAGGCAAGAAGTATGGTGGAGAAAAATATCGTTAAGAATAAATCCAGAATAGGTTTCGCAGTAGATTACATCAAAAAGAATCTTCATCAGAAACTTTCCATTGAAAGCATTGCAAAGCTTGCGTATGTGAGTAAATCGAATTTCTTCAGAATGTTTAAAGATGAGCTGGGAACTTCGCCTAATGAATTTATCCTTCAGGAAAGAATCAGCAGGGCTAAAGAGCTCTTAAAAAACCAAAACAGCATAAAAGAAACTGCTTACCAGACTGGTTTTTCAGATACCAACTATTTTACTAGAGTTTTCAAACAGTTTGTTGGTGTCACGCCGAAGAGTTATCAAGATAAAACTACAATATCTCAGTAACTGTGGTGATTCCTCCAAAAGATACTATTGAATCATTGTGTATTAAAGTCAGCAAAAAAGCATCCCTTTGATTGAGATGCTTTAGAATAGTTTATTTTTGATAATGATAATATCTTGCTCCTTTCAAAACAGGATTTTCAAGTTCAACATACTTTAACCCAAAACCTTTATAATTTTTGTTTACCGATTCCTGAATTTGTTTTCTGTGAAGTTGTTCATACGTTTCAAAATCAATTGCTTTTCTGTTTTTCAATTCATCAAAGAGATTCCATTTTGCCACAACATTTTTCCAGTTTTCAGAAACTTTGCCTGCAAAAACTTTTGATTTCGAACCGCTTCCGTATCCTAAAAATCCGATTTCCTGTCCTTTCAGTTCTTCATTTTCATTAAAAGAAGTCTGCAACGCTGAAAGCATTGCCATAAAAATGGATGCTGTGTACATATTTCCTATTTCTGAAGAAGCTCTTTGTGACTTTTCGATTTTCTCATTAATAAAGCTGATGTATTCTTCAGATTTTGCCACCGCTTTTTGCTCTTCAGGAGTTGCATAAGACAAGCCGTTTTCCAAACTGTAAATTTCCGTGAAAACCCTTTTGCCATGGAAAGCATACGGAAGATGAAAAATCAGGTATTTCCAGTTTTCATAAGGTTTGTTTTTTCCTGTCAGTTCCTTATAATGCTCATATGCTTCCCTGATTCTATCCTGATAACACTGATTGGAATACTGACCATCAAATACAGGTTCATCGGTAAAAACTTCTATTTTTTCAGGATAACTTTCGGGAGCGTTTACTAATTCTTCTTTTTTAAAATGCCGTCTTGGTTTAAAGAAATCGAAGACACTCTCTGTAGCAATTCCCCAATGATTTTCAATTTCGATCAGATCCGGTTTTGACGATATCAAAACAGCCACCGCCCCTCCGCCTTGTGTATATTCACCGGAAGAAGCCAGTTCATATTTTGCGTAATCGCTTGCAATTACCACTGCTTTCTTGTCAGGATTCACCCGTACAAAATCGAGTGAATTATGAAGCGCATCTACCGCTCCGATACAGGCGAACGTCATATCTACAACGTCACAGTTTTTGAAGCATCTGCTGCCGAATTTTGGTTCCAGAACTTCCTCTACCATCTGCATCGCATAAGAAGCGGTTGGTTTTGCTGCATCCAGGGCACTTTCGGTTCCCAGATAAATTCTTGCGATTTCTTTTGGATTGAGCTGGTAGTCTTCTATTAATTTTAAGAGCGCTTCTGCCGCAAAAGTCGCTGCATCTTCGTGTACATCAGGAAAGCCCATTTTATGAAGACCTAATCCTTTTTCAAGTTTAGCAGGATCAATTCCTCTCTTTTCAGCTAAATCTTTAATTTCCAAATACAAAGACGGCACATAATAGCTTGCTGCCTCAATTCCAAAAGTCATATTTTTTTAATTTTAATACGAATTTAAAAAATGTAAACGTTTAATCAGTAATGATTGTTATGAAATTTACAAAGTATGATTTATATTAGATAAAGAAAATCTGGTTTTTATTGCATATAAAAGCACCTCCAGGGAGATGCTTGATTGTAAATTATTAACAGAATTATAAGTTTCCTCATCAAAATACACGAATCAACTTATTATTATATTCGCAATCAAAATTACAATTTTAAAACATTACAATCAAATAAATAAGCAATTATTAAATTTAATTTAATAATTAACATAAGAAAATAACCGCTACAAAATAGCGGTTATCATAATTTGAGATGAATTCTTATTATTTATTTAAAATCTTCAATCGCTTTATTAATAAGATCAATTTGTTTGTTAATGCTTGCGGCGTTCTGAGGGTTCTGTTTCAGAACTTCCATTTTCTTGTTAAGACCGTCTTTCAGCATCTGGGATATCATCATTTTTACCTGCGGATTGTTTCCGATTTGACCTTTCGCACGGCTTAACATTTTTGTAATACTTTCTGTAGCTTTTAAATTATCTGAGCTCATGATCCAATTGTAACCTTCCTCAGCAGATTTTCCCAATTCAGGATTCTGGAATTTGATGAATGGATAAAACGCTGCAAACTGAGCAATATTAGCCATCTGAGAAGCTACTTTGTTTTGAACTATAATCGGCAACATCTGTGCAGCAAGTGTTTCTGAAGCGCCTTCCATGTCGATTTTATCGGCATACGTACCAGCCTTTGCAGGATCGATCGCTACGATAGCTCCGACCGAACTTCCTTTTACCGCATTGGAAACAGCATTGGCTCCTTTTTCAAAAACCGGCATATATTTTTTATCTTTTGTTTTTGCCAACGCTGAAATTGCAGCAGCCTGAACGAGTGTTTTAGGATCGTTGGTTGCCAGTTTTTCAACATCGCTACCTAAAGCTTTCAACTGTTCAGCATTGGAAAGATCCATCAACTGCAATGCTCTTATTCTTGTTCTGAAGAACGGATCTTTAATCGCTGCGGCTAATAATTTTGTCGCTGCAGGATTTTTTCCTAACTGATCTTTAATGCCGTTCAAAGCTGCATATTTGCTTTTAAATTCTTTAGACCCTGTAAACTGCATAAGATACTGTTCCGGAGTCTTTGTGTCCTGGATATCAGCCAGTAAAACGCCATCTGCATTAATATTTACAAGATCGGCATTTTTAGTAACATCAAAATTAAATGTATTTTTTGCTTCGGCGTTTACCCAAACATTATATCTCTTCGGCTTTCCGTTTTCGTAAACATCGATCGCCAAAGGAAACTGGAACGGCTGTTCCTGAGTCTGCTCAACAGTTACTGCAATCTGTTTTTTTACCGGCTCAAAGGTGTAAGAATAATTGATTTTAGGGTTTCCGCTTCCGAAATACCATTGGTTAAAGAACCAGTTCAGATCTTTCCCTGATACTTTTTCAAATGAAAGTCTCAGCTGATGAGCTTCTGCGTTCTGGTATTCATTGGTTTTCAGATAATCTTGTATTCCGGCAAAGAATGCATCATCGCCAAGATAATTTCTGAGCATATGAAGAATTCCGCCGCCTTTCTGATAGGTTACCAAATCAAAAACATCTTCGCGTGAATCATAATTAAACCTTACAAGATCTTTCTTAAAGTCTCCGGGATTATGGATGTACATATTAACATCTTTCATCTGATGATAATCTGCCTGATCTTTTCCGTATTTATATTCGTTCCAGAGATATTCCGAATAATTGGCAAATGACTCGTTTACTGTAAGATTACTCCAGCTTTCTGCGGTTACAAGATCTCCAAACCAATGGTGAAACAATTCGTGCGCGATAGTATCTTCCCATGTATTTTCATCGATGAGCTGTCCCGGCTTTTGGAGAATATCACTTCCATGAAGGGTTGCTGTAGTATTTTCCATCGCTCCACTTACGTAATCTCTACCAGAAATCTGTGCATATTTTGCCCATGGATAGTCATATCCTAATTTTTTAGAAAAGAATTCAATCATTTCCGGAGTATTTCCGTAGATCTGCTTTGCATAAGGTTCGTATTTCTTTTCAATATAATAATCGACTGGGATATTTCTCCATTTGTCCTTCACGATGGCATACTCTCCCACTCCCATGAAAAATAAATAGGTAGAATGTCTCTTATCCATTACCCAATGATCCGTTCTCAATCCGTTTGATTCTTTTTGGGAATCTTTAAGGATACCGTTTGAAAGGGTTACATATTTATCAGGAACTGTCATATAAATTTCCTGTGTACTTTTCTGATTCGGTTTATCAATGGTAGGAAACCATGCTGAGGAGGATTCTGTTTCGCCTTGCGTCCATATTTGTGTAGGTTTATCGGCTTCTTTCCCTTGCGGATTGATGAAGTACAGTCCTTTAGCATCATTAATCGCAGCGCTACCTTCCTGTTTTACTTCATTCGGACGGGCTGTGTATTTGATGTAAACTGTATAATCCTGATTTTTTGTGTACGTTTTATCTAAAGTGATTTTTAATACATCATTTTTATAGTCATATTTTAAGGGAGATTTTTTGCCATTCGTATCCAGCGCTACTTCGTGAATTAGCATTCCTTTGGCATCCAGCGTTAGTTCGCCGGTCGGGTAGAAAAAAGGAGATGCAGTGAGCCATTCTTCACCGTTCATCTGCTCTTTCTGATAGTCGAAATTTACTTTTAGTTTGGTATGTTTAAGTTCTGTTGCTTTCGTGTGAGTGGCTCTGTAGACCTTTTCTCTTCCGGAAGTTTCAGTTTGTGCCGCCACATTTGTGGAAAAGAAAATTCCCAAAAGAGCGATTGATAAAATGGCTTTTTTCATTATGATTAAAAATTATTTTTTTGTTAAAATATCAAAGATGTCATTGACCAGGGTTTCGTAATCTCCTTTTTTGAACTGTTCTTTAGTCTTTGCAAACGCTTTTTTCAGTTCGCTTTCAGGGTTTTCATCGTCGATGATTTCTACGGAATCCACACCTTTCATTTGAAGTACTGCGTTTTTCAATGCTTCAATATCCGCAGTCTTTTCAATATTTATTTTTAAATATTTCATTGTATTATTCTTTTGCGAATGTGTTTTTCGTTCCACCCTGCATGATGATAAACTGATTTTTTGCGGGGAAAAATTCAACGACAATTCCAGCTGTATCGAATTTAAACCTGGTATTTGAAGTCGCTTCTAAAGGAAATGCGCCTTGTCCGGTTGCCTGTGCCATCAGTTTTTTATCCTTGATAAAGATATTAATTTTTAAGGGGATATCAGGAGAAGAATATGTTCCTGCATATTTTTGAAGCTCATTTTCCGGAATTTCCATTGTTTTAAAACTTGGAATTTCGAAATCTTTTCCGATTGCAGTTTCAATCATTTTAATTGAAATTTCATTTGTATCCATGTCCGATTGATTGGTACTAAAAGCTACCGCAACCTTCAAATCCGGAAAATAAAATAAGGCCGAACTGAATTTATCGATTCCTCCGGTGTGACCGAATCCCCAATGCTTATCAAAAGGAACCTTCAACAAACCGTATCCATAATCGTCTATAAAATGTTTCATTTTTTCCAGACTTTCTTTTTTTACTAATTTTCCCTGTTCCAAACCAAGAATAAAGTTTAAAAGATCTCTCGGAGTTGAGATGATATTTCCTGCACCAATAGGAATGGTCATGTCCGTTTCAGATGAAAGTTCATATTTTCCGTTGGTAAACTCGTAAGATTTTGCCTGATTTTTTGACGTGTCGATTTTTCCACCAACTTCTGTTAAAGTTAATTTTAAAGGTTTTGTGATTTTAGATTTAATTAATTCAGCGTACGTTTTTTTATATATTTTTTCAAGAATAAAACCTAATAAAATATAGTTAGAATTGCTGTATTCATACTTCGAGCCAGGTTCAAAATCACTTTTATATTTTTTAATGATATTGACTAAACTACTTTCTGTCTGAGGTTTTGTATTGTATTGCCAATATTCTGCTTCGTTGGTTAAGTTGTGAATTCCGGTTCTATGCTGCAATAAATTTTCGATCGTGATTTTATCAGCATTTGGAATTTCAGGATAAAAATCTGATAATTTTTTGTCTAAAGAAATCTTTTTCTCTTCAACAGCTTTCATCATCAAAACTGCGGTAAACATTTTGCTGATCGAGCCAATTCGGTATTGCGTTTCCACATTTGCTTTTTGCTTTTTTTCAACATCGGAAAATCCGACCACTTTAATGAAAGTCGGCCGATTATCTTCTGCAATGGCAAAACTTCCCATTACTTTATGGTGTACAAACAGAGAATCAAAGTAATTTCCCAATTTTTCTTTTACACTTTGTTGAGAAAATGCAATATTTGAAAAACTTATTGCTGAGAGAAAAAGTAACTTTTTAAACATATTCTGAGATTTAACAAATGAGTTGAAAAATTTCTGAAGATGTTACAAAAAAAAGTGAAGTTTTGAGCTTCACTTTTTAGTATTAATTTATAAAATTTATATTACGGTAAAATCCAGTGAGATATTTGCTTTTGCGATGTCATCTATTACTTTATTTCCATGACTTTTTCACCATCGTTGAAGAATCCGGAATGAAATTTCAAATCAAAAATAACAGAATGACAGCAATTATAAAATAATATCTGAAATATTAATTCAAAAAATATCAAATCGCAACAGGTGCTTTAATTCCGGGATGCGGATCGTAATTTTCCAATGTAAAGTCTTCAAAATCAAAATCAAAAATATCTTTAATTTCAGGATTAAGTTTCATCGTCGGCAAAGGCCTTGTTTCTCTGGAAAGTTGTTTTTTAACCTGTTCAAAATGATTATTATAAATATGAACATCACCGAAAGTATGCACATAATCGCCAACTTCCAGATCGCAAACCTGCGCGACCATCATCAGCAATAAAGCATAGCTTGCAATATTGAAAGGGACTCCAAGAAAAACATCAGCACTTCTTTGATAAAGCTGTAGCGACAGTTTCCCATCTGCTACATAAAACTGAAATAATGCATGACAAGGCGCTAAAGCCATATTCGGGATTTCCGCAACATTCCATGCAGAGACAATCAGTCTTCTGGAATCCGGATTTTTTTTGATCTGATCGATCACTTCCGTAATCTGGTCTACCACTTTTCCATCGGCTCCATTCCAGCTTCTCCACTGTGCACCGTAAACCGGTCCCAGATCACCGTTTTCATTAGCCCATTCGTCCCAGATAGAAACACCGTTATCTTTTAAATATTTAATATTGGTATCTCCTTTTAAAAACCACAACAGCTCATAGATAATAGATTTCAGGTGCACCTTTTTCGTCGTTACAAGAGGAAAGCCTTTTGAAAGATCATATCTCAGCTGATAACCGAAAACACTTCTCGTTCCCGTTCCGGTTCTATCGGTTTTGTCTGTTCCGTTATCTAAAATATGCTGTAAAAGGTCTAGGTAGTTCTGCATTGAAAAAATGATTTATGCCTCAAATTTAAAGAAAGAAATTTAAAAATGAATTAAAAAAAGCATCCATTTTGATGGACGCTTTATATTGAAAAAAAGTATGATTTTTATTAAACCGCTGTATAACCGCCATCTACAAGATAGTATCCTCCGGTCATGAATGAAGATTTTTCCGAACTTAGAAATAGCACAAGTTCAGCAACTTCTTCAGGTTTTCCGAGTCTGCCCATCGGGTGTTTGGTGATGAGAGCATTTCGCATTTCTTCGCTCAGCATTTCTAAAAGAGGAGTATCAATATAAGCAGGCCCTACTGCATTGCAACGGATATTTTTCTGCCCATACTCCGCACCTATATTTTTTGTAAGTCCTACTACGGCATGTTTCGCAGCAGTATATGCCGATGAAAGCGGCGCTGCAACAGTTCCGTGGATGGATGCCATATTAACAATAACGCCACCCCCGTTTTTCTCCATTTGCTCTAACTGATACTTACAGCCATAAAAAACACCATCAAGATTTACACTCAGAACTTTTCTCCAGCTGTCGAGACTATAATCGCCGGTCAGAGCCTGCTCTCCACCGATTCCGGCATTGTTGCATGCAATATCAAGTCTGCCATAGATTTCTACCGTTTTCTTTATTAAAGCTTCCACTTCTTCTGCCTTTGAAGTATCTGCCTTTACAAATGCAGCTTCACCACCATCTGCCTTAATTTCTTCTACAGCCTTTTTACCATGTTCTTCGTTGATGTCTGATACGATTACTTTGGCTCCTTCTTTTGCATACGAATGAGCAACGGACAATCCGATTCCTGATCCGGCTCCTGTTACAAGGGCGACTTTGTTTTCTAAAATTCCCATAATGATATTTTATTATTTGTAATAATTTGATACCACAATTTACGTCAAAACCAGCAAAATGCTTCCAAAGTAAGCAATAAAGTTTTCTTAAAATTCTTTGGTGAAATATTAATCTGAGTTAAAAAATAAGCTTTTCACTCTCGTAAATCGTTACCAAATTTCTATGATCGTCTGGGAATTATTGTTGAGGGAAAAATTTTGACCTTTACTTAATGCTGACATAGATTTGACTAAGGGAGATTCTAAAGAAACAGTCATGATTTTCTGATTATCATAAATAATTTCTCCAACGGAAGCTGAAATATAGAATAGTCCTCTGTCTGTTTTCACCAGTGCTCCGTTTTGTACTTTCGTACAGGGATCGGCATTGATTTTCTGAAGTGCTGTCTGCTGATTCGTCGCTTCATTCAGTTGTCTTTGTAAGTTATTGATTTCCTGCTGCAGCATTTCCCGCCCCGTTTCATATTTATCTCCCATTGAACTTTTGGTATCGTTATTCGAAGCTCTTGTACTTTCAATCAGTTGTTCGAATTTCTGAATTTTTTCTGCCAACCTTCGTTTCAATACTTCCAATATTTCATATTTATCCATAATTAAATGTCCACTTTAAGTAATAAATCCAAATTTATTGAATAAAATCCATGAATATTACTTCTCTTTAATATAACATAATATTCATACTTTAAAATTTATTGGAAAAAGTTTTTTTTCAATATTACCATCAGAAAACTTGACGGCAAAAGTCTTTGCATCAAAAAACTATAATATTCTGTTTTTGAGTTATCTATCATTAATTAACATAATAAAATTTTTATCACTACTATTTGAAAATTTCGTAAATTTAACCTGAGTTCGGTTTAAGCAAATTTTAAAAATAGTTGACCGTCATTTACCTTTTTCAAGTTGAGTGACGGTTTCTTTGGAAAGAAACAATATGCTGTTAGTCCTCCCAAAATATTTAT
>NZ_FNDW01000025.1 GCF_900099685.1 Chryseobacterium taeanense | reverse complement strand
CGATACTTTTGAAAATCCGGATGATGGCAGTGGAAACGTAGGGTATGACTATCCACCTTTGGGCGGAGGATATGAAAATCCTGCAGATAGTATTGTGGTAAACAAAACACCTTGCGATAAGTTGAAAGCACAGACCTCTAATATTACATTTAAAAATAATATAACTTCTCTTGAGGGAAAAACTGGTGACAGTTATGAAAGCGGCTATAGGATAGGTACTAACTCCAATGGATCTTTACAGAATCAGATGTTACAAAATAAACCTGGGACACAACAAGTGGATCTTAAAGCATTCTCAAACACGATAACATTAATGCATTCACATTATGACGGATTGTATCCAATGTTTTCACCAGATGATATCATCTTCTTTAACCAATGGATTGTCTGGGCCCAGAATTGGAACGCAGTACCTACGAATACTCCTAAGATACCATTAAATAATCTTACATTTACCTTAGTAACAAGTAATGGAAATTACTCTTTCAATTTTGATGGAACATCTACCGCTCCTTTGCCAAATTACACACAACAACAATTAGAGGATTTAGACAGAGATTATACATACAAGTATTTAAATAAGGCAGTGACTGTAGGAAATGTAAGTGGAATTGCAAATTTTGACATGGAAAGATTAGAAACAGAATTTCTGAAATTCATGAATGATAAAATGAACATGAATGGATTGAAACTTTATAAAACTACAACCAATGGAAATTCATCATTAACTTTAGTAAATGGAACACGAAAAGAAACTGATTGTCCGAATTAAAAAAAATAAAATTATGAAACAAATATTATTAATACTATTATCAATTTTTACAATTTCTTGTAAGGCACAAATATATCCTCTTAATTACAAAGAAGATGTTCCTAACGGAGCGTATTATAAAGATTTGGACGGTGAACTGGATAAATATGTTGGTTTATGGAAAGGAACATGGAACGGAAAAACATTATATTTAGACTTAAGAAAAAATAAATATAAATTAGGAAATGATTCTAATTATAATTACAGGGATATGATTTTAGGAGAAAGAAAGGTAATTAATTTGAGTGGAAATGTTGAAATAGATCGAATTTCGAACTTTGATTATGAGCATCCTGAATTTGATGGAATTGGATTTAATTTAAAAAATGGAAATATAAAACGATTATATTTCTATCCTAAAAATATGTGTAGAAAAACTGCAACACTAGATATTACGAGTTTCATAGGAAACCAAATGACTTTACACTTCGAATATCTTCCAAGTATTATCGATCCCAATTGTCAGCACAATGCCTATGTAGATCAGTATGGAGATTTTCCTATTAATTTCCCTAAAGATATTACACTTACAAAGCAATAATTTAAGCCTCTTCGGAGGTTTTTATAATAAATAAACACAAAATAACTATGACGAAAAAAATTTCATGGCTGTCTTTCATGGCAGTGTTTCTTTTTCTTCTCAATTCGTGTGTACATGATGAGATCTATTCTGCCTCCGCTTCTGAAGAGTATCACTCTAAAAGTCTCTAGAAAGAGGATGAAATCTACATCAAAAATATTATTAAAATCTACGAAGAAAATGAAAATGAGATCCGGAAAGAGCATGGAGCACCATTATGGGAATATGCAATGACGATGGATAAGTTTGACGAAAGCTATCTTGTAGTTCCTGTACGCAGAAATGGCAGAATCGTGGA
>NZ_FNDW01000023.1 GCF_900099685.1 Chryseobacterium taeanense | reverse complement strand
TTTTTTAAAATAAATGTTGCGTGATAATAAAATATTAGTATCTTTGCAGTCCCAATTAAAGGGAGCGCGGGAGATTATTGATTAAGGTTTAGAGAGGAATTAAGGTTACTAGAAAAACTTTAAAATTTTCTTCAAAAACATTTGGTCAGTTTAAAATAATTTTTTACTTTTGCACTCGCAAATACGGAGTAACACTGACAGAGAGATTGCTTCGATATAAAGCGGAAGATATAAAGATCATTGACATACAATATAACAACCAAGTAAGGAAAAACTAAAGCGTTAAAAAACTTTGAGTGAGTCAGACAAACATACAATGGAGAGTTTGATCCTGGCTCAGGATGAACGCTAGCGGGAGGCCTAACACATGCAAGCTGAGCGGTAGAGATCTTTCGGGATCTTGAGAGCGGCGTACGGGTGCGGAACACGTGTGCAACCTGCCTTTATCAGGGGGATAGCCTTTCGAAAGGAAGATTAATACTCCATAATATAATTTACGGCATCGTGGATTATTGAAAACTCCGGTGGATAGAGATGGGCACGCGCAAGATTAGATAGTTGGTGAGGTAACGGCTCACCAAGTCGATGATCTTTAGGGGGCCTGAGAGGGTGATCCCCCACACTGGTACTGAGACACGGACCAGACTCCTACGGGAGGCAGCAGTGAGGAATATTGGACAATGGGTTAGCGCCTGATCCAGCCATCCCGCGTGAAGGACGACGGCCCTATGGGTTGTAAACTTCTTTTGTACAGGGATAAACCTATCTACGTGTAGATAGCTGAAGGTACTGTACGAATAAGCACCGGCTAACTCCGTGCCAGCAGCCGCGGTAATACGGAGGGTGCAAGCGTTATCCGGATTTATTGGGTTTAAAGGGTCCGTAGGCGGATGCGTAAGTCAGTGGTGAAATCTCACAGCTCAACTGTGAAACTGCCATTGATACTGCGTGTCTTGAGTAAGGTAGAAGTGGCTGGAATAAGTAGTGTAGCGGTGAAATGCATAGATATTACTTAGAACACCAATTGCGAAGGCAGGTCACTATGTCTTAACTGACGCTGATGGACGAAAGCGTGGGGAGCGAACAGGATTAGATACCCTGGTAGTCCACGCCGTAAACGATGCTAACTCGTTTTTGGGGCTTCGGCTTCAGAGACTAAGCGAAAGTGATAAGTTAGCCACCTGGGGAGTACGAACGCAAGTTTGAAACTCAAAGGAATTGACGGGGGCCCGCACAAGCGGTGGATTATGTGGTTTAATTCGATGATACGCGAGGAACCTTACCAAGGCTTAAATGGGAATTGACAGGCTCAGAAATGGGTTTTTCTTCGGACAATTTTCAAGGTGCTGCATGGTTGTCGTCAGCTCGTGCCGTGAGGTGTTAGGTTAAGTCCTGCAACGAGCGCAACCCCTGTTACTAGTTGCTACCATTAAGTTGAGGACTCTAGTAAGACTGCCTACGCAAGTAGAGAGGAAGGTGGGGATGACGTCAAATCATCACGGCCCTTACGCCTTGGGCCACACACGTAATACAATGGCCGGTACAGAGGGCAGCTACACAGCGATGTGATGCGAATCTCGAAAGCCGGTCTCAGTTCGGATTGGAGTCTGCAACTCGACTCTATGAAGCTGGAATCGCTAGTAATCGCGCATCAGCCATGGCGCGGTGAATACGTTCCCGGGCCTTGTACACACCGCCCGTCAAGCCATGGAAGTCTGGGGTACCTGAAGTCGGTGACCGTAAAAGGAGCTGCCTAGGGTAAAACAGGTAACTAGGGCTAAGTCGTAACAAGGTAGCCGTACCGGAAGGTGCGGCTGGAACATCTCATTTTAGAGCGTCTATTGACGATAAACAAAATTAGTATCGCAAGATACAAGCACTTACTTCAAAGTAAAGCTTTAGTTTTTTATTGGTTGCTATATATAAATGATAATTGATAAGCGATAAATGATGTAAAACATCCATCATCAACCATTGATTATCAATTATAAAAAAGATAAAACCCACTAGAAATTAGTATAAGGGATAAGAGATTGAGAAGAGAGGTGAGAGAAGGGAATGACTATAGCAATTATATCATTCA
The DNA here is from genome assembly GCF_900099685.1 of Chryseobacterium taeanense. Lineage (GTDB taxonomy): Bacteria > Bacteroidota > Bacteroidia > Flavobacteriales > Weeksellaceae > Chryseobacterium > Chryseobacterium taeanense. The sequence goes on along the minus strand of NZ_FNDW01000023.1, from coordinate 3,174 downwards.
TCACTTATCACTTATCACTCATAACAGAGTCTCGTAGCTCAGCTGGTTAGAGCGCTACACTGATAATGTAGAGGTCGGCAGTTCGAGCCTGCCCGAGACTACTAATTAAAGCGGTAAGCATTAAGCTTCAAGCAGTAGGCGTTAGCCTAAAGCTTATAGCCTAGAGCCTGCGGCACCTAGAGGGGGAATTAGCTCAGCTGGCTAGAGCGCCTGCCTTGCACGCAGGAGGTCAAGGGTTCGACTCCCTTATTCTCCACAGTTTTTGAAGTTTGATTTAAAAGTTACGGATGGAGCCAAAAACAACATCTGTTCATCAAACGGAAGGAAAGAAAATTAAGATCATTGACATTAACGGTAAAGACATCACAAAGAGAAAACCGAGCACTTATAAGTGCTTGAGTAACCTAAAAATAGGAAAGAAATCGTTAAGGGCGTATGGCGGATGCCTAGGCTTTCAGAGGCGACGAAGGACGTGGTAAGCTGCGAAAAGCTACGGGGATTGGCACACACGAATTGATCCGTAGATATCCGAATGGGGCAACCCGGCATGTTGAAGACATGTCACCCAGCAATGGGAGCAAACCCGGAGAACTGAAACATCTAAGTACCCGGAGGAAAAGAAATCGAAGAGATTCCGTAAGTAGTGGCGAGCGAAAGCGGATTAGCCCAAAAGCTTTTATATGTTTAATAGAATGTTCTGGAAAGAACAGCCATAGAGGGTGAAAGCCCCGTATATGAAAGGCATATTAGAGTGATAAATGAGTAGGGCGGGACACGTGAAATCCTGTCTGAATATGGGGGGACCATCCTCCAAGGCTAAATACTCCTGAAAGACCGATAGTGAACAAGTACTGTGAAGGAAAGGTGAAAAGCACTTCGAATAGAAGGGTGAAATAGAACCTGAAACCGTACGCCTACAAGCGGTCGGAGCAGATTAATTCTGTGACGGCGTGCCTTTTGCATAATGAGCCTACGAGTTAATTTTACTAGCGAGGTTAAGTAATTAAGTTACGGAGCCGGAGCGAAAGCGAGTCTGAATAGGGCGGATAGTTAGTAGGATTAGACGCGAAACCTTGTGATCTACCCATGGGCAGGTTGAAGCTTTGGTAACACAAAGTGGAGGACCGAACCGGTTGACGTTGAAAAGTCTTCGGATGACCTGTGGGTAGGGGTGAAAGGCCAATCAAACTGGGAGATAGCTCGTACTCTCCGAAATGCATTTAGGTGCAGCGTCGATTTATAGTTTATTAGAGGTAGAGCTACTGATTGGATGCGGGGGTTTCATCGCCTACCAATTCCTGACAAACTCCGAATGCTAATAAATGATGGTCGGCAGTGAGGGCATGGGTGCTAAGGTCCATGTCCGAGAGGGAAAGAACCCAGACCAACAGCTAAGGTCCCCAAATTTCTGTTAAGTTGAAGCAACGCGGTTGGACTGCATTGACAGCTAGGATGTTGGCTTGGAAGCAGCCATTCATTTAAAGAGTGCGTAACAGCTCACTAGTCGAGCGGTCCGGCATGGATAATAATCGGGCATAAACAGAATACCGAAGCTATGGATTTATAATTATATTATATCTGGTAGGAGAGCATTCTATCGGCGCCGAAGCAGTACTGTGAGGTATTGTGGAGCTTATAGAAAAGAAAATGTAGGCATAAGTAACGATAAAGGGGGCGAGAAACCCCCTCACCGAAAGACTAAGGTTTCCTCAGCCATGCTAATCAGCTGAGGGTTAGTCGGGACCTAACGCGAACCCGAAAGGGGTAGTGGATGGACAATGGGTTAATATTCCCATACTTGCTCACACTAAAAAGGGGACGGTTCGACGTAGCTATTGAAGACGGACGGAAGTGTCAAGGCCTAGCCTTCGGGCGAAGCTGTTATAGTGAAATCGGATCCAAGAAAAGCCGAAGTGAAGCAACCCGTACCAAAACCGACACAGGTGGTCGAGGAGAGAATCCTAAGGTGCTCGAGTGAGTCGTGGCTAAGGAACTAGGCAAAATAGTCTCGTAACTTCGGAAGAAGAGACGCCAGCAGCAATGCTGGCCGCAGTGAAGAGGCCCAGGCGACTGTTTATCAAAAACACAGGACTCTGCTAAATCGAAAGATGCTGTATAGGGTCTGACACCTGCCCGGTGCTGGAAGGTTAAGGAAGGGCGTTAGCGTAAGCGAAGCGTTTGACTGAAGCCCCAGTAAACGGCGGCCGTAACTATAACGGTCCTAAGGTAGCGAAATTCCTTGTCGGGTAAGTTCCGACCTGCACGAATGGTGTAACGATCTGGGCACTGTCTCAGCCACGAGCTCGGTGAAATTGTAGTATCGGTGAAGATGCCGATTACCCGCAATGGGACGAAAAGACCCTGTGAACCTTTACTATAACTTCGTATTGACTTTGAGTAAGTAATGTGTAGGATAGGTGGGAGGCTTTGAAGCAGGCACGCTAGTGTTTGTGGAGCCGACGTTGAAATACCACCCTTTACTTACTTGGAGCCTAACTTCTTTTAGAAGGACATTGCGTGGTGGGTAGTTTGACTGGGGTGGTCGCCTCCAAAAGAGTAACGGAGGCTTTCAAAGGTACCCTCAGCACGCTTGGTAACCGTGCGTAGAGTGTAATGGCATAAGGGTGCTTGACTGTGAGACCTACAAGTCGATCAGGTGCGAAAGCAGGACATAGTGATCCGGTGGTTCCGTATGGAAGGGCCATCGCTCATAGGATAAAAGGTACTCCGGGGATAACAGGCTAGTCTCCCCCAAGAGCTCACATCGACGGGGAGGTTCGGCACCTCGATGTCGGCTCGTCACATCCTGGGGCTGGAGAAGGTCCCAAGGGTTGGGCTGTTCGCCCATTAAAGTGGCACGCGAGCTGGGTTCAGAACGTCGTGAGACAGTTCGGTCTCTATCTATTGCGGGCGTTAGATGTTTGAGAGGGCTTGATTCTAGTACGAGAGGACCGAATTGAACAAACCTCTGGTGTATCAGTTGTACCGCCAGGTGCACCGCTGAGTAGCTATGTTTGGAAGAGATAAACACTGAAAGCATATAAGTGTGAAACTCGCCTCAAGATGAGACATCTTTTAAGGGTCGTGGGAGATGACCACGTTGATAGGCTACAGGTGTAAAGGCAGTAATGTCATAGCCGAGTAGTACTAATTACCCGTAGATTTATAGCCTAT
>NZ_FNDW01000024.1 GCF_900099685.1 Chryseobacterium taeanense | reverse complement strand
CGATACTTTTGAAAATCCGGATGATGGCAGTGGAAACGTAGGGTATGACTATCCACCTTTGGGCGGAGGATATGAAAATCCTGCAGATAGTATTGCAATAAACAAAACACCTTGTGAGAAAGGAAAAAATTTACTTGACATTACAAAAGCTAATTTAAAGCCCTTAATTAAAAATGGAATGTACGCTTATATTAACAACAGCAGCACAGGAGAAGCAGGAATCTATCTCAAAAAGGACAATGCAGGAAATATTACAACTGAAGTAGCTCCTTATGTTGCAGATGCTATGCTACCTGTAAAAGCAGGGGGAACTTATTACAGCGCAGTTCACACTCATCCTAACATTACATATCCAATGTTTTCCTGGTCAGATATTTATACATTATATACATTGGAAATGAAGTCTTCTACTGCTAACAGCGGACAATCAAGCCTGGTATTAGTTTGCCAGGATGATAATGGAGTTAAACAAACCTATATGATTGCTTTTGAAAATATAGGTACAATGATGGAAGATACATTTAATAATCCTGAGAATATTGGATGTAGCCATGAGGAAATAAAAACAAGGATGGATTACTTATTACAAATAAAATATGACCAAGAAGCAAATAAAACTAATCCAAACTATGAAAGTGTATTCTTGCAATTCAATTTTGGAACTAATATTGGTTTATATAAAGCGAATAATGATTTAACTGGATTTAGTAAATTACAAATAACATCTAATATTCCCAATGCCCAAGTACAACCTATTAACTGTAATTAAAAATAAACACATGAAAAATATATATGTAATCTTAATTATATTAATATCGATTATTACAAAATCTCAAACTGTAATTGATATTAATGACACCACTTATTCAACATCTAATAATACTTATTATGACTATTATAAAAAAGATATTAATAATTTATTAGACCCATTTCAAGGAACATACATTTATAATAATGGAACTACAAGTTTTAAGATTATTTTAAAGAAAATGATAAAGCAATCTACAGGCTTACATTATGAAGATATGATAATTGGAGAATATCAATATATAAAAAATGGTGTAGAGAAAATTAATACCTTATCTAATTTGGATATTGTCTACTCTAATCAATATTTAAGACATTGTATAGCAGGAAATAGTATTATATCAAACATTAATCATAGACTTTGGAAATGTCCTCAATGCAATCCAAATGAAAAAAGAGTAAGATTAACTATTACAGATAAATTAACTAATAGATATGCAGATATTCTTATGAGAAGAACTGTTATAAATGGACAGCAGGTATTACAAGTAAAAATTGCAAACCCGAATAGTGTTGTCTATGATGTAGAAACACAAAACCCTCCCGCAGATTTTTCTTTGCCGATTGGTGAATTTACAATGATAAAACAATAATATAAAACCTCTTCGGAGGTTTTTATTATAAATAAACACAAAATAACTATGACGAAAAAAATTTCATGGCTGTCTTTCATAGCAGTGTTTCTTTTTCTTCTCAACTCCTGTGTACATGATGAAATCTATTCTGCCTCCGCTTCTGAAGAGTATCACTCTAAAAGTCTTTGGAAAGAGGATGAAATCTACATCAAAAATATTATTAAAATCTACGAAGAAAATGAAAATGAGATCCGGAAAGAACATGGAGCACCATTATGGGAATATGCAATGACGATGGATAAGTTTGACGAAAGCTATCTTGTAGTTCCTGTACGCAGAAATGGCAGAATTGTGGA
>NZ_FNDW01000027.1 GCF_900099685.1 Chryseobacterium taeanense | reverse complement strand
TCTCTAAACCTTAATCAATAATCTCCCGCGCTCCCTTTAATTGGGACTGCAAAGATACTAATATTTTATTATCACGCAACATTTATTTTAAAAAAGTTTTCCTAAAATATATCCCGCTTTATAAATATTAATCCGTACCTATTTACTTTGGTTATTTTAACCTTAATAAACATGAGATTCTTTTTTTGCTTATCTAAAAGCTCCTCTGCGCTACCTACTATCTCTCGTTTTCAGTGTGGCAAAAATAGAATAAATCATTAATACAAAACAAGTATATTTAACTTAAAGTTTATATTAAAAACTTATTGTTGGTAATTTATAGGTCTAACTTATTGGCTTTTTATAGATTAAAATAATTTTGTACTTATCCACAATGTTCAAAATAAATTATAAGGTTTGTCGACTAATGGTCTTATTGAAGCTAAATGATGTATAAGAATATCAATTTATCGGAAGTAATAAGACGTAAAATATCGAAAAACATTTAAACGCTCATGGTTTTTGAAAGCATATGAGGTTTATGAAGGTGAGATTATAATAAAATGTTCTAGAGAATTCAATTGGGGTAGGAGCTTTGTGTCAATGCAATTTAATTCTATCGCAGGTTAATAGATAGTAAAACTTATTATTGAACTAACTAATTTGATCTATCATACTCGGGTTAGCTATTTAAAAAGTTAATATTAAAAATTGGGAAGATATATAATTTAAACTTACTTTATCGAAAGTAAAATATGACCTATAGATATAATAATAGATTAAAACAACACAATAATTAGTGCTAAAAAAATCTAATTATATATTACGGTAGAAGGAATAATTCAAATTGTTCGTCACAGATTGATCTTAGAGTCTATATGTTCAGAATATTAATCTCTAATAAGGTAAATTGCATTTTTTAAGTATGTAAGGACTGCATATAGAAAAACATTAAATTAGCGCTAAGCACCAAGAAATGGATGATAATCTTTATCTGCAATGGTGTTAACACTTAGCGATGATAGCAGCTTTAATGATATGTATTAATAAGCAATAAGTAAGATTTAGAAGGATAATCCTGTTTTAGATTATTAATTGTTGTTTTTAAAATTTGGCTTTTATTACTTTTTTTGGGGTTCTTTTTCTGGGAATTAGGTTTCAGGTATATGCATAAAAAAACCTCACACAAATTGTATGAGGTTTTTAAAAAAACTGGCGGCGACCTACTCTCCCGCGTTAGCAGTACCATCGGCGCTGGTGGGCTTAACTTCTGTGTTCGGAATGGGAACAGGTGAGCCCCACCGCTAAAACCACCCTAAAGGCTGTATATAGCTGTAGGCAGTAGGCTATAAGCTTAAGGCTTACAGCGTAAAGCTTACTGCTTTTTATCGGTAAATTTCATCACAAAGGCAAAACCAGTGTCGCACTTATAAGGC
>NZ_FNDW01000028.1 GCF_900099685.1 Chryseobacterium taeanense | reverse complement strand
TATTGACTAGTCCTAAAAAATCGATACAGATTTGTTAGATAAAAATAATTAATTAAACACTTGCAAAAACTTTTTTGCAGGTGTTTTTTGATTTATAGGTTTTCATTTTCAATGAGTTTTGCTGATGCATTTGATTAGGTGTAAGCATGTGATTGGAATAATGGGGTCTTTTTTGATTATAGATTTCAACCGTTTCTTTTATTATTTGTTTCATAATTGGCAAGTCCTTATTGTACTTATCAATATTGAATTCTTGTTTTAAAATACCATTTATCCTTTCGGCCACAGCATTTTCATACGGATCAGCGTTTTGTGTCATACTTGGTTTTATTCTGTTTTTGCTTAATACTTTTTGATATTCACTGGCACAATATTGCAGTCCTCTATCGGAATGATGTATCAAAATTAAATCCTTGTTTTTTCTTTGTTTTATGGCTAATCTTAATGCTGCCAAACTACTTTCTGTGTTTAAATTATCAGATACATTGTAACCAACGATCTTTTTAGAATAGGCATCTGTTATCAGACTTAGGTAACAGGGTTTGTCTCTTTTCCCTATATAAGTGATATCAGACACCCAGACTTGTTCTGGCTTGTTTATTTCCAGATCTATTATTTGGTTGGTATATTTTCTAAAACGATGGTGCGAGTTTGTGGTGATATGATAAGAACGTTTTGGAGTGATTAGTAAATGATTAGCTCTAAGGATATCAATAAATTTATCCCTGCCAATTTTTAATGCCTTTAAGTCTTGATGTAATAAATAATATAACTTTTTAGATCCAATTCTTGGCATTTGCTGTCTAATTTCTAAAACCATATCAACAACCAGCCGGGCTTTGTTTTGCTTGTTAAAACGACGTTTTATTTTTCTATAATAAACCTGTCTGTCTATCCCGAACAAAGTACAGGCAAACTTTATTGTTTGTTGTTCTTTTTCTTTAAAATGGTCGATTGTCCGGGAGGTAAGTTTTTTCTTATGTCAATTTTATACTCCTGTTCGGCAATATCAATCATCATATCAAAGATGATGGCTTTCTTATCGGCTACAAAAGCTTGCCTTTCCAAAAGAGCTTTTTGCTTTTCTAATAATTTAACCTGAGCTTCAAGTTCCATTATTTTTTGTTCGGGTGACTTTGGCATATGGGATGGGTTTTGATTCTCCCAATCAAAGTTACCGAATTTCCTGAGCCATTCTACAACTGTTTTCCTACTTTGAACACCATACGTCCTGGTTGCTTCAGAAATAGAGAGCCTGCCTGTTTCTATTTCTTGGACTATTTGAAACTTTAAAGACATAGAATAGTCTTTTTGGGTTCGCTTTACATAGCGATTTTCTTGATTGTTTTCCATAACGATAAAATTTGTGTATCGCTATTTCAGGACAAGACATAT
>NZ_FNDW01000029.1 GCF_900099685.1 Chryseobacterium taeanense | reverse complement strand
AAAAGGTACTGTGTTAATATGCAAATTATTTTTTAAATTTGTTTAAACTATTTTAGGGGAAAGCTATTATTTATCCCGTTCAGACAGGCGAAACCCTGTCTGCTTTTTTATGTTCTTCATAATCGATATTAAACTCTTCATCTTTTTTCCAGAGAATGTAGATTAAACACAATAACTTTCTTGCTACCGCCGTTACCGCTATTTTTTTTGCAGGTTTCCGTTCAGTTAAATTCCTGTAGAAAGATTTCATTGAGGGATTAAATCTACTTGCACATAATGCCGGCATATAGAGGGCATGCCGAATAAAGCTATTTCCTTTTTTCGAAATCCTTGTTTTCCCCTGTCTGCTTCCAGACTGGTTATGCTGTATATCAAAACCCGCATAGCTGGAGAGTTGTTTGGAATTGGAGATTAAAGCAAATGCATTTGTTTCAGCAACAATACAAACAACTGTTATAAAACTCACCCCAGGTATTGTACACACTCTCTGTATTTTATCATAAAAAGAACTGTCTGTCATTACCAAAATTCTTATCTCTGCTTCGATCTCCAGAACCTGGGTTTCGAGTAACGAAATTTGCTTTTTTAACCTCCGTTCCGTATTCTCAGGGCATTGATGGCTGTAAAATCTTGCATGAAGCTGGTTTTTGACCTGATGAATCTTATACTTTATCTCACGATATTCTCTACTTAAAAATTTAAGTTCTCGCAGGATTTTAGATGGCCTCCGCCAAAACTCCAGTTTTCGTTCTAAACCCAGCCTACATAAAACTTCTGCATCTACTTTATCTGTTTTTGTCTTTACATTCAAACTCTTCACATAGTGTTTTACCATATTAGGCAATAAAACCGATGCTTTACAATCATTTTCTGTGAGATAATAAATCAGATTTTCATAATAAACCCCTGTGGCTTCCATTACATAAATTAAATGGTCTATAACCTGAAGATCTGAAACCCAATTTAACAATGACTTAAAACCAATTTCATTATTCGAAAATCTCTTACTCTTTTGCAGTTTGTGATTCTGATCAGAATCTATACATCCAATACAGCAATCAAGATAATCCTTGGATACATCAATACCAACACACTGTTTTTCCATAATATTGTTTTTATAAAGCCACAGTTCCTGTTAATCTTTTCTCGTAATTATCCGGGATACTTTTCATTCCCTAAGTACTGTTCAGATTTTGGAGAAACTTAGAGACAGAGAATCTTTCTTTTTACGGTATATTAAAATCAAATTAACTACCTGACACAAAATATTTCTTCTGTCTCTTAGCTTTTTGTTATCCTATGTAAAACGTAAATCTTTCTTACGCAAACATACGAG